>JADIZR010000009.1 GCA_016704655.1 Pseudomonadota bacterium | reverse complement strand
ATTGGGACAGGCGGCCACGAGGTCCATGCCGTCCAATTGGGTGCGCAGGCGATCGTCCTGGAAGCCGCCGATGGCCGGAGGTCGGGAACGCCTCGGCGCCATAGACGCTCGCCCCGGGCAGGCCCGCGAGCAGGCTGGCGGTGCCGCTGGTGCGGGCGCGTCTGCGAGCAATTCTCGGTGCTGTCGAGGCCAATGGCGCCGAAGCCGGGGTGTGAACTGGCGGGCCGTGGACGAGGATTTCTCTGAGTGGCGGTGTCACGTCCGCCGCCACGCCCGGGCAGTGTAGAGGGCCGTGAGGACGGCGGCTGATCTGGCGAGGTCGCATGTCTCGGACTCTGAAACCAGGAACCGGTAGTGAGGCCGTGCCGAAGCCCCGCCGGTTTCGACGTCTTTAGCGCAGTCGGCGTCGCAGGTACAGTCGGCCGTCACCTGTTCTTCTTCATCGCGTTGGTACGCTGAGCCCGCGACCGCCGATGTACGAGTTCAGCGGCGGCGATGAGACTGCGAGCAAGACAGCGGATGCCCGGCGGGCGAAGCCGAGACGCCATTGCCGGCGCCCAGCGTCAAACGGGCAAGTCGAGCCCTAGGCAGGGCGGACGATGACGGGAGGCGCCCTTGGTGCGTTGGCGCGATGCTGTGTTCGTTGGAAAACGGCGGTTTCAGGCTGCGACGGAACGACATCTGGCGTCGCCGGACCGTCCTGATCGTAGCGTGATCGGCGGTGGCGTGGCTGTGCCGGCGGCGGCAAACACGCGGAGCCCGCGCCGAGTGCGGTTGCCCGGCGTTCAAGCGCCGATCGCCCCCGGCGGGCGATTGCACGCCTTGCGGCAGCGGCCCGGCCCCAGGCACATTTATTCGGTGGTCGGCATGATCCGCGCCCGTGTCCGGCGACCGGCGCCCGGCGGCACCAGCATGCGGCACGCCAGGGCGGGCGGCAGCAGCATGCACCTCAGAGGTGGGTCCTGCGGCTTGCGCCGTCCAGCGGGCAGCCGCGATGAACAGAGTCCAGGTCAGCGCGGACGTGGCGCGCGTGACCTGCGGGAAATAGCCAATCTGCCGCATCGCCCACGGCAGCAAGAATATTGTATAAACAGGTCCTACGCGGCGGTTGCCCTTGTTCGGAAAGGCGAGCTTCGAGGTCAGTCGCCGTCACGGAAAACGCGAAAATGCACACGGCCGATTTACTGCTGTCGCCCGCGGTGGGCGGGACGATGTGGGCTGCAACCGTAGTCTCGTCGCATATTGCTCGCGCCGGTTGCGCAATGAGGCGGACGACCGCAGGGTGCCGCCGATGGGCGTGCTGGGGCCTTTCTGTTCACCGCGCAGGATGATCAATTTCAGCATCCCTGGCACCGGCTCCTCGAGTGGCCACCTCGGCGGTGGGCTGCTGTTCGCAATGCCGCTTTGGTCCGCATGCTGCCTTCTCGTCGTGGCCTCCGTACTCATCGTGCAGGCGCTGTTCTTTGCCGACGGCGGGCTGCTCGCCCTCGGCTGCAACATCTTCAACCTCGGATTCTTCCCGGCGTTCATCGGCTATCCACTTTATAGACGCCTCGCTGGCGGAACACCCGGCACGCCTCGCGCCACTGTCGCTGCCATTGCTGCGGCGGTGGTCTCGCTGCAACTCGGCGCCGTGGCGGTTGTTCTGCAGACGGTCGCATCCGGCATCTCGGCCCTGCCCCTCGGCACGTTCGCGCTCTTCATGCTGCCTGTCCATTTCGCGATCGGCATCGTCGAGGGCGTGGTCACCGCCACTGTCGTGACGTTCGTCTCGCGCGACGCGACCCGGAATCCCGCCCGGCGCCGCACCATCCAGTCGCCCGTGAGCGGCATTGTTGCTTCGATTGCGGCCGTCGCACTGGCACTGGGTGGCATCGGCGCCTGGTTCGGATCGAAAAACCCGGACGGCCTCGAGTGGTCGATCACGCGGATCACCGGCATTGACGCGCCCGACTCGCCGCAGACCGTGCTCCATGCCTCGCTGGCTGAACTGCAGCGGCGCGCAGTCATGATGCCGGATTACGGCTTCCGCCAGGATGAGGGGCCCGGCGCATTGCCGGCAGGTGCGCCTGGAGCGAACAACTTGAACCAGCCCGACGGCCGACTGGGCACGTCGCTGGCCGGTGCTCGGTGGCGGCATCGCCCTGATGCTCGCGCTGCTCGTCGGCTTCGCATTGCGCAACGGAAGGCACGGCCGGCGTGACGCCAGTCGCGGGGCCCTCTCGATTTCCGTCGCCTCGATCTCCTCGCGACCGGAGATTCCGCGCTGCACCGCCTCGATGCACGCGCAAAGGTCATCGTCGCGCTGGTATTCATCGTTTGCGCGATGTCCTTCGACCGCTATGCAGTGGCGCCACTCATCCCGTTTTTCGTCTTTCCGATTGCGGTCATCACGGCGGCCCGACTGCCGATCACATTCCTGTTGCGCAAGGTTGCCCTCGTGCTGCCGGTCGCGCTCCTGATCGGGCTGCCGAACCCGTGGTTTGACCGCGAGGTTCAAGTACTGTTGGGCGGGCTGGAAATCAGCGGCGGCTGGATCTCGCTGCTTTCGATCATGCTGCGATCGCTGCTGGCGGCTGCAGCGGCCATAGCACTGGTGGCGGTTACGGGGTTTCCGGCAATCTGCGGTGCACTTGACCGGATGGGCATGCCGCGCGCGCTGGCCGTGCAACTGCTCTTCCTTTATCGCTACATGACCGTACTTGGCGAGGAAGCCAACCGGATGACGGTTGCCCGCGAGCAGCGCGGTGGCGGTCGCCCGCTGTCGATTCGCCTCTATGGAGCGCTGGTCGGTCGTCTGCTCCTGAGGACATGGGATCGGGCGGAGCGCATCTATCTGGCAATGTGTGCCCGTGGCTTTACCGGTGACTTCCGTGGTGGCCAGCCGTCACGCCTCGGCCGCCCGGAAATCGCGTATGTAGCGGGATGGTGCGGACTCTTCCTGCTGCTGCGGACTCAGGCCGTGACGCAATGGCTCGGCGCAGCGGTGCTCGGTGTGCTGCGATGAGCCACCACCTGGTTGAAGCCCGCGGACTGTCGCACGTCTACGAGGACGGCACTGTCGCCCTGGACGATGTGTCCTTCCGGATCACGCACGGCGAGTCGGTCGCCATCATCGGCGCCAACGGCGCAGGCAAGTCCACGCTGCTCATGCATCTCAACGGTCATCTCAGCCCGACGAGCGGTGAGGTCCGAATCGGGGAGACGCCGCTGACCAGGGAGACATTGCCGGCGATTCGCCGGACGGTCGGATTGGTCTTCCAGGACCCCGACGATCAGCTATTCATGCCAACGGTCTACGACGACGTCGCGTTCGGCCCGCGCAACCAGGGATTGCCTGAAGCCGAAGTCGACCGCAGGGTTCGCGAGGCGCTGGAGCGTGTCGGGGTCTGGCAGGTGGCAAGCGCCGCTTCCGTACCGGCTGTCCGTCCGGCGGCGAGAAGAAGCGGCGGCAATCGCAGGCGTGCTGGCGATGGCACCGGACATCCTGGTGATGGATGAGCCCACGAGCGGGCTCGACCCGTATGCACGCCGCCAACTGATCGGACTGCTCGGCGAGTTCCGTCACACACGAATTTTCACGAGCCACGACCTGGACATGGTTCTCGATCTCTGTCCACGAACCATCGTGCTGCTCGCGGGCGCGGTCATGGCCGATGGGCCGACTCGGGATATATTCGCGGACGAAGCATTGCTATCGAGATGCCGGCTTGAGCGTCCGCTGACGCTGCAGGCGTGTCCGGTGTGTGGATGCAAGCACGACTGAGAGGGGAGTGAGCATGGAACGAATCACGATGTCGATCGACGAGGAACTCGCAAGAGCCTTCGATGAGTTGATCGCAGCCCGGGGCTACACCAGTCGATCCGAGGCGATGCGCGACCTGTTGCGTCGCGAAGTTGGAACCCACAGGGCCAGCGACAAGCCTCGCACGCAATGCGTGGCCAGCCTGTCCTATGTTTACAACCATCACGTGCGAGACCTGCTGAGCGGCTGACGGCCGTGCAGCACGCGCACCACAGCCTCGTCATCGCGACGACGCATCTGCATCTGGACCATGAGCACTGCATGGAGAACGTGTTCCTGAAGGGACCGACTGCAGCAGTGCGCGCATTCGCAGACGGCATTCGTGCCGAGCGTGGCGTTGCGTACGGCCAGATCAACCTGGTCACCGTGGAGAGCAGCGACAAGCACTCGCTTGCCGCTCCCCACCAGCATCACGGGCACATGCACCTGACGCCTGTCGCCTGAGGCTGCGGCGCCAGCACTACTGGCGGCGAGTCACATCGCCGCAGCCTGTCGGTCGACCCAACGGCCTCAGTGATTTCCTTCGCGAGCGGCTTATTTGCTCGATGCTTGGACCGAATGGTCCGTGTTGCAGGTGCTGGTGGGCCTGCGCCTCCGACTAACCCCTATCCCCTATCCCCTATCCCCTACTTCTTGCCCCGCTGCAGCCGCCCGATCAGCTCCCGCACGAACACCTTGTGGAAGCGCAGCTGGCACGAGACCGACGACTGCTCGAGCAGCGTCGCCGTCACCTTCAGCATCGTCACCGCGCTTTCGGCCTCGACGACCGTGTCGCGGCGCGAGCCTTCGGCATAACCGGCTTCACCGAAGCAGCCGCCCGCGGGAACGCGACCGATGATGTCGCCACCACGGCTCAAGCGCACGGTTCCCGAAACCACGATGTAGAACCGGTCGTCGATGTCACCGGGCCGCAGCACGGATTCGCCCGGCTGGCATTCGGTCCAGACCCCGGCGCGCATCACTTCGCGGATTTCGCCATGCGAGAAATCATGGAAAAAGCGCAGCTTGCGCATGACTGCAAAGCGCTCTTCGTCGTCGATCTCCGCCTGGGAAGCGCGCAACTTCTGGTGCACGCGCGTGAGTTCAGCAGCGAACTCGTTGCCGGTGCGGTAACGGTTGTTCGGCGCCTTCTGCAGCGCGCGCTTGACGACTTCCTCGAGTTCTTCGGGAATTTCGGGGCGTATGCTGCGCAGCGATTCGGCTTCCGACTGCACCACCTGGCGCAGCAACTTGCCCAGTGCGCCGGCACGGAACGGGCGCTGCCCGCAGAGCATTTCGTACATGACGGCGCCGAGCGAATACAGATCGGAGCGCGCGTCGAGCTCGAGCCCCTGCACCTGCTCCGGCGACATGTAAGCCGGGCTGCCCGCAACGCCCTCGAGCCGCGAAACGTCGGAGTCCGCGACGAGGGCGATGCCGAAGTCGACGATGCGCACGTCGCCGTCCTGCGTCAGCAGGATGTTCGACGGCTTGATGTCACGATGGACCACGCCGCGCGAATGCGCGTAATGCAGCGCTTTCGCGCACTTGTACAGGATGGAGACAACCTGGTCGATCGGCAGCAGGCTGCCGGGGCGACAGTACGCGCTCAGCGTGCGGGCGCCGTGCACGTGCTCGGTGACGACGTAGCGGCGGCCGTCCTCTTCGCCCGCGTCGAAAATCGGCACGATGTTCGGGTGCTGCAGCTTGCCGACCATCTTCGCTTCGCCCATGAACATGCGGCGGGCGTTGCGGCTCTCGGCGTCGTCCCCAACCGTGGCGTGGTAGAGCTTGATCGCCACGTCGCGCCCGTAGAACGGATCGTGCGACAGGTAGACCGTGCCGGTGCTGCCACGACCCACCTCGTGCACGACGTAGTACTTGCCGATCCGGTCGGGCGTGCCCGGGAGCACTTGCGCCGCCATGGTCTGCGTCTGGACGTGCGGATGCACGGGTGACAGCGCCTCGGGTCGAGCAGCGGGATTGGCTTCGGTCACGTGTACTTCTTGATGATCAACAACAGGGCGGCGGCCATGACAGCCGCCATTACGTCGTCGAGCATAATTCCCAGTCCCCCGCGCATTCCGTGATCAACCTCCCGGATCGGCCAGGGTTTCCACACGTCGAACAGCCGGAACAGCCCGAATGCGAGCCCGATGCCCCACCACGTGGCCGGCGCGGCCAGCAGGGTCAGCATCATTCCCGCCACTTCATCCCACACGATGGCGGAATGGTCGTGCACGCCGAGCTTCCGCGCACTTTCGCCGCAGATCCAGATCCCTGCGATGGTGACGACGACCGTTACCGTCAGGGCGAACCAGAAGCCGAAAGGCGCGACCCCCAGCCCGAACAGCAGACCGACGATCGAACCGAACGTGCCGGGTGCCACAGGGGCGAGACCCGAGCCGAACCCCAGGGCGAGCAGGTGGACGGGATCACGCAGCAGCGCGGCCGGCAACGGGATGCGGTCGCGCTTGTGACCGGACTCAGGAGGCGAAATGGTCATAGCCTTGCCCAGCGACATTTACGCGCGCGCCGGCGCGCCGGCATTCGACGCCCTCGCCCTGCACCATCGAGCCGATGCACCGCAGGCTGCAGCCACCGGCCTCGGCGAGGTGTGCGATGCGCCCGAAGTGATTGGCGCGCAGCGTGAACAGCAGTTCGTAGTCGTCACCACCATGCAGCACCAGGCGCTCCTGCTCAGCCAGCGGATACCCGGCGAGTTCAGGTGCCACAGGCAGACGCTCGAGATCGATGCACGCACCCACGCTGCTCGCACGCGCGAGCTTGCCGAGATCGCCGAGCAAACCATCCGAGACATCCATTGCAGCCGTGGCGAAGCCACGCAACGCACGCCCCAGGGCAAGCCGCGGTTCGGCACGCAGGAAGCGACGCACTCGCGCGTCCTGCGATGCGAACGTTGCCCGGCCCGATTGCAGCTCTTCGAGCCCTGCCGCAGGCACGCCTGGCGCGCCGGAAACGATGATGAGATCGCCCACGCTCGCCCCCGATCGCCGCAGTGCCGCAGCGGGCGGTACGAATCCCAGCACCTCGACGGTGACGACGAGCGGGCCCGATACCGTGTCGCCTCCGACGAGTGCAACGCCGTGGCGTTCGGCCAGCGCATACAGGCCATCCGCGAAGTCTGCGAGCCAGCGCTCGTCGGATTGCGGCATCGAAAGTGAAAGCAACGCCCAGGCCGGTTCGGCGCCCATGGCGGCCAGGTCGCTCAGGTTCACGGCCAGCGCCTGGTGCCCGATCGCGCTGGCGGGCGTGCCAGCAAGAAAATGACGTCCTTCGACGAGTGTATCCGTCGCGACTACCAGGGCCTGGCCTGGAGCCGGCGTCAGCAAGGCAGCGTCGTCACCCACGCCGAGCAGTACGTCGCCGCGCGGCGAATTGCGCGAAAAGTAGCGAGCGATGACGTCGAACTCACCGAGGGGCACTGGTGCTCCGGCGTTCGGGAGGTGCGGTTACTTGCCCGGCGAGCGTCGCGCCGTGGCCGGCTGCTCGGCCGCGCGCAACTGGCGCGCCGCACGATCTAGAACTGCGTTGATGAACTTGTGGCCGTCGGTCGCCCCGAATTTCTTCGTCAGTTCGACGCACTCGTTCAGCACCACCTTGTACGGCACTTCGACGTGTGCGCGGAGTTCTTCGACGCCGAGCAGCAGCACCGCGTGCTCGACCGGATCGAGCTGCGCCACCGGCCGATCGAGCCACCCCCCGATCATGGCGTCGAGTGCGACGGAATCGTCGATCACGCCCTGCAGCAGCTGCTGGAAGTATTCCGCATCGACCTCGGCGTAGCCCTCGTCGGACGTGTACTGGTTGCGCAGCTCGGGAAACGACTGGCCGGTCATCTGCCACTGGTAGAGCGCCTGCAGCGCGAGGCGGCGCGACATACTGCGCGCACGCCCGGAACGGTCGCTGCGGGGTCGCGTCATCCTCAGACGTCCAGCCGGCGCATCAGGTTGGCCAGCTCGATCGCTACCAGGGCTGCGTCCGCGCCCTTGTTGCCAGCCTTGGTGCCGGCTCGTTCCACCGCCTGCTCGATGGTGTCGGTCGTCAGGACGCCGAACGCGATCGGCACGCCCGTTTCGTCCGCGGCGCGCGCGAGACCCGAGGCACACTGGCTGCAGACGTAATCGAAGTGCGGCGTGGCCCCGCGGATCACCGCGCCCAGTGCGACGATGGCGTCACAGCGCTTCGACGCCGCGACGCGTCGCGCGACGAACGGGAGGTCGTAAGCGCCCGGAACGCGGATGATTTCGATCTGTTTCTCGCTGGCCCCGTGGCGCAGCAGCGCGTCCACCGCGCCGCGCACGAGGTTCTCGACGATCGCGTCGTTGAAACGCGAGGCGATGACGGCGATGCGCAGGTCGCGCGCAATGACGTCGCCCTGCAAGGTGCGGATATTGTCCATCTCGAGTCTGCTCCTCAGTCCACGTATTCGGCGACTTCGAGGCCGAACGCTGAAAGCCCATGCATCTGTTTCGGCGCGCTCAGCACGCGCATTGTGCGCACGCCGAGATCGCGGAGAATCTGCGCGCCGATGCCGTAGGTCCGCAGCACCTGCGCACCGCGCGCCGGACTCGCCGTCGCCGCCGTGGGATGGCTGGACCGGACGGCCTCGGCGATATCGAGCGGGCTTTCGTACGGACGCAACAGCACGACGATGCCCGAGCCTTCGCGCGCTACGCGCTCCATGGCGCCGCGCAGCGACCAGCTGTGCCCCACTTCGATCGCGCCGACCAGGTCGCGTACGGTGTCCTCGAGGTGCACGCGCACCAGCGGCGCCTGCTCCGACTCCGGGTTGCCGAGAACGAGCGCGAGATGAACCGTGCTGTTGACGTGGTCTTCGTAGCAGACCAGGCGGAACGGACCGAACTCGGTTGCAATCTGCCGCTCGGCGATACGCTCGACCGAACGCTCCTTCTCCAGCCGGTAGCGGATCAGGTCGGCGATCGTGCCGATCTTGATCCTGTGCTCGCGCGCGAACTTCTCGAGGTCGGGTCGGCGCGCCATCGTGCCATCGTCGTTCAGGATCTCGACGATGACGGCAGCCGGCTCGGCGCCCGCGAGGCGCGCCAGGTCGCAACCGGCTTCGGTATGCCCGGCGCGCGTCAGCACGCCACCGGGCTGCGCCATGAGCGGAAAGATGTGGCCGGGCTGCCGCAGGTCTTCGGCACGGGCGGCCGCAGCGACCGCCGTCTGGATGGTGTGTGCGCGGTCGTAGGCCGAGATGCCGGTCGTGACTCCTTCGGCCGCCTCGATCGACAAGGTGAAGTTCGTGCGCTGGTCGGCATCGGTGTCGCTGACCATCAGCGGCAGGCGCAACTGGCGGCAACGGTCGCGGGTCAGCGTCAGGCAGATCAGGCCGCGGCCATAGCGGGCCATGAAGTTGACGTCTTCGGGGCGCACTTTCGTCGCGGCCATCACCAGGTCGCCCTCGTTCTCGCGGTCCTCGTCGTCCATGATCACGACCATCCGGCCCTGTCGGATGTCGTCAAGAATTTCATCTATAGTATTCAGGGCATGCATTACAAAGAGCACCTAGATCATTGAATTATATTAATTTTGATCAGACACGGACAACGCTCGATCCGCCCTCGCGGCGCGCAGTTTAGCAGGGGGCGGGGTGCGGCGGCGGAACGGCCGGCGCGAGGCTCAGTCAAGGTCGGGATGCATCATGCGTTCGACATAGCGCGCGATGATGTCGACTTCGAGGTTCACGCGGCTGCCTGCCTGCAGGCCGCCCAGCGTCGTGACCTCCAAGGTGTGCGGCACGAGGTTCACGTCGAAGCGATCGCCCCTGGCGCCGTTCACGGTGAGGCTGACGCCGTCGATGCAGATCGAACCCTTGCGGGCGACGTAGCGCGCCAGTTCGGGCGGGACCCGGAATTCCATCCGCACCGAGCGCGCATCGTCGTGACGAGAGACCAGCTGCCCTACCCCATCCACGTGTCCGGTGACGTAATGACCGCCAAGCGCCTGCCCGGCCAGCAGTGCCTTCTCCAGGTTCACACGACTGCCGACGACCCAGTCGCCGAGCGTCGTGAGCGATAGTGTTTCGCGCGAGACATCCGCTGCAAAGCTCGCGGCATCAAAACGGGTCGCCGTGAGACAAACGCCGCTCACGGCGATGCTGCCACCGAGTTCGA
Organism: Pseudomonadota bacterium; assembly: GCA_016704655.1. Classification (GTDB taxonomy): domain Bacteria; phylum Pseudomonadota; class Gammaproteobacteria; order Steroidobacterales; family Steroidobacteraceae; genus RPQJ01. The sequence continues at coordinate 177,438 of JADIZR010000009.1, read as the reverse complement.
TGTCGGCGAGGGATACGCCGGCCGTGTCGAACACGAGGGTGACGTCGCCGCCGCGCGGCTCGATCGCACGCACCGTTCCAACGCCCTGCACGATTCCAGTGAACATTAAGGTCGGGTCTCCACGGGACGCAGCGTCAGCCGGAGGTCCGGTCCAACCTGTCGCACGTCGTGATAGGAATACTGCAGTCGCTCCGACAGCGCGCGCAGCGGCTGCGGCAGCACGAAGGAGGGCTGCGCCGTGTCGCCGAGGATGGTTGGCGCGACGTACAGCACGATTTCGTCAACGAGTCCGGCCGCCAGGAAACTGCCCGCGAGTCGCGGACCGGCCTCCACCAGCACCTCGTTGCATTCGAGTGCCGCCAGGCGCTGCAGCGTCGCGTGCAGGTCGATTCGACCTGCGGCATCCGCTGGCATGGGCTCGAACTGCAGGGCCGCCGGCCTGGCTTCTGCGAGGTGAGCGAGCGATTGAGCGCCCGCGTCCGAACTGAATACCAGCGTTGGCAGGCCATCCCGCGCCAGCTGCAGACCAGGTTCGAATCGCCCGCGGGAATCGAGCACGACGCGCAGCGGAACGCGACCGCCCAGGTCCAGGGCGCGATCACGCACGGTCAGCGCGGGATCATCGGCGAGTGCCGTGCCGATGCCGGTGACGATTGCCGATGCGCGAGCCCGCAGACGCTGCACGTCGGCGCGCGCAGCCTCCGACGTGATCCACCGGCTTGAGCCGTCGGCCAGCGCCGTGCGGCCGTCGGCGCTGCTGCCCAGCTTCACCGTCACCCAGGGCCGTCCCCGCGTCATGCGCGCAACGAAGCCTCGATTCAGCTCGCGCGCCTCGCGTTCGAGTACGCCAAGGGCCGTGACGATGCCAGCAGCCTCGAGTTTGCGCAGGCCATCGCCCGCGACATGCGGGTTGGGATCCTGCATCGCTGCGACGACCCGCCGCACCCCCGCCTCGATCAGTGCATCGGCGCAGGGTGGCGTGCGTCCATGGTGCGAGCAGGGCTCGAGCGTGACGTACGCCGTGCCGCCGCGCGCACGGTCTGCCGCTGTGCGCAATGCGAACACTTCGGCATGCGGCTGACCCGCGCGCTGATGCCAGCCCTCTCCCACCAGCGCGCCGGCCGCATCCAGCAGCACGCAACCCACCGCGGGATTCGGCGCCGTCGAATAGGTGCCGCGTGCGGCAAGTTGCAGCGCTCGCGCCATGTAAACGTGGTCGATCGCGACGGGGTTGGTGGTCATCCGTTGCTCAATCTACTTCTTGCCGGGCGAGTTGTTGCCGTTGCCGGAAGGCGACACCACCGCCAGCGGCGCGTCGGAGCCGGTCCAGAGCCCGAGCTGCAGCTCTTCGGCCGAGCGCGGCCGGCGGTGCCGCAGCTTGTCGATTTCCTCGCGGAACGCGTCGACATCCTGGAAGCTGCGGTAGACGGAGGCGAAGCGCACATAGGCGACTTCGTCAAGCTGGTGCAGTTCGTCCATCACGAGTTCGCCGATCAGCCGCGCCGGCACTTCGCGCTCGCCGAGCGTGCGCAGCTTGTGGCAGACGCGGTTCACGGCGGCGTCGACGGCTTCGATCGCCACGGGTCGTTTTTCGAGCGCCTTCACCATGCCCGAGCGCAGCTTCGCTTCGTCGAACGGTTCACGCGTGGCATCGCTCTTCACGACGCGGGGCATGACGAGTTCGGCGGATTCGAAAGTAGTGAAGCGTTCACCGCAGCGCAGGCATTCGCGGCGGCGGCGCACCTGCTGGCCGTCGCCGGAGAGGCGCGAGTCGATGACTTTCGTTTCTTCGAAGCTGCAGAACGGACAGTACACCGGACGGTCTCCTGCCCTGCTGCCCTGCTGCCCTGCTGCCCGCTCAGCCCGCGCTCAGCGGCCGTACACCGGAAAGCGGCGGCAAATCTCTTCGACCGCCGTGCGTGTCTTTGCGATGACGGCTTCGTCGTTCGGGTGGGTGAGCACGTCCGCTATCCAATGAGCAAGCTGCGCCACCTCGGCCTCCTTGAAGCCGCGGGTCGTGACCGCCGGCGTACCGATGCGGATGCCGCTCGACACCATCGGCGGGCGCGGATCGTTCGGCACCGAGTTCTTGTTGACCGTGATGTGGGCACGACCGAGCGCGGCGTCCGCTTCCTTGCCCGTCACGTCCTTGTCGGACAGGTCGACCAGGAACAGATGGTTGTCGGTGCCGCCGGAGACGATCTTGATACCGCGTTGCTGGAAGACCTTGCACATCTCGCGCGCGTTCGCGACGACCTGCCTCTGGTAGTCCACGAACTCCGGCTGCATCGCTTCGAGGAACGCCACGGCCTTGGCCGCGATGACGTGCATCAGCGGGCCGCCCTGCGTGCCGGGGAAGATCATCGAGTTGAGCTTCCTGGTGATCTCGTCGTTCTCGCGCGCGAGGATCAGGCCGCCGCGCGGACCACGCAACGTCTTGTGCGTCGTGGTCGTCACGACGTCGGCAAAGGGCACCGGGTTCGGATACACGCCCGCCGCGACCAGGCCGGCGACGTGCGCCATGTCGCAGAGGAAGTACGCGCCTACGGCATCGGCGATCTGCCGGAAGCGCGGAAAATCGAGGATGCGCGAATACGCGGAGAAGCCCGCGATGATCATCTTCGGCTTGTGCTCGCGCGCGAGGCGCTCGACCTGCGCGTAATCGATCTCGCCAGTGGCCGGATCGAGCCCGTACTGCACGGCGTTGAAGATCTTGCCGGAGAAATTGACCTTGGCGCCGTGCGTGAGGTGACCACCATGGTCGAGGCTCATGCCCAGCAGCGTATCGCCCGGCTTCATCAGCGCGAGGAACGCGGCGGCATTGGCCTGCGAACCCGAGTGCGGCTGCACGTTGGCGAAGTCGGCGCCGAAGAGCTTCTTCGCGCGGTCGATCGCGAGCTGCTCGGCGACGTCGACGTATTCGCACCCGCCGTAGTAGCGCTTGCCCGGGTAACCTTCGGCGTACTTGTTGGTGAGCACGGAGCCCTGGGCCTCGAGCACGCGTGGAGAGGCGTAGTTCTCGGAAGCGATCAGCTCGATGTGATCTTCCTGGCGGACGCGCTCGTGATCGATTGCAGCCGCGAGTTCGGGATCGAACCCGGCGATAGTCATGCTGGCGGGAAACATGTGCTCTCCACGGTCGGGGACGCGCAATTGTAGCTGATCACGGAAACTACCGAGCGCGCGTGACCCCCGGCGGCGCTAGGGTACGGGCATGGTTCGCCGTCAGCGGCAGAACCAGAAGGACCGCCGTCATGACCACGCCACGAAGCACGATGCTCGCCCGTTTGCTCGCCGGAGCGCTGCCTGGGTTGACCGCCCTTGCGCTGCTGGCGCCGCCCGCCCTGGCCACCACAGGGGCCACTCCGGACCTCGAGGACGGCCGCCGCACCTTCGAGAGCGTCTGCGCCGCCTGCCACGGCCCGGCGGGGCGCCACGACCCGGAGAATCCGACGGTCAAGGCACTGGACCCGCAACCCGCCGATCTGTCCGACCCGCTGTTCAACAGCCGCGAACCCGCCGAGGACTGGCAGATCGTCGTCACGCACGGCGGCCAGGCGCTGGGGTTGTCGGCCACGATGCCCTCGCAGGGAGCCGCGCTCGATGAGCAACAGGTCCGCAACGTCGTCGCTTACGCGAAGACGCTGGCCCCCGGCAGCGCATCCTACCCGCCTGGCGAACTCAATTTCTTCCTGCCGATCCGCACCAAGAAAGCTTTTCCCGAGGACGAGATCGTGTGGAAATCACGGCTGACCGAGCGCGACGGCGCCGACGTCTGGCGCAATGTAATCGAGATCGAGAAACGCTTCGGCAAGCGCTCGATGGGTGTCGTCGAGGTCATCCATGAAGACGATGGCACGGACGCCGAAATCACCGAAGTCGAGGTCGGCGCCAAGACGGTACTGCACTGGAATCTCGCCCGGCGTTCGATCCTGTCGGGCGCCGTGGTTGTCGCCTTTCCGACCGACGGCGACGCGTCCGACGAGATCATCCCTTACCTTGCCTACGGCCGGCTCTTCGACGAGCGCTGGATGTTCCAGTCGAGCGCGCGCTTGATTCTCCCGGTGGACGACGTGGACACCGGCGAGGCCGAGTTCGCGGGCGTCGTGCACTACCGCTGGACCCAATGGCCGCGGCGGGTCTTCCCGGCGCTGGAGTTCACTGCGGCGGTGCCTTTCGAAGACGACGGTGGCGACTCCGTGCAGTGGACGGTGGTGCCGCAACTGCGTTTCGGGCTCACCCGTGGCGCGCACGTCGCACTGAGCCTGGGTGCGGAGATTCCGCTCAGCGACCAGCCCTACGACACGCGCTGGCACCTGAGCCTGCTCTGGGACTTCGCCGACGGCAGTTTCTTCAAGGGCTGGCGTTAGTCCGCGACCAGGGCCTCAGCTCGCGACCAGGGCCTCGACCACCCGCGTCCACGCGCGCGCAAGATTCTGCCGGTTGTACCCGCCGCCACCCATGGCGAGCACGCGACCATGCCCTATTTCATCGGCGATGCGGCACAGGGAAGCGGCAGCGTGCGCATGCGCTTCCTCGCTGAAGGCCAGATGCGTGATGGGATCACCCTCCAGGCTATCGGCACCGCACTGGAGCAGGATGAACTCCGGCTGCGTCTGCCGCAGGTACTCCTCGATCTTCAGCCACTCGCGGTGAAAGTCCTCGTCGCCCGCCCCCGGCGGCAACGGCAGGTTCAGCTTGGTGCCGCTGGCACTGCCCTTGCCGGTTTCCTCCACGGCGCCGGTACCCGGATACAGGTGGCGCCCGTCTTCGTGAATGTCGGCGAAGAGCGCGTCCGGATCGGATTCGAACGCATAGAACACGCCGTCGCCGTGGTGCGCATCGATGTCCACATACGCGATCCGGCGCAGCCCATGCCGCTGGCGCAACAGTTCGATGGCGATGCCGCAGTCGTTGAACACGCAGAAGCCCGCCGCATGGGTGCGTGACGCATGATGCAGGCCGGCGATGGGAATGAAACCGCGTCGCGCGCGGCCGCCCATGATCTCTTCGACCGCCAGCAGCGTGCCACCCACGACGAGGCTCGATGCCTCGAAGATGCCCTTCGACGCGGGCGTGTCGCCCACGTCCAGGTAGCCGCGCCCTGCGGCGGACTTCTGCACCACGAAGTCGACGTATTCGCGATGGTGAAACGCTTCCAGCTCGTCGCGCTCGGCCACGCGCGGGTCGACGATGCGCAACTGCAGATACGCGGGGCTGCGGCGCAGCTCGCGCAGGAACGCTTCCTGCCGGTCCGGCCCGAACGGATGGCCATCGCCAAAGCCATAACGGCTCAGGGCGTCGCTGGCCACCATCAGCACCGGCATCGACTGCGGATCGGTCTGCGGCAAGCGGCACGGGCCCCTGCAAGGGAATGTGGGGCAGCCTAGCAGCACACTCGCGGCGGCGGTAGCGTCCGACGCCCCGGATGACCGATAATTCCCGACCTTTTTCGAGTCCGCCGGACGACGAGCGCAATTCCTCCCAATGGCACAGTTCATTTACACGATGAATCGCGTCGGCAAGGTCGTGCCCCCGAAGCGGGTCATCCTTCGCGACATCTCCCTGAGCTTCTTCCCGGGCGCCAAGATCGGCGTGCTCGGCCTGAACGGGTCCGGCAAGTCCACGCTGCTCAGGATCATGGCGGGCATCGACAAGGAATTCGAAGGCGAGGCGCGACCGCAGCCCGGGATCAACATCGGCTTCCTGCCGCAGGAACCGCAGCTCGACCCGACGAAGGACGTGCGTGGCAACGTCGAGATCGCGGTCAAGCACATCAAGGATGCGCTGACCGGTCTCGACGCGGTCTATGCCGCGTACGCCGAACCGGATGCCGACTTCGACAAGATCGCCGCTGAACAGGCGCGGCTCGAAGCCATCATCCAGGCGACCGACGGTCACAACCTCGAGCGCCAGCTCGAAGTCGCGGCCGATGCCCTGCGCCTGCCGCCGTGGGACGCGGACGTCACGAAGATCTCGGGCGGTGAACGCCGTCGCGTCGCACTCTGCCAGTTGCTGCTGTCGAAGCCCGACATGCTGCTGCTCGACGAGCCGACGAACCACCTCGACGCCGAATCGGTGCGCTGGCTCGAGCACTACCTCGAGCAATATCCGGGCACCGTCATCGCGGTGACCCACGACCGTTACTTCCTCGACAACGTCGCCGGCTGGATCCTGGAACTCGACCGCGGGCACGGCATTCCGTGGCAGGGCAACTACACCTCCTGGCTCGAGCAGAAGGAAGCGCGCCTCAAGGTCGAAGAGCAGCAACAGGACGCGCTCAAGAAGATGCTGGCGCGCGAACTCGAATGGGTGCGCCAGAACCCGAAGGCCCGCCAGGCCAAGAGCAAGGCGCGCATGCAGCGGTTCGAGGAGCTGCAGTCACGCGACTTCCAGGAGCGCAACGAGACCAACGAGATCTACATCCCGCCGGGCCCGCGCCTGGGCGAACTCGTGGTCGAGGCCAGGGGCCTCTCGAAGGCGTACGGCGACAAGCTGCTGTTCGACAACCTCAACTTCAACCTGCCGCAGGGCGGCATCGTCGGCATCATCGGCCCGAACGGCGCGGGCAAGACCACGCTGTTCCGCATCATCACCGGGCAGGAGAAGGCCGACGGCGGCGAGCTCCGCATCGGGCCGACCGTGCAGCTCGCGTACGTCGACCAGTCGCGGCAATCGCTCGACGACAGGAAGACGGTGTTCGCGGAAATCTCGAACGGCCTCGACACGATCAAGGTAGGCAATTACGAGACGCCGGCGCGCGCCTACGTCGGCCGCTTCAATTTCCGCGGCGCGCAGCAGCAGCAGACCATCGGCGAGCTGTCGGGCGGTGAACGCAACCGCGTGCACCTGGCGAAGGTGCTGAAGGAAGGCGGCAACGTCATCCTGCTCGACGAGCCGACCAACGACCTCGACATCGAAACCCTGCGCGCGCTCGAAGAAGCGCTGCTGAGCTTCCCCGGCTGCGCCGTCGTCATCTCGCACGATCGCTGGTTCCTCGACCGCATCGCGACGCACATCCTGGCCTTCGAGGGCAACAGCGAGGTCGTCTGGTTCGAAGGCAACTACTCGGAATACGTGGACGACCTCAGGAAGCGCCGCGGCGACGAAGCGGACGAACCGCACCGCATGCGTTATCGCAGCCTGCATGCGTAACCCCAGCCTCGCCATCGACGGCGCCTCGCTCACGCTCGACCAGCTGCGGCAGTTCGAACGCGAGCGGCCGGAGGTCGAGCTGGGGGATGCGGCTCGCGCCCGCATGCGGGAGTCGGAAGCCACCGTCGTCGCGACGGTGGAGTCCGGCCGGACTGCCTATGGCATCAACACGGGTTTCGGCGCGTTCGCCAACCGCGTCATTCCCGCGCCAAAGACGCAGAAGCTGCAACTCAACCTCGTGCGCAGCCATGCGTGCGGCGTGGGCGAACCGCTCCCGGCCACGCTGGTGCGGCGCATGCTGCTGCTCAAGGCGAACAACCTGGCGGCTGGTTTCTCCGGCGTGCGCCCGCTTGTCGTCGACACCCTCCTCGCCCTGCTCAATGCCGACGTCCTGCCCGTGATTCCAGCGCAGGGATCCGTCGGCGCGTCCGGCGATCTCGCGCCGCTGGCGCACCTGGCGCTGGCGCTCATCGGCGAGGGAGAAGCGACGGGGCCGACCACAGCCGGCGTCGAAAACCGGCGCGCGTTCATCGGCCTCGAAGTGCTGCGCGCCGCTGGTGTCGATCCGCTCGCACTGCAGGCGAAGGAAGGCCTCGCGCTGCTCAACGGCACGCAGCTGAGCCTGTCGCTGGCCCTCGATGGCCTGTTCCGCGCCGAGTCGTTGCTCGACGCATCCGTGGTCTGCTGCGCAATGACGGTGGAAGGGCTCGCAGGCAGTCACGCTCCCTTCGACGATCGCATCCAGCAGGCGAGCCGCCTGCCGGGCCAGATCGACGCCGCACGGCGCATCCGCTCGCTGCTGGATTCCGACAGCGAGATCCGTCGCAGCCACGAGCACTGCGAACGTGTGCAGGATCCTTACGCCGTGCGCTGCATGCCACAGGTGTTCGGTGCGGTCGAACATACGTTGCGCCACGCACGTGACGTGCTCGGCGCGGCCATCAACGGCGTCTCCGACAATCCGCTGATCTTCGGCGCAGACGTGCTGTCCGGCGGCAATTTCCACGCCGAGCCGATCGGGTTCATCAGCGACTTCCTGGCAATCGCCGTCGCGGAACTCGCGAGCACGTCAGAGCGACGCATCGACCTGCTCGACCGTCGCGTGAACCCGAACCTCAACATGTTTCTGACGACCGAACCCGGGCTCGAGTCGGGCTTCATGATCGCGCACGTCACGGCAGCCGCGCTGGTGTCCGAGAACAAGACCTACGCGCACCCGGCCTCGGTGGACAGCCTGCCGACGTCGGCGGGCCAGGAAGATCACGTGAGCATGGCGCCGTGGGCCGGCCGCAAGCTCGCCAGGGTCTGCGACAACACGGCTCGCGTGCTGGGCATCGAATTGCTCGCCGCGGCCCATGCGCTCGACTCGCTGCGCCCGCTCACCACCACGACGGAATTGCAGCGTGTGCATGCCGTGGTGCGTACGCACGTGCCGTACCAGCCGGACGACCATCGACTCGATCGCGACATCGCGAACCTCGCCCGCCTGGTCGACTCGGGCGAACTCACCGCGCTCATTCCGGTCAGCTGAGCGCAAGCCGGCATGCTGGGGGTCATCGCGCTCTGCGTCGCCTTCGGCCTGCTGGCCCTGCTCGTGAGCCTGAGCCGCTGGCTCGCACACCGGCCGTGGGCGGCTGCCGGCAACCTTGCGGTTGCGGTCCTGCTGCTGCTCGTCGCCCATCGACTCTGGCCGCCCGTCCTGCACCTGCAGACCTATGAGTCGATGCAACCCAGGGCCCTCATCGCACAGGTCCATTGCGAACGGACCGGGCCGAGCGCGTATCGAGTCACCCTGACCCGGCTTCCCGCGGGTCACATGCAGGTGTTCGAGATGGCGGGCGACGAATGGCGCCTCGACGTGCGCACGCTGGTCTGGACCGGCCCTGCTGCGCAACTGGGCTTGCCGGACAGCTTCAGGCTGGACCGGCTGAGCGGTCGCTACCTGCACACCGAACTGGCCTCCGCGACGGCGCCGACGTCCGCTGCGGCTCCCGGGGCCAGGCCCGCCCCTGCCCGTCTCGTCCCCGCCAGCTTTGCCCTGAGCGACGAACAGGAAGCGGGCGAAGACATCTGGGCGCAGGCCCGGACGGATTCGCGGTGGAAGGCTCACGTCGACGCCCGCCACGCCTACGGACCCTGGCGGCCGTTGGCGGGCGGTGCCCGGTACGACGTTTCCATGACCCGGGCACCGGGCCAGGCCGAGGCCGTGCTCGACGCGCGCCCGGCGAACGAAGCGGCCGCAAAGGCGATGCGCTACACTGGCGCCGACAAGACTCGGACCAAAGGCTGAGCAAAGATGTCCGTCTACGTCGATTCCAGCAGTCGCCTGCACCACGACCAGGAGCGGAGCCTGGCCTTGTCCTGCCCGCACTGCCAGGTGTATTCACACATCACTGCAGTTTCGATCCCGCAGTACTCCGAGCTGGTCGCAAGCCGCCCCAACCACGTGGGCATCGTCTATCGCTGCGATTCGTGCAGCGCGCCGATTTTTCTCAAGTTCGCCGTCAAGATGTACGCGGCCAATCGCGTCGAATTCGCGAACAACTTCGTCGAGCTCGAGCGTGCCAAGGAGAAGTTCAACTTCACCTACCTGCCCGAGAACGTCGAACGGTTGTTCCGCGAGGCCCTTGGCTGTTATTCGTCGGGCCACTTCAATGCCTTCGCCTCGATGTGTCGCCGCACGGCGCAGGCGGCATTCCAGGACCTCGGTGAAAACGGCAGGCTGCGCATCTTCGAGCAGGCCCGCGAAGCACGCGAGATGGCCGAGATCGACAACGAAACGTTCAGCATCGTCAAGAAGGTGCTGTTCAGCAACGATGCGGATCCCTCACCGCAGTGGCCCGACTTGAGCACGAACGAAGCCGGCGTGCTGCTCGAACTCGTCAAGGACATGCTGTATCAGGCCTACGTGCGCAAGGGCAAGCTGCAGCAGGCGATGATGGTGCGGAAGTTCTTCGCCGACGAAACGCTGGACAAGATCACGCCGATCGGGCGCGCGTCGGGCGAGTGAGGGGAAGGGGAGGACGGGCAGGAAGGACAGGAAGGACAGGAAGGACAGGAAGGGCAGGAAGGGCAGGAAGCAGAAGAAGGAGAGGAAGGAGAAGAAGAGGGTCAGAAGGACTCGGCGCCTGCCCGGTTTGCGCCCCCGCCGAGCCCGCCCAACCTCCGCCACGACCGACCGGGCCAGCGGCCAGCAGCCCCGGAGCAAGCGCCCCGGCGTCCCCCCCCCCCCCCCCCCCCCCCCCCCCCCCCCCCCCCCCCCCCCCCCCGCCCCCCCCCCCCCCCCCCCCCCCCCGCCCCCCCCCCCCCCCCCCCCCCCCCCCCGGCCCCCCCCCCCCCCCCCCCCCCCCCCCCCCCCCCCCCCCCCCCCCCCCCCCCCCCCCCCCCCCCCCCCCCCCCCCCCCCCCCCGCCCCCCCCCCCCCCCCCGGCCGCCCCCCCCCCCCCCCCCCCCCCCCCCCCCCCCCCGCCCCCCCCCCCCCCCCCTGCCCCCCGCCCCCCCCCCCCCCCCCCCCCCCGCCCCCCCCCCCCCCGCCCCCCCCCCCCGAGGACTGCGAGCGTCGCCGCTCCCGGCACCGCCGCGGCCGACCGACAGCCCCCCCCCCCCCCAACCCCCCGGGGGGCGGCGCGCCCCCAGGCCGGCGCCCGGCGCCGCGCAACCGCGCGGACCGCGGCTGCCCTTCTCGCAGCGCCGCACGCGCACCCCGCACGCCGCGGCCGCGCACGCAAACGGCGCGATCTCCCGCACGGCAACCGGGGCTTCGGCCAGGCCGCCCCCCCGCCCCCAGGCGCCGGCGGCCCGCCCGCCCCCCGCCCCCCGCGCGGGGGGGGACCCCGCCTGTCTCCCCCCCCGCCCGCCGCCCCCGCCCCGCCCGGCCCCGCCCCACCCCCCCCGCCGCCGGGGGAGCCCCCCCCCCACCCGGCCCCCCCGGCTACCCCCCCCCCCCCGCCCGCCGCCCCCCCCCCCGCCGCCCCGGCGCCCCGGGGGGGTCGTCCGGAATTTGGCGCGCGGCCGCGGCGCCCACGGCTTGGCCGGGCAGCACCCGACCGCGCCGGCGGGCCGACGCCGCTTGACCCCCCGCGGCCCCGCGCGCCGGGCCCCCCGCCCCCCCCCCCGTGGGCCGGCCTTTTTAGTGGTCAGCGGGGCGTTGGTGGTTGGCCTCTCGGCGGTAAATATATAGTCCCGGGGGGGGCCGGCCCGAGGGCCCGCGGGCCCCCGCGGGGGGCGGGCCGGAGAAAGGTATTCGGGGGTTAGTGGGGGTGGCGGCTGGGGGGGGGCCGCCGCCCCGGCCGCCCCCCCCCCCCCCCCCCCCGCGCCCGCGTGCCCCCGCCGCGCGCGGCCCGGCGGGGGCGCCCCCGGTGGGCGGCCCCCCGGCGGCGGCCCCCGGAGCGGCGGGCCGGGGCGCATCCGCGGCAGCGGCAACACAAGCGCAAAGCTTCTCGTGCCTCGACAATTCCTCTGTCTGACCCCGTTGCTTGCGCCGAGCCCCCCCCACCCCCCCCCCCCCCCGCCCCCCCCCCCGGGCCCCCCCCCCACCCCCCCGCATGGGCCTTACCCCTCTTTTTTCCCCCCCCCACCCCCCCCCCCCCCGGCCCCCCCCCCGGCCCCTCCCCCGGACTTGCGCAGCCACTGACGGCATCGCTCGCCAGCTCCAGCCGCGACGAGCCGTTTGGCGCCGACCGGGGGGGGGGGGACGGCCCACCGCGCCGCCCCCCCCCCTTCGTTAAGGGCTTCCCGCTCTTTCCGCGCCCACCCCCCCGCCGCCCCCGGCCCCCCCCGCGCCGCCCCCCCCGCCCCCACGCCCATGCGGCGTTCATCCACATCAGCGACGTGAACTGCACGACGTCAATGTCCTCGATCGGTGCCGCCAGAACCCGGGCGCCTCTACGGCGGTGGACCGGGGCTACGTGGACTTCAGGCGGCTCTTCGCTTACACCAGGCAGCTTCTTCCGCGACCCGCGGCACAAGCCCACCTCGGGGTGCAACCCCCTAACGCACCCCCCCAGCCCCCCACGGGCCTGATCTGCGATCAGACGGTCGTGCTGACGGGCTTCTACTCGAGCCAGAACTTCGACACGCCGCTGCGACGCATTCGCTTCAAGGACCCCAAGACAGGCAAGCGCCTCGTCTTCCTGACCAACTTTTTTTTCGGCTGGTCGGCGGGAACCGGGGTGCTCCCCTCTTTCTGCGTGGCCCCCCCCGCCCGCGGCCCCTGCCCCCCCCCCCCCCCCGCCCCCCCCCCCCCCCCCCTCCCCCCCCCCGCGCCCCCCCCCCGGGGGGGCCGCCCGCCGCCCCCCCCCGCCCCGCGGCCGCGCCCCCCCCCGCGCCCCCCCCGTGGCGGCCCCCCCCCCCCCCCCCCCCCCCCCCCCCGCCCGGCCCCCCCCCCCCCCCCCCGCCCCCCCCCGACCGCCCCCCGCGGCGCCTCCCCCCCCTCCGTCCCCGCCCGCCGCCCCGCCCGCGCGGCCCCCCCCCGCCCCCCCCCCCCCCGCCCCGCGCCCCCCGCCCCGCCCGCCCCCCCTCCCCCCCCCCCCCCCCCCCCCCCCCCCCCGCCGCCCCCCCCGCTGGCGGCGCCGCGCCCCCCCCCCGCCCCGCCCCCCCCCCCCCCCCCCCCCCCCCCCCCCCCCCCGCCGCCCCGCCCCCGCGCCCCCCCCCCCCCCCCCCCCGCCGCCCCCCCCCCCCCCCCCCCCCCCCAGCCGCGCCCCCCCCCCCCCGCCGGCCCCCCGGGGCTTGGGCGCGCCTCGATTCGCCCCCCCCGGCGCCCCCCCCCCCGCCCCCCCCCCCCCCCCCCCCCCCCCCCCCCCCCCCCCCCCCCCCCCCCCCCCCCCCCCCCCCCCCCCCCCCCCCCCCCCCCCCCCCCCCCCCCCCCCCCCCCCCCCCCCCCCCCCCCCCCCCCCCCCCCCCCCCCCCCCCCCCCCTCCCCCCCCGCCCCCCCCCCCCCCCCCCAAACCCCCCCCCCCCCCCCCCCCCCCCCCCCCACCCCCCCCCCCCCCCCAACCCCCCCCCCCGCCGCCCCCCCCCCCCCCCCCCCCCCCCCCCCCCCCCCCCCCCCCCCTCCCCCCCCCCCCGCCCCCCCCCCCCCCCCCCCCCCCCCCCCCCCCCCCCCCCCCCCCCCCCCCCCCCCCCCCCCCCCCCCCACCCCCCCCCCCCCCCCGCCCCCCCCCCCCCCCCCCCCCCCCCCCCACCCCTCCCCCCCAGCCCCGCCGCCCCCCCCCCCCCCCCACCCCTATACCCGCCCCACCCTAATTCTCCCCCCCCCCCGACGAGCACCGCAGCTGTACCGGCGCCGCTGTGGCGGGTGGTGTCTTCCGGTCCAGCGGCATCTGCGCATCAAGCACGACCGAGCCGCTGGAGGCACAGCGGCCCCCCCCGAAGCGGTCTGCGTGCTGGTGGCGATCGTCGGAAAGCGGAGATTCAAGCCGGCCTCTCGCAAGGCTACAGACAGGCCTGACCCGGGCGACAGCAAACCCCTTTAAACACGCGTTTCCCCCCAACCCCCACCCCCCCCCCCCCCCCCCCCCCCCCCACCGTAAAGGACCTACCCCCCCCCCCCCCCGGGTAATACATTATGCCCCCTACCCCCCCCCGGCACCCCCCCCCCCCCCCCTTGCCGCGCCCCCGCGGGCCCCCCCGGCCCCCCCCCCCCGGGAACCCCCGACCCACGAAACCCGCCGGCCGAGCCCGCACCGACCCGGCCTTTCGTCCTCACGCTTACCTTCGGGCTCGCCTCCGGCGCCCACGCCAACCCCCAGCCGCCCCCGCCCCCCCCCCCCCCCCCGGGCGGGCCCCCGGGAGGCGACCCCCCCCCGGTCAGCCGCCGCCGGCCCGCTCCCTCTTGGCCCCCTTCGCCCGCCCGGCGCCGCCCCCCCCGCCCCCCCCCCCCCGCCCGCGCCCCCGCCCCCCCCCCCGCACGGACTCGGCGGCGGCGCACGGCACGACGGCCGCGCGCCCCCGCAGCACGCGCACCGCCGGGCCCCCCCCGCCCCGCTCCACCGGGGCGGCCGCCCCCCCCCCCCCCCCCCCCCCCCTATAGCCGCCAAGGCCCCCCCCCCCCCCGCCCCCCCCCCCCCCCCCCCACACCCGCCCCGCGCCCCCGCCCGCCGTATGCCCCCCCCGCCCCCCCCGCCCCCCCTGCCCGGGGTTTTCCCTCCCCGGCGACCCTCCTTCCTCCTTCCTCCCTTCCTCCCCTTCCTTCCCTTCCTCCCCTCCCTCCCCTTCCTCCCCTCTCCTCCCTTCCTCTCCTTCCTCCCCTTCCTCGCGTGACCCAGACGCGCCCAGCCTTGCGGAACATCCGCATCCAGCCGCCGTCCTCGCCCCAGGTCTCCGGGTGCCATGAGTTCTGCACGGTGCGATACACGCGCTCGGGGTGCGGCATCAGGATCGTCGCGCGCCCGTCCGTCGTCGTCAGGCCGGTGATACCGGCCGGTGAACCGTTCGGGTTGGACGGGTACGTCAGGGCGACCTTGCCGTGGTTGTCCACCCAGCGCAGGCTCACCAGCCCGCCGTGCGTGCAGTCGCGCTCCGCCGCATCGTCGACGAACTCCGCGCGCCCTTCGCCATGCGCGACGGCGATCGGCAGCACCGAACCTGCCATGCCGCCGAAGAAGATCGAGGGCGTCGGCAGGATTTCGACCAGGCCGACGCGGCCTTCGAACTGCTCCGAACGATTGCGGACGAACCGTGGCCAGTGGCCGGCCCCGGGGATCAGCGACTTCAGGGCCGACAGCATCTGGCAGCCGTTGCAGACGCCGAGCGCAAAGCTGTCGGAGCGCGCGAAGAATGCAGCGAACTGCTCGCGCAGCGCTGCGTTGAAGAGGATCGATTTCGCCCAGCCCTCGCCGGCGCCGAGCACGTCGCCGTAGGAAAAGCCGCCGCAGGCGACCACGCCCTTGAAACGATCGAGCCGCGTGCGTCCCGCGATCAGGTCGGTCATGTGCACGTCGGCCGGACGGAAACCGGCACGATCGAACGCCGCGGCCATCTCCAGCTGGCTGTTGACGCCCTGCTCGCGCAGGATCGCGATCTCGGGCCGTGCGCCGCGCTGTACGTACGGCGCCGCGATGTCCTCGGCCGGGTCGTAACTGAGCGTCGCAAACAGACCCGGGTTTCGCGGATCCGTGACCTGCTCGCGCTCTTCGTGCGCACAGACCGGATTGTCGCGCAGCCTCTGCAGGCGGTAGCTGGTCTCGGACCACGCGGAACGCAGGTCGGTGCGCGTCGCATCCAGCACCGATTTGCCGTGACGGTCGCTGATGACGATGCGATCGAACGCTTCGGCGGTGCCCAGGTCGCGCACTACCGAGCCCAGGCCCGCGGCAGCGAATACGGCCCGCACTTCGGCGAGACGCAGGGTCTCGACCTGCAGCACGGCCCCCAGTTCTTCCGCGAAGAGTTCGGCGACGGCCGCAGCGTGATCTCCGGCCGCCAGCGTGATGTCGAGTCCGCAGTGCCCGGCGAAGGCCATCTCCGCCAGCGTCGCGAACAGTCCGCCATCCGAACGATCGTGGTACGCGAGGATCAGTTCCTCGCGCCGCAGTTCGATGACCGCGCCGACGAATGCGCGCAACCGGCTGGCGTCATCGCAATCCGGCGCGTCGTCACCGATACGGCCATAGACCTGCGCGAGGCAGGACGCGCCCAGGCGATTGCGACCGGCGCCCAGGTCGACCAGCAACAGGCGCGTGGCGCCGCGGTCGAGTCGCAGTTGCGGCGTGAGCGTGCGACGCACATCCTCGACCGGCGCGAACGCCGAAACGATCAGCGACATCGGTGAGACGACCTTTGCGTACGCCATCAGTCCCGTTCCACGCGGTCTTCATGGAGAGCGAATCCTTGCCGACCGGGATCGCAATGCCGAGCGCCGGGCAGAGTTCCTCGCCGACCGCGCGCACCGTGGCGAACAGCGCAGCGTCCTCTCCCGGTTCGCCGCAGGCGGCCATCCAGTTCGCCGACAGCCGGATGTCTTCGATGCGTCGGATGTCGGCCGCGATGATGTTGGTGACGGACTCGGCGACGGCCATGCGGCCCGATGCGGCGGCGTCGAGCAGCGCGAGCGGCGTGCGCTCACCCATCGCCATCGCCTCGCCGTGCGTCGAGAAATAATCAGAGACCGTCACCGCGACGTCGCTCACCGCGACCTGCCACGGACCGACCAGCGGGTCGCGACTGATCATGCCGCCGACCGAGCGGTCCCCAATCGTGATCAGGAACGTCTTGTCCGCGACAGTCGGCAGGCACAACACACGCAGCGCGGCTTCACGCAAGTTGGTCACGTCCCGCGCCGAGAAGCCGTCGCCGGCGTGAGGCATGCGCGTCACGTCACGCGTCATTTTCGGCGGCTTGCCGAGCAGCGTCTCGAGCGGCATGTCGACCGGCGTATTGCCGAACTGCGGATCTTCCACGCGCAGGATCGCATCGTCGGTGACGTCGCCGACCACGGCGAAAGGACATCGTTCGCGATCGCACAGCGCGCCGAACGCGGCGAGCCGCTCCGCGGCGATCACCAGCACGTAGCGTTCCTGCGATTCGTTGCACCAGAGTTCGAGCGGCGACATGCCCGGCTCGTCGCTCAGGATCTTGCGCAGGTCGATGCGGCCACCGGTCGTGCCGAAGTGCACCGATTCCGGAATCGCGTTCGAGAGGCCGCCGGCACCGACGTCGTGGATGAGCAGGATCGGGTTCTCGTCAGCCATCGCCCAGCAGGCGTCGATGACCTCCTGCGCGCGACGCTGCATTTCGGGGTTGCCGCGCTGCACCGACGCAAAATCGAGGTCTGCCGAGCTGGAGCCCGCGCCCATCGACGACGCGGCACCGCCGCCGAGCCCGATCAGCATCGACGGGCCGCCGAGCACGACGATCTTTGCGCCGGGAATGACCGGGGCCTTCTCGACGTGCGAGCGGCGAATGTTGCCGAGACCGCCTGCGATCATGATCGGCTTGTGGTAACCGCGCAGCGACGAGCGTCCCGGGATATCGACTTTCTGCTCGAACGTGCGGAAGTAGCCGTAGATGTTGGGCCGGCCGAATTCGTTGTTGAACGCGGCGGCGCCGATCGGGCCCTCGAGCATGATCTGCAGCGCCGACACGATGCGCTCGGGCTTGCCGAAATCCTGCTCCCACGGCTGCTCGAAGCCGGGGATGCGCAGGTTCGACACCGAGAAGCCGACGAGACCGGCTTTCGGCTTCGAGCCGCGGCCGGTGGCACCTTCGTCGCGAATTTCGCCGCCGGAGCCGGTGGCTGCGCCGGCGAACGGCGAGATCGCCGTCGGGTGGTTGTGCGTCTCCACCTTCATCAGGATGTCGATCGGCTCGTCGGAGCCCTCGTAGTTGCCGTCACCCGCCTGCGCGAACCAGCGGCGACCCGGCCAGCCTTCGATGACGGCTGCGTTGTCGCGGTACGCCGAAAGCACGCCCTGCGGGCTGACGCGGTGCGTATTGCGGATCATGCCGAACAGCGACTTCCCGCTGCGCTTGCCGTCGACGATCCAGTCCGCGTTGAAGATCTTGTGGCGGCAGTGCTCGGAGTTGGCCTGCGCGAACATCATGAGCTCGACGTCGCTCGGATCGCGCTGCAGCTGCTCCGTGAACGCGGCGACCAGGTAATCGATTTCGTCCTCGGACAGCGCGAGGCCGAGCTCGGCATTGGCGCGCTCGAGTGCCGCCCTGCCCTGCGCCAGCACCGGCACGGTCGCAAGCGGCTGCGGCGCATGGTGCGCGAACAAATCCGCCGCCGCGTCGATCGAATCGAGCACGTTCTCGGTCATGCGGTCGTGGATGACCGCAGCGATGGCCGCGCGGTCTGCCTGGCTCAGTGACGGCGAGGAGACGATGAAATAGGCGACGCCGCGCTCGATGCGGGTGACGGCGCCCAGGCCACAGACGTGCGCGATGTCGGTCGCTTTCGAAGACCAGGGCGACACGGTGCCGAAGCGCGGCACGACCAGCAGCAACTCGCCCGCAGGTGCACCCGACCGGCCCTCTGTGGGGGTCGACGGGCCGTAACGCAGCAGCGCCTCGACGACGGTGCGCTGTTCGTCCGACAGCGGAGCCGAGACCTCGACCAGGTGGAGGTACCGGGTGTCGACCGATTCGACGTGCGCAACCCGGTCGCGGATGGCCGCCAGGACCTTCTCGAGCCGGAAATCCGAGAGCGCGGGAGCGCCGCTGAAGGTGAGCATGAGCGAGGGCGGCCGCCGGTCAAATGTGAGCGAAGAATGATACCGGAGCGGGCTGTCACGGGCCAGCGCGCGACGGCGTAAGGCCGCGCCGCTGCACTACTTTTCGCGGCTGCCGGGCCCGCCTGGCGGGGTGTACACGGGGAAGGGAAACTGGGCGACGTTGGAGGCGGCATCCGCCGCCGAAACCTTGCTGACGCCCGACTTGCGCACCTCGTCGATGCGGATCACCGAGTGCAGCGGCAGGTAGGTGCGCTTCACGCCGGCGAATTCGACCTGGATCTTTTCCTCGGCAGGGTCGACCACGACGGACGACCTCTCGCCGAAGATCAGTTCCTCGACCTCGATGAAGCCGAACATCGCGCCATGCCCCACCTTGCGGGCGTAGATCTCGAAGACCTTGCCCTGGCTGTGGAAAATGACCTTGAAAATGTGACTGGAGGCCATGAGACCGGCACGCCTTGCGTGTTAGGGTCGCCGCATATTACAAGGGTCGCGGACCAGCGTCAGCCGCTTCCGGCCTGTCGACGGGATAGACTGCGGGCATCAGGCAGCCAGCGCCAGCAACACCATGGCCATCAAACTTCGCGTCATCAGCGACCATTATCGCGAACTCGGTGAAAACCGTTCGCGTGTGTTCGGCGTGAACGGTGGCACCGTCGGACGTGCGCCGGGCAACGACTGGATCCTGCCCGACCCGCGGCGCGTGGTCTCCGGCCACCATTTCGAAGTGCAGTTCCACAGCGGCAAGTACTGGCTGATCGACACCAGCACCAACGGCGTCTTCATTAACGACGCGGATGACCCCGCCTCCGACACGGGCCGTGTCGAGCTTAACGATGGTGACCGGCTGCGCGTGGGCGACTACGACATCCTCGTCAGCCTCGACAGCCGCATCGATTTCCTGCCCGTAACGGGCGAACAACAATCCGCCGCCAAACACCTCGACTCGGACATCGGCCACAGCCTGAACTTCGACAACCTGCTCACGCCGCGCGAGACCGCCTCGAGCGGCTCGCTCCCGGTCGGCAACGCGTTCGGCGTGCGCCTGAACGCCGAGGCGCGCGCGAACCTGCTCGAGTCGCTGCAGCGCTCCGCGCAATCGCCCGGCGAAAGTTCGTTCGATCCGACGCGCACAGGCCGGATCGATTCCGTCGTGCCGGGCATGGCGCCGGCCGATGATGCGGCGCCCGGCCTTGCGCCACAGCCGTTGAGCAGGCCGGCTGCACCGGCTCCAGGCAACCCGGACTGGGCACTGAAGACGCGCCAGATTCCGCGTGAAGAACTCGAGGACGCCCTGGCACGACGCAAGACGCGCGTCGAAGCCCGTGAACGCTCGGTCCCGTTTCACCAGCAGGCCAGCACGTGGACGGACCTGCAGTCGGCCGTGCAGGCTTTTTGCCGCGGTGCCGGCCTCGATGCCTCGACCCTCACTCCCGAGGCCCAGGCCATGCTACCGCTCGTCGCTGGCCAGTTGCTGCGCGAGGCGGTCGTCGGACTCAACGATATCCTGCGCGCGCGTGCGACAGGCGCCGTGGCTGCCGCCGTTGCGGCCGTCCCTGTGGCTGCGGGCAACAGCAGCAACCCGCTGCGTTCGTCGACGAGCATCGAGCAGGCCTTGCAGCGCCTGTTCGAAGCGCACGGGCGGCTCTTCGCGGGCCCGGTCGACTCGATGCGGGACGTGCTGCAGGACATGCGTGACCACGAGACGGCACTCGCCGCGGGCATGCGAGCAGGGCTCGACTCCGTGCTCGGCCAGCTCGCGCCCGCTAACGTCGCCGACCAGTTTGAGCAAGGCCGCGCCCGCCAGCTTGCCCCAGGACAGGATCCGCGTCCCCGGTACTGGGAGCATTACTCCGAGTTCTACCGCCTGCTCACTCAGCAGGCCGCCGGCAGCGAGGAAATGCCGCGGTCGTTCACCGAGGCATTCGAAGTCGAGTACGTACGCGTGCGAGGGGACCTGCGGCAGAAGCGCACGGCCTGACGACCGACGCCAGCAGCTGCGCCCTTGAGCGACCCGTCCACGATCCACCGCACCGGCCGCAGCAGCAACCGCGAGATTCGTCGCGCGGCACGCTCGCACCGCGCAGCCGCAAAGCTGCCGTACATTCACCGTCGCATCCCCACGGTCGAACTGCTGCACAGCGAGGCCGTCGAGATCATCGAGGCCAACGCCGAGACGATCCTCGAAGAAATCGGCATCGAGTTCCGGCGCGACCCGGAGTCGCTGCGCCTGTGGCGGGAGGCAGGTGCCGACGTGCAGGGCGAACGCGTCCGCATTCCGCGCGGCCTCGCCCGCCAGTTGCTGTGCACGGCGCCACGCGAGTTCATGCTGCACGCGAGAAACCCGGCGCGCAGCGTGCGCTTCGGCGGGGATGCGACGGTGTTCTCGCCGGTCGGCGGTCCGCCCTTCGTGACGGACCTCGATGGCGGCCGCCGCTACGGCACACTCGCCGACCTGCACAACTTCATCAAGCTCGCCCATGTCGCCCCGGCGATCCATTTCTCCGGTGGCTGCATGATCGAACCGATGGACGTGCCCGAGGGCAAGCGCCACCTGGACGTCCAGTATGCGTTCTTCCGTTACAGCGACCAGGGCTGCGAGGGCACACCTGAAACCCCAGGACACGCGGCTGACGCCGTGCGCATGGCCGGCATCGTGTTCGGCCAGGACTTCGTCGACGCCCACTGCGTCCTGCTCGGCAACATCAATTCGAACTCGCCACTGACCTTCGACGGCCGCATGCTCGGCGCGTTGCGCGCCTTCGCGTCGCACAACCAGGGCACGATCATCGTGCCAGCCGTGCTTGCCGGAGCGATGGGACCGGTCACGCCGGCCGGTTGCATGGCCGAGTTGCTGGCCGAAACGCTGGCCGGCATGGCGCTGACGCAACTCGTGCGGCCTGGCGCGCCCGTGATCATGGGCTCCTTCGTCGGCGCCATCTCGATGCGCACCGGCGCGCCTACGTTCGGCACGGCGGAAGCGACGCAGATGATCTTCGCCACGGCGCAGCTGGCGCGACGGCTCGGCGTGCCCTGCCGCAGCGGCGGCTCGCTCTGCTCGTCGAAGGTCGCCGATGCGCAGGCCGCTTACGAGAGCGCGCACACACTGCTGCCGACCCTGCTCGCGGGCGTCAACCTCGTCACGCATGCGGCCGGCTGGCTCGAAGGCGGGCTGGTCGCGGGATACGAAAAATTCGTCATGGACGTCGACCAACTCGCCATGATGCAGGCGCTGGCGGACGGCATGGACGTGAGCCCGCGCGGCCAGGCGCTCGACGCCATTCGTGAAGTCGGTCCTGGGGGGCACTTCCTCGGTTGCGCGCATACGCAGGAGAACTTCGAGGCGGCGTTTCACCAGTCGACCATCGCGGACTACTCCTCGTACGAGCAGTGGTCGAGCGAAGGCAGCCTGAACGCCGAACAGCGTGCCAACGTGGTCTGGAAGCGCATGCTCGCCGACTACGAAGACCCCGGTCTCGAGCCCGCCATCGACGAAGCCCTGCAGCAGTTCATGTGCGAACGCCGTGATGTGCTGTCGGACAGCCTGGACGAGGAATAGCAGGCGATGAAAAGTCACTATCGCGCCGTCGTGATCGGCGGCGGCATCGTCGGCGCGAGCGTTCTGTATCACCTCACCCGCAAGGGCTGGGGCGACATCGCACTGATCGAGCGCGCGGAGCTGACGGCCGGCTCCACCTGGCACGCCGCGGCGGGTTTCCACGCCATCAATGACGACCCGCACATCGCTGCCCTGCAGGCGTACACGATCAAGCTGTACCAGGAGATCGAAGTCGAGAGCGGCCAGAGCGTCGGGCTGCACATGCCTGGCGGCTACAGCATCGCGACCTCGCCAGAACGGTGGGAATGGCTGCAGTCGGAGTTTGCGATTTACCAGACGCTCGGCATCGAGGCGAGACTCGCTTCGGCGGACGAAATCGTCGCGGAGTGCCCGATCGTCGATCCCGCCGGACTGCTCGGCGGCCTCTTCGACCCGCACGAAGGCGCAGTGGACCCGCACGGGACGACGCACGCCTTCGCGATCGCTGCCCGCAGGCGCGGCGCCGATGTGATCCTGCGCAACCGCGTGACGGGGCTGAAGCCGCACGCCGACGGCTGGCTCGTCGAGACCGAACAGGGAACGGTCGTCGCGCAGCACGTGGTCAATGCCGGTGGTCTCTGGGCGCGCCGCGTCGGACGCATGGTCGGCGTAGACCTGCCGCTCACGCCGATGCAGCACCACTACCTCATCACCGAAGACCTGCCAGAGTTGCTCGCGCGCGCGGATGAGATGCCTTGCGTGACGGACCTCGAGGGCTGCACCTACCTGCAGCAGGAGCGCAAGGGCGTGATCCTCGGCGTGTATGAACGCAACCCACGGCACTGGCAGACCGAGGGTGCCGAGTGGGATTACGGCATGGAACTGCTGCCTGAAGACATCGACCGCATCAGCCCCGAACTGCTGATCGGGTTTGCGCGCTTTCCGTCGCTGCAGCGCGCCGGCATCCGCAAGTGGGTCAACGGCGCGTTCACTTTCACACCGGACGGCAATCCGCTCGTTGGCCCCGTTCCAGGCCTGCGCAATTTCTGGGCGGCGTGCGGCTGCATGGGGGGCTTCTCGCAGGGCGGCGCGATCGGCAAGGTGCTGGCGGATTGGATGATCGAGGGCGACCCTGGCACCGACATCTTCGGCATGGACGTGGCCCGCTACGGCAAGTTCGCCGCTGATGAACGCTACCTGCTCGACACCACGGCGCAGTTCTATGCGCGACGTTTCGTCATCGCCTATCCCAACGAAGAGTTGCCGGCGGGCCGGCCCCTGAAGACGACGCCGAGCTACGCGGCGCAGAAGGCGCTCGGTGCGCGCTTCGGCGTCGTGTGGGGCATGGAATCACCGCAGTACTTCGCGACGGGTGAACCGGATTTCGTCGAACCGCCGACGTTACGGCGGTCCGCCGCTGATCGGTTCGTCGCGGCGGAAGTTGCGGCGACTCGAAGCGCGGCGGGACTGCTGGATACCGGCGTATACGCGCGCTACGAAGTGCGGGGACCCGGCGCAGGGAAATGGCTGGACCACCTGCTCACCTCGCGCCTGCCCGCCGTGGGCCGCATCCGCCTGGCACCGATGCTGAACGCCGCGGGCCGCCTGATGGGCGATCTCACCGTGACGAGGCTCGACCACGATCGCTACTGGCTCGTGGGTTCGTATTACCTGCAGGAGTGGCACCTGCGCTGGTTCCGCGATCACCTGCCCGCCGCGGACGTGGACATCGAGAACCTCTCGGAGAGCTGGCTCGGGTTTTCGTTGTCGGGACCGAGGTCGCGCGAAATTCTCGCCTCGCTGACGCGCGCCGAAGTCTCGGACCGCGGTCTGCCGTTCATGGGGTGCGCCAGTATCGACGTCGCGGCGATGCCTGCGGTGGTGGCGCGTCTTTCGCTCACCGGCGAGCTCGGTTACGAAATCAACGTGCATGCGTCGCAGCAGCACGCGCTCTGGCAAGAATTGATGGCCGCCGGCACTCCGCTGGGCATGCGCCCGATTGGCATGCGCGCGCAGGACAGCCTGCGGCTCGAAAAGGGCTACGGAGTCTGGTCGCTCGAGTTCTCCACGACCTGCACGCCAGCCATGGCGGGCCTGGAACGCTTCGTCGCTGCGGACAAGGGCGACTTCATCGGGCGCGATGCGTTCCTGTCTGCGCGAGCGGCCGGCCCGTCGCAGCGGCTGGTGCTGCTGCAGGTCGAATCGCCCGACGCCGACGCCACGGGCTACGAGCCGATTCATCGCGCAGGTCAACGCATCGGCTACGTCACTTCCGGCGCTTACGGCTATCACGTGCGGCAGAGCCTTGCGCTGGCCTACGTCGACACGGAATGGTGCGAAACATCCGACCCGCTGTCGGTCACGATTCTAGGCAAACCGCGCGCCGCCCGCATCCTGCACGTCGCGCCCTACGATCCTGCTGGCTCAAAACTGCGTGGCTGACGTCCCGCGCACTCGCGGAGGTGATGCGTGAAAGTTCGCTGGACGATCTTCCTGTTCCTCGGCGGCTTCGCGATGCTGGCGTACGTCCAGCGCACCAGCCTGGGCGTGGCCGCGCAGAACATCATGCCGGACCTGCACCTCTCGCAGCTGCAGATCGGCTGGCTGAATGCAGCCTTCGCTACCTGCTACACGCTCGCGCAGATTCCGGGCGGCGTGCTCGGCCAGCGCTATGGAGCGCGGCTCATGTACACGGTGATCGGCCTGGTCGGCCTCGTCGCGACGATCGCGACCCCGCTCGCGCCGGTCATGCTGGCCGGCACGGCCTTGTTCGTCGCCCTGCTCGCCGCGCAAGGGTTGCTCGGCCTCGCGCAGGGGCCCGTTTTTCCGATGTTTGCCGCCGTGTCGCAGACCTGGTTCCCACCGCGGCAATGGGCGCTCGCCAACGGTGGCAACGCCTTGATCATGAACATCGGTGGCGCAGTCACGGCGCCGTTGATCGTAGTCCTGACCGCGCATTACGGCTGGCAGGGCGCGCTGTTGTGGCTCGCCCCGCCCACGGTGTTACTGACGGCAAGCTGGGCCTGGTATGGGCGCGACAGGCCGGTGGATCATCCGCGAGTGACCGCCGCAGAACTCGCGGAACTCGATGCGAGCGACATGGCCAAACCGGCGCCAATGACGCTTGCGCGCATGCGGCAGATCGTCGGCCAGCGCGACGTGCGGCTGCTGACGTTCGCCTATTTCTGCCTCAACTTCGTCTTCTATCTGCTGGGCACCTGGTCGTTCCTGTACCTGGTGCAGGAACGCAGCTTCACCGGTCTCGAGAGCGGCTTTGCCGGCATGCTGCCGTGGATCGGGGCCGGCCTTGGCGCGGGCATCGGTGGTTTGCTGGCTGACCGCATGGCAACGAAGATCGGCTATCGCTGGGGCTATCGACTCGTGCCAATGATCTCGCTGCCGTTGGCGGGCCTGCTGCTGCTCCTGGCCGTGAGCGTCTCGGCGCCGTATGCCGCCGTGCTGGCATTGATGGCGACGTTTTTCATGATCGAGCTGAACGAAGGTCCGTTCTGGGCCGCGACGATGCGGGTGGCACGCTCGGACACGGGCGCCGCGACGGGCGTGCTGAACACCGGTGGGAACTTTGCGGGCATGGTATCGGCGCCGATCATTGGCGCGCTTTCCGGCGCCGGCAACTGGAACGCGACGTTCGTGATTGGCGCGGCGTTCGCGTTTGTTGGCGCGGCGTGCTGGCTGGCAATTGATCCGGATCGGCGCGTAGTCACTTACCAAAGGGATGCGCCAGCCGCAGCAGCTTGACCTGTATCAAAGCCACCGCGCCCCGGAGGTGTTCAACTCTCCCGATGCACCTGATCCCATCCCCCCGATTCCTGGCCGCGCCACTGCGCCTGCTGCCGGAGCCGCTGCTCCGCCACGGCTCGGCAAAGGTGATCGCCCACGTGCTCGCCACGCCCCTCGCCGAAGGCAGGCTCGACGACTTCGCGGGGCGACGCATCGGTGTGGAGGTGACCGACCTCGGTCTGCGCTGGATCGTCGCCTTCGGGGAGCGCAGGGTCGACGTCCTCGAGCGGAGCGCGGACGCCGAGGCCATCGTGCGCGGCACGGCGACGGACCTGTTGCTGCTGGCGAGCCGCCTCGAGGACGCCGACACGCTGTTCTTCCACCGGCGCCTGGAGTTGACCGGCGACGTCGAACTCGGCCTGGCCGTGCGCAACCTGCTGGACCAGCTGCCGTGGGACTCCGCTGCCGCTCGGACTGCGGATTGCCCTCAATCGCGGTGCGCGCCTCGCACGCTCCGCACGCGACGCCTACCGTTCGGCCGAGGCCTGAAGCGGTTCGACCAGCTGCATGCCCGCAGTGCCGTGCCAGTAGCCGTTCTCGTCACCGAGTCGTAGCGGCGCGGCCCCCGTCTGCAGCGCCGTGCGGAAGCGGGCGACGATTGCCGCGGTGCCTTCAGCCTGTGGGTAGATCCTGAGCAGCGCAATGCCTGCCGCGCGCAGTTCGGCCAGCTCGGGCCCAAGGTCGCACTGCCCCGCCGTCTGCACCTGGATGCCGTTGATGGTCAGGAACGGCCGTCCGTCGCGCGACGCGAGCGGCAGTCCGTCCGGGTAATCGATGCAGCGGAAGCCGCAGTCGTCCTTGGCGAGATCCAGTGCCCGTGCCGTGAAGCAGCGCGCCGAATACGAGAGCGGCAAGCGGCCCCAGACCGGGATTTCGAGTTCCGGCAACGGCACGCCACTGGCGCGAAACTCGTCGATCAGCGCGCGACCGTGCTCGGTTCCAAGCACCAGGCGGTCGAGACCGTCTTCGCACAGCAACCGCAGGGTCTCGTGGTTGTAGACGTTCAGCGACGGGCCGCCGACAAAACGCAGGCCGCGCTCGCGCAGTAGTTGCACCGCGGCAAGGTCGTTCGCCTCCACGCGGCAGCGCCCGTTCTCGACCAGGCGACGCAGCGAGGCGAGTTCCGATTCGGCTTCGAGCAGCGCCATGGACGAAAGCACGACTTCGCGCGAGTCGTCCGCGAGTTCGTGCGCGAGCGCGATCCAGTCACGGGTAGTGAGTTCCCGGCGCTTGCTGCAGACGGTCTCGCCAAGGTAAATCACGTCGAGCGGCCAGGTGGCAGCCTCGCGGTAGAAGGCGAGCACACGTTCACGCGGCCAGAAATACTGCAGGGGTCCGAGCGACAGGCGCATTTCAGTCCCTCACTGCCAGGAACGGTGGTAGGGGCCGAGCGTCGTCTGGTGCCCCTCCGCGTGTCGGGCAAGTTCGCGCTGCCACTGCGGGTCGGGAGACCAGCCGTCCGGCCGTGCGGCAAACCGGTCGAGAGCCGCGCGCCAGGTGCGTGTTACGGCCGCCACGTAGGCCTGGCCGCGCTGGCGCCCCTCGATCTTGAGTGCGACGACTCCGGCTGCCGCGAGGCGTGGCAGCAGTTCGAGTGTGTTGAGGCTGGTCGGTTCCTCGAGCGCATGAAACACATTGCCGCCCACGTCGTAGCGACCCTTGCAGACGGTCGGGTAACCCGCGGGTTCGCCCACCTCGAAGCGATCGATGAGCCGGTCGTTGAGGCGCACACCCCGTTGCCCGTCCGGACCTTCCTCCCAGCGCACGAATTTCGCGGGTGAGCACACTCCATGGCGATTGGGAGAGGCGCCGGTGACGTAGCTCGACAGCTGGCAGCGGCCCTCGACCATGATGCACAGGCTGCCGAACGCAAAGACCTCGATCGGCACGACGTCCTGCTCGCACAGGCGCTCGACCTGCTGGATCGACAGCACCCGCGGCAACACCGCACGCGCGATACCGAAGCGCTCACGGTAGTAGCGCAGCGCTGCGTGCGTGGTGGCGGATCCCTGCACGGAGAGGTGCCGTGGCAGCGTTGGGTGCGTCCTCGCGGCGTAATCGAGCACGCCCATGTCCGCGCAGATGATCGCGTCCACGCCGAGCGCAGCCGCGCGATCCACCGCCGCCTGCCAGTCGCCGAAGTGCGCAGGACCGGGGTAAGTGTTGAGCGCGACGTACACCTTGCGACCGCGTGCGTGCGCATAACGGATGCCGGCGTGCAGGTCCGCCTCGGTGAAATTCAAGCCTGGAAAGGCGCGGGCGTTGGTCTGGTCGCGGAATCCGACGTAGACGGCATCGGCGCCGTGGTCGACCGCAGTCATGAGCGCCGGCGGACTGCCGGCCGGGCACACGAGATGCATCACGGCTCCCACGGGGTTGCGGAACCGGAATCATCGCCCCCAGGTGGCGTAACTGCCTTGACCTGGATCAGGTCACGGAGCGCAGATGCGGCGCCAGAGTTCGGTCACGCGCTGCTCCACTCGCGCATCGGGCACGATCGGCCGACCCCAGGGCCGGTTCGTCTCCCCCGGCCACTTGTTCGTTGCATCCAGCCCAAGCTTGGAGCCGAGGTTCGGCACGGGACTCGAGAAATCGAGGTAGTCGATCGGAGTGTTCTCGATGATCAGGCTGTCGCGGGCGGGATCCACGCGGGTCGAGACGGCCCAGATCACCTCGGACCAGTCCCGGACGTTGATGTCGTCGTCGGTCACGATGACGAACTTCGTGTAGGTGAACTGCCGCAGGTAAGACCAGACTGCCATCATGATGCGCCGGGCATGGCCGGGGTATTGCTTGCGGATGCTCACGACCGCCACTCGATAGGAGCAAGCCTCGGCAGGCAGATAGAAGTCGACGATTTCCGGGAACACCCGGCGCAGGATCGGCACGAACACGTCGTTCAATGCCAGCGCCAGCACGGACGGCTCGTCGTGCGGTGCCCGGCCCATGTAGCTGCCGTGATAGATGGCGTCGCGACGCAACGACATCCGCTCGACGGTCAGCACCGGGAACTCGCCTTGCGCGTTGTAGTAACCGGTGTGATCACCGAACGGCCCCTCGAGCGCCACGTCGCCCGGATGGATGAATCCCTCGAGCACGATTTCGGCGCCGGCCGGCGCATCGAGTCCGGTGAGGTCGCTCTGCCACACCTTGCTGCGCTCGCCGCGCAGCAGGCCGGCGAACTGGAATTCGGAGAGCGTGTCGGGCACTGGCGCCACGGCCGCCAGCATCATTGCGGGATCGGCGCCGATTGCGACCAGCACCGGGAATGGTCGATCAGGATGCGCCGCGCGCCAGTCGGCGAAATCGAGCGCGCCACCGCGATGTGGCAACCAGCGCATGATCACGCGATTGCGACCCAGGACCTGTTGCCGGTAGATGCCGACGTTCTGGCGCTCACGTCGCGTGCCACGCGTGACTACCATGGCCATCGTGAGCAGGAGCCCCGCGTCGTCCGGCCAGCAACGCTGGATCGGCAGGCGCATCAGGTCCACGTCCTCGCCGGTCAGCACTTCGTCACGGAATGCCGCATCGGGGACGCGCCGTGGCGCAGCGTGCGCGAGCTGAGCGAATTCCGGCCAGGCCGCCAGCGCTTCCCGCACGCTGCCCGGCCAGCGCGGCTCTTTGACAGCCGCGAGCAACTCACCGAGTTCACGCAGTGACGCCAGCGGGCGTCCGGCGAGTGCTGCCTCGATGCGCTTGCGATGCCCGAACAGGTTGCCGAGCAGGGGGTGCGCAGACGAACCGGCCCGCTCGAACAGCAGCGCGGGTCCCTCGGCACGCAGCGCCCGCACGCAAAGTGACGTCGATTCGAGTTCCGTGGCCACCGGCTCGTCGATCCGTCGCAACTGACCGGACGACTCGAGGTGTCCCAGGTAGTCCCTGAGGTCGTGATATGCCATCGTCGCGCTCCGTCTGCAACGCGGCATGATCCATGGCCTGCTGCGCTCGCGCCCTGACCTGGGTCAAACGAGAACTGACCAAACGCAAACCCCTGCGGGGGCGTTGTCGTGGCTGGCGGAGAGGGTGGGATTCGAACCCACGTGGGGCGGTTAAGCCCCCATCCGATTTCGAGTCGGCGCCGTTATGACCACTTCGGTACCTCTCCGCGAGGGCCGCGAATTCTATAGCAGGCCGCGGCACAGCACCACCCGCGCACCGCACCGCGCCGGTAGGCACAATGGGCCGGGCCGGTCAGCCCTAACCCCATGAAAGTATTACTCGCCCTGCTGTCGACGTTGTTGCTGGCCACTTGTGCCCAGCCGCCCCCGCTGTTGCAACGGATCCTGGCTGACGGCGAACTCCGGGTAGTCACGCGCAACAGCCCGGACGCCTACTATCTCGGCAGCCACGGCCCCGAAGGCCCGGCCTATGATCTGGCCAGCCAGTTCGCCGAACACCTGGGCGTGCCCCTGCGGCTGTACACGGTCAAGACACGGGAGGCTGCGATCGAGGAAGTTGCGGCAGGCCGGGCTCACATCGCCGCGGCAGGTCTCTCGACAGGCATCGCCCTGCCCCGGGGCGTCCAGTTCGGACCGGGCTACCAGCGCGTCCGGGAGCACCTCGTGTACCGACGCCGCTCTGCACGGCCAGCCAGCATCGCAGAGGCCGGTCGTGGCCAGATCGAAGTCGGGGCGGCCAGCGCCCACCAGCGGACACTCGAGGACCTACGGCTGAAATACCCGGATCTGGCCTGGATCGAACGCGATGCCACCGACACCGAGGAAATCCTGGCCGACGTGTCGCAAGGCAGGGTGCAGTACACCCTCGCCTCCTCGACCGAGTTCGCGTTGAATCGCTCCGTGCACCCCGAGTTGGCCATTGCACTCGACCTCTCGCCTGAACGCGCACTGACCTGGGTCGTGAGCACCGCCGGCAACGATTCGAGTCTGCTCGACCGGGTCAACGCGTTCTTCGTCCTCGCACGCCACGACGGCATGATCGCCGCGCTGCTCGAGCGCTATTACGGCCAGGACGACCGCTTCGACTACCTGTTCTCGCGCAACTTCATGGAGCACCTGCAGAGCCGCCTGCCGGTCTATCTCACCTGGTTCCAGCAGGCCGGCCAGCAGCACGGCGTCGACTGGCGGCTGCTCGCAGCGATGGGTTACCAGGAATCGAAGTGGGATCCGCACGCTGTTTCATTCACGGGCGTGCGCGGCCTGATGCAGCTCACCGAGGACACGGCGTCCCGCATGCGGACCGGCGACCGTCGCGATCCACGCTCCAGCATCTTCGGGGCCGCGAAATACCTCGCGATGCTGAGGCGCGAAATGCCCCGCCGGATTCCCGAGCCGGACCGCACGTGGTTTGCGGTAGCCGCCTACAACGTGGGTCTCGGTCACCTCGAGGATGCACGCGTGCTGGCACAGCAGGCTGGCCGCAATCCCGATCGCTGGGAAGACGTGCGCGAATTCCTGCCCCTGCTGAGCCAGGAGCGCTGGTACACACGAACGAAACGTGGCTATGCCCGCGGCTGGGAACCCGTGCGCTACGTCGAGAACGTGCAGGCCTACCTGAACATCCTGCAGGTTGCCGGGACGTCGATGGCCGCGGACGGTGCGCCGCCCGATCCAGAACTGGGTTCGAACGACACGACTGGACGCTAGCCCGCGGGCGGACTGCGGCGCGCAACGAAGAAATTTCGCAGCAACGCTCCGCATTCGTCACCGAGCACGCCCGCGTCGACGTCCAGGCGGTGATTGAGCGCCGGGTTCTGCACGACGTTGAAGACGCTGCCCGCCGCGCCTGCCCGCGGATCGGCGGCGGCGAAAACGAGACGCTCCACCCGCGCATGCACGATCGCCCCGGCGCACATCGCACAGGGCTCGAGCGTCACGTACAGCGTCGTGCCCGGCAGGCGGTAGCTGTCGCTGCGTGCGGCGGCTGCGCGCAACGCGATCATCTCGGCGTGCGCCGTGGGATCGTGCGTCGAGATCGGACGGTTGAATCCTTCGGCGATCACTTCGCCGTGGCGCACGATCAACGCGCCGACCGGCACTTCACCGGCCGCTTCCGCCTGTCGCGCCAGCGCGATGGCGCGGCGCATGTAAGTTTGGTCTGGGGTGTCCATCCGTT
Source organism: Pseudomonadota bacterium (assembly GCA_016704655.1). GTDB lineage: Bacteria > Pseudomonadota > Gammaproteobacteria > Steroidobacterales > Steroidobacteraceae > RPQJ01. The sequence goes on along the minus strand of JADIZR010000009.1, from coordinate 145,693 downwards.
GTCCTGGATACAGGCGCGCCCCGGCGGGCACCCAAATACTGCCGGTTCAGGCCTTGATCATTCTCGCAGAGCGCAACGCGAGAGTCTCCCGCTCCACGATTGCGAACTATCTGAACAACGCGCCAGGGCAGTTTGCGGACTCCACGGTCTCTGAGGTCCTGGCCGCAGTTGCAGCTCTATTGTTCAGCGCTCGCCCGTCACAACTAGGGTGGCGGGACATAGCCGGACTGCTGCTGCAGGCGGGCGAGTTCCGCCTGCAGGGCGGGCAGCAGCGCCTGGCCTTGCGGCTTGCCGATCAGGTTCGACATCTCGTAGGGGTCCGCCTCGAGGTCGTAGAGCTCGTCCATTCCCGGCAACTCGAGGTAGTGGATGTACTTGTGGCGCCCCGTCCGCACCGCCTGGTAGCCCATGTCGCGGATGCGCGGAAACACCGTGTCGCTGCGGTATTCGACCAGGATCGACTGGCGCCACGGAACCTCGTCGCCGCCCAGCAGGGGCAGCAGCGATCTACCCTGGCGCTCGACGGGGTCGGCGACCCGCGCGAGTTCGAGGATCGTGGGCGCAAGGTCGATCGTCTGCACCATGGCGACCGGGGTGGCGCCCGCCGCCACCCGCGGCGGATAGCGCACGATCAGCGGGATCCGGATCGTTTCCTCGTAAGCGAGCCGGCGCTCTTCGTTGAGCTGGTGCTCGCCGTAAAAATACCCGTGGTCGCTGGTCAGAAAGATCGCCGTGCGCGCCAGCTCGCCGCTTTCCTCGAGCGCCTGCACGATCCGCGCGAGGCTCTCGTCGACTGCCAGCAGCATCTCGAGCCGGGCGCGCACGTCCTGGTCCGGTGTCGCGGTACCCGGTCCGAGCGGCGCAACGCCATCGATCGCACGCAGCAGCGCGGGCTTGCCCGCCACCGGCGGGCCGGCGTTGGGCCGGCGCGGCACCACCGCATTGGCGTAACGTCCCTGGTGCCGCGGCGCCGGCACGAATCCCTCGGGCTGGCCTGCCACCGCACCGGTGCTGCCGTCGTCGCGCTGCACGACGTTCGGATGCAGCGCCTTGTGCGCCAGGAATACCATGAAGGGCTGCCCGCTCGAGCCGCGCACGAAATCGACCACGTGGTCGGTCAGCAGGTCGGTCACGTAGCCGCGTTGGTGCACGCGAGTGCCGTCGATGTTGAACTGCGGGTCGCTCGCCTCGCCCTGGCCACGCATCGCGACCCAGCGCGTGAATCCGGGACGCGGGCTGTCGTCGTTTCCCATATGCCACTTGCCGAAGAATCCGGTGCGCCAGCCGGCCGCGGCGAGCGGCAACGCGAAAGTCTGCAACTGGTGGCTGGCGGCGTCGCGCGCGGTGTTGTCGACGATGCCGTTGGTGTGCGCGTACTGCCCGGTCAGGATCGTTGCGCGGCTGGGTGAGCACAGCGGGGTGGTGGCGAAGGCGTTGCGGAAGCGCGCGCCTTCGCGCGCCAGCCGATCGATGGCCGGGGTCTCGACGAAGGGATGGCCCTCGATGCCGAGATCGTCCCAGCGCAGGTCGTCGACCAGCACGACGACGATGTTCGGCGGCCGCGCGTCCGCCGCAGGTCCGCGCGGAGGCACCGTCGCACAGCCGGCGATCGCGAGCACCACGACCAGGAAAGACACCAGGGGGGATATCCGTTTGATTCGATATTTCACTCTGACCCCTTGTTCGCGCTCATCCGACGCTCTACAGAACGGCCCACCAGGGCGCGGCCAGCACATCCGGTGCCAGCCATTCAATGGTGCTGCCGGTGTGCAGAAGCAGTCCAGCTCGCGCCTTCTTGCCGTACTCGGCGCGGAACGTGCGCAAGTGCGCGGCATCGGAAAGTCTGGGACGCGCTGTTGACTTCACTTCGATCGGCAGCAGCTTGCCACCTGCCTCGATCACGAAGTCCACCTCCTCTCCAATGGACGTACGCCAATAGCCCAACTCCGCGCGGTCGACGCGCGCATCGCGCCATACCATCAGATCGTGCAGAACAAGGTTCTCCAGATGCGCACCGGCCGGCTCCTCGATTTCCGCCAGACGCATCGCAATACCCGTATCGCCCCAGTAGATCTTCGGCGCCTTGATGAGGCGTTTGGTGCGATTCACCGCGTAGGCCGGCAGGCGCACGAGAAGGTATGACGTTTCCAGTAGATTCAGCCAGCGGTGCACGGTGGGCTGCGGTAGCGCCACATCGCGACCGAGCTCGGTCTGGTTGACGAGTTGCCCCATGCGCAGACAGGCGGCCCGCATGAGGCGCCTGAAGTCGGGCAATCCACTGATCGCCGCCAGATCCTGAAGGTCGCGCTCCAGATAGGTGCGAACGTAGCCGTCGAACCAGATACGTCGATCCGAGGCCGTGGTCAGTTCCAGCGCCGGCGTTGGAAAACCGCCGCGACGAGCCAGCATGTGCCAATCTTCGGGGCTGCCTTTCTCGTCGGCCAGCAGCTCGCGCCATCGGGCATCGGGCGTGGCGAACAGGTCTTCCCAGCGACCGCACTGTCCGAGGCCGCGCTGTTCCCGTCGTGTCATCGGCCAGAGCGTGAGATAGCTGGCACGGCCGGCCAGTGATTCAGAGACTTGCCGCATCAGCAGGAGATTGGCGGAGCCCGTGAGAAGAAATCTCCCTGGCGTTCGGTCCCGATCAACCGCCCGCTTCACGGCGCGCAGCAATTCCGGTTCGCGTTGCACCTCGTCAAGCGTCACAGACCCCGGCCCGCCCACAAGGATCTCCGGGTCGCGCCGCGCCGCATCGAGCACATCCAGATCATCGAGCGTGGCGTAGCGCCGCTTTCCCGCGACGAGCTGTTCGACCAGAGTGCTCTTTCCAGTCTGCCGAGCCCCCGTGACGACGACGGCTGGCATGACCCGCAGGCGCTCGGAAAGGGCGGCTCCGACCAGTCTGGGGAGGGTCTTCATGCCGTGGATGATAGTCATTCACGGCGTGATTAAGCAAGTGACGCGCCGGCTTCCGGCTACGCCGGAAGGTTTAATATCTCTCCTACCCATCGAACCTCGCGGGTCGCGGGCCGAAGCATCGTCTGAATCCGCAGCGCCACTCGATCGGTGCGGTGGCCCGCCTGCAGCAGGACGCCTTCGGCGAAGCGCGCGAGTCCTGCCATCGGCGTCCACGCGTTCACGGCTTTCGTCATGAACTCGATGGCCTCGTCGATCTCGCCACTGGCCACCTTGCACCGACCGACCCACAGCAGGTCATGCCACATGGGGCGCGGGTCACCGCCAATGAGGGCAATCAATTCGTCGTGTCGGCCCGCGGCGAACGGTGCCTGCGCAATCACAGGAACGAGCGCGTCGACGGCGGCACGCGCTGCGCTGCCCAGGGCACCTGATGAGCTGTCCACCTGTTCCAGCGCCGGTGACAGCTTCACGAGGAACCGGACGGCACCGTCCGCAGCGTGCAATGGATCGTGGCGGGCCGCGAATACTGCCGCTTGCGAATGCGACGGGCGAGCTCGACTCCAGCGAGCGTGACCGCGGCCGAGCGAAACGTCTTGAGTCCCTGCATCGGCTGGCCATCACCAACTCAGCCTGTACTTGATGTACCAGCGAACGCAGGGTTCGATGGTTTCGAGCGAGAAATGACGACGCCGATAAATCGGGTCGCGCGCGGCACAGTTTGCATCCGGTCCCTCCTCAACACAGGACGCGGATTCGAGGGCCTGGGCCTCAATGCACCAGTACCCATGTATACCGTCAAAGTGCAGGGCACCAGTATTGACTCCGGTTTCCGGCACGTTCGACCAAAGCTGAGCTTTCGCGATCTATCGACATCCACAACAGGACGCATGAAGTACAACGTCCAGAAAATCCATAGTGGCTACAAGCAAGTATCCGGAATGCGTCTTGTTAGTAATAGCCTGGAAAAATGGAATTCTGTTGTTGGCCAGGATCCGTGCGCGTATGGTCAACCGCAGCGAATGTGCAGGATGCGGAGAGAAGCTCCGTATCAAAAAAAGATTCTTGGATTCTGCAGAGACAATAACCGCATAGCTCCGTGCCCTGCGGTCTTAAATAGCTCTGATGAGACTCGGAATGCTGCGAATCTGCAGCCAGAGTCTGGGGGGATATCTATGAATCCGCAAATAAGCCGGTGCGCGGTCAAGCCCGTTTCACTCGCTCTCCTTGCTCTCCTTGCCTTACTAGGCGCCACACCCGCATTCACGGCCGACGTGACCACTATAGCCGGCACCGGCGAGGGGGGCTTCTCGGGTGACGGTGACCTCGCCACCGCCGCAGCGCTCAACGCTCCCGACGACGTGGCCGTCGCCGCCGATGGCACGGTGTATGTCGCTGACGCCTACAATCTCCGCATACGCCGTATCAGTCCGGGCGGCATCATCAGCACGATCGCCGGCAATGGCACGTACGGCGACGGCGGCGATGGGGGCCAGGCGACTGCCGCAGAGCTCGGGTCAATCGAGGCCATCGCGCTCAGCCCGGCGGACGACATCCTCTACATCTCGGACGGCGGCATGAACCGGCTGCGCCAGGTCAATCTCGCCAGCGGCGTGATCACCACCTTCGCAGGCCGTGGCCTGAATTACATCGGCCACGAGGGCAACGGTGGCCCGGCGACGGACGCCTGGATCGGGATACCCTTTGGAATAGCGGTCGACCCGGCCGGCAACGTGTATTTCATCGAGTTCATGTACTGCACCGTGCGCAAGGTGGACATCGTCACCCATGTCATTACCCGGGTGGCTGGCTCCAGCCTGCCCAACGATTGCGCTTCGGACGGGGATGGCGGCAACGCGCTGGCGGCGCGTCTCAGCTCGCCCAGAGACGTGGCCACGGATGCCGCCGGCAACCTGTTCTTGACCGAAACCGCTACCGACACCGTGCGTCGCATCGACGCCGTCACCCACATCATCACCACGGTTGCAGGCGGCGGCGTCATCACGCCGGGCTTCGGCGCTGCGACGACCATGGCCCTCGGCGACATTGAGGGCCTCGCCATCGATGATGCCGACAACCTCTACGTCTCGAATTTCAGTCAGGTCTTCAAGGTCGATCTCGGCACCGGCATCCTCTCGGTCTTCGCGGGTACCGGCGCCTCTGGCTTCTCCGGCGACGGCGGCCCGGCGCTGGACGCCACCTTCTCGAATATCTGGGGTCTGGACGTCAGGGGAGCCGCGCTCTTCATCGCCGACTCCAACAACAACCGCATCCGCGCAGTCGTGCCGCCGCCGCTGCCCGACGACCTGATCATCGAGTCGGGGACCTTGCAGGGGATTCTTGACAGCGTAAATGTGGTGGTCGGCAGCATCCTCATGATCAACGTCGATGGCCGCGAGTATTTGCTGATACCGAACGCGACCAGCGTCGGGCTCGATGTCACGCTCACCGGCAACGACCAACTCATCATCGTCGACCTCGGTGCCCTGCAGAGCGTCGGCGGCAACATCACCATCTCCGGCAACCTCACGCTGCAGAGCGTCGACATGGGCAGCCTGGCGACGGTCGGCGGCTCGCTGACCATCTCCGGAAATCCGGCGCTGAACGCGATCTTGATCTCGGGCGTGACCAGCATCGATGGCGATCTCACGGTCATCGGGACGGCGGCGACGGTCATCAACATGTCCGCACTCACGACTGTGGGCGGGTCGCTCAACGTCAGCGACAACACGTCCGCGACGGTGATCGACTTGGCCAGCCTCTCGACCTCCACCGGCAGCGTGACCGTCGTCGACAACGGCGCTGCAGGCGTCGTCGACTTGTCCTCGCTCGTGACGGTCGGCGGGTCGCTCGACATCAGCGGCAACACGTCCGCGACGGTGATCGACTTGGCCAGCCTCTCGACCTCCACCGGCAGCGTGACCGTCGTCGACAACGGCGCTGCAGGCGTCGTCGACTTGTCCTCGCTCGTGACGGTCGGCGGGTCGCTCGACATCAGCGGCAACACGTCCGCGACGGTGATCGACTTGGCCAGCCTCTCGACCTCCACCGGCAGCGTGACCATCGTCGACAACGGCGCTGCAGGCGTCGTCGACTTGTCCTCGCTCGTGACGGTCGGCGGGTCGCTCGACATCAGCGGCAACACGTCCGCGACCGTGATCGACTTGGCCAGCCTCTCGACCTCCACCGGCAGCGTGACCATCGTCGACAACGGCGCTGCAGGCGTCGTCGACTTGTCCTCGCTCGTGACGGTCGGCGGGTCGCTCGACATCAGCGGCAACACGTCCGCGACGGTGATCGACTTGGCCAGCCTCTCGACCTCCACCGGCAGCGTGACCGTCGTCGACAACGGGGACGCCGCAGTCGACCTGTCCGCGGGGACCGACGTCGGGGGCAGCCTGTCCGTCGAGACTACTGGCACAGGGGCGTTCCCGATGGGTGACGGTGCGGTCGGCGGCGGGCTCACGCTCGACGCGACCGGCTACACCGGCATCAGCGGCACGACGCCCGGTGGCGCGCTCGACCTCACGGCAACGAACCTCGAGGCCGTGATGCACCTCCAGATCCAGGCGGCGAGCTTCACGACGCCGGTGGGCTTCTCGCTCACCCGCGTGGACCCAGTCGCGCTGGTGCCCGAGAGTGGCGTCAATGCCAGCGGCTCCCCCGCGACCATCGATCCGGTCGCGGCGTACCAGTTCACCTTCGCGGTTCCGACGCTGAATCGCGACGCCACGCTCTCGTTCGACATCGACGTCGCCCAGCTCGACGCAGCCACGCGGACGGCGCTCCTCGGCGCAGTGGCCGCGGGGACGGCGACGATGGTGACCAAGGGCGACGCCCCCGGCAGCGCCTTCCAGGCATTCCCGATCTGTGGGAGCGCGGACACACCGACCGCCGGCGGCTGCGTGCGGGTCGAGGCCTTGGACGCGCTCGGACTCCCGACCAGCGGTACGCCCGCCATCGTTCGCTTCAGCAACGTGGTCGGTCACTTCTCCACCTGGGCAGTCGCGATCGTCACACAGGTCACACAGACCAATCGGACCGTGATCTGCTCGAGGCTGGGAAGCCACTGGTTCCTCGATGTCCACCTGTTCGAATTCAACGGCGTCAAAGGCGAGAAGGTGACCGTTACGCTCGCGCCGAATCCTGCAGGGACCTTCACACCCGGAAGGGCGGCACTGACCCTCTCCGGCCTAGGCCTGCTCAGGCTCGACGCGACGAACCTTCCGAACACGATCACGGCGACCCTGCCCTGGACCGGAAAGAACTTTGTCACAGTCGCCGAGCTGCCCTTAAGAACGAGCAAGTTCAAGGGTGATTACTGCGTGAGTGCGAAGTCAACCCAGAGCGCCTGGCGAACATTCCAGCGGAAGTAGAGAGTGGTTTGGAATCATCACTGTGACCTGCCAGGCGACGAGCCGATGGTGAAGATTTGGCGTGCGGAGGATCGAAACCCGCTGGAGCAGGTCGCGCACGTCCGGGGAGGAGTGTCGGCGTCCGATGAATCGGATGACCGTACTTCCTCGGACGCGTGGTCCATGTGTGCCGGCATTGCACGCGCTGCCGCCGGAAAGCAGTCTCGCGCGACCTGGCCGTCAACAGAATTTCTTCACCCATCCCAAACTGCTGACACCTCCGTCGTGCCGCTCACTTCCTGCTCCCGACTGCTGTGGACGGCTACCGTGTGAACTGCCCACAGCGCTGTTTGCCTGCGAGCCTGGAGCGATTTCGCCCATACTTCGTCGTCGACGAACGGATGCGGGTGCGGGTCTGGCCGGAAGCCACCGCGCGCGCGCTGGGCATCCCGCAGGCCGCGGCCAGGGGCCGGCCCTGCTGGCAGCTGCTCGGCAGCAGGGCCCACTGCCAGGCCTGCCGCGGCGAACCCCATGGCGACGCCCCGCCGGCGAGTTGCTGCGCGCGCCTGCACGCGCCTGACGGCGAGCGCGGCTGGTTGGTATGGTCGCCGCCGGGACTGATCGCCAATGGTCCCGCTGGCAGTGCGCTTCTCGAATCCGTGCTCGTGCGCGGGGCGCTGGCGGGGTGTCTGGTGCAGCACTCGCTCGAGGACACGCTGGAGGCGATCCGTCAGGCCTGCGCCGCGGACGACTGCGAGCTGTTCCTGCTCGAGCCTGGAGAGCGCGAGGTGGCCCTGCGCGGCTGCGTCGGCCCGGACCGCGCGGCCTTCCTGGAGCGCACACGAATGCCGCTGGGAGTCGGCTACCCGGGACAGGTCACCGCCACCGGCAAGCCGCTATGTACCAGCCACTTCCAGGAGGACCGCCGGTTCCAGCGCGAGGCGGTCAAGCGGCGGGGCATCCGCACTTTCATCGGGGTTCCACTGATCGAGAGCGGGCGGGCCATCGGCTATCTCGGTCTCGCCTGGAAGGACGCGCACATTCCGGTCGATTGGGGCCTGCGGCTGCTGGAGGCAGTGCGCCCGATCGCCCTGGTCACCGCGCGCCTGGGGCGCGGCGCGCTGCCGCCGTCCGCGCCCCGTACCGCGTCGGTTCGCTGCCTGGGGACGTTCGCCATCGTCGGTGAGGGCTGGATGCTGGGTGTCGCCGCCTTTCCCCGTCGTAAGGCCGTCGATCTGCTGCGCCACCTGCTACTGGCGCGCGGCACTGCGGTGTCGCGCGACGCACTGATCGAGCACCTGTGGCCCGACATCGACCCGGAAACCGGCGCCAACCGGCTCCACGTAGCCTTGCACGCGCTACGCGGGGTGCTGAGGAAGGCGCTGCCCGGCGCGAAAGCAGGCCTGGTCCAGCACCGGTACGGGCACTACCGGATCGACGCCGACGCGCTGGGACCGGTGGACGCGTTCCGGTTCGCCGACGCACTGGACGAGGCCCGCTGCCGCGCGCGCAAGGACGATCTGGATGGCGCGCTCGCCTGCCTGGAGCAGGCGCTGCCGCTGTACCGCGGCGAGCTTTTCGCCGATGCCGAGGACGTCGCCTTCGAGGTGCCGCGGCAGAACTTCCGCGACCGCCATCGCGAGGCGTTGCGCCTATTGGTGGACCTGTATCTGCGCCAGGACCGGATCGAGGCGGCACTGGCGGCCCTGACCGAGACCCGCGAACGCGCAGCCTGCGACAGCGACTGGCACGACGCGCTGTTGCATGAGGTCGCCGAACGCCGTCGCCTGCCGCGCGCGCTGTAGCGCGGCATTCAAACTCCGGTCAGGGCTGTAGCGTTGCCCCGAGGCGATGCCGACCCGGCCGGAACAGGACCAGCGCCGCCGCCAGTGCAGCCAGCGCCGGCACGACGAGCAGCAGCATGCCCCAGTCCAGATGCAGCGCTCCGGTGCGCGGATCGAAGGCCAGGCAACGCAGCGCTGGTTCGACTTTCACCGGGTAGTAGGGCATGACTCGTCCGCGCAATTCCCAGACCAGTTCGCGCAGGCGCTGGGTCTGCCCCGGCCCGCCGCTCAGCGCGCGGATCACGCGGCCATCGCGCACCGCCACCAGTAGCGATCCGTGGTCGTACTGTTTCGAAGCGGATTGGCGCCGATACCAGAACTCCAGCGCACCGGTGATCTGCGCGAGCGCGGCGTGCTCGGCCACGGCAAAGTACCAGTGCGGATTGTCCAGCAGCCCGAAGGCGCGTGCCTGGGTGCGCAGGTCGGCGACGGTGTCCGCTTCATCGAAGCTCAAGGCCAGCACCCGGTAGTCTTTGCCCAGCCCGCCGACCTGCGTCGTGGCATCGTCAATCCACTCCAGGAACGGCTGGCACACGCCGGCGCAGCGACCATAGAAGAAGGTCACCAGCAGGGCCTGGCCTTGCCCCAGTTCGGAGAGCATCCGTTCGTCGCCGTTTGCCAGTTGCAGCGGAATGTCTGGCACACTGCGGCCTTCGATTCGCGCTTCGGCGCGGGTTGCGGGCAGCCGCGCAGGTTGTGCCGCTACTACGCCTGTGGCGGCCGGGGCCAGCAGTCCCAGCAGCAGCGCCGTGGCCACCCGTACCATGCTCAACTGGTGACCGCCCGCCACCAACGCCGACCGGTCTCGCCCAGGTAGAGCAGGAAGCCGAGCAGAAACAGCAGCGCGAACAGCATGCCCCAGTAGGCGTAGCCGGTGCCGTCCGCGAGCTCGGCCGGGTACAGGGCGAAGCGACGGGGGATCGAGTGGGCGCCGGCGAGGTAGAACATGAAGAACACGCCGTATGCGCCGAAGGTCATTGCCAGCGCCGATGTCCGCTGCAGCAGCGGGCTCTCCGGCAGGCCGGTGGCGTTCTGGCAGACGTGGTGGAAGTAGGCCAGCACCAGGAACACCAGCCCCGCCAGGTTATAGGTGTGGAAGTGCGCCGGCACCCACAGGGTATTGTGCAGGCGCACGTTGACGCTGATGGTGGAGTCGATCACCGCGCCGATACCGCCTATGGCCCAGCCGGCCAGCCCGAGGAACAGCAGGATCGAGGTCAGGTTCCAGCGCATGCGGGCGTGGAACACCAGTAGCAGTGCGCCGAACAGGGTCACCACCGACGCCGGGATGGCGCTGGCATAGGAGGCGATCTGCCCGATGTATTGCAGCGCGCCTGGCTGCACGAAGTCCATGTACAGATGGTGGAAATAGGCGAACAGCACGATGAGCAGCACGCAGTTCCAGGAGATCGCGACGATCCTGTTCGCCTTCCACGGCCGCCCGGCATAGTGCGGCAGGATCTCGTAGGCTGCGGCCACACCCAGGTACATGGCGAGGTTGACGACCGTGTGGCCGAAGAAAAAGGTCAGGTTCTTCATCAGCAACGGATCGTTGGCAAAGCCGGCGAACACCTCCAGGTAGAACAACACCAGCAGGATCACCGCCGAGACCAGCGCTGCCACTGACGCAATCAGGCTCACGGTGGCGATCAGCACGGCTGGTGGCACAGCCGGGTCGCTGCGCCCGGCGATGTAGTGCCAGCCCAGCGCCTGCGCCAGCGACCAGCGTTTGGCGATCGCGCGCAGCAGGTCCAGCGTCCAGACAAGCCAGGCCGCGCCGAGCACGGTCAGCGAGACCAGGAAGGTCAACGCCGACCACACCGGCCACTCGCCCTTGAGCGGCAGCGGATACAGGAAGTACCAGCCGGCGGCGAAGCGACCGAGGAACACGCTGACCAGCAGCAGGACCACGCCGAGCACGGTGCCCAACAGGGCGAAGCCGGCCACTGCCGGCGAGGGCTGCACGTAGCGGGTCAGCAGGTCGGCCACGATCGCCATCGAAGCTACGTACCAAACCCCGACCATGCCCACGCCGTGCAGGGTCATCATCGGATAGAACCAGCCCTCCAGCGCGACCAGCTGGCCACCCTGCACCGAGCGCATGAACGCGCCGAGCAGGATCAGGATCGGGAATAGCACGAACACCACCAGCATCCAGCGCAGGGTGTGGGGGTTGGCTGCTTGCATGGCTTGTGTTTCCTGGGTCATGGCGCTCACCGCACGTCCAGGCTGCTGCGCATGCGGTGGTGTCCCGCAGCGCAGTATTCGAGGCAGAACACCGGATACTCGCCCGGCGTGTCCAGCCGCACCCGCAAGCGGTTGATGTAGCCGGGCATGGCCTGGGTCTGCGCCACGATCTGGCGCTGCGGCCCGTACAGCCCGAAGCCGTGGTTGACGTCGAGGCTGGTGACGCGGAACTCCACCGTGGCGCCGGCGTCGACCATGACCTGGTCCAGACGCGGCACGCGGCCGACGTCCTCGACGCTGGCGATCGGCTCGTCCGACCAAATGAACTCGAACTGGCGCGCGGCGACATAGACGATGCGGTCGACCCCTGCCGTAGCCGCGCCGCTGTGGGCTGCATACGGGGTCTTCGGAAAGGTCGCGGCCAGCACGCCGATGGCCGCTACCAATGTGGCGAGGAACAGGACCCGACGCAGGCCATAGGCGCGCTCGCTACTGACCTCACGCGGGCTGCGGGTGCTGAAGGCGACCACGGCGAATACCAGCACGATCACGGCACTGATGAGCAGGAACATCTGCCAGATCCGCGCCTGCGGTTGCATCAGTTCGGGCGTGCCGTAGACGACAGCCCGCGGCCTCGGCGCGGCGGCGCCGGCATCCAGCGCGCTCAGGTGGCTGACAATCGCCTCGGCCTTGGCCTCGTCCAACCCGAGTTTGGGCATGATGATGCCGCCGTAGCGCTCGACCAGGGCGGTGACCACCGGATCGCCCTCGGCGATCAGCGCATCCGGCTCGCGGATCATCCGTTTCAGCCAGGCCACCTCGCGGCGCTGAGTGACTCCGGCCAGGTCGGGGCCGACGCGGTCGCCGCCGCCCACACTGTGACAGGCCGTGCACAGTTGCTCGAACAGCACGCGCCCTTGCTCGGCAGGCGTCTGCGCGGACGCCGTGGTCGCCAGAGCCTGGGCCGCGAGGATGCAAACAAACCAGTTCAGGTGACGAGTCAGCACAAAAAAACCCCCGCCGTGGTCAACACACCGGCGAGTTTCCCGGAACGCACTTACCGAAGACTTACAAATCGGGATTCGATCGACGCGCCCGCCCGCTGCCGCGCCAGCAACACGCGCATCTCAATGGCGGAAATCCAGCGGTGCTAAGCCATCTGCACGTCGAGCGAAGTCAGCTCATAGCCCCTGCCCTGGCAGATCCAGCGCAAGGCGGCGAGCGCCACTTCTGCGGGGAACACTGGCGCGCGTCCCAGGTTGTCTCTGGCGGCTCTGATCAGCGTCTTCGGATCGCAAGGCGAATTCAACTTCGACGTCTATGAACTGGCCTACGAGTATGCGTTCCTGCAACGCGACAACTACGAGGTCGCTGCCTCCATCGGCGTGCACTATACGGAGCTCGAACTCACGCTGTCGGCCGAGGCCGAGGCGTCCGCTGGTACGCTGGCTGCGGACATCTCCGAGACCGGCAACGTGGGTGCACCCCTGCCGGTGATCGGTCTGCGGGGGCTCTGGGCACTGCCACGGGATTTCTGGCTCGACCTTTCTGCGCAGTATTTTGCACTCGAGATCGATGAGTACGACGGCAGCCTGGTCAACCTTCGCGCGATCGTTCTCTGGCAACCCAGACAGTGGCTGGGCATCGGCCTTGGGTACGACCGGTTCGCCGTAGACCTCAACGTCGCAAAGGACCGATTCGATGGATCGCTGGACTGGACGTACCAGGGCCCAATGATCTTCTACAGCGTGGGCTTCTAGCACCTCCGCGGTGCTGCTCTGACGCTCGTCTGTCGCGGCGATCGAAGCGGCTGCAAAGGACATTCTCAGACTTGCACCCCGCTCGAGGGAATCCGCCAGGCGCCTGCCCGGACTGGATTGCGGCACGGTCAGGGGGCGCGAAAGCACCGGATTGGTGGCGACGAACATGATCACGCCGGCGTGTTCGATGTCGAGGTTGCCGACGGACACCGGCGCACCCCGGAGGCGCAGAATGGCTACCGCGCGACTTACCTGTCTCTACTATCGCGCGCGCTCCGGGCCATGAGAAACGAACAGCATTGTTTTTTGCCGTGGTGAATATAGTAAGCTCGGACTGATTAACCAGATGTATCCCGGGCCATGCCCACGACGCGGCGACTTGCGGGGAATCCGATCGAGCCGAACATGCCCGCCGACGCCGAATTCGTTGAAGGTGCGGAGCCAGGAGCACCGGAGCCGGTGCCCCTGGCGTGTTTGCTTTCCGGCAACGGCTTGGAACTGCCCCGATATCCACTGGCGGACAAACAGCGTGTCTAACATTCTGAAAACGAAGCCAAGCAAGCTACCCCGGGGTGAACGGCAGAAAGAGGGCTGGCAAGCCAAGAAGAGCGCCATGACCCGCGAAGCGATCCTCGAAGCGGCCATTCATTGCATCATCGATCACGGTTACGCCCAGACGACGACGTCCTTGATTGCGGATCATGCCAACGTGTCCCGTGGCGCCATGACGCACCATTTCCCGTCCCGCGCGAGTGTTCTGACGGCGACCATCGAATACCTGCACGATCGCCGATTACAGGAATACAAGGCCCTGGTGAAGGAATTCGACGTCGGCTCCAAGCTGACCGCCAGAGAACAGATCGAAACGGTCGTGAACATGGTCTGGAAATTTGTAACGCTGTCCTCGTCGACGGCCTATCAGGAGATCCTGATGGCATCGCGGACGGATCCGGAACTCAAACGCGCACTGGAGCCGCTGGAGAAGGAATTCGAGGAAGCCCTTCTCGCGCTCGTCAAGGGGCTGTTTCCGCGCTGGGAGGGCCGTGAGGAACTCGAGACCGCTCACGATGTGGCAACTTTTCTGCTGACCGGCATGAATCTCAGCCACATGAGATCCAGAAAGAAACTGCGTTCAAAACGCGTTCTGGCGTCCCTGTCCGGCACCGTGGAAGGCCTTTATCGCCGGGCGAGGAGAGTCGATCGGCAACTCACGGAGTAGGATCGGTCTGCGGAAATCTCATGCCATCCGCCCGTTCGCTTTTGACGTCCGCATGCGACTGGCGCCCCTCGGTAGAGTGGGGTCCGGCCGCAAACCTTGAGGTACGGGAAACGAGCGTCATGGGGCGCCCCACGAGCATTTGCCACCGACGCGGATTTGAGTCAAAGTAATACAAACAGAAAAGAATGTTTTTGAAAAAAAGGGGGTGCTCCCGTTGCAACGCCGGCCTGCAACCGGCAACAGGAGGAAAGACATGGAAAGATTCAAGGACAAAGTAGCTCTGGTCACGGGCGCAGCCTCCAATCCAGGGCTGGGCCGGGCCATCGCCCAGCTGTTGGCACACGAAGGCGGCAAGGTGGTGGTCACGGATGTCGACGAAGGAGGAATCGTCGACTGCGTGGCGGCAATTAAGGCCGCTGGCGGGACCGCGGTTGGCTGGCGCCAGGACGTCACGTCGGAGGACGACTGGAAGGCGACTATTGATCGTTGCACCGGCACCTTCGGGCAGCTGAACGTTCTCGTCAACAATGCCGGCATCGCGGTGCTTCGACCCGTTGTCTCGATGACCCTCGAGGAATACGAGCGACAGATGAAGGTCAACATGACCAGCGTGTTCCTGGGAACGCATTACGCCCTGCCCGCCCTGCAAGCCGCAGGCGGTGGCTCCATCGTCAATATTTCTTCAGTTGCCGGGCTGGTGGGCATTCCCTTCACCGGCGCCTACGCGGCCAGCAAGGGTGGAGTTCGCCTGTTCTCCAAGACCGTGGCGATGGAGCACGCGATAGATAACATCCGTTGCAATTCGGTGCACCCCGGGGTGATCTTGACAAAGATCCAGGAGGTAGCCATGCGCGACAACCCCGACGGTTACGCGTCCATCAACAAGTCCATACCGGTGGGCCGCATGGGCCGACCTGACGAGGTGGCCCAGTGCGTACTGTTCCTCGCGTCCGACGAATCCAGCTACGTTACCGGCCCAGAACTGGTCGTGGACGGTGGCTTGACGGCGCAGTAGGTTTTCGCGGGCGTACTCGACAGTTCCGGGAGCAGCGTGATGAGCGACATACATGACGATCGCCATGAAATTGAAGCCGTACTGATTCGCTATGCTAAATCGCTGGACTCGAAACAATACGCCCGCCTGACCGAGGTTTTTACGCCGGAAGCCACGGCACACTATGTCGGGATGGCCGAGTGCAACGGGGTCGAGAGCATTATCAGCCTGGTGTCGGGCGTGCTGGATCGTTGCGGCAACACGCAACACCTGCTTGGCAATGTCCGGATTGACGTGCAGGGTGACAAGGCGACCTCGAGTTGCTACCTGCAGGCCATTCACGCCGGACTCGGCGACTACTCGGATCGGCTGCTGATCATCTGGGGCGAGTACCGGGACCAGTTCGTGAGGACACCCGCTGGCTGGCGCATCGGCTACCGTGAATTGACCACCCTGCACGCCCAGGGTGACATTGGTCTGGCTCCTGGCTGAGGATTTAGCACCGATGCATTCCAGCCGTAGCGATCCTGGCCTGGCGCAAGCGCCGGGACCGGTGCTGCCGCGCATGAATGTAACTGCCCGGGACTTGCGACGGATTCAAAGATGTCCGATCTGACACTTTCGCGATTCGAAGAATGTCCGGCCTTTGACGACGAGGCCGATGTGATCGTCGTCGGCTACGGTATTGCCGGCGCTTGCGCGGCGCTTGAAGCGCGCCGTGCAGGCGGCGACGTGCTCGTCGTCGAGCGCGCCGGCGGGGGTGGAGGCGCCAGCGCCCTGTCTTCCGGCCTGTTCTACCTTGGCGGCGGCACAGCGGTTCAGACTGCCTGCGGCTGCCAGGACAGCGCGCAAAACATGTACCGCTTTATGTGCGCCAGTATGGGTGCCGAGAGGGCGGACCTGATCCGCCGTTACTGTGACGACAGCGTGCGCCACTTTGACTGGCTTGAGGCCCAGGGTGTTCCCTTCGAGCGCAGCTGCTACAAGGGCAAGGCCGTCTTTCTGCGCACGACCGAGGGATTGATGAGCACGGGCAATGAAAAGGTCTGGCCGTGCAACGAGCTGGCGACCCCCGTTCCCCGCGGCCATCAAGTCACCGGAACCGGCGAAAGTACGGGTCTCGCCGCCATGACGCCCTTGCTGGCGCGGTGCAACGAGGAAGGCGTGCGGGCAAAATATGATTCCCGCCTCGCCGCGCTGATTGTTGACACGACCGGCCGGGTGCGGGGAGTGGAGGCCCGGTCTCTCGGCCAGACGGTTCGTCTCCTGGCCCGTCGCGGCGTCGTGCTGGCGACGGGTGGCTTTTCCATGAATAAGGAAATGGTCAGCCAGAACCTGAAGACGCTCAGCGATACGGCGGAACCGCTGGGTACCCCGTACACGGACGGCTCGGGAATCGTCGCAGGACAGTTGGCAGGCGCGCAGCTTGACGCGATGGATGGCTTCATCGCCACCGCTTCGATCTATCCGCCCTCGCAGCTGATCAAGGGCATCATCGTCAATTCGCTCGGTAAACGATTTGTGGCCGAAGACAGCTACCACGGCCGGACGGCGCATCTCGTCAGTGAGCAGCCCGGCCAGCGCGCATTCCTCATAGTGAATGTAGATATCTTTGCCTATCCTGAAATCGAGACGGCCCGGCACGAACTGATTGATGGTTACGAGACCGTCGGCGAGCTGGAAGCTGGCCTGCATCTACCCCCGGGGGCGTTGGTAAGTACCGTCGAGCACTATAATGCGGCGGCTCTAGCCGGCCATGACCCTGACTTCATGAAGCACCCCGACTGGCTCAAGCCGTTGGACAGGGGACCCTATGCGGCTTTCGACATCTCCTTCAATCGCTCGATCTACCTGTTCATGACGCTCGGGGGATTGAAAGTCAACGCCGACGCTCAGGTGCTGGGAATGAGCGGCCAGCCAATCGATGGCCTCTACGCGGCCGGCGCGTGTGTCGCGCACATCCCCAGGTCCGGAAAGTCCTATGCCAGTGGCATGAGCCTTGGGCCCGGCTCCTATTTCGGGCGCGTCGCCGGGCGCCACTTGATGTCCACGGAGTCGCTGCCGAATGACTGATCGTGCCGGCCGACATCCAGGCTGTTCGATCAGGATCGCAATGGGCGGCTTGCGCCGGGAATCCGGGTTCTTGCGAATTGAACACGCAAACGAGACTTACCATGCACACCATCGATATCCACTACGACATGCAGGCGCCGCTGGAACAGGTCTGGCCCTTACTCGAAGACTTTGCCGATATTCTGGCCTGGTGGCCCGAAGACCAGGCAAAGAATATCGAACGGGTCGAGCTGGAGGGAGAAGGCATTGGCCAGATCCGCCACATCTTCAATGCAGGCTCCCCCTACGCGGTCAGCGAACGGCTGGATTTCCTGGATCCCGAAAACCACACACTGAAACTTTCGTTAGTCGGCCACCTCCCGGGCGGCTTGCTTGAGTATCAGGCCACGGGTCGGCTGAGTGCCCTGGGTCCGGACGCGTGTCGCTTGACCTACCATTCAGAATTCATCGCCGGCGAAGGCAAGGATGAATCGGCAAGGAAGGTCCTGCTGGGCTTGTATCAGTTGATGTTCCGGGGCCTGGATGCGGCCGCGAAACGCCGACGGGCCTGAGGCCACGTGACCCGACAGGCAAACCTGCTGCCAGCCGTCTCCCTGAACAGCCAGTGGATGCTTGGAGATTGACATGCACTTGACCGATCCTGCTGCAATTGCCTGCCAGTTTCAGTACCGCGACGAGAACGTCAGGACCTTGCTCAAGCAATGGGTGGACAAGCATCCCGACAAGGTCTTCTTCCACTGGCATCCATACGAGGGCGATCCTAAGGCCTGGACGTACGGTCAGTTCTGGCACGATATCCATTGCGTGGCCGGCGGCCTGCAGCAGCGCGGCATCCAATCCGGCAACAAGGTGATGGTGCACTGCGAGAACAGCCCGGAGATGCTGATTGCCTGGTATGCCTGCAGCCTGATCGGGGCCATCGCAATCACAACGAATGCGGGTGCGACCGCCACGGAGCTCGACTACTACATCAATCTGACCAAGCCCGATGGTCTGATCACCCAGCCCAAGTTCAGCGAGCTGCTGCTCCAGTTCAAGGACAAGTTCCAGTGGCTTGCAGTGACGGCTGCAAACCATGACGGCAGCGGCGAGGGTCAGGCCGATGCGGCTTTTCAGCCGTTCGAATCACTGTTTGCGGCACCCGATGTCGTCAAGCCGGCGGATTGCAACGCCCTGACGCCGGTCGGAATCGTGTTCACGTCCGGCACGACCGGAATGGGAAAGGCGGTCCTCCATTCTCACGGCAACCTGCTTTGGGCGGCGACGATCGGGCCGGTGAATACGTTCTTCACCTCGCAGGACATGTTTCTTACCTACATGCCGCTGTTTCACGTCAACGCACAGATGTGGGCCACCGCGATCGTGCTGGGCGTCGGCGGTTCGATGGTGCTGCTGCCCAAGGTCAGTGTCAGCCGATACTGGTCGATCGTGGTCAAGTATGGAGTGACCCACCATTCGATGATGCCGCTGATCCTGTACTCGGTGGGGGACAGCATTCCCGACGGCCATCGGTTGAAGTACCTCGGAGTGGGTGAATTTCCCAAGCTGAGCGCCGTCTGGAGAGCGCGCTTCCACTCCATTTACGGTTCCAGCGAGACCGTTACGCACGCCATCTGCTCCAACGTCCACCGTGACCATCCCGAAGGTGTGCTTGGCAAGACGGTGCCCGGTTACCAGTGCCAGGTGGTTCATCCAGAAACAGGGGCCGTGTGCCAGTCCGGCGAGTCCGGAGAACTCTGGGTCAAGGGGACACGCGGAATCCAGATGTTCCTGGAGTACTACAACGACCCGAAAGCCACGGAGTCTGCCTTCGTGGACGGCTGGTACAAGACCGGCGACCTGCTCAAGGTAGGCGAGAACGGTTACATGTATTTCCTCCACCGATTGAAGGACATGATCAAGGTGGGCGGCGAGAACGTCGGAGTCGACGAGGTCGAAAAGGTCATCATGCAGCTGCCCCAGGTCAAGGAAGTCGCAGTGGTCGCCAAACAGGATCCAAAGCTGCAGGAAGTCCCGGTGGCGTTCGTCATCCCGCACACGGCGATGGATCACGATGTCCTCGAGAAACTCGTCCTCGATCAGTGTCGAGAACACTTGTCCCACTTCAAGATTCCGCGCATGGTTCGCATCGTGGATGAGTTTCCGCGCGCGGTGCTGAACAAGGTCGCCAAGAACAAGCTTCGGGAAATCGCCAACAGTCTGTGAGACGAGGCCAAGACCATGACTGACAAGAGAGTCGAGTTCTACGATACGACGATGCGTGACGGGGCCCAGAGCATCTGGGCCATGCGCATGACCTACGGCGCGATGGACGCAATTTCATCGGAGCTGGACGAGGGCGGGTACAGCTGCATCGAGCTGCCGGTCAACGCGATGAACGCCAAGATGCAGGTTCGGTTCTTCCAGGAGAATCCCTGGGAGATCGCCCGCCTGTTCAAGCGCAAGATCACCAGGACCAAGAAAACCCAGGTGATCATGGATTGCCTCGACCTGCTGGGCGAGAGTGATCCGCGTGCAATCATACGCGAGTACTACCGGAAGACCGCGGAGGCAACCGGGTGCAAACGCATGTTCTACATGGCGAACACCCGCAACGAACTCGACCGTTACTTCCCGTGGGTCGTCCCCATGGTGCGGGAGATGGGGCTCGAGTTTCAGCCCTGCATCTGCTACTACCCCTCGCCCCGCACGACGGATGAGTATTACGCGAACCTGACCAAGCGCATCGTGGAGCAATACAAGCCGGAAGCCCTCTGGCTCAAGGATGCGGGCGGATTGCTGTCGCTCGACCGGATCCGCACGCTCCTGCCGGCGATCCAGAAGGAGGCGAAAGGCACGCACATCGACCTCCACACGCACGGCATGAGCACCTACCAGGGCCTGGTGGTGGTGGAAGCCATGAAGCTGGGCGTGAACGGCGTGCACACATGCGTCCCGCCGCTGGCCTCCGGCTCCTCGCACATTTCGATCTTCAACGCCATGCACAATGCCAAGGTGCTGGGGCTGAAGCACAACATCACCAATGCCGACGCGCTCAAGGTCGTCGAGGAGAAGCTGAACCGCATCGCGAAGATCGAGGGCCTGCCGGTCGGGGTCCCGCTCGAGTACGACCACGGCGTCTATTCCCACCAGATCCCCGGGGGCGTCATCTCCAACCTGCGGTCCCAGCTGGAGCAGCTCAAGATCGGCCACAAGCTGGACGAGGTGCTCGACGAAGTCGTCAGGATCATCGACGACCTCGGTAATCCGATCATGATCACGCCGGCGTCACAGTTCATCGTTTCGCAGGCCGCCGTGAACGTCGCGACCGGCGAGCGCTACAAGGAGGTGCTCGACGCCATGATCGAGACAGCGCTCGGCGTCTGGGGATGGGAAGACGCTGGCGTTCCGTGGATGAAGCCGGAGATCAAGGACCGGTTCCTGAGCCACCCGAATGCGAAGAAGCTGAAGGAACGATACGAAAGGAGACAGGCGGTCGCGGCAGAAGAAGGTTCTGTCGCCAAGCTGCGGGCGAGTTACGGCATGACGAACGCGTCCGACGACGACTTCTGGCTGTTCCACATCATGCGGGGCGACACGGAGACCAAGAAGATCCGGTCCCCGAAGTCGTACTACACCGGCAAGGAGCCGTTGACGCTGCTGCTCACGGAGCTGAGCAAGGACCGGGACATCAGTCGGCTGCAGCTGCGCAAGGGCAACACCTATTTCGATTTTCGTCAGGAATGACCGGGCATCCGCCAGCCGGCTGCGACCGGGAACCCGATAAGCCGAAGTCAATCGTGGGACGTGCGTAAACCATGAATTTACCCAGTTTGAAAGGCAAGGTAGCCATCGTCACCGGCGCTGCCATGGGAATGGGGGCCGCCACGGCCAAGCTGTTTGCAGAGGCCGGCGCCAGCGTGGTTGTCGCGGACGTGAATCGAGACCTGGGCGAAAAGGTGGTCGCGGACATTCGCGCCATGGGCGGCGAAGCCTGCTTCCACCGAACTGATGTGTCGAAAGCGGACGACGTGAAGTCGATGGTCGAGAGGGCGGTCAAGGAATATGGCGCCCTGCACGTCGCGGTGAACAATGCTGCCGTTTCGCCGGATACGCACGTCATATGGGAACTCGACGAAGCCGAACTCGACAGGGTCTTCGCGGTAGACCTGAAAGGCGTTGCACTGTGCCTGAAGTACGAAACTGCCGAGATGATGCGCCAGAACATCAAGGGCTCAATCGTCAATATCGCATCCTGCAGTGCGTTCCGGCCCCAGCCCAGGAACAGTGCCTACGTGGCGGCCAAGCACGGAGTCGTTGGACTGACCAAGGTTGCGGCGCTGGATTGCGCTCCGCACCTGATTCGGGTCAACGCCGTGGCACCCGGAGCCATCGAGACGCCGATGCTGCGCGCCGCCGTCGATCTTCTGGGCGCCGCAGACGAAGACCTGGCCCCCGCTTTTACCTTGTTCAATCGCTTCGGCAAGCCCGTGGAAGTGGCCCAGGCCAGCCTGTGGCTGGCCTCAGACCTTTCGTCCTACGTCACCGGCATCACATTGCCAGTGGATGCGGGGTTCATCAATCGTTGAGTTGACGGCGGGACTCGCGCACGCATTGGCCTCGCTTAAGTGCGCAGCGGGGCTGCAGTTCCGTCCTGGAGAGAGTGATGAGCGCTGATCCTGTGAAATGGGATATGGAATACGACGTCGTCGTTCTCGGCTCCGGGGGCGCCGCCCTGACGGCCGCCATTTCCGCGCACGACTTCGGGGCCAAAGAGGTCGTGGTGCTCGAGAAATCCGGCATGGTCGGCGGCACCACCGCGATGTCGGGCGGCATGCTTTGGGTCCCGAACAATCATTATCAGCTCGAGGCGGGCGTTCCAGATTCTGACGAAGACATCGTCGCTTATCTCGACAGCCTGGCGCCGGGCAAGCTCGATCCGGAAACGCTCGCCGCCTTCATGGAGAGCGGCCCCGAAATGATCCGCCACTTCGCGGACAGGACGCCGGTTCGCCTTTTCACCTATACGGGCTTCCCCGATTATCAACCTTATGCACCGGGCGCAAAGACCGAAGGTGGTCGCTCGTTGGATAACGAAGCGTTTTCGTTCGAGCAGCTCGGCAGCCTGGCGACGCGCGTCAATCCGACCAAAATGGCATACCAGGTGCGTGGCAGCCTGATGGAATCGGTGAATGGCACTCTGGACGCCGAAACGCTCGCGTATCGCGAGAAACACGATTATCGCGGCCTGGGCCAGGCCCTGATCGGCGCGCTGTACAAAGCCATCCTGGATCGCAGGATTCCCATTCAATTTGAAACACGCGCGCGCCACCTCATCAAGGACGGCGGTCGCGTGATCGGCGTCGTCGCCGAGCGCAGTGACGGTGAAATCCGCGTGCGCGCCCGCCAGGGCGTGGTCATCGCCACGGGCGGCTTCGAATGGAACAAGGAGTTGGTCGACACGTTCCTGCGCGGGCCGCTCACGGGTCCCGTCAGTGTTCCCGAAAATGAGGGCGATGGATTGCTGATGGCCATCGAAGCCGGGGCGAAACTCGGCAACATGCAGAACGCCTGGTGGATGCAGTCTGTTCTCGAGAAGAAAGTGGAACACCGCGATGCCAAGCCAAATTACCTACTGGGTTCGGATGAGCGTGCGCGCCCCGGCGCGATCCTGGTGAATCGTGCGGGCAAGCGCTTCGTGAACGAAGCAGCTAACTACAATGCGCTCGGCCAGGCGTTGCACGCGTTTGATGCCGGTACCCATACCTACACCCACCTGCCTTACTGGCTGATCATCGACCAGCGCTACCGCGACAAGTACCGCATCTTTAATGCCCGGCGGGGACAACCCGACCCGTCGTACGTGATGAAAGGCAACTGGCTCGAAGAACTTGCGGGCATCGCGGGGATCGACCCCAAGGGGCTCAAGGAAACCGTTGCGCGCTTCAATGGCATGGTCCGCAAGGGCCATGATGACGACTTCAATCGCGGTGACACCACCTACGATAACTGGTGTTTCTGGGGCGATCAGTCCGTCAAGCCGCCTCACTGCACTCTCGGCGTGTTGGATCAGGCGCCGTTCTACGCCGTCAAAATGGAAGCGGGCGCGCTGGGTACCGGCGGCGGTCCAAAAACCAATGGCAACGCCCAGGTGCTCGACTGGAACAACGAACCCATTCAAGGGCTCTACGCGGCCGGCAACGCCATGGCCGCCGTCCTGGTGAATGTCTATGGCGGGGCGGGCGGCACCTTGGGGCCGGGCATGACCTTCGGCTTCATCGCCGGCCGTCATGCGGCAACAGCATCGGGCTGAAATCTTCTGGCGGACGCTACTGGGCCGTGTAGCCGCCATCGACAACCAGATCGGCCCCGGTTATGAACGAACTGGCGTCGGAGGCAAGGAAGCAGACGCCCATGCCGATTTCCATCGGCCGGCCGATCCGGCCGATGGGATGGCCTGATCGGAACAACTCCCGGATCTCCTCCACGCTCTGGACGAGTCCCTGATCAACCATGTTCTGACAGCCGTCCTTCAGCAAGCCGGTTTCGATAAACCCGGGCACCATGGTATTGACGCGGATGTTGTATTCCAGCCGACCGCATTCGATGGCGGCGCACTTGGTCAGAAGCCGGACGCCTCCCTTGCAACCGACGTAGGAGGAGGAACTGGCAACGCCCACCAGTGAAGTGACCGAGCCCATATTGATGATGGCCACGCCCTTACCGGCGACCCCGCCCGGCCTCATGGCGACAATACCCTGCTTGGTCCCCAGGAAAACCCCGTCCAGGTTGATGCTCCGCACCCTCTTCCACTCCGCAAGTGGGAGATCTTCGATGAGGCCGTTCCCTGTAGTGCCTGCGTTATTGACCAGGACGTCGAATCCACCCAGTGCGTGCACAGTATCGGCAATTGCCCGCATCCATGCGGCTTCTGATCGCACGTCCAGATGCATGTAGACCGCTGAGCCGCCCGCGGCATTGATGCTGTCCGCGACCTGTCGACCCTGTTCGTCCATGACATCGGCGACCACCACCTTGGCCCCGGCGTCGGCCAGGGCCTGTGCGCAAGCCGCTCCGATGCCGTCGTGCCGCGCCGCACCCGTCACCATCGCCACTTTTCCAACCAGGCTGAACTCTCGCTGGAGTCGTTCGTTCATTTTCAATTTCCTGTCCAGGCGCGTCATTGAGCGGTATAGCCGCCGTCGAGCACCAATTCGGCCCCGGTCATGAAACGGCTCTCGCTGGATACCAGGTAGGCCACCGCGTGGGCCACGTCCTCCGGTTCGCCGACATAACCAATAGGATGGGCCGCCACCGTTGCCGCCTCCGCCTCCTGCGTGGTGCCAAACAGACCCAGCTCCACGAAGCGGTTGAAGAATTCTTCAATCATCGGGGTGCGAATCATGCCCGGATGAACGGAATTGACCCGGATGCCGTACCGGAGATTTCCGCACTCGACGGCGGCTGCCTTTGTAAAGGTGCGCACGAGGCCCTTGGAGGAACTGTACGCGCTGGTCGCAAACGAGCCCACCAGGCCACCGACGGACGACAGGTTGACGATTGCGCCCCCTTTCCCCGCGGCGCCGCCGGGCTTCATGGCACGAATGGCGTGCTTCGTTCCCAGGAACACTCCGTCCGAATTGACATCCTGCAGCCTGCACCATTTCTCAAAATCAGTGTCGACCACAAGCTCGATGAGCTCGACTCCGGCGTTGTTGACCACGAAATCGAGTCCGCCAAAAGATTCGATAGTTTCCGACACGGCTGTCGCCCACTGCGATTCGTCGGTCACATCCAGGCGATGAAAGCGCGCCTGCCCGCCGGATTCACGGATCCTTTCTACAACAGCTTTGCCCAGGTCCTCGAGAACATCGGTGACCATGACCGCCGCACCGGAGGCTGCCAGGACTTCAGCTATAGCCGCTCCGATTCCTCGTGCGCCACCACTGATCAGCCCGCTTTTCCCCGAAAGTCGCTTTTGGCAATCGCTAGGTGACATGTCTGCACTCCGTTTGAGTGAATAGAATACCGAGTGTTGAAGCGCCCCGCTGCCAGATCAAGCGACTCAGCGACAGGCCTGCGCCGCGTGAGGCGCGGATTTGGGGGAGCATGCTCGAACCGCTGCGCAATACGACAGGCCGAAAGCAATGAACTTGAAGAGGATACTTGAGCCGATCACGATGGGACCCCTGACGGTGCGCAACCGAATCGTTCGCACGGCGCACGGCACGGGCTTCGGCGGCGGCACCATCAGCGATAGATTGATCGAGTACCACGTGGCACGTGCGCGTGGCGGCGTGGGCCTGAGCATCATCGAGTCGCTTTCCATGCGGGGCACGGCCTACCCATTGCTGATTTCGGGCGCGCCAGGGCTGGTCCAGGGTTATTGCAGATTGATGGACAGAGTGCGCACGTATGGCATGCGTTGATCCTGGTTTCTGCCGCCGCGGGCCTGGCGGCCGCGCTTGGGGGCAGGCCGTCTGTTTGTAATTCGTTGAAGCTGTACGCTTCCCTCCGAGGAGAAAGCAGCACCAATGTCAAGGCTCACCGTGGCTCAGCTTGTTGATCTCAGCGGTCAGGTGGCCATCGTCACCGGAGCCGGCAACGGTATCGGACAGGGCATCGCCCTTCGGCTTGGCGAGGCAGGCGCCACCATCATCGTCATGGACATCGACTTCCCCGCCGCCCGGCGGACGGCCGATGCCATCGTCGCCGCCGGAGGCAAGGCCCAGGCCATGCTCGCCGATGCCTCTTCCACCGACGACGCCAGGAAGGTTTGCGAGACGGTGCTCGAGCACTACGGGCGGCTGGACATCCTGATCAACAACGCCGGCATCTATAGCGCCATCTCACTGCTGGAGATGACCCCTGAGGACTGGGACAAACTTCACGACCTCGACCTGCGTGGGCTCTTCTTTTTCTCGCAGGCCGCCGCCCGCGTAATGATCAAGGCCAGCAACGGCGGCAGGATCGTTCATATCGCGTCTCTGGCATCCATCCATCCCGTCAACGGCATGCCGCACTACGACTCCGCCAAGGCGGGAGTCAACGTCCTCGCCAAGTCCATGGCCCTGGCTCTCGCCGACCACAAGATCCTGGTCAACGCCATCATCCCCGGCACCATCGTCACCCCGGGCATTGAAGCGCTGGCGGCAGAAAAAGGTGTCGGCCCCGACCAGTACCTCTTCGACATCTGCGGCGGCGAGCAGCGCTTCCCCCTGCACCGTTGCGGCCGGCCCGATGACATTGCCCGGGCGACGCTCTTCCTGGTCAGCGGACTCGCGGATTACGTTTCCGGCACCACCACCGTAGTCGATGGCGGCTACCTGCTCACCTAGTCGCGATCAACCCCGCAGCCAGGTGTGAAGAAGGACGCAGGAGCTCAAAGACAGGAGCGAACATGGCAGAGCCAGCACTTACCATTCCGGTTCGTTCCATCGTCCAGGTTGCCTATCACGTCCCGGACGTCGAGGCCGCTGCGCGCAGCCTGACGAAGCTCTATGGCTGGGGGCCGTTCTTCGTCCTGCATCACATTGGGCTGGAGAGCTGCACCTATCGCGGCCAGCCGGCGTTCCTCGACCACAGCGCCGCCTGCGGACAGGCTGGTCCCATCATGGTGGAGCTGAATCAGCAGAACGGTGGCGACTACCCCTCGGTCTTCCGCGACATGTACCGCGCAGATCAGACCGGCATCCAGCACCAGGCCACCTTCGTCGACGACATCGACGAGGAGCTGCGCCGCTACAATGCCGCCGGCTTTGAGACCGCCATGCGCGCCTGCACCACGACCGGAATCGAGTATGCCTTCATCGATACGCGCCCGCTCTTCGGATATATGCAGGAAATTTACTGCAGCACCGACTTCCTGCTGGGCTTCTACAAGATGGTCCAGAAGGCCTCGATCGGTTGGGATGGCAGCGACCCGGTGCGCGTACTTTCACTCTAATGCAACGCACCGCATGGGGCATTTCCCAGGATGAATGGCACGACCCTCGACACAATCCTGCGCCGCCTGGCACGCGAGCGCGGCACCAAGGTCGCCCTGCGCTACGGTGACGCGGTCCTCACCTACGCGGAACTCGATGCGCGCGCCTGCCGCGTGGCGAACGGGCTCGCGGCTGCGGGAGTGCGCCCGGGAGATCGCGTCGCCTGGGTCGGCAAGAACTGCGCGGCGTATTTCGAATTTCTTGCGGGTGCCATCAAAGCTGGCGCCGTGATGGTGCCGGTCAACTGGCGCCTGGCCGCACCGGAAGTCGCCTACATCCTCGGCGACTCGCAGGCGAAGTTCGTCATCGCCGAGCCGGAATTCGCCGCCGCGGCTGCGCCAGCCGGTGGAGTCGCGCCGATTATCTGCGGCGAACCCGGCGACGGCTACGCGCACTGGCGTGACACCCAGCCAGACCATGACGGCGGCCGCACGGCCGCCTGGGACGACGGCCTGCTGCAGATGTACACGTCGGGCACCACGGGTCGGCCGAAGGGCGCAGTGCTCTCCCACCGTAGCGTCCTCGGCCTGCGCGCTGCGATGACGCCGGCGACGATGCCGCCGTGGTACGCGTGGGCAGAGACTGATGTCAGCCTGATCGCCATGCCGGTCGCCCACGTGAGCGGCACGGGCTGGGCACTCTGGTCGCTGGAGCACGGCGCGAGCGGCGTGATCACGCGCGAATTCGATCCGCACGCAGTGTTCGAACTCATGGTCCAGCACCGCATCAACAAAGTCATCATGGTGCCCACAGCCATGCAGGTCGCCGTGCGGCACCCACGCGCGCGCAGCACCGATTTCTCGTTCGTGAAGTACATCTGCTACGGCGCAGCGCCCATGCCGCTTGCGCTGCTGCGCGAATGCATCGAGGTGTTCGGCTGCGGCTTCGTGCAGATGTACGGCATGACTGAGACCGCGGGCGCGATCGTCGCGCTGCGGCCTGAGGACCACGAAACCGAGAGCGGCGCGCGGCTCGCGTCAGTGGGCCAGCCACTCCCCGGCGTCGAACTCCGCATTCTCGATCCCGCGGGCCAGCCGCTGCCGGCGGGAGAGATTGGCGAGATCGCGACACGTTCGCTCGCCAACATGACCGGTTACCGCAACCTGCCGCAGGCCACCGCCGCGACCATCGACGGCGAAGGCTGGCTGCATACGGGCGATGCCGGCTATCTCGACGCCGATGGCTATCTGTTCCTCAAGGACCGCATCAAGGACCTGATCATCTCCGGCGGCGAGAACGTTTATCCGGCGGAGGTCGAGATCGCGATCTACGACCACCCGGACGTCGCCGAGGTGGCCGTGATCGGCGTGCCCGATGCGAAATGGGGTGAGTCCGTGAAGGCGATCGTCGTAGCGAAGCCCGGCACGAATCCCGAGGCCGCCAGCATCATCGCCTGGGCGCGCGCGCGCATCGCGGCCTACAAGACACCGAGGTACGTCGAATTCGTCGCCGCGCTGCCACGCAATGCGTCGGGCAAGATCCTGCGGCGTGAATTGCGCGAACACCATTCGAAGCCGGAATAGCGCAGTGCTGCCGTAGCGGGGACGATGATGGGCGACATGCGCAAGACGAAGCCTCCATCGGCGGCCAGGAAGCTCAGGATGAGCCGGGAAAGGAGCGGATCGATGCGGTGCGCCGCGCCGCCGGGGTGGATGGCTCGAATGCCGCGCGCCATTACGTGAGCTTGACCAGCACCTTGCCGACGTTCCCGCCCGTGAACAGCTTGGCGTAGGCGGTCAGCAGATTCTCGAGACCGGTCGTGATGTCGAAAGGCAGCGTGATCCGGCCCGCGCGCAGCCAGGGCTGGAGCAGCGCGTTGTATTCGGGGCCGCGATGCGCGAAATCCGGCGAGAAGAGACCGGCGATCGACAGCCGCCGCATCAGCACCTGGTCGAAGCGGCGTGGGCCCGGTGTCGCGCCCTCGGCAGCATAAGTCGCGACGAGTCCGCAGATGGCGACGCGCCCGTAATGCGCCATGTTGGGCAGTACGGCGTCGAGCAGCGGGCCGCCGACGTTGTCGAAATACACGTGGATGCCGCCCCCGATCCGGGTGAGCGCCTGCTCGACATCCTCGGTCTTGTAGTCGATGGCGCAGTCGAGGCCGAAGTCTTCGACGAGCATGCGACACTTGCCGGCACCGCCGGCAAGACCGACGACGCGGCAGCCCATGTTTCGCGCAATCTGCGCTGCCAGCAGTCCCGTGGCGCCTGCGGCCGCCGACACCAGCACCGTCTCCCCCGGTCGCGTGCGCCCCGTTTCCGTGATGCCGTGGTACGCGGTCCAGCCATTCATGCCGAGCACGCCGAGGTGCTGGCGCGGGTCGGCGACCGTGTCGTCGAGAACGTTGAGGGCCGCCATGGCCGGCACGACGCAGGAATGGTCGCCCCAGCGCCCGAAGCCGCGGACGAGATCGCCCGCCCTGAAACCGGCCGCACGCGACTCGACGACCCGGCCGAGGACGAGACCCGGCATGGGTACGCCGGGCGGCAGCGGCGGCTGATACCCGTCGGAGCGCGGCGTGATCCACATGCGCGTACCGGCGTCGAGCGAGATGTATTCGTTACGTATCAGCACCTCGCCGTCGCCGGGTGCCGGCACTGGGCCAGTCTCGAGCGTGAACGCATCGGCGAAGGCATTGCCGGCTGGGCACTGGCCGAAGCGCCAGATACGAGTCGTTCCGGTTTGTGGCATGAGCGCAACCTCGTGTCGGCCAGTATTGGAGCGGGATAGCCCAGGAACTGTTGCAATTAAATAATACAAACATTATTGTTTTTCAATCGACCGCGGGGACGGTCAGATCAGGTCGGCCTGGCGCCAGGCCCACCGCAGCACTCGAGGGGGACATGAATTCCATGGAATACCACACTAGCAGACTTCTGGTTCGAACCGTGTCGACGATCCTCGCGGTCGCGGTCAGCGGCTCGGGCACCTCCGCATCCGCGCAGACCGCGGAAAGGCCGGAGGTAGGCGGTCTCGAGGAAGTCATCGTCACCGCGCGCAAGCGTGACGAGAGCGTGCAGCACGTGCCGTTGCTCGTCACCGCCCTGTCAGCGGATCAGATTCGAGAGAACGATCTGACCAGCCTCGACAAGCTCGCGGCCACGATGCCGAATCTCCTGGTCGGCCGTGCGTCGAACGGATCGGGCGCGCAGGTGACGCTGCGCGGCATCGGGTCGTCATCAACCTCGATCGGCATCGAGCAGTCGGTGGCCGTCATCGTCGACGGCATCTACTACGGACAGGGCCGCATCATCGAGGAAGGATTCTTCGACCTCAAGTCGCTGGAAATCCTGAAAGGTCCGCAGGCGCTGTTCTTTGGCAAGAACGCCACCGCGGGCGTCATCAGCATGCAGACCAACGATCCGGGCGACGAGACGGAAATCGAGGGCCAGGCGAGCTACGAATTCGAGTCGGAGTCTACGCAGGTGCAAGGCATCTTCTCCGCACCGATCAGCGATACTTTCGGCGTACGCGTCGCCGTGCGCGGTACCAAGATGAATGGCGGCTACTACAGGAACGAAATGCTTGCGTCGGTACCGTATCCGACCTTTTGACGTCGCCACCAACACTCTCAACTCGCACACGGCGCTGCCCGAGTCGCGCGATCAGCCCGGCATGGAGGAGTTACTCGGTCGCATCACCCTCAAGTGGATGCCGAACGATCAGTTCGCAGCAACCTTGAAAGCCTCATACGACGAGAACGAGGTCAACAACTCGTCGTGGAACTACGTCTGCTATCGCTCTCCGACGGGAATCAGCGCGCTGAGCCCGTATGGGAAGGACGATCCAAGAAACTATGCCTGTGACGAGGATTTCGTCACGCACCAGCTCAACGCGCCGGTCGACTTTGCGGCGGACTTTCCCTACGCCAAGAGCAACGGTTCTCAGTACAACAACTACGACTCGAAGTCGGTCACGCTCAATCTCGAGTACGACCTCGACACAATAAGCTTCACCTGGGTCAGCAACTGGAACCGCAACGAGAACCAGTGGGCCTGCAACTGCGACTTCCAGGGCAGCCCGGGCACGGTGTTCGCCACGGAGAACTCGCCGTTCACCGCGGTGTCGTCCGAACTTCGTGCCCTGACGCAGTCCAGTGGCCCGGTAAACGGCATGGTCGGCGTCTACTTTCAGGATACGGAACGCGACTTCCGCCAGCACATCGGTTTCGGCAACGTCGAGGATTCCAGCGCGTCCCCCGGAGAACCGCTACCGGGGGACCTCCAAGCGCGGAAAGACAGACGGCCAGACCTGGTCGGTGTTCGGCCAACTGATCTGGTCGATCACGCCGACCATCGAGGCGACCGTCGGCGCGCGCTATACCGACGAGACCAAGGACAGCGACTTCCGACAGCCATACAACAACGCTGCCCCGGAGTTCATCTTCCGGCCTGCGGATGCGGAGGATGGGCTCGGGGGTCGTCGTAGCCCACCAGTCGTTCACGAACACCTCACCGGAAGTCACGGTGAGCTGGACGCCCGTGCGGACGTGATGCTTTACGCCGCCTACAGATCGGGCTACAAGTCCGGCGGCTTCTCGATCAGCGGCATCAACAGCATGTTCTCGCAGAATCCGCTCGCCGACCTGACCTTCGATCCGGAGACGGCCGACGGCTTCGAGGCCGGCGTCAAGTCGACGATCCTGGATCAGCAGCTGCGCCTGAACGCGACGGCGTACGAGTACGAGTTCACCGACCTGCAGGTGGACTTCTTCCGCTCCGACATCTTCGCGTTCAATACCATCACGGCAGACGCCAGGACCAGGGGTGTCGAACTGGGACTGGAGTACATGCCGCAGGGCCTGCCCGGGCTCAACCTGCACGGTGAATTCAACTACAACAAGTCGACCTACGAGAACTCGCAAGTCCCCTGCTATTCGGGCCAGACACCGGCCATGGGTTGCGCGCTCGTCGTCGACGATTTCCCGTACCAGGACGTCTCCGGGAGACCAACGGCCAACGCGCCTGAGTTCGCGGCCGTCATGGGCGGGCGTTACGAGATGCCCCTCGGCGACAAGCTCCGGTTCGCGATCGCGGCCGACGCGCGTTATAGCGACGAGTACAACCCGTCGGGTTTCGACAACCCGCTCGCGATGATGGACAGCTACTGGAACTTCGATGCCAGCGTGCGCTTCGGCAGGCAAGACGGGCTCTGGGACGTTGCGCTCCTCGGCAAGAACCTGACGAACACCTTCTACGTGTCGGGCGTCGTCGATGGACCGTCGACCGGAACGCCGGGTGGCACCGCGGACAGCGTATTCGCCGACCAGCTCGGATTCGGCAATGTCCCGCGTACGATAATGCTGCAGCTTTTAACGCGCTTCTGACCCGAGCGGCTCGGAACGAGAAATCCCGGTCTCGAATATCAGGGAGTCCGATCATGTTGAAAGGGTTGCAGGGCAAGACGGTATTAGTCACGGGTGCCGCTGGCGGAATTGGCCGTGCCGCGTGCGACCGACTGTTGGCCGAGGGGGCCAGGGTCGTTGCAGTCGATCTCAACGTCGAGGAACTTCGGCGCGCGTACGGCCATGACGTCGTCGAGTGCGTGGCGGCGGACCTCACGACCGCCGCAGGCGCAGCCGCCTGCGTAACCGCGGCCGAGCGATTCGGCGGCCTCGACCTCGCCTTCCTGAATGCCGGTGTCGAGGGCGTGGCAGCCAACGTGGCTGATTTCTCGGAAAAGAACTTCGACCACGTGTTCAACATCAACGTCCGTGGGTCGTTTCTCTGCGCACAGGCGGTCGTGAGGCACATGCTGCAGAGAGCCAAGGGCGGCGGAATCCTGTTCACGGCTTCCATCGCGGGGCTGAAGTGCAATCCGACCACCGCTGTCTATAACGCGTCGAAGCACGCCGTCGTTGGACTGGCGAAGTGCCTCGCTTCGGAGGTCGGCGCCAAGGGGATCCGTGTCAACGTGCTGTGTCCGGGCGTCGTCGATACCCGGATGATCCATTCGCTCGAGGTCAGCATGGGCGCCGCGTCCGGAGTCGGCACCGATACCATGCAGCAGGCGATGCGCACGGGCAACGCGCTCGGCCGCTATGGTACGGC
Source organism: Pseudomonadota bacterium (assembly GCA_016704655.1). Taxonomy (GTDB): domain Bacteria; phylum Pseudomonadota; class Gammaproteobacteria; order Steroidobacterales; family Steroidobacteraceae; genus RPQJ01. Next base: position 112,330 of record JADIZR010000009.1, on the reverse strand, counting down.
CGAAGAGATTGCAGCGATCGCTGCCTGGATCCTGAGCGACGAAGCCCCCTACTGCCACGGCGAGACCTTCACGATCGGCGGCGGCTTGATGGCCTCTTGATCGCGGACATGACCAATGGCAGTTGAGCGCGCGGACGTTCTCGTGATCGGCGCGGGCCCCTCGGGGGCTGTCGCCGCCAAGCGACTGGCCGAGGCAGGCCTGAGTGTCGTGTGCCTCGAGCAAGGTGGGTGGCCGGACCGGGCGCGATTCCCCGGCGACAAGCTCGATTACGAACTGACGACGCAGAAGCAGTGGAACTTCAACCCGAACGTCCGCAACCTGCCGACCGACTATCCCCTCGACCTCTCCGAGTCCGACCTTCTCGGCATCGGAAACTTCAATGGCGTCGGCGGCAGCGCCACGCTGTATGGCGGGATCTGGCCGCGGATGACGCCGTCCAACTTCCGCTCGCGCAGCCTGCACGGCTACGCCGAGGACTGGCCGCTCAGCTACGAGGAACTGCGCCCCTACTACGAGCGCATCGACCGTGAGTTCGGCGTGTCCGGACTGGAGGGCAACCCAGCCTATCCTCCGGGCGCGGGTCCGCCGCTGCCGCCGCTCCCCGTCTCGAAGGCCGGCATGCGCGTAGCGCGCGGTCACGCCAAGCTCGGCTGGCACTGGTGGCCGGACAGCAATGCAATTCCGTCCATTCCGTACGAGGGCCGCCGCCCCTGCGTCCAGCGGGGCACCTGCTACAGCGGCTGCAACGAGGGCGCGAAAGCCTCGCCGGACCTCACGCACTGGCGATCCCTCGTCGACAGCGGCGCCGCCAGGCTGATCAGCGGCGCGCGGGTGCGGCGACTGATCGTCGACGCGAACGGCCTCGCGGCCGGTGCGGAGTGGTACGACCCGGACGGCATCGGTCACGTCCAGGAGGCGGACCTCGTGGTCCTTGCCGCGAATGCCATCGGCACCCCTCGCCTGCTGCTGGCTTCGGCGGATGAACGTAATCCCGAAGGATTGGCGAACAGTTCCGGCCTGGTGGGCCGCAACTTGATGCTGCACACCTGGGCGCTCGTGACCGGCATCTTCGCCGAGCCGCTCGAAAGCTGGCGAGGACACCGGTCGTCGGTCGGCTGCATGCAGTTCTACGAATCGGACGAGTCGCGCGGATTCGTCGGCACGTCGAAGTGGCACCTGGAGCCGGGCGCAGGACCCCTGGGCCTGATGCTGCCGGCCCCCGGCTTCGGCGTGTGGGGCGAAGAGCATCACGCGCGGTTGGCGGAGCGGCTGGGCCACGTGATTGACTGGGGAATCACAGGCGACGACCTGCCGTCGGAGGCCAATCGCGTCGTGCTTTCGGACACGCTCCGCGATTCCTCGGGCTTCGCCGCGCCGAAGCTGCTTTACCGCGTGAACGACAACACGAAGCGGATGTTCGAATGGCAGGTCAAGCGCGCAAGGGAATCGTTCGCGGCGGCGGGCGCCGCCAGGATCGAAGCGTTGACGCTGGCGCCGGTCGGCACGCATCTGTACGGCACGGCCAGGATGGGCGACGACCCACGCACGTCGGTCGTGAACCGCTGGGGCGTCTCGCATGACATCCCCAACCTCGCAATCGTCGACGGCAGCGTGTTCGTGACGACAGGCGGGGTCAATCCCACCTGCACGATCACCGCGCTTGCCGCGCGTACGGCCGATCACCTCGCGCAGCACCGCGCGGAGGTGCCGCGCCCCGCGCGTCGCAGCACGATCGCACTTACCTCGCCGGGCAAGGCCAATGCCTATTCGATTGCGGATGATGGCAAGGCTGCCGTGACCCCCGTCGAATTCGAAGCTTCCGAACGCGAGCGGCTGGCCGACCTTGCCGACGCGCTGATTCCGCCGTTGCACGACCGGCCTGCACCGAGCAAGGTCGGCATCGGCGAGAACCTTCTCGACCGCGTCGCGACGGCGCGACCGGACCTCGTCGCCGGGCTTCGTCGCGCACTCCGGCCGGGGAGCGCTGGCGTAGTCGACTGGCTCCGGGAACTGGCGGAGACGGACGCGGACGCCCGCCATGCCCTGGAGGTCGCAGTCGCCGGCGGGTATTACATGAGCAGCGAGGTGCGCTCGCTGATTCGGTATCCGGGCGACGATCCGGTTCCGGTACGGCCAGACGCCTATCCTCCGTACATCGAGGAAGGCCTTCTCGACCATCTGCTCCGTGACTAGCGCCAACCGGTTGATTGTTGTGCCACGCAGCCGGGGGCGACGCTCAGAGCTGATCCAGTCTGGCTCCCTTCGGATGGGTTTCCTTGACCCGCAGGAAGATTAAGGCGGCGAAAACATAGAGTCCGCCCCATACGACAATGGCCGTGCTCCCCCCGGCCGCCTCAGCAATGACATTGCCCAGGATGGGAGAAACGAAACCACCCGTAAACGTCGCTGCCATGAGCAGCCCATTGACAGCCCCGGCAAGCGACGGCCCCAGGGACGGATGCTCCAGAGGAACCACGTAACAGAGAATGACCGCGCCAGAGGAGAAGCCCCAGATCGCAAATGCCAGACCCAGGGCCGGGCCTGTCAGAAATGCCGTCGCCATGACAGCCAATCCGTTGATGATGAACGAAGCGAGGAACACCCGCTTCCGCGTACCGAGACGGTCCGAGATTGCAGGAACGATGATCGCGCCGGCGACGAACACGTAGAGCAGGATCGAAACATAGGCATTGGCCGTCGCCTGGGTCAGCCCTTGCTCCACGAGGTACATGGGAAGGTAGCCGATCGCCCCGATGAATGCGCCTTGAGACGTGAACAGGACGACGACCAGCAACCACACGTCCGGGCACTTCAGGGCTGCCACGATGCTGTCGAACAGCCCAGGCTGCGCCGAGGTCGGCTTGGTCGCTTGCGGTGCATCCGCCTTGCGATCCCGAATGGCGACGATCCACAGGATGCCGATGACCAGGCTCAGGGCGCCGAGGACGTACAGCGTGTTGCGCCACCCGCCCAATGCAGGTGACAGATAGGAGCCTCCAAACGTGATTGCCAGGCCGGCGCCGAGCCCATAACTGCCCAGGATGATGCCGCTGGCCAGTCCCAATTCCTTGGAGCCGAACCACATGCCCACCATCTTCGGCAGGTTGGGGCCGATGGTCGAATAGCCCGCACCGAACAGGAACATCGACGCAAGCAGCGGCGCAAATCCGGAAGACGTTCCCCGAAGTGCCCCACCCGCGGCCGCCACGAGTACGCCGATGCCTACAATCAGTCGAACGCCGTACCGATCCGCCGCCATGCCCATCGGAATGCAAAAGAACGCTACCGCGAGCGGAAACATGCCCCAGATTGCGCCGAGTTCGACAAGGCTCAGGCCAAGCCCCAGTGGCGCAAGCTGGGAAATTTCGTAGAAGAGAACCGGCATGATGGTCCAGGCGGCTCCTGCTACGACAGCCTGCACCAGCGCTCCAATCGCCAGCGCTATCCACCGGTAACTCGATTTGTCCTCGGTCGCTGTCGTCTCAGTGTGCACGGCTATCTCCCAGGGATCGTCACGGCAATCCGTTGCCGTCAGCGCCTGATCACCAGCGTGGCTTGCACGCCACAACTGACGCACGATGACCGCCGGTCAGATATCAATTGACATCCGCCGGACGACGGAAGAATAATCGGGCTGAGTTTGGCATGCCACCAGTAAAAACAGTCAATTTTGTTTTGTTTCGAGGGAATCGCTGATCGCGGGCTTCGATCACCGAGGAACCTGGGGACAGGACGTATCTTGACGAGCCGGGGCAATGAATCACAGCATTAGTAGGGGGCAATATGGATCGCAGTCGATCGGCAACTACGGTTTTCGCGCTGGCAGTCGGGTATCTCGGGGTCGTTGATCCAACCTCCGCGCAACAACAGCAGGGCGCGGCGGCAAGCGGCGGCCTGGAAGAAGTCGTGGTCACCGCCCGCAGAAGAAAGGAGAACATCCAGGACGTGCCCGTCGCCGTCACCGCCATCTCGGGCGCGGATCTGGCGCAGGCTTTCACCCTCGACACGACCGGCCTGCAGCACTTCTCGCCCAACGTGGTGTTCGACACCATCGAGATGGGAACGCCCGGTGGCGGCGGATTCAGCATCCGCGGCATCGGCTATCAGGACGTAGACAAAGGGTTTGATCCTACGGTTCTAGTGGCGATAGACGATGTCCAGTTGGCCACCGGCACAGGCCAGGTGTTCGACCTGATCGACGTCGAGAGCATCGAGGTGCTGCGCGGACCGCAGGGGACATTGTTCGGCAAGAACGTGGTGGGCGGCCTGATCAATGTCCGCCGCGTCGCGCCGCAGCTGAACGAGACCAGCGGCAAGGTTCGCGTGCGCGCCGGTGAATACGAAAAGTATTCAGGCGGCGTGTTGTTCAACTACGGCAAGGAGGACTGGGCGATCAAGTTGTCGGGCGGGCTCGACCGTCAGGGCGAGGGCTATGTCGATAACCTGGGTGGCGGTACCCTCTGGGACCGCGACTCAGAGTATCTCGGCGCACACGGATTGTGGCAGCCCAGTGACTCGTTCCAGGCCGAATTGATTTACGACTACTCCAAGCTTGATGGAACCCCCAATGTCTTCCTGACGGACATCGACTCGAAGGACGTCTTCTGCTCGCTGACGCAGGTACTTGACCAGTTTGGCGGTGCGCCCCTCGGTGTGCCCAGCATTCCGCCCGGGGCGGCGTCTATTGTTCCGGCCAGGGCGGTCAGCCGGCGACCGGCAACTGGGACAAGACCGCCGCCAATTACCCGACGACCAACGTACTGGAGAAGAATTCTGTCACGGCCCGTTTGACTGCCAATGTCACAGATGATCACACGCTGACCTATATCGGCAACTGGATGCGGTCCACCGACGATCAGTCGCTCGACGGGGATGGCACCCTGTACCCGATCTACGAGTTCCGTCGCTGGGGCGACTATGAGCAGGTGACCAACGAGATCCGATTGAGTCGGGAAACGGGGTCCATCTTCACGTGGCAGGCCGGAGTGTTCCAGGCCTGGGCGGAAGGCACCAACAACCAGGACACGGTTCTGACGTTGCTGGGGTGCAACCTGGGCGGCGCGCCATGCACCCGGGAGTACGGCCTCACCACATCGAGTTCTTACTCGGTGTTCGCCGAGGCCGACCTGGCGTTGATGGATGAGAAACTTGTTCTCACCGGCGGTGCCCGGTACATCAACGAAGACAAGAAGCTGGCGCGCAGTGTCTTCAGCAATCCCCTCGATGAATACCAGCTGCCACCGAATTCCGGCGGCAGCCGTACCGACGACGACGTCATCTACCGTCTCGGTGCGCGCTATAAGTTCACCGACGACGTGATGGCGTATTTCACCACGTCGACCGGGTTCCGCAGTGGTGGCCTGTCACCCCGCGCCCAGACCCCGGAAGTACTCGCCAGTGGCTACAAGCCGGAGAACGTCACCAACTACGAACTGGGCCTGCGGACGACCTTTTTCGACCGGAGAGTGCTGCTCAATCTGACGGCATTCCGGATGGACTACGAGGACATGCAGATCGAACTGGCGGTACCGTCCCTCGATAGCGATGGCAACCCCGTCGGTACAGGTACGCAGCTGGCGATCAGGAACGCAGGCAAGGCCAAGATCGACGGCTTCGAGCTCGAAGCCGAATGGCTGGCGACCGACTGGTGGCGCCTGTCCGGCAACGTGGGCGTGCTCGATGCCAAGTACGACGAACTGTTCGTCAACATCTGGGGCGACCAGGACCCGAACACCGGCGAGCTGTTGCCGCCGCAAGATGAGTCGGATCTCGACTTGCGCCGCGCGCCAGAACTGACCTGGACTCTGACGTCCGCGATGGACTGGAACGTGGGTGCCGGCAACCTTGCCTGGCGTGCCTCGTACAGCTACACGGATGATTACGAAGCCACGATCACCAACTATCCCGGTTCAGCGATCGACAGTTACTCGATCCTCGATTCCTCGATCACCTACAGCTTTGGCAGCTGGATGGTGTCCCTGTTTGGACGCAACCTGACGGATGAGGAGTCCTGGACGCACAGCTATGTGGTCAATCCAGTCCGTCCGACGGCGACTGACTCGGCGCCCGGCACGCTGTGGCGCTTCGCGCAACGCCGTGCCCCGAGGGAAATCGGCATGGAAGTGCAGTTCAAGTTCTGATTGGAGCGCTCACAAGGCCCCGCCGAGAGGCGGGGTCATGTGCACCTTCTGACTGCAACATGCGAAACCCCGCCTACTGGCGGGGTTTTGCTTTCTGCCCTTACCCCCCGGAACCCGCGGGCCATGCTGGTCCGGTCGCGTTGAAACTCAGGTCCGATTCATGCTCTTCGGCGATGAAGAAGTGCATGTGCTCGCGGTCGAACAGCCTGTCTTCGTCCGGCCTGATCTCGGACTGGGCCTCGTCCGTGACGAGCACGGCAAGACAGTCTTCAAACGCCTTCCTGTCCGGGAACCAGATCTCCATCACCACGTCGTAATTCCGGACCATCCTTGCCGGGTAGACCGACTCCGGGACGTCGCGCAGGTACCTGCGCACGTATTTGACGGCGAATTTCGCCAGCCACTTTTCGCCGATCTTCCGATGCACCGATTCATAGTGCTCGATGAACTCCGCCATCGAAAGGTCCGGGTGCCGCTTCAAGAGATTTATCATCTTGATCATGGTTTCTCCCGCTTGCGCAGCTCGTTCTTCGCCACCTTGCCCGTCGCGTTTCGGGGTAGCACCGGGACAACTTCCAGCGTCTTCGGCACCTTGTAGCCGGCCAAGCGCGCTCGTGTAAAGGCCATCACGCCGTCGCGATCGAGCACGCTCCCCTGCCTGAGTACCAGCACCGCATGAACCCGCTCTCCCCACTTGTCGTCCGGAACGCCGATGACGGCAGCATCCAGGATATCGGGATGCTCGAACAACACATCCTCGACTTCCCGCGGATAAATGTTTTCCCCACCACTGACGATCATGTCGTGCTTTCGGTCCGTGACGAAGAGATACCCTTCCTCATCGCAATACCCCACGTCTCCGGTATGCATCCAGCCACCGCGCAGCGCCTTCGCCGTAGCGTCCGGCAGGTTCAAGTAGCGATCCATGAGACAGGGCCCGCGGCAGACGATTTCGCCGGCTGCTCCCCTCGCGACATCCCGTTCCTCGCCATCCACGATCCGAATTTCCATCCCCAGTCCGACCGTTCCGGCGCTGGCCAGCAGATGTGACTTGCCTGCCGGATCGTGATCCCGCGGACGAAGGAACGTAATGGCGTTGGTTTCGGTAATGCCATAGGTCTGCAGAAATCCGCAGCCCATCAGGTCGACGGCACGGGACAGGATCACCGGCGGAATGGGTGAACCCCCATAGACCACGAGGCGCAGGGTCGCGAAATCCGCCGACGCAACTCCTTGCTGGTTGATCACGGCGTTGATCATGGTCGGCACCATGAGCACCACGGTTATCCGGTGACGGGAAAGCAGTGCGAGTGCGTGGCCCGCTTCGAAATCCTTGACGAGAACCACGGTGGAGCCGACGTAAAGATGGCTGAGACAGTTGATCGAACCAATGTGAAACAACTGCAGGCACATCAGAAACCGATCCTCGGCGGTGATCTGGTATTCGAACAGATTGCAGCCGATCCTGGCGAACAAGGCGCGGTTGCTGATGATCGTGCCTTTCGGCCGGCCCGTCGTGCCGCTGGTGTACAGGATTACGAACGGGGCTTCGGCGGAAACCCACCCGCATGGGCTGTCCGCGGGTTCCGCCGAGGCGAGCAGCCTGTCGTACTCGGCTCCCAGATGACACTTGTGCTCGACTTGAAGCGTTTTCGAGATCGCCGAAAACTCCTCGCCGCAGATGAGCAGCCTGGGTCGAGCGTCGTTGACGATGTACTGCAGTTCGGGCGGGGCCAGCCGGCAATTCAGCGGCAGCAGGACGAGCCCGGCGCGTATGGCCGCGACATGGATCTCGAAATACTCAGGTTCATTCTTCGCCAGCAAGGCGACGATATCGCCGGCTTCCAGGGACCAGTCGCGGAATAACCGAGCCAGGCGACGGGCCCGGGCGTCCAGCTCCGAAAACGTGAAGCGACGCTCCCCGGCGACTACCGCAGGATGATTCGGCGCATGAGTGCAGGCATAGGACAGCAGGTCGGGTACGAAGCCCACGTCAGCTGGACCCTTTCTCAACAGGACAGGAGCATCCCGCCATCGATCGGAATGATGGCGCCCGTCACGTACGCGCCGCTGCGGGAGCACAGGTAGATGGCCAGTCCCGCGATTTCCTCCGCCTTGCCATGGCGTGGAAAGCGTGCCTTTTCCAGCATCGCCCGGTCGGCGACTTCGTCTTCCACGATATGGGCCGTCATCCTGCTGGGGAAGAATCCCGGGCTGATGCCATTGACCGTGATGTTGTCCCCGGCCAGGTCGTAGGCCAGGTTCCTCGTCATCTGTTCCAGGGCGGCCTTACTGGCGCAATAGGAGTAGGCCATCATCGGATCCGGCCTGGAACCCAGGACCGATGTCGTATTAAGCACGCGGGAAGGGTCTTCGGCCGTAGCCCGGCGCTTCAATAGCGGCAGCATCTTCTGCGTCAGGAAAAACACCGACCGGGCATTCAGGTTCATGACCCGGTCCCAGCCCTTTTCGGAGAACGTCGCGAAGGGCTCGCCCCAGGCAACACCGGCATTGTTCACCAGGATGTCGACGGTGTTCTCCAGCCGCGAAAGCGTGGCAACCAGCGACTCAATTCCCTCGACCGACGAGATATCCGCGGGCAGCGGAATACAGTCGGCGGAATAATCGCCAAGTCGCTCGGCCATGCCCTCGCAATCAGCTGCGGTACGCGAGGAAATATAGGTGCGGCACCCTGCCGCCACGAGGCCCTCCGCGATCATGGCGCCGACGCCACGCGATCCGCCTGTGATCAGGGCCGTCTTGCCTTCGAGCGTGAACAGCGTCTGCAGGTTCATCATGCTGGGCAGCCTCCTGCAGCGCGCTCTGGACACCGGGCCATTGAATATTCGAGGGTTCAAAGAATATACTCAACCCTGTTTCTGACCACAAGTCATAATGCGATTGTAAGGGGGCCTTTCGTGCGCCAAGATCCCTACAAAGTCATCGTCTGGGCACCCGGTTACCTGGGTTCCGCCGTTATCAAGGAAGTTCTGAAGCGGCCCGAATTCGAGCTGGTCGGCGTACTCGCGTACAGCGACCGCAAGAACGGCATGGATGTCGGCGAGATGCTGGGGATCGAGCCGGTCGGCGTCAGGATGACCACCGACCAGCAGGCGATCTTCGACATGAAGGCCGACTGTGTCATTCACTGCGGCACCAACATGATGGACGACACCCCGCGCAACCGGGAGGTCGTCAGCCTGCTGGAATCCGGGAAGAACGTCGTCGCCTCGCCCAACTATCACTTCCCGCAATTGCGTGGCGCCGCCTTTGTTCGCATGCTGGAAGACGCGTGTCGGAAGGGCGGCGTCAGCCTGTACGGCACCGGGATCAACCCGGGCTGGTTGACCGAGCGCATGGCGCCGTTGCTCACGTCGTTCACCAACGAAATCGATTACGTCCGCGCCCAGGAATACTTCAATCTGAGCCACGTCGACCTGTCCATGCTGAAGGCATGCACGATCGGAATGGAAATGGAACGGGCCAGGCGCATCATTCACAAGATCGAAGAAGGCGCCGGCAAACCGTTCTACTACCCCGCCGTCGCCCAGGCCGTCCATGTACTTGGGCACGACCTGGAACGGATCGATGTGGAATCGCGCTTCACGCCGGCCCGCGAGGACGTTTACCTGAGTGCGTCAGGCGTGACCATTCGGAAGGGGGACGTCGCCTGTTGGGAACACACCTGGACCGGCATCGTCGGCGGCAAGCCGTTTTTCTACCTCGATGAGATCTTCTTTGTCGACGGCTATAGTCCGGTCGAAGTCCGCGGCGATCATTACCGCGTGATCGTCGAGGGCAAGCCCGCGTCAGTCTCGATGCAGATGGATGTCGTGGCATCGGTGGAGCACAACCTGCTGCGCCGGGGCGATGACACCACGACCGCGGGCTACTATGCGACTGCGGTGATCCTCATGCAGGCAGTCCCCATCGCCTGCTCGGCAAAGCCGGGGATCGTCTACCCGGAGAACTTTGCTCACTACTCCAGCGACTATCGAAAGTTGCACCGGTCCTGAGCAGGCACGTGCGAGTTGAACGAGGCGCCCTCCTGGCCGGACAGCCCATGCCTGCACCGATCAAGCGCTACATAGACCTGGTGCACAATGCGGCTTTGAGAAAGCCCGACGCGACTGCTGTCATCTGTGGACAGGACCGACTCACGTTTGCCGAGGTTCACGATCGCGCCGGGCGCCTGGGCGCTGCCTTCAGGGCCCGGGGCCTCGTGCCCGGCGACCGGGTCGCGTACCTCGCGGGAAACGAGCTTCAATACATCGAACTCCAGTCAGCCTGCCTGCGCTCCGGCTTCGCACTGGTGCCACTCAACTCGCGACTGACGGACGCCGAGCTGGAGTACATCAGCAACGACTGCCGCCCTGCCCTGCTCGTCGGCGGCAGGAATCATGCCGCAGCCGTGCGGCGTGTGGGACTCCGCTGCGGCGTGCGCTGGATTGTGTCGACAGCCGGGAACGACGTGGTCGACTCCTATTCGCAATTGCTCGACTCCGCCGTACCGGAGCCCGAAGCGGATCCCACGGCTGGCGATCTGAATGCACTGATTCTCTACACCAGCGGCACCACGGGGCGCCCCAAAGGGGCCACGATCGACCGGATGGCGTTCTCTTCACGCGTCATCGGCAACGCCATGGAGCTGCAGATTGGACCAGACGAGGTTCTCCTGCAGAACCTGCCGCTGTTCCACATTTCGAGCTTCCTGTTCTGCGCCTACTTCTTCCGAGGCAGCACTTGCATTCTGCTGCCTGCGTTTGATCCCGCGACAGCGCTGGAGCTGATGCAGAAGGAATCCGTCTCGGCGACCAATGGCGTGCCCACCATCATTGCGATGTTGCTGGAGGCGCCGAACATCGACGCGTACGATCCCTCGTCTCTCAGACTCATTACCTACGGCGGCTCGCCGATAGATCCCTCGCTGCTCAGAAGGGCCATGGCCAGGTTTTCCTGCGGATTCCAGCAACACTACGGCATGACCGAAGCCGGCAGCGCCTGCATGCTGAAAGCCGAGGACCATGACCCGGATGACCTCGAGGCGCTCACGTCGGCGGGCTGTGATGCCGCCGGGTATGAACTGCGCATCGTTGATGATGAAGGCAGGCAACTGCCCAAGAACGTCGCGGGCGAGATCATCCTGCGCGGACCGGGATTGATGACGGGATATTGGGGACTTCCCGACAAGACGGCTGAGTCACTGGTCGACGGATGGTTCCACACGGGTGACGTGGGGTACCGTGACCAGCGCAACTTCCTGCATGTCGTCGACCGGCGAGATGACATGATCATCAGCGGTGGTGAGAACGTCTATCCCCGTGAAGTCGAGGCTGCCCTTGGCGAACACCCGGCTAATCCTGACGCTGCAGTGATCGGATTGCCCGATCCCAAGTGGGGCCAGGTCGTAGTATGCGTCCTGAGGGATGGCGCGCCCTCGGACGCCGAGTTGAAGTCCTGGCTGACCGGGCGCATCGCCGGCTACAAGATTCCGCAACGCTGGTTCCGGACGCCGGAGCTGCCCCGTAACGCAACCGGCAAGGTCCTGAAGGGCGAGCTTCGCAGGACGTTTGGCGGCGCCGATCGAATCAAATGAAACCATCGCCTTTGCTCAGGAGCACCGGATCGTGAAGAGAAAACGAGTGCTGATCGCCAACCGCGGGGAGATCGCGGTCCGCATCATCAAGGCCTGTGAAGAAAGTGATCTCGAGACGATCCTGGTGGTTTCGGAGGCCGACCAGGACAGTCTGCCGGCCAGACTCGCGGACAAGGTCGTCTGCATCGGGCCGCCCCAGGTCACGCAGAGTTACCTCAACATTCCGATGATCATGGCGACCGCCAAGGCAACGGGCGCGGACGCCATCCACCCTGGCTACGGATTCCTGGCCGAAAACCCGGCGCTGCCCAAGGCGTGCGAGGACAACGGCATCGTCTTCATCGGTCCGCGGTCCGAGACCATGCGCGCGCTCGGCGGGAAGATCAGCGCGAGGAAGCTCGCCAAGGAATGCGGCGTACCGATCAACGAGGGCAGTGAAGCCCTGGGCGATGTCGCCGAGGTCGAAGCGAGGGCCGAGGAGATCGGCTATCCGGTCCTGATCAAGGCGTCCGCGGGCGGCGGTGGCCGCGGCATGCGTGTCGTCAGCGAGCCGAAGGGCCTGAAGAACGCCTTCTACATGGCCTCGAGCGAAGCGCAGACGGCCTTTGGCGACCCGACGCTGTTCGTGGAGCGCTACATTCAGAATGCCAGGCATGTCGAGGTGCAGATCCTGGGCGACAATTTTGGCCGGGTCGTCCACCTTACTGACGAAGGGCATGTCGGCCGCGGCGGTCGCACTGGCCAAGGGGGTCAACTACAACAGTGCCGGTACCGTCGAGTTCCTCGTGGACATGGACCGGCACCAGTTCCACTTCATGGAAGTCAACACCCGGATCCAGGTCGAGCACCCAGTCACCGAGGAGGTCACCGGCGTCGACCTGGTGAGGGAACAGATCCGTCTCGCCTTCGGTCACTCTCTGTCCCTGAAGCAGTCCGACATCCATGTCCGCGGGCACGCCATCGAGTGCAGGATCACCGCCGAGGACGCCAGAAACGAATTCATGCCGACACCCGGCAGGATCACGCGCTTCGTGGTTCCAAATGGCGACCACGTCCGGGTCGATACCCACTGCTACCAGGGCTACGTGATCAGTCCTTTCTACGATTCCCTGATCGCCAAGCTCATCGCCACGGGCAGCGACCGCAAACATGCCCTCGCGAATCTGAAGGCGGCGCTGGCGGAATTCCACATCGAGGGCGTCCGGTCCAACATACCGTTCCTTCAGTACCTGATCGACCGGCCCGAATTCGCGACGGGGGAAATCAACGTCAAGTGGATCGAGACGAGCGTCCTGCCCGGCTTTCTCGAAAACTAGGAACGCGGGAGATTGAAGTGGCCAGCCAGCTGCCCCTGACTATCAGCGCGACTGAAGACAGGGAGAACGACGGATCGTACGGGGCGTGGCGGAGGAAGTTCTGCCGCGAGTACGCCGCTTTGCTGGAGGCCACCCGGGAGAACACGAACCGGTCGCTGCGGGCGTCCGTTTCCGCGGAGGGCCGGCAGATCAGCTGCCAGAAGGAATGCACGTCCTGCTGCCATCACTACGTGTCGGTGTCGCTGGCCCAAGGCATGGTGATCGTCGCCCACCTGTATCGAACCAAGGGCCTGCTGCAGCAATTTCTCGATCGTTACGAGGAGTGGCGCGAAAAGGCCGAGGCCATTGCCGAGGAGATCGACGGCATCCGCAACCGGGCGCTCGCATCATCGACACCGATTGCCCGAGTCATCATGGACACCCGGCCATTGTCCACTCGCTATTTCCTGGCGAACGTCCGCTGCCCGTTTCTCGTCGACGGTCTCTGTTCGATATACCCGGTGCGCCCGCTGGCCTGCTCGGGCCACCATTCGGTGAGCCCACCCGAGTGGTGCGCGCCCGATTCGCAACAGAAGCCGGAAATTCGGCGCATGACGCCCGATGACCGGGACCTGCTGGGCATGATCCGGGTCGGCGACCCGTGGTTGACGCTCTTCGAGCTCGCTCTCCCGACGATGGTTTATCGGCTACTGACGGAGGGCAGCGCGGCGATGACATCCCTCATGCACTCTCAGATCAAGTCCGCGCCGCCGGGGCGGGCTGACGTCCAGACCGGAGTAGCCAAGCAGTGACCAAGAAGAAAGTCCTGTTCTCGGACATGACTCTCAGGGACGGCTCACAGAGCCTGTGGGCGATGAAGATGACCTATGGAATGCATCAGGTCGTCGCCTCCGAAATCGACCAGGCGGGCTTCGATTACGTCGACCTGCCGGTCAACGCCGTCAATTTCAAGATGTGGGTCCGCTTCTTCCAGGAGGACCCGTGGCTGATTTCGCAACAGTTCAAGGAGAAGTTCACGCGGACGAAGACGATGTTCCCGGTCCTCGAGCGCATCGACCTGCTCGGCGAGGCCGAACCTCGGGCCGTGGTCAAGCGGTGGTACGACCTCCTGGTCGAATCTGCAGGGGCCACGCGCCACTACATGATGTGCAATTCCAGGAACGAACTCGACCGCTATTACCCCTGGGTCATTCCCGCCGTGAGGGAACGGGGGCTGGAGTTCTCCCCCTGCATCTGCTTCTACCCGTCGCCCCGCACGACGGACGAGTACTACGCCAACCTGACCAGGCGCCTCGTGGAGGAATACCAACCCGACCAGCTGTGGCTCAAGGATGCCGGCGGTCTCCTGTCGCTCGACCGCATCCGGACGCTGCTGCCCGCCATCCAGAAGGAGGCGAAGGGGATCCCGATCGAACTGCATACCCACGGCATGAGCACCTACCAGGGGCTGGTGGTCGTCGAGGCGATGAAGATGGGAATCGACGGCGTCCACACCTGCATCCCGCCCCTGGCGTCCGGGTCGTCCCACGTGTCCGTGTTCAATGCCATGCACAACGCGCGGATGCTGGGGCTGGACCACAACATCACCAACGTGGAAGCCCTGGAGGTCGTGGAAGAGCGGCTGATGCGAATCGCGGAACTGGAGGACTTACCCATCGGAAAACCGCTGGAGTATGATCACGGCGTCTATTCGCACCAGATCCCCGGCGGTGTGATTTCCAACCTGAAGTCGCAACTGACCCAGCTGGGCATCGGCGACAAGCTCGACGAGGTGCTCGACGAGGTCGTCCGGATCATCGAGGACTTGGGCCACCCCATCATGATCACGCCCGCGTCCCAGTTCATTGTTTCCCAGGCCGCTGTCAACGTTGCCACCGGGGAGCGTTACAAGGCGGTCCTCGACAGCATGATCGAGACGGCCCTGGGTGTCTGGGGCTGGGAGGATGCCGGCGTCCCGTGGATGGACCCCAACATCAGAGACAGGTTTCTGAGCCAGCCCAACACCAGGCTCCTCAGGAAGAAATACGAAAGAACCAAGGAAATCGGGGAACAGGAAGGGTCGGTCGAGGAACTGCGCAAGCAGTACGGCCTGACCGGTGTCTCGGAGAAGGAGTTCTTCATGCATCACGTGATGAACGGCGATGCGGAACTCAAAAAGATCCAGCCGCCCAAGACCTATTACACGGGCAAGGAGCCCCTCGCGCTGTTGCTGAAGGAACTGAGCAAGCACCAGGACGTGAGTCGCCTGCAGTTGCGCAAGGGAAACAGTGTGTTCGATTTTCGGCGAAACTGAATTGCTGCTGGTTCGGCCAACCCTAGACGGAGTCAATGCTCATGAGTTTTGAAATCGACGATGTAATGGAAGTGTTGAAGATCATCAGGGAATGCAAGGATGCGGAACTGCACATAGATACCGGTGACATGAAGCTGTCCGTGACCAGGGGCAAGGTCAGCAGCAGCGGCGCCGGCTTCTTCGGTCCAGCATCCACTGCGCCGAGTCCGGTGCCGGTCGCAGCCGTCGCGGCGGCCGACTCCGTCGAGGCTCCGGCGGCACCCGTTGCCCGGCCGCCGAAAGCAGACCAACCTGCACCGACGCCCAAGGCCGAGGTCGCCGCGGACTCCGCGTCCGAGGAAGGGCTGGTGCCGGTCACCGCCAACGTGACGAGCGTGTTCTACCGCAAGCCCAGCCCCGAGGAACCGGCGTTCGTCGAGGTGGGCGACACGGTCGAAGAGGACACCGTGATCTGCCTGCTTGAAGTCATGAAGTGCTACCGCCAGGTCATGGCCGGGACGCGTGGCGTCGTGCAGAAGATCTGCGCGGAAAGCAACCACCTGGTGGAGCAAGGTTCGGTGCTCTTCCTGATTCGACCCTTGTGATGCAGCGGGTCACGCACCCGTTCCGGGTCGACGGAAAAGTGGCGCTCGTGACTGGCGCGGCGCGCGGCATCGGCGCCTGCAGTGCTCGACTCCTGGCGGAAGCCGGCGCGAAGGTCGTGGTGACCGATGTCGATTCCGATCTCGCAGAGCAGGTCGTGCGGGAGATTCGCCAGGCGGGTGGCGAGGCCATGGCCCTTCGCCTGGACGTCACCGACGAAGAACAGTGGCAAGCGGTCATTGCGGAGGCCGTGCGGGCGTTCGGCGGCATCGACGTCTTGGTCAACAACGCGGGCGTCGAGAACATGAACCTCGTGGAAGACATGCCGCTGCGGGACTGGCGACAGGTCATGTCCGTCAATTGCGACGGAGTCTTTCTCGGCGTGAAGCACGCCATCCGGGCCATGAAACCGGGTGGTATCTCGGGCCGGGGCGGCTCCATCATCAACATGGCCTCGATCTGTGCGATGGTCGCTTTGAGGGGCGCCGGCGTTTACTCCGCCGCCAAGGCCGCGATCACCAACCTGACCAAGATCGCGGCCGTGGAGTGCGGCCAGAATGGTTACGGGATACGCGTCAACTCCATCCACCCTGGGGTGATTCTCACGGACCTCACGCGAGCGGGCATGGAGGGTTCGGTGCGGAAGGGGCTGTTCAAGAGCGCGGCCGAAGCCCAGGCGGCCTATGCGGGCATGCACCCGATCGGCCGCCTCGGCGAGCCCGAGGATATTGCCCACGCGGTGTTGTATCTCGCCTCCGATGCCAGCCGTTTCATGACGGGAGCGGAACTGGTCGTCGACGGCGGCTTCATCGCCCAGTGATTTCGGCCTGGGTTTCCGGGTCTGCATCGGGCGTGGATCGTCTCCCGTCTGCCGGCCTCGAATTCCATGCATTCATGCAAGATACGCCTGGCATCGCCGCTATTTCTCCAGCGTGTCCAGGAAGTCGATGTAGTCGGCAAACACCGCCTGAAGGCGCTCTTCCGAGTAGCCGTATTCCACCAGTGAATACGCGTGCCGTCCGTGCATGTCCTTCGGGTTGTTATCGTTCCACTCCAACATCCTCGCTCGAGACCCGTCGCTCAGCGGGATTCCGCAAAAGCGGTAGACTTTTTCGATCACAGCCTGCGGCGCCCTGACCAACTCTGAGTAGGGGATATCGAGGACGTCCAGTCCCATGCGTTCCCGATTCCTGAAATGGCGCCTGATGGATGACGCGCTGCCCAGGACGGCGCGATCGGCGTCCGGCCTGGCGTCGGAATAGGGCATGAAGAATTTCTCGAGCAACTTGATGGAGGACGGAACCGAGACCTTGGGATGACGGTGGCTCATGACCAGGCAGGCGTCCGGAAACACTTCGAGCAGAGACGGTTCCATCCCGTAGTACAGCGGGGACTTGAGCAGCCAGCGCCTCGACCGGCTCGCCAATCCCTGCCATTGCAGGTATTTCAACGTGTCCCGGAGATATTCGAACTGCGTCGTCATGCTCTGGGTCGACAGCCATTTCAGGTAACCCGTGATCAATCCCCATCCCAGAAAGCAGGGCGTTCTCAGGCTGTGCTCCAGGATACAGCTCTCCTCTTCCGGCTCGTGCGTCGAGAAGTCGTGCCCCGACCTCAACTCGGGAGAGTACCTGTTCATGCAGCGTACGAACGCATCGGTGTCCTCGATGCGAGGCTCCAGTGACTCTCCAGGAATGCCGGTACGGGACGAGGGGTTGTACGCTTGCCAGAGCGGCAGCCAGTTGAAGTCACCGGAGTTGGCCAGGAGCTTCTGAATCTTGGTCGATCCGGTCCGGGGCATGCCGATGCAAATGACGGGGGCTTCAATCCGCTCGTCGGCGATCTCCGGGTGTGCGGCAAAATCCCGCTGCATCCGCAGACGGTTGCTCAAGATGCGCAGCAGCATCGTCTTCCAGTTGGCGACACCGACGTCATGGAGCCTGGCGTCTTCCTGCAAAGACGCGCACAGGACCTCGAGTGGCTCGATGGCGTCCGCATCGATCCTGTCGATTCCCGTGATCTCGCGTGAACTTGACATCAGCGAGCTGACGGACAGTTCCTGGCGCGCAATTTGTGTCACTTGCCCCACCCTGCCGTTTGCCGGCCTAGTCACGCCACGACGGTTTCAGTGGCCCCAGTTCGGACACGAGGCGGATCCCCGGGCTCGCGGCAATCACATCACGCACACGATTGATCATCGTCGCAGCGGAGGAATAGACCGATCCCCGACGATCGACGCGAATGAGGGAGCGTGGTTTACCTTCCACCCGCCAGGCGACATGCTCCTGTTCACCGTCCCTGATCAGGCGCAGTTCGATGCTTGTCTTTGCGGACACTCCCTCCCTGGTTTCGACCGTGGCGACGACACGTGTTCCTACGGCGAGCCCTGGCTCGATGTCCTGCCGCAGGTATCGACAGTGGACGGGCTCATCGAAGATCACTGGTTCGCGCACCTCCGTCGTCGACGTCACCGTAAACCCCAGCGCAGTCAGCACGTGCTCGGGTATCAGCTTGTAGATATTGCCGACGGGGCCTGGTTCATCGACGAATTTCCTCCGGTACTCGCCGGGCGTCAGCCCCACGCCGACCACGTCCAGAACGTGCTTTCCCGCCGCGCCAATGTTGGTGAGGCTCCCGAGGAACATCGACTCGATCTTCGTGCAGGGCCCGGCCACCAGGATGCCCGACCAGATCCGGGACATGTCCCACAGTCCGGTGCCGCAGAAGGACACGCCTTTCCGCTTCGCGAGGGCGTCTATCCTTCCCGCCAGGGCCGCATCCGCGCCCATCGGAAAACTGCTTTCGGCACCGTGGCAGATCACGTTCATGCCTGCGTTCATCAGGCGTTCGTATACGGGGTAATTCACGGCAAGACGGTCGGTCGTGGCCACGATCGCCAGGTCCGCGTCGATCGCATCGTAATCGGCAAGTCCGCAATCCTGCACCAGGATGCCGCAGTCGTGGCCGAGGCCGGCCAGGCGCCCCAGATCCTGCCCGACCTTGTCTCCGGCTCTGTTCACGGCGGCGGCGACTGGCCAGCCCTTCTCGAGGGCGATACGCGCCGCGATCGAACCGTACTGACCAGTTCCGTAGATCACGATTCGCGGAATGCTATTTGCCGTGCCGCTCACTGATGGCCCGCAGTGCTTGCGGAGCCCCCCCCCCGCCCCCCGCCCCCCCCCCCCCCCCCCCCCCGGGCCCCCCCCCCCCGCCCCCCCCCCGCCCCCCACACACCGCGAAGACCCCCCGTCTGCGTTGCGCTAAGCGCATGACCGGACTCCAGGCTCAGACGCGCTCGATGATGATCGCCGGGGCCATGCCGCCCGCCGCGCACATCGTCACCAGGCCACGCTGAAGATCACGACGCTCCAGTTCATCCAGCACGGTATTGATCAGGATTGCGCCGGTGGCGCCGATCGGGTGGCCGAGGGCGATCGCGCCACCGTTGACGTTGACCTTGTCGCGATCCAGTTCCATGCCGCGGATGAATTTTTCGGCAACGACGGCGAAGGCCTCGTTGATCTCCCACAGGTCGATGTCGTCGCGGCTCATGCCCGCCTTTTCCAGCACCTTCCGTGCGGCGGGCACGGGTGCGTTCAGCATGAGCGTTGGCGAATCGCCGACGTTGGCCATTGCAATGACCTTGGCGCGCGGCTTCCAGCCCTGCTTCCGAGCATAGGCTGGCGAAGCGAGTAGAATCGCCGCCGAGCCATCCACCACGCCCGAGGAATTTCCTGCGTGGTGGACGTGGTTGATGTTCATCGACGGGTAGACCTTGCGGATCAGGCCGCCGTAGGTCAACCCGTCCTCGTTGATGGCACTGTCGACCAACGCCGCAAAGGCCGGCTTCAACTGCGACAGCGCTTCGAGCGTGGTGCCAGGACGGGGATACTCGTCCCGGTCGAGTGCGAGGGAGCCGTCATCGCGGTAGACAGGAATCAGGCTCTTGTCGAAGTAGCCATTTTTTACAGCATTCGCCGCGTTGACCTGGCTGCGCAGCGCCAGCTCATCGACGGCGTGACGGTCTATTCCCTCCAGCGTGGCGATCGCATCGGCGCAGACGCCCTGATGCGACTGCGGGTGCAATTCGCGCAGGTGCAGGTTGCCATTGTCCATCAGCCCTTCGAGGTTGTTTCCCAAGCGGCCGTAGCTCGACATCATCTCGCATCCACCGGCGATGACGAGGTCCTCCTGGCCGGCCATGATGGAGCAAGCCGCCATGTTGACCGACGTGATCCCGGACCCGCAGAAACGGTCCAGCGTGACGGCACTGGCTCGAACATCGTAGCCGGCGTCCAGCGCCGACATGCGGCCCAGGCACCCCCCATTCTGGCCGCGCTGGGAACTGCAGCCCCAGACGATGTCGTCCACTTCGGCAGTATTCAGGCCGTTGCGCTGCGCCAACGCCTTCAGCACAGTGGCGCCGAGATGGTGGGGATGAATGTCGCAGAGCGCACCCTTTCCGTACTTGCCAATGCCTCGCGGTGTACGGCAGGCATCGATAATCCACGCTTCGGTCATGTATCACCCCGGCTCAGTCTGCATCGTGTCCGTGAATTATATGCCGTAATCGGAAACCGACAGGTGATTTACCCGACCTGAGTCAGTGCCGTCAGTTCCAAGCGTTCACCGGTCCCCGGAGGTCGGCTTACCTGGCGGCACAGGCGGCACAGGCCATCGAGGTTCCGGTGTCGGTCCGGCGCGATGTCCACGCCGACATGCAATGAGAACCGGCCCCGGGGCTCGCCGCGTTGCGACAGGTCAACAGCGTGGGATTCCTTTGCCTCCGCGGTGCTGCTCTGACGCCCCCGCACTTCCCGGCACGCGTGCCGGGCAACGGCGCCTGTTCGAACCTCGACCACATTCTGGTCAACGACCAGCTGAGCGTGCTGTTCATCGGCTTTGCCGACGGCGGCCAACTGCACGTGAACGGCCGTGCGACCGAGCACGACGACGCTGAACGGCTCGCGACGTTCCCCGGCGACGAGCATCGTTCGTCACCAGAGCGGATGCAAGATCAGAACCGTCCGTCCTGGCCGAGCTTGATCTTGCGCATCTGACGGCAAGCTTTCCGACAGACGTCGTCTCTCTGCAATTCAAAGGCCAGATGAAATGCCTATCACTCCCACTCGATCGTCGCGGGCGGCTTGCTCGAAATGTCGTAGGTGACGCGCGAGATGCCGGCCACCTCGTTGATGATGCGGCGCGAGCAGAGTTCGAGGAATTCGTAGGGCAGCCGCGCCCAGCGCGCCGTCATGAAGTCGACCGTTTCGACCGCCCGCAACGCAATGACGTAATCGTAGCGGCGGCCGTCACCCATGACGCCGACGGAACGCACCGGCAGGAACACCGCGAACGCCTGGCTGGTCACGTCGTAGAGCCCGTGCGCATGCAGTTCGTCGATGAAGATCTTGTCGGCCTTGCGCAGCAGGTCGGCGTACTGCTTCGACACCTCGCCGAGGATGCGCACGCCGAGGCCCGGGCCGGGGAACGGGTGGCGGAACACCATCGAGCGCGGCAGGCCGAGTTCGAGGCCGAGGCGGCGCACCTCGTCCTTGAACAGTTCGCGCAGCGGCTCGACCAGCTTGAGCTTCATGTGCTCGGGCAGGCCACCGACGTTGTGATGCGACTTGATCACGTGCGCCTTGCCCGTCCTCGCGCCCGCGGATTCGATCACGTCGGGATAGATCGTGCCTTGCGCGAGCCAGCGCACGCCCTCGAGCTTGTTCGACTCCTCGTCGAATACCTCGATGAACATCCGGCCGATGATCTTGCGCTTGCGTTCCGGGTCCGCCTCCCCGCGCAACGCGTCGAGGAAGCGTTCCTCGGCATTCACGCGGATGATCTTCACCCCCATGTTCTCGCCGAGCATCTTCATGACCTGGTCGCCCTCGTCGGCGCGCAGCAGGCCGTGGTCAACGAACACGCAGACCAGCTGGTCGCCGATCGCGCGATGCAGCAACGCTGCGACGACAGATGAATCGACGCCACCGGAGAGGCCCAGCAGCACCTTGTCGCTGCCGACCTGCTCCCGCACGCGCACCACCGCGTCGGCAATGATGTTGCCCGGCTCCCAGCGGGCCTCGCAGGCGCAGATCTCGCGCACGAAGCGCTCGAGCATCCGCCCGCCCTGCAGCGTGTGCGTGACTTCGGGGTGGAACTGCACCGCGTAATAGTTGCGCGTTTCGTCGGCCATGGCAGCCAGCGGCGCGTTCGGCGACGAACCCACGGGCACGAAGCCGGCCGGGATTTCTTCGACGCGGTCGCCGTGGCTCATCCAGACGTCGAGCACTGCACGGCCTTGGCGGTCGCGGTGATCGAACAATTCGTTGAACAATCGGCAAGGCGCGGTCACGGTGACCTGCGCATACCCGAACTCGCGGTGATCAGAACCGGTGACGCGGCCGCCGAGCTGCTGCGCCATCGTCTGCATGCCGTAGCAGATGCCGAGCACGGGCACGCCCGCCTCGAACACGGCCTGCGGCGCCTTGGGCGGCTGCGCAGCCGTGACGGACTCGGGGCCGCCGGACAGGATGATGCCGCGCGCGCCGAATGCGCGGACGTCGGCGTCGCTCATGTCCCACGGATGGATCTCGCAGTACACGCCGCTTTCGCGGACGCGTCGCGCGATCAACTGCGTGTACTGTGCCCCGAAATCGAGGATCAGGATGCGGTGCGCGTGAATGTCGGCCGGACGCACCGTCGCGGCAGACGCTTGCTCAGCTGACACGGTAATTCGGGGCTTCCTTGGTGATCGTCACGTCGTGCACGTGGCTCTCGCGCACGCCGGCGCTGGTGATCCGCACGAACTTTGGCTGCGTGCGCATCTCGTCGATGTTGGCGCTACCCGTGTAACCCATCGCCGCGCGCAGGCCGCCAGCAAGCTGGTGCAGGATCGCGACGATGCTGCCCTTGTACGGCACGCGGCCTTCGACGCCTTCCGGCACGAGCTTTTCGATTTCAGCCGAGGCGTCCTGGAAATAGCGGTCGCGCGAACCGTTCGACTGGGCCATCGCTCCAAGCGAACCCATGCCGCGGTACGACTTGTACGACGCACCCTGGTACAACTCGACCTCGCCCGGCGATTCTTCGGTGCCGGCGAACAGGCCGCCCATCATCACGCAGTGCGCGCCGGCGACGATGGCCTTGGCGACGTCGCCCGAGAAGCGTATGCCGCCGTCGGCAATCAGCGGGATGCCGTGCGGCGCCAGCGCGGCAGCGACGTTCGCGACCGCGGAGATCTGCGGCACGCCGACGCCGGCGACGATGCGGGTGGTGCAGATCGAGCCCGGGCCGATACCGACCTTCACGGCGTCCGCACCGGCGTCGACCAGCGCCATCGCGGCCTCGGCCGTGACGATGTTGCCGGCGATGACCTGCTGGTTCGGCCACTTCGCCTTGATGCGCTTGACGGTCTCGATCACGCCGCGGCTGTGGCCGTGGGCCGTGTCGACGACGATGACGTCGACGCCGTTTTCGCGCAGCGCCGCCGCGCGCTCGAGCGTGTCCGCACCCGTGCCGACGGCCGCGCCGACCCGCAACGCGCCGCGTTCGTCCTTGCAGGCGCGCGGGAACTCGGTCGCCTTCTGGAAATCCTTGACCGTGATCATACCCTTCAGCTGAAAGTTGTCGCCGACGACGAGCACCTTTTCGATGCGGTGCTTGTGCAGCAGCATCAGGACGTCTTCCTTGGGCGCGCCTTCGCGCACGGTGATCAGGCGCTCGCGCGGCGTCATGACCTCGGAGACCGGCGCGTCGTAACGCGTTTCGAAGCGCAGGTCGCGGTGGGTGACGATGCCGACGGCCTTGCCGTCGCGCACGACCGGCACCCCCGAAATGTTCTTCGAGCGCGTGAGCTCGAGCACCTCGCGGATGGTCTGCTCGGGCCGGACCGTGATCGGGTCGTGGATGATGCCGCTCTCGAAGCGTTTCACGCGCGCGACTTCCCGCGCTTGCGACTCGATGGTCATGTTCTTGTGCAGGATGCCGATACCGCCTTCCTGCGCGATCGAAATCGCGAGGCGATGCTCGGTGACGGTGTCCATGGCGGCCGAGACGATAGGCAAGTTCAGCTTGATGCCACGCGTCAGTTGCGTAGCCAGGCTGACCTCCGCCGGCAGGACCTGGGAATAGCCCGGCAGCAGCAGGACGTCGTCGAAGGTGAGGGCTTCCTCGAGAATTCGCAGCATTGGGCGACCCGGAGCGAAAGGAAGCGCGGCATTGTACCGCGCCCGTCGGGCGCCTTTGGGGGAAACGCCGGTGCTCGGACTGCCGGGTCGCGTCCGGGGCCCGGCCTCTGGGCGGCGTCCGCGACGGCGGCCGCGGACCCCGGGCCGGATCCTCCTGCCCGTGAGCGGCGGCCGGGAACGACTTGGCCGCGTCCATCCGTCGGGGGCGCCCGACCGGTAAGATTCGCCGATGGCCGATTCCTGGTTCGACGACGACGCAGCGCCCCCGCCGGCCGCACCGGCGCGCGAGATCTTCACGATCTCGCAGCTGAACGCCCAGGCCAGGATGCTGCTCGAGCGCGGGCTCGGCTCGGTCTGGCTCGAGGGCGAGATCTCGAACCTGGCGCGCCCCGCCTCTGGCCACTGGTATTTCTCGCTGAAGGACGAAT
Source organism: Pseudomonadota bacterium (assembly GCA_016704655.1). Taxonomy (GTDB): domain Bacteria; phylum Pseudomonadota; class Gammaproteobacteria; order Steroidobacterales; family Steroidobacteraceae; genus RPQJ01. The sequence continues at coordinate 87,785 of JADIZR010000009.1, read as the reverse complement.
CGGCCCAGGTTCGCTGTGCGATGTTCCGCAACCGCAGCATGCTGGTGCGCTTCCCGGTCAAGGACGGCGCCAGGGTGCTCGCGCGAGGTCGCGTGAGCCTCTACGAGGCCCGTGGCGAGTTCCAGGTCGTCATCGATCACCTCGAGGAGGCGGGCGAAGGCGCGCTGCGTCGTCGGTTCGAGGAACTCAAACGCAAGCTGCTGGCCGAGGGCCTGTTCGAATCCGCACGGAAAAAGCCGCTGCCCACCCTGCCCCGTCGCATCGGCGTGATTACCTCGCCGACCGGGGCTGCGCTGCGCGACATCCTGCACGTCCTGCAACGACGCTTTCCGGCCGTGCCGGTCCTGGTCTACCCCGTTGCGGTGGAAGGCGAGGCAGCACCGCGCGAAATCGTACAGGCGCTGCAACTCGCAGCTGCACGTCGCGAGTGCGACGTGCTGATCCTGGCCCGGGGCGGCGGCTCGCTCGAAGACCTGATGGCGTTCAACGAGGAATCCGTCGCGCGCGCGATCTACGCTTGCGGCATTCCGATCATCAGCGGCGTGGGCCACGAGACCGACGTCACGATCGCCGACTTCGTCGCGGATGAGCGCGCACCGACACCCTCTGGCGCGGCGGAACGCAGCGTGCCGGACAGCGCGGAATACCTGCGCACCCTCGGTGCGTTCGAGCGCAACCTGGTCCAGAGCCTGCGCCGCAAGTTGTCGTCGTTGCGACAGACGCTGCAGCAGTGGGAACGGTCACTCAACCAGTTGTCGCCGCGCGCACGCCTGCAGCAGCATGCGCAGCGCCTCGACGAACTCGATCAGCGCATGCAGCGCGCGACCCGTGCCCGGCTCGAACGCGCTCGCGTCCGCCTGTCGAACGCGGCAGCCCTCCTCGGTCGCAGCAGCCCTGCCCGTCGCCTGGCGCCACTGAAGCAACGCCTGGACGTCGCTCGACGCCGCCTCCCGGCGGCAATACAGCGACGGTTGCAGGTCGCGCGCGAACGGTTTGAACGTTCCTTGCGCACGCTCAATGCCGTCAGTCCGCTGGCAACGCTGGCGCGTGGCTACGCAATCGTCACGGATTCCAGCGCACACATCGTCACCGACGCGTCTACGCTCGCGCCGGGTGCAGAGATCGAAGCACGCGTGGCTCGTGGAGCCGTGCGTGCGACGGTCACGGACGTGTTCACGACGGCCAGCAAGCCTGCAGCCGCACCGAAAAAAAAGGCGAAGCCAAGGCAATGACGAACGAGATGACCGTGCCGTTGCGCACATGGTTCGCCACAACGCGACGGGATTCACGCCGGGATTCGTGGCGCGGCGGGCGGGCCTGGCGCGTGCTCCCACCGCTGACTGCAGCCATTGTCCTTGGCTTCGCCTCAACTGCGGCACGCGCTGCCGACGACGTCGCGTTGCCGCGCGACACGCGCGTGCCCGGCGGCATCGCGATCCTCGATCTTGGTGCGGAAGCTGAACCACCGGGTGCCGTCTTTTACGGCGACTACCGCGCACCGATCGTTCGCACCGCAGCCGGCTGGAAGGCAATCGTCGGTATTCCGCTCGCGACAGAGCCCGGCCGGCAGGTGGTCAAGCTCGTGATGCCGTCGGCGAGCGACAGGAATCGCGAGATCGCGTTCAACGTCGAGCCCAAGGCGTACGCCACCCAGAACCTGACGGTCGAAGCACGCAAAGCCGATCCGCTGCCCGAGGACCTCAGACGCATCGACGCTGAAACCGAGCGCACCGAACGCGCACTGGCCACCTACACCGAAAGCCTGTCGCCGACGTGGCGCTGGACCGTTCCAGTGCCGGGAGAACGTTCGGATTCGTACGGCAAGCGTCGTGTCTTCAACGGACTGCCGCGCAAGCCGCACAGCGGCATGGACATCGCCACGGCGACCGGCACACCGATCCGCAGTCCGGCGGCTGGCCGCGTCGTGGAGACCGGGGACTTCTTCTTCAACGGCAACACTGTGTTCGTCGACCACGGCCAGGGCGTGCTCACGATGTACTGCCACCTCAGTCGAATCGACGTGAAGGCGGGTGACGCGGTGAAGGAAGGCGACGTGCTGGGGCTGGTCGGGGCCACCGGCCGGGTGACGGGCCCGCACCTGCACTGGGGCGTGAGCGTGAACCGGGCGATGGTCGATCCCGCGCTGCTGCTTGAGCAGTGACCAGGGGATAGGGGATAGGGGTTAGTCGGAAGCGCGCTGCGCGCGGGGAACGGCTCCTGCGCGAACGCGCGTCCGACTCCCTTATCCTCTATCCCCTATCCCCTGGACACTGATTTTCGAAAGAAAATCAGCGATCGCCGGCTCGAACCGATCGTTGTCTACCAGGAACGCATCGTGACCCTGCGGCGACGGGAACGCGTGGAATTCAACTTCGACACCCACCTTGCGCAGGTGCTCGGCGATCAGCGTCTGCTGGTCGATCGTGTAGAGCATGTCCGTCTGCGCGCCGAGCACCAGCGTCCGCTGCACGCCACGGAATTTCGCAAAGGCCGCATCGAGCGAGCCGGCGCCGTGTTCGGCGAGGTCGAACTGATCCATGGCGCGGGAGAGATAGAGATAGCAATTGGCATCGAAGACGTCGGCGAACCGCTGGCCCTGGTGCTCCAGGTACGATTCGACTTCGAATTGCGCGCGGAAATCGCCGGGCTGGCCCGTGGTTTCCGCTACGCGCCGACGGCCGAAGCGCTGGTCCCATTCCTCGTGCGAGCGGTACGTGATCGTGCCGAGCTTGCGCGCCATGCGCATGCCCTGGCGCGGACCGCGACCACGCTCATAGTTGCCGCCGCGCCACGCCGGATCGTTGCGCACGATTTCACGCTGCAGCGAACGCAGCGCAATGGCGAACGGATTGGCTGCCGTCGCCCCAGAAATCGACATGATGTTGCGTGCCACGCCAGGAAACTGGGCAGCGAACGCAAGGACGGTCATGCCGCCCATCGAGGGACCGGCGACACAGGCCACGGTATCGATACCGAGCTGGCGCAGCACCTCGTAACCACCACGCGCGACGTCCTCGAGGGAGACTTCCGGGAAAGCGATGCCAAACGACCGACCCGTGCGCGGGTCGATCGAGGTCGGGCTCGATGAGCCGTAGGGACTGCCGATCGAGTTGATGCAGAGAACGTAGAACCGGTCCGTGTCGATCGGCTTGCCTGCGCCGATCATCGACTCCCACCAGCCCGGCTTCGGGTCCGCCGCCGACGACGCCGCGTGCGCAGAGGGCGAAAGCCCGGTGAAAAGCAGCAGCGTGTTGTCCCGCGCGGCGTTCAGCGTGCCCAGGGATTCATAGGCAATGACCGGGTGTTCGAGCACTCCACCGCGATACAGGCGCAACGGCCCGCCCAGCAGGGCCAGCCGGGTCGCCGGCAGGTCGTGGGCGGCGGTGGGTGATGTTCTGGCGACGGCCATGAGCATGATTCCAGTCTAGACCGGTCCCGTCGGGCCACTAGCTTGAGAGGATAGCCGGTCAGAACCGGCAGTTATCAGTCCCGGGCGCCATCGCCGGGGCCTGTCAGCGCTTGCCGACCTTCTTGCCGCCCCTGGAACGCGAAATCAGTCGCTTCTTGCTCCGGACCTGGCGCGGGGTCAACTCGTTGCGACGGCCTTTGAACGGGTTTTCGTCGGTCCGGAACTCGACCCTCATCGGCGTGCCCTTCAGCCGGAAGGTCTCCCGGAAATGGTTTTCGAGGAACCGGCGGTAGGCGTCGGGCACGTGCTGGGTCTGGTTGCCGTGAATGACCACGACCGGTGGATTGCGACCACCCTGGTGAGCATAGCGCAGCTTGATGCGCCGCCCGCGAACCAGCGGTGGCTGATGGATGGTGAGCGCCTGCTCGAGGGCCCGGGTGAGGTCCTTGGTCGGCAGTTCCTTCATGGCGGCGCGATACGCCTTGAGGACGGACTCCATCATTTCGCCGACGCCGGTGCCATGCCGCGCGGAGATGAAGTGCACGTAGGCGAAGCGCAGGAAGTCGAAGCGCAAGTCGAGACCGTCGCGGATCGCGTCGCGCTGATCCTGCGGAATGCCGTCCCACTTGTTGATCGCGAGGACGAGCGCCCTGCCCTGCTCGGCGACGAGACCCATCAGGCTCGCGTCCTGTTCGGCCACGGTGTCGTGCGCGTCGAGCACGCCAATCACGACATTCGCGCGGTCGATGGCCTGCAGTGTCTTGACGACGCTGAACTTCTCGACAGTCTCGTTGACCTTCGACTTGCGGCGCACGCCCGCGGTGTCGATCAGCACGTACGGCAGCCCGTCGCGCTCGAACGGGACTTCGACCGTGTCGCGCGTGGTGCCGGGCTGGTCGAACGCGATCAACCGTTCTTCGCCGAGCAACCGGTTGATCAGCGTCGACTTGCCGACGTTCGGGCGACCGACCACGGCAACCCGGATCGTGCCTGCGGTGTAACCCAGCACGTCTGGCGCATCGAGCGCGCCTTCGAGGCCATCGAGCGCGCGCTCGATCAGCGCGTCGAGACCCTGCTTGTGCGCGGAAGAAATGGCGATCGGCTCGCCGAAGCCGAAGCGATGAAACTCGGCCTGCGCCATGTCGTCGTCGAGGCCTTCGGCCTTGTTGGCGACGACCATGACCGGCTTGCCGCTGCGGCGCAGCAGATCGGCGACGTGCAGGTCCTGCGGCGTGCAGCCCTGGCGGGAATCGACGACGAAGAGAACGCGGTCGGCTTCCTCGACCGCCTTCAGCGTCTGCTCGGCCATCAGCCGCTCGATGCCGCCGACGATGGACTCGACCAGGCCGCCGGTGTCGATCACGACGCACGAGCGGCCATCGTGCCGGGCGTAGCCGTATTTGCGGTCGCGCGTCAGGCCCGGAACGTCGGCGACTAGCGCGTCGCGCGTGCGCGTCAGCGCGTTGAAAAGCGTCGACTTGCCGACGTTTGGACGCCCGACCAGGGCGACGACCGGCAACACATCAACGACCCGCGGACCCGCCGCTGCGGAAGGAGACGACGCGGCCACCGTCGTCGATCACGAAGGCGCGTTCGCCGTCCGTGACCGGAGCCATGCTGATGCGCTCGCCACCCGGACGCTCACGCGCGATGAACTTGCCCGAATCGCGGTCAAGCCAGTGCAGGTAGCCGTCGAAGTCGCCGACGAGCACCGCCTGGCCCACGACGGCGGGGGCGCTCAGGCCGCGGCGCTTGAGACCGTCCTGCTGCCAGACCACCGTGCCGTCACGACGACGCAGCGCAACGACGCTGCCGTCCGCGGTAGCGAGGTAGAGTTGCGTGTCGTCGAGCGCGGGCGCGCGGTAGCTGGAAAGGTCGCGGCTCCACCAGATCTGGCCGGAGTCGAGTGCCAGCATGACGACGCGGCCCTGGAAGCCGGCGGCGAATCCGTCATTGCCGTCGACCTGCACCGCGCTGTCGACGTCGGCGAGACGGGCGAGTTCCGAACGGCCGCCCGGCGTCGTGACCTGCGCCTGCCAGACGATATCGCCCGTGGCGAGTGCGAACGCGATGACCTTGCCCGAATCGAATCCTGCAATCACGTTGTCCTTGGCGAGCACGGGTGGCGCCGTACCGCGCAGCGACAGCTTCGGCACCGGCTCCTCACCGGTCCATTGCGATTTGCCCGTCAAGGCGTCGAGCGCATGCACGCGACCGTCAACCGACCGCACGATGACGCGATCACCCGTGACGAGCGGAGCGGAGAGCACTTCGCTGCTGACCGACGCCTGCCACAGGACCTTGCCCGACGCGACGTCGAGCGCGATCACCTTGCCGTCGCTCGTGCCGACCGCCACGAGGCTGGCACCGACTCCGGGACCCGCGGCCAGGTCGGCCTTCGTATCCTGCGACCACTTCACCCGACCCGAGCCCGGATCGAGGGCGATCACTTCACCGTCGCGTGCCGCCGTGTACAGGACGCCGCGATCGAGCGCGAGGCCAAGCGCGAGACGCAGTTTTTCACCGCCGCCGCCGACGCCGGTGTCCCACAGCTTCTGGACCGCAAGCGTCGGCTTCAGGTCCACCAGCTCGGCAGGCGGTTCCACGCCCTTCTTGTCCTTGTCGCATCCGGCGATCAGGACCAGCAGGCTCGCCACGCAGGCGGCCGCTGCCAGTGATGGACGACGGAAGTTCATGGCTTGGCGCCTGCCACCGGAGCGTCCGCCGACGGCGCCGCTACCGCCGCCGCAGCTGCGACCGTCGCGGGCAGGGCATCGCGCTTCAGTTCCACGTATTCGCGATCGAACGCCTGGGCCTGGACTGAGGCCGTCGCGGCAAGTGCCGCATCGTAGGCCTGGCGCGCACCGGCGACGTCGCCCTTGGCCGCAAGCACGTCACCACGGATCTCGTGGAAGATCGGCGTGAAGGATCCGGCGTTCGCGACGTCGAGCAGCTTGAGCGCGTCGTCGTGCTTGCCCTGTTCGGAGAGCACGCGGGCAAGGCGTGACTGTGCGATCAGGCGCAGCTCGGGATCGCGCGAGGATTCAGCCACAGTGCGCAGGCGCTTCCCGGCTTCGTCGAGGTCGCGTGTATCCACCGCAAAGCGCGCGAGCGCGAGGTCGGCATGGTCGGCATAGGGCGACTTCGGGTGCAGGCCACGCAGGTCGCCCGCCTTTTTCGCGGCCGTGTCCTTGTCGTTCTTGCTGAGCGAGTCGAGCACGGCGACGTACGACGCCTCGTCCTGCTCGGACGCATTCAGCTTCGACTTCTGCCAGTACTGCCAGCCCGCCAGGCCACCGAGGCCGAGGGCGATGCCGCCGACGATCCAGAGCCAGTTCTCGGCCCAGAACCGTCGCAGTTGTTCTTCGCGTTCGTTGTCTGAGAGGTCTTCCACTTCACCCACTCCATCTGCCGTCCCGCCGGGACGGCTCGCTGTGATTATGCCGTCTGCGCCAGCAGTTCCCGGCCGAGTTCCGCTGCAAGCTCATCGAATGCAACTTCGCGCTGCGCCGCTGCCTGGCCGCGCAGCGCCTTGACCGCCGCGACCCGCCGCGACGCTTCGTCGTCGCCGACGATGACCGCCAAGCGGGCGCCGCTCCTGTCCGCGCGCTTCAGCTGCGACTTGAAGCTGCCGCCGCCGCAGTTCGTTTCCACGCGCAGGCCTGGCGCGCCGTCGCGAATGCGCTCCGCGAGCCCGAGCCCCGCCGCTTCCGCCGCGGGACCCGCCAGCACGAGGTAGACGTCCGGGCTGCCCTCGTCCCGCGTGAGACCCTGCAATCGCATCAGCTCGACGATACGCTCCTCGCCCAAGGCCCAGCCGGTCGCCGGGACGGCCTCGCCGCCGAGCTGCGCGACCAAGCCGTCGTACCGGCCGCCAGAGCAGACTGCATCCTGCGAGCCGAGGTCGGTCGTGACCCACTCGAACACCGTGCGCGAATAGTAGTCGAGCCCGCGGACCAGTCGCGGATTGACGAGGAAGTCGATGCCGGCCCCGGCGAGCTGTGAACAGAGGGTCGCGAAATGCGCGGCCGATTCCGCGTCGAGGTAATCGGTGATCAGTGGCGCACCGGCAATGACCGCGGCCATCGCCGGGTTCTTGCTGTCGAGGATGCGCAGCGGATTGCCGTCGAGCCGGCGCGTGCTGTCGGCATCGAGCACGGCCGCATGCGCCCGGAGATATTCGACCAGCTTCGCGCGATAGACGACACGTGACGCCGGCGTGCCGAGTGAATTGAGGTTCAGCTTGAGTCCGCGCAGACCAAGCACGCGCCACAGGCGGGACGTCATCAGGATGAGTTCGACGTCGACGTCGGGGCCTGGGTAGCCGAGGGCCTCGACGTCGATCTGGTGGAACTGGCGATAGCGGCCTTTCTGCGGCCGCTCGTAACGGAACATCGGGCCCATCAACCAGACCTTCTGGCGCTGGTTGTGCAGCAGGCCGTTCGAGATGCAGGCGCGGACGATGCCCGCCGTCGCTTCGGGCCGCAGCGTGAGCGAATCGTCGCCACGGTCCCGGAACGTGTACATCTCCTTGTCGACGATGTCGGTGAGCTCACCGATCGAGCGCTTGAAGAGTTCGGTGCGTTCGAGCAAAGGCAGCCGGATTTCACGGTAGCCGTACTGCGCGAAGATATCGCGGGCCGCGCGTTCGAGCAGCTGCCACGCCGCCGTCTGGTCGGGCAGCACGTCGTTCATGCCACGGACGGCCTGCAGGGTTTCACTCATCGTCCCGTCACCGAGTTCAACGCAGTGACCCGTCCGGACCAATACTGAAACGCGCGAGCGTCTGCCCTTGCGCACGCGGCAGGGCCGGCAGCACACGGCCATTGACCGTAACGGCGACGGCTGCGGCATCAGCGATCGTCACGCTCAACGGAGCGGTCGCCGTGAGAGTGCGCTCGGTCCCAGCCTTACCAAGATCGTAGAGCACTGCCTTGCCGGAACCGTCGAACACCTCGACCCAGGAATCGGCGGCGAACTTCAACTGCAGGCTGACCTGGCCGGATTGCAGCGCCCTCGATGCCGTTGCCGCAGTTGCGTCGGGCGCAGTCCCGGCGGGTCCTGCGATCGGTGGAGTCGAAGCCGCAGCGGGGAGTGCCTGCGCGGTCGTGGGCGGCGCTTCCTGCAGGACCGGTGCAGTGGACTCGTCCGGGGTCGCATCGATCCACGGCAGGCCATGCTCCGAGAGGTACGCAACCAGTGCCGAGGCCAGGAAGAATATCGCTGCGCCGCCGACGACCCAGGGCCAGCGCGGCTTGCTTCGCACGGGAGCCATTTCGAGCCGTGACTTCGGCACCAGCGAGGGCTCGCCGAGCTGCTGCGTGGAGTGCTCGTACAGCGACACGATCTCGTTCTCGTCGAGTCCAAGCATCGTGGTGTAGCGGCGCAGGTGCCCTTTGACGAAGACCGGCGCGCCGAGCGTGGCAAAGTCATTCGCTTCGAGGTGCGCAAGCACCATCGTGTCGAGATTCAGCGATTCCGCCGCCTGCTGGTGGCTGATGCCCTGCGCTTCGCGCTTGCGTCGCAGGCGCGCGCCCGGGCTCGAGGGGAGCTCGGTGCCATCCGCGTCGGACGGACTCATGGCTTCGCCCGTTCCGCTTCGAAGAGCCGCGAGGCCTCCTCGGAAGTAGGGAACTCGTTTTTCAGGCGTTGCGAGTAACGCGCGGCCTGCGCGGCATCACCGAGGCCAAGTTCGATGTTGCGGCCGAGCCAGAGCGTCGCCGCTGTCACCGGCGCGACGGCCGTGTAGCGCTCGAGGAACGCTCGTGCCTGCAGCCCATTGCCGCCTTCCTGCGCGAGTTCTGCCATCTGCATCAGCGCATCGGGTTGCTTCGGGTTGCGCGCGAGCGCCTTGCGGAAACTCTGCTCGGCGTCCTTCGGCCGCCCGTCACCGCGGGCGCACCGGCCGGCATTGGTATACGCAACGTCAGGACGCGCGTTGAGCGGACTCGCGGCCGCCTGCAGCATGTACTGCTCGCCGCGCTTCGGTTCGCCGTTCATGCAGAAGTACACAGCGGCGTTCGCGACGACGTCGGGGTTGTCCTTGCCACCCAGCCTCACGGCCTGCTCGAAGTGCGACAGCGCCTTCTTCTTGTCGCCGAGCTTGTCGTAGACGAATCCCGCGGCCATCTGCGTATTGGCCGTGCGTGCGTCCTGCTGCAGGGCCTTGTCGATCTTCTCGCGTGCGGCCTTGAGGTTACCTTCACGCATGTAGGCGAGCGCGAGTTCGGTGTTGACCGCGGCCGCCTGGTCGATCGCCTCGCGGCTGCCCGGCTCGGCAGCGACACCGGCCTGCGGAACACCGAGCGCCGCAAGCGCGAGTACGCCGGCAGCGACCAAGGCGAAGCGAAAACGTTCGATCGCCTCCTCGCTCGAGCGCCGGAAGGTCGTGCCCGGAAACGGATTGAACGGGATCAGGTTGACCTTCGCCGGGTGGCCGCGCAGCAGCTGCGCGAGTTCGCGCGCGTGCTGCGGTTTGTCGTTGACGCCGTCGAGTAAGACGTACTCGAACGTCACGCTGCGCGCGTTCTGCTTCTCGACGTAGTGCCAGCACGCGTCGAGCAGCTCCTTGATCGGATGCTTGCGGTTGATCGGCACGATCTCGCTGCGCAGCTCGTCGTTCGGCGCATGCAGCGAGACGGCCAGCGCGACGTTGGTCTCGTCCGCGATGCGCAGCATCTGCGGCACGAGTCCCGACGTGCTCACCGTGACACGGCGGCGCGAGAGATCGAGACCGAGGTCGTCCATCATGATTTCGGCGGCGGGAACCACGTTGCGGTAATTCGCGAGCGGCTCGCCCATGCCCATGAACACGACGTTGGTGATCACGCGGTCGCCGTCGGGCGAATAGCCAAGCTCGCGGTTGGCGAGCCACACCTGCCCGACGATTTCGGCGGTGTCGAGGTTGCGGTTGAAACCCTGCTGCGCCGTCGAGCAGAAGCCGCAGTCCATCTGGCAGCCGACCTGGCTCGAGATGCACAACGTGCCGCGACCCGGCTCCGGGATGAACACCATCTCGATCGCCTGGCCGCCCTCGGCCTTGAGCAGCCACTTGCGCGTGCCGTCGGCCGAAACCTGCGACAGGTGTATGTCAGGTGTGCGGATCTCGGCGATCTCGGCGAGACGACGACGGAAATCCTTGCCCAGATCCGTCATCGCATCGATGTCGCCCACGGCGCGCTTGTACATCCACTTGAACAACTGGCGGGCGCGGAAGGGCTTCTCGCCCATCTCAACGACGAACGCTTCCAGCCTTGACCGGGTGAGCCCGAGCAGGTTGGTGCGTGCAGTCAACGTCGTTGCTTCGCCCATGGCTCAGTGGACCACGCGCCGCAGCGCGAGTTCGCCCGCGCTCAGCGCGGGCAGAGCTCCGTCTCGGCGAAGAAGAACGCGATTTCGCGGGCGGCGTTTTCGGCACTGTCCGAACCGTGCACGACGTTCTGCTCGATACTGTCGGCGAGGTCGGCGCGGATCGTGCCGGGCGTGGCCTTCTTCGGCTCCGTCGCACCCATGACGTCGCGGTTTTTACCGACGGCGCCTTCCCCCTCGAGCACCTGCACGATGACCGGCCCGGAGATCATGTACGAGACCAGGTCCTTGAAGAACGGACGCTCGCGATGAATGCCGTAGAACGCTTCGGCCTGGGCCTGCGTCAGCTGCATCATGCGGGCCGCGACGATGCGCAACCCCGCCTTTTCAAAGCGATGGTAGACGTCGCCAATGACGTTCTTGCGGACACCGTCCGGCTTGACGATGGAAAGCGTGCGTTCGAGGGACATACGGATCCTTGGAATGATTGCCCGGCAGGCCAGCCTGCCGGCTGTGACGAACCGGCCCCAAAAACCTGAAACCCGCGCAAGCGCGGGTCCGGGCGGGGCCAACCTGAAAACTTAACGGCGCAGTATACCCGGACGGGACCCACCGGCCAAGAAAACATAGCCCGGACGGGCAGTTAGACGTTGAAGCTCTCGCCGCAGCCACACTCGCCCTTGACGTTCGGATTGCGGAACTTGAAGGCCTCGTTGAGCCCCTGCCGCACGAAGTCTATTTCGGTGCCGTCGACGTACTTGAGGCTTTCGGCGTCGACAATCACCTTGACGTCGGCCACTTCGAAGATCACGTCCGCGGCGCCGAGTTCATCGGCATAGCTGACGACGTAGGCATAACCAGAGCAGCCCGTCTGCTTCACACCGAGCCGCAATCCGATGCCCTTACCGCGATTGGCCATGAACGTGCGGACGCGTTCGGCGGCAGCGGGGGTCAGGGAGATCGACATGCGGTGGTGTCCTCGGCGTGGGCGGCAGGAAAAATTCTACACCGTAGACCCGGTCGTGCTCGGCCAGTTCCGGACAACCGCGCGTATTGCGTCCTGCAACGTGAGCAACCGCCCGAATTTGGCCGGGGGCACACCCAGCACCGAGGCAGCCTCCTGCCAGTCCCAGGCCGCCAGCTGGTCGCAGTCCAGGCCCAGCGCAGCTTCGGCCACCCACGAAGCGGCAGCCAGGGCGTGTGGACACCCGAACGCCCGGAAACGGGCCTCGGCCACCCGATTGCGCTCGATCCGGACCGCAAACGCGACTTCGGTTCCCTGCTCCAAGTTGCCCGCCCGGCCTCTGGCGACGGACGCAGCGTCCGGCAGGTCGCCCCAGCCAGGCAAGGCGTGCAGGCGGCGTCGAACCTCGGGGCTGTACCTCGGGTCATCAGGCGCGTCGGGACAGGCGCCGGACCGAGGCTCGCCTGCCCTGAGCCTGACGATTTCCGCACGGATCCGGATACCGGCCTGCTCGACCTCCCTGGCGGTCGTGAAACGCCCGAGACTCAGCCGCAACGTGCTTTGTGCCAGCCGATCGCTGCGCCCGAGGGCCCGCAGAACGTAGGAAGGCTCGGCGTGCAGGCTGGCGCAGGCGGAGCCGGAGGACACGGCGAGGTCCGCGAGCGCCAGCAGCAACGTCTCGCCCTCTACGCCGTCGACCGTGACGCTCAGGATGCCGGCCACTCGTCGCACCGGGTCGCCGTTGCACTCGATGCCAGGAATGTCGGCGAGTGCGCCCCAGAGTTGCTCGCGCAGGCCGGCGATGCGCGGGATGTCCACGCTCATCGCTTCGCGCGCAATGCTATATGCGGTGCCGAAGCCGACGATCTGGTGTGTCGGCAAGGTCCCGGAGCGCAGGCCACGCTCCTGCCCGCCGCCGAACTGCAACGGCACCAGCCCCAGGCGGGGCTCGCGGCGAACGCACAGCGCGCCGATCCCTTTAGGCCCATGGAGCTTGTGTGCGGTGAGCGACAGCAGGTCGATCGCGTCGCGCTGCACGTCGATCGGCAGCTTGCCTGCGCTCTGCGCGGCGTCGACGTGGAACAGCACACCGTTCCCGCGACAGAGGCGTCCGATCGAGCCGATGTCGTTGATCACCCCGATTTCGTTGTTCACTTGCATCAGCGACACGAGCAGCGTGTCCGGACGCAGGGCGGCAGCAACCTGCTCGACAGCGACGATGCCGGAAGGAGCAGGCTTCAGGTACGTGACGACGCACCCTTCGCGTTCGAGCTGGCGGCAGGCGTCGAGCACGGCCGGATGTTCGGTGCGCGACGTCACGATGTGCCGTGACCGATCGCGGTGGAACCGTGCCGCGCCGAGCAGCGCGAGGTTGTTCGCTTCCGTCGCACCGGAAGTGAAGAGAATCTGCTCCGGCGCGGCATTCACCAGCGCTGCGACCTCGGCGCGCGCCCGTTCGACGCGTGCGCTGGCCTCACGGCCGTAAACGTAGTTCGCCGAGGACGGATTGGCGAAATCCCCGTCGGCGCCGAGGCACGAACTCATTGCCGCGATCACGCGCGGATCGACGGCCGTCGTCGCTGCGTTGTCGAGGTAGATCGGCCGTGAACTCATGACGCCGATTCTGCCCTGGGCACGTGCGGATCGCCCGCGCGGCGTCGCCTTCCCTGCACGGCCATGAGGATCCCACGCAGGATGTTGATCTCGTTCTGGTCGAGCACCGTGCGCTGGAACAACCGGCGCAGACGCGCCATCAGGTGACCCGATCCCGTGCGGTCCTTGAAGTCGACCTCATCGAGCACCTGCTGCAGGTGTGAATAGAACTTCTCCATGTCTGCAGCGCTGGCGAGCGGCACGGGTCCGTCCCCACGCGACACGGTCGTGTCGCGGTCGCGCAGTGCCAGGCACACTTCATACGCCACCACCTGCACTGCCATCGCGAGGTTCAGCGACGTGTAGACGGTGCCGGTTGGAATCGTGAGTAGCGTGTGGCACAGCTGTATGTCGTCGTTCTGCAAGCCCGTGCGCTCGGCGCCGAAGAGGATTGCCACGTCACTTGCCTGCGAGGCCGCTGCGATCTCGAGCGCCGCCTCACGCGGCTCGACGATGCGCCACGACAGGTGCCGGCCGCGCGCGGTGGTGCCCACCACCAGCCCGCAAGCCGCGATTGCCGTACGCACGTCCGGCACTACGCGCGCGTTGAGCAGCACATCGTCGGCGCCAGCCGCCAGTACCGTGGCCTCCGTTGCGGGAAACCGTTCGGGCGCCACCAGGTAGAGCGATTCCAGGCCCATGGTCTTCATGGCGCGAGCCGCCGAACCGATGTTGCCGGGGTGTGACGTGCCGACCAGGACGATGCGAATGGACATGCTCTGGTATTCTAGCCGTCCTTTGGCGGGTTCATTCCTGCCGCTCTTGCCCACCTGCCAACGTCGAGAAGCCGCATGAACATGCAGCCGATGCTCAATATCGCCGTCCGCGCCGCCCGCCGCGCGGGAGACCTGATCGTGCGCAACCTCGACCGGGTGCCTGCCAGCAGCATACAGGCCAAGGGCCGCAATGATTTCGTCACCGAAATCGATCGCATGGCCGAGCGCGACATCATCGAAACGGTGCGCCGCGTCCACCCCGATCATGGCTTTCTAGCCGAGGAATCCGGCCGCAGCGGCGGCGAAGAGTTCGTCTGGATCATCGATCCGCTCGACGGCACCACCAATTTCCTGCACAGCTTCCCGGTCTTCGCGGTGTCCATCGCCGTCGAGCACCGTGGCCGGCTCGAGCACGCCGTGGTGTACGACCCGATGCGGCAGGAACTCTTCACCGCCTCGCGTGGTGGCGGCGCGCAGGTGGATGGCCGGCGCATCCGCGTCAGCAAGCAGACGACGCTCGAGGGCGCGCTGGTGGCCACCGGGTTCCCGCAGCGCGACAACTCGCGCTGGCTCGACGACTACATGGCGATGCTCAAGGCCATGATGCTGACGACCGCGGGCGTGCGTCGCCCGGGGGCTGCATCGCTCGACCTCGCCTACGTCGCGGCGGGCCGCGTCGACGGTTTCTGGGAAATCGGGCTGAGCGCGTGGGACACCGCGGCCGGCACGCTCCTGATCACGGAGGCCGGCGGCCGCATCGGCACGCTCACCGGCCAGCCTTATGTCCAGGGCGGTCACGTCGTCGCGGGCACGCCGAAGGTATTCGACGAACTCGTAGCCTGCATCGGCCCGTTCGTCCCGGCGAACTTGCGCGACGTCTGATTTCCTGCCCTTCCTGCCCTTCCTATCCTTCCTGCCCTTCCTGTCCTTCCTGTCCTTCCTGTCCTTCCTCCACTTCCCCTACCCCGCTGCCGGTCGCTCCGGTAGAGTCCGGCGGCATTGCCCGACCGGGCCGCAACACCGAGCGCACGATCCATGCCGCATCGCCTGTTTTCGACCAAACCCATCGGCGAACTGCACGAAGCCGACGAGTCGGGCAACGAGCTGAGCCGTACGCTCGATGCGCGCGCACTGGTGCTGCTGGGCATCGGCGCCATCATCGGTACCGGCATCTTCGTGCTTACGGGAACGGCCGCCGCGAATCACGCGGGCCCCGCCCTTATCATCTCGTTCCTCATCGCCGGCCTCGGCTGCGCGCTGGCAGGCCTTTGCTACGCGGAATTCTCGGCGATGATCCCGGTCTCCGGTAGCGCGTACTCCTATTCCTACGCGACGCTCGGTGAAGGCGTCGCCTGGTTCATCGGCTGGAACCTGATCCTCGAATACCTGTTCGCGGCCGGCACCGTCGCCGTCGGCTGGTCGGGGTACGTGGTCAGCCTGGTCGAACAGCTGGGGTTCCACCTGCCCGACGCGCTCACCAACGCGCCGTTCACCAAGGGCGCAGGTCATTTCGAAATCGTGCGCACCGGCGCGATCATCAACCTGCCGGCGGTGCTGGTCATCGCGGCAATGACCTGCCTCTGCTATGTCGGCATCCACCAGTCGGCGCGCTTCAACGCCGTGGTCGTGGCGATCAAGGTCGCGGTGATCATCCTGTTCATCGGCTTCGGCATGTGGGTCATCGACGGCGCCAACTGGCAACCGTTCATCCCACCGAACACGGGCGAATTCGGCAAGTTCGGCTGGAGCGGCGTGTTCCAGGCCGCCGGCATCATCTTCTTCGCCTACATCGGCTTCGACGCGGTCTCGACCGCCGCGCAGGAAGCGAAGAATCCGCAGCGTGACATGCCGATCGGCATCATGGGCAGCCTCGTGGTCTGCACCATCCTGTACGTCCTGGTTTCGGCGGTACTGACCGGCATGGTGCACTACAGCCAGCTGGGCACCGCCGCACCGGTGGCCCTGGCGCTGGACCGGCATCCGGAACTCTCGTGGCTTTCGGGTTGGATCAAGCTCGGCGCCATCGCCGGCATGACCTCGGTGATGCTGGTGATGATGCTCGGCCAGCCGCGCATCTTCTACGCGATGTCGGTCGACGGGCTATTGCCGAAGTTTTTCCGCAAGGTGCATCCGACGCACAAGACGCCGTACATCGGCACGCTGATTACGGGCACGCTCGCGGCGGTGATCGCCGGCCTGTTTCCGGTCACGATCCTGGGCGAACTGGTGTCGATCGGCACGCTGCTCGCGTTCACGACGGTGTGCATCGGCGTGCTGGTGCTGCGCTATTCGCAGCCCGCACTCAAGCGCCCGTTCCGCGTGCGCGCGCCGTGGCTTGTCTGCATCGGCGGCGCGCTGGTCTGTTCGGCGATGATGGTTTCGCTGCCGCGCGACACGTGGCTGCGGCTGGGCGTCTGGACCGCGCTGGGGTTCCTGATCTACGTGTTCTATGGCTTTCGCAACAGCGCGTTGCGCAAGACCGGCCAGTAGTCAACGCTCGCTCCCGCAGCAGCGGCAGGGCGTCCCCTCGCGTCAGGCCGGGGGGCCCCCGCTACCGTTGATGGCGTCACGCCGGGTGGCCCAGATGGACGCCAGGATGCCCGCCCCGAGCGTGCCCAGGATGATCGCGAGCGAGACCAGGTTCGGCACGTGGTAGGTCGACACCAGCAGCATTTTCATGCCGACAAAAGCAAGGATCAGCACGAGGCTGTAGCGCAGGTAACGGAACATCGCCATCAGGCCCGCCACCGCGAAGTAGAGCGAGCGCAAGCCCGAGGATCGCGAACGCGTTGGACGTGAAGACCAGGAACGGGTCGCGCGTCACCGCCAGGATCGCAGGAATCGAATCCACCGCGAAGACGACGTCGGTGAGCTCGACCATCACCAGCGCGACAAAAAGCGGTGTCGCAAACAGCTTGCCTTCGCGACGGACGAAGAACCGCGCGCGCTCGAGCTCCGGGGTGACGGGTATGAACCGCTGCACCAGCCGCGCAGGGAAACTGTTGCCTACGTCGTGCGCATCTTCGCCGTTGCGCAGCATGCGCAGCGCCGACAACAGCAGGATCGCGCCGAAGACGTAGAACATCCAGTCGAAGCGATGCAGCAGCGTGGTGCCGGCTGCGATCATCAGGCCGCGCAGGACGATGGCGCCGACGATGCCCCAGAACAGCACGCGGTACTGGTACTGCGTCGGGATCCTGAGGTACGCGAAGATCAGCGCGATGACGAAGATGTTGTCGACCGACAGCGACCACTCGAGCAGGTAGCCGGTCACGTACTGCACGACCGCATCCGCGCCGCCGGCGACCCGGGGCCCGGCTCGAAGCCGAGCCAGCGATACTCGTACAGCCCGTAGATGACAAGGGCGTAGGACATCGCCACGCTGACCCAGACGGCCGTCCAGAACAGCGCCTGCCTTACTGAGAGCGTCGTCGACTCGCGGTGCAGGATGCTGAGGTCGAGGATCAGCAGCCCGAGGAACAGCGCCAGAAAGCCGAACCAGACGAATTCGACCATCTTTTGCCCTGCCCTGACCCGGATGCGTGGAAGACATGCCCCTCAGGGCATGTCGTCGACGGCGTCCTTTTCCTTCTGCACGGGTAACAGGTCGCGCGCAGTGAGCTTGAGGTCTAGGGCCAGCGCGCTCGCAATGTAAATCGACGAGTAGGTGCCCACCACGATGCCGATCGTGAGGGCGGTCGAGAAGCCACGCAGGATTTCGCCGCCGAAGAACAGCAGCGCAAAGACCGTCAGCATGGTCGTAGTGCTGGTCATGATCGTTCGTGACAGCGTCTCGTTGATGGACGCGTCGATCACCTGCTCGCTCGTTCCCTTGCGCATCGACAAAAAGCGCTCGCGGATACGATCGAACACGACGACGGTGTCGTTCAGCGAGTAGCCGATGACGGCCAGGATGGCCGCGAGTGCGGGGAGGTCGAACGTCATCTGGGTAGCCGCGAAGAATCCCAGGATGACGATCGGGTCGTGCAGCGCCCCGGCGATGGCGCCGACGCCGAGCTTCCACTGAAAGCGCGCCCAGACGTACAGCATGATGAAGAAGAACGTGAACAGCACGGCGAGCGCGCCTTTCTCGGCGAGCTCGGCGCCGACCTGCCCGCCCACGACTTCCGTGCGACGCAGCTCGACGCCCGGATTTTCGGACTGGATCGCCGTCAGCACCTTGCGGCCGAGCACGTTGTTGTCCGTGCCTTCCTCGGGGAGCATGCGCACCAGCACGTCGCGCGGGGTGCCGAAACTCTGCACGACGGCATCGCCGTAACCCGCCTTATCGAGCGACTCGCGGACTTTCTCGAGATCGGCCGCCTGCGGGAAGCTCAGCTCGAGCACCACGCCGCCGGTGAAATCGATGCCGAAGTTGAGGCCGCGGATACCCAGAGCCAGCAGCGAACCGAGGAGCAGCACCGCCGAGAACAAATACCACCGCTTGCGGGCGGCCATGAACGGGTAGCTGGTCTTCTTGTGGAAAAATTCCATGATCAGTTCCCCATCCCGATCGAGAGGCGGTCGAGCTTGCGCTTGCGGTCCCAGAGCAGGTAGACGAGCGCGCGGCTGACGATCAGCGCGGTAAACATCGAAGTGACGATGCCGAGCGACAGCACGACCGCGAAGCCGCGGACCGGGCCGGTGCCGAACGTGAACAGCACGATGCCCGCGATCAGCGTCGTGATGTTCGAGTCCGCGATCGCGGAGAAGGCCTTCTCGTAACCCGCGTTGATCGCCGCATGCGGACTCATCCCATTGCGCAACTCCTCGCGGATGCGCTCGAAGATCAGGATGTTGGCGTCCACGGCCATGCCGACCGTGAGCACCATGCCCGCGATGCCAGGCAGCGACAGCGAAGCCTGCAGCATCGACAGCAGCGCCGCGAGCAGCACGACGTTGGTCAGCAGCACGACGTTCGCGACCATGCCGAAGCCACGGTAATAGACGGCCATGAAGGCGAACGTCACCAGCATGCCGATGATCAGCGCGCGAACGCCGCGCGCGATGTTGTCGGCGCCCAGGCTCGGGCCGACACTGCGCTGTTCGACGATGTAGAGCGGGGCAGCCAGCGAGCCTGCGCGCAGCAGCAGCGCAAGTTCACGCGCCTCGTTGGCCATCACACCCGTGATCTGGAAATTGCTGCCGAACACGCCGCGGATGGTCGCCTGGTTGATGACCTCCTCCTCGGTGCATTCGTTGCCCGCGCGGACGCCCTTGCAGGGCTGGCCTTCGGCCACGCGCTTTTTCTCGATGAACACGACCGCCATGGGTTTGCCGAGGTTCTGGCGCGTGGTCTCGAGCATCTTCGACGCGCCGCGCGCATCGAGCGTGACCATGACCGCGGGTTCGCCCTGCTGGAAGCCGGAGCTGGCGTCCGTGAGCTGCTCACCCGAGACGATCGTTTCGCGCTTGAGCAGGACCGGACGGCCATCGCGCGTGTGGTAGAGCTTGGTGCCGAGCGGCGCACGCTTCGTGCTGGCGGCGAGCAATGCGTCGTTCTGTTCGTCCACGAGCCGGAACTCGAGGGTGGCCGTCGCACCGAGCACGCGCAGCGCTTCGTTGGGATCCTGCACGCCGGGCAGCTGCACGACGATGCGGTCGAGGCCCTGGCGGGCGACGATCGGCTCCGTGACGCCGAGTTCGTCCACGCGATTGCGCAGCGTGGTGATGTTCTGCTGGATCGCGAAGTCCTGCCGCTGCTTGATCTGCGTCGGGCTCAGACTGACCGTGACGGATCCGCCCTCGCCGAGGGTGTCCGTGTCGACAGACAGGTTCGGGTCCTGCTTGCGCAGCAGGCTCGCGAACCGCTCCGCGTCGTCGCCACTGCGCAAACCGATCCTGACCGTGTCGACGCCGTCGCTGGCCACGCCGGTGAAAGGAATGCGTTCCTTGCGCAGCAGCGTGCGGTAGTCGCTCTCCATGCTCGTGAGCAGCTGCTTCACGGCACCCTGCGCGTCGACTTCGTACATGAAGTAGACGCCGCCGCGCAGGTCGAGGCCGAGGCTCATTGGCTTGAGTCCCAGCGCTCGCATCCAGCCCGGCGTGCGGGGCACGTCGGACAGCGCCACGAGATATTCTTCTGCGGTGCCCTGCTGCACGACATCGCGTGCTTTGAGCCGCGCGCTCACGTCGTCAAAGCGCAGGACGAGTCGATCGCCCTCGAGGTACGAGTTTTCGACCGTCACGCCCTTGGACTGCAGCAGCGAGACGACCTGCTGGCGCTGGACGTCGGTGACGGCGGTGCGGTCATTGCGCGAGAGCTGCAGTGCGGGCGCCTCGCCGAACACGTTCGGCAGGGCGAGCACCGTGCCCGCGAGCAGGGCGATGACGACCAGCCAGATTTTCCAGGCCGGGTAACTGTGCATTCGCGAACTCCGGGACGACCGTTCAGGCGCTCTTCAGGGTGCCCTTGGGCAGCACGCTGGTGACCGTATGGCGCTGGACCTTCACCTGCACGCCGTTCGCGATTTCGACGGTGAGGAAACTGTCGGAGGTCTCGGTGACCTTGCCGAGGATGCCGCCGGCCGTGACGATTTCGTCGCCGACGGCGAGTGCGGCCACCAGGGCCTTGTGCTCCTTCGCCCGCTTGGCCTGGGGCCGGATCAGCAGGAAATAGAACACGACGAAGATGAGCAGCAAGGGCAGCATCTGCAGCAACGCATTCGGCTGGGCACCCGTGGCCGCCTGGGCGTGGGCGCTCGCGATCAACCAGTCCATCAGGAACTCCTGTTGCCCCTCGACCGAGGGGTCATGCTTGGAAAATGACCGCCGATTATACCCGAGGGTCGGCCGAGGTGGCGGCCATCGCAGGGCCGGCCTCGGCTCCTGCCAGGAAGTTCGCGACGAAGCGCTCGAACCGCCCCTCGTCGAGGGCTGTCCGCATCCGGGCCATCAGGGATAGGTAATAGTGCAGGTTGTGGATCGAATTGAGCCGTGCGCCGAGGATTTCGTTGCAACGGTCGAGGTGCCGCAGGTACGCGCGGCTGTAGTTCCGGCAGGTGTAGCAGGCGCACTCCGGGTCCAGGGGTGAGGTGTCCGCCTGGTGCCCGGCATTGCGGATCTTGATCACGCCCTGCGAGGTGAACAGGTGGCCGTTGCGGGCGTTCCGCGTCGGCATGACGCAATCGAACATGTCGATGCCGCGGGCGACCGCCTGGACGATGTCGGCGGGGGTGCCGACGCCCATCAGGTACCGTGGTCTTTCCCGCGGCAATGCGGGCTCGAGCGCCTCGAGAACGGCGTTGCGTTCCGCCGCGGGTTCACCCACGGCCAGGCCCCCGACCGCGTACCCGTCAAAACCGATATCGACCAGCTGCCCGAGCGATTCCTGCCTGAGGCCCAGGAACGTGCCGCCCTGCACGATGCCGAACAAGGCGTTGGGGTTGGCCAGGCGCGTGAATTCGTCGCGGCTGCGGCGCGCCCAGCGCATCGACAGTTCCATCGACGTTCGCGCCTGCTGCTCGGTCGCCGGATACGGTGGGCATTCGTCGAACGCCATGACGATGTCGGAGTTGAGCGCGGCCTGCACCTGCATCGAGATTTCGGGGCTCAGGAAGACCGCGTCGCCGTTGACGGGCGAGCGGAAATTCACGCCCGCCTCCGTGAGCTTGCGCAGTTCCGTCAGGCTGAAGACCTGGAATCCGCCCGAGTCGGTGAGGATCGGCTCCGACCAGTGCATGAATCCATGCAACCCGCCATGAGCACGGATGACGTCGGTGCCCGGACGCAGCATCAGGTGAAACGTGTTGCCGAGGACGATCTGCGCGCCGAGGCCCGTGAGTTCCTCGGGCGTCATCGCCTTGACCGTGCCGTACGTGCCCACAGGCATGAACACGGGCGTCTCGACGGTCCCGTGATGCAGGTGCAGGCGGCCGCGCCGCGCCGCGCCGGCCGTTCCCAGCAGTTCAAATTTCACGCTGCGCTCCCGCGATCGAGCGCCGCAGGCGCCGGCTCGATGAACATCGCATCGCCGTAACTGAAGAAGCGATACTGCTGCGCGACCGCATGACGGTACGCCTCGAGCACGTGCTCGCGCCCGGCGAAGGCACTGACCAGCATCAGCAGCGTCGATTCGGGCAGATGGAAGTTGGTCACCATCGCATCGATCACGCGAAAACGCCTGCCCGGCGTGATGAAGAGTCGCGTCTCGCCTGCGTACGACTCGAGCCGGCCAGACGCCGCCGCGCTCTCGAGCGACCGCACCGCTGTCGTACCCACCGCGATGACGCGACCGCCGCGTGCGCGAGCCGCAGCGACCGCTTCGCAGGTCGCACCGGGCACGTTGCACCACTCGGAGTGCAGGCGGTGCTCTTCGACGTTGTCGACGCGCACAGGCTGAAAAGTACCCGCGCCCACGTGCAGCGTGACGTAAGCGAACTCGGCGCCCGCCGCGCGGCAGGCTTGCAGGACCGCGTCGTCGAAATGCAGGCCCGCGGTCGGCGCGGCAACCGCGCCGGGCTCACGCGCATACACCGTCTGGTAACGCTCGCGATCCTCGGGTTCGGCGGCGCGTGCCACGTACGGCGGCAGCGGCATCTCCCCCAGGCGTTCGAACGTGCCCAGCGCGTCGCCGCTGAATTCGACGCGCCAGAAATCTTCGTGGCGCTCGACGATGGTGAGCGTGTCGCCACCGCCGAGGTCGATTACGGCGCCGGGGCGCAAGGGTTTGCTCGCGCGCAACTGCACGATGGCCGTGCGCAAGCCGGTCAGCCGCTCGAGCATGACCTCGACCTTGCCGCCGCTTTCGAGCTTGTGGCCGTACAGCCGCGCGGGAATCACGCGCGTGTCGTTGAACACGAGCAGGTCGCCCTGCCGCAGCAGGCCAGGCAGGTCGCGGAACTGGCGATCCGTGAGCGCACCCGTCGCACCTTCGAGGTGGAGCAGCCGGCTGCCGCTGCGCTGTGGCGCCGGGTGGCGGGCGACCAGCGCAGCGGGCAGGTCGAAATGGAAGTCGGTGCGCCGCATAGGGGCGCGCATGCTAGCAGAGGGACCCGTTCGCACGGACCCCTCTGCAGCGGCTCTTCCAGGGCGTCTCAGGACGAGATGCCGCCACCCTTCGCGTCGGTCGGCGGTGCGGGAGGCACCGGCGAGTTGGGCGCACGCGGGGGCGGCGGATCAGGGCGGAAGCCCGGGCTCAGGGGGTCGGCCGCCGGCATCTGGACGTCGAGAGCCAGGTGCTTCCGCTGACGCAGCACTTCGAACTTGACCTTCTCCCCGGGCTGGTACGACCCGAGGATGCGGAAGGCGTGACGCGGGTTTTCCGGGGTGCGTCCGTCGATCGAAAGAATCACGTCGCCCTCCTCCAGGCCCGGGCCCTGCACAGGCGGCGCCTTGACCACCAGCAGTCCCTTGTCCGTACCGAAGTACTGGCCGAGCCGGGGCGTGATCGGCACCAGTTCGAGCGCGCGGAAGCCGCGGCCACCTGGGTGCACCATTTCCTGCAATTCAGGAGGAATCTGCATGCCCTCGAGCATCGGCACGTGCTCACGCAGCATGCGGGCCAGCGGTGGCTCGGCAGCCACGGTGGTCACCGTCGTCGACAGCTTCTTGCCGTCGCGCAGGTAGTCCACCTTGACCTTCTGACCCGGCTGCAGGCCGCGCATCTGGTCGATGAGCTGGCGGCCCGCGGCGCGGTCGCCGGACTTCATGAGCGGTTTGCCATCGATCGCTACGATCACGTCGCCGGCCTTCAGGCCGGCGGCAGCGGCCGGGCCGGACGGACTCACACCCATCACTTCGACGCCTTCCGCGAGGTCGGGACTGCCGCCGATGTTGATGCCGAGCATGGCGCCGCGCGGCTTTCCGCCGGGAGGCGGCATGGGCATGCCTTGCATGTCGTCGCCGTAGAGCTGGCGCGAGAGGTCGGCGACGTCACGCGCCGCATCGTCGAGCCGGCCGCGCGCAGCGTCGAGCTGCTGCTGCAGCTGTGCCTTGTCCTGCGTCTCGGTCGCAACGGCACCCTGCGTCGTCACCGTGAGCGCGATGGCCGACGCCAGCAACGCGCCGAGCGCGCGCTGGGCCCTGGTTCTGATTCGTACGGATTGCATGATCGCGTCCTCGTTGTCACATGTCGATGCGCTGCGCTTCCACGTAGCGCAACCGCACCAGGGAGTTCATCGCTCCGACGCGCTTGCGCCAGAGCTGCTCGGCAGAGCCGGGTTCGATATCACCGTCGGCGACGGAAATCTGGTGGTCGATCCACTGCACCTGCGTCTCGAGCGTGTCGATCGGCACGCTCGTGCCGGCGCGCTCGACGACCGGACGCTCGCCAATCACCGACAGCATTGCGTCGAGCGCCTGCGACTGCGACTGCAGCTGCGCGACGCGATCGAGCGCGAGCGCCTGTTCCGCCGTGAGCGGCGTGAGTTCGACAGACATCGATCCCGGGCGCTCGGTCACGACGTCCGCAACGCGCCACGCGGCCGTCACGGCAATGATCGCAACGGAGGCCGCGGCCGCGAGCTGCAGGCCCAGCCTGCGTCGCGCACGCGCCGTCTTCCCTGGCGGCGAGGCGCGACTGCACGTCGTCCCAGCCGTCCCGACGCGGCTCGGCCGCCGGTAACGAACGGAGTTTCTCGGTCAGGTTCATGGCGTGCTCGATACGGGAAAGCATGACGTCCCGCCTCCTTCGACGTGCAGCAGGTCCCGCAGGCGCTCGTGCGCGCGGGCAAGCTGCGACTTGGAAAAACTGGCCGATGCGCCGAACTGCGCACCGATTTCGGCATGGGTGCACCCCTCGACATCGTGCAGCCACACGACGGCACGCGCTTTGTCGCCGAGTTGCGCCAGCGCGCGCTCGAGGTCGATCGCATCTGCCCGGTCCGCGGTCGCCGCACCCGGCCGGCCCTCGGCCTGCCAGTCCTCGTGCAAATCGTCGATCGATCGCGTCGAAGCCGCCAGCCAGCGCTGGCCACGATGCCAGGGCGAACGCAGCTGCATCAGGCAGCGTGCAATGGCGATGCTGCGGATCCAGCCCGCGAACGAGCCGCGCCCCTCGAACTGATGCAGCCGGGTGATGACGTCGACGAAGACGTCCTGCGCCACATCCTCCGCCGCGGAGCGCGGCGTCACGATGCGGCGCGTCAGCGTACGGACCGGCACTTCGTAGACCCGGTAGATTTCGGCCAGCGCCGCTTCGTCGCCGGCGCGAGCGCGCTCCAGGGTGGCAGGATCAAGGGCAGTGTCGAGAAATGCGGACATTCGGCAGGTTAGATGCCTGGCCGCGGCAAAAGGTCGCAAGCCGGCGCCACGGCGCCCGGTTGCGTCGTCAGCCCGAGTTCGAAGGCGGCGACGTCGAAGTGACCACCCGTGCCGAGGCGGCGTCGCACTGGAAGTACGGCGACTCGCTGAGCCATTTGCGGTCGGGGTAATAGGCGAACAGCAGCGCGCCGCCCTTCAACGTGTCGATGACGGTGCGAGCGATTTCGGGACGCAACGCCGGACAACCCCAGCTGCGGCCGAGCCGGCCAAGTCGCTCGGCGATCGCCTCGCTGACGTAGGGCGCGCCGTGCATGACGATCGCACGCGCGAGCGCATTGTCGTTGAAACCGGGATCGAGGCCCGAGAGCCGCAGCGAGTAACCATTGCTGCCGTAATAAGGCTCCAGCGTCTTGAAGAGCCCGATGCTCGACATGTGGCTGCCTTCGACATTGGAGAAACGTTCTGATTTCGCGTCACCCGTGTTGCGGCCGTGCGCGACGAGTTCCTGGAACATCAGCCGGCCGCGTTCGAGGTCGAAGACCCAGAGGCGAGGCTGCGTAGATGGCAACGAGTAATCGATGACGGCGAGGTGACGGAAGCCGTCGAGCACGCCCTGCTTGCGCGCGCATTCGGCCGCACGGGCCGCGAGGGCGAGCACCTTGGGGTTGGCCCGGGGAGCCTCGGCAGCCAGTTTGTCGGCCAGCACGGGTTGCGCCGCCTTGGCGTGCGGCGCGGCCAGAGCGGTCGTCAGCAGCGCCAGAAAAGCGGCCAGGCTGTGGGACAGGCGGCGTCGCATGCTTCGGTCGGTCTCCTTGGAAGGGAACGGCCGCCCAAGGGCGACGCGAGCCATAGGACCGCCGACAGTCTACCGAGTTCCGGTCAGGCGGCACGAAAACTATGGCATGACTGCCAGAATGCGTCTCTAACTATATGATGATAATAGTTTTTCCTGCTGGCGAGCCCTATCGGGTAAGCTGCGCCGCCCCCGGCCGGGATGGCGGAACTGGTAGACGCACCGGACTCAAAATCCGGCGAGCTAATCACTCGTGAGGGTTCGATTCCCTCTCCCGGCACCACTAACCCCTAACCCCTGACCCCTCGCCATGAAGTTCTGCTCCGCCTGCGGCAACACGGTCTCGCTCCGCACGCCTGAAGGCGACCATCTGGCCCGCCACGTGTGCGATGCCTGCGGTGTCGTGCATTACCAGAACCCCAAACTGATCGTCGGCTGCGTGCCCGAGCACGACGGCCGGATCCTGCTGTGCCGCCGCGCGATCGAGCCGCGGCTCGGCTTCTGGACGATCCCGGCCGGTTTCATGGAAAACGGCGAGACGACACAGGAAGGCGCGCGGCGCGAGTCGTTCGAAGAGGCGCAGGCCGAGGTGGAGATCGGTTCGCTGCTGGCGGTCGTGCACGTGCTGCACGCGGACCAGGTGCACGTGATGTTTCGTGCGAAATTGCCCCGACCGAACTTTGGCCCCAGCCCGGAGAGCCTGGAGGTGGGCCTCTACGGCGAGGACGAGATTCCGTGGCAGGACATCGCTTTCCGCAGCGTGGATTTCGCCCTGCGCCACTACTTCGACGACCGTCGGCGCGGTGTTGAAAACCACCACCTCACCGCGCTCGATTACCGCAGGAGCGTCGGTGTTACGTAGGATTTATTTTGCAGTGCGGCGGCGCTTTGGCAGAATACAGCGCCCGCCAGCCCGCGCCGCGGCGCGCTGGTGCCTTTTTCGTCTTCAGTCAACGTCCGGAGTGCCCCGATGACCTTTGTCGTCACGGAAAACTGCATCAAGTGCAAGTACATGGACTGCGTGGAAGTCTGCCCGGTGGACTGCTTCCACGAAGGCCCGAACATGCTGGTGATCGACCCGGACGAGTGCATCGACTGCACGCTGTGCGAGCCCGAATGCCCGGCGGAGGCCATCTTCTCGGAAGAGGAACTGCCGGACGGCCAGCAGGATTTCCTCAAGCTGAATGGCGAACTCGCCAAGCAGTGGCCGGTGATCACCGAAAAGAAGGACGCGCCCGACGACGCCAAGGAATGGGACGGTCGCCCCGGCAAGCTGGCCCACCTCGAGCGCTGAGCGGCTGCGGGTCAGCGGGCAGCGACCGCCGTCTTCTGCGACTCCTGGATCGCCTGCACCAGTTCGGCCGGCGTCAGGTAACCGCCGACGTAATCACCATTTTGCGTAAAGATCGCGGGCGTGCCTTCCACGCCGAGGTCCGAGCCCAGTTCGTACTGCGATTTTACGGCAGCGTCGCCGCAGGACTTGCCCTTGAACGTGTCGCCCTTCTTGGCCCGCGTGAGTGCATCGCGGCGGTCCGCGGCGCACCAGACCTGTTCGGCCTTGGTCCAGGATTCCGTGGCAGGACCGGTGCGCGGAAAGAACATGTAGCGAACACGCACGCCGGCCTTGTTTACATCGGCGATCTGGCTGTGGAATTTTCGGCAGTAGCCGCAGTCGATGTCCGTGAATACCGTGACCGTCATCTTCGCGTTGGCAGGCCCGAATACGATCATGTTGCTTTCGGACGCCGCCGCCAGTGCCTTGGCGCGCGCCGAATTGCGACGCGAGGCGGTGAGGTTCTCCTGCGTATCCAGGTCGTAAACATTGCCACTCAGCAGGTATTTGCCGTCGGCGCTGACGTAAGCGATCAATCCGCCCATGGCCACTTCATAGAGGCCGGGAATCGGCGAGACCGCGACGTCGGAGGCCTGCGCCCCTGGCAGTTTCGCAACGACGCGTGCGCGCACGTCCGCCGGGATCACGACCGGCGCGGTGGGTGCTGCCGGTTTGGCATTGGCCACCGGGGTCGGCTTCTGGGGCGTGGCCGCAAGTGCGCTGGAACTCGGTGTGATGGCGAGTAAAGCCGCCGCGGCAGCGACGAGCCAGGTGGCGGCGGTGATCGGGCGAGCAGGAGTGCGGCGGCGCATGCGGCGTTCTATCCCTGGAATGTTGGTTCTAGGACAGTCGCCATGGCCGCAGGTTCAGTGCCTTCCCGCGCCCGCAGCCCGACCGTCCCGTGGGGCGGGCGGAGTCTAGCAGAGCCTCGCGCCGGTCAGCCGCGCGGGTGGTGCTCGGAGTGCAGGTCCTTGAGACGTTCGCGGGCGACGTGGGTGTAGATCTGCGTCGTCGACAGGTCGCTGTGACCGAGCAGCATCTGCACCACGCGCAGGTCGGCGCCATGGTTCAACAAGTGGGTGGCGAAGGCGTGGCGCAGCGTGTGCGGCGAGAGTTCACGCTCGATGCCGGCCTTGCGCGCATAGCGCTTGATGATGTGCCAGAAGGCCTGGCGCGTCATGCGGTCGCCGCGGCGCGTCGGGAACAGGTAGTCGGTCTGCCGTTCGAGCAGGATCTCGACGCGTGGGCCCTGCAGGAACTGCTGCACCCACTGCACGGCTTCCTCGCCCAGCGGGATCAGCCGCTCGCGGTCGCCCTTGCCGACGATGCGCAGCACGCCCTGGTTCAAATTCACCTGGGCGAGCGTGCAGTTCACCAGTTCGGAGACGCGCAGCCCGGTGGCATACAGCACCTCCAGCATGGTCCGATCGCGATGCCCAAGCGGGTCACTCACGGCGGGAGCGGCCAGCAGGGCCTCGACTTCCTCCTCCATGAGCGACTTCGGCAATGAACGGCCGACCTTGGGCATCGCGATCTGTGCAGTGGGGTCCTCGCGCAAGGTGCCCTCTCGCACCAGGTAACGGTAGAAGCGGCGGAAGCTTGAAAGCTGGCGCGCGGTTGAACGGGGTCGCGCGCCCGCCTGCACTCGCGAAGCCATGAACGAGAGAATGTCGCCGCGCTGCGCGCGCTCGAGGTTGCCTGAATGCTCGTCGAGCCAGCGGTCGAGAGCGGTGAGGTCCGCCCGATAGGCTGCGAGCGTGTTCGGCGACAGGCCGCGTTCCATCCACACGGCATCGAGGAATCGGTCGATCGGACCGGGCCCCTCGGCTGCTTCGCCGCCGCTGGTGCGCGATCGGGACAGGAAGCTCGACTTGACTGCAGTGCTCATGGAACCTCGCGGCTTTACGTAGCACGCAGTATGCGAGCCGCCTGCTGACCCCCGTCGTGAACCCTCTCACAGTTCCCCGGGGCGTCGTTAACATAACTGGAACTGATTCACAGAATGCCGGGGTCCCGGCAGACTGGCGTCTCGGATGGATCCACCGCCGACGAGTTTCCCCCAGACGCCGCTGGAATTGCCGCGAGCTTGCGCACGAAATCCACTGCCGCCAACGACGAGTCCGCTGGCCCTCCGGGGCTTGCGGCCGCCGACGTTGTGAGCGATGTCGCTGCACCGCGAGCGGGCGGCATGCCCGGCTGGTTGTTCCGCCTCGTCTTCGGCACGTACTCGCTGTCGCTGCTGTTGATCGTGACGTCGGTGGCTGCGCTGCTGGCTTTGCTGGTGCCGTCGCTGCCCTGGCGCCGTTCGTCCACGCGGTGGCTCGCGCGCCTCTGGCTCGCCCTCGCCTGCCTGCGACTGCGGGTCGAAGGCCTCGAGCATCTGCCGGAGGGCTCGTGCGTACTGGTGGCGAATCACTCGAGCTACCTCGACGGCGTCGTGATGACGGCAGCGCTGCCGCCGCGATTCAGCTTCGTGATCAAGCGCGAGGCGACGGACATGCCGGTCATGGGATTCCTGCTGCGGCGGATCGGGTCGGAATTCGTGGACCGTCACTCCGCGGGCGGACGGCAGCGCGGCGCGCGGCGGGTGATGCAGCGCGCGGAACAAGGCCACTCGCTCGTCTTCTTCCCCGAGGGCACGTTCGACTCGGTCGTCGGTCTCAAGCGGTTTCACATCGGAGCATTCGTGGCTGCGGCTCGCGGCGGCGTGCCGCTGGTGCCGGCCGTCATCCTTGGTGCGCGTCGCTCGATGCCGAATGGCGCGCTCGTGCCGATGCCAGGGACGATCCGCGTCGAGATATTGCCGTCGATCGATGGTGATGGGCGTGAGCCCGACGAGTTGCGGGACGCAGCGCGCGACGCGATGCTTGCCCGGCTCGGGGAGCCGGACCTCGCGGTGCTGGCGCACGCTCCAGCTCGCACGCTCGCGCGCTGAAAACACCCCGCACTCACGCGTCGCCACCGATACTGCGGTTAGCGGCGCTGCACTTCCTCCCTCCGGGTTCCGGGCCGGGACGCCGTCAACCCATCCATGGGGGCTCCGGCCGCGACGTCCATGTCGCGGACGGCCCGGCCCAGGAACCCGGAGGGACCGTGTCGGCGAGCCACGGGCCGCGTGGTTCGGCCGGGGGCCTCGCCATGGGCGCCCGAGCCCCCATGGACGGGTTACGGCGTCCCGCACGAACCCCAGCCCAGGCGGCCTCGATGATGCCCTGCTGCGTCGCCTGGCGCCCCGCGCTTACATGCTCCGCCGGTACTGCCCGCCCACCTGGTACAGCGCACCGGAGATCGAACCGAGCGACGCCACCTTGACCGCCTCCATCAACTCGGCGAACACGTTCCCGCCCGTGGCCGCCTGTCGCTGCAGACGTGCGAGCGCAGCCGGACGCTGCTCCGCGTTGCGAGCGAGAAACGCGCGAACCGCCACGACCTGGTCCTGCTTCTCTTCCTCAGTCGACCGGATCAGTTCGGCATTGCGAATCTCATCGTCTGACCCTGCCGGCGCGAGGAACGTATTGACGCCGACGATCGGCAGCGTGCCGTCATGCTTCAGCGTTTCGTAATACAAGGACTCTTCCTGGATCCTGCCGCGCTGGTACATCGTCTCCATCGCGCCGAGCACGCCACCGCGCTCCGAGATCCGGTCAAACTCGCGATACACGGCCTCCTCGACCAGGTCCGTCAGCTGGTCGATCGCAAACGATCCCTGCCACGGGTTCTGCGTCTTGTTGAGGCCGAGTTCCTTGCCGATGATCAGCTGGATCGCCACCGCGCGGCGCACCGACTCTTCCGTCGGCGTCGTGATCGCTTCGTCGTACGCGTTGGTGTGCAGGCTGTTGCAGTTGTCGAACAGCGCATAGAGCGCCTGCAGCGTCGTGCGCACGTCGTTGAACTGGATCTCCTGCGCATGCAGGCTGCGGCCCGACGTCTGGATGTGGTACTTCAGCATCTGCGAGCGCGGGCCCGCGCGATAAAGGTCCCGCATCGCACGCGCCCAGATGCGGCGCGCCACGCGACCGATCACCGCGTACTCCGGATCCATGCCGTTCGAGAAGAAGAACGACAGGTTCGGCGCGAAGTCGTCGATCTTCATGCCGCGCGCCAGGTAGTACTCGGCGATCGTGAAACCGTTTGCGAGCGTAAACGCGAGCTGCGACACCGGGTTCGCGCCCGCTTCAGCGATGTGATAACCCGAGATCGACACCGAATAGAAATTACGGACGTCGTTGTCGGTGAAGAACTGCTGCACGTCCCCCATCATGCGCAGCGCGAACTCGGTCGAGAAAATGCAGGTGTTCTGCGCCTGCTCTTCCTTGAGGATGTCCGCCTGCACGGTGCCGCGCACGAGCGACAGTGTCTCCTTGCGGATCTGGTGGTACGTCCCGGCATCGAGCAGTTGATCACCCGTGACGCCGAGCAGGCCGAGGCCCGAGCCGTCGTGGTTCGGCGGCAGCTCGCCCTTGTACACCGGCCGCGGCCGGTCCTTGAAAAGAGCCGCGATCTTCTTCTCCGCCGCCTCCCACTGGCCCGTGGCTCGCAGGTGCTTCTCGACGCGCTGGTCGATCGCGGTGTTCATGAACATCGCGAGGATCATCGGCGCCGGACCGTTGATCGTCATCGAGACCGACGTCGTCGGCGCGCAGAGATCGAAGCCCGAGTAGAGCTTCTTCATGTCGTCGAGCGTTGCGATCGAAACACCGGAGTTGCCGATGCGGCCGTAGATGTCCGGACGCTCGTCCGGATCCTCGCCATACAGCGTCGTCGAATCGAAGGCCGTCGAGAGGCGCGCGGCGCCATGGCCGCCCGCGACGTAGTGGAACCGGCGATTGGTACGCTCGGGACCGCCCTCGCCCGCAAACATGCGGGTCGGGTCCTCTTCCTCGCGGCGATAAGGATAGACGCCTGCCGTAAAGGGAAACTGACCCGGCAGGTTCTCCTTCATCAGGAACGTCAGCTGCTCGCCCCAGTCACGGAAACGGGGCACCGCGAGCTTGGGTACGCGGTTGTGGCTCAGCGTCGGCACATAGTTGTCGCCGCGGATTTCCTTGCCACGGACCGTGTACGTGAACTGGTCGTCGGTGGCCGACTTCGCCATCGTCGGCCACTGCCGCAGCAGTGCGAGTCCATCGGCACCGACCGCTTCGAGCGCATCGTTGTAGGCCGCCCGCAATCGCAGCAGCGCGGAATCGGCGTTCCCGTCCGCCAGTGCCGTCGCACCGTAACGCTCCAGCGGTTCGGGCACCGACGTGTCGCCCAGCGTACACAGGGCCTCGTGCAGGCTCTGTGCGCGGCTCGCGGCGAGTGAACGGTGCTCGACTGCCTCGTGCGCGCGGCGGCCATTGGCAGCAATCTCGGCCAGGTAGCGAGCACGCGTCGCCGGCACCAGCGCATGCCGTTCGATCAATTCGGTCGGGCCCGGATCCGTGACGGTCCAGCGCCGGTCGCCGCCTGCTTTTTCGTCGAGCCGTGCGCAGAGCGCGGCAAAGAGCCGGTTGACGCCCGGATCGTTGAAGCGGCTCGCGATGGTCGGGAACACCGGCACCTGGTCGTCGGGCCGCTTGAACTCGACCCGGTTGCGGCGCCACTGCTTGCGCACGTCGCGCAGCGCATCCTCGGCGCCGCGCTTCTCGAACTTGTTGAGCGCGACCAGGTCGGCAAAATCGAGCATGTCGATCTTCTCGAGCTGGCTCGCCGCGCCGTATTCGCTCGTCATCACGTACATCGGCACGTCGACCAGGTCGACGATCTCGGAATCGCTCTGGCCGATGCCGGCGGTTTCGACGACAACGAGGTCGAAATCTGCATACCGCAGCAGGTTGAGGACATCGGCCAGCACCGCGCTGGTGGCGAGGTTCTGCCGCCGCGTCGCGAGCGAGCGCATGAATAGCTGCTCGGCCGCGAGCGAGTTCATGCGGATGCGGTCGCCGAGCAAGGCACCGCCACTGCGGCGACGCGTCGGGTCCATGGCGACGACGGCGATGTTGCGCTCGGGGAACTGCCGCACGAATCGCAGCAGCAGTTCGTCGGTCAGCGACGACTTGCCGGCACCGCCGGTGCCGGTGATCCCCACCACCTGCGTCGTCCGCTTCGCGCTGCGCGAAACGGCGCGACGCAGGGTCTCGCCCAACGGCGCATCGACCGCACCGCGCTCGAGCGCGGAGATGGTGCGCGCGATCTGCTGCTGGTCGCGCGGTCCGACCGGCCCGAACTCGAAGCCCGGACGCGTTGCCCTCCGCACGCGCGCGAACACGTCGTCGATCATGCCGTCGAGGCCGAGCCTGCGGCCGTCCTCGGGTGTGTAGATACGCTCGACACCGTAGACCTCGAGTTCCTCGATCTCGCCCGGCGCGATCGTGCCGCCGCCGCCCACGATGATGCGGATATGCGGCGCGCCGAGGTCGCGCAGCATGTCCACCATGTACTGAAGTACTCGACGTGGCCGCCCTGGTACGAACTGCACGCGATGCCGTCCGCGTCTTCCTGCAGGGCCGCGCGCACTATGTCGGCGACGCTGCGGTTGTGCCCGAGGTGCACGACCTCGGCGCCGTGCGCCTGCAGCAAACGGCGGATGATATTGATCGCGGCGTCGTGACCGTCGAACAGCGAAGCGGCGCTCACGAAACGCAGCGGAGCGGCCTCGTCCGTGGCGCCGGCAGCCTGGCGCGAATTACCTTCATGGCGGACAGTCGAGGATCCGGACATCTGCATTCCTCCAGCCGCCGGGCGGGACCCAGCCAGAACTTACTGTTGAGTAGAATATTACCGCGAAGTATGATTAGAGCCCTGCCCCCAGTCAACCAGTCCCGTCATGGCCGACAGTACTCCAGCGAACCCGACCGCCACCGACCCGGCTGCCGCGTGGCGCGGCCGGCGCCGGCGCCAGGATCACGGCACCAAGCGTGACGCGGTGATCCGCACGGCAGCGCGGGCGTTCGACGAGCGCGGGTATCACAACACGTCGCTGGACGACATCGCCGCCGCCCTCGGCGTCACCAAGCCCACGATCTATTACTACGTCGCGAACAAGGAGCAGCTCCTGTTCGAGTGTTTCCTGGCCGGCCTCGAACCGATTCGCGCTGCCCTGCGCCGGGCGGAGCAGACGCCGGGAAGCGGACGCGACCGTTTGCGCGAGGTCATACACGATTACGCCGTCGCGATTGCGTCCGAGTACGGCTGGTGCATGGTGCGCGCAGAACACCAGGACCTCGGCGCCGAACTGGGCGCCCAGGTGCGCTCGCTCAAGTCCGAGATCGACCGCGCCATCCGGCGTCTGCTGCAGGGCGGTATCAACGACGGTTCGATCGCCGTGACCGACCCGAAGCTAGCCGCATTTGCGATCGCAGGCGCGCTCAACTGGATTGCGCACTGGTATCGCGCGGGCCGCACGCTCACGGCGGACGAAGTTGCCACTGCCCTGGTGCAGTTCCTGGATCACGGCCTTGCGCCGCGTGAGCCGCGTGCTGGCAAGCCGTTGCCGGCAACGGCTCGGGTGCGGCGCACACGTTCCGCTGCCAGGGCCTGACCCGCTTGATTCGGGCCTTTATCTTGCGCTGCAAAAAGACCGCGGCGTACACTCCGGCGACCCTGGCTCGCTGCCCCCGATTCCTCGAGGACGTCCCCCATGCCTGAATCCATCGTCATTGTCGCTGCCCGCCGAACTCCGATCGGCGGCTTCCAGGGCATCTTCTCGCCCGTCTCGGCAACGCAGCTGGGTTCTTTCGCCGCAGCGGCCGCACTCGCGGACTCTGGCCTGTCGCCGGATGCGATCGACGAAGTGATCTTCGGCTGCGTGCTGCCGGCCGGCCTGGGCCAGGCCCCCGCGCGGCAGGCGGCTGTCGGCGCCGGCATCGCAATGAGCGTGCCCGCCACGACGGTGAACAAGATGTGCGGCTCGGGCATGAAGGCAGTGATGCTGGCGGCAGACCAGATCCGCGCCGGCTCCGCGCGCGCAATCCTCGCGGGCGGCCTCGAATCGATGACCAACGCGCCGTACCTGATGCTGAAGGCGCGTGCCGGCTATCGCATGGGGCACGCCGAGATCTACGACCACATGTTCTACGACGGCTTGCAAAGCCCCTGGGACGGCAAGGCCATGGGTTGCTTCGCGGACGTCACCGCCGCGAAGTACGGTTTCTCGCGTGCGGAGCAGGACGCGTACGCCGCGGAATCCGTGCGCCGCGCGCAGCGTGCGTCGAAGGAAGGCGACTTCGTTGCCGAGATCGCGCCCGTGACGATCAAGTCGCGTAAGGGCGAGCAGGTCGTCGCGACCGACGAAACGCCCTTCCAGCTCGACATCGACAAGATCCCGACTCTCAAACCCGCATTTGGCAAGGACGGCACCGTAACGGCGGCGTCCTCGTCCTCGATTTCCGATGGCGCCGCCGCCATCGTGCTCGTGAGCGAATCTGCGGCCAAGGCGGCCGGCCTCAAACCGCTCGCCCGCCTGGTCTCGTACGCGAGCCACGCACAGGCGCCGGAATGGTTCACGACGGCGCCTGCGCCGTCGATGCAGAAGGCGCTCGACCGCGCGGGCTGGAAGGTTGCTGAGGTCGACCTGTTCGAGATCAACGAAGCCTTCGCCTGCGTGGCGATGGCCGCGATGCAGGACCTCGGCCTGCGGCACGACCAGGTGAACGTCAATGGCGGCGCGTGCGCGATGGGGCACCCCGTCGGCGCAACGGGCGCCCGCATCATCACCACGCTGCTCCACGCGCTGCGCAAGCGCGGTCTGCGCCGCGGCGTCGCTTCGCAGTGCATCGGTGGCGGTGAAGCCTGCGCCGTCGCCATCGAACTTCTCTGACCTTCATTTTTTCCTGAGGCATTCATGCAGTTGAACGGCAAGGTCGCGGTCGTCACGGGCGGCGCGCGCGGAATCGGCAAGGCCATCGCCCATGCATTCGCCGCACGCGGCGCGACGCTGGCGCTGCTCGACCTCAACCAGGCGGACCTCGACGCGACGCGCGCCGAGTTCGAAGCCCGCGGCGTCACGGTGAGCGGACACGCGCTGAATGTCGCGAAGGAAGACGACGTGGTTCGCGCGCTCGACCAGGTAGTCGCAGCGCACGGCCGGCTCGACGTGCTGGTCAACAATGCCGGCATCATCAAGGACGCCGTGCTGGTGAAGGTCAAGGACGGTGCCGTCGTCAGCAAGATGACGCTTGCGCAGTGGCAGGCCGTCATCGACGTCAACCTGACCGGCGTGTTCCTGTGCGGTCGCGAAGCCGCCGAACGCATGATCAAGCTTGGCCAGGGCGGCGTGATCATCAATATTTCGAGCATCTCGCGCGCCGGCAACGCCGGGCAGAGCAACTACTCGGCCGCGAAGGCTGGCGTCGCCGCGATGGCGACGACGTGGGCGAAGGAACTCGCGCGCTTCGGCATCCGCACCGGTGCGATCGCTCCGGGCTTCATCAAGACCGACATCCTCTCCGGTATGCCGCCGGAGATGCTGGAGAAGATGACCGCGCCCGTGCCGCTCAAGCGCCTGGGTCTCGCGGAGGAAATTGCGCAGACCGCGGTTTTCATCGTCGAAAACGACTTCTTTACGGGCCGCTGCATCGACGTGGACGGCGGCCTGCGACTGTAAACCTCGACTTGTCCGCAGGAGGACCGAACCGATGCTGATCCAGGACACTCGCGCCATCGTAAGTGGCGGCGCCTCGGGCCTCGGCCTGGCCGTGGCTGAACTCGTCGTCGCTGCGGGCGGCAAGGTCGCCCTGTTCGACGTCAACGACCAGGCCGGCGTTGATGCCGTGCGCAAGCTCGGTCCGGCCGCAAGCTTTCACAAGGTCGACGTGACCGTGGAAAAAGCCGTGGCCGCGGCCGTGGCCGCGGCAATCACCACAATGGGCGGACTCAACCTCGCCGTGAGTTGCGCGGGCGTGGGCTGGCCGAAGCGCATGGTCGGCAAGGAAGGCACGATGCCCGGCGACTTCTTTCGCAAGGTCATCGAAATCAACCTCATCGGCACGCTGCTGCTGTGCAAGGAGGCGGCCGCAGCCATGCAGCAGAACACGCCGAATGCTGCAGGGGAACGCGGTGCCCTGGTGATGACGGCATCCGTCGCTGCGTTCGACGGCCAGATCGGCCAGGTTGCTTACGCCGCGTCAAAAGGTGGTGTGGTTGGCATGACGCTGCCGATGGCGCGCGAACTCGCGTCCTCCGGCATTCGGGTCGTCACGATCGCGCCGGGACTTGTTCATGACGCCGATGCTGGCGGCCCTGCCGGAAGAAGCGCGCGATTCCCTCGGCAAGCAGGTGCCGTTCCCGCCGCGTCTCGGCCGGCCGGCGGAATACGCGCAACTGGTGGGTCAGATCGTCGAGAACCCGATGCTGAACGGCGAGACGATCCGCCTCGACGGCGCGATCCGCATGGCGCCGCGCTAGTGATTAGTGATTACCGATTAGGCAGTGATTGATGACTGTTCAGCAGAGGCCGGACTGGCCGGCCTCTGTCGTTTGCCGTGCGGGACAAGTGGGCCGGTCGCAAGTCGTCGTGGCGCTGGAGAGCAACTGGGGTAAAAAGCGGTCAGTCGCTGGCTCCGGCTCGCGACCAGCGCCGTGCGAGCTCGCAGTCAGCCACCGCGACCTGAGCCCACGGATTTTGGTACGAAACCGCGCCCGCATTTGGAGACCCGTCAACGCGGGCAGTTCGTTCACTAATCACTAATCACTAATCACTAATCACTAATCACTAATCACTAATCAGTGGTCACTACATGCCCGCGTAGTTCGGACCGCCGCCGCCTTCCGGCGTCACCCAGTGGATGTTCTGCTGCGGGTCCTTGATGTCGCACGTCTTGCAGTGCACGCAATTCTGCGCGTTGATCTGCAGCCGCTGGCCACCGCCTTCCGCCGGCACGAATTCATAGACCCCCGCCGGGCAATAGCGGCCTTCGGGCCCGTCGTAGCGCGCGAGATTCACCGCGACCGGAATCGACGGATCGCGCAGACGCAGGTGCACGGGCTGGTCCTCCTCGTGCGCCGTCCCTGACAGGAACACCGACGAGAGCCGGTCGAACGTCAGCTTGCCGTCCGGCCGCGGATAGTCGATCCGCGGCATTTCAGCCGCGGGCTTCAGGCACTCGTGGTCGGCCTTGCCATGGCGCAGCGTCCAGCCGACCAGCGCGCCCAGGCCGAGGTCGTTGAGCCACATGTGGAATCCACCGTGCGCGCTGCCGGCCCAGAGGCCCCACTTCAGGCCCGGCTTCACGTTGCGTACCTTGTGCAGGTCGCGATACGCCCAGGAGTTGCGGAACGCTTCCGGGTAGGCCGAAAGTTCGTCGTTGGCGCGACCGGCCCCCACTGCCGCAAAGGCCGCTTCAGCCGCGAGCATCCCGGTCTTCATCGCATTGTGCGAGCCCTTGATGCGCGGCAGGTTCACGAAACCCGCGGTGCATCCGATCAGCGCGCCGCCCGGGAACGTGAGCTTCGGGATCGACTGCAGGCCGCCTTCGTTGATGGCGCGTGCACCGTAGGCCAGGCGCTTGCCACCCTCGAAATACCCGCGGATCGCCGGGTGGGTCTTGAACCGCTGCATCTCCTCGAACGGCGAGAGGTGCGGATTCGCGTAACTCAGGTGCGTCACGAAGCCGACCGAGATCAGGCCGTCACCAAAGTGATAAAGGAACGAGCCGCCCCCCACGTCGTTCGGCAGCGGCCAGCCCTGGCTGTGCACGACCAGTCCGGGCTGGTGATTTTCCTTCGGGACCTGCCAGAGCTCCTTGACACCGAGGCCGTAGACCTGCGGGTCGACGCCGTCACGCAGGTTGAACTTCGACATCAGCTGCTGCGACAAGGAGCCGCGGCAACCCTCGGCGAACAGCGTGTACTTTGCGTGCAGTTCCATCCCCTGCGCGTAAGAATCCTTGTGCTGACCGTTCCTGCCGATGCCCATGTCACCGGTCGCGACGCCCTTGACCGAGCCGTCGTCGTTGAACAGCACTTCGGCAGCCGCAAAGCCGGGGAACACTTCGACGCCCAGTTCTTCGGCTCGCTGGCCAAGCCAGCGGCAGACTTTGCCGAGACTGGCGATGTACATGCCGTGGTTGTCCATCAGCGGGGGCAGCAGCCAGTTCGGAATGCGGCGCGCCTTGTCCTGCGTCAGGACCAGGAAGCGGTCTTCCTGCACGGGGGTCTCGAGCGGCGCGCCACGCGCCTTCCAGTCTGGGAACAACTCCGTGAGCGCAACCGGATCGATGACCGCTCCCGAGAGGATGTGCGCCCCGACCTCGGAACCCTTTTCGAGCACGCAAACGCTGAGTTCGCTGCCAGCCGCCGCGGACTGCTGTTTCAGCCGAATCGCGGCCGCGAGACCTGCAGGTCCGGCCCCGACGACGACGACGTCGAACTCCATCGCTTCGCGCTGCATTTAGCGTGCCCTCGTGCCGCCGGCGGCGGCCTGTGGTGGAAACCCGAATTGTACATCGTGAGTCGGCTCGTGATAGTGCAGCGCAATAGTCCTGCGTCGAACCCGCGTGGCGCAGCTGGAGGTCGGCTTGAGCCCGCTTGGAATCACTGCGCTGCTGCTCGCCGCGTTCGCGGCATTCGCCTGGTTCAGCGTGCGCAAGCTCGCCATCGTCGCGGCCTTGCAGCCGGAGGTCCGCTGGGACCACCCGTGGCGCCGGCTGCGCACGGTCGTCACCAATGGACTGCTGCAGCAGCGGATGATCCGCCGCGAGTGGAAGCCCGGGGTGATGCACACGGTCATCTTCCTGGGCTTCGTTTCGCTGCTGGTGCGCAAGCTGCAGCTCGTCGTCATCGGCTTCGATGCCGAGTTCGCCCTGACCGGCTCGCTGGGGGACGTTTTCACCGTCTCGAAGGACCTGGTCGAAGTCGGCGTGCTGCTCGCCGTCTGCTACGCCTTCTACCGCCGGTTGCTGCTCCGGCCCGCACGTCTGGAGCCCAACCGCGAAGGGCTGCTGGTGCTCGGCCTCATCGCAGTCATCATGATCACGGATCTCGCGTTCGACGCGTTCCGCTTTGCGCAGCTGGCGGACTCGGTCCCGGCCATCGCGCACGAGCGTGCCCATGCGCCGGTCGGCGGGTGGCTCGCATCGCTGGTCTCCGACTGGTCGCCGACGTGCGCTGGCGCTCGCCGCCGCGATTTCCTACTGGACGCAGATGACCATGGTCTGCGTCTTCCTGGTGCTGATGCCGCTTGGCGAACACTTTCACATCGTCACTGCGCTGCCCGCGCTCTTCTTCCGTCGCGGCAGGCCGGCCAATGCGGTGCCGACGGTCGACCTGAGCCCGCTCACGGACGACTCGGCGGACGCGAGCGAACTGCGAGTCGGAGCACGCAGCGTTGCGGACCTCGTCTGGAAGGACGCCCTGGACGCGTTCACCTGCACCGAATGCGGCCGCTGCAAGGATGCGTGCCCGGCATTCCAGACCGGCAAGCCGCTCTCGATGAAGGGCGTCAACGACAGCCTGAAGCACCACCTGCTCGAGCAGCGCAAGGCCATCCTCGCCGGTGGCGCAGCGCAGGCGAACCTGCCGGCCCTGGTGGGCGACGTCATCAGCGATGACACGCTCTGGTCGTGCACGACCTGCGGCTACTGCGAAGCTGCCTGCCCCATCGAACTCGAACTGCTGCCGAAGTTCTACCGGCTGCGCCAGCATCGCGTGATGATGGACGGCGAGTTCCCCGCCGAACTGAAGAACGTGTTCGACGCGTACGAAGTGCAGTCGAACCCCTGGGGACTGCCTGCGGACACGCGCGGCGACTGGGCCAGGGGCCTCGACGTGCCGCTCATCCGCAGCGCCGCGGACATGGCCGGGGTCGAGTGGTTGTTTTACGTGGGTTCCGCGGAATCCTTCGACCAGAACGGCCAGCGGATCGCGCGCGCGTTCGTCGAGATCCTGCGTGAAGCCGGAGTGAGCTTCGGCATCCTCGGCGCGCAGGAGCCCACCACTGGCGAGTGCGTGCGACGCGCCGGCAACGAAATGCTGTTCCAGCAGCTCGCGGCGACGCTCGTCGAATCCTTCAATGGCCTGGGCGTCAAGCGGATCGTGACCTGCGACCCGCACGCGTTCAATTCGCTGCGCAACGAATATCCCGAGTTCGGCGGCCATTGGGAGGTCGCGCACCACACGCAATTCATCGCTCGGCTGCTGGCGGAAGGACGCCTCGAGGTCCGACCGACGCATGAACGCGTGCTGCTGCACGATCCCTGCTATCTCGGCCGCCACAACGGCGAATTCGAGGCGCCGCGTGCGGTGCTGGGACGCGTGGCCCGGGACAAACTGCTCGAGTTCCCCCTGCACCGCGAAAAATCGATGTGCTGCGGCGCCGGCGGCGCGCGCATGTGGATGGAGGAGCACATCGGCACGCGCATCAACGTCACGCGCGTCGAGCAGGGCCTGCCGCAGCGCCCGCAGGTGATTGCCACAGCCTGCCCGTACTGCTCCGTGATGCTCGGCGACGGCCTGAAGGCGAAGAACCTGAATGAGTCGATCGTGACGCGCGACGTCGCGGAACTCGTTGCTGCCGCCATGGTGCGCAAGCGCGCCAGCGGCTAGCATTCGAGGCGTGACCGACGACACCCCCCACTGGATTCCGTCCGCCGCACGCGTCGCGGCCGCGCAGCTGACGGGATTTCACGCGTTTGCCCGCGATCACGGTGCGCCCGCCGGCGATTACCCGGCTCTGTGGCAATGGTCGGTTGACGAACCGGCCGCTTTCTGGAGTGCCGTATTCGACTTCGCCGGCGTGATCGCCGATCGCGGCACGGGTCCGGTTTTGCGGGACGGCGAGCGCATGCCCGGCGCCACCTGGTTCGAGGGCACCCGGCTGAACTTCGCAGAGAATCTGCTGCGCGGCACCGGACCCGGACCCGCCCTCATCGCATGCGACGAACGCGGCCGGCGCAGGGAGCTGTCCTGGGACCAGTTGCGTGCCGAGGTCGCACGCGTAGCCGATGGCTTGCGGGCAGCGGGCATCGTCGCCGGGGATCGCGTCGCGGGATTCATGCCGAACCTGCCGGAAGCGATCGTCGCGATGCTGGCAACGACCAGCCTCGGCGCAACCTGGTCGTCATGCTCCCCCGACTTCGGCATTCGCGGCGTGCTCGACCGCTTCGGGCAGATCGCGCCAAAAGTGCTCTTCACGGCCGACGGCTACTGCTACGGCGGCAAGACGCTCGATTCGATCGAGCGCATCGCGGGCATCCTCGAAAGCCTGCCTTCAGTCACGTGCGTGGTCGTCGTGGCGAACGTGAGTCCACGACCGGACCTGGCGCGCCTGCCTGCGGCACGTCACTACGAAGAGTTCGGTGAACCGGGCGCCACGCTGCGCTTCGAGCGCCTGCCTTTCGATCATCCGCTCTACATCCTGTATTCATCGGGCACCACGGGCGTGCCGAAATGCATCGTCCACGGCGCGGGCGGCACGCTGCTGCAGCACCTGAAAGAGCACCAGTTGCACTCCGACGTGCATCCCGGCGAGCGGCTGTTCTTCTTCACGACGTGCGGCTGGATGATGTGGAACTGGCTCGCGAGCGCGCTGGCCTCGCAGGCCACCGTCGTGCTGTTCGACGGTTCGCCGTTCCACCCGGACGAAGGCGTGTTGTGGCGACTGGCGAGCGAGGAGCGTGTCGCCCTGTTTGGCACGAGCCCGAAGTATCTCGCTGCGCTGGAAAAAAGTGGCTATCGGCCCGTCGACAAGGTCACTCTCGTCCACCTGCGCACCGTCCTGTCGACAGGCTCGCCGCTTGCGCACGAGCAGTTCGACTTCGTACAGGACGCGATCGGCGCCGACATCCAGCTCGCGTCGATCTCGGGTGGCACCGACATCGTGTCCTGCTTTGCGCTCGGCAACCCCACGCTGTCTGTTTATCGCGGCGAACTGCAGTGCCGGGGACTCGGGATGCGAGTCGAAGTGTTCGATGACGACGGCCGACCGCTGCAAGGCCAGCAGGGCGAACTCGTCTGCACCGCGCCCTTCCCTTCGATGCCGGTCGGTTTCTGGAACGATCCTGACGGCAGCCGCTACCGCGCCGCCTATTTCGAGCGTTTCCCGAACGTCTGGTGCCATGGTGATTTCGCCGTGCTCACGGCTCGCGGCGGGCTCGTGATCCTGGGGCGTTCCGACGCCGTCCTCAATCCCGGCGGCGTCCGTATCGGCACTGCGGAAATCTATCGGCAGGTCGAGAAGCTGGACGAGATCCTCGAGAGCATCGCGATCGGCCAGGACTGGGACAATGACGTGCGCGTCGTGCTGTTCGTGCGGCTGCGCGCTGGCGTCACGCTCGACGCGGCGCTCGAAAAGCGCATCCGCGACGTGATCCGGAACAACACGACGCCCCGGCACGTGCCGGCCAGGATCATCGCGGTCAATGACATCCCGCGCACGATCAGCGGCAAGATCGTCGAGCTTGCGGTGCGCGAGGTCGTGCACGGCCGCCCGGTCAAGAACACCGATGCGCTGGCGAACCCGGCGGCCCTGGAGGAGTTCCGTGACCGGCCGGAGTTACGCAGTTGAAGCACCGCGCATGACGCGGCGCGCTGATCTGCAGAAGGAATACGAGGCCGCACTCGTCCGTCACGGCTATCGCCCGGACCCCGCGCAACAGCACGCGGTCGACCGCCTTTCGGACCTGGCGGTGCGCCTGCGCGGCGCAGAGAACCGCTCGAAGGCGGGATTCTTCGGCCGCTGGCGGACCCAGGCAGGACGACGGGGCGGCAGCGCAGCCGGCGAGCGAGGCGTGTACCTCTGGGGCGGCGTCGGCCGCGGCAAGACTTTCCTGATGGACCTGTTCCATGCGCACGTCGGCGTGCCGACACAGCGCGAGCACTTTCACCGCCTGATGAAGGACCTGCATGCGCGTCTCGGGGAGTTGCGCGACCTGCCCGACCCGCTGCAGCACGTGGCGGCCGACATCGCACGCGACATCCGCGTACTCTGCCTGGACGAACTGTTCGTCAGCGACATTGCCGACGCCATGTTGCTGGGCGGACTCTTCGCCGGCCTGTTCGAACGCGGCTTCACGCTGGTCTTCACTTCGAATCTGCCGCCGTCGCAACTCTACCGCGATGGCCTGCAGCGCCAGCGCTTCCTGCCGGCCATCGCCGCCATCGAGCGTCAGTGCGAGGTCATCAATGTCGACGGCGGCGAGGATTACCGGCTGCGCCTGCTCGAGAAGGCACCGCTTTACCTTGATGCGCGACTGCCGGACACGCATCGGCAGCTCGAGACGCGCTTTGCCGACCTCTGTGGTGGCGACACCTGCGCGCCGGGGCAGTTGGCCGTCGAGGGCCGCCCTGTCCCGTTCGTCGCGCGAGCGGACGAAGTGGTCTGGTTCGACTTCGACGCCATCTGCGACGGACCACGCTCGCAGGCGGACTTCGTCGAGATCGCGCGCGACTTCCACACCGTACTGATCAGCGGTGTGCCGCAGATGGACCAGACCCGGGACAACCCGGCGCGCCGGTTCATTGCGCTGGTCGACGAGTTCTACGACCGCGGCGTGAAGCTGGTTCTGGCCGCGCACGCACCCATCGATGAATTGTATGTCGGCGACCGCCTCCGTTTCGAGTT
The DNA here is from genome assembly GCA_016704655.1 of Pseudomonadota bacterium. Taxonomy (GTDB): domain Bacteria; phylum Pseudomonadota; class Gammaproteobacteria; order Steroidobacterales; family Steroidobacteraceae; genus RPQJ01. The sequence continues at coordinate 42,868 of JADIZR010000009.1, read as the reverse complement.
CGACCGGACGCGCAGCCGGCTGGCGGAAATGCAGACGCACGAGTACCTGTCGCGGCCGCACCGCCCCTGAACTGGCGCCGCCGGCACCCGATTCGTTACAATCGAAAACTTCTGCTGCGGACGGTCCCCACGCCTTGACCTCGCCGTTGATCAAACTCGAATCGTTCCTGCCGTACCGGCTCTCGGTGCTCGCCAACGTGACGAGCAACGCGATCGCGGCGGCCTACGAGGAACGCTTCGGCCTGACGATCCCCGAATGGCGGGTCATCGCCGTGCTCATGCGCCACCCCGGACTCTCGGCACGCGAAGTCGCCGAGAAGAGCCGCATGGATGCCGTCGCCGTGAGCCGTGCAGTCAATCGCCTGCTGCGCGCTGGCCGTTTGCGTCGAGCCGTCGCAACGGATGATCGACGCCGCTCCATCCTGCAGGTGTCCGCGGCCGGAGCCGCCGTCTATCGCGGCGTCGCCCCCCTCGCCCTCGAATTCGAGCGTTCGCTGCTCGACACGCTGTCGAAAGACGAACGCGCAGCGCTCGACCGCCTGCTCGGCGTGCTCACGCAGCGTGCTGAAATTCTCTCCGTGGACCTGCGTGCGCCGAAGCAGGCCGCACGGGGTCCCGCGGCGCGACGCCCACAGACACGTCGCGACCCGACCCGATGACTGCAGAAGAACGACATACCAAGGACGCCCCGCCATGCCAGGAACGATCCCCGCTGCCCGACAGCACCTGATCGACGAAATCGCGAAGCTCGCGCGCAGGACGCGCGGAGCTCCGCTGCCGCTGCCCGCGTTCGTGCAGGCCTACTACCGAGGCGTCGGCGAAGAGGACCTGCAGGCGCGCGATGCGGCAGCGTTCGCTGCGTCAGCCGCTGGAGCCCTCGTGCTTCGGCGCAGTGCGTCCTGCCGGCGAGCCCAGGGTTCGCGTTTTCAACCCGCAGCTGCAACGTGACGGCTGGGAATCGCCGCACACGATCGTCGAGGTCGTGACCGAAGACATGCCGTTCCTCGTGGACTCACTGGCCGTCGTGCTCAGCGACTCCCGCCTGCCGATCCAGCTGATGATCCATCCGGTGCTGCGCATCGCCCGGGACCGTCGTGGCAAGTTGCTGAGCATGGAGGAACACGACAGTGCCCTCGGCACCATGGAGTCCTGGCAGCATGTGGCGGTGCCGCGAATCGGCGATCCGGCGCGGCACGAAGCACTGACCCAGAACATCCTGCGCATGCTGGAAGACGTGCGGCTTGCGGTTTCCGATTGGCCGGCCATCCGTCAACGCGCCCTGGACATCGCCAGGGACGTGAATGCCGGCGTGCCAGCCATCCCCCGTCGCGAGGAAAAGGAAGCGGTCGAGTTCATCGAGTGGCTCGCCGACAACCACTTCACGTTCCTCGGCTACCGCGAGTACAAGCTCGAGCGCACGCGCTCGTTCGACCGGCTGGTACCGGTGCCTCGTTCCGGCCTCGGCCTGCTGCGCACCGGCGACGGCCGTCCGCAACCCAAGCCAACGGTGCTTACGGGCGAACTGCAGCGCAAGGCGCGCGAAGTTGCGCTGCTGATCGTGACCAAGGCCAACTCCGTCTCCACCGTGCACCGCGCGACCTACCTCGATTACGTCGGCATCAAGACGTTCGACAAGGGCGGTCGCGTCGTCGGCGAACGACGCTTCATCGGCTTGTTCACGTCGAGCACCTACAGCACCAGTCCGCGCGAGATTCCCCTGCTGCGCGACAAGGTGCAGCGCGTAGTGGACCACATCGGCGTGTCGCCGACGAGTCACGATGGCAAGTCGCTGATGCACGTGCTCGAGACGTATCCGCGCGACGAGCTGTTCCAGTCGACGGTGCCGGAACTCGTGCGCACGACACGCGGCATCGTCAACCTGTACGAACGCCAGCGCGTGCGACTCTTCGCGCGCCGCGATCCCTACCAGCGGTTCTTTTCGTGCCTGCTGTACGTGCCGCGTGACCGCTACAACACCCAGGTCCGTGAACGGATCGAACGCATCCTGCTCGAAGACCTCGCGGGCGTGGATCTCGAGTCGCAGGTGCAGATTTCCGAATCCGCGCTCGCACGCCTCCACATTTTGGTGCGCACGGACCCTGCGCGCAGCGTCGTGACCGACGTCGAGCGCATCGAACAACGCATCACTGCCGCGATGCGCACGTGGACTGACCACCTGAACGACGAACTGCAGGCGCGGCTGCCAGCCGCAGCGGCTGACCAGCTGGCGGCACGGTTCGAGGACGCGTTCCCCGTCGCGTACGAGGAGGACGTGCCACCGGCCGAGGCCATTCACGACCTGCAGGAACTTGCCGCGCTGGATGCCAGCCCGACGGCACTCGGGATGGAACTGCGTCCCGGCGACCCGGCCAGTGGTGCGCTCCACCTGCGGCTCTATCGCCGCGGCGAGCCCGTCGCCATGTCCGACATCCTGCCGCTGCTCGAAAATTTCGACCTGCGCATCCTGAACGAGCGCCCGTATCGCGTGGCGCCGACGGACGGCTCGACGCTCTGGATCCAGGACATCGAGGTCAAGCACGCGGCCGGCCGCACGCTCGATCCGGAACTGGAAGGCCGCCGCTTCGAGCAGGCGTTCTTCGCCGTGCATCATGGCCAGGCCGAAAGCGACGGCTTCAACCGGCTCATCCTGGCCGCCGGTCTCGACTGGAAGCAGGCGCTGATCCTGCGGGCCGTCTGCCGCTACCTGCTGCAGACCGGCATCCCGTTCAGCCAGCGCTACATGGAAGCGGTACTCGCCCGCAATCCGTCGATCGCGGCCCGCCTTGCCTGGACCTTCGAATCGCGCTTCGACCCCGATCTGAAGCCTGCAACACGAACGGCGCAGGTTGGAGCTTTTGCCGAGGACATCGACGACGCGCTCGAGGAAGTCACGAGCCCCGACGACGACCGCATCCTGCGCTCGTTCCGCGCGGTGATCATGGCCACGTTGCGCACCAACTATTATCAGCGCGGCGCGGACGGCCTGCCCAAGCCGTACCTCTCGTTCAAGCTCGACCCGAAGCTGCTGCCCGAACTGCCGAAGCCGCGCCCGATGTTCGAGATCTGGGTGTACTCGCCACGCGTCGAAGGCGTGCACCTGCGCATGGGCAAGGTCGCGCGCGGCGGCCTGCGCTGGTCCGACCGGCGCGAGGATTTCCGCACCGAGATCCTCGGCCTGATGAAGGCGCAGAACGTCAAGAACACGCTGATCGTGCCGGTCGGCGCCAAGGGCGGCTTCGTGCCGAAACAGATGCCCACGGGCGCTTCGCGCGAGGAGGTGCAGCGCGAGGGCACCGAGTGCTACCGCCTCTTCATCCGCGGCTTGCTCGACATCACCGACAACGTGCGTGGCGAAAAGCTCATCCCGCCGGAACGCACCGTGCGCTACGACCCGGACGATCCGTACCTCGTCGTTGCGGCGGACAAGGGCACCGCGACATTCTCCGATACGGCCAATGCGCTGGCGGCCGAGTACGGCTTCTGGCTCGGGGACGCGTTCGCCTCCGGCGGATCCGCGGGATATGACCACAAGAAGATGGGCATCACCGCGAAGGGCGCGTGGGAGTGCGTCAAGCGCCACTTCCGCGAACTCGGCCTGGACACGCAGTCGCAGGACTTCACGGTCGCCGGCATTGGCGACATGGCGGGCGACGTGTTCGGCAACGGCATGCTGCTTTCGCCACACATCCGGCTGGTGGCCGCCTTCAACCACCAGCACATCTTCCTCGACCCGGAGCCCGACGCGGCCCGCAGTTTCAAGGAGCGCGAGCGACTCTTCAACCTGCCCCGCTCGTCGTGGACCGACTACGACGCAAAGCTGATTTCGAAGGGCGGTGGCGTGTTCGCGCGCAATGCCAAGGAGATTGCACTATCGCCGCAGGCCCGCCTGCTGCTCGGTATCGATGCGCCGAAATCGACACCTGTGGAGATCATCCGCGCCATCCTGAAGCTGCCGGTCGACCTGCACTGGAACGGCGGCATCGGCACGTACGTGAAGGCTTCGTGGGAAGCGAATTCCGCCGTGGGTGATCGCACCAACGACGCGGTCCGCGTCGATGGCCGCGAGCTGCGCTGCAAGGTCGTGGGCGAAGGCGGCAACCTCGGCTGCTCGCAACTCGGCCGCATCGAGTACGCGTTGCACGGCGGCCGCCTGAACACCGACTTCGTCGACAACTCCGGCGGCGTCGACTGCTCCGACCACGAGGTCAACATCAAGATCCAGCTGAAGACGGTGCAGGAACGCACGCGCATGACGACGGCGGAGCGCAACCGGCTGCTCGAATCGATGACGGACGACGTCGGCCAGCTCGTGCTGCGCGACAACTACCTGCAGAGCCAGGCGATCAGCTTGCTGCAGGCGGCCGCGCCGGAGCGGCTCGGTGAGCACGCGCACTTCATCCGCTCACTCGAACTGGATGGCGTGCTGGACCGCGCGCTCGAGTACCTGCCGAGCGCGGAGGAGATCGAAGACCGCCGCCGCGCGGGGCTGGGCCTGGTGCGGCCGGAACTCGCGATGCTGCTGAGCTACGCGAAGATCGCACTCAGCGCGCAGCTGATCCAGTCGGACGTGCCGGAGGATCCGTACCTCAGCCAGGAGCTCGACCGGTACTTCCCGCCGCGGCTCGCCGAGCGCTGCGGCAGGTTGCTGGATGAACACCGGCTGAAGCGCGAGATCATCGTCACCGCGACGACCAACAGCATCGTCAATCGCATGGGACCGACCTTCGTCGCACGCACCCAGCAGGACACCGGAGCCGACGCCGCCACGGTGGCCCGGGCCTATTCGATCGCTCGCGAGGTGTTCGACGTGCGCGACCTCTGGACCGCGATCGAGCGACTGGACAACAAGGTGGCTGCGCCCCTGCAGTACGGCATGATGCACGACACGATCGGCCTGATCCGACAGGCGACTTATTGGCTGATCCAGCGGCACCGCTCGACTCTCGGAATCGAACAGCAGGTGGCGCGCCTGCGTCCTGGCATCCAGGAACTCACGCGCGCGCCGTTGCAGTGGCTCGACGGCGCTGCACGAGCCGCGTTCGAAGCCCGTCACGCCGAACTCGCGACGGCCGGCGTGCCGGCCGAGCTGTCGCGCCGGATCGCAGCCTGCAGTGCCCTGCACAGCGGCCCCGACATCGTCGAACTCGCCGAGTCGCGCAAGCTCACCGTGGATGCAGCTGCCAAGGCCTACTTCGCCATCGGCGGCTATTTCAGGCTCGACTGGCTGCGCAAGCACATCGAAGGCCTGGACACGGCAGGGCACTGGCACGCCGTGGCGCGCGGCAGCCTGCGCGAGGCGCTGTTCGAAGTGCACCGCAGCCTGGCACAGGGAGTGCTCGAATCATCGCGAGAGAAGGATCCGGTCAAGTCGCTCGACAAGTGGCTGTCGCGAAACCAGGCGGCCGCGGAGCATGCTCGCGCGGTGATCAACGACATCCGCGCACAGACCACGGAGATTGATTTTGCATCGCTGTCGGTCGCGCTGCAGGCGGTGCGTCGCGTAGCAGTGGCCGAGGCCTGATGCGCACGAGCCTCGTCATCGTCACTTATGAGCGGCCCGCAGCGCTCAAGCGAGTGCTGGCGAGCGTCGGGGCACAGACCCAGGCACCGGACGAGGTCATCGTGGCGGACGATGGGTCGGGCCCCGCGATGGCCGCCGTGGTGGAAGCGTTCAGGAAGCGCCTGTCGTCGGGCATTACGTTCGTGCGCCAGGAGCACTCGGGTTTTCGCGCTGGACGCATGCGCAACCTCGCGATTGCGCGCTGCACCGGCGACTACGTACTGCTGCTGGACGGCGACATGGTATTGCATCCGCTGTTCGTGGCAGACCATGCGCGGGCTGCAAGACCGGGGTACTGGACGCAGGGCGTGCGCATTCCACTTGACGAGGCCGCCACGCAGCGGCTCCTGCGCAGCAGGCGCATTCCGTCGCCATGGACGACCGGCGTCGACCTGCGGCGTCGTCCCTATGCGCTGCACGCGCCGCGCCTCACGGAGAAGCTCGGCAGGGCTGCCAACGCCTTCGTCGCCATCAAGTCGTGCAACCAGGCGTTCTGGCGCGCGGACCTGCTGCAGGCGAACGGCTTCGACGAGGACTTTGCGGGCTGGGGCGCGGAGGACAAGGAACTCTGTGCCCGCCTCACCAACGCAGGCATCCGGCGCCAGACCCTGGTTTTTTCGGCGATCGCCTGGCACCTGGCGCACCGGCCCGCCTCGCGCGCTGCCGTGCGCGCAAACCAGGAACGCTGGCAGGAAACTGTCCGCAGCGGCCGCACGCGCTGCGCTCGCGGCATCGATCAGCACCTGCCGCACTGAAGCCGGGCAAGGGTCCCACCAGTCGGCGCCCGCGCTAGACACGCTCCAGCACGAGAGCGATGCCCTGCCCCACTCCGATGCACATCGTGCAGAGCGCGCGACGCAAACCACGTAGTTCCAGCTCGATCAGCGCGGTCGTAGCCAGCCGCGCACCGCTCATGCCCAGGGGATGCCCGAGCGCGATGGCACCGCCATTGGGGTTCACATGATCCGCGTCGTCCGGCAACCCCAGGTGACGCAGGACCGCGAGAGCCTGCGACGCAAACGCTTCGTTCAACTCGACGACGTCGATCTGGACAAGTCGCAGCCCGAGCCGCTGCAGTAACTTCTGTGTCGCCGGCGCCGGTCCGAAACCCATGATGGTTGGCTCGACCCCGACCACGACCGTGCCACAGATTCTCGCGCGCGGCGTCAGACCGTGGCGGATCGCAGCTGCCTCTGACGCGACGACGAGCGCACAGGCGCCGTCGTTCACGCCGGACGCATTTCCCGCCGTCACAGTTCCACCGTCACGAAACGGTGTGGCCAGGCTGGACAGTGCCGTGAGATTCGTCTCGCGCGGATGTTCGTCGCGGTCGACGATCACTGGCGCGCCACGCCGGGCGGAAACCGTCAACGGAACGATTTCCAGCGCGAGCCGCCCCGACGCCTGCGCCGCAAGCGCCCGCTGCTGGCTGCGCAGGGCGAAGGCATCCTGGTCCGCGCGCGCGATGCCGAAGCGTTCGGCGACGTTCTCGGCGGTCTCCGGCATCGAATCCACGCCGTACTGTTGCCGGATCAGCGGATTGACGAAGCGCCAGCCGAGCGTCGTGTCTGCGAACTGCAGTTCGCGCGTGAATGCGGCGTCGGGTTTGGACACCACGTACGGCGCGCGACTCATGCTTTCCACGCCGCCGGCGATCAGGAACTCCGCCTCGCCGCTGCGAATGGCGCGCGCAGCAGTTGCGACCGCGTCGAGTCCGGAACCACACAGTCGGTTGATTGTCGCGCCTGGCACTACCGCTGGCAGGCCTGCGAGCAGCACCGCCATGCGGGCCACGTTGCGGTTGTCCTCGCCCGCCTGGTTCGCGCAGCCGTAGACGACATCGTCGAGCGCACCCCAATCTGCAGCCGCGTTACGCGCCAGCAGCTGCTTGAGAGGCAGCGCGGCGAGATCGTCCGTACGGACGCCTGCTAGCGCGCCGCCGTAACGCCCGATTGGGGTCCGGATGGCATCACAGATAAAAGCGTCGGTCATGTCGGGCGGTTACTCCCAGGGCGCCAGTTTGAGTCGCACATTCTGAGGCCAGCTGCCCCTGCAGGGGCAAAAGGCGGCCTGGTCCGGCACCGTCCCGGCTTGCGGAAAGTACGGTCGCACGGAGTGGGTTCGAGGCTGTCGAGCCACGGTCTCCCACGTGCTAAGCTATTGATTAAACAAACATACGCGACGAATTCAGGGCATGGACCTCGCGCGCCCAACCACCACAGGCTGATTCCCATATGAGCACCGGCAAGCTTCTGCTCCTGCGCCACGGCCAGAGCATCTGGAACCTCGAAAACCTCTTCACGGGCTGGGTCGACGTCGACCTGTCCGAGCAGGGTCGGCAGGAAGCGCAGGAAGCCGGACGTCTGCTCAAGGCCGAAGGCATCGCTTTTGACGTCGCGTTTACGTCGGTCCTCAAGCGCGCCATCCGCACGCTGTGGATGACGCTCGACGAATTGGACATGATGTGGCTGCCGGTCGAGCGTACGTGGCGGCTGAACGAGCGCCATTACGGCTCGTTGCAGGGACTCAACAAGGCGCAGACCGTGGAAAAGCACGGTGCGGACCAGGTGAAGGTCTGGCGTCGCAGCTACGACATCCCGCCGCCGCCGCTGCCGCAGGCCGATCCGGGCCATCCGCGTTTCGATCGCCGCTATGCGCACGTGCCTGCGGGAGAATTGCCCTCCGCGGAATCGCTCAAGGACACGCTGGCACGCGTGCTGCCGTTCTGGAACGCACGCATCGCGCCGGACTTGCTGGCGGGCCGCAACGTGCTGGTCGCCGCCCACGGCAACAGCTTGCGCGCGATCGTGAAGATGCTGGATGGGATGTCGGACACCGAAATCGTTGAACTCAACATCCCGACGGGCGTGCCGCTGCTCTATACGCTCGATGCGAACCTGAAGCCGATCTCCAGTCGCTACCTCGGTGACGCCGAGGCCGTGAAGGCGCGGGCCGACGCCGTCGCGAAGCAGGCGGAGAAGAAGTAGAGGAAGGGGAGGGAGGACAGGAAGGGGAGGAAGGACAGGAAGGACAGGAAGGACAGGAAGGGCAGGAAGGTGAAGAAGGACAGAAGTTAGATTCTTACCTTCCTGTCCTTCCTGTCCTTCCTGTCCTTCCTGCCCTTCCTGTCCTTCCTGTCCTTCCTCCCCTTCCCCCCCTTCCTCAGGTCAGGAACCCGCCGTCCACGACCAGATACTCGCCGGTCACGTACGCAGAAGCGTCCGAGGCGAGAAACAAGGCAGCGCCCGCGAGGTCCTGCGGTTCGCCGACGCGGCCAAGCGGATTGGTCGCAAGGTAGTGCTCGGTCTGGCTCTTGTCGGCCAGCAGCGCGCCCGCGAACTTCGTACGGATGAGACCCGGCAGGATCGCGTTGCAGCGGATGCCGTGCGGCCCGCACTCCTTCGCGAACGTCTTCGTCATGTTGAGCACGGCGCCCTTGGTGATCGAGTAGATCCCCTGCTTCGGGCCGGGCCGCACCGCATTCACCGACGCGACGTTGATGATCGAGCCCTTGCCCTGGTCACGCATCATGCGTCCCGCGAGCACGGACGCGAAGAAATAGCCGCGAATGTTGACGTCCACCGTCTTCTGGAAAGCGCCGAGGTCGGTGTCGAGCACGTGCCCGTAATAGGGATTTGCCGCCGCGTTGTTGACCAGCACGTCGAGCCGCCCGAACTCCGACTGGACACGTGCAAACAGCGCCTGCAGCGCATCCATGTCGCCGATGTGGCACGCGATCGCAGTGGCCTTGCCGCCCGCTGCGTTGATCTCCGCCGCCACCTCGTCACAGGCTTCCTGCTTGCGGCTCGAGACGATAACCCGCGCTCCGTACTGCGCAAACCCCCTGGCCATCGCTTCGCCGATGCCTCGGCTGCCGCCAGTGACGAGCGCGACGCGGCCCGACAGATCGAATGACACGGACATGGCGCTGACCTCGAGTTAAGCGATGGCGAGGCGCCGACGGGCCTCGTCGTATTCCTGGATCATGCGCGCAACGACCTCGCGCGCAGGCAGCACGTCGTGAATGTTGCCGACGCCCTGCCCGCCGCTCCAGATGTCGCGCCAGGCCTTCTTTTCCATGTTGCCGCCGGAGCCGAAGTTCATCTTCGACTTGTCCGCTTCGGGCAGGTTGTCCGGATCGAGCCCGGCCGCCGCCACGCTTCGCCTGAGGTAATTGCCCTTCACGCCGGTGAAGAGCGAGGTGTACACGACGTCGTCGGAGGTCGAGTCGACGAGCATCTGCTTGTACTCGGGCAGGACGTGGGCCTCGGTCGTCGCCAGGAACCGCGTGCCGATGTAGGCCATGTCCGCGCCGATCGCCTGCGCCGCAAGCACGTCCGCCCCGCTCGACATGGCGCCGGCGAGCACCAGCGTGCCGTCGAAAAACTGGCGGATTTCGCGCACGAGCGCAAAGGGACTCCCCATGCCCGCGTGGCCACCCGCACCGGCGCAGACCACGATGATGCCGTCGACGCCCTGCTCCACTGCCTTGCGCGCATGTCGCACGCTGATCACGTCGTGGAACACGAGGCCGCCATAGCTGTGCGCGGCGTCCACGATTTCACGCGGTGGACGCAGGCTCGTGATGATGAGCGGCACCTGGTGCCGCACGCACGCGTCCATGTCGTGCTGCAGCCGGTCGTTGCTCACGTGCGCAATCTGGTTGACGGCGAACGGCGCTACCCTCGAGTCGGGATTCGCCGCAGCGTGAGCGTCAAGCTCGCTGCGGATGCGCGTGAGCCATTCGTCGAGCGCCGATGCCGGGCGCGCGTTCAGCGCCGGGAACGAGCCGATGATGCCTGCTTTGCACTGCTCGATGACCAGTTCCGGCGTCGAGGCGATGAACAGCGGCGAACCGATGACGGGTAAACGGAGACGATCGCGAAACGCAGCCGGAAGCGGCATCCAGGGTTCCTCTAGGTTGATTTGCCGGAATGGCACTGCACGGTGGGCACGTCATAGATGAACGACAGCCCGCGCTCACGAAAACGCCAACGGCCTTCGCAGCGCTGGTACACGTCCTGATAACGGATCGCTGCCAGCATCGGCTGGCCCTCGCGCTGCATCTCGGCGTGCGCAAGCACGAGGCCCGTCGCGCGGTCCGGGTCCATGTGGTCGAACTCCACGATGCGGTCGTGGGTGACCTGGTTGCCGGGACCGGGCACGGTGAACCGGCCCTTGAACAATTCGATGACTGCCTGACGTCCACGCGCATCCATGACCCCGTCCGCCGACCACACGCGCACGTCCGGCGTGAACAAGGACTCGATTGCATCGACGTCACGGTTGTCCAGGACGAGGCAGTAACGGGCGATCAGCTCGCCAATGGCCACCCGGTCCTCGAGGTGGCGGACGCGTTCTTCGAGCGTCGGTCCAAGTTTCATGCGGACTCCCCCGGCGATTCGAAGGCCCCCTGGTCACTCGTCCTGCGCGATCCTGAGTTCGAGGCCGTCGAGCGCCTCGGTGAAGTCCACCTGGCAACTGAGGCGCGACGTCGGCGGGTCGTAGTGCTCGAGTTCGACCAGCAGTTCCTTCTCGTCGCCCTGCGGTGCAGGCAGCTTCGGCATCCATTCAGGCTTGATGAAGATGTGGCACGTGGCGCACGAGCAGAGCCCACCGCAGATGGCCGTGACGCCATAGTCGTACTCCCGCAGCGTTTCCATCAGCTTGACGCCGATGCGTCCCTCGACTTCGTGGACGTTGCCGTCGCGGTCGGTCACCACCATCTTCGCCATGCTCGCACCCGTCGGTCGTTGTGATCGAATCAGTGATTATTGCAGCGCAAGACGCCGGATGCACGCGTCTGCAGGCCACGTTCGATCCGTCCGGCCCGGTGAGCCGCCTCGACCGCTACGGGACCGGCCGCGGTCGCCAGCAGACCGCGGTACCAGAGCCATTGCACATAATCGAAGGCCCAGCGGGCCTGCGCAAGCCTCGCCGGCTCGACAGTTCCGCCCGCGCGGCGGTACTCGTCGCATAAACGACCGGCGCTAGCGGCAGACATCTCCAGCTGGCTGGCGCAGGACGCGAGATCGAAAACCGGATCGCCCAGGCCGGCGTACTCCCAGTCAACCAGCCACAGTCGGCCAGCGGGTTCGGTCACGAGGTTCTGCGCGTGGACGTCATGATGGCAGAGCACCTTCGCGCGACCCGGGCGGAGTCGCGACAACACTTCCCCGGCGCACGCGGCTAGTGCGGGTGGTACGGCTGCCGCCGGCAGAGCGCTTGCCAACCGGCGCGCCTGCACCGCGAAATCCACGACGCGCACTCCATGTGGCGGCGTCAGTGCGTGTAGCTGGCACAGCAGGCCCGCAACCTGCCGGATCGCTCGGTCGCAGTCCGCAGCAGCAATACCGCCTTGCGCACCCTCAATCCACTGCGTGACCAGCAGCCGCGCCGGCGGGTCGCAACGCACCACTCGCGGTGCAATCCCGGCCCTGGCGACTAGGCGGAGAACTTCACCTTCTGCGTGCAGGTCGGCGCCCAGCTGTTCATTGCCCGCACGTGCGTACCGCACGAACCGGTCCTGGCGAGGCACCGACACGTGCCAAGCGAAATTACTGAGGCTGCCCGCGATGGGCTCAAAAGTCGCGATTGCCAGCGACGCCGTGTCGGCCTCGGTTGCGAGGGCAGCCCGCGCCGCACGCTCAGCCTCCTGCCACGCTGCCTGCACGGCGGTCATTTCTCGTGTGCGACTGCGACGCTTGCGTCGCGGCCCCATTGCCAGTAGCCGCGCACCGCGAGCGCCGTGTACAGCAGGAACAGCAATGCGGTGGCCGCAAGTCCCTGCCAGGCGGCAAGCAGGGCCGCGGCAGAATCCAGCACTACCCAGTACAGCCAGTTTTCCAGCACCTTGCGTGCAACCATCCACGTCGTGACCACGCTGCCCCACGCGATCGCCGCGTCGAGATAGGACACCCATGACGACGCTTCCCGCGCGATCATCGAGCCGTTCACCAGCGCCAGGACGGCAATGGCGGCCCACGCCAGTGCATGTTGCCGCACCGTCCAGCGGCTGACGGCGAGCGGCACCCCGGACACGGAGCCGCGCCACGAACGCCAGCCATAGACGGACATGCCGACGTAGAAGACCTGCAGCGCGGCCTGCATGACGAGGCCCGCGCGCGCGAAGACGACGAGGTAGAGCAACGCACTCGCGACGGCGAACGCCCAGCACCAGGCATTCTGCCGGATCGCGAAGCCGAGGTAGCCGAGCGCGAGGCCGGCCGCCACCCATTCGATGACGGGCACGGCCGCGAATGCGCCGAGCACCGGGTCGAGCAGGGTCAAGCTTCGTCCGACGTCGGCGTGCCGCCGAGCACCTTCATGACGAAGACGGCCCGGCGCCCTCCTCCGAACGTCCGACGAGTCTCCTGCTCGAGCGCGGAGAACACCAGTTCGTGCTCGCCAGCCACCTGCGTGCTCATCGCATTGGTCACGACGTCGAGGTTCGGGTAGGCGTTGAGGCGTTCGATGAAGTCCTTGATCGGCGGCACGTAGTCCGCGTCGAGGGGATAGAGGCTGATTTCCACTGCCGTGCGCATCTGAGTGTCCTCGTGTCGGTCCGCAGCGCCGTTACCAGCGCCATTGCAGGGTAATTCCCGCAAGTCGTCCATCGCCGCGCTGCAGGTACAGCCGGTTGGCATAGTCTGGCGGCTCGAGTCCGAAATAGAATCCGCGAACCCCGTAATTCTCGTCCATGACGTTGCGCACCCAGGCCTCGACCGACCAGGGGCCGCGCAAGTAGGCGGCCTTCAGGTTGAGCAACGTGTACGGGGCCGAACGCTGGTCGTGGCTGGTGTCGAAGTAAAACGCGTCGACGCCGTTCAGGTCCACGCGCGCCATCCACCCTTCCCCGCCGCCCCACTGCGCGGACAACGAGTACTGATACCCCGGTGCATGCGCCTGCTCCCGGCCATCGAGATTGCGATCGCCATAACGGTAGCCGACGTATTCGGAATGCAGCAACCCCAGCGTCGCCCCGAGGTTCAAACGCTCGACGGGCTGCCAGGCGAGCGAGGCTTCGAGTCCGTAGTTGCGGCCCCTGGCGGCATTGTCGGTATAGAAGACGTAGGACAACGGATCGCCTGGATCGAGCTGGAACGACGTCGCCACCTGCTGGTCTTCTCGCCACATGTAGAAGAATGCGATATCGCCCTGCACTCCTGCCTCGGCGCTGCTGAAGCGCATGCCCGACTCCGCGTTCCACAGGTATTCCGGCGTGAACTGTCGCCGTTCGTCCGGCACGAGCTGCCCGATGTTGAAGCCGCCCGCCTTGTAGCCGCGCGCGACCGTGGCGTACCACTGGTTCGACTCGCCGAGCGGCCCCTGCAACGAGACCTGGCCGCCGACCATCGCGTCGCGCGGGTCGAAGCGCGCGCCGTCGGAATCGCTGTAATCGGCGGACCGCGTTTCAACACGCATTCCAGCAGTGAGCGACAATTGATTTGACAACGGCCACTCGGCTTCACCGTAGGCTGCAATGCTCGTCGCTGCGTAACTCGTTGCGAGCAGCGGGCGCAGCAACTCGCCTGCGAATTCGTCGCGTTGCTGCGAATCCTCATGGAGCCGCAGCGCATAGAGGCCGGCCACCCAGTCAACGCCGCCGCCCGGGTCGCTCTCGATGCGGACGTCCTGGCTCAGCGTCGAGCGCTCGCGCGCGTAGCGGGAGAAATAATCGTAAGGCGCGAACTCACCCCAGTAAGCGTCGTTGCCCCAGTCGCCGTCGAAGCTGTACACGCTGTCGGACCTCGCGTACGCGCTGACGCTGCGCACCGCGTAGTCCACGATCCTGCCCGCAATATCCGCGGACACACCGCGCGTGCGTTGCGCATCGCGACCCGGCTTGTCGGCGAGCGTCGTGCGCGAATTGTCCACGGCAAAGGCATCGAAGCCATTGTCAATATCGACGTACAGGGCGGCGATATTCGCGCGCCAGCCCGGCGTCAGCTCCCACCGCAGCTTGCCTCGCAGCGTCGACTCGTCGCGCCCGTTCGTGTCGTCACGATCGAAGTAGTCATTGCGCTGGAACCCGTCACTCGAGAAGGTCTGGCCCGCAATACGCCACGCCGAGCCTGCGCTGCCGATCGGGCCGCCACCCGCCATGCCTGCCGACCAGGTGTCGTTTTCGGCACCGGTGACTTCCGCGTGAAAATCCGGGGTCGTCGCCGCGTCTCGCGTCTTGATCTTGACCAGGCCCGCGAGCGCATTCGCACCATAGCGCGTGCCCTGCGGACCGCGCAGGACTTCGACCTGTTGCGCATCGAACAGCGTGGCTGGCATGCCGACACCGCTCAAGTCGATGTCGTCGATTAGAAAGCCGACCGAAGGGTTCGGCGCACCCTGGTATTGCTCGAGTTCGCCGATGCCGCGGAGCTGTAAAAACCGAGGTCGCGACGTGCCGCCGGACCAGTTGAGGTTCGGCACCAGGCCGAGCACGTCGCCAAAATGCTGCAGCCCGGCGGACTGTAAGGTCTCCTGGCCGAGCACGGTGATGCTCGCCGGGACTGCCGCCAGTGGCTGCTCCCGCAACGACGCGGTGACGATGATTTCTTCGAGCGCTGGTGACGGTTGCGCGACGACCGGGCTCGCGGCGGTGGCCGGATGTGCTGCGAACTGCACCACGGGCAGCAGGGCGATCCACGCCGCAACTGCACGGCCCTGCGGCCGGCATGCAGCGCGTAATGCATACGAATAAATTGGCCACAGTCCGGGACGCATACCCACTCCCTCCGCCGGTACTAACCGGATCAGGTTCAACGGGTTCGTCGATGTGCGGCGCCAGGTTGCGCGGCCGCGGTCGACATCTCAGGCCCTGCAGGCCACCCCAAGGTGGGCGAATTATAGGGCTCAAACGCGACGCGATGACCTGAAAATGTTGACGGGACGCAGCGGCTGGGCACTAATGCCCGTTCTCAAAGCCCCGGAAGCCTGCTGCCACCATGTCTCAGCGCAAATGCCGTCTGTTCCTCGTCGATGCCTTTACGCAGGAGCGCTTCTGCGGCAACCCCGCCGCGGTTGTGCTCGATGCGGACGTGCTCGAGGAGCAGGAGATGCGCCGCATTGCGCGCGAGCTGGCTGGCTTCGAAGTGGCCTTCGTGCTCGGTTCGGATTCACCCGACTTCGACGTCGAGCTGCGATTCTTTTCGCCACGCCGCGAAGTCGGCTTCGTCGGTCATGCGACCGTCGCCGCGCACTACGTGCGTGCGATGGCCGACGGCGTGCCGCGTGGCAAGGTCCGCCAGAAATCGGCGGCAGGCATCGTCGGCGTCGAGGTGAGCGGCAAGCCGCCCAATCTCCGCGTCACGATCGACCAGACACCCGCGACGTTCGGCCCGATCGTGCCGGAAGAACGCCTGGGCCCGGTGCTCGATGCGCTCGGCATCAGTTCGTCGAGCCTGCATCCGGCCTGCCCGGTGCAGGTGATGAGCACGGCGAATTCGCGCCTGCTGCTTGGCCTGCAGTCGCCGGACACGCTCGACTCGCTGCAGCCGCAGATGGACCAGTTGATTCACCTCACGTCGCACGTCGGCGCGGACGGCTTCTTCGTCTTTGCGGTCAAGCCAGGGTCGGACCCGATGACCACAGAGTCGCGCATGTTCTGCCCGGTCATCGGCGTGCCCGAGGATCCGGTCAGCGGCAACGCACACGGCATGCTTGGCGTGTACCTGTTGCACAACGGGTTGCTGACTCCGACGGCAGGCAAGGCGTCGTTCGTAGGGCTGCAGGGCCGCTTCGTCGATCGGCCGGGCCGCGTCGAAGTCACGGTGACCTGCAGCGGCAAGCGCGCCACCGGCGTGCGCGTGACCGGCGACGCCGTGATCGTCTGCGAGGCGGTAATTCCGCTCTGATGCCCGGCATCGCCGCGCACCCGCCGCGGCCGTGCACTTACCGATTTGTGATGACCGGCGCGCGGCCGCGCCGCAGTGTCAGCACGCGGGTCACGTAGCCCGGCACGTCCTCCTCGTGATGGGTGGCCATCACCACGGTCGCGCCACGGCTCACCGCGCCATCCAGCCGTGCCCGAAACCGCTGCCGCGCGTCGGCATCGAGGCCGTCGAACGGTTCGTCGAGCAGCCACAGCCGGCGTGAACGCACGAACGCGCGCGCAACCAGCGCCAGGCGCAGCTGGCCATACGACAACTCGCGCGCCTGTCGCGCGGCCAGGTCCGCCAGGTCCCACGCGCGCAATTCACGCCGCACGCGTCGTAACTCCGCTGCGGTCGGCCACTCGTTCAAGCCGATGCTGGCATAAAACCCGGATGCGACGATCTGTTCGACCGTGCATCCCGTGGCGGCATACCGCGCCTGCAACTCCGGCGACACGAACCCGATCCTCGCCTTCCAGTCATCGACCGCGGACCAGTAACGCTCGAGCTTGCCGCCATGCGCGGGCCAGAGATCCCCGTAGAGAAGCGCAATGAACGTGGACTTGCCTGACCCGTTGGCGCCGCGCAGGCACCAGTGCTGGCCGCGCTCGAGCGTCCAGGCGAACGTGCCGATGACGCATTGCTCCTCCCGATACACCGCGGCCCGCTGCAATCGCAACAGCGGCTTCACCGGGCGAATCGTGCCCGCGCCGACGCTCACACCGGATGCGTTGCGCTGCAATGTCGGCGCGATCCCTGGTCGCGCTTCGAGTCGCAACGCGGATGGATCGACGGTGCCGACGCGCAGGTCCGTGACGTCTTCGATGCAGCCGTGGCCAATACGCGCGACGTGAGTAAGCCCCGCGGGCGCGTCGCCGCGCCGATGACTCGTCAGTATCCACGCCGTCCGTGGCGACGACGCCAGCCGCAAGGCGCGCAGGAATGCTGCGCGCCCTTTGACGTCGAGACCGTTCAGCGCCTCGTCGAGAAGGAGCACGTCGGGTTCGCGCACGAACGCGCGCGCCAGCAGCACGCGGCGGCGCTGGCCGTACGACAGCGACAGGAATGTTCGCGACGCGTAACCGGCCAGCCCCACCTGCTGCAGCACCTGCCGGATGCGTCGCTGTTGCGTGGGGGTTGCGGGTTGCAGCGGCAAGTCGGAATCGTCGCAGCCCGTGAGCGCGACTCGTGCGACGTCGAGCTGCGATTCGTAGCGTACGTACCGATCCTGCCGCTCGGGACCGAGGTAGGCGATGCGTTCAGCCGCAAACAGCGGCTGCGCGAGCACTTCGCCATCGCGCAGGTGATAACGACGGGTTTCGCGTCCTGTGGGCGTCGGCCAGACGTCGCCGCGCAGCAGCTTGAGCAGCACAGTCTTGCCGGCGCCAATCGGGCCAAGCAGCAACCAGCGCTCGCCAGCACGAATGTCGATTGAAATATCGCGCAAGGCCCAGTGCCCGTCGAGCCGGACACTCGCGTTGCGAACTTCGATGCGCTCGAGCCTGCGTCCGGCCCGCACGGCCCGACTCACGCCGCGAGCCATGTCCAGCGTTCGCCGACCTGCGCGACGCGCCGTTCCTCGAGCAGCTTCTGCAGGTGGGCGAGCAGCGAATAGCGCGCCAGCGGATGCAATGCGACCGGCGTGTCCGCGTATACGATCGGCACCAGTTCGTCGAGCGTGGCGGTGCCACCCGTTTGCAGCAGGCCAGCCACCACTTTGCGCTCGCGCTGCAGTCGATGGGCGATCACCCGATCGATCTCGCCCAGTGGATCCGGCATTACGGCGCCGTGCCCCGGCAGCAACGCCGTGAGTGGCAGCGTGCGCAGGCGCCGCAACGATTCCAGGTACAGGCGCATGGACCCGTCCGGCGGCAGGATGACGACGGTCGAGCCGTTCATCAGGTGATCGCCGGTCAGCAGCCAACCCTCCGGTTCGAGGAGCAGGCAGACGTGGTTCGAGGCGTGCCCCGGCGTGTGGAGCGCACGAACCCCCGCGCCCGACACCTCGACGAAATCGCCGTCGTCGAGCGTCCGGTCGGGACGGTAGGAATCATCCTGGTGTTCGTCGTGCGGCGCCGGCTGCCCCAGCACGACAGCCTGCGTGCGCGCCTTGAGGGCCGCTGCGCCGGGCGAATGATCCGGATGCGAATGAGTGCAGAGCACGTGGCTGATGCGACCATTCGTGGCCATCAGGATGCGGTCGACGTGCGTCTTATCGTCGGGACCGGGATCGATCACCAGGTAATGCGGGCCGGACCCGACCACGTAGGTGTTCGTGCCCGGTCCGGTCAACGGGCTGGGATTGGGAGCGACGAGCCGCTGCAGGTTCGGCGCGAGCCGCAGCACGCTGCCGGTTGCGGCGGGCGCGAACAAGCCGTGCAGGTCAATCCCGACCGCCACCGCTTCACTCCGCCGGCAGTTTGAAGGCGAGCCCGCCTTTGATCACGACGGCCACATCCTGGAGCCGCGTCACGTCGACGAGCGGATCGCCCTTGACCGCGATGAGGTCGCCGAAACGACCCGGCTGCAGGCTGCCGACGCGATCCGCCCAACCCAGGTGCTTTGCGGCCAGTGAAGTCGCCGACTGAATGGCCTCCATTGGCGTCATCCCGCGCTGGACCATGATCGGAAACTGGCGCGCATTGAGCCCATGCGGATACACGGCGGCGTCCGTGCCGTAGACGATGTCGACGCCCGCGGCGTGCGCCCTGGTGAAGCCCTGGCGTTGCGCTTCGGTCGTCTCGACATTCTTGCGCAGGAATTCCTCGGGCCACTTTTCTGCGCGACCGACGGTGTCGATCCAGTCGCCGTTGTAGACATCCATCGACAGCGCGGTGCCATGCTCCTTTGCGAGCCGGACGCCCTCGTCGTCGATCAGCGATGCGTGTTCGATCGTGTCGGCGCCGGCGAGGATCGCATCCTTGATCGACCGTGCGCCGTGCGCGTGCGCAGAAACCTTTTTGTCGTGGGCATGCGCCACGTCGACGACGGCCTTGATCTCCTCGGGCAGCATTTCACGCTCGCCCGGCACACCGCCAAACGCGAGCACGGCGCCGGACGCGATGATCTTGAGCAAGTCGGCACCGCCCGCGACGGCCTGCTCGGCCTTCTGCCGGAACTGTTCGGGCCCTCGCGCGACGCCCATGCGCACCTGCGGCGGGATTTCCGCTTCAGCATGGCCGGGAATGACGAGGTCGCCGCCGCCGGCAGGGATCGTCAGGTAATAACCCGCGACCTGCATGCGCGGCCCCACCGCGTGGCCCTGATTGATCGCGTCGCGCAGGTCGCGATCGACCCAGGCGATGTACGTGCCGACGTCGCGCGCCCCGGTGAACCCGGCGAGCAACGTCGCGCGGGCGCTTTCCCGCGCTATCGCGCCCTGCTCCGCCTGCGTGCGCTTGTAATAGACGCTGAGGTCGGCCGTCTCGTGCCCGCTGTCCGAGAGGTGCGTGTGCATGTCGATCAACCCGGGCAGGCAGGTGTACTGGTTGAGATCAACGACGGGCATGCCAGCAGGCGCCACCGCGCCCGGTTGCACCGAGTCGACGCGACCGCTGCGTATGACGACGGTCGCAGGGCCTTGCGTCCGGGCAGCCACGCCGTCGATCAACCTGCCGCACCGGACAGCCACGGAACCGGAATCGGCCAGGTAGGGCACTGCCGACACGACGGGTGTTGGCGTCGCCGCGACAGCAGACAGTCCGGTCACAAGCCCGGTCGCAGTCAGCCACGAAGCGACCCCTGCCGTGCGCCCTGGCGGTGCATGCGGCACGTTTCCGCGACATCGCTGTGCTGAATAAAAACCGTTCAACATCGGTTTGTCGCCTCCAAGCAACATGTGGAGCCAAAATGCCAACAGGTGTTTGACATTGGCTGCACAGCAGTCTTTCATTCGCCCGCTGTGGTGTCAAAACACGGGGGCTGTGGATGACGAGCGGGCCGGAACCCGTGGGAACTCTAGACGTGGCGCTGGCCCACGCCGAAAAGCTGCTCGTGTCCCAGCCGAGTCTGGCTGCCGAGCAGGCACGCGAGATCCTCGGCGCGGTTCCGAATCACCCTGCCGCGACGCTGCTGCTGGCGATGGCCCGGCGGCGATCGAACGACGTCGCAGACGCATTGCGCATCCTCGAGCCGCTGGCCGCCTCGCAACCGCGCTGGGCAGCCGCACAACGTGAACTCGGGCTGGCGCTTGGCGATGCCGGGCGCGGCGAGGAAGCCGTCGCGGCGTTGCGTACGGCCGTGCGCCTGCAACCGACGATGGCCGATGCCTGGCGCGCCCTGGGTGATCACCTGTATGCGATGGGTGATACCGCAGGCGCCGACCAGGCCTACGCCAACCACATTCGCAATTCGACGCGCGATCCCCGGCTCATGGAACCTGCGCTGGCACTGGCCGAAGGTCGCATCGCCGTCGCCGAGCCGTTGCTGCGCAGTCACCTGCAGCAGTTTCCAACTGACGTGGCTGCCATCCGCATGCTGGCCGAGATCGCCTCGCGCATCGGGCGCTACAGCGACGCCGAGAACCTGCTGACCCGCTGCCTGGAACTGGCGCCGGGCTTCAGGGCGGCGCGCCACAACTATGCCGTGGTCCTGCATCGGAACAACAGGCCGGTCGAGGCACTGGCACAGATCGACCAGTTGCTCGCCACCGAACCGCGCAGCCCGAGTTTCCGCAACCTGAAAGCCACCGTGTTGGCACGTGTCGGCGAATACGACGCAGCCATCCGTCTCTACGAGCAATTACTGCGCGAGTACGCGCTGCAGGCCAGGGTCTGGCTCAGCTACGGCCACGCGCTCAAGACCGCGGGACGACAGGATGAATCGATTGCGGCGTATCGCAAGTCGATCGAGCTCGAGCCGCGTCTCGGCGAGGCTTACTGGAGTCTCGCGAACCTGAAGACGTTTCGCTTCACCGAGTCCGACGTCGCCGCGATGCGTGCGCAGCTCGAACGCAGCGACCTCACCCAGGAGGATCGCTTCCACTTCCACTTCGCGCTCGGCAAGGCTGCCGAAGACGCGACGGACTACGCAGACTCGTTTCACCACTACGCGTCAGGCAATCGGCTGCGCAAGGAAGTCGTGCCCTACGACAGCGCCACGGTCACCGAAAACGTCCGCCGTTCACGTGCGCTGTTCACGCCAGGGTTCTTTGCGGCGCGCCGCGGCGTGGGGTGCACTGCGCCCGATCCGATTTTCGTCGTGGGGCTGCCGCGTTCGGGCTCGACGCTGGTAGAGCAGATCCTGTCGAGTCATTCGGCGATCGAAGGCACCATGGAATTGCCGGACCTCATCGGCATCGTCAAGGAACTGAGTGGCCGTAACCGGCGCTCGGAGGTCTCGAAGTACCCGGAGGTGCTCGAGTCGCTGGAGCCTGGCGCGTTGCGCGAACTCGGCGAGCGCTACCTGCGGCAGACCCGCATCCAGCGCAAGACCGACGCGCCCTTCTTCATCGACAAGTTGCCGAACAACTGGGCGCACGTCGGGCTCATCCACCTGATGCTGCCGAATGCCAGGATCATCGACACGCGGCGTCACCCGTTGAGCTGCTGCTTCTCCGGTTTCAAGCAGCACTTCGCGCGCGGCCAGAACTTCAGTTATTCGCTCGACGACATCGGCCGCTACTATGCCGACTACGTCACGCTGATGGCGCATTACGATGCCGTGCTGCCCGGCCGCGTCCACCGCGTGATCTACGAGCGCATGGTCGACGACACCGAGAGCGAGGTGCGCCGGTTGCTCGAGTACTGCGGCTTGCCGTTCGAGGCCACTTGCCTGCGCTTCTACGAGAACGAACGTGCGGTCCGCACGGCGAGTTCCGAACAAGTGCGCCAGCCGATTTTCCGGGACGCACTCGACCACTGGCGGCACTACGAACCCTGGCTCGACCCGCTCAAGGCCGCGCTCGGTCCCGTGCTCCACGCTTACCCCGCAGCGCCACCGCTGGCATGAATGCATTCACGCGCCCGCCCACGGGCGCATCACTCAGGGAGTCCGATCCAAAATGACCCGTAGCCGTAAACGCAAACTTCAGCGCCAGCATGGCCGGCCGTCTACCGTTCGAATGCTGGCAGCCAGCGTGCCGACGCTGCTCGCCGGCATGTCCGCCTACGCGCAGACCACGTCCGGCGGCCTGGAGGAAATCGTCGTCACTGCGCAGAAGCGCACGGAAGACCTGCAGTCCGTACCACTGAGCATCCAGGCCTTCAGCACGCAAAGGCTCCAGGACCTGAACATCCAGAGGTTCGACGACTACGTGAGATTCATGCCCAGCGTCTCATACCAGACGTTAGGCCCGGGCTTCGCGGCCGTCTACATGCGCGGTGTCGCGAGCGGCGGTGACGGCAACCATTCGGGCTCGCTGCCGAGCGTCGGCATCTATCTCGACGAGCAGCCGATCACGACGATCCAGGGCGCGCTCGACGTGCACCTGTACGACATCCAGCGCGTCGAAGCGCTCGCGGGTCCGCAGGGCACGCTGTACGGCGCGAGCTCGCAGGCGGGCACGCTCCGCATCATCACCAACCGGCCGGACTCTTCCGCATTCGACGCCAGCTACGGCCTGGAAGTGAATTCGGTGGATGGCGGAGACTTCGGCTACCTGGCCGAAGGCATGGTCAACCTGCCACTCAACGACCGCGCGGCAGTCCGCCTCGTCGGTTGGCATCGTCACGACGCCGGTTACATCGACAATGTCTACCGCGAACGCACTTACCCGACGTCGGGCATCACGGTGAACAACGCCGATTTCGTCGAAACCAACTACAACGAAGCCTTTACCTCCGGCGCCCGCGCCGCCCTGCGCCTCGACCTCACCGACAACTGGACCATCACGCCGCAGTTGATGACCCAGCTGCAGACAACAGAGGGCAGCTGGGCCTACGACTCGACCATCGACGAGATGAAAGTAGCCCACGGCTATCCGGAAACGTCGGACGACCGCTGGACGCAGGCCGCGCTCACCGTCGAAGGCAAGGTCGCGAACCTCGACCTGGTCTACGCGGGCTCGTACCTCAAGCGCGACGTCGACACGGAATCGGACTACTCCGATTACTCGTACTGGTACGACACGCTCTACGGCTACGGCGCCTACTGGTACGACGACAACTACGACCTGATCGACCCGTCGCAGTACATCCAGGGCAAGGACCGCTACGACCGCTACACGCACGAACTGCGCGTGTCGTCCGACGCGGACCGGCGCTTCCGCTTCGTCGGCGGCCTTTTCTACCAGCGGCAGGAGCACGACATCCAGCAGCGCTACAAGATTGACGGCCTCGGCTCGCAGATCAGCGTGACGGGCTGGGAGGACACGATCTGGCTGACCAAGCAGTTGCGCGTCGACAAGGACTTCGCCGTGTTCGGCGAGGTCACCTTCGACTTCACCGACCAGCTGTCGGGCACGATCGGCGCACGCTACTTCGAGTCCGACAACTCGCTGAAGGGCTTCTTCGGCTTCAACGACGGCTACAGCGGCAACACGACCTACGGCGAGGGCTACTGCAATTCGCGGCCGGTGCCGCCAGACACGTTCAACGGCGCACCCTGCAAGGTCTTCGACAAGACCACGACGGAAGATGGCGTGACGCCGCGCGTGAACCTGACCTACAAGTTCACCGAAGAAGCAATGGTGTACGCGACTTACTCCGAGGGCTTCCGTCCGGGCGGCATCAACCGCCGCGGCACGCTGCCACCGTACGAAGCAGACTGGCTGACGAACTACGAACTGGGCTGGAAGACTACGTGGTTCGACAACCGCCTGCGGTTCAACGGCGCGGTCTTCAGCCAGGAGTGGGACGATTTCCAGTTTTCGCTGCTCGGCGCCAACGGCCTGACGGAGATCAACAACGCCGGTGCGGCGCAGATCGACGGCATCGAAATGGACGTCAGCTGGGCGGTCACCGACCAGCTCGGGATCTCGGCCGGCGTCGCCTGGCTCGATTCGGAGCTGACGGAAAACTACTGCGGCTTCGTCGATACCAGCGGCAAACCCGAAACGCGCCCCGATTGCCCGAGCTTCGACGAAGATGGCAATCCCACGACCGCCGATCCGGAGGCCCGTAAGGGCACGCCGCTGCCCGTCACGCCGGAGTGGAAGGCGAACGCCACGGTGCGCTACGAGTTCCCGCTGGCGACCTTCGACAGCTACGTGCAGGGTGCGGTGGTCTACTCCGACGAGCGGCGGACCGACCTCCGCGACCTCGAGAACTCCATCATCGGCAACATGCCCAGCTACACGGTTGCCGATATTGCGGCGGGCTTCGGCAGGGACGGCTGGCGCCTCGAGCTGTTCGTGTCGAACGTGTTCGACGAACTCGCGCAGGTCTCGCGCTTTGCGCAGTGCGCAGAGACGGTCTGCGGATCGGAGGTCTACGTCGTGCCGCAGCGTCCGCGCACGATCGGCCTGAAGTTCTCGCAGGAGTTCTAGTCGGTACGGCGCCAGGATGGCGTTGAGCCAAGGGCGGGTCGGCAACGACCCGCCCTTTCTTTTGCCAGGCCGCTGGCAGCGGGACAGGGAGCTGGCGATCAGAGCTTGAACGTGAACCGCGCGCCGTACGTCCGCGGCGGCTCGATGAAGACGTCGGCGTACGGCCCGAACTGGCCGGTCGTCGCTGCAGCGAGCACCGCCTCGTTCTCGATGTTCTTCACCCAGAGGCCCAGGCTCCAGCGATCGTCTGGCGCGTAGTACGTGACCGCTGCATCGGTCTTGAAGTAGTCCTGCTGCTCGGTGCCGCGGAACTGCGCGAACGTGCCCCAGAACGAGTCCTCGTAGCGCGTCTCGAGGCGCGCGAGCAGCCGGCCCGGGCCGATCGGGAACTCGTGCTGATAGCCGGCGGACACCGTCCACTCCGGCGCGTTCTGCAGCGGGTAGCCGCCGAAATCCCGGTTCGGAATTCCAATGTTCACGTCGTCCGGGACGACGAAATCGTCGTACTCGGCATTGAGGTAACCCACCGACAGGTTCAGCCGGTCGCGATCGGTCGGCGCGAACAGCACGTCGAGCTGGTTGCCCCAGATCGTCGTCTGGTCCGCATTGAAGGTCGTCAGCAACGCGGTGTTCAAGTTGAACGACTGCACCAACAGGTTTTCGTAGTCGTAGTAGAAAACTTCGTCGTTGACCTGCAGACGGCCGTCGAGAAAACGACTCTTGATGCCAGCCGTGTACGCCGTCATCGTCGCCGACTGCACCAGGTTGGACAGCTCGTCCGTGGCCGGAAACGCATTGTACGTTCCCGGCTGGTAACCGGTCTGGATCGTGGCGTACGCCATCGCGTCCGCTCCCAGGTCCAGCTCGACGCCCAGCTTCCAGTCGACGTTGTCGTATTCCTCGTCGGCCGAGAACGGCTCGCCGAACGCCGTCTGGCCCTCGCCTTCACGCTGGTCCCAGCTGAAGCGGCCACCCGCGGTGACGCGCACGGTCTCCGTCAGCGAATACGTCGCTTCGCCAAAGGCCGCATAGCCTTCGAGCCGGTTGCGCGAAATCTGCGAGAGCGGAAAGCCGCCAACGATGAAATCACCGGAGTTCGTGACCTGGTAGGCATACAGGCCGCCGAGCCATTGCAGCTTTGAGTCCGAGTCGCTCGCGAGGCGCAACTCGTTCGTCACCTGGTTGTAGTGCGCGGTGAGCAGCGCCGGAATGTTTTCGAGCCAGTAGTCTGCAGACCAGTCGAGGTAAAAATAGCCGGGTATGTACGTCAGCCTGGCATCCCCCAGGTCCCAGTCGACCTGCGCACCGAGCACCATGTTCTCGAAATCCTGCGGCGACGCCATCGGCGCACCCGGGTCGATTCGGTCGTCCCAGGGGTCGCTGGTGTTGAACGCGTTGGGATCGCCGTCGAAGGTACCGCCGTTGAAGCCGCGGCGTACGAGGTTGGGCGACTTGCCGTCCTTCTTCGCACCGTGCAGCCAGACGTAGACGTCGAGGTCGTCGGTCGGCGCGTAGAGCGCCGAGAGCCGGCCTGCGTAGTCCTCCTGGGAATCCGCGCCCGTCCGCAGGTAGCCGTCGCGTTCGATGTAATCGACTGCGCCGCGCAGCGCGAGCTGTTCCGACACCGGCAGGTTCTGCACGATCGTGCCGTGCAGCAGCGAATAGTCGCCCACCTCGAGCACGCCGCTGGTCTCGAGCTCCTGCGTCGGTCGATTGAACTCGACGTTGACGGCGCCGCCGAGCGCCGCGCGTCCGTACAGCGTGCCCTGGGGGCCCGGCAACAGTTCGATGGACTCGATGTCGAACAGGCCGACGCTGGTGCCTTCGCGCGGGATGTAGACGCCGTTGAAGTTGAACGCGTTGGGAGGCTCGATGTTCGGCAGGTCGAGCGTCGAGCCGACGCCGCGGATGTAGAGTTCGGTCGAGGCGTTCTCGGCCTGGAACCGGACCAGCGGCATCAGGTTCTGCACGCCGCGGATGTCGTACACACCGGCGCTGACCAGGACGTCACCCGCTATCACCGTGATGGCGGCGCTGGCCTTCTGCAGGTCTTCGTTGACCTTCTGCGCCGTGACCGTGACCACCTCGAGCCCGGCTCCTGCGGCACCGGTGCCCGCATCGTCGGCGACGGCGAGGGCGGGGAGGAGTTGCAGGGCGATGGCGGCCCGCAGGAGCCATGAAGGGGAATAAGGCTTGTGCATCGTGCGCTCTCAACGGCACGACGCAGGTTGTTTACCCCGCCGGCCTGGAAGGTTGTCACTGGGTGGACTGACTGGCGCGGCCGGAGGGATTCGAACCCCCGACCCTCAGGTTCGAAGCCTGATGCTCTATCCAGCTGAGCTACGGCCGCGCGTTGGGAAGGCGAAGTTTACCGTTACTTCATCGTTGGCATGACGAATTGCGCACTTTCCCTGCGCGCGTTAGGCCAGCGCGAAGTCACAGTCTTGAGCCGTGTGTAGAAGCGCACGCCGTCCGGGCCGTGCACGTGCAGCGCCCCGAACAACGAGCGCTTCCAGCCGCCGAACGAGTGGAAGGCCATCGGAACCGGAATCGGCACGTTGATTCCAACCATGCCCGCCTGCACGCCCTGGGTGAACGTTCGCGCGGCTTCGCCGCTCGCGGTGAAGATGGCCGTGCCATTGCCGAACTCATGCTCGTTGACAAGCCTGGTGGCAGTCGCCAGGTCCGGCACGCGCACGACACACAGCACCGGCCCGAAAATCTCTTCCTTGTAGATCCGCATTTGCGGCTCGACGCCGTCGAACAGGCACGGCCCGATGAAGAACCCGTCCTCGAGCCCGCGCAAGCGCAGACCGCGGCCGTCGACGACGAGCTTCGCGCCTTCCTGCACGCCGAGGTCCACGTAACCGCTGACGCGGTCACGGTGTTCCCGGGTAACGAGCGGGCCCATCTCGACGCCGTCGTCGAGCCCCGAGCCGACCTTGAGCTGCTTGAGCTGCCGCTGCAGCGCATCGATCAGTGGATCGGCCGCATCGCCTACGGCAACGGCCACCGAGATCGCCATGCAGCGCTCGCCGGCGGAGCCATAGGCCGCGCCGATCAGCGCACTGGCCGCGTTTTCGATGTCGGCGTCCGGCATCACGACCATGTGGTTCTTGGCGCCGCCGAGCGCCTGCACGCGCTTGCCATGCGTCGAGGCGGTGCGATAGATATATTCGGCAACCGGCGTCGAGCCGACGAAGCTGATGGCTCCCACGCGTGGATCCGTCAGCAGCGTGTCCACGGCTTCGCGATCGCCGTTGACGACGTTGAAGACGCCGTCCGGCAGGCCGGCCTGCTTGAGCAGTTGCGACACGCGCATGGGACAGCTTGGGTCCTTCTCGGACGGCTTCAGGATGAACGTGTTGCCGCAGGCGATCGCCACCGGGAACATCCACATCGGCACCATCGCCGGAAAGTTGAACGGCGTGATGCCGGCGCAGACGCCGACCGGCTGGCGCTGCGACCAGCTGTCGACATTGGTGCCGACGTTTTCGCTGAACTCGCCTTTCAGCATCTGCGGGATACCGCAGGCGAACTCGACGACCTCGGTGCCGCGGATGACTTCGCCACGTGCGTCCGAAAACACCTTGCCGTGCTCGACCGTGATCAGCCGCGCCAGCTCGTCGGTGTGCTCCTCGAGCAGTGCCTTGAACTTGAACATGATCCGCGCGCGCTGCAGCGGCGGCGTGGCCGACCAGGCCGGCAGCGCGGCCTCAGCCGCGGCAATGGCCGCACGGGTCTCGTCGGCGCTGGCAAAGGCCACTTCGCCCCGGACCTGGCCGGTGGCCGGGTTGTGCACGATCCCCTTGCGACCGGAGGCCCCGGCGACCTCCCGTCCTCCGATGAAATGGCCGAGTTCCAGGGCTTCGGCGGCAGGGGTAACGGCGGCGGCAGTTGATTTCGGGGGGCATCGGTGGGCTTCCAGTCGGGGATCGGGTCGGACGCAGCCGGCATTGGACACGAAGCCGGACCACCCTGCCAACCCCGCCGCCTGGGGTTTCCTGCCCGGCCCGGTCCGGATGGGCCGAAGGCTGCGGTATAGTGCCCGTCCGCAATCCGCCGGCCGCTGTGGCAGGCTGCGCGACCACTGGCACTTTCGAGGTTCCAACGACATGAAGATGCTGACCGCCCTTGCCCTCGCCCCGGCCCTGCTGGCGTTGAGCGCCGCCGCCGAAGCCGCCACATGCGTCTATCCCCAGGCGCCGCAGGCGCTGCCGAATGGCGCGTCTGCGACCAAGGAGGAGATGCTGGCGGCGCAGACCCTGGTGAAGGACTACGCGAAGAACGTACAGGAGACTTACCTGCCGTGCCTCGATCAGGACCAGACCGAGCAACTGGCGGCGCTGGATCCGGCCGACCCGCAGCTCGCCGAAAAGAAAACGGCTGTCGAGGCGATCCACGCCAAGAAGCACAATTCGGCACTCGACGAACTGCAGGCGCTGGTGGACCGCTGGAACGTCGAGAAGAAGGCGTTCTCGGAGAAGGCCGCCAAGTGAGGCCCGGCGTTCGTCCCAGCGCCCTGCTCGCATGACGTCGGGTGCGTCGGCCCTGCCCACCCCGGCTGAAGCGGAGGCGCTCGTACGCGAACACGTGCTCCCGCTGCCCGTCGAATCGCGCCCGCTGGAATCCCTGGCGGGCGCGTTCCTTGCCCAGTCCGTGCGCTCGGAACGTGACCAGCCTCCGTTCGATCGGGTCACGATGGACGGCATCGCCTTCGCCTCGCAGGCGTGGCGCCAGGGGCAACGCCGATTTCGCATCGCTGGCATCCAGGCCGCCGGCTACCCGCCGCTGAATCTTGTCGATGCCGCCGACTGCCTCGAAGCAATGACCGGCGCGGTGCTGCCGCAGGGTTGCGACTGCGTCGTACCGGTTGAACGCCTGCGCGTCGAGGACGGCTGCGCCGTGGTCGACGATGACATGCCAGTCGAACCTTTTCTCAACGTGCATACGCGCGGGCTGGATGCACGCGAAGGCGATCTGCTGCTCGCGCGCGGCACGCGCCTCGGTGCGCCAGAGCTTGCGGTACTCGCCTCCGCCGGGCTGCCCCGGGCCGACGTGCGCATTGAGCCCCGCATCCTGATTGCCACCACGGGCGACGAACTCGTCGCACCTGACCAGCCAATCGCGGCCTGGCAGGTTCGCCGGTCGAACAGCTATGCCTTGCGCGGTGCCTTGAACCTGCGCGGCCATCAACGAGTCGCCGAAGATCACTTGCCGGATGACCACGCAGTGCTCGCCGAGCGACTCTCGGCGCACCTCGCCACTCACGACGTGATCGTCCTGACGGGAGGCGTCTCGATGGGACGCTACGATCACGTGCCGAGCGTCCTGCGACAACTCGGCGTCAGGGAAGTTTTTCACAAGGTCGCGCAGCGTCCGGGCAAGCCGGCCTGGTTCGGCATCGGATCGACGGGCCAGACCGTGTTCGGACTGCCCGGCAATCCGGTGTCTGCCCTGGTTTGCCTGTTGCGTTACGTCGTGCCCGCGCTGGCAGCGATGGCCGGCGCGCCGGCGCGCGCTGCCGAACACGTCCCATTGGGGTCGGCGTTCAAGGTCAAGCCGCCACTCGCCTTTTTCCTGCCGGTGGGTGTGGAATACAGTTCGACCCTCGGCATGGTCGCCATGCCGCGGCCCACGCGTGGTTCGGGGGACTTCATTTCCTTGCTGGGTACGGATGGTTTCGTGGAACTGCCGCCGGGCCCCCGCGAATTTGCGGCAGGTTTCCTCGCGCCGCTGTACCGCTGGTAAACGCACATGGCTGATCCACGCAGTTCCACCGGTATTGTCGCCCTGGGTCCGCTGCACGCCGTGGTCGACAAACTCGGCCGGCCGGTGCACGACCTGCGCATCTCGGTCATGGACCGCTGCAATTTCCGTTGCCCGTACTGCATGCCGCAGTCGACGTTCGACGAGAAGTACCGCTTCCTCCGTGCGCAGGAACGGCTGTCGTTCGAGGAGATCGTGCGGCTGGCGCGGGTCGCGGCTCGCCTCGGCGTGCGCAAGGTGCGCCTGACGGGCGGCGAACCCCTGCTGCGCAACGGCCTGCCGGATCTCGTCGCCGAACTGTCGGGCATCGACGGCATCGAGGACCTCGCGCTCACGACCAATGGCGTCCTGCTCGCGCAGCATGCGGCTGAATTGAAGGGCAATGGCCTGCATCGGGTCACCGTGAGCCTCGACTCGCTCGACGAAGCGGTATTTACGAAAATGAGCGGCGGCTTCGGCGGGTTGCCGCAGGTGCTCGAGGGAATCGAGGCTGCGCTCGCGGCGGGCTTGCGGCCGGTCAAAGTCAACACCGTGGTACAGCGCGGGCTCAATGATCACACGGTGCTCAACCTGCTCGAGCATTTCCGCGGCACGGGCGTCACCGTGCGGCTGATCGAATACATGGACGTCGGCAACCGCAACGCCTGGGAGCCCGCGCAGGTCGTGCCGTCGGCCGACATCCTGCGGCAGATCGCGGCGCGCTGGCCGGTGACGGCCGCACCCGGCCGCTACCGGGGCGAGGTCGCATCGCGTTACACGTATGACGATGGCGCCGGTGAGATCGGCTTCGTATCGTCGGTGAGCGAGCCGTTCTGCGGCGACTGTAATCGCGCGCGGCTTTCTTCCGAAGGCGTGTTGTATACCTGCCTGTTCGCGACGCGCGGACTCGATCTGCGCGCGCCATTGCGCGCCGGCGCGTCGGATGCTGAACTGCTCGAGTTGCTGCGCAGCGCGTGGACACAGCGGACGGACCGTTACAGCGACACACGCAGCGAGTTGCGCGGCAGCGAGGCTCCGCTGCGCAAGGTCGAAATGCACTACATCGGCGGATGACACGATGACCGAACTCACCCACGTCGACGCGCAAGGCCGCCCCACCATGGTGGACGTGAGCGGCAAGGCGGTCACGTTGCGTTCCGCCGTAGCCGAATCGCGGGTTCGCTTGCCAGCTGCTGTCGCACGCGCGCTGCGCGACGCCGGTTTCGCCACCAGCAAGGGCCCGGTGTTCCACACGGCGATCGTGGCCGGCGTGATGGCCGCCAAGCGCACGCACGAGCTGATTCCCTTCTGCCACCCGCTCGGCCTCGAGCGCTGCGACGTCGTCATCGACATGCACGACGACGAAGCCGTCGTGCGCTGCACGGTCTCGCTGCACCACAGGACGGGCGTCGAAATGGAGGCCCTGACCGGCGCCTCGATCGCGGCGCTCACGATCTACGACATGTGCAAGGCGCTTTCGCACGAGATCGTCATCGCGGAGACGCGACTGATCGAAAAGCAGGGCGGCAAGCGCACCGTGCACGAAGGCATCGCGCAATGACGCAGCTGCTCGCACCACTGTACGGCCTCGTGCTGGCGGGGGGCGCCAGCCGGCGCATGGGACACGACAAGGCTGCCCTCGCCCTGCACGGCCGCCCTCAGCTCGACTGGGCGTACGACACGCTCGCTCGACACTGCCAGCGTGTGTTCGTCTCGATTCGCGCCGACCAGCAGGACGACCCCGTGCGGCAAGGTCGACCGGTGATCGTCGACGTGCACGACGGCACCGGCCCGATTGCGGGCATCGCCGCCGCACAGGCGGCGCACCCGGATAGTGCGTGGCTCGTCCTGGCGTGCGATCTGCCGTTCGTCGACGATGTTGCCATCAGCCACCTGATCAGTCGTCGCGACGGCCGGCTCGTCGTCGCCTACGCGAGCAGCCACGACGGATTGCCGGAGCCGCTCTGTGCGATCTATGAACCCGCATCGCGCGAAGGTGTACTGTCAGCTCTCGCGTCGGGCCGCAACTGCCCGAGAAAATTCATTGTCGGCACCGGTGTCGCACTGCTCCCGCAGCCCGACCCCGCCGCGCTCGACAACGTCAACACCCCCGAAGACCTGCAACGCGCCCGGGGTCACCTGGGCGGGCCGCCGAATCCATGAAGAAGATCACCCTCCAGTATTTTGCCGTGCTGCGTGAACAGGCCGGCTGCAGCGAGGAACGCCTGGAAACGGCGGCCGCAACCCCTGCCGAACTGTACGAAGAAGTGCGGGCCCGGCACGGCTTCACCCTGCCGCTCTCGATGTTGCGCGTCGCCGTGAACGAGGAGTTCCGGGACTGGTCGTCGCCGCTCGAATCCAGCGACCGCGTCGTTTTTATCCCTCCCGTCGCGGGCGGCTGATGCAGCCGTTCGCCTTCAGCACGTTGCCGATCGACGCGGCTCGCGGTCGCGAGGCGCTCGCCGATCCCGGCGTGCGGCGGCTATGCGACGTTCGAAGGCTGGGTGCGCGACCACAATGAGGGGCGCGCGGTGCGCCGTCTTGAATACGAGGCCTACGCCGCGCTGGCCGAGCGCGAGGGCGAAGGTATCGTCGCCGAGGCAGTCGCGAAGTACGGCGTGCAGCACGCCGCCTGCATCCACCGGATCGGTGACCTCGCGCTCGGCGAGATGGCGGTGTGGGTCGGCGTGAGCTCACGGCATCGCGCGGAGGCTTTTGCGGCCTGCCGTTACATCATCGACGAAGTGAAGCACCGCGTGCCGATCTGGAAGAAGGAACATTACGTCGATGGCGATTCGGGCTGGGTCAACTGCGAGCGCTGCGCGCAACCGGGTGCGCACGAGAGTCACGCGGATCAGATCGTCACCCCGTTGGCTGAAGGTGCGCACGGACACGATCACGCGCACGCTCACGCCGCGATGACGCCGCAGCACGCGCTGCCGGATTTCTCGCGGCAGATCGCGCTGCCCGAAGTCGGTGCCGCAGGACAGCAGCGTCTGCGCGCAGGCTCGGTGCTCGTCATCGGCGCCGGCGGCCTCGGCGTGCCGGCGCTGCAGTACCTCGCCGCGGCCGGTGTCGGACGCATCGGCATCGTCGAAGGCGACGTCGTCGAAGCGAGCAACCTGCACCGGCAGCCGCTCTACGGCGTCGCGGACATCGGCAAGTCGAAGGCGGCCGTGGCCGCAGCGCGGCTGCGGGAACTCAACCCGGAGGCGACGTTCGCGGTGCATGCCGAACGCGCCGGTGCCGGCAACCTCGTCGACTGGCTCGCGCGGTACGACGTCGTCGTCGACTGCAGCGACAACTTCGCGACCAAGTTCACGGTCAACGACGCCGCGGTGATACTTGGCAAGCCCGCGGTCTTCGCCAGCGTGTACCAGTACGAAGGCCAGTTGCAGGTGTACCTGCCGCGCGAGGACTGGCCCTGCCTGCGTTGTCTCTGGCCCGAAGCGCCGCGCGACGGGCTGGTCGGCAACTGCGCACAGGCTGGCGTGCTCGGCCCGGTCCCGGCGGTGCTCGGTGCAATGCAGGCGATGCAGGCACTGAAGATACTGCTGGGCCTGCCGGTCGAGGGCGCCCCGGCCCTGCACGTGTTCGACCTGCTCGGCATGCACTGGCGTACGCTGCACGCGGCGCGCAATCCTGCCTGCGACCACTCACCGCGTGAGCTGCAGACGGACGCGATCGACCCGGCCGCCCTTGAGCTCGCGTATCCCACCCTGGCCGCAGCCTTTGCGTCGGGCCTGACGCTGGTCGACATCCGTGAGCCGTGGGAACGCGCCAGGGACGTCCCGGCTGGGCCAATCGAATGGCACCTGCCGCTCAGCGCGTTCCTGCAGGGATCGACCGCGCTGCCGCGCGAGGGCCGTTACCTGATCGTGTGCGCGCATGGCGTGCGCAGTCTCGCGCTGGCAGGGCACCTGCGCGCGCTCGGATATCCGGCCGTCTATTCGCTGGCGGGTGGACTCGCCGCCGTCAGCGCCTGAACCCTCAGGGCCGAACCTGGCCACTGCCCCGCACGACGTACTTGTAGCTCGTCAGCTGTTCGACGCCGACCGGACCGCGCGCGTGGAAACGATCGGTGGAAATTCCGATCTCGGCACCCATGCCGAACTCGCCGCCATCCGCGAACTGGGTGGACGCGTTATGCAGCACGATTGCGCTGTCGACCCGCGCCAGGAACGTCTCGGCCGTCGCAACGTCGTCCGTGACGATCGAATCCGTGTGGTCCGAACCATAACGCGCGATGTGCTCGATCGCGCCTTGTACACCGTTCACGAGCCTCACCGCGATAATCGCGGTGAGGTACTCGGTGTGCCAGTCAGCCTCCGTTGCGGCGACCACGCGCGAATCAACGGCGCAGGTCGCGGCATCGCCGCGGACTTCGCAGCCGGCATCGAGCAATTCGCGCACCAGCGGCGCCAGGTGCGTGGGCCCGGCCGCAGCATCGACCAGCAACGTCTCGGCTGCACCGCAGACTCCTGTGCGCCGCAACTTTGCGTTCAGCACGATCGACCGCGCCATCTCGAGATTGGCGGCACGGTCGACATACACGTGGCAGATGCCCTCGAGGTGACCGATGACCGGTACCCGCGCTTCCTGCTGCACGCGCGCGACCAGGCTCTTGCCGCCGCGCGGCACGATCACGTCGATGCAGTCGGTCATGCCTGCCAGCATCAGGCCAACGGCCGCCCGATCGATCGTGGGCACGAGCTGGATGCAGGCTGCCGGCAGTCCCGCGGCATGCACGCCTTCGACCAGGCAGGCATGGATCGCGACATTGGACTGGTAGCTCTCGCTGCCGCCGCGCAGGATCGCCGCATTCGCCGACTTGAGGCACAGCGCGCCGGCGTCGCAGGTCACGTTCGGGCGGCTCTCGTAGATGATGCCGATGACGCCGAGCGGCACCCGCACACGCTGGAAGCGCAGCGCGTTCGGGCGTGTCCACTCGGCCAGCACCGTCCCGATCGGGTCCGGCAATGCGGCGATGTCCTCGACGCCGCGTGCCATGGCTTCGACGCGTGCGGCATCGAGCTGCAGGCGATCCAGCGCTGCGCGTCCGAGCCCGGCGCCGCTCGCGGCGTTCATGTCGAGTTCATTGGCTGCGAGAATCGCGGCTCGATGCCGCCGCAGGGACGCCGCGATTGCATGCAGCGCTCGATTGCGCTGCTCCCCGCTCGAAACTGACAGCACGCGCTGTGCCGCGACCGCGTCGTGGCCGAGCTGCTGCATGGTCTGTGCAATGGCTTCGTCGGTCGTCACGTCAATACGAGGTCGTCGCGGTGAATCAGTTCGTCGCGGCCACGATACCCGAGAATCGCCTCGAGCTCCTGGCTGCGGCGACCGCTCGCGCGACGGGCGTCCTCGCTCGAGTAGGCACTCAGGCCGCGCGCGATCTCGGCGCCGTCAGCGTCGCGCACGCTGACCGCGTCGCCCCGGTCGAAGCGGCCTTCGACCTGCGTGACCCCGGCTGGCAACAGGCTCTTGCCGCCACGCAAGGCTTTCGCCGCCCCGGCGTCGACGTGCAGCACGCCCGCGGGTTGCAGCAGGCCCGCAATCCATTGCTTGCGCACTGTTTTCGGCGAGGCCTTCGCTACGAACCAGGTGCAGCGGCCACCGGCTTCGATGCGCTGCAGCGGATGCTGCTCGCGACCGATGGTGATGCACATATTGCAGCCCGCGGCGACCGCAATCCTGCCGGCGAGCACCTTGGTGGCCATGCCGCCGGAGCCCACGTCGGATGCCGAACCTCCCGCCATCGCTTCGATCTCGGGGGTGATGCCGGTCACCTCGGGGATGAACTTCGCTTGCGCGTCACGCACTGGATCGGCGGTGTAGAGACCATCGACGTCGGACAGCAGCACGAGGCAGTCGGCGCTCGCCATCTGGGCGACGCGCGCGGCAAGCCGGTCGTTGTCGCCGTAGCGGATCTCGGCGGTCGCGACGGTGTCGTTCTCGTTGATGACCGGGACCGCGCCGAGCTTGAGCAGCGTATTGAGCGTGCTGCGCGCGTTCAGGTAGCGACGGCGCTCTTCGGTGTCGCCAAGGGTCAGCAGCATCTGCGCGACCGCACAGTCGTGCTGGTCGAGCACTTCCTTCCACGCGTGCGCGAGGCGGATCTGGCCAACGGCCGCGGCCGCCTGGCTTTCCTCGAGCTTGAGCTTGCCCGGCGCGAGTCCGAGCTGGCGCCGCCCGAGCGCGATGGCACCGGAGGAAACGATTACGACTTCCTGGCCACGGGCCCGCATCGCAGCGACGTCCGCGGCCAGGGTCTCGAGCCAGGCACGATTGACGCGGCCCGTCGATTTCTCGACCAGCAGCGCCGAACCGATCTTCACTACCACCCGCTTCGCACGGGCGAGGCGGGCCCCGCCGCGTGCAGCTGCGGGTGCGCTCATGCGATCGCGAACTGATCGGCGGTGAGCGCCATCAGTCCGGTGGCACCGGCCCGTGCGGCGGCCGCATGCGAGTCGACACGCGGCAGGATGCGCGAGAAGTAGTGTCGTGCCGTCACGAGTTTCGCCGTGTAGAAGTCGTCGCTCGGATCCTCGGCGTGCTTTTTCGCGGCAACGCCTGCAGCCACGAGCCAGCACCAGGCGAGGCAGATGTAGCCCGAGACGTGCAGGTAGTCCGTCGCGGCAGCGCCGACTTCGTCCGGATTGTTCTTCGCGGCCAGGCCGAGCTCGGCCGTGAGTCTGCCCCACTGTTCCAGGCGCCTGCCGAGATCGGCGGCGAGCGGCGCGATTTCGGGCAGACCGCCGAACTTCTTGATCGAATCGACGATCCGCGCGGCAATCATCTGCTGGCTCTTGCCGCCCGTGCCGAAGACCTTGCGACCAAGCAGGTCGAGCGCCTGCACGCCGTTGGTGCCCTCGTAGATCGG
Organism: Pseudomonadota bacterium; assembly: GCA_016704655.1. Lineage (GTDB taxonomy): Bacteria > Pseudomonadota > Gammaproteobacteria > Steroidobacterales > Steroidobacteraceae > RPQJ01. Next base: position 5,384 of record JADIZR010000009.1, on the reverse strand, counting down.
GGTAATGCGCGCGTCACGCATCAACTGCTCGACGCCCGTCTGGCGGATGAAGCCGTGGCCGCCGTGGATCTGCACGGCGAGGCTCGTCACTTCCATCGCGGCCTCGGTCAGGAAGCCCTTCACGATCGGCGTGAGGAATGCGATCAGGTCGTTCGAAGCCTGGCGCGCCTGCGGGTCCGGATTGAGGTGCGCGCTGTCGATTTCGCGTCCCGTCAGGAAACACAGCACGCGGCCGCCTTCGACGAACGCCTTCTGCGTCAGCAGCATGCGCCGCACGTCGGGGTGGACGATGATCGGGTCCGCGGCCTTGCCGGGCTCCTTCACACCCGACATCGCACGCCCCTGCAGGCGATCGTTGGCATAGGCAATCGACGCCTGCCACGCGAGTTCCGACAGGCCATGGCCCTGCAGGCCGACGCCGAGTCGCGCCTGGTTCATCATCGTGAACATGCAGGCAAGGCCTTCGTTCGGCTTGCCGAGGAGCCAGCCGGTCGAGTCGTTGAAGTGCATCACGCACGTCGGCGACGCGTGGATGCCCATCTTGTGTTCGATCGAGCCGCACACGACCCCGTTGCGTTCACCGGCATCGCCGTTCGCGTCGGGCCGGAACTTCGGCACGACGAAGAGGCTGATGCCACGGGTGCCGGCAGGTGCGTCCGGCAGGCGCGCCAGCACGAGGTGCACGATGTTCTGCGTCAGGTCGTGTTCGCCGGCGCTGATGAAAATCTTGGTGCCGGTGATCGCGTAGGAGCCGTCCGCCTGCGGCTCGGCCCTGGTTTTCAGGATGCCGAGGTCGGTGCCGCTGTGCGCCTCCGTGAGGCACATCGTGCCCGACCAGTCGCCCGCGATCATCTTCGGCAGGTAGGTGCGCTTGAGGGTGTCGCTGCCGTGGGCCGCGATCGTGAGCGCCGCGCTCTCGGTGAGACCCGAGTACATGCGCCACGCCATGTTGCCCGACACCAGCATCTCGCCGAAGGCCAGCGAGAAACCGCCCGGCAGGCCCTGGCCACCCCAGGCGGGATCGGCGGTCATCGTGATCCAGCCGTCCTTGCAGTAGCGGTCGTAGGCTTCCTTGAAGCCGGGCGGGGTCCTCACCTCGCCATTTTCGAAGACCAGGCCGTGGACGTCGCCCACGCGGTTGGTGGGAGCCAGTACGTCTTCGGCGAAGCGTGCGCCCTCCTCGAGGATGCCCTCAAGCAGCTCGCGCTTGAGGTCCTCGCGCCCGTAGGCGCGGTAGTTCTCCTCGAAGTCGAGCACGTCGTGGACGACAAAACGGATGTCACGAAGCGGAGCGCGGTACGTGTACACGATCGAGTCCTCTGGTAAACCCCGGTTTACCCCGAGTGTACGTGAATTGCGGCAGTGCAGCATCCGGTTGTTCCGATTGCCTGCCCGGTTGGGGCGACCGTATAGTTGCTCGAATTCGATGCCGTTGTCGTGACGGCGTTGTCGCCGAGGATTTCCCCGTGAGCCGTGATTACGAACCGCAGGCAGGCCAATGGTACGAAGACCTCGACAACGAGGAAGCGTTCCAGGTCCTCTCGGTCGACCCTGACGAGGAAATCATCCGCATCCAGTGGCCGGATCGCGAGATCCGGGAGATCGACCTCGACCAGTGGAACGAGATGGACCTCGAACTCACGGTCCCGCCGGAAGGCTGGGTCGACGACGTTGAAGAAGACGATGAAGAAGACGAAGAGGACGACGACTTCGACGAGGACGACGACGACGACGACTGGGACGATGACGAGGACGACGACCTCGACGAAGACGACGACGAATACCGCGATCGCGAGTGACGCGACTTCCCGTACCGGCAGCCGTCGCTCCTGAGGCCCTCCGCGGCCGCTACCCCCACGAACTCGAACGCACCTGGCAGCCCGCCGGTGCGCCTGCGGTCAACATCCGCGCGCTCCGCCACGAAGACCTCGCCCTCGAGCGACGGTTCATCAGCGGGTTGTCGCCAGAGACGCTGTACCTGCGCGTCCAGTACTCGGTCACGGCTGCCAGCGAACGTGACCTCGAACGGCTGCTCGACCTCGATTATTACGACCGGCTCGCGGTCGCAGGCTTTGCGCAGGAGGCGGCCGGCGCAACCATCGTCGGCGTAAGTCGCTATGCCCGCGTCGAAGACACGCGGCGGGCCGAGTGCGCCATCGTCGTCGCCGACAGCTGGCAGGGACGGGGCCTGGGCACGGAACTGATGCGCACGCTGGCCACCGCGGCAAAGGCACGCGCAATCGACTGCCTCGAAGGCACCACGTTGGCCGAGAATGCGCGTATCGCCGCCTGGGCACGCCGCTTCGGATTCCTGGTCCGCACCGAACCGAATTCAGGCGGCCTGGTCGTCGTCAGGCTCGACCTCTAAGGTCCCGCTCGATCAGTCGCGTGACGGCGTGGTCCCAACGCTTGCCGGCCCGTGCCAGCCGCGCCAACGCCGGGTCGAGATCCCGGTCCAGCTGCTTGACCCAACGCTCCAGCGACTTGCGTGCGGCCCGGCCGCGCACCGCGCGTGCAGGATCTGACCGCAACCAATCTGCAGCGGCTTCAGCATCGCGCTGGTCACCGAGATTCTGTTGCGCGTCGCGCAGGCGTCGGCGCAAGGTCGCGGCGTCGTCCGGCGATATATCCGAAACAATTTCAAGTGGGTATCGGCAGTTTTTCAGGTGAATACGAAGCTCGTGCAGTTGCCGTTGGGTGCGCGGACGCGGCTGCAGCAGGACCTGGGCCCGGCGCCACGCGCGCCGCGCTCGTCGCAAGACATCGGCATTGGTGATTCCGGCCCGCAGACCCAGGTTGTCCCGGCACGGACCGCGGGCACACAACTCGACCGCCGCCCGATTTGACGGACTTGCCAGCCGGCGGACAAGTCGCTTGACGGCACGCTGGCGGGCCGCAGCCAGCTCGCGGCCGCCTTGCCCACCTTGCAGGGGCGGCAGCGCGGCCAGGCCATCCAGTTCGCGGATCTCGGCGAGCAGGCCGGCGACTCGCTCCAGCGCTGCCCGGAACCCGCGGGCCTGTTCCGTCGGAAAGAATGCCCTGAATGACTTGAGCAGCGCGCGCAGGCGCCGGCACTCGACCCGACACTGGTGCACGTCGTGCTCGTCGGCCTCGGGGAGGCGGGAAAGGCGAACCTGCAGCGCGGCCTGGCCTGCGCGCAGTGCGCGGCGCAGCCGCACCGAACCATCAAGCGGAACGGACACGCTTGCGCCCGGCGCGGTCAAGCACCAGGGACAACAGGATGCCGACGGTCTTGTGCGATTCGAGCGCGTGCCGCAGCGGCACATCCAGATTGAGCCGATAGGAGTTTCGCCGTCCTGCGCGTTCGCGCACGATGACTCCGGCTTGCTCCAAGTCGCTCACTATTTTCTGGACGGCGCGTTCCGTGATGCCGACACTGAGCGCGACGTCGCGCAACCGCGCGTCGGGGTCCTGGGCCAGGCAGACCAGGACGTGCGCATGGTTGCTAAGGAACGTCCAGTGCCGGGCAGGGCTTGCGGTCATCTGGGCACCTCGTTGCGGGCGGAACGGAACCGCGGTGGACGGAGATTGTCTGAAGCTCGGTTCCGGTTTTTGGCTTCCTGTTATTATGCCCCGCGCGGGGATCAGCTGCCACGCCTGGCTGCGGCAGGGATTGAAACCCGGAAGTTCACCCCAAGCGAATGGGCGCCATGGGATCGCACGCTGGAGATACGCCAAGATGAAACGGATTCTGCTGTTCCTCGCCACCAACCTCGCGATCATGCTGCTGCTGGGCATCGTGCTGCACCTGCTCGGCATCAATTCGATCCTCGACGCGCAGGGCTCGGACCTCGACCTCGGCAAGCTGCTGGTGCTGTCGGCCGTGGTGGGCTTCATTGGGTCGCTCTTCTCGCTCGCGATCTCCAAGTGGTCAGCCAAGCGCATGATGGGCGTGCGGGTGATCTCGCAACCCGCCAACGCCACCGAAAGCTGGCTGGTCGGCACCGTGCAGCGCCAGGCGCAGGCCGCCGGCATCGGCATGCCGGAGGTGGGGGTGTTCGATTCGCCCGAGCCGAACGCGTTCGCGACGGGCGCGCGCCGTGATGCCGCGCTGGTCGCTGTGAGCACAGGCCTGCTGCAAAGCATGTCGCAGCAGGAAGCCGAGGCCGTGCTCGCGCACGAGGTGAGCCACGTCGCCAACGGCGACATGGTCACGCTGACGCTGATCCAGGGCGTGGTAAACACCTTCGTGTTCTTCCTCTCGCGCGTCATCGGCCACTTCGTGGACCGCGTGATCTTCAAGACGGAAGAAGGCCACGGCCCGGCGTTCATTATCACCTCGATCATTGCGCAGCTCGTGCTCGGCCTGTTCGCGATGATGATCGTCATGTGGTTCTCGCGGCAGCGCGAGTTCCGCGCGGACGCGGGTGGTGCGACGCTCGCCGGTCGCCAGGCCATGATCGGCGCGCTCGAGCGCCTGCAGCAGCGCCATCCCGGCGCGCTGCCCGACAAGATGGCGGCGTTCGGCATCGCCGGCGGCCCGAAGCCTGGCGGCTTCAAGCGCCTCTTCATGTCGCACCCGCCGCTGGAAGAACGCATCGCCGCGCTCCGCAACTCGGTCGGTTGATCCGACCCGGGCTGCAACGAAGGCCGCGCTCCTCACCGGGCGCGGCTTTTTTCATTGAGGCAAACGCAGCATGAGCGGCACGACCACTCTCGTCTGGTTCCGGCGTGACCTGCGCCTGGCGGACAATCCGGCGCTCTCTGCGGCCGTGGCAGACAGCGACCATGTCGTGACCGTGTACCTGCATGCACCGGAGGAAGAAAGTCCGTGGCCGCCCGGCGCCGCGTCTCGCTGGTGGTTGCACCACAGCCTGGCGGCGCTCGATGCGGCACTGCGCAGGAAGGGTGTTGCACTCACCCTGCGCCGCGGGCCCGCGTTACCCGCCCTGACTGAGCTGGCACATGAAGTCGGCGCGACCAGGGTCGCCTGGAATCGTCTGTACGACCCAGCCACCGTCGCGCGCGACACGGCCGTCAAGACCGGCCTGCGCGACCTGGGCTTCGAGTGCGAGAGCTACAACGCGAACCTGCTGCACGAACCATGGGAAATCCGCACCGGCCAGGGTGGACCGTACCGTGTCTTCACGCCGTTCTGGCGAGCGTGCCAGATGAGGCTCGATGCGCAGCCGGCGCCGCTGCCGGCCCCCAGGCGTCTGCACGGGCCGTCGCAGCCTATCGACAGCCTGGCGCTGGATGAACTCGATCTGCTGCCGACGATTCCATGGGATGCAGCGTTTTCGCAGCACTGGTCGCCCGGCGAACGCGGTGCGCATCAGCGGCTCGAGGAATTCTGCGGCGAATGGCTCGGCCGCTACGACGAAGGCCGCAATCGCCCGGACCTGCCCGCGAGTTCACGACTC
>JADIZR010000008.1 GCA_016704655.1 Pseudomonadota bacterium | reverse complement strand
ACGCCGGAAGCAGCTACCGATGAACAGAGCCACGAGCCCGCTGCTGCCAGCGTTCGCACGGCGGCCATGAAGCTGGCTTGCGCCCTGGTGTTAGCGATATCGGCTGAGCTGGTGGGCTATTTCGTCACCGAGACGATGGTGACGAAAGCGCTGGGACTAGCGCTGGCGGGGAGCGCCATCGCGCTGGCCGGTTTCGACGTCTACAAGAAGGGTATCGCGGCGCTGCTCGCCGGCCGACTGAACATCAACGCGCTGATGAGCGTTGCGGTGACCGGCGCCGTATTCATCGGGCAGTGGGCCGAAGCGGCGATGGTCATGGCGTTGTACGCGATCGCGGAATTGATCGAGGCCCGGGCGGTCGAACGCGCTCGCCATGCCATCACCGGACTGATGGCGATGGCGCCGGAAACAGCCACGGTTCGACAGGCCAAAGGCGAGTGGCAGGTTGAGCGGGTTGGCGACGTGCCGCTGCGTGCCATCGTCCGCATCGGGCCGGGCGAGCGCGTTCCCCTCGACGGCATCGTCGTCGCCGGAAATTCGAGCATCGACCAGGCGCCGGTGACCGGCGAGAGCATCCCCGTCGACAAGGAGGCGGGCGACCCGGTCTTCGCCGGAACGATCAACGAGAACGGGCTGATCGAGGTCGAGGTGACCGCGCTGGCGGCAAATTCCACGCTGGCGCGGATCATTCACGCGGTCGAGCAGGCGGAAGGGAACCGGGCGCCGACGCAGGGCTTCGTCGACCGCTTCGCCGCGGTCTACACGCCTGCCGTGTTCGTCATTGCGATTCTGGTTGCCGTCTCGGGGCCCTGGCTGTTCGGCTGGACGTGGCTGCAGGCCATCTACAAGGCCTTGGTGTTGCTCGTCATCGCATGCCCCTGCGCCCTGGTCATTTCGACGCCGGTGACGGTCGTGAGCGGGCTGGCCGCCGCGGCGCGGCGCGGCATCCTGATCAAGGGCGGAGTCCATCTTGAAGGCGCCCGCCACCTGAAGGCGATCGCGTTCGACAAGACCGGCACCATCACTGAAGGCAAGCCGCGACTGGTCGAATGGAGCACGCTGCATGGGGCCGCCGATCGCGATCGGATCGCAGCCATCGTCGCGAGCCTGGCCGGGCACTCCGGATCACCCGGTTTCGAAGGCGATTGCGGAGGGGCTCCCGAAGAACGGGGCGACGGTGGTCAACTACAGGGCGCTGCCCGGGCGGGGCGTGACCGGAACGGTCGATGGTCAGACGTACGTGCTCGGCAACCATCGCCTGATCGAGGAGCGCGGCCAGTGCAGCTCTCGAGCCTGGAAGCCCGGCTGCGCGTGCACGAAACCGCCGGCCGGACGGTGACGGTCCTGGCTTCCGACGGCGCCGTGCTAGGCATCTTCGCGGTCGCCGACGGGATCAAGGCGCATTCGGCCGATGCGGTGGCAGAACTCAAGGCGCTTGGCGTCCATCCGCTGATGCTGTCGGGCGACAACGCGGCGACGGCGCGCACGATCGCGGAGCAGGCGGGAATCGACGATGCCCGCGGCGACTTGCTGCCAACGGACAAACTGGGTGCGCTGAAGGCCCTGCAGCAGCGCTACGGACCGTCCGCAATGATCGGCGACGGCATCAACGACGCGCCGGCGCTGGCCCAGTCGGACGTTGGCTTTGCGATGGGGGCGATCGGCACCGACACGGCCATGGAGGCGGCCGACATCGTGATCATGAACGACGATCTGCGCCGGGTCCCCGAAACCATACGCCTTTCGAGGCGTACCAGTGCGATTCTCTGGCAGAACATCAGCCCTGGCGCTGGGGATCAAGGCGGTCTTCCTCGTGCTGGCCCTTTTCGGCAGCGCCACGATGTGGATGGCGGTATTCGCCGATATGGGCGCCAGCCTCCCTGGGTTGTCGCCAACGGTCTGCGATTGCTCAGCGCGCCCGTTGGCGATCGACAGCCTCGGGTGACGACATGAACGCCAATGAAGAAAAGTCCGACCCGCCACTCAAGACACCGCCGCGTGCGGATCGAGAACTGTCCCGGCGCAACCTCCGCACCGCCTTGCTCCTGCTAATCCTCGTGGTGGCATCGCTCGCGAGCGTCTTCTACGAGTTCGGCGCCTTCGGCAATCGGAACCAAGTACCGCAGGAGAAGAAGTGAGTTCGCGAGATTCGGCGTTCAACGAGGCCTTCGCCACGGCCAGGACTCTTTACCGCGCCGGGGACCTGCAGGCCGCCTTCAGCCTGCTGGAACGCGCCCATCTGCTCGGCCAAAGGCAGCTTGGACGCCACTGGGCAGTGCACGTCTGGATGTTGCGCATTGGGTGGCGCCGCGGCGACCTGGGCGAAGTGGCAGGTCAATTGCTGAGACTCGTCCTCACGCCACTTGGACACCTAACGGGCCGCCTGCCGGTCGGCAACACAGGCGGATCAAACGTCAGCGCGTTTGCCTCGCTGCCCGTTCCGCCGGACCTGCAGAAGCTGCTGACAGAGGAAGACAAGTGAAGGACTCCGAATGCTTTGCGCCAAGCGCGCTCATTTGAAGGGCCTACATTGACCGCCCCATCATTCGACACCGACGTCGCTGGCCGGCTTGGATGCTTTGCCGCCGCGCTGGCCGCCTTGGACCAGGCGACAAAGGCCATTGTCGCTGCCGCCCTGCCCCTGCATGCACGCGTGGAGGTGACACCTGGTTCAACCTCAGCACGTGCTGAACCCCGGAGCTGCTTTTTCGTTCCTTGCCGACGCCTCCGGCTGGCAGCGGTATTTCCTCTCGGCGATCGGACTGACAGTCAGTGCAATCCTGCTGTGGATGCTATGGCGCGGCGTGAAGAATCGCCTCGAGGCGGTGGCATACGCTGGTCTCATCGGCGGCGCGCTCGGCAACGTGATCGACCGTTTCCGCCTCGGAGCGGTCGTCGACTACCTCGACTTCTACTGGCGGGACTGGCACTGGCCCGCGTTCAATCTGGCCGACATCCTGGTCGTCGGCGGCGCCGGCCTTTTGATCGTCGCAGGTGTGTTGCCACATACACGGTCGGCTGCGGACGGCTGCGCACCGACAACGCTGCTGCGCACCGAGCGGCGAAAGTCCGCTCGTCCTTGAGACAATCCACGGCTCCTTCGCAGGAAAGCGCTACAGGCATGGTTCGCACCGCACTTCTCTTCGTCGTCTGCATCGCAGTGGCGGCCTGCCAGCCGCAGAAGTTCAATGGCGTCGACATCACCGGGAGTTCGATCGGCCCCGACTTCTCGCTGGCCGATCACACCGGGACGACGCGCAAGCTGGCGGACTTCCGCGGCAAGGTCGTGGTGCTGTTCTTCGGCTTCATGAACTGCCCTGACGTATGCCCGACAACCCTGTCGGACATGGCGGCAGTGAAGAAGAAGCTCGGGCGAGACGGTGACCGCGTGCAAGTGATCTTCGTAACCCTCGACCCCCGAACGGGATAGCGCGGCCCTGCTGGCGCAGTATGTGCCGGCCTTTGACCCGACATTTCTCGGGCTGCGCGGCAGCGTGGAGGGGACGGCGGCGGTTGCGAAGGACTTCAAGATCTTCTATCAGAAGGTGCCGGGCGCCGACGCGATGAAATACACACTGGATCACACCGCGGCCAGCTACGTGTTCGATCCCGAGGGTCGCCTCCGATTGTTCGTGCGCTATGGCATGGGTGCGGACCTCATCGCGGCGGACATCAAGAGGCTTCTATGACCTGGCGTGCAGCATCCGGCCGCGAGTTATTGCCATACCTCGCCCAGCGCTTCTCATTGCGCGCGAGTTCAGCATGAGCCCCCGTCCATCCCGCTCGAGCAGCGCCCAGTGGGCACTGCTGTTCTCCGCCTGGCTGATCGCGCTTGTTTCGACGCTCGGGGCGTTGTTCTCCAGCGAGATCATGGGGCTGGAACCATGCGTGCTCTGCTGGTACCAGCGGATCGCGATGTTCCCGCTCGCGCTGATGCTCGCCATCGCCCTGCTCCCTTTCGATGCCCGGGTCGTGCGCTATGCGCTGCCGCTGGCACTTGTCGGCACAGCGATCGCGGCGTATCACACCTTGCTGGTCTGGGGCCTGGTGCCGAAGGATATGGTGCCGTGCGGACAAGGGCCGTCGTGCGCTGAGGTCAAGTTGGAACTGCTGGGCTTTATCACATTGCCGCTTCTTTCGCTGACGGCATTCGCACTGATCGTGATTCTGCTGTGGATCTTGAAATCGAGGAAATCAGGATGAGTAAATCGTTGATCGTCATAGGCACCATCGTGCTCGCCGCGGTGGCTTTCGTCGGCGGCAGCAAGCTCTACCAACAGTCGCAGACCAGCGAGCGCGCTGGTTTGGCAAGCAGCAGATCGGCGAATCTGGTTCGTCCTCACTCGCCGATTTTCGGCAGCGAGTCTGCGAAGGTCACGATCGTCGAGTTCCTGGACCCTGCATGCGAAACCTGCGGCGCGATGGCACCGCTGGTCAAGAGTCTTGTGACGGCGAGTTTTGGCCAACAGGTGCGTCTGGTCGTGCGCTATGCGCCGCTGCATCAGGGGTCCGACCAGATCGTCCGCATCCTCGAAGCGGCGCGACTGCAGGGCAAGTACTGGGAGGCGCTGGAAGCGGTCCTCGCGTCTCAGTCCATGTGGGCCTCGCACGACAATCCGAGGCCCGAGCTCGTCTGGAACATCATCAGCAACGTGGGAGTCGACATCGCACGGGCCAAGGCGGACCTGCAGAACCCCAAGATCACTGAAACGCTCAAACTGGATCGGGAAGATCTTGTCGCGCTGAAAGTGACGAAAACGCCGGAGTTCTTCGTCAACGGAAAGCCTCTGCCGCAGTTCGGGCCGGAACAGCTGAAGGCGCTGGTCAAGAGTGAAACTCGCCTGGCGTACGGCCAGTAGCCCACCGCGACGAGGATCTCGCAGGTTGTCGTGCCAGAACGTAAGCGATCGAACTACGTCGATCGGAAAAACTGTCCGCTTCGGAAAGAGCGTCTCTTGATGGAGGAGGTAGTCATGAAAATGCGGCGAATCTTCGCGAATTCAGTTGCTGCGGCATTGATTGCAGTACTGACACCTCAGGCCAACCTGGCAGTTGCTGCTGCGACCGATGCAAAGCCCGGACAGACCGCTCCCAGCAACGCGCAAATCGAGGAGCTTCAAGGACAGATTCGCGCGATTCAGCAACAGTTGGACAAGCTGAGTGCCACCCAGGCGGCGGCGTCGCAGCACAGCCAGATGCGCCAGCACTGGCAGTCCATGCAGGACTACATGCGACACATGCAGGGCATGCCCTGGATGCGGATGGGACCTCCGACTTCGGGACCTCCTCCGATGGGCCCTGGAATGATGGGTCCCGGAATGATGGGGCGCGGCATGATGGGGCCGCGCGCTCAGGGCGACTGGATGATGGGCTGCCCGATGACCGGCATGCCCGGCGCCGCATGGCAGCTGCCTCCTGGCATGACTGCCGAACAGTACCGCTCGCAGATGTTCCAGAACATGCAGCGGATGCACGATCAGATGGCGAAGATCCAGTCCACCACCGACCCGGCCGAACGCCAGCGCCTGCTGCAGGAACACTGGCAGGACATGTACCGCAACATGCAGTCGATGCGCGGCATGGGTTGGATGTGGGGCGGACCGATGGCAAACGGGCAGGCCGCGAAACCATTGCCCGAGCCTGCCTCAGCGGGCGCGAAACTTGTGACCACCTACTGCACCCAATGTCACGCCGCACCGACGCCCGAGCTGCATACCGCTGCCGAGTGGGCGGCTGTCACTGCGCGCATGTCGACGAACATCAGCAACTTCAACGCCTCGGGGTGGCGCGGAGTGAAAGTGCCCAGCGAGTCAGAGATGAAAACCATCCTCGGGTATCTGCAGAAGTTCGCGCGCTGACGCCTTTGGGCTCCTCGGCGCTTGGGACTTTGTACGCCGCACCGGTTTCCCATCACTGCAGTGCCGCGGACGAGGCACGCGCATCCGTGAGGCGCCCAGCCAACACGGTCAACGCGCTGGCGCAGGCACCGGTTCCAGCAGTAGCACATGTGCAAGACGCGCCGGAAAGGGCACCTACGCTGTCCCGCCGCGACGCTGCCCGAATCCCGCCGCTGAGTGCCAGCGGTCTTTTTCGCACGCCGAGCGCGCGCCTTTATTCGAACCGAGGATTCCTCGCATGAAATCGACTCGTTACGCCGCGGCCGCATGCGTCGCGCTTTCCGTCACGCTTCCCGCTGCCGCTCAGGTCACCGTCGGCGACCCGTGGATCCGAGGCACCGTTCCGCAGCAGATGTCCACCGGCGCCTTCATGCAACTTAGGTCGGCCACGGACGCGAAGCTCATCGAAGCCCGCTCGCCGGTTGCGGGTGTCGTCGAGATCCACGAAATGAAGATGGAGAACAACGTCATGCGTATGCGCGCCGTGCAGTCGGTGGCGCTGCCTGCGGGTCGTACGGTCGACCTGAAGCCCGGCGGCTACCACGTGATGATGATGGACCTGAAGCAGCAGATGAAGGACGGTGATGTCGTGCCCGTGACGCTGGTCGTTGAAAGCGGCGGCAAGCGCGAGACGATCGAGGTCAAGGCGAAGGTGCGCGCTGCCACGGCGAGCGGCGACATGCTGAAGAAAGACGGAAAATGATCGATGGCCGGCATTCAATTCCGCGGACACCGGTATCGTGTTCAACGCCGCCGCGCTGATCTTCGCTGCTGTCCGTCGTGATTACGCTCCTGCCTGAGCGGCTCCGAGGGTACGCGAACGGGTAACGGTAGCGGCCACGCACCGTCACACACGACGGATCTCACGAATGGGAAGCGGTCACGCGCACCGGACGACCGGCAACGAAAGGGCTCTGTGGTGGGCGTTCGGCCTGACGGGCTCCTTCCTGATTGCCGAGGTGGTCGGTGGCCTGCTCTCCGGCAGCTTGGCGCTGATATCGGATGCGGCGCACATGTTCACGGATACGGCCGGCCTCGCGATCGCACTCGCGGCCATCCGCATCGGCAAGCGCCCGGCCGACGGCCGCAGGACCTTCGGCTACTACCGCTTCGAGATTCTCGCCGCGACTTTCAATGCCGTGCTGCTGTTCTTGGTCGCGATCTACATCCTGATCGAAGCGTACCGGCGGCTTCAGCAACCGCCGGCGATCGACTCGATCACGATGCTCGTCGTAGCGAGTTTCGGGCTCGTGGTGAACCTGATCAGCATGCGCCTGCTCAGTGCTGGCAAGGAATCCAGCCTCAACGTGAAGGGCGCCTACCTCGAAGTGTGGAGCGACATGCTCGGCTCCGTCGGCGTCATTGTCGGCGCGCTGATCATCCGGTTCACCGGATGGTCGGCGGTCGACTCCGTGATCGCCGTGGCGATCGGCCTGTGGGTGCTGCCACGCACCGGACTCTCCTGCGTGAGAGCCTGAACGTTTTGCTGGAAGGAGTGCCGGAAGGCCCTCGGGATGGACGAGGTAGAACGGGCGATTGCTTCGATACCCGGCGTCGCCGGCGTCCACGACCTGCATGTCTGGTCGATCTCGAGTGGAAAGGTCAGCCTCACAGTGCACGTGGTCGGTAATCCGACGACCGCCGAACCCTTCGAGCTGGTGCGGCAACTGCGCGCACTGCTGGCCGAACGGTTCGACATCCACCACTCGACGGTCCAGGTCGAGCGCGAAGCCTGCGAACAGGCTGCGGCACGGCACGGATTCGGCGGCGCGGCCGCCGACCATCGGCATTGAGCCGAACACCAACGCGGTCGAAATTGACCGGCTTGACTCTCCACCGAGTTCAGGGTTTCAAATCTGACGCTTTTGCATGGCATCCGCTGCTGGGTACATCCAAGCGACGTCGGTGGCAGACAGCCCGGCAATCGACAGGATCCGAAGCGCGTGGAGCATGAGTCATGAGTTTTCTCGAGCGTTTGCTCAGAGGCTTGGGCGGCCACCCGGGGGAAAGCTACCGCCGCGGCCATGGCGGCAGTCACCACGGCGGGTATCGCTATCAGCGCGGCGGTTCGCCGACTGACTATTCGCCGCAGCAGGATATGCCACCGGCGAGCGCAGATAACGCCTGCGGCAAGTGCGGGGGCCGAATGGGGCCGATGCGAAGTTTTGTCAGCGTTGCGGCGCGTCGCTGATCGCAAAGTGCGCGGGTTGTGGCGCGAAATTGTCGGCCGATTCGAAGTTCTGCAGTCAGTGCGGGCGGCCGCGTTAGCCAGTGGCATCTCGAGACGACTCCGCCCGAGCTTCATGGAAACGGACTAACCGAGCGGCCGCGCTTTTCGGCCATTCGCTGCAACCAAACCTGCGGACGATGATCAGATTGCGTGCCAAATCGCCGCAGCGAGCCGGGGTGCCGAGCCATGGAATGCGACTGGAGCCCTTCAGCATGCTGTCTACACGAGTGAGGTCCGTTTTCTGCTCGCTCGCAATCGGCTTCGGGCTGGTTGCGTCTGCGACCGCGCAGATCGAATCGCTTCCTCGCTTCAGGTGCGCCCGCGGCGAACATCAAGGGTGAACTACTCGCGGCGACGGATGCGGTGGTGCCGGGCCAGCCGCTGCTGGTCGGCCTGAGGCTGGTGCCATCCGGAGGCTGGTACAGCTACTGGCAGGTCCCAGGCGATGCCGGATTGCCCACTCAGATCGCGTGGCAACTGCCGCCGGGTTTCAGCGCGGGGCCGATCGAATGGCCGCATCCGCAGCGGCTGCCGCTAGGGCCGATGGTGAACTTCGGCTACAAGACCGAAACGATGCTGTTGACCACACTGAGCGTCCCGCAGAACCTGGCGACGGGCGGGTCGGTTACGGTGCGGGCCGAGGCGAAGGCGGATTGGCTCGAATGCAAGGACGTCTGCATTCCAAATGGGGCCACGTTGAGCCTCACGCTGCCGGTCCGCGAGTCATGCCAAACCTTCTGCCGCGGCGAGCCTGTTCGCGGCGGCCCGCGCGCTGGTTCCGGCAGCCGCTGGCCGGCGCCGGAGGCGCAGGCAACGCTCGACGGCAAGCGGCTCCGGCTGGCGTTGGCCTTGCCGAGCGACCGCCGGATGGACCGCGTCGAGTTCTATCCGCTGGAAGAAGCCCGCATCGAACCGTCTGCGGCGCAGATCCTCGCCAAGCGCGAAGGGACGCAGACTGCCGTGTACCTGACCGCGGCGACGGCGGCCGCGCCCGATTTCAAGACGCTGAAGGGCGTGATCGTCGCCAACGGCGGGCCGGCCGTTCCCAACGGGTGGACCGCAACAGTCGAGGCGCCGGTTTCTGCTGGCGCGGTCGCGGCGAGCGCCTTCGAGACTGCGGGCAAGGATCCAGTTGGCAGCTCAGCCTCGATGACGCTGCTGATTGCGTTCGGCGGCGCGCTTCTGGGCGGGCTGATCCTGAATCTGATGCCCTGCGTGTTCCCGGTGCTGTCGCTGAAGCTGATCGGGCTTTCGAAACACCGCACGCAGTCCGGTCCGCTGGCCGCGCATGGACTCGCGTTCACGGCTGGCGTCGTGCTTTCGTTCGTGCTGCTGGCTGCCTTGCTGCTCGCCCTGCAGCAGACCGGCCAGGCGCTCGGCTGGGGCTTTCAGCTGCAAACGCCGTGGGTGATCGCAGCGCTGACCGTTCTGTTCTTCGTCATCGGCCTGAACCTGCTCAGCGTGTTCGGAGTTCACGTTCGGGCAGGGCGTCGTCAACTCGCAGGCGGCCGACGCGCTGGCGCGCAAGTCCGACTGGCGCGGCAGTTTCGGCACCGGCGTGCTGGCGGTGATCGTCGCTTCGCCGTGCACGGCGCCGTTCATGGGTGCGGCGCTCGGGTATGCGATCACGCAACCGCCGGCTATCGCGATGTCGGTCTTCGCGGCGCTCGGCGTCGGTATGGCGCTGCCGTACCTGCTGCTGACACTGTTTCCGCGCTGGCTGGCCCGATTGCCGCGGCCGGGGCGCTGGATGGAGATCTTCAAGCAGTTGATGGCGTTTCCGATGTTCGCGACCTGCGTCTGGCTGCTGTGGGTGCTGATGCAGCAGGTCGATGCCGGCGAGGTCGCGCTGGCACTGGGCGCTATGGTGGCCGTCGGCTTCGCGCTGTGGGCGCTTGGCCTGTCTCAGCGCGGCGCAAGCGTGTTCCGCTGGGTGGCCCTGGCCGGTGCAGTGGTCGCTGCATTGACGTTCACCCCGATCGTGGGCGCGGGAGCGGCGGGTACCAGCAAGGTGGCGCTCGGCGATGGTTGGATCGACTATTCGCGCGAGACGCTGGCTCAGCTGCATGGTGAGGGCAAGCCGGTTTTCGTCGACTTCACGGCAGCCTGGTGCGTGACCTGTCAGATCAACAAGAAGGCCGTGCTGGACACCGAACGGGTTCGCGCCCGGTTCGCTGCCGACGGCGTCGTCCTGATGCGCGCCGACTGGACCAGTCGCGACGAGCGCATCACGCAGGCGCTGGCCGAGTTTGGGCGCAACGGGGTGCCGCTGTACGTGCTGTACGACCGCTCAGGGAAAGCGGCCTTGCTGCCGCAGTTGCTGACCCCGGGCATCGTCTTCGACGCGCTGGACAAGATCCAGTAGCCGTGGCCACGCAGTATTCGTGAGCCCTGAACGGACGGATACTCGCTACCGATGTTTCCGCATCCCTGCGATGTCCTTGCCGTCCTGCTCGCAAGTTGCTTCTGGATGGCCCGCGTCTACTCCCGCCCCGGATCGACAGCCGCAAGTCGCCTGATCGAGGCCGAGGAGTGCTGCGACAGGCGCGAAGCGCGGCGCTCAGCTGGCGCTTTCATGCGCGCATTACTGAGCAACCCCGCTCCGTGGGCGCTTGCTGTCCGAGTTCGCCGCGGCTCGCGCGTGCGGTCGCCGCCGCGGTCGACGCCTCCGCCGGTCTCGTCGTCGAACTCGGAGGGGCACGGGTGCCATCACCTCGGCGCTGCTCGCGCGCGGCCTGCCGCCGGACCGGCTGATCGTCGTCGAGCGCGACCCGATTCTCGCGCGCCACTTGCGGGAGACGTTTCGCGGCGTCAGCGTGATCCGCGGCGACGCGGTCGAACTCGCGCGACTGCTGGCGCACGATGAAGGCGGGGGCCCGCCGCCACCGTGGTCTCGAGCCTGCCGATGATTTCGCTGTCCCGGGAGGAAGTCCGCGCGATCGGAGCGCAGATCTGCGCAGTGCTCGAGCGCGGCGGGGTTCTCGTGCAGTACACCTACCAGATCGCGCTCGGCCACGCGCGTACCCGGCTGCTTCGATCTCGTCGCCAAGAGCCGTGTCTGGGGCAATCTGCCGCCAGCGCGCGTCGAGGTGTATCGCCACCGCGACTGACACGCCGGCGACGCCGCGGCAATCCTTGCAGGTGTAGTGCCCGATCGGAGTGATGCAGCAACGCGGCGGGCTTGCCTCTACGCCACGCGGCCACGTCAGTGCGTCGATGACCAGCGAGCTGGTCGTTGGCGCACTCACCGACCAGCCGACCACCTTGCGGCTGTACGATCGATCACCAACACTTGGTAGGGCCGCCGGAACGGAGCCAGCGCAGGACTTCCCCCCTCACTCGAATTTGCGCAACGTCACTTGATGCATCGCAACATGCCGACGTCTTGAGGGGTGTTTCATAGGGCTTCACGAGAGGAGCACCGATGAGACGTCTTGCGCTGATGACGGCCGCGCTGATGCTGGCCGCCTGTGGTGGCGGCGGCAGTGGAACGTCGCCAGCCACTTCTAACACGCCACCGACGACCGCGCCGACCACGGCGACATCGCCGGTCCAGATCAATCTCGGCGACGATCCAGCCGATCGGCTGATGGCCGTCAACGTCACCGTCAACTCGGTCGCCCTCCATCGGGCGGACGGCCAGTCGGTGACCGTGCTGTCCTCGCCGCGGCCAATGGAGCTGATGCACCTGATGGGCACCGTCGCGCCGCTGGCCGTCACGAACGTCCCGCACGGCATGTACACGGGTGCGACGATGACGTTCGGCGCGGCCACCGTCATGCACATGGACCCCGCGACCGGACAGCCGCTGCAACGACAGGTCGCGGGACCGATGACCAGTCACGTCACCTTCAGCTCGCCGCTGACGGTCGGCTCGACGCCGATGGTCGTCAACTTCGACATGAACATGTGGGCCTCGGTCGGCATCGACTCTGCGGGCAACGTGAGCATGTCGCCCTCGCTGACCGCGCAGCACGGTCTCGCCCTTGCCAACAGCCAGCACCATGAACAGGGCGGCCTGCACGGTCTTGTCGGGGTCGTGGGCGGAACCGGCACCAACGCATTCACGCTGTCGATGATGCAGGGCCTGAGCGGCATTCCGTTGACAACCCATAGCGGTACGCATTACGAAGGACGGGCGGCCAGCACGGGATGGGCGCCGGACAGATCGTCTCCGTGGATGCAAGCCTCCAGCCGGACGGTACGTGGGTCGCCTCTCACGTCCAGTCGCACATGGCGTCCGGCGGCGCGATGTCCGGCGGCGTGATTGCGACGGTGACGGGCACTCCACCTACGCAGCTGGTGCTGGTGATGCACGACGGCGCCAGCGGCGGAATGATGGCGTCGGGTCTGGCGGGCACGACAACGGTCAACATCGGCGACAGCACGACCTTCGCCATCGACGCGTTGAATGTCGACCTGGCGAACCTTCCGTTCACACCGCGCTTCGATCGCGCGAATGAGCGCGGGGCAACGCGTCGAAGCGCTCAGCACCTCGCAGTGGATGCAGGGCGGGGGATGCACGGCATGACCGGTGGTGGCACGCTGACGGCGACGTCGGTGCGCCTGGCCCAGCAAGGGCTGCGGGGACGGTCTCCGGATACACGCCGTCGGGCTCGGAGGCCACCTTCGTCCTGACGGTGCCCGCCGACTCGGCCTTCGCCAAGCTCACGGCAAGACATCGGTCACGGTCTACCAGCGTGCGACGACTCTGCTGACCGGTGCGGCAAAACGGAGCATCGGTTCGGTCGTTCAGGCGCGCGGACTGCTATTCAACGACGCCGGCGCGCTGCGTCTCGTGCTACGAAAGTCCGGTCTTAGACGCTCCACCGATGTGGGCACGCTCGCCGCTTCCCAGCCGCCGGTTGACGATCACGCCTTGCGGGGTCGACTCAAGCCGTAGGCCCGCGCGATCCGGTCCGGCAATCTCGGCAACGCTGCTGTTGATCTGGAGCCTCCGGATCGATCGAGCGATCTGCCTCGATCGCGCGTCGAGAAGCCCGAGCATCGCCTAGCCGAAAGTCAGCACGCCGACGCCTAGCGCTGCAAACACCAGCGCTGCCGCGACATGGACCGCGCGCACCGGAAGTCGCCGGGCCAGCGTCTCGCCGAAGAATGCGACCGGGGCGTTGGCGAGCAACATGCCTATGGTCGTGCCCATGACCACGGCGATGAGGAGTCGAAGCGGGCGGCAAGGGCCACGGTGGCGATCTGAGTCTTGTCGCCGATCTCCACGACGAAGAAGAGGAAGGTGGTCGTCACGAATACGCCGCCAACCTTGCGTGACGCACTGGCATCATCGTCCAGCTTGTCGGGGATCAACATCCAGGCCGCCATCGCAATGAACGAGAGCCCGAGGATCCAGCGCATGGCATCGGCGCCGATCACCTTGGTGAGCCAAGCGCCAACCACACCGGCGATAGCATGATTGACAAGGGTCGCCACAAAGATGCCCGCGACGATGGGCCAGGGCTTCTTGTAGCACGCGGCCAGCACGAGGGTCACCAACTGTGTCTTGTCCCCGATCTCGGCGAGCGCAACGATGCCGATCGAGACGAGCAAGAGCTTCCATGGGACGCTCCAGGGCCGGGACGAGTAACCGAATGACCGCGCACCCTCCCCCAGCCAGGTAGGGGACCCGCAGCCAATGGTCTCGCCGGACATCCCGCCGCTCGTGCCATGGCCAGGACAGGCCAAGTGTGTTGACGCGAGCCCCGCTCGGCCGAGGCCGACGGTCGACTACTCCCCAAGAGCAGGACAAATTCTACCCTTCGACCCACACCGCGGTCACGCGGGGGCTCGCGTAGAAACTCCGCCGCAGGGAAACGCCCCGTCTATCGTTGAATCCCGGTCAGCGGCCAGAGGGATCCCCGCTTCGACGGACTGATGGAATCGGCGATCGGACTTCTGCACACCAGCGGACGATGATTGGCGCCGGTCGATCGTCCCGGAATCGTGAGTCAGCTCAGTGCGTCCCGCGCACGTGACGCTGCGCGGGTGCCGGCCAACATAACCTAATCGTGATCACGTCGCGCGCCGTGGATCCAAGCCGTAGGCCCGCGCGATCCGTTCGGCAATCTCGCCGACGCTGCTGTTGATCTTGAGCGACTTCGGATCGATCGAGCGATCTGCCTCGATCGCGTCGAGGAAGCGGTTCAAGTCCTGCGCGATTCGCTCGGCGACTGGTATTCGCGTGTCCGGGGCGAGCAGCTGCGACAGGCGGAGCACGTCGTTCGCGTGCTTGCGGATGTTCTTTGTGTCGACCGGCTCACCCCTGGCCTGACGTTCGCCAAGGTCCAGCCAGGCGCTGGCCTTGAGCGGAATCAGCCTGTCCTCGCCCACCCACGGCAGGCCGTCGACTTCCCTGCGTCCTGCAAGGATGAACTCGTAGTACGCATCGTCGAGCAGGATCGCGGACAAGCTCGCGACGGCCTCGTCGACGGGAATCGGTGTGAGGTGACTTCCTTCGGCCAGCTTGATCCCCTCAGGGGCCCGGCAGAACAGCTCGAGCATGACGGGAAAGCGATCATCGGCCGGCTTCTGGAATCGATAGAAGACCGGCTTCCCGGTGTCGCTGGCTTGTCGGATTTCATAGCCGCCCGCTTCGATGAAGCGCCAGAACACTTCGCCGAATGACGGGCTGAGCGCCTCGATGTGCAGGACGATGTCCAGGTCCTTCGTGGCACGAAACTCGAGCCCCGCCTCTTCCATCGCAAGCGTCGCGGCCGTGCCGCCGATCAGCACGAACTGGTCGGCGTGGCCGGCGAAGTGCTCACGAAAGACGTCCAGTCCCCTCACCACGGAAATCGCTCCTTGAGTTCATCCAGCGCGAGTTGAACACGCTCGTCCTGGTTGCCCTGCAGGCTGAGTGTCAAGGAAAGCGGATCGACCGTATCGCTGTCTCGCACGAGTGCTGGGCTGTAGTGCCAGAGTTCCCATTCGCAGGCACCCGGCAGCGGCTCGGGCAGCGTCTCGAAGCCGGCCTGTGTCGCCGCCTTCCACTCCGCCTGTGCGACGGCGTAGGTCGTCCACTGAGGTTCGGTGAGCATCGAATATCGCGCCAGCGCGCTCTCGGACCCGCGAGCCTCAGCGGACGCGGCCTCGTCTTCTGAGGAGGAAGCACCCAGGCTCGACGCTTGACGGGGCTGCGCAGCATGGGTCTCGCATGCTCCCAGGTCTCCGCGGCCGTGCGCTCCGTATGGAGCCATCGCACCCTCCCCTCGGTGCGCAGGGTGGCGATGCTGGCGGCCGTGAGCTCCTTGACCGCTCGCGACAGCGTCATCGGGGTGTAGCCCAGCTCGCCGACCACCTCGGCGGGCTGCCACTCGGTGCGCCACGGCCTTCGCAGCAGGACGGCGATCAGCATCGCCTGCGTCGCCGGGCTGAGCGCGGTCTGTGCTGCGCCCGTCGGCTTGCGAAAGTACTCGCGCAGGTCGATCCCGAGATCCGGCAGATAGAGCTGGTTGCCCGGCACCAGGAACGGCACCTTCTGCTCGATGAGGCGCTTGCGTTCGTAGGACGCGAGGGTGCGAGTGACGTAGACCACCGGCATCCCGGCCAGTTGCCGGAGCTTGTCCATCTGGCCGCGAACGTTGGCCAGCCCCGGCCGGTCGGCCCGCTGATCGATCGCCAGGAGAATCTGGCGATCCAGGAGCTTCAGTTCCCGGACCTCGAACGCTTCCTGCAGGAAATAGGGCAGCTTGCCAGTCCCCGCCCACGCGCGAACCTTGGGTGCGATTCCCAAGGTTTCATGCAGATACGCATGGACGGCAACGTCGTCGTCACGCTTGGCGCGGGCTTTATCTAACATAGCGAGCGCACGATAACGCGAATAATGTTATCGTGCAATAATTTCGTTATCGTAGTGCCGCAGAGCGCTTGATGACCGGTCGCGGGCACGAGGTATCAGGACTCCGCGGACACGGGCCGCCGGCCGCTGCATGCAGCGCCTGAAATACCGTCAACTTCCGCAAGATCCCCGCCCTACGTCGGTGCAAAGACCGCATACTCGTTTCAGATCAAGGCGATCCGGATGCCTTGATCCAAATTGATGATTCACGGCACATTATCAACGAGCGCGTCTAACTAATTGTTTTCGTTGACTTAACGACGCGCGCACCTGCCCCCTATTCCCACTCAATTGTTGACGAGCAATGCAAGTTGCCGTGACTGCTGACTTTCTCGCGCGAGCGCCAAAGAATTTACCGACAAGATGACCGTTGGAATGCACCGCTTGGGTATGACATGCTGATAGATCACGAAAGCAATCAGCCTGAAAACGATTCAGCAGACGCTGCTTATGGACCGTCACGAAATCCGGTGACAGCAGCTGCACGATCTGCGGACGCAACACAGGCAAGTCCGCTGGATCGTCTGCCAGACAACATCCAAATCGACTTCGAAGTAGTCGTGAACGATGCGATTGCGCATGCCGTACGTGACGTCCCAGGGAATTTCCGGCGCGCTGCTTTGCAAGGCCGGGGCTGCAACGCGTGCCTTGTTGGCCGCCTCACCGACAATCTCCAGCGCCCTGATTCCGTGACCCACGCGGCAGGCTCTTTGGTGTCAGCACGTCCACCGGTACCCCCCAACAAACGCTCTGCCTCAATCTGCAGGGCCGCAAGCGTGAACAGTGTTGTGCTGGATGCCGGCTCGACCAGCAGATCCAGGTCGCTGCCCTCATGATCTTCACCTAGGGCGGCAGAACCGAAGATGCGCGGTCGCGTGACGCCATGACGGGCAATGATCTCCCGGAGCGCTTTACGGTGGACCCGGAATGAGTCGGACGGCTTCATGGGGTTGATTGTGCCAGATGCCCAGCGGGCGGTGCGGATGCGGCGGAGCGGGCGGACAGGAACTTCAAACCGGCTCCGCGACCCAGTGTACTTCGGGGAACCGGCCTTGTGGCGTGCCTGAACCTGGCCACCAGGCTCTACCGGGTGAACGTGGCCTCCGGAAGCCGCCTGCCGGCCGTCGTTGCCCCTGCCCGCACCCGGCCAGTCCACCTCGCCCCACCCCTTACCGCAATCCCGGCACGCCCCGTGCGCTCCAGGTGCGCCAAGATCTTCGCAATGACGGCCGGCTCCTCGATGCTGGCAATGACTTTGAGCTTCCCGCCGCAGCGCGCACAGGCCTCGATGTCGATCCCGAATACCCGCTTCAGGCGCTTGGCCCAACTCATGGCCACATGGCGCGGGGTGGAAGATGGCTCCGGTGCCCTCTTCGGCTTGCCGCTTCCCGCCCTTGCCTCGACCCGCTGGCGTCACTGCTGCGCGCAACTTGCTGTGCGGCGCGAATACCCCGTGGTACCGCGTCAGATGCATCCGCGGCGGTGGCACCAATGCGGCCAGGCGTGCCATCAGATCCAGTGGCTCCAGCACGATGTGCGTGGTGCCATCCCGGCACGGTACGGCGTCTTCAGGGTGTAGCGCACCTGCCCGGACGATGCGAGCGCCATGCGATGCACCGCCACCGGCGGGCGACTGACGTAGCGGCACAGCCGTTCGAGCTTCTGGTGCTGGCCAGGTTGGATATCGATGCCGGCGTGCAGCGAAAACCCGCCGGCCTGCGCGGCACCGCGGTGATCTCCTTGCTGCTCAGCTTCCGGCGTTGCACTGCCCGGTAGCGTCTGCAGCGTGAACAGCTTCTGCCCGGCGCGCGGGCCCACCGCGATGCGGTAGGTGATGGAATGGCCGATCAGGTCATCCAGTGCGCCGCCTGGCCCATCGACGGTGAGCCAGGCGTTCTCCATGTCACGCTCGATCAGGCCGCGCTTCTCCGGCAACTTGCCGATGCGCTCGGCAATCTGCTGCACCAACACTTGCAGCTGCGCTGCGGTAGGTGCCGGCACGTGGCGGAAGACAGGCTGATCGCCTGCCGACAGATACACACCATCCAGAAAGATCATGTGGAAGTGCACGTTCAGGTTCAGCGCCGAACCGAAGCGCTGGATCAGCGTGACGGCTCCAGTGGCACCCGTGGCCCGGTGAGACCAGCGGCCTTCAGCAACTCGCGCCACAGGAAGGACAGAAGCCGCGCTTCTTGCAGCTGAAGGCGACCAGCTTCTCGGCGTGGCACTGCTCGCAGCGCAGGCGCAGGAAACCCTCCTCGAGGCGGCCCACACTTCAGGTAGGCGTCGAACTCCTCCTCGATGTAGTTCGGCAGCGAACGACCTGCCATGGCCCGAATCTCGCGGAATGCAGGGCCGTTGGGAGCGCGGGCGCCGCCGTTGCCGGCCAGCCTGATCTGATATCGAAGCGGCGGGTGTTCGGGTCGACCGGTGAAGCGGTCGAGCGGGGCCGGTGCGCACCGGCGTTCTGCTGGGCGAGGCGAGGGCGGCTTCGAAGGGGACAAAGCCGGGAGGGGCGGGGATTTGCGGGGCAAGAGGGCCGCTCGGTGGCAGGCCTGGCCAACCAGAGGGCTGGGTTCAGGCGGGCGGCGACAGGTTTGCGAGGCTACATAAGGACCCATTCGGCGAAGTAGACTCCCTTCCAGGGGCGGTTTGAAATTCCTATCCGCCGGGTGAGCTGACGAGGCTGGCGCGCTCCAAATGTCCGGTCACTCCCTTGGAGTGCCCGCGACATAAAGGCGAATCGAATGCCGTAAGTACTTGTCGTGCATCACCTGTCAGCAAGTTTTTTACCGTCAGCTCGGCGCCCTTGAATTCGACGACACAGCGATATTTGCTGTTCAGTGAAGATTCGCGCCGCCCGCGTTACGGCTCTCTGCACCTGTCGACGCTCTACTGAACCCCCGCCATCAGGCTCTCGTACGGGATCTTCAACCCGTCGTGCAGCCTCTTGACCATCCGCAGGCTCAACGGGCGCCTCCGGTTCAGCACTTCGGAGACGCGGCCGCTCTGCCCGATGTACGGCTCCAGATCGCGAGGCGTCAGCCCTTCCTGCTCCATGCGGAACTTGATCGCCTCCACCGGATCGGCGGGCCCGAAGTCGTAGTGCTTGATCTCGTACGCTTCGATAAGCGTGACGAGCACGTCGCGCTCGTCCGCCTGCGGGGTGCCCTCCACGGCCTGGAAGATCTTCTCCAGGCGCCGGAAGGCGCGTCGCAGGTCGTCGTCGTTGCGGATCGGCTTAATAGTCATTCACGGTCTCCACGTCGATGCGGTCGTACTGCGCGTGCGTCCCGACGAACTTCACCCACACGATGCCCGCCTGGTACTGCACCTCGACCACCAGCCGGTACTTGTTGCCGCCGATGTTGAACACGACGCGGTTGTTGCCGCAGATGCTCGCGCTGGCGTACTGGTCCTTGATGTCCTGCGGGGTGCGCCAGGTCGCCTTGATCGCCTCTACATACCAACTGTGCAGTGGGCCTCGCGCATCGGCGCAACCGGGGCGCTCCCAGAACTTTCAGGCTGCGCTTGGCGATGACTCTCATCGCCGAGCAATATCTCCCCTTTTGGGAGGAGCGTCAATGGAAGTCCGTGCGGGATCTTGATGCTCCGCGTTGCCGCTGCGAGAGGTGCCGCCGCAAATCTGAACACGGCCTGAACGCTTGTCTCGTCCTGCCGCACCCCCGACGCTTTGCTTCCAGGATTCCGTATCTTGGCACCAAGGCTGCGACTCGCCATCGACGAGCATCACCGTAGCCAGATGATCGGACAGGACGAAGACGCAGCCAACGCGTTCGTGAGGGAGTTACGCCTCTACGGAATACCAATAGTCAGTTGGTAGCGCACGTGGCCGGATGCCGTCAGCGCCATGCGCTCGCTCGCTACCGGTGGCCGGCTCACATGGCGGCACCGCCGTTCGAGCTTGGGGCGCTGGTTCGAGGCGATGTCCACGCCAGCATGCAAGGAGAACCCGCCGGCGCGCGCGGCCCCATTGGCGGCGTCGAGCCACTCTGGCGGCCTCGCCGGCACGGTCTGCAGCGTGAACGTCTTCTGCCCGGCCCTCGCGCCAACGGCAATGCGGTAGGTAATGGAATGACCGAGCAGGTCATCCGGCGGACCGGCGACACGACGGAACACAGACTGGTCAGTGCCATCGGCCAGGTGCACCCCATCGACGAACAGCACATGAAAGTGCACGTTCGGGTTCCGCGTAAGCGTCATGCCGACGCTTACCGATAACGTCGCGTCCGCCCGATGTCCGGCAATCGCCGTGCGCGGTACTACTGCGTGCGCTTGGCGCCGCCGAGTTCCACCGCGAGCCGATAGATGTGGTCGATCCCCTTGTAGAAGGACCGGACCGGCAAACGCTCGTTGAGGCCGTGCGCATACATCTCCGACGGCTTCGAGAACAGGCCGGAGCTCGCGAACGTCGGGATGCCGGCGGTGCGATAGACCTTGCCGTCGGTGCCACCGGATTCGAGATAGGGAACGACCGGCACGCCCGGGTACTTGTCGTGCACTGCGTCCGCTATGGCCTTCATTACGTCGGGTCGCATCTCGACACCGGACTCGCTTGCGGAGTGTCGATGGTAGTGACCTGCACACCGGCATCGGCAATCGCCGTCACCGGCGCATCACGCACGGTCTCGACCGGAACGCCGGGGAAGATCCGGCAATTGACGACGGCCTTTGCCTTCTGCGGCAACGCGTTTTCGGCATGTCCCGCATCGAGCATCGTAGCTACACAGGTCGTGCGCGTCGTGCCGACGAATTCCGGCGACCTGGACAGCGTTTCCGCCGCGGCCGCGTCGGCGGGGTCGGCGGCGAACCGCCGCAATGCGTCACCGACCTCGCCCTCATGTGCCTGCCCGACCGCACCAAGGTGGGCACGGGTCAGGTCGTTGGCCATCACGGGGAAGCGATACGCTTCGACCTTGAGCATGGCACGCGCCAGCTGGTAGATGGCATTGTCCGCGCGCGGACGTGAGCTGTGACCGCCGGGGTTGGTGACCATGAGATCGAACGACGCGTAGGTCTTTTCAGCGCCCTGCACGAGGTAGATCAGCGGCTTGCCGGTGGCGTCGTCGAGCAGGCCGCCGCCGGCGTCGGTGTTGATGGCGAATTCGGCGTTGGCCACCCACGGATGGTCCGCGATGAGCTTCGTCGTCAACATGCCGGTTTCTTCATCGCCGACGAATGCGAAGACGAGATCACGCGCCGGGCGCATCTGCCCTGCGTGCAGGCGCAGGATAGTCGACATCAACGCGGCGACTCCCGCCTTGTTGTCGCTGGTGCCGCGGCCGTAGAAAACACCGTTCTCCTCCAGCAGCGTAAACGGACTGCGCTCCCAGTCCTCCGGGCGGGCATCGACGACGTCCATGTGTGCCGAGAACAGGATCGGCCGGTCGTGCCGTCTTCCGGGCACGCGCACGATCATTGCCTGCGACTCGCCGGAATCGAGCGTCACGATGTCGGATGCGGGGATACCCGCCTTGGTCAGCACGTCCTTCAGGTAGGCAACCATCGCTGGAACCTGCCGCTGACCCTCGGCGGTCCGGAAGCCGACGCTGCGAGCGTAGATTTCCCGGGCCTGCGCCTCGTGCGCTGGCGTGTCCGCCAAGGCAGGTATCGAGGTCAGCACCATGGCCATCAGCGTCAGGATCAGTCGCGTCATTGATCTCTCTCCGTTCAAGGCAGGTCGCGAGCATACCTGACCAGGCGCCTTGCGCATCCGCCTCCTGCCGATCGTGCGGGTGCGCTGCGCCGACGGCCCCTAACCCATTTCCGCGACGTCCAGGCGCCGCGTCACCTTGCCCTTTGGAGGCCTGAGAAACCAGACCAGCGGCAGCACGGTGATCGTCGCAAGCGCGAGAATGTGGAAATCGTTCGCGTAAGCCATCGCCGCGGCTTGCCGTTCGATCTCGCCCATGAGATGCGCCGTGCCGGGATTGGCTCCGGGAACCACACCCGTCGCCTGCCAGCGCTGCACGTCATAGGCCGAGAAGTGTTCGCCCAGGTAACTCATATTGATCTGGGTCGAGCGCGCCAGGATTGCGACCACCGTGGAAATACCGACGGTCGAACCGGTATTGCGGATGAGCGTCAGGATCGCGCCCGCCTCCGCCCGCTGTGCTGGACTTAACGTCGAATACGCCATCACCGACAGCGGCACGACTATCAGCGGCGCGCCGCAACCCTGCGCGATGCCTGCGATGATGACCTGCGCACGCGGCGTGTCGAGCGAGAACCCGCCCAGCATCAGCAACGAAATCGCGGAAAACAGCACGCCCGCACCGACAAGAATGCGCGGATCGATGCGTCCCACCAATCGTCCGGCGATCATCACCGCCACGATGGCGGATACGCCGCGAACTGCCTGCAGCGTCCCTGCCTGCGTCGGCGTGTAGCCCCGCAGCGACTGCAGGAACGACGGCAGCAGCACGCTTGGACTCAGCATGGACAACCCGATGACGAACATCAGCGTCACCGCGATGAGGAAATTCGGGTCCCGGAACAAGGTCGGGTCCACGAATGCGTGCCTGGTCGTCATTGAGTGCACGACGAACATGAAACCCAGTACGGCCGCAAAGAACCCTCGGCGACGACCTCGGTCGACTCGAACCAGTCGAGCGTCTGGCCGCGGTCCATCATGAGCTGGAACAGCCCGAGCGCAAGCGACAGCAGGATGAAACCGGTCCAGTCGAACGGACGGCTGTGATCGTCGTGCTCCGCGGCGAGCCCTTCGAGCAGTCCGAAGTAGGCGAGCAGCCCGATCGGGACGTTGATGAAGAACGCCCAGCGCCAGCTGAGCGTGTCCGTGAGATAGCCGCCCAGCGTCGGCCCGATGATGGGCCCCACGAGCATGCCCATCGTCCACAACGCCATCACTCGCCCGTGCTGCTCGGGCGGGTACTCCTGCATCAGCGAAACCTGCGCCAGCGGCACGAGCGCGGCGCCGAACAGACCCTGCACGATGCGGAACGCCACCATTTCGCCGAGATCCGTGGCGAATCCGCAGGCCACCGAACCGAGCGTGAAACCGGCCACGCTGATCGTCAGCACGCGCCGCAACCCGAAACGCGAGCCGAGCCAGCCGGCGAGCGGCGTCGCGATTGCGCCGACGACGATGTACGACGTGAGCACCCACGCGATCTGGTCCTGCGTGGCCTGCAGGCTGCCACGCATGTGCGGCAGCGCGACATTTACGATCGTCGAATCGACAGTGAACAGCAATGTGCACAGCACCGTCGCCAGTGAGAGCATCAGCCGTCGGCCGGCCTGCGAGCGGAATGTCACGATGCGCGGCCCGTGCGGATAGCGCCGCGGTTCAGTGCCGCGATCCGAACCAGCGATCGAAACGTGTGTGCGGTCCTGTGTCGATCGACACGTCGGCGCTCGCGCCACTGCGCAGCGGTGGATCATCCGCCTCGGCTTCGATGCTGATGCGAACTGGCACGCGTTGCACGACCTTCACCCAGTTGCCGGATGCGTTCTGTGGCGGCAGCACCGAGAACTCGGAGCCGGTCGCCTGCGCGATACTCGTCACCTTGCCGCTCCAAGGGATACGTGTCGATTTCGACGGTTGCGGTCTCACCGGGTCGCACCCACTCGAGATCGGTCTCCTTGAAGTTTGCTTCGACGTAGACGCCGCTGTCGGCAACGATCGCAAATGCCGGGCGTCCTGCCTCGACGTGGTCCCCTGCCTGCGGCAGGTGACTTGCAATCCCGGCCCGCGGCGCGCGGACGATCGTGTGCTTGAGGTCGACCCTGGTCTTTTCGAGCATGGCGGCGGCTGTCCGTACCGCCGGATGTTCGTCGACCGGGCGATTCGCGTCGCCGCCGAGCTTGGCCCTGGCCTGGTCCAACTGCAGTTCCAGGACGGCGATCGAACCAATGGCAAGGTCACGCGAACGAATCGCGCCTTCGAGCGTGGTGGCCGGAACGAGCTTGCGGTTCGCCAGCTCCTGCTGGCGGCCCAGCTCGCTGACTGCGTAATGCGAAGCCTGCCGCGCCACCGCGACTTCACCGAGCTTTTCGCGATAGGCCGCGCGCAGCGATTCGACGTCCACGCGCGCAGCGGCGAGTTCCGCCTCCGCATGCATCTTCGCAACCTGCAAGAGTGTGTCGTCCAGCACCAGGACGACCTCACCAGGCTGGACCGCCTGATTTTCCTTGACCCGGACGTCGCGCACATCGCCCGCGATCTGCGGTGCGACATCGATACGGTCCTGCTTCAGGTAGGCGTTGTCGGTGGTCGCATAGCGCCCGCCGCTGCCATACCAGTACACGCCCACGGCGACCACGAGCAGCGGCAGCAGCCACAGCAGCAGCGGACGAACCCAGCGCGATCGCGTGACCGACCCGGTCGCGACCTCCTGCGACAGGCCTTCAGCGTGCATTCGGTTTACGCCTCTTGCCGGTGCCGTCCACTGCCGGATCTGCCTGCAGGTTCTCCCGCATCTGTGCCAGCGCAGCGAGCAACGCCTCGCGCTGCCCGGCGTTCATGCCGCGGAACGCACGTTCGCGGGTCTGCTCGGCCTTGGCGTTGATCTGCGCCAGCAATGGCCCCGCCTCCGCCGCAATGAACACACGGTAGACACGCCGGTCGCCCGGCTCGCTCTCCGCCGCACCAGTCCCTGCTTTCGAGCCGGTCGATCATGCGGCCGACGGTCACGGGCGTGATCTCGAGCCACTCGGCCAGTTCGACCTGGCGGCACCCGGGCGCACTGATTCACGCTGAAGAGCAACCGGTGCAGCGCCGGTGTGAGCGGCATGTCACTGACCCGCGCCACGAAATCAGCAGCGCAGCAGGCGCAGCACGTCGGAGGTCAGGAAACCGAGCTGAGACGACAGGGGAGAAATGCCAGCGGGCTTGCGCGCGGCCATAATGATTCTATGCACATAATGAGCATAGCATATCATTCAATCAGGCCAGGTGGCCGCATTCGACTGCCGGGGACTTCCGCTCTCCACTCAGACCTGCGGGCACACCGGGCCGCCACCGCGCCTAGGATTCGAGTCCCTGCGCCTCGAGGTATTCGTCGTAGGTACCGGTGAAGTCGTTGACGCTGCCGTCGGGCTTCAGCTCGATCATGCGGTTGGCCAGCCCGCCCACGAACTCGCGGTCGTGGGACACGAAGATCAGCGTGCCCGGGTACTTTTCCAGCCCGATCTGCAGCGACTCGATCGTTTCCATGTCCATGTGGTTGGTCGGCTCGTCCATGAGCAGCACGTTCGGCTTCGTGAGCGTGAGCTTGCCGTACATCATGCGGCCCTTCTCGCCGCCCGACAGCACCTTGACGGGCTTCTTGGTCTCGTCGCCCGAAAACAGCAGCCGGCCCAGCGTTGCGCGCGTGATCTGCTCGTCGTCGGCCTTGCCGGTCCAGGTGGACATCCAGGTCAGCAGGTCCACCTTCTGTTCGAACTCCGCGCTCGGATCCTGCGGCATGTAGCCGACCTGCGCGTTCTCCACCCAGGTGATGGTGCCGCTCGTCGGAGCCAGGTCGCCCGCGAGGCAGCGCATCAGCGTCGTCTTGCCGATGCCGTTGGGGCCGATGATCGCGACGCGCTGCTCGGCCTCGATCGTGAACTTGAGGTTGGTGAAGATGTCCTTGTCGGCGCCCGGGTACCGGAACGTCAGGCCCTCGACCGTCACCGCCGAACGGTACAGCTTCTTGGCCTGCTCGAAGCGGATGTACGGATTCTGGCGCGACGAAGGCTTGATCTCCTCGATCTTGATCTTCTCGAGCTGCTTCTTGCGCGAGGTGGCCTGCCGCGCCTTCGACGCGTTGGCCGAGAAGCGGCGCACGAATTCCTGCAGGTCCGAGATCTGCGCCTTGGCCTTGGCGTTCGACGCCTCGACGCGCTGGCGCGCCTGCACCGACGCGAGCATGAAGTCGTCGTAGTTGCCCGGGTAGATCTTGAGCTGCTGGTAATCGAGGTCGGCGATGTGCGTGCACACCTGGTTCAGGAAGTGCCGGTCGTGGCTGATGATGATCATGGTCGCGTCGTACGCGTTGATCGTGCGCTCGAGCCAGCCGATCGAGTGGATGTCGAGGTTGTTGGTCGGTTCGTCGAGCAGCAGCACGTCCGGCCGCGAGAACAGCGCCTGCGCCAGCAGCACGCGCAGCTTCAGGCCCGGCGGGATCTCGCGCATCGGCAGGTTGTGTTTCGATTCGTCGATGCCCGCGTCGATCAGGATCGCGCCCGCGCGCGCTTCGGCCGTGTAGCCGTCGTACTCGGCGACCTTGCCTTCGAGCTCGGCCGCGCGCATGTAGTCGTCGTCGGTCGCTTCGGCGTTCGCGTAGATCAGGTCGCGCTCGCGCATGGCGGCCCACATTTCGGCGTGGCCCTGCATCACGACTCCCAGCACGCGCTCGTCTTCGTAGGCGAACTGGTTCTGGTTGAGCTTGCCCATGCGCATGCCGGTCTGCAGCACGACGTCGCCGGCACTCTGCTCCAGCTCGCCGCCCAGGATCTTCATCAGCGTGGACTTGCCGCTGCCGTTGGCGCCGATCAGCCCGTACCGGTTGCCGTCGCTGAACTTGACGGAGACGTGCTCGAACAGCGGCCTGGCTTCGAACTGGATCGAAAGGTTGGTCGTGGAAAGCATCAGGGCGCCGTGGCAGGAGTTGTCGGGGATGAAGCATTGCTGGCTGCGCGGTGACGTTTCGCCTCGCGCAGGGCCAGCTCCAGCGCCTCGAGAAAACGGGAACGATCGCGCGGACCGAACGGCGGCGGACCACCACCCACACCGTACGCGCGCAGGTCGGACATCAGCTCACGGGTCGCCAGCGCATTGCCGATGTTGTCCTCGGTGAACGGCTTGCCCGCGGGGCCGAGCACGCGCGCTCCCTTCTTGAGACAGCGCGAGGCGAGCGGAATGTCCGCCGTCACGACCACGTCGGCCGCTACGACCTGCTCGACGATCCAGTCGTCGGCAGCATCGAACGCACCTGTGACCACCTGCATGCGCACGCGCGATGCGCGGGGCAGCTGCAGCCAGGCATTGGCGACGAACGTGACGGGCAGCCCGTGCCGCTCAGCGACCTTCACGGCCTCCGGCTTGACGGGACAGGCGTCGGCATCGACGTAAACGTGGGGGTCGGTCGGCATGGGGTCGCGCAGTTTAGCCGCTCGCGACCCCGCTGGGGCAGCGATGCCGCTGAACCTGCTGCTAATTGCGAATCAATCAGTTATGGATGGCAACGCGCGCAGCGCCGGGGGCCTGCCGGATGCAGGGCCCGCGGCGATCACCTGGATCTCGACCCGTTGCGGGGCGCAGTATCGCGCTGTCCCGCCCCGCACCACGGCTGGCGCGGCCGCCACGTCCCGGCCGGCGTCGCAGACCGTGTTGCCATGCACGACGGCCTGCGACATGCGCGGCCCCGATTCCAGTCTCTTGATCGTAGGTTGTCCTTGGTTTCAGGGCTTCGCGAGTTCCGCCGCCATCAAGGGCATCAGCGTCTGCAACGCCTTGACCGGCCGCACCATGACCTTGAAGCTCGAGATTCGCCCGTCCGCGTTCCACTCGATCATGTCGATGCCGTCGACTTCGATTTCACCGAGCTTGCACTTGAACTCGAGCACGGCGGACCGCTCACCGTGCCATTCACCCACGTAGTGAAAGCTGTCGTTCATCAGGACGACGCTCGCGGCGGCCAGGTACTTGCGGGTGATTGCCTTGCCCCGCTGCGGCGTGTGCACGGCCGGGGATTCGAAGACTGCATCGTCCGCCAGCAGGTCGTCGAGGTCGGTGATGTTGCGCGTGGCGACGATCCGGTGCCAGCGCTCGAGCGCCGCAGGCTGTGAACTCTTGCGCACCACGCAGAAGCGCTGCCCCGTCGGCGCCTCCATCACCCACCACGTGTGCACCTGCGCCACGCGCTTTGCACCCAGACCTTCGAGACGCGCTACTTCCGCCTCGACGTCGGTCGATTCGATGTCCAGGTGGACGCGACTCGGATGGGTGACCGCCTGCACCTCGATGTGCAGTCGACCCTCGGGATCGACGAGCCGCATGTACTTGCTACCCTCCTCGGCCGGCAACTCACGGACCTCCATGCGCAGGGCCGCACCCCAGAACGCCGCGGCGGCCGCGAGGTCCGGCACGTTGCAGTCGATGATGAATCCGGCCAGCCGGCTCTGGTGCATCGTCCTCTCCCCTCTCATGGGCGCGGCTGTTGCGCCGGATCGGCCGCCTGCAAAGCGGCCGTCTCCGCGCTGCAATCACGGCCGACGGGCGGGCCGTGCTTGCGCGCCTTTTTCACTTCGACTTTCGCAGCCGCCATGTCGGCGACGAATTCCGGATCCTGGTGCAGTCGCTCGAACACGGCCGCGCCGACGGTGCGGCCGGCATCGACGTCACTCTGGCGATGCACCCGGCAGATCACGCGGCTCTGCCCGAACTCGTAGGCGCGAGCCCGTGCGACGCCGGCGCGCTCGGGCAGCAACTCGGCGAACACTTCGCCCCAGACGTAGCCAAGCGAGGCGTGCCCGGACTGATACGACGCGTTGCCGCGCAACATCTTTTCGTCCTCGGGCACGCACGTGGGATCACCGGTGACCTCGAAGGGCCGGTTGCTGTTGTAGTGCTGCTTCGCCTTGGCCGTCGACTGCCCGGCATCGATGATGACCCGCTGCAACAGCGCATACAGGCGTGGCGTGGTCGCTGCCGTCACGTCGATGCCGACTGCGCACGAGAACACGCTGGCGGCTTCGGGAAATTTCAGGTTGGCATCCCGGGCCGCCAGTTGCCAGCGCGCAGTGTCCTGCAGTGCACTCAACTTGCGATAGATGGCCTCGTCGTCGTCGGCCTCGGGCGAGCCCGGTGCGGGCGGTGGCGGGAGCAGCGCGACGCTGTCGGGGCGTTCCTCGGGCGTCAGGTAGCCCGGCATCTTCGCTGCCGCCGCGGCCGAGGTCGCCTCCCGCGGGCCTGGTGCAGACGGGACGACATCACGACAACCCACGAACCATGCGAGCAACCCGGCGAAGCCGAGCAGCGTCACGCCGCGCACAACGTTGGAGGGGATGTTCATGGTGGCAGTGTAGCGGGCGCCGCAGATTTGCCAAAACCGCCCGGCACGAATCTCAACCTCTCCACCTCAAATGCGCGTTTCCCGCGCTGTCGCGATGCGCGAACTTCCGTGCTGTAAACCGATGAACCGCCAACCAGGGAGACGGCGATGTGGAATGACGCAGGGATGCAGCGGCCGGCACGGCATGCCCGCTCGATCGGTATCGCTTTGTTCGCAGCTTGCATTACAGGCATTTCGGGCGCCGGCGCGTACGATTCGCTGGCAAGCGCAGCAAGCGCTGGCGCCTTTACAACGGATGCGCTCGCCGGTGTCGCGGCGACTTCGGCGGCCGGTCGCACGCCCGCCGAGTTCGGCGTCTCGCACTCGGGTGCCGCGACTTATCGCATCCCGCTGTGGACGCCACCAGGCGTCGGTGAGGTCGGCCTCGACCTTGCGCTGGTCTATGCCAGCCGCAGCGGCAGCGGCCCAGTCGGCGTTGGCTGGTCGATCGCGGGACTTTCGACGATCGCACGCTGCAACAGTACGTGGGCCCAGAACGGCGCCGCCGCCAGCGTCACCAACACCCTCGCCGACCGCTATTGCCTCGACGGCCAGCAACTGAAGCTCGTGAGCGGTACGCATGGCACGGCTGGTGCCGTTTATGCCACCGAGATAGAGACGTTCTCGCGGATCGTCGCGAACGGCGCCGCGGGCAACGGCCCCGCCTCGTTCACGGTGACGACGAAAAACGGCTTGATCTACGAATACGGCGGCACCGTCGATTCGCGCGTCTACGCTGGAGCGTCGTCCACGATTCGTGCCTGGGCGCTGTCGCGTGTCCGTGACCGGGCAGGCGCCGGCACCGGCAATGCCATCACCCTCGCATACTTCAACGAGGCACAGCTCGGCTCCTACACGAACGGCACGCATCGAATTGCCTCGATTGCGTACCCGACCACCGCAACTGGCGCGGGACCGTTCTATCGCGTCGACTTTGCCTATTCCGTTCGTCCCGCGAGCGATGTTCCCACGGGCTACCTCGCCGGCAACCTGGTGCGCGATCCGTACCAGCTCGACCGGATCGCGATCCAGGTCATCGGCGCAGCAACGCCGATCAAGACGTACGCGCTTGGCTACGAAACCGCACCGGTCTCGGGACGACTGCGACTGGCCAGCGTGCAGGAGTGTGCAGCATCGACCTGCCTGCAGCCCACCGCGATTACCTACCAGAACGGCGCGAGCGGCTGGCAACCCATGGTCGAAACCGGGGTGGCCGCCTCGACCGTAAAGCCGCCGGTGCCGCTCGAGTTGAACGGCGATGGCGTCATGGACCTGCTCTATCCCGTCGATGCCGGCGGCGGCAAGTTGAGCTGGCGCATCCTGCTCGGTACCCCAGCAGGCTTCGCCGCGCCGTTCGACACCGGCCTGGTGACGACGACGTCACACACAATCATTCCTGGTGGATTCGCCGGCAACCGTCGAACGCAATTTCTGCTGCAGCAGAACGGGTACTGGTACGTCGTCGGCTACACCAACGCGGGCTTCACGGTCGCAAACACTGGCCTGGTGCCCTCCGGCGAATACGGTGCAGCGGATTTCGACGGCGACGGCCGGGCCGACCTCATGGCGCAGAGCGGCGGATTCACGCCGACCATCCATGTACGTCGCAACGTCGGCGCTCCCGCCAGCACGTCACTCGCCGTCCAGTTCGCCACCACGACGCAGTCCCTATGGACGATACCGAGCCCGCGGCAGGCGATACCCTGGGACAACCTGCGCGTCGCGGACCTCAACGGCGACGGCCGCGCGGACATCGTCGCGCTGACGTTCAACAGCTCGGATCGCAATCCGAAGTTCTTCGCCACGCCGTTGTTGTCGAACGGGTTCGGCAACGCAGTCACCGTTGGCACCGAAAAGCTGTTGATCCAGGAATCAATGGTCACGATGGCCGACTGGAACGCTGATGGCTGCTCCGACATCCTGCAGGTGCAGCAGGTTTTCATCTCGAACTGCGCGGGTGCATTTGTCGAACTCGCGACGCGCGCGACGGCCGCGACGGGCAATAGCCTGTACACAGCGCTCCCGGCGGACTGGAACGGCGACGGCCGTGCCGATCTGCTGTACATCGATGCCGCGACGCGAAAGTGGTTCGTCGTCCGCTCGACCGGCGAAGGCGCGGCCACACCTGTCAGCACGGGGGTCAGCGCGCCTGCTGCCAGCGTGTGGTTCAACCTGGACGCCGATGGCGACGGACTCGCCGATCTCGGCTACCGCGACGGCAGCAACGGCAACCGTCTGCGCTACCGGTTGCACGCAGGCCCGTCTGCACCGGTCGATCTGGCCATCAGCTTCGTCGACGGCTTCGGCGTGCGCCAGAGCCCTGCGTACGTCTCGATCGCGCGCAGCAACCACACGCGACTGAACGACGCCGTCTTTCCGGCGGCTGATTTCCAGGGACCGCTGTACGTGGTGAGCGAGTTCAGCGCAACGGACGGCACGGGGGGCACCTATCGCAATCGGCTGCACTACTCCGGGGCGCAGTTACACCTGCAAGGGCGTGGTTTTCAGGGATTCGCGACGCAGCGCATCGAGGACACGCGCACGGGTCTCGTCACAGTCGACTCCGTGTCGAGGACGTTCCCGCACACCGGAATGCACGTGCAGCGGGACGTGTTCCAGGCCAACGGCACCACACCCGTGCACCGCTGGCAAGCGGTCCTCGGCCAGCAGGCGGTGGGGAAGGCAGGCAGCGAGCAGCGGGTGTTCCCCTTCGTCGCGTCCACCAGCACCAGGCAGTTCGAACACGGTGGGGTTCTCAACGGCCTGCTGGTGACGGAAGCGTCGACGACGTTCACCTATGGCGATGGTTACGGCAATCCCACGCAGGTGCAGACCACTACCTGGGACCGGGACCCCTACTCGCCGCACCTGAACAGCGCCTGGCGCTCGACACTGAGTCTCGGTTACACGAATGACACGTCGGGCAACTGGTGCCTGGGCTTGCCCCTCAACCGCACGACGACGAGCACCGCAGCCGACCAACCCGCGGTGACACGGACGACGACCTACGTGAACGACCCGGTGGGATGCCGGATCACGCAGCAAGTGGTCGAACCGAACATCCCGGCATCGAAGGTCATCACGTCGTTCGGTTTCGACGGCTGCGGCAACCTGAACTCGGTCCACACCGTGGGTTCCAACCCGAACGGCACGGACATGCCGGCCAGGACGGCAAGCTTCAACTATGGCAGCCGCTGCCAGCTGCCGGAATCCGCCACCAACGCCGCAGCGGAAACGACAACCTACGAGTGGCGCTACGACTACGGGGTGCCTGCGCGCGTCACGGATCCGAACGGACTGTCGACGACCTGGTCACACGACCCGTTCGGACGCCGAGTCAGCGAGACCGCGAGCGACGGCACGCGCCGGACGTGGAGCTTCCAGTCGTGCGGCACGACCGGATGCTGGGGCACCGGCGAACTTCGCTTCCTCGTGTACGACCGGAACTACGCGGCCGACGGCACGCTGATCCGCGAGCATCATTCCTACTACGACGGCTACGAACGCCCGCGGCTGCGGGAGTACCACGGTGCGCTCGGAACCTGGCTGCACCAGACGTATGACTACGATGCGGCGGGGCGCATGGTGCGCGAATCACGACCCTATGCGAGCGTCCCCAGCGGCCACACGATCCGAACCTTCGACCCGCTCGGCCGAGCGCTCAGCGAGCGCGACTACGACGGGGGTGGCGCAACCGTTCGCAATTCGAGCCTCACCTACGCCGGTCGGAGCACGACACTCACGGACACGCTCGGCCGCTCGCGGTCCCGCATCGTGGACGTCGCCGGCAATCTGCGCCGCGCAATCGATCCGTCGCCCGGCGGCACCCTGCGATACGACTACGACTCCTTCGGTCACCTCAACCGCATCCAGGACGCCATCGGCGCCGTGTCGACCGGCGTCCACGACGTGCGTGGATTTCGTACGCGATGGTCGGATGCGGACGCGGGAACCTGGACGTTCACGCACAATTCGCTCGGCGAGGTCGTTGCCTGGACCGACGCAAAAGCGCAGTCGTTCGCTGCGGCCTACGACGTGCTCGGCCGCAGAGTCTTTCGCACCGAACCCGAAGGCACCAGCACCTGGACGTGGGGTTCGTCGGCGACGGCGCGCAACCTCGGGAAACTGCAGTCAAAGGCTGGCCCCGGCTATTCGGAATCGCTCGCCTACGACGGGCTCGGTCGCGTCAGCACGCGGACGATCACGACGGACCAGAGCTACCGGTACGACTACACGTACAACGCGATCGGCGAGATCGACACGCTGACCTATCCGACCAGCCCTGTGCCCTCTGGTCAATCGGGCAGCCGGCTCCGGGTTCGCTACTCGTACAGCTTCGGCACGCCGTCGCAGATCGACGACGTCACGCTGGCAACGCCACGCACGCTCTGGAAGCTCGACGCAGTCAGCGACTTCGATGCGCCAACCCAGGAGTCGCTGTCAGGCAATGCCATTGCGCGATCGTCACGCTATGACGCAGCGACGCAGCGACTGACCGCACAGCAGGCAGGCACCGCCGGCGCCGGCAGCGCCCGCCAGAATCTCGCCTACCAGTGGGATGCAGCCGGCAACCTCCTGCAGCGACGCGACCTGAACCAGAACCTGACCGAAGCCTTCACTTACGACGGACTCGATCGCGTAACTCACTCCACGCTGAACGGATCGACGAATCTGTCCGTGAGCTACGACGCATCGGGCAACGTCCTGCAGCGATCGGACATCGGCAACTTCGTCTACGGCGCCGCATCGCGGCCGCACGCAGTGATGGCCGCGGGCGGTGAGACATTCACCTACGACCCCAATGGCAATCTTGCAACACGCAACGGCCTCGGCCAGAGCTGGGCTTCGTTCAACTTGCCAACTACGTTGCGCAAACCAGGTTATCAGTCCCAGTTGTTTTACGGCCCCGATCACGAACGCTGGCGCCAGGTCGCGAGCTAGCAGAACGGCACGGAGACGACGTACTACGCCGGCAGCCTGCTCGAGAAGGAGTCCACGACCTCCACGGGCCTGACGTACTGGCGACATTACGTGCCGACACCCGGTGGCTCGACCGTCGTCATCTCGCGCAACTCGAATGGCACGAAGTCCACGACGTATGTCGTGCCGGACCACCTCGGCAGCAGCGACTCGCTGCTGAACGAAGCGGGGGCAGCGGTTGCCAGGGAAAGCTTTGGGACGTTCGGCACCCGACGTGGCAGTAACTGGAGCGCCACGACCGCACCGGATTGGTTGGGCATTGCCAACACTACCCGCCAGGGTTTCACCGGGCACGACATGCTCGACAACGTCGGACTCGTTCACATGAACGGTCGCGTGTATGACCCGGCGCTCGGCCGATTTCTCTCGGCCGATCCGCTGATCGGCGACCTGGGTGACTCACAGTCGGTGAATCCGTATGCGTACGTCGGCAATCGGCCCCTGAACGCGTCGGACCCCACGGGTTACCTCGTCGACGGCGGCCTTTCGATCTATGTCGGCAAATTCGTCGTCGACTCGATCCTGACTTCGCTCGCCTACGGGCTGCTGAGCCACGGCGGCTTGCCGCCACCCCCGGCGACCGCGCTGCCGGGCTGGTCAGCGCAAAGCGGCGTGGGACTGTGCGGTGCGGGGACGTTCTCACCCACCTGCGGCGGCACCATCCTGTATGCAGGCGCGCCGGGGACGGGACGTGGCGGAGTTCCAACGTCAACCTGGGCAGAAACCTCTGTCGACGACGAGTACGCGCGGGAAAACCTCGAACGCTTCTTCCTCGATCTCGGGATCAACGCGGTCGACATCCTGATCCTCTCGCCCGTGCACGACGCCAGGGACGCGTACGACGCGGCAAGACGGGGGACCACGCGACTGCCGTTCTTTATGTCAGCTTTACCTTTTGCGATGTGGTCAAGCAGTGTCAGTCGATTCTGGCGCCTGCGAAGGCGTTGCGGCGCGCAGCGAGTCGACTCGACACGTTGGGTCCACACCCAGGGAGGGCGTTCAGCGATGATGTCCCGGAGCCGAGTGTGGATGCAACGAATAAGACAGGTCTGCTGCGAGGTGGACGGCAGGTACTCACTACGTCAGCGGTACCGTCAAGTCCACGGCCGGACGCCCTGCAACAGCGCCGTTAGGTACTGTCCGACGGAACCCCTGAAATCGAGGGCCAAGCAAGTAAAACGCGGAACGTTCTCAGCACCATCGACCGTTGCCCCCTATAGGCTTCCCAACGGTACTATTCTTAACGGGGGTGGCACCGAGAGAACCGCCGTCGGTGATGTTCCAGTCCGGATTCTAAGGGTTGACGAATTATGAGCCGCGGATCAATTGACGTTTCGGATCCCTGGGATGTGGCGTCCATTGTGGGTAGCCAACCGCTCACAGGGCTCTTTGAATTCATCGCAGCAGAATCTGCCACCTTTCGAATGGATCGGCCAGTGTTCGAAATTGGTGACCATTTGAATTGCAGAGCTGGGAAGTGACCACACGACATGTTGGGACGACTATTCTCAATTCAGTTGACAACCCTGCTGTTCCGCAAACATCGTCTTCCGGTCGAGATGATCAGAACGTCGACAAATGTTCGGCGATAGGCAATCGTGTCCGTCGACTGACGCAGACGCTCGGCAACCTGACGGAAGTCTCTTGCGCCAACCACCCACGCCGGACACCAGCCCGCTCCCCGTGCGAAGATGCTCCTTCGCACGAGGAGCACCACCCATGACCCAGACCTACCAGCGCATCGTCCTTGCCAGCCGCCCGCAGGGCGGCGCCGTCTCGCCGGACAACTTCCGCCTCGAGCGTGTCCCGGTTCCCGGCATCGGTCCCGGCCAGGTCCTGGTGCGCAACCACTTCCTGTCGCTCGATCCGTACATGCGCGGCCGCATGGACGACGCCAAGTCGTACTCGGCGCCGCAGGTCATCGGCGACACGATGATTGGCGGCACGGCGGGCGTCGTCGAGGCGTCGCAAAATCCGAAGTTCGCCCCCGGCGACGCGGTCGTCGGCTACCTGGGCTGGCAGGAGTACGGCGTCTCGGACGGCACCGGCCTCAACAAGGTCGAGACAAAACACGTACCACTCTCGGCGTATCTCGGGCCGGTCGGCATGCCCGGCGTCACGGCGTGGTACGGCCTGCAAGAGATCTGCAAGCCGAAGGTCGGCGAAACCGTGCTGGTGTCTGCCGCGAGCGGAGCCGTAGGTTCGGTCGTCGGTCAACTCGCGAAAATGGCGGGTTGCCGCGCGGTCGGCATCGCCGGCGGTCCGGAGAAGTGCGCCTACGTCCGTGACGAACTCGGCTTCGACGCCTGCATCGACCACCGCGAGCACAAGGACATCCGTTCGATGAGCCTCGCGCTGAAGGAAGCCGCGCCGAACGGCATCGACGGCCTGTTCGAAAACGTCGGTGGCGTCGGTCTCGACGCCGCGCTGGCGCGCATGAACGCCTTCGGCCGGGTCGCGCTGTGCGGCCTCATCGCCGGCTACGAAGGCGGCGACATCACCATCCACAACACTCGCGCCCTGCTGGTCAACCGGCTCTCGCTGCGCGGCTTCATCGTGTCCGAGCACCTCGAGATCTGGCCGCAGGCGCTCGGCGAACTGGCCAGGGGCGTCGCGACCGGCAAGATAAAGTACCGCGAGTCGATCGCGGATGGCCTGGCCGCCGCACCCGAGGCATTCATCGGCATGCTGCGCGGCAAGAACTTCGGCAAGCAACTGGTCAGGCTGGCCTGAGCCTGCCGCGGTGGCGGCGCCGATTCCTCTTGCCGCAACGGTCCTGCTGCTGCGGGAGAACGACGCCGGCCTGCAGGTGCTGCTGACCAAGCGTGCCGCCGGCCTCTCCTTCATGGGCGGGCTGTGGGTGTTTCCCGGCGGCCGCATGGAAGCGTCGGACCTCGCGCCGGAACTGGCCGCGCGCCTGGACCAGGCCGCAATCGCCGACACCGGCTCGCGCATGCTGAGCACCGATGCCGGTGCGGACACCGCATCGGTAGACCTCGACACGGCGCGCGGCTTGCTGGTTGCTGCCTGCCGCGAAACGTTCGAGGAATCGGGCGTGCTGCTGGCACGGCCGCACGGCGGCGGACCCTGGGGTAATGAACGGCTGGCGCGCGTCGCCGCACGTCGCGTGGCGACCACAGCCGACAGCGCCGGCTTCGCGCGCGTGCTCGTCGACGAAGACCTGGTGCTCGACGTCGACCGCCTGGTGTACTGGTCGCACTGGATCACACCGGCATTCGAGAGCCGGCGCTACGACACGCGCTTTTTCGCTCTCACGGTGCCATCCGACCAGGAAGCGAGCGTCGATCGCGGTGAACTCACCCACCACGCGTGGCTCGCCGAAGCCGACATTCGCAGTCACCTGGCGAGCGGCGAGATGAAGATGGCGCCGCCGACTCGCGCCACGCTCCAGGACCTGTGGAGCAGCCATCGCCGTCATGGCGGCCTGGCCGCGATGCTCGAAGCCGAGCGCACGCGGATCGTGCCGCCGATCCTGCCGAAGTGGGTCGAGGTGGGCACCGAAATTGAAATAGTGTTGCCCTGGGACAAGCACTACCTGCAGATGCCCGGTGAAGGGTGCAGATCGCTCGCGACCTATCCGGACTACCTGATGGCGATGCCGTCGCGGATGCGGTTCCCGCGCGTGCGCTGAGGGCGCACCCGCAGCAGGCGAACCCCCTCCCGGGGTACGGGAGGGAGCGCCGGATTCAGCGAATCAGGCTACTTTTCGCCCGGCACCAGGTTGCCGACGGCGCTCTGCACCGTCTCGCTGACCTTGGCCGCCATTTCCTTGGCCGAATCGAACATTGACGTCGCCTGCTTCTCGGCCGATGCCTGGGCGGCATTGACCATCGAGCCGGCCTGCGCGGCAGTCTTCGAAGCTTTCTTCTTCGCGGACTTCACCACCTTGGCGATGCTCTTCTCCGCCGACTTCAGGTTGCGGTCGGCCTTGCGCAGCGCGCGCTTGGCTGACGGCGGCAACTTCTTGACGGCTTTCTTGACTGCTGCACGCGTGCGGGCCGGGGCCTTCCTCGCGGCAGCCTTGACGGCAGCGACGCGGCGACTGGTGGCGGTGCTGCGGCTCCTGGCAGCCTTGCGGGCGACCTTCCGCTTGACCTTCGCAACCTT
Source organism: Pseudomonadota bacterium (assembly GCA_016704655.1). Classification (GTDB taxonomy): domain Bacteria; phylum Pseudomonadota; class Gammaproteobacteria; order Steroidobacterales; family Steroidobacteraceae; genus RPQJ01. The sequence goes on along the minus strand of JADIZR010000008.1, from coordinate 205,923 downwards.
CGCTTTCCTGACGACTCTGCGCTTGACCTTGGTGGCCTTCGCCTTCGTTACGACTTTACGCCTGGCCTTGGTGGCCTTCGCCTTGCTGACCTTGCGCGGCGCCGCACGACGCGCTTTCTTCTTCGCTGCCATGTGAATCGATCTCCCGTTGCCTTTGGTTGGCGTGAGTTGCGTCGGTGATGGACACCGTCGCGCCTGACGTTGGGACGCTATTCCTCACGCCTTGCGCAGTCAACAAGGGAAAACTGCAGTCGGCGTCAGCCCGTGCCCTGCAGGCCGTGCGCGATGCCGTTCACCGACGCCACCAGTGCCGGGAACAGGCGCCGGTTGGGGTCGTCGAGGGCGCGGCCCTTGTCGTTCGGCGAGCCTGCTTCGCGCCAGCGACGCAACAACTGCACCTGCATCAGGTGGATTGGATCGACGTACGGGTTGCGCAGCCAGATCGATCGCTGCAGCGTAGGCTCGGCGTCGAGCAGCCGGGCGCAGCCCTTGAGTTGCAGGACGAGGCGGCGCGTCAGTTCGTACTCCTGCCGGATCGCCGTGGAATACCGCTCGACGTCGCCCGGGTACAGGCGCTCGTAATGCCAGGCGATGTCCATGTCGGCACGGGCGAGTCGCATCTCGACGTCGTCCACGAGCCCCTCGAAGAACGGCCAGTCCCGGTACATCTCGCCGACCAGGGCCTCGCCGTGGGCGTCGACGACCGCCGTGAGGCCGGTGCCGGCGCCGAACCAGCCGGGCAGCATATGCCGACTCTGGGACCACGCGAACAGCCACGGCACCGCACGGATCGTGTCCACACCGCTGCCACTGCCCCGCACCAGGGGCCGCGAGCCGATCTGCATGCGCTCGATCACGTCGACGGGCGTGACCGCCTGGAAGAACTCGAAGAAGCCCGGGTCGTCATGCACGAAACCACGGTAACGCGCCCGGCTCGCGTCCGAGAGCAACTGCACCGCGTCCTGCCAGCCCGGCTTGACGGTCTCGCGCCGCTCGCCCGCGACGGCCAGGGCCAGGGTGTTCAGGCCCTGCTCGAACGTGCGCAACGTGATCGGCTGCAGGCCGTAGCGGTCGTTGATCGTCTCGCCTTGTTCCGTGACGCGCAGCTGTCCGCCCGCGACGGCCGTGGGCAGGCTGCTCACGACGGCCTCGGTCCGGCTGCCGCCGCGACTGATTCCCCCGCCGCGGCCATGGAACACCAGCAGGTGCACGCCAGCCTCGGCGCAGGCGGCGAGCATGGCCTCCTGCGCCCTGCGCAACAGCCAGCGCGACGAGGCGATTCCCGATTCCTTGTTGCTGTCGGCGTAGCCGATCATCACGACCTGCCGGTTGCCGCGCGCGGCCAGGTGCTCGCGATAGATGGGATCGGCAAGCAGCCGCGCGAGCGTTGGACCCGCCGCGTCAAGCGCGGCCACAGACTCGAACAGCGGCGCGACATCGAGGGAGACCTGGCCGTTGTTGCCATCCACGAGGCCCGCCCAGCGGGCGAGCAGCAGCACGGAGAGCACGTCGTCGATGTCGCGCGCCATGCTGACGACGTACGAGCCGACCGCGGCCTGGCCGTACCGGTGCCGGCAATAGTCCATCGCCTCGAACACCCAGAGAGCGCGCTTGCCGGCGGCCTCGAGCACTTCGGGCGGCGATTCGTCGCGGGCCAGCGCGTCCCGCAGCCGTTCGACGCGCTCCGCGGCTGTGCGCGTCTCCCAGCCCGGTTCCGCGAGGGCGCGACCGACGATCTGCCGGTGCACTTCGGCATTCTGGCGCACGTCGAGCGTCGCCAGGTGCAAACCGAACGTTCGCACCCGGCGCAGGAAGCGACGGATGAGGAACAGCCCGGCATAGCGGCCGCGATTGGCCTCGAGGCTGTTGACGATGATCTGCAGGTCGTCGGTCAGCTGCTCGACGCGCTCGTACTGGCCCGAACGGTGGTCGTACGTGGCTCGCAGCCGTTCGGCGATCTGGCCGAGCAGCACGCGGTACGGCATCTCGTCGTGGCCCGACGGCGCGCTCGCGCGCGCGGCCGGCACCACCGATTTGTAGTGTTCGATCCGGTCACGCAGGGGCTGCGGGATGCCGGGCGTGCGCCGTTCGCTCTGGCTCAGCTTTTCGGCCAGGCGCTGCGCCTCGAGGAAGTAGCGATTGACGATCAGCGCGTGATGACGAGCACAGCTTTCGCGGATGGTCTTGGCGTGCACGTCCGGCAACCCGTCCATGTCGCCGCCGACCCACGAGCCGAAATGCAGCAGCTCCGGGACCTTCGCCTGCCGCGCCTCGTCACCGAAGATCAGCACCAGCGATTCCTCGATCTCCTCGTAGAAGACCGGAATGACGTCGTAGACGATCTCAACCAGGAAGAAGAGCACGTGCTCGCGCTCGTCCGCGATCGTGAGCTTCTCGCGCGAATTGTCGGCGGTCTGCCAGCCGGTCGTGAGTTCGCCGCGCACTCGCTCGAGCGTGGTGCGGCGCTCGACCGGCGTCAGCGACGGATCGAGCCGCGTCATGAGCAGGCGCGCGATGCGTTGCTGCTGGCGCAGCAGCGTGCGGCGCGTCGATTCCGTGGGGTGGGCCGTAAAAACCGGCTCGATGCTCAGGCGCCCGAGCAGTTCCACCACCTGCGACAGGCTGTAACCGATCGAGCGCAGCTTCTGGAAGCATTCGGCGAGGCCGCCGGGCTGGTGGGTACTGCTGTCGTTGAGGTACTGCCGCCGCCGGCGCACGCGGTGCACCTTCTCGGCCATGTTGACCATCTGGAACCACGTGCCGAAGGCCCGGATCAGTTCGGCGGCCTGCTCCGCCGAACGGCTGTCTGCCCGCACGACCAGCTGCACGGCCGCTTCCGGGTCGCCGTCGCGACGGCGGATCGCCACCTGCCGGTCACCTTCCACTTCCTCGAAGAAGGCGTCGCCGCCCTGGTCCCGCAATACTTCGCCCACGAGAGCGCCGAGCGTGTGGACGTCCTCGCGGAGCGCCGCATCCTTTGCCGTGAACGAAATGTCTTTGCGTGCCATGGCCGCGAGGGTCGGAAAACTTCAGTGGGGGTCCAGGCGCGGCGGGCGGTGGTGATATTACGGGGAGGAACGTCCTGGTGAATGCTAGCAGAGCCGGCGGCCGACGCACTGTTGCTGCGGGACAACATTGGCACGCACCTGCGGCGAGGCGAGGGTCCGCGGTGCTAAACTCGGCGCCGCTTGCACACCCCAACGGCATTCGCAATTCGACCGATCACCGCGGACGACGACGCGGCGATGGCACAGGTCATTCGCACCGTGATGCCCGAGTTCGGTGCGTCCGGACCGGGTTTCGCGATCAACGACCCTGAAGTCGATCACCTGAGCGTCGCCTACGCGGCCCCGCGCGCGGCGTATTTCGTCCTCGTGCATAACGGCAGGGTCATTGGCGGGGGCGGCATCGCGCCACTCGCGGGTGGCGATTCCGACGTGTGCGAGCTGCGCAAGATGTACTTCCTCGGCGAGAGCCGCGGACATGGGCAGGGCCGGCGCATGCTGCAGCACTGCATCGATGCGGCACGCCAGTTCGGTTATCGCCGCTGCTACCTCGAGACGCTCACCGGCATGGATGCCGCGCAGCACCTCTATATCGCCGCCGGCTTCAAGGCACTTTGCGGCCCGCTCGGCGCGACCGGCCATTTCGCCTGCGACCGTTACTTCGCGCTCGACCTCTGACGCCTCGCCGATGCCGCCAGCCCTGCCCCTCACCGGCCTTCGTGTCCTGACGTTCGAAAACTTCGGCGCGGGTCCGTTCGGCTCGATGTACCTCGCCGACCTCGGCGCCGAAGTCATCAAGATCGAGAACCGCGACCAGGGTGGCGATGCCACCAGGTCCATGGGCCCGTTCTTCCTCGGCGAGCACGACAGCCAGTTCTTCCAGGCGTTCAACCTCAACAAGAAGAGCGTGACGCTGAACCTGAAGCACGCGGCCGGGCGCGAGGCGTTCCAACGGCTCGTGCGCACGGCGGACGTCGTGCTGAACAACCTGCGCGGCGACCAACCCGAAAAACTCGGCCTCGATTACGCGGCCCTGGGCCCGATCCATCCGCGCGTGCTCTGCGCGCACCTGTCGGCCTACGGGCGTGACAACGAGCGCAAGGGCTGGCCCGGGTACGACTACCTGATGCAGGCCGAGGCCGGCTACCTGCACCTGAGCGGCGAGCCAGGCTCGCCGCCCGCGCGCATGGGGCTCTCGATCGTCGACTACATGACCGGCATCACGACGGCGGTCGCGATCCTGTCGTCGCTGTTCGGCGTGCTGAAGGGCGGCCGCGGTCACGACATCGACGTCTCGCTGTTCGACGTCGCACTGCACCAGCTCACCTATCCCGGGGCGTGGTACCTGAATTCCGGCTACCGCACCGAGCGACTGCCACGCAGCGCGCATCCCTCGACCGTGCCGGTGCAACTGCAGCGCACGAGCGACGGCTGGATCTTCATCATGTGCATGACGCAGAAATTCTGGGTCGAACTCGTCCGCACGCTGCAGCGACCGGACCTCCTCACACACGCGGACTATGCGACGGTCGAAGCCAGGCGCGCGAATCGCGATGCGTTGACGGCTGTGCTCGACGACGTGCTCTCGACCGCGACGACGGCAGACTGGCTCAGCAAGCTGCAGGGCGTGCTGCCAGCCGCTCCGGTCTACGATCTGCCACAGGCGCTCGACAATCCCTACCTGCGAACCATCGGGATGGTGAAGGACCTGCCGCACCCGGCGCAGGAGGGTTACCGCGTGCTTGCCAACCCGATCAAGCTGGATGGCGAGCGGCTGCCCAGCCGACGCGCACCGCAACTCGGTGAGCATACCGAGCCCGTTTTGCGCGAGCTTGGTTACGATCCGGCAGCGATCGCAAATCTGCGAGCCGATGGCGCCGCGTGAACGCTGCAAGGAGGATCACATGCTGAAGAAGTTCCTGGTCGCTGGCGCCTTCATGCTCGTCCTGGTGACGTGGCCTGGACGCCAGGGTACGGCGGCGGACCCGAGCCACGACAACGCCAAACCAGTCCCGCCGGCAGCCACTGCAAACGTTCCCGCGGGGGCCTACACGCTCGACCGCACGCATGCGAGCCTGATTTTTCGCGTAAATCACCTGGGCTTTTCGAATTACACGGCGCGATTCAAGCGCTTCGACGCGAAACTGCAGTTTGATCCGGCGAACCTCGCCGCGTCGAAGGTTACCGCGAGCGTGGATGTGGATTCACTGGAGACGGACTTTCCGGATCCCGCCAGGCTGGACTTCAACGCGGTCTTGAAGGGCGCAGCGTGGCTGGACGTCGCGCAGTTTCCGCGAATGGAGTTTGCATCCAGTCACATTGACGTAACGGGCGTGAACACCCTGCGCATTCATGGCGACCTCACGTTGCATGGCGTGACCAGGCCGATCGTGCTCGAGGCCACCTTCAATGGCGGCTACGCGGGCCATCCCATGGACCCCAATGCGCGCATCGGGTTCTCGGCACAAGCCACGCTCAAGCGGTCGGAGTTCGGCATCGCGTATGGAATTCCCGCGCCGGGCACGACGATGGGTGTCAGTGACGAGGTGGCTGTCGTCATCGAGGCGGAATTCACCGGTCCGCCGCTGGTTCCGCGCTGAGTGGCTGGATTCTCCGGCCAGGCTTATCCTGCCGCGCGCGGCCACGCCCACCCGCGCAGTCGATCCGCGGGCGCATTCTGTTAAAGTCACCGGAATCATCACCTTGCACATCGCCCAAACCACCATGAAGAGAATCGTCGCCACGTGCCTGTCGCTGTTGCTGGCGGTCAACCTCGTTCTGCCCACGCAGGCGCAGGCGGACTCCAGGACGGACCAGAGGCTGCAGACTTCGCAGCGGGTCTTCGAGTCCTTCGTCGACCTCACCGAGCAGAGCATCCCCGGCTGGCTGCTCGAACGCGCCTATGGCGTGGTGGTGGTACCCAACGTGGTCAAGGCTGCCCTCACTATCGGTGGACGCGGCGGCAAGGGTGTCATGGCCGTCCGCAACCCCGATGGCACGTGGAGCCTCCCGACGTTCGTGACTCTCGGTGGCGTGAACTTCGGCTTTCAGTTCGGCGTGCAGTCGACGGACGTCGTCCTGGTACTGATGTCCCGGCAGAGCGTCGAAGGCATCGCAGGCGGCAAAGTGACGCTCGGCGCCGATGCCAGCGTCGCCGCCGGACCGCTCGGCCGCTCCTCGGCGGCGGCGACCGACGCCACGTTCAGCGCTCAGGTGCTGTCCTACTCACGCAACTCGGGCCTCTTTGTCGGCGTCGCCCTCGACGGCACCGTCATTGCGATCGACAGGGGTGCCAACGAATCGGCGTACGGGATTTCGGGCGTACTGGCTTCGCAGATCATGGAAGGCAGCGTCACGAACGTGCCGCCGGCCGCGCAGGAATTCACCGCAGCGCTGACGCGCGCGACGAATGCTCCAGCCGCAACAACCGCGCCCGCCGAACCTGCCGTCAGCCCGGCGCCGGCCGTCGCGCCCGAGCCCGATCCCGAACCCGCCCAGACGTATCCGCTGGAAGATCCGAATCCAGGTGCGCCGCCGCCTGCGGACTGATCTTCAGCAAGGCAATAGCGCAGCTTGGCGACAAGCTGCGCTTCAAACATTGGGGAAAGCGCGATGAATGTCCTGCGGGGGCTGTTCTTTCTGCTGCTCGGGCTGGTGGCGCTGTTCTTCGTGACGGGCCTGTTCCTGCCGCAAACCGCGCACGTCGAACGCTCGATGACGACCACGGCCAGCCCCGCGACGGTCTATGGCCTGGTCGACGGCTTCCAGCGCTTCAATGAATGGTCGCCGTGGGCGAGCCTCGACCCGGCCACGAAGTACACCTACAGCGGCCCCGAGACCGGCGTTGGCGCGCGCATGGAGTGGGCCAGCGCCAATCCGGACGTCGGCAACGGCAGCCAGGAAGTGATCGCCGTCGAACCGGGGCAACGCGTTACGCACAAGCTCGACTTCGGCATGGACAACCCGACCACGTCGACGATCAGCCTGGTGCCGGAAGGCACGGGTACCCGCGTCACCTGGACCCTCGACACCGATTTTTCAGGCAGCCTGGTCGGCCGTTACTTCGGCCTGGCGCTCGACCGCATGGTCGGGCCCGACTACGAAAAAGGCCTCGCGCAGCTCAAAGCCGTGGCGGAAGCAACGACGCCAGCGCAGGCACCGCCGATCTCTGCATCTGTAACGAAACCGGATGCAAACCCTCAGCCAGCCGCCGTGGCCAGCCCCACTGGACAGGAAACGCCGGTCCCGCCGATGCCGCAGTAGCCGTCCGGGTTCTTCGCGAGGTACTGCTGGTGGTAGTCCTCGGCGAAGTAGAACTCCGGCACGTCGAGAATCTCGGTCGTGATCGCGTGATAGCCCGCCGCCTGCAGCTTCGCGCCATACGCCGCCGCGCTGCTCTCTGCGGCAGCGCGCTGCACGTCGTCATAGACGTAGATGCCTGAGCGGTACTGGGTGCCGATGTCGTTGCCCTGGCGCATGCTCTGCGTCGGGTCGTGCGATTCCCAGAACACGCGCAGCAGTTCCTCGTACGAAATCTCCCACGGATCGAACACCACGCGCACCACTTCGTTGTGCCCCGTGTAGCCGGTACAGACTTCCTCGTACGTGGGATTCGGCGTGATGCCACCCGCGTAACCGACCTGTGTGCTGTGCACGCCCGGTGTCGTCCAGAACTTGCGTTCGGCGCCCCAGAAACAGCCGAGGCCGAACAGCGCGAGCTGCATGCCCGCAGGGAACGGTGCTTCGAGCCGATTGCCGTTCACGAAGTGGCGCGCCGGCACGGACAGCGGCTGGGTGCGGCCAGGCAGCGCTTCGTCGGCCGTCGGCAGGTCGAGCTTCTTCTTGCGGAGTGAAAACATCGTCCGTCTTCCTAGCTGGTGCGCAGCGCTTCGGCGAGGCCCGACCAGAACGCGGGGTCCTGCGGATCATGGTCGTGCCGTTGATCAGGAACTGCACACCGATCGAAATCATCAGGAAACCGGTCAGTCGCGTCAGCGCGACCATGCCCGTGGCGCCGAGCAGCCGGTTGACGCGTTCGGCGCCGCGCAGGACGAACCAGCTGAGCAGCGCCGTCAGGAAAATCGCCGTCAGCACGCCCATGAAATCGACGATGCTGAGGTAGCCTTTCCTGGCCGCGGCCTGCGACGAGAGACTCATCACGACGGCAAAGGTTCCGGGGCCGCTCAGGCCCGGCATGGCGAGCGGAGTGAACGCGATGTCGTACCTCTCGCCGGCCGCCTTCGTCATCGCTTCCTTGTCCGAAATCGGGTTCGGAAACAGCATCTGAAAGCCCAGGAACGCGACGATCAAGCCGCCGGCGATACGCATGCCAGGCAGCGAGATGCCGAAGAAATTCATGATCAGGCCGCCCGCCACGAGGAAGCCCGACATCAGGAAGAAGGTGTAGACGCAGGCGCGGCGAATCTGGCGCAGGCGCTCCTGCTCCGGCAGGTGCCCGGAAGCGGACATGACGAGCGGAACGGCGCCGAACGGGTTCACGATCGGCAGGATCGCGAGCAACGCCGCCAGCAGCGAGCTGAAATAGAGACCGAGCCAGTTCATCCGCGTACTTTAACCGGCGGCTAGAATGCCTGCATGACACCGTGCAGCCCGACCCCGTGAACAACTCCCGCAGCACACCGCGGGTGCGCCTGATGGCAATGGCCGTCGTCGCCTGCATCGTCCTGGTTGCATTCACCGAGCGCCCTACGTTTACGGGTTTCGCGAGCGGCCTGGTGGGGTTCCTTGGATTCGTGCTGGTCGCCCTCGCGGCCCTGGGCCGCTTCTGGACCTCGCTGTTCATCGCCGGTCGCAAGGACGCGACACTGGTCCAGGCCGGGCCGTACGCTGCCTGCCGGCACCCGCTCTACCTGCTGTCGTTGGTCGGCACGTTCGGACTCGGACTCGTCACGCGCAGCGTCGTGCTGCTGCTGGCGCTGACGGGCATCGCCGCCCTGCTGCACGTCGGTGCCATGCGGGCCGAGGACGCGCTGCTCGAGAGCACGCATGGCGCAGCGGCGCGTCGCTACCGCGAGCAGGTTCCGGCGCTGATTCCGGACAGGTCACGCTATTCGGTCCCGGAGTTGCTGGAGATCCAGCCGCGCGTGGTGTGGAAAGCCGTGCTCGACGCCGGCAGCCTGCTGCTGGCCCTCGCGCTGCTGCAGGCGGCGCACGGACTGCAGCACGCGGGAGCTTTCGCCCCCTGGTGGCGCCTGCCGTGATCGGGCCCACGTCGCGCACCGTGCTCAAGCGCGACCTGCTGGGTTCCGTCTGTCGCCTCGACCTGCCTGCGCAGGGCTCGCACGCGGGCTCTGCGTGCATCGAGCGCGACACGCGCGACGCACGCTGGTGGCTGCGGCTCGCGGCGCGACGACTCGCAGCCCGTGAAGCGCGCGCACTCGCGGCGCTGCAGCAGGTGCCGGGCTTACCGCGCCTGCTGCAGTGGGACGGCCACCGCCTGCGGCGCTCCTGGCTCGATGGCCAACCGATGCAGCGAATCCAGCCACGCGATCCCGCGTACTACCGCGAAGCGCTGCGACTGGTCCGGCGTCTGCATGCGGCCGGCGTGGTGCACAACGACCTGGCGAAGGAACCGAACTGGCTCGTCGCACCCGACGGCTCGCCGGCCGTCGTCGATTTTCAGCTAGCGATGCGCCCTCGCTATCGCGGCTGGCGCTTCCGCGTCCTCGCCTACGACGACTTGCGGCACCTCTTGAAGCACAAACGCACCTATTGCCCGGAGCGGCTCACGGCACGGCAACGCGCCATCCTCGCGCGCCGTTCCTGGCCGGCCGCGATCTGGATGCGCACGGGCAAGCCTGCCTATCGGTGGGTGACGCGGGGTTTGCTGGGCTGGTCCGACCGCGAAGGAGCCGGCGACCGCGGCCATTAAGCAGCCGCGACGACCCTGGTCGATACTCAGGGATCGATTTCTAAGGGGGCTACTTGTCAGGGATCGACTTTTTCAAAGTCGAGCGTGGGAGCGTCACCGGGACGGAAATAGACATACCGGCCACTCATCTGCGCCAGGGCGGCATCGCGCTCGGCACGACTCGCGAACCAGTGCTCCTTCTGCCAGTCATCGCCCACGAGGTGACGGAACGGGTCGTTGCGGCGCGCGCGGACGCGCAGTCCGTAAGGACGCGACGCGGGCAGCGGCTGCCGCAGGTTCTGTTCGTTGGCGATGGCCATGGGCACTCTCCGGGAAGGCCTGCATTTTAGCCTTTCCGGTTGCGCCCTGCCCGACGGCTCAGAACGTCTTGCCGAGGTAAAGGTAAAAAGCCCGTTCGCCTCCACTCGCGAGGCCCGCGGCCAGATAGACCGGGCCGAACGGGCTCTCGGCGCCGAGGAACAGGCTGCCGCCCGTTTCGAGGTCGCCAAAGTCGACATCATCGCGGGTCGCCCACACATTGCCGGCTTCCACCGAGAAGCCGATGTAGGCCGGGAACTCGAAGAAGCCCGTGCCGCCTCGGCTGATGCGGCGGTACAGGATGGCGCGCGCGATGCCGTACTGAGTGCCCACCCTGGCGTCGGAAGCGAGCCCGGAGATGTCGAACAGTCCGCCGAGCGTAAAAAGTTCCTGCGGCGAGACGACCTGGTCGTCAAGGGCGGAACCGCCGTCCATCGACCACACCAGGCTGTAGCGACCGCGACTGCGTGCCAGTTGCCAGGATGCGCGGACGATGTCCGCATCGCGCGTCGCGCCAAGCGATTCGCGGTCGGCGAGCCAGCTCGCCCGGAAGGCCTGGCCTTGCGTCGGGAAATAACCGCTGTCGAGCCGGTCATAGCCGAAGTTCACGAAGGCACCACCGAGGTCGAAATCGGCTGTCGGCAGGCCGGGATCGCCGACCAGCACGTGGCTACTGCCATCGCCGCGCCGCAGACCCACCCGCACTTCTCCCCAGTTCGACAGCTCCGCACCCACGGCCAGCGATACCTCGGTGTCGCGAGTGCGATAACGCGCGAGCCGCTGTCCCTCGTCGCTGACGATCTGCAGCGTGACTTGCTCGTAACGGAACGCCGGCGCGATGAAATAGGGCCGCCGCAGTGACAGCGGCTGGTAAAGCTCGGTCCGCAGTGTCGGCTCCTCCCCGATCTGGCCGTCGATGATCCATTCGGCGTCGAGCGCATTGACGTGCGTCATGCGCAGCTGCGCCGCTGCATTCGCCGTGGCGCCGCCTTCAAAATCGTTTTCCACGCCCACGCCGAGCCGCAGGAAGGTCGGGCCCCAGGACTTGCGGCGCAAGTCGATCTCCAGTCCGCGCTCGCCCGCATCGCTGCGGACGATCCGGTAGTCGACGGATTCGAAATCGTCGAGACGATACTGCGAGGCAAGGCGTTCCTGCAGTTCGGGACGGTCGAGTGGCTTGCCGGCCAGGTCGCCGAAGACGGCCTCGACCCGGTGCGCTTCTTCCTGCGACTGGGTGCCCGGGCGCACGAACGCGACCTGGACGGCGGGTTCCGCAGTGCGAGCCCGCTGTGCGACGTAGTGCTCGTAGTCAGCCGCGGACAACGACAGCGCTGCGAGCGCGGGGGCCTGCGCGCTGGCCGCCTTCCGTCCCTGCTCCATCACCTGCGGCATGCGGCCGAAATCGATCGCGGTCATCGCGCCGAGGTCGGGTTCGATCAGCACGTCGCCCGGCTGCAGGTGCCGCTTGGATTCGAGCGTACTGCGCCGGACCATGATGCCGACCATCTGGTTCGTGATGTCGAACGCGGAGCGCAACCCATCCCGCTGCGCCAGTGGAAAGCTCACGTCGACGACGATGAGCCGGTCAACGCCCATGCTCTGCGCGAGTTCGACGGGCAGGTTGTCGACGAGGCCCCCATCCACGAGCAGCCGGCCGTTCATCTCGATCGGCGTGAGCACGCCCGGGGCCGACATGCTCGCGCGCAGGACGGTCACCAGGTCGCCCTGCCCCATGACGACGGCCTCGCCCGTCTCGAGATCGGTTGCGAGCGCGCGGAAACGCGTCGGCAACCGGTCGAAGTCCTGCACGTCGGCGACACGTGCCGTCGAATCACGCAACACCTGCGTGATCTTGTGGCCCTGCACCAGGCCGAGCGGCAGCACGACGCCTGCGCTCGTGTTCACGCCGAGCGCGCCCTTGGCGAGGATGTTGCGGTCGTCCTGCTTGCGGCGATAGGCGAGCTCGCGACGCGGCGCGCGATCACGGATCAGTTCCTGCCAGTCGAGTTCGCGGAACACGCGCTCGATTTCGTCGCCGCTCAGGCCCGCGGCATAGAGCCCGCCCACGACCGCGCCCATGCTCGTGCCAGCGATTGCGTCGATCGGGATCTGCATTTCCTCCAGCATGCGGATCACGCCGACGTGGGCTGCGCCGCGGGCACCGCCACCGCTCAACACCAGCCCGATACGGGGCCGCGCGGGTTCGGATGCCACCGGTAGCGGCGCCCCTGGCACGTCGCTCTCCGCCGCTTTCACCTGCGCGGGCAAGCCACTAGCCATGCAGGCGATGACGACGCAGGCCAACAGCGGACTCCGCGTCCCCGTCGGCCGGGACGGAGATTGCAGTCGGTGGGCGCGCAAGCGGCGGGGCACGAATGGGATTCGCATTGCCAGCTCCAGAAGGTGCGGCGATGGTAGCAAACGCCGACACCACACCCGCTCCCGGTCGGTAATATTGGCCGGCGAAACTTCATCCCGCGCCACAGCTGAATCCTTCCGCCATGACTTTGCTTAATTTTCGAGCGGCGTGCTGCCTCGCGTACCTCATCTCTGGCGCGGGCGTCGCCGCGACCGTCACTGCGCGTGCCGCGACGCCCGCGCTCGAAGAAATCGTCGTGACCGCGCAACGGCAACCCGTGGCAGCGCTCGCGACACCCCTCAGCATCGGCCGCGTCGACCGCGACGCCATCGAACTGCTTGGCGCCACGCACAGTTCCGAGGCGCTCAACCGCGTGCCCGGCGTGATGGTGCAGCGTGGCAGCGGACAGGAAAGCCTCACCGCGATTCGCTCACCGGTACTGACCGGCGCCGGCTCGTGCGGCGCGTTCCTGTTCCTGGAAAACGGCGTGCCGATCCGCCCTGTGGGCTTCTGCAACGTCAACGAGATGCTCGAGATCAACACCGAGCAGGCGGAAGCGATCGAAATCCTGCGCGGCACCGGATCGGCGCTCTACGGCTCGAATTCCGTGCACGGCACGATCAACGTGCTGCAGGACGCGCCACCGGACCTGCCACGCTGGCAGCTCGGACTCGGCCTGGGCCCGGACCAGTACACGCGCGGCAGCCTGGTCGCCTCGCACCAGGGCGAGACCACTGCTTCTGGCATCAAGGCGCTGTACACGCACGACGGCGGCTGGCGTGACCAGTCCGGTTTCGACGAGGGCAAGCTCAACGCCACGCTGACGACCGGCGCGGGAGGCAGCATTCCCTCGCGGTTCGACCTCGCGGCGACGAAGCTCGAGCAGCAGACCGCTGGATTCATACCCGGCGAAAATGCTTATCGCGACCCGGACTTGCGCGAACAGAACCTGAACCCGGAGGCCTATCGCAACGCCAATGCCGTGCGGCTCACGGGCCTCGTGCAGCCGCAGACTTCCCTGCCCGGGCAACTGGAACTGCGGCCCTACCTGCGTACGTCGCGCATGGACTTCCTGCAGCACTTCCTGCTGGGCAAACCCGTCGAACGCAACGGCCAGGAAAGCGCAGGCGTGATGACGAGCTTCGATTGGGATCTCGGTGATCGCGTCTCGCTCATCACCGGACTCGACCTCGAGTGGGCGGATTCGTTCCTGGTCGAGGACCAGGAGAACCCAACGACAGGCGGCAGCCCGGCCGCCAATGCGATCCGTCCGGCCGGCCTGCACTACGACTACAGCGTGACGTCCAACGTGGCCGGCGGCTACGCGCAGCTCGACTATGCATTGACACCCTCCCTGCACGCGGGTGCGGGCGTGCGCGTGGAGTACGTCAACTACGATTACGACAACCACATGCTCGCCGGCAACACGGACGAGAACGGCGTGCCGTGCCTGCCGGCGGGTTGCCTGTACAGCCGGCCTGCCGATCGCAGTGATTCCTTCACCAACGCGGCACCCAAGCTCAGCCTGCGCTGGGACGCAGCCACAGGCCTGATGCTGTATGCCAACGCATCGCGCGGGTTCCGTCCGCCGGAAATGACCGAGCTCTACCGGTTGCAGCGCAATCAGGCGGTGGCCGACCTCGATTCCGAGCAGGTCGATGCCTATGAAATCGGCCTGAAGTTCGCGCGCGGCAACTGGCGCGGCGAGTTCGCCGGATTCGACATGCGCAAGGACAACGTCATCCTCCGCGATTCGAACGGCTTCTATGTGAGCCAGGGTCGCACCTCGCACGAAGGCGTGGAGTACACGCTGACGTGGCAGGCGCTGGACGTGCTCGGCGCAACCGTTGCTGGCACGCACGCCAGGCATCGCTACGAGTTTTCCCGCGCCATCGAGGGCGGCGAGACGATCACCGCAGGCAACGACGTGGACACAGCGCCGCGCGACCTGATGCGCGCCGTGCTCGAGTTCAGACCATTACCCGAGGTGGCCGCAGAAGCTGAATGGCTCGTGGTGGGCGACTACTTCGTCGACGCCGCCAATGCGCATCGTTACACCGGCCACGAACTGCTGAACCTCCGGGCGCGCTGGGAATTCGTGCCGCGCTGGTCGCTGACGCTGCGCGTCAACAATGCGCTCGATCGCGCGTATGCAGACCGTGCCGACTTTGCGTTCGGCAACTACCGTTATTTTCCGGGACGCCCGCGCTCGGTGTTTGCGGAGCTGAGCTGGCAAGCTCAATGATCGCCAGCGCGGTCGATCGTCAGGCCGCCGCCCGCAATGCGTGCCACTGGACGGGCGCGGAGCCGAACCAGTGCAGCTTTTCGGCCAGAGCGGCCACCTCGCCCACGATCACGAGCGCTGGCGACTTCACGGCGGCGGCTCGCCCCGCATCCTCGAGTTCGGCGAGGGTCGCGAGCACCACGCGCTGATTCGAAAACGAGCCGTTTTCGACGATGGCCACCGGCGTCGAAGGCGCGCGTCCGTGCTGCACCAGCTGGTCGCGGATCGTGCCGAGCCCCGCCACTCCCATGTAGAGCGCAAGCGTCTGCCGCCCCTTTGCCAGGGCGGCCCAGTCGAGGCCGTCCATCGAGTCGCCGCTGTGCGCCGTCACGAACCGCACGGACTGCGCGTGCTCACGATGCGTGAGCGGGATTCCGGCGTAGGCGCCACAGGCAATGGCCGCCGTGATGCCCGGCACGACCTCGAACGGAATGCCATGCTGCTCGAGAAATTCCAGCTCCTCGCCGCCGCGGCCGAAAATGAACGGATCGCCGCCCTTCAACCGCACCACGCGCCGGCCGCGCTGCGCCTGCTCCAGCAGCAGCTCGTTGATGCGACCCTGCGAGACGGAGTGACCGCCCGCCATCTTGCCGACGCAGATGCGGTCCGCATCGCGCCGCGCGAGGTTCAGCACTTCGTCGGCGACCAGCCGGTCGTGCAGGATTACGTCCGCTTCCTGCAGGGCCCGCAGCGCGTTCAAGGTCAGCAGGCCGGCGTCGCCGGGACCCGCGCCCACCAGGGCGACGCTGCCGCGCCGGGGCGCATCGGGCTGCTGCAAGGTGCGTTCGAGTTCACGTTCGGCGCCCGGCAAGTCATTGCTGCGCACCAGCGCGGCCACCTGCCCACGCACCACTGCCTCATAGAAACGGCGACGCGCATTGACGTCAGGCAGCCCGCCTTTAATCCTTCCGCGCCAGCGTTGCAGCAAGCCTGCGAGCTGACCGAACGACCCGTCGAGCAGCGACTCGAGCCGCTCGCGCACGAGCCGCGCCAGCACCGGGGCGACGCCGCCGGTCGAAATCGCGATGACCAGGGGCGAGCGGTCGACGATCGCAGGCACGATGAAGCTCGAGAGCTCCGCCACGTCGACGACATTGACGAGCACGTTACGTTCGCGTCCGGCGCTCGCGACCGCTTCGTTCACTGCACGGTCGTCGGTTGCTGCGACGGCGAGTACGGCGCCGTCGAGGTGCCGCGGCTCGAATCGTTCACGGTGGACTTCGATGGACGGGTTCTCGCGCAGCGATGCCGTGACCTCGGGCGCGACGAGCCGCACTCGCGCACTTGCCTCGAGCAGCAGTCGCACTTTCCGCTCCGCCACCGCACCGCCACCGACGACGAGAACGCAGCGGTCCTGCAGGTCGGCGAAGAGTGGAAAGTAGCGCACGTCAGCCTTCCAGCCCGTGGATGCCGCATTCGCGCTTCAGGCCGAAGAAGCGCGTTGCCTCGGCGTCGCCGGCCTCCGCGAGCGTGCGGGTCGTGTGCCAGTCGCCGATCGAGACGTACCCTTCGTGCCAGAGCGGGTGGTACGGCAGCTCGTGCCGGCGCAGGTAATCGAACACCTGGCGATCGGACCAGTCGTAGATCGGGTGCACTTTCCAGCGCCCATCGCGCCACTCGAGCGGTCGGATGCGGCTGCGCGTCCCGGCCTGGTCGCGGCGCAGGCCCGCGAACCACGTGTTCACGTCGAGTTCACGCAGCGCGCGCTGCATCGGCTCGGTCTTGCGCACTTCGTTGTAGCGGTGAATACCGTCGAGGCCCTGCTCCCAGAGCCGGCCGTGGCGCGCCTCGAGCCACGCTGGCGAAACGCGCGGCTGATAGACCCTGAGGTTGAGTTCCAGCCGTTCAACGAGTTCGTCGATGAAGCGGTAGGTCGCGGGGAACAGGTACCCCGTATCGATCAGCACGACGGGGAGCGACGGCAACACGCGCGTCACCATGTGCAGCGACACCGCTGCCTGCGCGCCGAAGCTCGACGACAGCGCGTGTTCGCCCGGCAGGTTTGCGACTGCCCAGCGCACGCGATCCTCGGCGCCCATGCGCTCGAGATCACTGTTGACCTCATCCATGACGGCCGGCTCGTGCATTGCCCGGCCCGGATCCCATGCGAGCGCTCTCATACTGGCCATTCCTCCGCGACTCATGCCGCCTGCGCCCCCACCAGGCCCGCACGCCAGGCGAAGTCGCCGAAGCCTTCACCCTCCGTGCGCTCCTTGGCATAGCGACCGAAGGCAGCGTCCAGTGCCGCGACGATCGTGGGCTCATCGACGTTCTCGAGGTGCAGTGCGTTGAGACGCTGCCCCTTGCCGTCGCCGCCGTAGAACAGGTTGTAGCGGCCAGGGGCCTTGCCCACGAGCGCGACTTCCGCGAGATAGGGTCGCGCGCAGCCGTTCGGGCAGCCGGTGATGCGCAGCACCAGCGGCGCACCGGCCAGGCCATTCGCGGCAAGACGTTCGTCGACCAGCTGCGTGAGCCGCGGCAGGTAGCGTTCGGCTTCTGCCATCGCCAGTGCGCACGTCGGCAATGCCACGCAAGCGAGCGCGTTGAGTGCAACGGGTGTGGCCCGTGCGTGCCGGTCGAGGCCGTAGCGGACGACGAGTCCGTCGATGAACGCACGGGCGTTCGCATCCACGTTCGCGATCGTCAGGTTCTGGTTCGGCGTCAGACGGAAATCGCCGCGGTGGACCTTGGCGATCTCGCGCAGTCCGGTGAGCCAGGGCCCCTTCGACGTGTCGGCCACGCGACCGGCTTCGATGCGGAGCGTGAGGTGCCAGCGACCATCGAACCCTTCGGTCCAGCCGAAGCGGTCGCCGGTGGTCTCGAACTTGAACGGGCGCGCCGGCTCGAGCGCGAAACCCTGTCGACGAGTGACCTCCGCGACGAACCACTCGAGGCCGCGGTCTTCGATCGTGTACTTGAGACGGGCGCGCTTGCGTACTGTACGGTTGCCGAAGTCGCGCTGCGTGGTCAGCACGGCCTCCGCCACGGCGAGCAACTGCTCAGGCTTGAGGAAACCCGCCACGTCCGCGATTCGCGGGTGCGTTTCGGCATCATTGTGCGTGGCACCCATGCCGCCACCGACAGTGAGGTTGAAACCCTGCAGCTCGCCGTTCTCGACGATGGCGATGAATCCGAGGTCGTGCGCGAAGACGTCCACGTCGTTGACGGGCGGCACGACGATCGCGGACTTGAACTTGCGCGGCAGGTAAGTCGGGCCGTAGAGCGGCTCGACCTCCGCCTCGGTGGAGACCACCTTCTCGCCGTCGAGCCAGATCTCGTGGTAGGCGTTCGTCTGCGGCAGCAGGTGCTCCGAGAGTTTCTTCGCCCAATCGTGCACGACCGGGTGCACACTCGTCTCGACCGGGTTCGCGCTCGCCATCACGTTGCGATTGACGTCGCCGCAGGCGGCGATGGTGTCCAGCAGCGCGGCATTGATCGCTTGCATCGTCGCCTTCAGCTCGGTCTTGATCACGCCGTGGAACTGGAATGCCTGCCGGGTCGTGATACGCAGCGTGGCATTGGCATAACGGCGTGCGATGTCGTCGAGCTGCAGCCATTGCGTGGGCGTGCAGACGCCGCCAGGCAGGCGGGTGCGGATCATGAAGCTGTAGGCGGGCTCGAGCTTCTGGCGCCGTCGCTCGTCGCGGATGTCGCGATCGTCCTGCTGGTAGCTGCCGTGGAACTTGATCAGGACGGTGTCGTCCTCGCGGATCGCGCCGGTGAGCGGGTCCTGCAGGCTCTCGGCCAGCGTGCCACGCAGGTTGCGGCTGTTGCGCTTGATGCGCTCGACGGGTGATTGCTCGGTCATGGTCCTTCGGCTCAGTACACGTCGCGCAGATAGCGGCGGTCATCCACCAGCCGACGCACGTAGTCGCCCGCGTCCTCACGGCTGCGGCCGCCATGTTCCGCGACGATGTCGATGAGTGCCGCATTCACGTCGGGCGCCATCTGCTCGGCGTCGCCGCAGACATAGAGGTACGCGCCGCTCTCGAGCCACGCATACAGGTCCTTGCCGACGCGACGCAGACGGTCCTGTACGTACTCGCGGGCAATGCTGCGGTCGCGCGAGAACGCCAGATCGCAGCGGCTCAGGACGCTGCGCTTGACCGCGTCCTGCCACTCGGCCTGGTACAGGAACTCGCTGTGAAAGTGGCGCGCACCGAAGAAGAGCCAGTTGCGGCCCGTGGCGCCCTGCGCCTCGCGGTGCTGCACGAAGCCGCGGAACGGGGCGACGCCCGTGCCAGGGCCGATCATGATCACGTCGCGTGAGGTGTCGATCGGGAGACGGAAGCGTTCGTTCTCTTCGATGAAAACCCGCGCTCTCGCCTGGTCGCCCTGCAGGCTGGCGAGGAACGCCGAGGCCGCGCCCACGCGGCGCTTGCGGTCCAGTTCGTAGTCGACCAGCGCGACGGTGAGGTGCGCTTCCCCGCCGACCGCTGCCTGGCTGGAGGCGATGGAATACAAACGCGGCGCCAGCGGGCGCAGTGCCTGCACGAACGACCTTGCATCCCATGCGCCGGGGTGGCGCTGCAGCACGTCGACGACCTGCAGGTCTTTCAGCGTACGGCGCAGGTCGGTCTCGCGACCGGGCTGCAGCACGTCGGCAAGCCGCGCGTCCTGCGAACGCTCCGCCTGCTGCGATAGAAACGGCCGCGTCAGGCGCGTGAGTTCACGCCCTGTCGTGAGCCATTCACGCAGCGGCCGGGTCGCGCCGTCGAGTTCGACGGTCTGGTCGCCGTCGAGGCGCAGCGCCTGCAGCACTTCACTGACGACTGTCGGCGGGTTCTCGTGCCAGACGCCAAGAGCATCGCCCGGTGCATACGTCAGGCCGGAGCCCGCGAGGCTGATTTCGAGATGCCGGACTTCCCTGGTCGCGTCGCGCCCCGTGAGCGAGTGGTTCGCGATCACTTCGGCCGCGAACGGCTGCTCGCGCGAGAACTGCGGTTCGACGGGGGCCGTGCGCAGGCGCGTGACGGTTGCGGACTGCGCACTGCCGCCCAGCGTGTCACGAGCGACGGTGACGACGCGTTCGAGCCACGCCTTGGCCAGGGTGTCGTAGTCGACGTCGCAGTCGACGCGGTCGAGCAGGCGCTTCGCGCCGAGCGCCGCCAGGCGGTCATCGACCTGCCTGCCGGTCTCGCAGAACTTCGGATAACTCGAGTCGCCGAGCGCGAGCACCGAGAAACTCAGCTGCTCGAGCTTCGGCGCGCTGCGCGACTGCAGGAACTCAATGAGGCCACGCGCATCGTCCGGCGGGTCGCCGTCGCCCTGTGTGCTGACGACCATCACCAGCGCACGCTCCTTAGCCAGGTCCTTGACCGGGTAGTTGCCCGCGGCGTAGACACGCGCGGCGAGACCCGCCGCTTCGGCAGCGCGGCCAAGTCGCTCGGCGATGCGCTTGCTGTTGCCGGTCTGGGACCCGTACACGATGGTCAGCCGCGCGGTCGGTTCGGCGCGAACAGCAGGCGCCACGACCGACCCTGCCGGCAACGACGCGCCATGGCGACCGCTGGCACGCTCATGCGCAACCCCCGCAGCGAAACCCGAGAGCCACTGCAGGGTGGACAGCTCGAGACCTTCGACGACGCGCAGCAGCAGGTCGGTCCGCTCGGGGTCGAGCGGGCCGAGGGGCAGCGTCGTCGCGATGTTGGCGCTCATGGCATTCCTTACCCGCGAACCATTGGCGGGGAAGTGAATGCTAGGGAGCTGCACCCGGTTGGCGGAAAGGCCGGGTGGTTATGGACTCAGAACGGGTCTCAGGCCGGGAAGAACTCGATCGGCTTGGTGGTCGTCATCGTAGCCACGTCCCGATCGTCGAACCGGAACATCTTCACGCGGGCGACCAGCTTGCGCTCGAGCTCCGGGTCGCCCAGTTCACTGGAAATCACGCGACATTCGGTCACTTCGCCCGTCGGGGCGATGGTGACCTCAAGCACGACCTTGCCCCGCAGGGCTGGATTTTCACGGAGCGCCCGGCTGTACAGCGAGTAGATGGCCGATTTGTTCTTGTCAAAGACCAATTCGATCTCTTCACGCGTGCGGGCTGCCTTGGTGCTCTTGCCGGACCGCTGGGCCTCGGGTGCTGCACCGGCTTCGGTGGTCGCGGACGAAACCTTCGCCGTGGCGTGACCTTTCAGCCCGGTCGAACCGCCGCCGAAACCCTTGCTGACTTCGCCCACCGCGATGCCGCCGCTGCCCGACCCGGCCTTGGCCGTAAGAATCGAGCGATCGACGCGGGTGCGCTCTCCGGCTCCGGCATTCAAGGACCTGGCGTCGACGTTCGTCTTGACGTCGAGGTCACGCAGCTCGGCCAGCTGATCCGACATAGCGAGCAGTCCCGAGGCCGCCGCCTTCTTGCGCGGATCGGGTTTCGGCTCGGACTGCACGACGGGCACAGGCACCGGGCGATCGACCCTGGTCTCGATCTTCGGCACCGCGACCGGCTCGGGTGGCGGCACTTCGACCGGCTTGGGCAACGGTTTCGGCTTCGGTTGCTGGAGGATGAATTCGACGATGCGCTCCGGCACCGCTGGCGCCATCGAGGGCGCGCGCGGCTTCTCCGGCAACAAGGGAATGACGATGCCGAAGCCGATGAACAGCCCGAGCACCGCACCCAGCACGCGTCGAACACGACGTTGTTCGTCGTCCGACGGCGTCCAGGGCAGGTCGTAAACGCGGTAGTAGGTGACGCTCATCGGGCCGACTCCATCATGCGCCTGCCTGCGCAGCGAGCGCCTGCTCGCGCTCGACGACCGCCAGCGACACCTTGGTGTAGTCGGCCGCCGAGCAGCTTGCAACGATCTTGCGCAGCACGGCGTAGGGCAGCGACTTCTCGGCCATTACAGTCACCTCACGCTGCGCGTCCGTGCCGGGCAGAAGCCCGGCCGACTCCCGGCCAAGTGCGGCGCGCAGTGCTTCGACCACCGGCTCTGCCGTTCTGCCCACGTCGGCCACCGAGACGACCGCCTCGCCGTTCACGTACAGCATGTCGCGGGTCACGGTCACCACCGTCGCCGGCCGCGGCTTCTGGTCCGATACCGAGTGCGGTATGGAGATGTTGCGGCTGTTGGGCAGGATCTCCGTGTCCGCCGAGTGCACCAGCAGGTAGACCACGAGGATCATCAGCATATCGATCATCGGAATGAGCGTGAGCGGCCCGTGGCCGCCACTTCCGCCGCCGTGGCGCGCATGCCGCGCTTTTCCCGTGCGAATCATGTCGGCGCATCTCCCAGTGCAATGAGCGGGAACAACTCGCGGCGCACGACCTTGCCGCCGACGGTGCTCTGGCGGACGCGGACCGCATCCATGACCTGCACGATCGTGTCGTAGTCCACGTCTTCGGCGACGAGCAACGTTGCATTCTGCTGGTCGGGGAAACGCCCCTTGAGCCCTTCGAGGTACTCGGACACGCGCACGACATCCTGGCCCGTGGCCGTGGCCGGCACCGTTTCGAGGACGCCCTGGTTGCGATCCGCGATCTCGACTGCGCCGCGCCGCACGATGACCTCGAGTTCGAACGCCGGCACCGTCGATGCGGCCTGCGCGCCCGGACCGGGCAGGTTCACCTCCAGCACGCTGGTCTTCGAGAACACCGCCGTGAAGATCAGGAAGAACGCGAGGATGACCATCACGTCCAGCATCGGCACGATGTTCAGGTCGTTTCGACCGCGGTAGCGCGCGTGGTTGCGCAGTTGCCGGCGGGCGAGCGGCGAGCTCTTCATGCGCGCGCTGCTCCAAGCAGCTGTTCGCTGGCCCGGGCCGAGGCCGAGGCGGTTGTCGGCTGCGGCACCGTCGCACGGCGCTCGGTGATGCTGTTCAGGAACTTGATCGATGCCACCTCGAGGCTGTCCACCAGCTCCGTGGTCTTGGTCTCGAGATACATGTGGCAAAGCAGCAGCGTGATCGCAAGCCCGAGGCCGAGCGCGGTGTTGTTCATCGCCACCGAGATGCTCGCCGACAGCATGGCGGCCTTCTCAGCCGGATTGACGGCGGCGACTGCGGCAAACGCGTTGATCAGGCCTATCACCGTGCCGAGCAATCCCATCAGCATGCCGATGTTGGCCAGGGTGGCGAGGTAGTGCGTGCGCTTCTCCAGGCGCGGGATCACCTCGATCAGGCTTTCTTCCATGGCCTTCTCGATGTCCTCGCGCCGGTGGGCGGTCGAGATGCGCGACATGCCGTAGCGCATGATCGTCGACAGTGCCGAGTCGTTCTTCTCCGCAATCTCCATGGCCTTGCGGAAGTTGCCGCCCTGGATGAGGGGCGCCAGCTCGGCCCACAGGCGGCGATTGCCGCGCGAAGCACGGGTCAGGTAAATGAAGCGCTCGACCGCGAAGCCGAGGCCGACCGCGAATACCGCGGCGATCGGGTAGAGGAAGGCTCCACCCTGCTTGAAGAAGTTCACGATCATGTCGATGGCATTCATGGGTCTTTGGCTCCGGGAGGCGAACGGTCCGAACTTTGCGACGTCAGGTCGCGGAAATATGTGATCTCGCGCCGGAATTCGTCACGATCTACCGGCGCAAGGACTTCGTCGATCAGGCTGCCCATCGGGCGGTCGGGACCACCCGGCGGTTCGGCGGCCTTCCACGGCACGATGCTCATGACCTTGGGCAGTTCGCGGTTGCCGGTGATGGCAGTCGCGTCCAGCTGCAGGCGATCGACGGCCTTCTCGGATTTCGCTGCCTGTGGCGCAGGCTCGGCCGCGTGAACGGCGGCGGTTGACAGGCCTGCCAGCAGGTGCAGCGCCAGGAAGGCATGGCGAATGGCGTTCACGGCGTGGCCTCCGCAGTGCGAGTGACAGCGGCGATTCGCGCCTTGAGTTCAGCGACCCACGCGGCGACCTGCGTGTCGGCGCCCTGCGTCAGCAGTTGATAGCGCTCGAAGTGCGGCAGCGCGGCCGAAGGGTTGTCGAGATACAGGTCGTGCAGGATCGCGAGATTGCGTTCGGCGTCGGCGTAGTTCGGGTCCAGCACGAGCGCGCGTTCATACGCCGCTTGCGCATCCGCGAACTGGCCTGCCTGGCGCTGCTGCACCCCGAGCTGGTTCTGGACGGCCGGGTCGGCCTCCGGCGGCAGTGGCGGCCCTGCCACTGGCGCTACTGGCGCATCGGCAACTTCCGCCCGCGCATACCGGCCGGGCTTCAGCTGCGCGAGTTCGGCGTAGCTCTTCTGCACCCACTCGTCGTAGACGCCCTGCGCCGCGAGCCGCGCGTTGCGTTCGTGGATGCCGATCGCCTTCTCCTCGAACGGGAACGCCTGCTCCTCGAGCAGCACGTCGTATTGCTCGAGTTCCTCGGCGTCGAGATTCTTCGGCCGGTCCGACTCCAGCAGTGACTTGCCCAGGTCGCGGTAGAGGTCGGCCATCGCGAAAGCCGAGGCCGTCGTGACCTGAGCCACGCCGTATTCCTCGGCCCGACCGTACGCACCGAGCGCCGCTTCGAGGGCTTTGCGTTTGGCCGGCAGCGACTTCTCAAGCGGCAGGGCCAGACGGATTGCACGGGCCGATGCGTCGAGCGGGCGCGCCAGCTCAAGGGACGCGGTCGCCGCGAGGAACTTCGTGCGGTCCGTACGCTCCGCACCGGCCCCTCGATCCGCGATGATGATGTCTTCGAGCCAGCGCTGGCGACCGTCGACGTCGTTGGCATCGCGCGCCAGGTCGGCGAGCGTCTGGCGCGCATCCACTGCCGGCCCTGCGGGCACCGGATGGCGCTTGACGTATTCCGCGTAGCTGCGGCTGGACGAGGCAGGATCGCCGGCTGCGATGTACAGCTCCGCTGCCTGCCACAGGGCGCTGCGACGCACCTCCGGGTCCTCCGTCGTGCGGGCCGCGACGCGCTCGAACTCGGCGGCGGCCTTGCCTTGCTGCCCGGACTCGACGTACGCGACGGCGAGCTTGCGGTCGACGTCGGCAGCCAGTTCGTGTTGTGGATACGCTTTGCGGAACCCTTCGAGCACAGTTGCCGCCGCGAGCCACTGCTTGTCCTGCAGCAACAACGTCGCGGCGTCGAACTCGGCCTGCGCGCGGATCGGCGATGATGGCGCCACGGCAGCTACGCGCAGGAAATCCTGCACGGCGCCCGCTGTGTCGCCGGCCGCCTGGCGCACCTCGGCCTGCCGGTAGACAGCGGCGGCCTGCCGCTCCACTGCTTCCGCATGCTGCGGCTCGCTGGCAGGAGTGCGCGCAACGATCTCGCCGTAGGCGCGCTCGGCCTCGGCGAAGCGCGCGGAATCGAAGTAGGTGTGCGCCAGCACCGTCCATGCGACGAGTTGCTGGCCGGCGTCGGCGCGCGATCCCAGAGCGAGCACGTTCTGTGCGACGGCCTCAGCGCGCTGGCGATCTCCAAGATCGAACAGCTGCTTGGTGGTGCGCGCGAGCACGCCCGGCGTCTCGACGTGCTCCGGGAACGTGCTGGCGAACCGCAGCGAGGACTCGATGGCCCGCTGGCGCAGCGCGGGCCGGTCCGCCTCAGGCAGCGTCGGCTCGGCCTTGTCGAGCGCGACCAGCGCGGCGTAGCCGGCGCGGCCGGCTTCCGGGGCATTCTGGTAGTTGTACGCAGCCTTCTCGTATTCGTCGGCCGCGTCGGCGTACCGCGTACCTTCGAGCAGGAGATCGGCGAGCAGCAGCCGCGTGGCCGGCGCTTCCGCCGTCGCATCGAAGCCGTCGAGGTACTCGCGGTACCAGCGCACGGCTGCGTCGCGATCCGCGTCCCCGCCCTGCTTCTGCGCGAGCGCGTGATGATGGCGCGCAAGGTCGAGCAGGTTCGCCTGCACCGCCGCGCTGACGCGCGGATCAATGTTCGTGCCGCGTTGCGCCCAGTACGCGCTGCGCGGACCGTAGAGTTCGACCAGCTCCTGCTTCGACTCGAGCACGAGCGCGGTGAATCCCGCCTTGCCATAGGCCCCGGTGGCCTTGCCAAGCAGGAACGGTGCCTCCGGGTCGAGCGGCTGTCGACGCGCAAAGGAACGGTAAACCTCAGCTCCGTCCTGGAAGCGCTCCTTCTCGACGTAGAGGTCGCCAAGCGCGGAATACAGGCGCGACTCGTAGGGCGCCGGCCCGCGCTGCGACAGGGCCGCCTGCAGGGACGCTGCACCTTCGTCCGCGGCGAACATCAGGCTCAGGGCGCGCAGGGTGTCATCGGAGAGTTCCTGCTCGGGGCGCGTGAGTTGCGTCGCGTCGCGGAGCTGGCCGCCCTGCACGAGCAGTGTGTCGAGCAGGGCGAGAAAATCACGGCTGCTCGCCGCGTTGTCGCCCAACTTGAACTGTGCCCAGCCGCGCTTGTACAGCGCCTGTTCGTAGAACGAGCTCGCGGGTCCCATGGCGAGAACCGCACCGTAGGCCTGCCCGGCATCGGCGTAACGCTGCGCACTGAAGTAGACCTCACCGCGCCGGAACTGGGCCTCGTCGGCGTGCGCACCCTGCGGATGCCGCAGCACCAGTTCATCGAGCGCAGCCATTGCGGCATCGGCGTCGCCTGCGACTTCGGACGCGCGCGCAAGCTGGTACAGCGCGGCATCACGCGCCGCGTAGTCGGGATAGTCGCGCAGCAGTTCCTGGTACGCGGCGACCGCCTCGCGCGCCTGTGCCTGGGAAGCGGCGTCGGGCACGTCACCCACGGCACTGAGCGCGGCAGCCTGCTCGAGACGCAGGTCGCCCAGACGGCGCAACGCCTGCGCCTTCAGTGCCGGGTCCGCACCGTCGATGCGCAGGAAGGCTGCGTAACTGCTCGCGGCATCTTCCACCGCCGCCTGCACCGGCAGCGAGCGATCGACAGGTGCGCTGCGGGCTGCCAGCGACCCGAGCGTCGGCTCGGCCTTCTTGCGCGCGCTCTCGGCCACGCCGGTCCAGCCAGTGGCAAGCACGCTGGCGGCGGCGACCCAGAGATAGCGGGAGGTGCTCATCGGCCGCCCCCGGCCGTCGCGCCGTCGTACAACGATGCGAGCGCAAATTGCGCCTGCGTCGAGTAGCTGCCGAGACGCTTCTGTTGCGCCTGCAGCTCGGTGACCGCCAACTCGGCGAGAGCGCGCTCCTGCGCGAGGGCCGTGGCATCGATCATGGGAGCGATGCGTGCCACCCGCTCCGACAGTTCGTCCACCCGGCCCGCGAAGACCTGCGTGTTTCGCGGCACGAAATCGCCCGCCTCGCCGATTGCTGCGAGACGCGTGCCGGCCTCAGCCAGTGCCGCTTTTGACTGCCTCAGATCGCGACGGGTCTGCGTGGCACGCACCTTGTACGCACGGTCGAGCTCCCACGTCAGCGCACCGCGCAGCAGGCGCGCGCGGTCCGTGAATTCGTCGCGCTGCGGTCCGGCCGGCATCGCAGCCAGCGTAGCGTCGATGCGCGCAAGCGCCTCCCACTGCGCCCGCTCCTGCGGCGAGGCCAGCGCTGCGACATCGCGACTCGCTTCCACCTGGGCGAAGCGGTCGGCCAGTTCCTGCTGACGCTGCGCGAGCGCAGCCAGGTCCGTACCCGACAGCATTTCCTGCCGGCGCGGCTCCCGCTGTGCAGCGGCGATCTCCCGCGCCTCGATCATGGCGCCGAACGCCTCGAGCGAATCGGTCCAGCGCGCGAGGTTGGCCTGCATCAGGCGCAGGTCGCGGTAGTTCTTCAGGCCTTCCTGGAATTCGTGCGATGCCAGCAGGTGATAGAGGTATCGCGTGTGCGGCGCATCGGGCAGCTGCTCGAGCTGCCAGAACCAGCCTGGACGATCGCCCTGCGGAACCGTGGCAAGGATCGAATCAAGAAACCCGCCCTGCCGGATCGCAGCAATCGACTCGTCGATGCGCCGCGACTCGCGGGCGTAGGCGTCCACCGCTGATCGATAGTGCTCAGACGCCTGGCCGTTCGATGCCAGCTTGACATAGGCGTAGGGAACCGCGATCAGCGACTCCTGCACCGACGCGTCGAGGAGTTTCCGCTGCTGCAGTTCGAGCCAGGGCACGAGCGCGCGGTCCGGGCGACTGGCGTTCGCTTCCGCCCAGCCCAGCGCCAGCAGGGCCTTGTTGGTGAACGGGCCATCGAGCCGCACGCGGTTCAGCACCGCCGTCGGGTCGTCGCCGCCCGGTTGCTGCAGCAGCGCGAATCCCAGCGCGAGATTCGCGCGGTCACGCAGCGCGGCCTGCTCTTCGCTGCTCGCCTGCAGCGTGCCGACCTGCTCGAGGAACTGGCGGCCACGCGCCATGTCACCCGTGCGCACCAGCGCGACGCCCAGATTGAAGCGTGCGTAGCTGGACCAGCCGCTGGTGTCGCTCCAGCTCTCCAGTCGCTGCGCCGCCTCGCCGTGCCGGCCGAGGCTCATCAGCACGTTGGCTTCCAGCAGGCGCCTCTCGGGCTCGAGCTTGCCCGGCAGCGGCTGCTCGACCCGCTCGATGTTGCGCAACGCTGCTGCAAAGTACCCGCGTTGATACCCGATGCGTGCCAGGTAGAAGCGCGCACGATCGCGAACCGCAGGCGCCACCGGTCCGGCCAGCAGGCGATCGAAGATACCTTCCGCCTCCGTGTGCAGACCGAGCGAGAGGTAAAGACCCCCCGCAAGCAACTCCGCCTCGGAGGCGTGGTGCTGCAGCCGGTCGAAATCGCGATTGGCCTCGAGCCGGACGATCGACTCGAAGTAGTCGTCCTGGAAGAAGTGAAACAGCACGTCGCCGTAGTCGAGATCGCGGACTTGCGTCGGCGCAGGCGCATCGCGCGACGGCTCGTCCGCCTGCACGGTCCAGGCCACGGCCGCACCCAGCACCAGGCAGATGCAGAGCGCGTAGAGCCGGGCGGTGGAGGATCGCTGACGCATGCTGCGAATTACGTTACGGCAGGCCGGTAGCCCGCCCTACTCCCACTGCCGCACGACAAACTCGGGCTGCAGCGACGCTTCACGGTCACTGATGCGGAGTTCGACGTACTTGGCGCCGATGGTCTTGTCGACCTTGAGCGTCGTGCCGCGGCGATAGTCACGCTCGTGCGGACCCTTGCCGGTGAAGAACGCGACGATTTCGTGGCTCCCGGCTTTCAGGTTGCCGAGGTAAAGTTTCTGCACGCCACCGCGGTGCAGGGCCTGCACCTCGCGGTCCGTGTACAGGTAGTTGGCGACTTCCTTGTCGTCGACCTTGAGCGTCACCGAGTCGAGCGCGAAGAACGTGCCCACGTCCACCGAGAGGAACACGGCAACCTGCGTGCTGGCCGGATAGAGCAGTTCCTCTTCCAGCTTGAACAGGTCGCGATTGAGGTCGATCAGCTGCTTCTTCAGCGCCTGCACGTCCTGGTCGACGGACTTGAGGTTCGCCGTGTCGCCCTCGGACGGCATCGCTGCGAGCGGGGCCGCCAGCAGGGCAAACACCATGAACAGTCGCGCTACGCGCAGCATCGGATGGGTTTTCGGTTTCATGCGGGCGGAGCTCCGTCAGTCCAGGCGCAGGCGTTCGAGTTGTGGCGTAAGTTCGGCAAGATCGGCTGGGACGCCGGACCAGGACGCGCGAACGTGTCCCTCGGCATCGAGCAGCAGCGTGAGCGGCAGCTTCGCGACGTCGTACGTGCGCGCAACCGACTGCTGCGTATCGACGAGCGTCGGCGACTTGAGGTGCAGCGAATCGGCGACCGCGGCGGAGCGGTCGACGCCGTCGAGATTGACTCCCAGCACGGGCGTGCCGGAGCTCAGCGCAAGCGCATCGAGCGCGGCGACGGACTCGCGGCAGGGCCCGCACCAGCTGGCCCAGAAATGCAGGATGACGGGTTCGCCGCGGTATTCCGACAGGCGCACGTTGCGGCCGTCGACGGCCTTCAGGGCGAAATCAGGCGCGATGGAATTCAGCGCGGGAGGCGCGGCAAAAGCGGGCACGCCGGCGGTCACGGCGATCACCGCAGCCATCCATGTGCGCAATACCCCTCGCGGGGCGATTAAATCAAATGTCCTGCGTTGCACCTGGCAACCCCGCTGTCATGGGAACTTCCCGAAGACCGGTGGCTTTGCGTCCCCGCCTTTCGGCGGGTTTGCCTTTTTCAGTCGATCACATCGTCGTCTGCAGCTCCCGGGGCTGTCAAATCAGCCGGGCAACGGATACCAGACACTTGCGGTGCGTCACATTTTCCCCCAGCCAGACGCACGTAGCGCTTACCGCGGGGGCTCGAGACCGGCCGAATAGAAAATCTGGCCGTCGCGGTCGACGATGACCGCCTCGACGTCGCCGAGCTTGCGGACGAATTCCATGCCGCGCTCGACGCCGAGTATGAATACCGTCTTGGTCAGGCCATCCGTACGCGTCGCGTTGGCGCCGATGACGGTGACGCTGCGCACGGCATCCGGTGACTTGCCGGTGCCCGGCACCAGGATGTGGTGATAGCGCTTGCCGTCTTCCTCGAAATAGCGTTCGTAGTCGCCGGACGTCGAAATCGCCTCGTCCTGCAGCGGGATGCGCGCCACGACCGCACCCTGCTTGCGCGGATCGCGAATCCCGACCACCCAGGGCTTGCCGAGCCGGTCGCCGAGCAACGCCGTGTCGCCGCCGGCGTTGACCATCGCGTGTTCGATACCCATGCGCCGCAGGATCTCGATGCCGCGATCGACCGCCCAGCCCTTCGCAATGCCGCCGAGATCGATGCGCATACCCGGCTGCAGGAACCGGATCGTGTTCGCGACGGGGTCGACTTTGAGTTGGCGGTAGTCGACGCCCGGCAGGGCCGCCTTGATCTGCTCGTCGGTCGGATGCTGGTGCGCGCGGTAGTCGTAGAGGTACCCGACGCTGGCATAGGTGATGTCGAACGCGCCGTTGCTGATGCGCGAGTATTCGAGCGCCCGGCTCACGACGTCGATGATGTCGGCGTCTACCTGCACCGGACGCTCGAAAGCGTGCGCATTGACCTGCGAGAGCTGGCTCTCCGGCTTGTAGGTACTCATGAGGTTGTCGGTGCGGTGCATGTCGGCCATGACCGCGTCGATCGCATTCACGGCCAGGACGGAGTCCTCGCTCCAGAGCTGCACCGCGATGCGCGTGCCCATGATGGCTTCTTCACGCTCGTACCACGCGGCACGCGCGGCCGGGAGGCCGGCCAGCAGATTCAGGGCCAGCAGCAGTACGATCCGTCGCATGGAGAAACCTCAGATTCCGGTTCGCAGCTGGGCCTCGTCGTGCAGGCGCAGCAGGTAGTCGCGCACGATGCCAGTCGCCTCTGCCGCGGGCAACAGTCGTTCTGCGACGAGTTTCGCGGCGATGTCGCTCAGCGAACGCCGGCCGTCGACCAGCGAAGCCACGTAGCCGCGCACCCGGAGAGCGAGCGCGTGGTCGGCCACCTCGGGCAGCAACGGCACCGGATGTCGTGGGTCCGCGAGCCACGGCAGCAACGGGCGCAGCGGCAGCTCCGCCTCGCGCTGTTTGCGGACCGCGAACGTGACGACTTCCTCGACCCGCGCGTGCCGGCTCGCCGGCGACGCCAGGTACGGCTGGCGCGACGCCTGCATCTGGGGCGACTCGAAGCCCGCCCCGGCGACGATTTCCTGCACTTCCTCGCTCGAGTACGCCTGCGCCGGATCGGCCTGCTGAAAAAATAGCGTGCCGGTGCTGACCCAGCACCCTCCCGGTGCAAGCAGCGAATTCACCGTCGCCGCCAGGCTTTCGAGATCGGTGTCGACGACGTCCACGAGCCACGGGGTCACGACGGTATCGAAGCTGCCAGGTGCAAACGGCGGCTGCTTCGCGTCGCCGAACACGAGCTGCAGTCCTGGCTCCGCCCGCGCCGGCGCCGTCAGCGTGCGCAGCAAGGCGTGACTGGCGAGGTCGCGTGGCGCGACCGGAAACTCGTACAGGTCTACGCGCTCAGCGGCGTACATCCGGCGCGCGACGGCCATCAGCAGCGGATTGATGTCGACCGCGACGGTCAGGGCGGGACGCAGGAGTGCGTGCAGATCGTAGGAGAGCCGCCCTGCGCCGCTGCCGAGCACCAGCAATCTCTCCGGACGCTCGCTGCCCAGCGCAAGGCGGACGGCTGCAACCGCGGCCTGATTCTCTGCGTCGCCCCAGACCCAGTCGCGATGCACGTTGGGGTAATAGCTCGCGAGTCCCTGCGCCGAGGCAACGACCGGAGCGAGCGCCGCGTACGTGGCAGCCGCTGCCGGCTCTGCGTCCGTCTCGAGCGCCGCCAGGAGCGCCTGCAGGCGCCGCGCGTGATCCGAACACGCCATTGCCAGCAGCTTGAGCCGGTTGCGTGTGGCGGGTCGCGTGACGTCCGGGCGCAGCGCCGCGCGGTAGTGCGCAGCCTGCCGTTTGAGGTGGTTCGTCATCGCGTGCAGCCGCCCGCGCCATTCGGCAAGCGCGAGATCCGGTGCCGGCAACAGCCACGGCATGCCGTCGACCAGGGGATAGCGCACGCCGCACGCAGCGCAACTCAGCGCGACGTCGCCCTCGAGCACGCCCGCGCAGCGCGGGCACCGCAGTAACGGCAGGACTGCACTCGAGATCGATGGTCCGTTCAAGGTTCTCCGGCTAGCCGATGCGGCCGCTCACGATCGGATTGAAGGCGATCAGGCTGTCCTGCAGCGCCGCATTACCCAGGCCGTGGCGCGGGAAGCGCGTCGCGAACTGTCCTTGCTCGCCGTGCAGGGCCATGTAATTCAGCAACACCGTCTCCACCAGCAGGTTGACGTTGCCCGCCGCCGGGCTCGACGCGGTTTCGACCGACGCATCCGCGCGAAAGTAACCGATCTGCTGGTGACGCGCCGCGCCGCCCGTGCCCGTGGTGACCAGGTTCGGACGGCCACCGGGATTGTAGACCAGGAAAAACGACGCCGCGGTGGCCTGGTTGTCGCTGGTCCACATGAACTTGCCGCGGCCATCGGTCGTGTCGTCCACCTGGCCACTGGCCGAGATCGAACCGTCCGAGAACACGTACAGCATCAACGGCATGCCGCGCCGCGCCGCGTACTCGAGGCAGGCGCCCATGCAGCGTCCCGCGCGCAGGTCACGCAGTTCGCCCGTCGCGCGTCCCTGCCCGTGATAGTCGTACCCGCCGAGCGCGATCGTGCCGGCACCGGCGTAGCCGGAAAGCACCATCTTCATGACCGCCGCCGTCTTGCGGAACTCGTCGTCGCCGTCGTACTCCGCGCGGCTGAAAATGCCGCCCGCGCCGACGATGTCCGGGTCGAGGTCCGGATTGAGGCTGGACGGGTCGCCGTACTGGTCGACGGCGTCGGCCGCCTTCACGTAGCCGCAGTTGACGAGTTCCTTGACGACCTCGTTGCGCGTGACGGTCGTCTTCTTGGGGTCGGCCCAGGGCTGCTTCGGGTCGATATTCTGCAGCTTGCGCGCGCTGATGCGCTGGATGGCCTCCATCACCGCCACGGTGTCGTCGAGGCTCAGCAGGCTCGCGAGTTGCCCGGTGTCGACGAGGCTGGTGACGTCGCTCGCGCGGTCGACTTTCGTCGGGCGCACCGAGAGGTCGATCAACCCCGCCGGTGCCATGGAGTTGCCGCCCGAATCGGAGGGGCGCGAGCCGATCAGCGTCGCCAGCGCGCCATCCGCGCCTGCCTGGTGGATGCCGTAC
The DNA here is from genome assembly GCA_016704655.1 of Pseudomonadota bacterium. Lineage (GTDB taxonomy): Bacteria > Pseudomonadota > Gammaproteobacteria > Steroidobacterales > Steroidobacteraceae > RPQJ01. The sequence continues at coordinate 172,564 of JADIZR010000008.1, read as the reverse complement.
ATCGGGTTGTGCGGGTTATTGCCCGTGTCGTTCTCGGAACGCGCGGCAATGACGGCGCCAGTTGATCGAAGCGGCCGTCGCAGGCGCGATGCGGTCGAGGATGCCGCGCAGGAAAGCGCTGTCGCTATGGAAGGCCAGGCCGAGCCGCGAGTTGGTGAAGCTCGTGCCGGTCGTCACGTTGGTCATGCCCGGCAGCATGTCGCCCGGCAGGCCGAGCTTGCCGTAGCCCGCGGTGCTGAGGAAGTCGAGCTGGCCGCCAGGCCCGCCGATCAGCACGTTCGAGCCGACCATGTTCGCGCCACCCGCCAGGTCGATGCAGATGAACGGGATCTTGCCCGCGCCTGCCACATCGAGGCCGCAGCTGGCCTTGAGCGCGATGAGGTCGGGCGACAGCGCGGCCTGCGCCGCGCGCGGATCGGCGAACAGGCTGAACACCGTGGGCGCGGCAATCGTCGCCAGGCCCGAGCTGAAGCCCTGCGCGAGGAAATCGCGCCGGGTGACCGGGCGCTTGTGCGTCAGCTCGTGACGGATCGGCTCGTCGAGGCCGAGCGCGCGAGGCGACTTGTTACGGATCAGCATAGGAGGGTCCTCGGTACTCGACAGCGTCAATGCAGCAACGTGGCGGCGCTGCCCAGCAGCGCAGCGCAGCTGGCCTTGACCACCGTTTCGGTGCGGTCCGCGGCGCAGGAACCGCCGCAGCTCGACAGGCGCGTGATCAGGTTGTCGAGGTCGCTGCGCACGCCGGCGGCATCCGGCTCGGTGGCCACGTTGGTGCGGAGCATTCGCCCGATCAGCGAGTCGAGCACGATTGCACGGCCCGCGGGCGCGAACGCCGTCGACGGTGCCGCGCTGAAGTTGAAACCCGGGAAGTACTGCGCGCGCGCCGTCGAGTTGTCGACCAGCGCATTGCAGTACTGGATCGACAGCTGCGCGACCGCCACCGGGTGTGCAGACACGAACGTGTCGATCGTCTCCACGTTCGGCAGCGACTGCCTGATGTTCGCGTAGGTCGCAGCCACGGCCGGTTCCTGCGGGCTCACGCCCGTGAGTTCGGCCATCGTCGCGTTGAGTTCGTCGAACACGCGCACGCCCACGTCCGCGAGGCGCTGCACGTCGGGCGGTGGCGCCAGCGGCACCGGGTCGAGCCGCACGTTCTGGTGCGTGCCGAGCACGTCGAATGTGAGGAAGAACTCGTCGGTGTCCGGACCCTTCTCGAGCGCAATGACGGTGCCGACGTTCGCGAGTGGCTGCCCGAGCGGCCCGTACTGCGAGTCCGTGATCGTCGTGTCCAGCGTGCGGTACGCCTGGCCGACCGGGGCCTCCGCGCCATTGATGCCGATGCGCAAGCCGGCCACGGGGATCGAACCCGGCCTGGCGTTCGAGTCGAGGCTGATGAACGTCGGCTTGTCGAACAGGTAGCTGTAGGAGTCGAACTGGCTGACTTCGAGCAGGATGTAGGCCTGCGATACGTCCACGAGGTGGCTGATCGAGAACAGCAGGTAGAACTTCTCGCCGACGCCGGCCTGGAAGTTGGTCTGGATCTGCGGATCCGTCAGCACGCGGTTGTAGACCGCCACGAGGCGGAACACGCCCTGGAACGGGCGATCGCTGGAAACCTCGTTGCCGAGCACGAACGCAAACGTGTCGTCCCAGTCGGCGATCGTGCCGCCGGCCACCGGATCGGCGTCGCCCGTGAAGACGCCATTGACGTAGATGCGCCGGCCGCGGATCGGGTCGTAGGTCGCGACCACGTGCTGCAGCGTCGCCTGCAGGTCCTCGTCCGCCGCAGACGTCGTCAGCTTCGGATCGCCGGACGTGTTGGTGCCGGTCGCACGGTTGTAGAAGTCGTAGCTGTAGAGGGTCTGGCCGAGCATGAAGTTGCGCGTGGTGGTGCCGCCCGAGTACGAGACGATACGGGCCTCCTCCTGCGCCACGTTGCCGGGTGCCACCCACGCTTCGATCGTGTACTCGCCCGTGGCCCTGATCAGGTCGGCGAGCTTGCGGCTGGCGGTGGTCGAGCCCTGCGCCTTGCCGCCGCGCACGTTGATGCCCCAGCCACCGACCCAGCTGAAGTCGCCGGAGATGTTCAGGTTCAGTGCGGGTTCCACGCCGCTCGTGTCGTACGCGACCGAGCCGCGACCCGTCTTGAACTCCCACAGGCCGATCATGTTCGCCGTGTAGCGATTGCCGCCGCTCGCGACGATGCCGTCCGGCAGGCGCAGCGCCTTCGAATAGACCAGCGACGACTCCACCTGCGTGAGCGGCACCTGGTCGGCGAAGGCCCTGGATCGCGGCCTCGATCACGGTTCGAGTTGGCCGCGCAATCGCTCCAGCAGTTGTGGAATTCAGAGCGCAGCCGCACAACGAGCCGTGACAGTGCAGGCTGGTCGAGGTTCATCTTCACCTTCGCGCTCGCGTACGCCTCGTCGACGTCGTGGGACGCAAAGAACGGCGACTGCGACGCCGCCGCGGTCGAAGTGTGGCAACGCGAGCAGTACTGCTCGAGGACCGGATGAACGGTGGCGGCGAACAACGCCGGCGACGACGGGAAGCTCTTGCTGGCCCCCGGGTCCTTGATCACGGGCGCCTTGAGCGCGATGCCCTGCACGCCGCCGCCGGCGGTCGCGCCGGCCCATGCCGAGATCCACGTGGTGAGGATGTCTGCGCAGGCATCGTTGCTCGCGAGCCAGCAGTTGTGGCCACCTGCCACCTTCTGCACCATCCGCGAGTCACGCGGCGAGGCGAGATTGACGATCGGGTTCGCGGCCGAATAGGCGAGATTCACGTCGTCCTGGCGTACGAACTGCGGCGCCTGCCCGCCGGAGACGTGACACTGGCCGCAACGGTTGCCGGCCTTGAGGTTGTCCCAGACATTGAGCTTGAACGCCTGCACGTCGGCCGTGGCGGGCGCCGGCCCGGAGTACGTCGGAGCGGAGCCGCCTGAGGTGATCGGATTCTCGGTAGTCTTGGCGCCGCCGCCACAAGCGCTCAGCGCAAGCGCGCACACTGCGACGGCGAGCGCGCGGATCGAGGTCAGTCGCGGGTTCGTGAGCTTCATGCGCTGCCCCTCAGTCGCCCATGCAGTAGGTGGCGGCTTCGGCGAAGACTCGCTTCAGCTGATAGCCGCTGGACTTGAAACTGGCGGTCATCGCCTGCACCCGGGCACGGTCCTGCGCGTCACTCGGCGCGCGGAAGCACACGTTCTTGAACACCTTCTGCACCTGGCAGGAGGCGAACGCCTCGCTTTGCGCGAGCTCGCGGCCGAGCGATTTCGCGCCGGCACCCTTGCCCGGCAGCGAGCCATCCCAGCCGAGCAGCGAGTTACTGCCCTTGCGCCAGTAGTTGTCCCAGGTGTCGTCGGGCGTGGAGTAGCCCGACGGGAACGTGTCCTTGTTGTTGAAGTACTTCGGCCGCACGACGCCCGGCGTGTAGAGCATGCGTCCCGCGGTTTCGTCGTAGTCGTAGTAGGCGAAAGCCTGCGTCATCGGGTCCATGCCCGCGTGGCATGCGATGCAGTTGTTGAGGAACAGGCGGCTGTCGCCGCCGGGGCTGCGGCTCACGTCCTGGCGGATGCGGTCCGGCGGCCGGGTCGGGTCCTGCACCTGCTCGAGGTCGGTGCACAGGTGATTCATCAGCGTGAAGCGGAACATCGCGCGGTTGGTGCCGGCGACGAAGAATGCCTGGGCCGCGGCCCGCGAAGTCAGCACGCCCGCGGTTGCGTCGGCCGGGATGCCGTTGGCCGACGACTGCGTTGTGCGGACCAGGTCGACCTTGAGGTTGACCCCTGCGATTCCAGCGCCGCGTAGTGGTCGTTGCCTGACGGCGAATAGCCCGGCACGCCGAGGCCGCTGCGGCCGACGTACAGGATGTCGTCATAGAGCACGCGGTCGAACGCGACGTCGTCGCGGACCATGCCGATCACCGTCGCCACGTAGTCGTTGAGCGGCGTGAACACCGTCTGGTCGCGATTGGTCCACGGCATTGCAAAGTTCTTGAGCGTCACGTCATAGAACGCCCGGTGCTGCATGGCGGTGTAGGCCGCTTCGGTCTCCCGTCCAGCCACGATGTCGCCTGCCATCGACGTGAGCACCGCCTCGGTAGGCGGCACGCCGGCGAGTCGATCGTGGATTCGCTTCGCCTGCGAGCGCGCATCAGCCTGCGCAGCGGCAGGCAGCAGCGCGGTTCCCGCAAGGCAAAGGCAGACGAATGCGCTGCGCCAGGCGCGTGCGAATCGTGTGCTCGGCGTCCAGTTGTCGGGCATCCGCCCCTCCGTTGCGGCGATGGTTGACCGCCGTGGCGACGGAATCTGTGCCCTGTCGCCCCCCGGCTCAAAGTGGTGTTCGCGTTTATGCGATAGGACTCACACAACCAGTGCCCCAACGTCACCCTCGGCGACGATTTGTGCGAGAAAACAGCCTCGCGGCGGCAAGACGCCCGGTTTCGCCGTGAGGGAAGACTATGGCAGTACATTCAACCGTGGCCGGCGGACGGCGCCTGCGCTGCTGGCAACTCACGTCCCTGTTGCTGGCCGGCGCAGCTTTGGCTGCGTGTACGAGCAGCGACGGCGGCGGTGGCGCAAGCCCGAGCGGTGGGCAGTCGCCCGATCCCGTCGTCCTGGATTTTCCGATCGCCTACGTGAAGCGGCCGTTGCCCGTCGACACGGCGACGGCACCCGACGCACGCGAGCTGCTGCCGTTCCAGCCGGGCTCGGACCTTTACCTGCGGGACCGTGCCGCCCCATCCTCGGCGGAGCGCAACCTCACGGCGGAGCTCACCAACGGTATGGGCGACGTCCGTGACGTCGAGCCGTCGTTCGACGGACGCAAACTCGTGTTTGCGCTGCGTGAGCCGAACATCGAAGGCGCGGCGCCGGAAGACCAGCCGACCTGGAACATCTGGGAATACGACCTCGACCTGCAGCAGCTGCGCCGCGTGATCGCTTCGGACACGACCGCGGACGACGGCCAGGACGTTGCGCCGCATTACCTGCCCGACGGCCGCATTATTTTCTCGTCCACCCGGCAACGGCAGTCCAAGGCCATCCTGCTCGACGAGGGCAAGCCGCAGTTCGAAGCGCAGGACGAAAGCGACAGCGAGCCGGCTTTCGTGCTCCACGTGATGAATGCCGACGGTTCGGACCTGCACCAGGTTTCATTCAACCAGAGCCACGACCTGGATCCGGCCGTGTTGCCCGATGGCCGCGTCGTCTTCAGCCGCTGGGACCGCGCTCCCGGGCATGACGCGATCAGCCTGTACACGATGCGGCCCGACGGCAGCGATCTTCAGCTGCTGTACGGTTCGCGCAGCCACGACACCGGCACCGATGGCGAGGAAATCCATTTCCTCGATCCGCGGCCGACGGCCAGCGGCAAGCTGCTGGTCCTGGCCCAACCCTTCCAGGCGCCCGACCTCGGCGGGCAGCTGCTCGAAGTGGACACGGCAAACTACGTCGAACTCGCGCAGCCAACGCTGCCAAATCGCGGCGTCCTCGCCGGGCCAGCGCAGGTCGCCGCGACCAGCAACGATGTGCGGACCGTCGACGGCCCGTCGCCGGGCGGCCGGTACAACTCGGCATTTCCCTTGCTCGACGGCACCGGCCGGCTGCTGCTGACGTGGAGCCAGTGCCGCCTGCTGGAGCAGGCCACCGGAGCTGCCGCGAAGATCGTGCCATGCACGCCCGACCGGTTGGCGGCAGGCGCGACGGTGACGGCCGCCCCGCTCTACGGCCTGTGGATTTACGACCCGGCGCAGCAGACGCAGCTGCCGGTCGCCACGCCCGTTGAAGGCACCGTCTATGCGGACGTAATCGCGCTGCAGCCACGCCCCTTGCCGCCGGTGCTGCTCGATCGCATCGCTGGCGTCGATTACGACGCCGAACTCGAGGCCGAAGGCGTCGGCATCATCGACATTCGCAGCGTCTACGACATCGCGGGCACGGACATTGCGGAGGGCGGCATTGCGGTGCTGCGCGATCCCGCAGTGACGCTGGCAGCGGCGCGGCCCGCGCGTTTCGTACGTATCGAAAAGCCGGTCAGCATGCCGGACGACGACGTCCGGGATTTCGACGGCAGCGCGTTTGGCGTCACGCGCGCCTTTGGCATGCGCGAAATCCTGGGCTACGCCCCGGTCGAGCCCGACGGCTCGGTGCGCGTCAAGGTCCCGGCGGACGTCGCCTTCGCCCTGACCGTGCTCGACGTCAACGGTCGCCGCATCGGTGCGCGACACGACAACTGGCTGCAGGTGCGCGCGGGCCAGGAACTGAAGTGCAACGGGTGTCATGCGCCGGTCGGCGACGACTCGCACGGCCGCGACAACCTGTTTGCAGCCGCGAATGCCGGCGCGCCGGGCGCGGGCGTGCCCTTCCCCAACACCAACCCAGTCTACTTCGCCGATTTCGGCGAAACGATGGCGCAGGTGCGTGCGCGCATCAGTTGCCAGACGGATTGCGCCGACCTGCTCCCGGCCACGGCCATCCGTTACGAGGACGTCTGGACCGATCCCGTCGCTGCCGGTCGTGCACCGGATGCTGCGTTCGCGTACGACTACCTCGACCTCGAGACCCCGGCACCGACGTCGCCGGATTGCGTGACTGCGTGGCGGGCGGGATGCCGGATCACGATCCACTACGAGAGACACATTCATCCGTTGTGGAGCAAGCCGCGCGTGACGCTCGCCGCCGATGGCACAGTGCTGCGGGACGACACCTGCATCGCATGCCACTCGGCCCGCGCCGTCGACGGCTCGACCCGCGTTCCGGCCGCGCAACTCGAACTGACGGACGGGCCGTCCGCAGACGTGCCCACGCAGTTCCACGCCTACCGCGAACTGCTGGCCACGGACGCGGAACAGGAGGTCGTCAACGGAGCGCTGCAGGATCGACTGGTGCAGACGGGCATCGATCCAGTGACCGGGCTGCCGCAATTCTCGACCGTGCCTGTCGCGCCATCCCTGCGCGCCGGCAACGCCGGCGGTTCTGTGAGCTTCTTCTCACTCTTCGCTCCCGGCGGCACGCACGCGGGTCGCTTGAACCCCGCGGAGTTGAAGCTCGTCTCGGAATGGACCGACATCGGTGCCCAATACTTCAACGACCCGTTCCTGGCGCCACTGAATTGAACCGACTCGCCTCTCGACCACTGCTCGCCTGCTGCCTGGCGCTTCTTGGCGCGAGTCACGCGGCGGACGCGCGCGCCGGGAAGACTCCGGCAACTGTGGTCGTACAGGACGCCTACGCCGACATGCGCAGCGGCCCCGGCCGCGGCTTTCCAGCCACGTATTCCGTTGAGCGGGACGCATCGATCCAGCTGCTGCGCCAGCGCACGGACTGGATCAAGGTCCGCACCGCCGGCGGTCGCGAAGGCTGGGTGCACCGCTCCCAGCTCGAGCGCACGCTGACTCCGGGCGGCGCCGCGGTGCGCCTGCCCGGCCCGGTTCCGGAGGCGCGTACCGAACATCGGTGGGAAGTCGGGCTCGGCACCGGCGACTTCGGCGGCGCCAACGTCGTCTCAGTCAACGGCGCCTATGCGCTCACGTCGAACCTGCTGCTGCGCGCAGACGTCAACCACCTGCTCGGCGACTACTCCAACGGCTGGCTTGGCACGGCGGGCATCGCGCACGTCTTCATGCCGACCTGGCGCGTGTCGCCCTTCGTCGGCATCGGCGGCGGCGTCATCAGCATTTCGCCGAAAGCGACCCTGGTGCAGGCCGCAGACCGCACCGATACCACCGCCTACGCCGGCCTCGGCGTGCGCGGCTTCCTGACCAACCGCTTCCTGCTGCAAGCCGAGTACCGCAGCTACGTCGTGTTCACCAGCCGCGACGAGAACGAGGAGATCGACGCATGGACCGTGGGCTTCACCTACTTCTTCTGACGGCGCTGGCGACGATCGCGTCGCTGCCAGCAACTGTTGCCGCGCAAACGGCTGGCGAGCCCGCGGCAGTGCCGACACAGCAGCCGCAGGTCGTCGAGCCTGCCGTCAAGCGGCGCGACGTCGAACCGGCCGCGATCGACACCGAGAACTTCGAAGCCGGAGCCTTCGTCGGCACGGTCAGCATCGAGGATTTCGGCTCCAGCCTGCTGTATGGCGCGCGGATCGCGTACCACTTCACGGAGGACCTGTTCGCCGAGGCGACCGTGGGTTCGTCCGAGGCCGGCAGGACGAGCTACGAAGAACTGAGCGGCTCCGCGGCGCTGCTGACCGACAGCGAGCGACAGTTCACCTACTACGACCTTGCCCTCGGCTGGAACGCACTGCCGGGCGAAGTGTTCTTCGGTGGCAAGCGCGCCATGCCGAGCGCCGTGTACTTCACGCTTGGCGCCGGCAGCACGACGTTTGCGGGCGACGACCACTTCACCGTCGCGCTCGGCGCCGGCCTGCGCGTGCTAGCCACCGACTGGATTGCCGTGCACCTCGGCGTGCGCGACCACATGTTCGACAGCGACCTGCTCGGCAAGGACAAGCTGACGCAGAACCTGCAGGTCAGCGTCGGCGTCACTGCGTTCTTCTGAGGGAGCCGACCTTGGGCAACACACGAAGAATCCTGCTCGCAACCTGTCTCGCGCTGGGACTGCCCGCGCTGGCCTCGGGCGCGGCAACCCCGGGCTCACCTGCGCCGGACTTCACGCTGGCCGCACGCGACGGCGGCAAAGTGAGCCTCGCCAGCCTCAGGGGCCAGGTCGTCATGATCAATTTCTGGGCGACCTGGTGCGGCCCGTGCCGGCAGGAAATGCCACTGCTCGCGCAATTGCAGGCGAAGTACGAACCGCTCGGCTTCACCCTGCTCGGCGTGAACGTCGAACCCGACAGCGCAGCCGCCGTCACATGGCTCAAGGGCGTGCCGGTTGCGTTCCCGATCCTGTTCGACACCGATAGCGCCGTCGCTGGACGCTTCGGCGTCGAAGGCATGCCGAGCACGGTGTTCGTGGACCGCAACGGACAGGTGCGCTACGTGCATCGCGGCTACAAGCCCGGCGACGAAGCCAGGTATGCGGACATGATCCGCAGCCTGGTGAAGGAGTGACCATGCGCAGGCCTTGCCGCATTGCCCTGCTGCTCGTGCTTGTCGCTGCGTCCAGCGGCTGTTCGAGCGTCGAGCCGTGGGTAAAGCCATACGAGCGCCAGTATTTCGCCGACATCGTCATGTCCGCGGAGCGCGACCCCGTGGCAGCCGCCTATCTCAACCACGTCTTCGAAGCGCGGGAAGGCGCCCGCGGCGCGACCGGCAGCCACGGCGGCGGCTGCGGCTGCAATTGAGGTCACGACGTTGACGAGCCTGCGCAGGGTTTCCAGGACGACTGCCAGCACCGCGATCGCGCTGCTGGCGCACGGCGCCGTGCAAGCCGCGGTGCTGCCGGACGACCGCGCCGACGTCCTCTACCACCGCTACGACGGCGGCGGCGTCACGATCGACGGCCCGTCGGTGCTGTTACGCAAGAAGTTCGCGGAAAAGTATTCGGTCTCGGCCAACTACTACATGGACATGGTGTCGAGCGCGTCGATCGACGTGATGACGACGGCGAGTCCGTACACGGAAGAGCGCACGCAGGGCAGCCTCGCGTTCGACCTGCTGCAGGGCAAGACTCAGTACAGCGTGAGCTACACGCTGAGCGACGAGAGCGACTACACCGCGAACACGGCGAGCTTCGACCTGACCCAGGACGTCTTCGGCGACCTGGCGACCGTATCGTTCGGCTTCAGCCAGGGCTGGGACGAAGTGCGCAAGAACGGTGACAACGCGTTCGAAGAGACCGTCGATCGCCGCAACTACCGCTTCGGCCTGCAGCTGATCGTGACGCCGCGGCTGATGACGGGACTCAACTACGAAGTGATAACCGACGAGGGGTTTCTCAACAACCCGTATCGTTCCGTGCGCTACCTCGACGAGTCGAGCGCGCGCGGGTTCTCGTTCCAGCCCGAACTGTATCCGCACACCCGCACCAGCAACGCGGTCGCGATCAACGCGCGGTACTTCCTGCCGCACCGCGCCGCAGTCCACGGCGAGTACCGCTATTTCACCGACACCTGGGGGATCGACGCCAACACGGCGTCGATCGGCTACACACACCCATGGGGCAAGCGCTGGATCTTCGAGGCTGGTTACCGCTGGTATGACCAGTCGGCGGCGGACTTCTATTCCGACCTGTTCCCCCGCGCCGATGCGCAGAACTTCCTGGCGCGCGACAAGGAACTCAGCACGTTCACGAGCCACATGTTCAGCCTGGGAGCGACCTACGAACTGTCCTCGCTCGGCTGGGACCGCCTGCGCCGGTCGACCGTGAACCTGTTCTACGATCGCATCAACTACCAGTACGACGACTTCCGTGACATCACGGCCGGGGGCGCGCCGGGCACCGAAGAGCTCTACGGCTTCGACGCCGACGTGTTCCGCCTGTTCGTCTCGGGCTGGTTTTAGGGACGTTCCGCACAGGTCTGCATGGGCGCGATCAGCAGCCGGGCGAGCCGATCCGCGCTGCCCGGGGCGTGGACCAGGAATACCGACGGCTCCGTCAACTCCAGCTCGAGGATCAGAGGCGCCCCCCGGTCGTCCCGGATCATGTCGATGCGTGCGTAGAGCGGCGCGGGAAAGGGAATCGCTGCGTAAGCGGCTGCCGCGAGCGCGTATTCGTCGGCACCCGGTTCGCGCGCGGTAATCTCTTCCGGCGCGAACAATCCTGCGACCAGCGCGGAGTCCAGCTGCAGCAATGGTCCCTTGCGGATCGCGTGGCTGGCCTCCCCACCGAAAAAGATGAGCGCCGTTTCGCCGAACTCATCGACGCTCGCGAGGTACGGCTGCAGCAGCGCGCTGCGCCGCTCCGCGACCACGAGCCTTGACAGGTGCTCGAGCGCCCGGACCGCATCGGTGCAGCGGTAGCGGGCTGTGTCGCGCGACCCCGCCCCGATCGACGGCTTGATCACGAACTGGTCAAACGGCACGGCACGCCCGGCGGACAGCGAATCGGCAGCACCCACCAGGAAATGCTGCAGGGCTGCCCGCGCATCCTCGCCGGGCTCGACGAACCGTGACGGCACGACGGACACGCCCGCGCGGTGCAGGTGCGCCAGGTAGTGCTTATCCGTGTTCCAGTCCACGACCTCGGGCGGATTGAGCAGTCGGGTCTGCTGCGAACAGCGCCGCGTCCACGCGCGGAACTCGTCGATGCGCTCCACGTAGTTCCACGTCGAACGCAGCAAGGCCAGGTCGAACGCCGACCAGTCCACGGTCGCATCATCCCAGCAGGGCGTCGACACTTGCGCACCCTCGCGCACCAGCGCCGCCACGAGCGGCGGCATGTCCTCGTCGAGCGCGAGCGCGTCGAACGTGCTCACCAGGGCAATGTGCGGCATTCAGTCTCCTGCATAAATTGCCCGCGTCGTCAGCCGATCACGGCTTCGATGCAGTCACCGAGCGCGCGCAGCACCGCGAGGCGCGCCCGGCGTTTGTCGTCGGCGGGCACGATCGTCCAGGGCGCATGCCGGGTATCGGTGCGCGCCACCATGTCCTGCGCAGCGCGCTGGTACGCGGCCCAGTGCTTGCGATTGGCCCAGTCCTCGGGATCGACCTTGAAGCGCTTGAGCGGGTTGCGATCGCGCTCGGCAAAGCGCTCGAGCTGCTCGTCACGGCTCACCGCCAGCCAGAACTTCGCGACGATGATGCGGTGCTCGGCGAGCTGGCGCTCGAACTCGTTGATCTCGTCGTACGCACGCTGCCAGTCGGGCGCCGACGCGAAGCCCCGCACCCGCTCGACCAGCACGCGTCCGTACCAGCTGCGATCAAAGAGAGTGTAGTGGCCCCGGGGCGGCAGCTGAAACCAGAAGCGCCAGAGGTAAGGCCGCGCGAGCTCTTCGGGCGTCGGCGCCGAGATCGGCACGACGCGGAACTGCCGTGCGTCGAGCGCGGCGATGATACGCCGGATCGCGCCGCCCTTGCCGGCGGCGTCCATGCCTTCGAATGCCGCGACGACCGCGTGCCGCTCGAAACACTTGCGCCGCGAAAGCAACGCCAGCCTGCCCTGCAGCCGCTCGAGTTCCGCGTCGTACTCGTCGTCGCTCGGCAGGGCGCCGGCGGGCTTGGTCTTGAATCGAGCACGTATGGCAGCAGTCGCCACGGCGCCCTTCGGTACATAACTGCTGCGTGGGATCCTGTCGTCCGCGTGCTCGATCGCTGCCAGCAGCTGCCGTCCCACTTCGAGCGCGCGATGCTGGCTGTCCGTGCCATCCACGACCTGCCAGGGAGCGAGGGGCTGATCGGTGGCGACCAGCGTGCGTTCGAAGGCCCGTTCGACCGGCCGGTAGCGGCGCGCCAGCCAGCGATCTTCCTGCGTCACACGCCAGCGAGTGGCCTTGTTCGCCTGCAGCCTGGCGAGCCGCTTCTTCTGCGTCGCGGGCGCAACGTGCAGGTGCACCTTGCACACCACGACGCCGTCGCGCACCAGCATCTGCTCGAGTTGCCGCACGCGCGCGACGCCCTGGCGCAGCTGCGCCGGATTCGATGCGGTCTTGACGCCGAGACCGGCCGCTCCGAGCAGCAGGTCCTGGTACCAGCCGCCATGCAGGATGGCGATCCGGCCTTTCGGCGGCAGCAGTCGCCAGTAGCGCCACAGGGTCGGCCGCTCGCGTTCGACGTCGTTCGGCGCGTGAAAGCCATAGACGGTGGCGAGCTTCGGATCGAGCCAGCCCATCAATTCATTGACCACTTCACTGCGGCCTGCCGCCGGAATGCCCGTCACGATCATCACCACCGCGTGCCTGCGTGATCGCGCCAGCGTGAACTGCGCATCGAGCAGCGCGTCCTGCAGCCTGGGCAAGGCATGCTCGTACTCGAGCCGCGTCAGGCGGCGACCGCTCAGCGCTTCGTGCAGCCTGCGTGCGGTGGCCATGGCACGCCTCAGCGGCGACGATCCCGCGCGAGCGGCACCTGCTGCGTGACGCAGTGGACGTTGCCGCCGCCGAGCAGGAGCTCGCGTCCGGGCACGCCGACGACCTCGCGCTTGGGGAACAGGTCCTGCAGCTTGCGCAAGGCGTCCCGGTCGCGGCGCGGGTCGAGCAATGGAGCGACGATACAGCGGTTGCCGATGTAGAAATTGACGTACGACGCCGCCAGGCGACCCCCCGCGGCGCGCGGCTGGGTGCCTTCCGCGACATCGACGCCCGCGGCCTCCTCTGCAGTCATGTGCAAGGGACCCGGCTGCTGCAGCTTGTGCACCTTGAAGCGACGGCCGCGCGCATCGCGCGCATCCTTCAGCCGCTCATGGGCATCGCGTGAAATTTCGTACTGCGGGTCGTTGCGGTCGTTCGTCCACGTCAGCACGACCTCGGCCGGCCGCACGTAGGCACACAGGTTGTCGACGTGGCCGTCCGTCTCGTCGTGCAGCACGCCCTTGCCCAGCCACACGACGGTCTCGACATTCAGGTAGCGCTTGAGCTGCGTCTCGATCTGCGCGCGGCTGAGACCCGGGTTGCGATTGGGATTGAGCAGGCATTCCTCGGTCGTGATCACCGTGCCCTGCCCGTCCACGTGGATCGACCCGCCTTCCAGGATGAAGGGCGCCCGGTAGCGGTCACAGCCTTCGATCTCGGTGACTTTCTGCGCCACCGCATCGTCACGGTCCCACGGAAAATACAGCCCGCCCCGCAGGCCGCCCCAGGCGTTGAACTGCCAGTCGACGCCACGGATGCCGCCGCGATCGTTGACGACGAACGTCGGCCCGACGTCGCGCATCCACGCATCGTTGCTCGAGAGCTCGACGACGCGCACCTGCGTCGGCAGCAATCGACGCGCATTCGCATACTGCGCAGCAGAGACGCCGACGGTCACAGGTTCGCTGCCCGCAATGGCAGTCGCGAGCCTCACGAACGCCTGCTGGGCGGGCTTGGCGCCGAGCCGCCAGTTGTCTGGACGCTCGGGCCACAGCAGCCAGCAGGCCGAGTGCGGCTCGAACTCGCCGGGCATGCGATAGCCGTCGCGGCGCGGATTGGAATCCAGGGACTTGCTCATGCGTCGATGGTAGCAAACGCCGTCAGTCGAGCTTCGCCCGTCGCAGTCGCAGCGCGTTCGAAATGACGCTGACCGAACTCAACGACATGGCGGCCGCGGCGATCCAGGGCGACAGCAACCAGCCGAAAACCGGGTACAGCACGCCGGCCGCGAGCGGCACGCCGAGCGCGTTGTAGCCGAACGCGAACCAGAGGTTCTGGCGCACGTTGTTCATCGTCCTGCCGCTGAGCCGGAATGCGCGGACCAGGCCTCGCAGGTCGTTGCTCACCAGCACGACGCCTGCCGTCTGCTTGGCCACGTCCGTGCCGGCGCCCATGGCGATGCCGGCGTCGGCGACCGCGAGTGCCGGCGCATCATTGATGCCGTCGCCAGCCATCGCTACCACGCGGCCTTCTGCCCGCAGCTGCTGCACCATTTCGGCCTTGTCGGCTGGATCCACGCCGCCGTGGAACTCCTTGATGCCTGCCTGCCCGGCGATCGCCCGTGCCGAAGCCACGTGGTCGCCCGAAACGAGCACGACACGCAAGCCAAGGTCCTGCAGCGACTTGACCACGTCCCACGCCTCGGTCTTGAGAGGGTCTGCGAGCGAGATCAGTCCGACCGGGTGGCCATCGACTGCGACGAACACCACGGTCTGCCCGTGCTCGCGCAAGTGTGCGGCCTCGGCCACCAGTGACCCGGGATCGATGCGCTCCGACTGCAGCAGCGCCTCGGTACCGACCAGCACCTTGCGCAACTGCACCACGCCCGCGGCGCCGGCGCCCGGAAACGCCTCGAATCCGTAGCTGCGGCCCAGGCGCAGGCCGCGCCCGAGCGCATGCCGGACGATCGCCTGGCCCAGCGGGTGCTCACTCGACTGCTCAAGGCTCGCGGCGAAACGAATCAGCTCGTTTTCGGGCACGCCATCGACGGGCAGCACGGTCACGACTTCGGGCCGGCCATGCGTCAGCGTGCCCGTTTTGTCGAACACGAGTGTGTCGACGTGCTCGAGCCGCTCGAGCGCGTCCGCATTGCGGAACAGCACACCGGCCTGGGCACCACGTCCCATGGCGACCGTCATGGACATCGGAGTCGCGAGCCCCAGCGCGCACGGGCACGCAATGATGAGGGTACTCACCGCGACGATGAGCGCATACGCGAGCCGCGGCTCGGGCCCGACGCTCATCCAGACGATCGCAGCGAGGACGGCTACGGCGATGACGACCGGCACGAACCACGAGGACACCCGATCGGCCAGGGCCTGCACGGGCGCACGGCTGCGCTGCGCGTCGGCGACGGTCTGCACGATCTGCGCCAGCAGCGTCGCGCCGCCAACCCGGTCCGCGCGCATGACGAAGGCGCCCCCGCCATTGACGGTACCGCCGATCAAGGCAGCGCCTGGCGCCTTGTCGGCGGGGATCGATTCACCGGTGAGCATGGATTCGTCGACTGCGCCGGCGCCTTCGAGCACCGTGCCATCGACGGGAATTTTTTCGCCCGGCCGTACGCGCAGCGTATCACCGGCCTGCACGTGCGCGAGTTCGACTTCCGCTTCGGTACCATCGGGTTCGATCCGGTGTGCCTTGCGCGGCACGAGGTCGAGCAGCGCACGCAGCGCAGCCCCCGTCTTTTGTCGCGCGCGCAGCTCGAGCACCTGGCCGAGCAGCACCAGCGTCACGATCATCGCCGCCGATTCGAAGTACAGGCCCGCCGACTCGCCATGGCGAAAAGCCTGTGGCACGAGCCGCGGCAACATCACGGCCAGTACGCTGAAGCCGTAGGCCACCGCGACGCCGAGCCCGATCAGCGTGAACATGTTGAAACTGCGTGAGCGCAGCGACCGCCAGCCGCGCTGCAGCAGCGGTGCGCCGCACCAGAGGACAACGGGAGTGGCCAGCGCAAACTGCAGCCAGCCGCTGGTCGGGCCGGTCAGCGCACGCGGCAAACCGCCGAGCATGCCGCCCATCGCCAGCGCCACGAGCGGCACGGAGAAAACGACCGCCCACCCGAACCGCCGCCGCATGTCGACCAGTTCCGGATCATCACCGGCCATTGCCACCGGCACGGCCCGCTCGAGCGCCATGCCGCACCTGGGGCAGGCGCCCGGGACTGGACTTTCGACGCCCGGGCACATCGGGCAGACGTAGAGCACTTCACCTGGAGCCAGCGCGCGCGCAGCGGCCGGCATGTCGGCTGCGACGACGCCCGCGGCGTGGCAACACGACGCTTGCGCCGCGGGCATCGCGGCGATCGCAGCGGGAGCGGCGCCGGCCGTGGGGCCCGGCTTGCCGCAACAATCGTGACCGGCGGAATGGGAAGATGGGGAATCCATCCGCTCATTTTAGGCGCACCAGGACGCCAGTGGTTCTAAATCCGTCACTGCAACTGGCGCGGTCAGCCCTGCTCGTCCCGGAGTTTCCAGCCGTTCAGCAGCAGGTACAGCGACGGAATGATGACCAGCGTCAGCACCGTGGCCGACACCATGCCGCCGACCATCGGAGCAGCGATGCGGCGCATGACGGCGGCACCCGTGCCCGATCCCCACATGATGGGCAGCAGGCCGACGATGATCGTGATCACGGTCATCAGCTTCGGTCGCAACCGCAACAGCGCCCCGTCGACGATCGCCTCGCGCAACTCGCGCCGCGTCGGCTCACGGTTCTCGGCGGCGGCGCGCGCGGCGTTCGGCCCACGAGTGCTCCAGGTACATGACCATCACCACGCCAGTTTCCGCGGCAACGCCCGCCAGCGCGATGAAACCGACGACTGCGGCGATCGAGAGGTCGTAGCCAAGGAAATACAGCAGCCAGACGCCGCCGACGAGCGCGAACGGCAAGGTGAACAGAATCAAACCGACGTCGCGCGCATTGCGGAAATTCAGGTAGAGCAGCAGCACGATGATGCCGAGCGTGAGCGGCACGACGAGCTGCAGGCGCTCGACCGCCCGTTGCAGGTATTCGTACTGCCCCGACCAGCCCAGGCTGTAGCCCGCGGGCAGCGTCAGCTCGTCCGCGATGCGAGCCTTGGCCTCGTTGACGTAGCCGCCGAGGTCGCGGTCGTGGATGTCGACGAAGACCCAGCCCGACGGGCGCGCGTTCTCGCTGCGGATCATGCCGGGACCATCGGCGATCTCGACCCTGGCGACGTCCTGCAGCGTCACGTTCGCGCCGGTCGGCGCGACGATCGGCAGTTGCCGCAGCTTCTCCAGCGAATCGCGGAAGTCCTGCGGATAACGCAGGTTGATCGGGTACCGCTCGAGTCCTTCCACGGTATAGCTGACCGTCATGCCGCCGACGGCGCTGCCGACGATGTCCTGCACGTCCTTGATGTTGAGCCCGTAGCGCCCGGCCGCCACGCGGTCGATGTCGATGTCCACGTACCGCCCGGTGGCCGTCCGCTCGGCATAGACGGACGTCGTTCCAGGCACGGCCTTCACGATCGCCTCGATCTGCTGTCCGAGTTGCTGGATCGTCGCCAGGTCGGGACCCATGATCTTGATGCCCACGGGTGTGCGGATGCCCGTCGCGAGCATGTCGATGCGGGTCTTGATCGGGTACCCCCAGGCATTCGACACGCCGGGCAATTTCACCAGCGCGTCGAGTTCGGCCTTGAGCTTCTCCGGCGTCATCCCGGGTCGCCACTGATCGCGCGGCTTGAGCATGACGGTGGTCTCGAACATCTCGATCGGCGCGGGATCGGTGGCGCTTTCAGCGCGACCGGCCTTGCCGAAGACGCGCTCGACCTCGGGTACCGTCTTGATCAGCCGGTCGGTCTGCTGCAGCAGCGAGCGGGCGGCATCCGTCGAGAGGCCGGGCAGCGTAGTCGGCATGTAGAGCAGGTCGCCCTCGTCGAGCTCGGGCATGAACTCCGTGCCGAGTCGCGAGGCGGGCCACAGCGTCACCAGGACCAGCAGCACAGCGCCCGCGGTCACCGCCCACGGGTATCGCAGCGCGACCTGCAGGAACGGCTTGTACGCGGCTGCCGCAGCGCGATTGACCGGGTTCGAGTTCTCCGGGCGGATACGCCCGCGCACCAGGTACCAGATCAGCACCGGCACCAGCGTGATCGAGAGCAGCGACGCCGCCACCATCGCATAGGTCTTGGTGTACGCGAGCGGCGCAAACAGGCGCCCTTCCTGCGCTTCGAGCGTGAACACCGGCAGGAACGACAGCGCCACGATCATCAGCGAGAAGAACAGCGACGGTCCGACTTCGCGGCACCCGGCGTAGATCGCTTCCATGCGTCGGGATTCGTCCGGCTCGTGCTCGAGCTTCTTGTGCACGTTTTCGATCATCACGATCGCCGCGTCCACCAGCGTGCCGATCGCGATCGCGATGCCGCCGAGCGACATGATGTTGGCGTTGATGCCCTGCGCGCGCATCACGATGAAGGCCGACGCGACGGCGATCGGCGTGACGATCACGACGATCAGCCCCGAACGTACGTGGAACAGGAAAACGAGGCAGACCAGCGCCACGACCAGGAACTCGTCGAGCAACTTGCCCTGCAGGTGGTCGACGGCGCGCTTGATCAGCGAGGACCGGTCGTAGGTGGTGACGATCTCGACGCCTTCCGGCAGGCCCGCGCGCAGTTCATCGAGCTTCGCCTTCACGCGCACGATCGTGTCGCGCGCGTTATCGCCGTTGCGCATGACGACCACGCCGCCGACCGCCTCGCCCTCGCCGTCGAGTTCGCCGATGCCCCGGCGCATCTCGGGCCCGAGCCGCACTTCCGCCACGTCGCGCAGCAGCACGGTCGTGCCGTCCTTCGTCGCCATCACCGGGATGCGCTCGAGGTCGCCGATGCTCTTCACGTAGCCCGTGGCACGCACCATGTACTCGGCCTCGGCCATCTCGACCACCGATCCGCCGACTTCCTGGTTGCCCTCACGGATCGCCTGCTCGACCATCATCAGCGGGATGCCGTAGCCGCGCAGGCGCAGCGGATCGACCACCACCTGGTACTGCTTGACCATGCCGCCGATCGTCGCGACCTCGGCCACGCCGTCGAGCGCCTGCAGCTCGAACTTGAGGAACCAGTCCTGCAGGCTGCGCAGCTGCGCGAGGTCGTGCGCACCCGTGCGGTCGATCAGCGCGTACTGGTAGATCCAGCCCACGCCCGTGGCGTCGGGACCGAGCGCGGGACGCACGCCCTCGGGCAGTCGGGCAGCCGCCTGGCTCAGGTACTCGAGCACGCGCGAACGTGCCCAGTACGGATCGGTGCCATCGGCGAACAGCACGTTGACGAACGAATCGCCGTAGAACGAATAGCCCCGCACCGTCGTGGCGCCCGGCACTGAGAGCAGTGCCGTCGTCAGCGGGTACGTGACCTGGTCTTCGACGACGCGTGGCGCCTGGCCCGGATAGGGCGTGCGCACGATGACCTGCACGTCCGAGAGGTCGGGCAGCGCGTCGACCGGCGTGTGCAGCACGGAGTACGCGCCGACGGTCGCCAGCATGAACGCCAGCAGCAGCACCAGCGCCCGGTTTTCGAGCGAGGCACGAATGATCCTGTTGATCATGAGCGTGCCTCAGTGCGCGGCGTGCGGATCAGCCTGCGCGGCGGCAGCCGGCGCGGTTGAGCCGTCGTCGAGCCGGTCGAGTCCCGCGCCCAGGTTCGCTTCCGAATCCAGCAGGAACTGCGCGGCGACGACGACGCGGTCGCCTTCCTGCAGACCTTCGCGGATCGTGATGCGGTCGCCGCCTTCGGCGCCCGCAACGACATTGCGTGACGCGAACCGGCCGTCACCGAGCGCAATCACCACGCGGTCCTGCGTGCCGTTGCGGATCACGGCGCTGCGCGGAATGTGCAGCACGGCTGCACTGTCGGCCGCCATAAGGCTCACGGTCGCCAGCATGTTGGGTCGCACGTCCTGTGGCGGCGCATCGAGCATGATACGGGCGCGCACGGTGCGGGTCTCCATGTTGAGTTCCGGATAGACGTACTCGACGCGACCGTGAACCATCGCACCGGGTTGCGAGGAAAATCGCACCTCGGCGTGCGTGCCCTGCCTGACCCAGGCGGACTGGGACTCGGGCACCTCGGCGACGACCCAGAGACTGCCGAGCTCGGTGATCGTCATCGCCGACATTGCGGGGAGTCAGCATCGCGCCCTCGCGCGCCTCGAGTTCGGTGATGACGCCCGAGATCGGCGCATGGAACGGCACCCTGCCCGCTGCGCGACCGGATTTCGCAAGCCGCGCAGCGGTACCCGCATCAAGGCCCACCGCGCGCAGCCGGTCGCGCGAGGCATCGATCAGGTCGCGGTTGCCGATCTTGAGCGCGTCGAGGTATTCCTGCTGCACGCTCTCGAGCATGGGCGAGTACAACGTGAACAGCAGTTGCCCCGCCTGTACCGTCTCGCCCATCGCGCGCACGGACAGTCCTTCGACCCAGCCTTCGGCGCGCGGACGCACCTGCTGTACAGTGCGCTCGTCGAACTGCACGTAGCCGACGACCTCGCTCCGCCGCGGCAGGCTGCCACGGACCACTGGTTCCGTGCGCACGCCCCGGCCTGACCTTGACCAGGGTCATGCCACAGATCGGCGGCACTCAGCGCCCCGGCGACGTCCGTCTTTGACGGACGATGTCCGGATGCATCGGGCACCGGTACCGGGGTTGGTGTGCTTGAGTGCGTGCTCGGGGAGCGTGTCGTCGGCAGCAGTGCGCAGTGGCTCGCCTCGGCGGCTGCTTCGAGCAGCCGGCGAGGACGAGTGCGAGCAGCAGGATGCCGGCCAGGCGGCCCAGGAGAGTGTTCATGGTGCGTCACCTGCGAGGTAGTCGATTTCGTGCTGCGCCCGCGCGCGGTCGGCGGCGAGTCGCAGGTGTTTCATTTTCGTTTCGAGCGCCAGCCGGCGCGTCATGACGACTTCGTCGAGCATGGTGCGGTTCGAGCGCCAGCCGAGCAGCGCCGCCGTGACGGACTGTTCGGCGAGCGGCAACAGGTCCGACTCGTAGAAGCGCTCGAGTTCGGAAGTGCGATCGGCGGTGTTCCAGGCTTCGACCAGCATCGCCCGCATCTCCCGATCGTGGTCGTCGTGCCTTGCGTCGAGTCCCTGGGCCTCGAGCCGGGCCGCGCTGACCGCTCGATCCTGGCGGTCGCCGCGGAAGAGCGGCAGGCCGACGGTGACCATCGCGCTCAGCATGTCCGGGCGGGACATGCCGTCGGGCACGTCCTGGCGGAAGCCGTAGCTGACGTCGAGCATCCAGGCAGGCTTGCGCAGTTCGCGCGCCACGTCGGCCGCCGTGCGGGCGGCATCGATGCGTCGCATGTAATCCAGTTGCGCCGGGTGTTCGCCCAGGCGCGCCTCGAGAGTCGCCAGCGGTTCGAGATCGGCCCGCGGCGAGAGTCCCTCCGGCTGCGCGCGTGCGGCCTCGTCCGCGCCGAGCCAGAACGACAACTGCGAGCGGTACATCGCAACTTCACGGTCGAGATCGAGCTGCTGCTCGCGCAGCATCGCAGCGTCGAGTCCGGCCTGCAGCACGTCGAGCTGCCTGCCCTCGCCCGTCGCGTACCGGGCTCGCGCGGACTGGCGCATCTGCTCGACCCAGCTGGCCTGTTCGACCAGCAGCGCCTGCGCCGCGCCCACGTAGGCGAGTTGCGTCCAGAGCTTGCGCACCTCGCGCCGGACGATCTGGCTCGCGGTCGAGCGCGGTCGCATCCATGGCCGTCGCGAGCTGCTGCATCTGCTTGCGCGACAACTGCCGCGACCGGCCGGGCTTGAACTCCTGCACGACGCCCACTTCGAGCATCGTCATGTCCTCGGCGTCGAGGCTGAAGGAATCCACCGGCACGTTGACCGCGCCGACTCGCAACTGGGGATCCATCAGTTCGCCGTCCATGACGGCGCGCTCGCGCATCGCGGCGCCCTGCGCGCGCATCTCGCGCAGCATCGCGTCGCGGTCGATGGCGATGCGCTCGGATTCCGCCAGGGTGAGCCCTGCAGCCGTGGCTTGCGACGGCAACGTGCCGCAGGCGAGCGCCAATGCGAGCGTCAGGACGCCCGCGAAGCGATTGGGGGTAAGGAACATGCACGCACTCCGGAGGGTCACAGCGCGCCGGCGGCCGAGCCGCTGGCGATCAGGCGACGACGGGAGCGCGGGCTATTTCAGGTACCGGCAGAAACTGACGGCGAGCGAGATACTCGCCACCGGCGCGGGAGTCAGCGCCTTGACGAAGTCCGCCGTGGCGCATGCGGCATCGGCCACGACGAAGCGCATGACCGAGGGTGGCGGCGCCAGCAGGGCAGCCGCAAAACCCACGCGCGAATCAACCTGCGGATCATGCGGGAACGAACACACAGCCGGGTCGACGCCCTGTTCCGCCTGCGGCGGCGGGCAATACGGGCAGTGCTCACCTGGCGCCATCACCATGCTATCCGGCATTGACGCCGCGGACAGTGCCGGATCGGTCATCGGCGTTGCCGCCATCCTCGACCCGAATTCGAACGCCATCACGCAGGGGGTCGCCGCAAGCTGCAGCCACGTCAGGCAGAACGCCGCGAGCACGACCCGTAACAGGGAGCGCTGCTGACGGCGGAACCAGTGGAGGCCTGCGGGTTGCATTCCGGACTCGGTCTGAAGGTGCTTGAAACCTACGCTGCTCAGGCGGGCGAGGCAAGCCATCGTCTGCACGGAACGGCCAAAACCTGGGGCAAGTCCTTAATCCCATGCAAGAATCCTGTGATGACCCGCATGCACATCGCAACGAGCTTCGCCGCCGTGCCTGTTCCGACCTCCCTGCCCTTCCGCCCTTCCGGTCCTTCCTGTCCTTCCTGTCCTTCCTGTCCTTCCTCCCCTTCCTGTCAGGCTGCAGCCGCGCGCCCGCGCCGCCCCACCCCTGGCTCGGTGCGGCAACGCCAGTCGCGACGCCGACGGCAACGGGCGCACGTTTTCCCAACCTGGCCTCCGACGGCCAGACGGTCGTGATGAGCTGGCTGGAGCCGGGCACAGGTGACGAATTCCACCTGAGTTACGCCGAGTGGCAGCGCGAGCGGCGCTGGGGCTCGCCGATGGCAGTCGCGGCGGGCAAGAACTGGTTCGTCAACTGGGCGGATTTCCCGTCCGTGGTCCCCGCGAACGACGGGCCCTGGACCGCGCACTGGCTGCAGCAGAAGCCGGGCGGCGTGTATGCCTACGACGTAGTGACACGGCTCAGCGCCGACGGTGGCCGCACGTGGAGCGAGCCGCAGTCACCGCACGACGATGGCACGGCCACCGAACACGGCTTCGTCTCGATCGCGAGCCTCGGTGGTCGTCCGTACGGCGTCTGGCTCGACGGGCGCAAGACCCGGGGCGAAGGTCACGATCACGGCGCAGACGATCACGCTGCTGCGCAGGGCGCGATGACGTTGCGTGGCGCCGTGCTGACGCCCGCTGGCGCGATCGACGGCAGCGAAATCGACGCGCGTGTTTGCGACTGTTGCCAGACCGATGCTGCGGTGAGCGGGGCTGCGCTGCTCGTCGTATACCGTAATCGCAGCGAGGACGAGACACGCGACATCCAGGCCGCGCGGCTCGAGCACGGCGTATGGACGACGCCGGTCACCGTGCATGCAGACGGGTGGCGCATCAACGCGTGTCCGGTCAACGGGCCCGCCGTAGCGGCGCGCGGTGACGAAGTGGCTGTCGCCTGGTTTACCGCTCCAGACCAGCCACGCGTGCGCCTGGCTTTCTCGGTCGACGGCGGGCGAACCTTCGGACCGCCACTTGAAGTAGCCAGCGGCAAAGTCGTCGGTCGCGTCGACGTCGTCCTGCTGCAGGACGGGCGCGCCGTGGTCAGCTGGCTCGCCGAAACCGCGAACGGTGCAGTGATCCGCGCCCAGCCGTTCAACCACGCCGGTGCAGCGGATGTCGCCAGGGACATTGCGACATCCAACGTCGCCCGCTCCTCGGGTTTCCCGCAGATGGTCCAGGTGGCGGACGGCCTGTTGTTCGCATGGACTGAAAATGGATCCATCCCAGCGGTCCGCACGGCCTTCGCGACGCTGCGCTGACCTGCACGCCCGGTCCCGGCGAGGGGGTCGCTGTGTTAGCATTTCAGCCCCGTTTTTCAACAAAACCAGACCCATCGGAGCCAGGTGATGTCCACCGCGGTCAAGCTCAACGTGCCCCCGCAGGGCCAGAAAATTACGATCTCCAATGGGAAGCTCGGCGGTTCCCGACCAGCCCATCATCCCGTTCATCGAAGGCGACGGCACCGGCCCCGACATCTGGCGCGCCTCGGTGCGCGTGCTCGACGCAGCGGTTGCCAAGGGCCTACGGCGGCAAGCGCAAGATCCACTGGATGGAGGTCTACGCCGGCCAGAAGGCGAACGACCTCTTCAATACCTGGCTGCCGGACGAAACCGTCGAGGCCTGCCGCGAATACCTGGTTTCCATCAAGGGCCCGCTCACGACGCCGATCGGCGGCGGCATCCGCTCGCTGAACGTGGCGCTGCGCCAGATGCTCGACCTCTACGTCTGCCTGCGCCCGGTGCGCTGGTTCAAGGGCGTGCCCTCGCCGGTCAAGCATCCCGAGAAGGTCGACATGGTGATCTTCCGCGAGAACACCGAGGACATCTACGCGGGCATCGAATTCGAGCAGGGCAGCCCCGAGAACGCGAAGTTCCAGGAGTGTTCAAGGAAGCCTTCCCGAAGCAGTACGCCAAGATCCGCTTCCCGGCAGCCCTAGGCATAGGCATCAAGGCCGTCTCACAGGAAGGCACCGAGCGCCTCTTCCGCGCCGCCATCGAGTACGCGATCGTCAACAAGCGCAAGAGCGTGACGATCGTGCACAAGGGCAACATCATGAAGTTCACGGAAGGTGCGTTCCGGAACTGGTGCTATGCCCTCGCCGAGCGCGAATTCGCCGCCCAGACCTACACCTGGGACCAGTGGGAGCGCACCAAGGCCGCCAAGGGCGAGAAGGCCGCCAACGCCGAGCAGGACGCGGCGAAGGCCGCGGGCAAGGTCATCATCAAGGACGCCATCGCCGACATCACGCTGCAGCAGGTGCTGACGCGCCCCGAGGAGTTCGACGTCATCGCGACGATGAACCTGAACGGCGACTACCTCTCCGACGCGCTCGCGGCGCAGGTGGGCGGCATCGGCATCGCGCCGGGCGGCAACGTCAACTACATGACCGGCCACGCCGTGTTCGAGGCCACGCACGGCACCGCGCCGAAGTACGCCAACCTCGACAAGGTGAACCCGGGCTCGGTGATCCTGTCGGGCGAGATGATGCTGCGCTACATGGGCTGGACCGAGGCGGCGGACGCGATCATCACCGCGATGGATCGGACATCGGCCAGAAGACGGTGACCTACGACTTCGCGCGCCTGATGGAAGGCTCGACCAAGGTCAAGTGCAGCGAGTTCGGCGACGCGCTGATCCGCAACCTCTGAGCGGAGCGGGGCCGGGCCGGGCGACGCAAGGAACGTTTCGACGATGAACCTGTCCGTCGCACAGCCCTCCTCGCGCGACACGCTGGTCGCCGACTGCGCCCGGCTGCTGGTCGACGCCTTCGCGGACTACAACGCGGAATTCCGCCTGGTCACGCGGCGCGCGCCGCAGCGCTTCGAGGAGCGCGACTGGCGTGGCAGCCAGAAGGATGCCGTGGAGCGCATCGAGCTCTACGACAAGTACGTCACGGGCAGCGTCGAGCTCATGCGCCAGCGCCTGGGCGAGGACGTGCACGAGCGCGCCATCTGGTCGAGCATAAAGCGCCGGTTCGACGAGATCATCGATCCGCTGCCGGACAACGAGTTCATCAAGACGTTCTTCAGCTCGGTCACGCGCAAGACCTTCGGCACGGTCGGCGTCGATCCGGCGGTCGAGTTCATCGCGCTGGACCTCGACCCGCTCGGCAACGTGCGCACGCACGTCGAGACCAAGGTCTACGCCAACCGCGGCGACATCGAACTGCTGGCCGAGGAACTGCTCGCCGATTTCAGCTTCCGCACGCCCTATCGCGACTTCGAGCACAGCGTCAAGATGATCGCCGACGAGGTGAAGGCCCTCGTCAACTCCGGCAAGGAGCGCCAGGTGATCGAATCGGTCGAGGTCATCAAGAAAGTCTTCTACCAGATGACGCCCGCCTACCTCGTCGGCCGCATCAACGGCCGCGGCTGGACGATGCCGTTCGTGGTGTCGCTGCGCAACGGCGACAGCGGCGTGGTGGTCGACGCCATCATGCTCGAGGAAGGCACGGTCAGCGTGCTGTTCAGCTTCACGCGCTCGTATTTCCACGTCGACCTCGCGCACGTCGGCGAAGTCGTCAAGTTCCTGAAGACGATCCTCCCGCTCAAGCGCGTGAGCGAACTGTTCACCGTGCTCGGCCGTGCCAAGCAGGGCAAGACCGAGCGCTATCGCGAGCTGTTCGGCCACCTGCAGCAGTCGGACGACGACTTCGTCCTCGCGCCCGGCGAGCGCGGACTGGTGATGATCTGTTTCACGCTGCCGTCATTCGACGTCGTCTTCAAGCTGATCCGCGACAAGTTCCCGTACCAGAAGAACATCCTGCGCGAGGACGTGCTGACCAAGTACGAGCTCGTCTTCAAGCACGACCGGGCCGGCCGCCTGGTGGACGCGCAGGAATTCAAGCTCATCAAGTTTCCGCGCTCGCGCTTCTCGGCAGAGCTGCTCGAGGAACTGCAGAAGGAGGCCGCGCGCACGGTGCACTTCGAGGGTGACGACCTCATCATCGACCACGTGTACATCGAGCGGCGCATGACGCCGCTGAACCTGTACCTGCGGTCCGCCTCGCGCGAGGACGCCGAGAAGGCCGTCATCGAGTACGGCCAGGCCATCCGCGATCTCGCCGTCACCAACATCTTCCCGGGCGACCTGCTGCTGAAGAACTTCGGCGTGACGCGCCACGGCCGCGTGATCTTCTACGACTACGACGAACTGTGCCTGGTCACGGATTGCCGTTTCCGCGAGATTCCGCAGTCGCAGCACGACGAGGACGACATGCGCGCGGACGCATGGTTCTACGTCGGCGAGAGCGACGTGTTTCCCGAGACCTTCATCAACTTCCTCGGCTTCGATCCGCAACTGAAGCAGGTCTTCCTCGATGCACATGCCGAGGTGTTGACCGCCGACTGGTGGCGCGGCATCCAGGAACGCCTGCGGGAGGGCGAGCTGCTCGAGGTCCTGCCGTACCACCGGCACCGCGTCCGGGTCTTCAGCAGCCTGTAACGCCGTCCTGCGCACGCACCGGATACACCGCCCATGAGCACCGCTCACACTCGCGTGCCACTCTGGCTCGTCGCCCTGCTGTGCCTCATGGCTTTCGCCTTCCAGGGCACGCGCGGGCTGTGGGACCCCGACGAGGGTCGCTACAGTTCCGGCGGCATCCAGATGCAGCAGAGCGGCGACTGGCTCATCCCGACGGTGGATGGCGAGACGCCTCATCTCACCAAGCCGCCATTGACTTACTGGGCGCTTGCCGCGAGTTTTGCGTTGCTGGGGCACAACGAATGGGCCGCGCGACTGCCAGGCGCGCTCGCGTACATAGGCACCGGCCTGTTGCTGTTCGGGCTTGGCCGCAGGCTGTGCGCGGGGAAACCCTGGCTGCCCAGCGTCGTCTGGGGCCTGTCGTTGGCGCCGATGATCGCAGCCAATATCGTCTCCACCGATCCTCTGCTGGCGATGTTCGAGACGGCTGCGATGTACGCGTTCGTCGAGGCGTGGTCACGGGAAGGCGCGAACGCGCGGCGCTGGTTCGTCTGGATGTGGCTCGCCTGGGGCCTGGCCTTCATGACGAAGGGCCCGCCTGGACTGCTGCCGCTGCTCGCCATGACGCTGCTGCTGGCGATCCACGACCGCGCACGGCTGCGCATGATGTATTTGCCCGCAGGCATCCTGCTTTTCATCGTCGTTGCCTTCACCTGGTTCGGCGTCGTGGTGGCACAGCAACCCGACCGGCTGGGTTACTTTCTCGGCTACGAGGTGTACGACCGGGTCTTCACCGCAGTGCACGACCGCAATTCGCAGTGGTACGGCGCGTTCGAGGTCTACCTGCCGGTGCTGCTTGCGGGCACGCTGCCATGGCTGGTGTTCTCGCTGACCGCCGCCGGCGGACCGGTGAACGCCTGCCGCACGCTCCGCAGCCGGCTGCGCGAGCGTGACCGACACTGGTTACTGCTGTGCTACTGGCTGCTGGTGCCGCTGGCCATCTTCTTCCTGGCGCGTTCGCGCCTGCAGCTCTACGTGCTGCCCCTGTTCGTGCCAATGGCCCTGATGATGGCGCGCCCGCTCGCACGCTGGCGCGGGCTCGAGGGCCGTCGCGCCGTCATGGTCATCGCCCTTACTGCTCTGGCGCTCCTCGGGCTCAAGGCCACGCTGGCCTATTGGCCCTCCGACCGCGATTCGCGCCAATTGGCGTCGCAGCTGCGCCAGCAGCTGGCGACGCATCCAGCCGACGAGATCATCTTCGTCGGCATGCGCCCCTTCTACGGGCTCAACGTCTACCTGCCGCAGCGCATTGACGGTCTCGAGATCGACGAACAGCGGTTCGACTATTCGACGCACGTGACCCGCCAGGAATTCTGCGGCGAGATTGCCCGGCGCAAACGCACGGTGTACCTGCTCAAGGAACAGCGGGTACCCGGTTTCGAACGTGCCCTGGCCGACTGCGGCCTGCAGTCAGCGCGGCTGGGGTCGGTGCACGCCGACGGCAATGACCTGGCTCTCCTGGAACCGGGCACTGGCACGCGCTGATCCGTTTCAGGCTACGATTGCCGGCACGGGCGGACGACGGCCCGACCGCCGAACCGGCCAGCGTGTTCGTACGCCGAGGGAGGAAAACGGATGAAAACCAGGTACGGCCTTGCGAGCCTGCTCGCGACGATGCTGCTGGCGCTTGGCAATGACGGCGGCCGCGCAGGATTCCAATATCACGCAACCCATCGCGGACCTTGAAAAGCTGCTGGCCGCGGAACCGCTCGTGATCACGCAGGCGGAGATCAGCCGGCCCAAAGCCAAAGGCGACATCACGCTCAAGGCCGACGTCTCGTTCGGTGGCGCACCACCGCTGCGCGTGAAGCTGCGGAAAGCAGAGCCCGGCGCCGAGGCGTTCAACAACGTGCCGCGTTACGACCTCGCCGCTTACGAACTGCAGAAGCTCTTCATCGATCCCTCCGAGTACGTCGTGCCACCAACCGCGCTGCGCTTCATTCCGCGTGCGGAGTTCGCGAAGTACCAGTCCGACGTGGAGCGAACCTTCTCGTCCGCCGAGCAGGTGCTGGCTGTGCTGCAGTACTGGCTAAGCGACATCACGGTGATTGCGGACGTCTACAACCCCACCCGATTCGCCGCGGACCCGCTGTATGCGCGCCACATCGGGCAACTGAACGTGCTCACCTACCTGATCGCACATCGCGATTCGAACGCGGGCAATTTCCTCATCGGCAAGACCCCGACGGGAGCGCGCGTATTCTCCATCGACCACGGCGTTGCATTCGCCTCCGAGGACAGCGATCGCGGCGAAGCCTGGAAGGTAATGCGCGTCGACCGCCTCCCGGCCGACACGGTCGCACGACTGCGCACGGTCACGATGCCGGTGCTCGAGCAGCGCCTCGGCGTGCTGGCGCAATGGAGGCTGGAGGGCGACCGGTACGTTCCGGTCGCGCTGGGACCCAACCTTGCGCCCAACCGTGGCGTTCGGCGCGATGGCAGGGACCTGCAGATGGGCCTGACCCGAAGTGAAATCCTGGCCGTGAACCGGCTGCTCACCCGCCTGCTCCAGCGCATCGATGCGGGCGAGATCGCCGTCGTGGCCGCCCCGAGCCAGGAGACGCAAGAATGACAAGGCGTCATCAGCCGGGAATCGCGCTGACGTCGCTGCTCGGACTCGCTGCAGTCACAGGCCTCGTGCGGTCGACACCGGCGGTCGCGCAGGCGGCGCAGGTGCAATGGAGCGGCGTTGAGCAGGTGGTTGCTTTCGCCGACGTGCACGGCGCCTACACCGAACTGCTCACTCTGCTCCGCGAAAACAGCATCGTCGACGCGCAGGACCGCTGGGCAGCCGGACGGGCGCACGTAGTAAGCCTCGGTGACCTGCTCGATCGCGGCGCCGATTCGCGCAAAGTCATGGACCTGCTGATGCGCTTGCAGGGCGAGGCCCAGGCGGCCGGCGGGCGGCTGCACGTCGTGCTCGGTAACCACGAGGCGATGAACGTACTCGGCGACCTGCGGTACGTCGACCCCGGCGAATTCGCTGCGTACACCGACGTCGAATCGGCGACCGAGCGCGCGGATCGGCGCAAGGCCTGGGAAGCGGCACAGGGCGCCGGGTCCGGGCCTGCTTTCGACCAGAGGTTTCCGCCTGGATATTTCGGTCACCGCGCCGCGCTGTCGCCCAGGGGCACCTACGGCCAGTGGCTGCTGTCGCTGCCGGTTGCAATCGCGATCAACGACACGCTCTTCATGCACGCAGGCCCGTCCAGCGTGCTGCGCGGCATGAGCCTGCAGGAACTCAACCTGCGCTATCGCACGGCGCTCATTGAATACGTCGGCCTCGCCGAACGGCTCGCACAGGGTGGGCTGCTGCAGCCCGGTGACGAATTCCACGCCCGCCCGCAGCTGGCGAAGGAGCGCTTCGCGGCGAAATCGACGGCCGCAGCGGCAAGCGGCGGGGCAACAGATAGCGCGCTGGCCGATGCGGTGCAGCGGTTCCAGGCAGCCGACGACGACGTCCTGCTCTCCCCGGCCGGCCCCAACTGGTATCGCGGCGCCGCACTGTGCAACGAGGCAGCGGAAGCCGACGTGCTGCACCCTCTGCTGCAGCAGTTCGGGGCGGCGCGACTGGTCGTTGGACACACTCCCACTCGCAACCTGCGGGCGGTCACGCGCTTCGACGGGCGGGTCGTGAAGCTCGACGCCGGCATGAACCGCGCGGCTTACAAGGGTCGTGCGGTTGCGCTCTTCCTGCAGCCGTCCGGACTCAGCGTGCGATACGCAGGCGAGCCGGACGCCGTGCCGCTGCAGCCGGAAGGCCTCTTCGTGGCGCCCAATGAACTGGATGATGCCAGCGTGCTGGCCGCGCTGAGCGACGGTGAGGTGACGGTTGCGGGTCCGCGCGGGCCGAACGAGCTGAACGTCTCACTGAGTCACGCCGGCAAGAACATTCCTGCGGTATTCCAGGCACGCACCGCAGACGCTGCCCGCAAGGAAGTCGCGGCCTACCGGCTCGATCGCCAGCTCGGCCTCGGCCTCGTGCCGGTCACGGTCGAGCGCGAGGTGCAGGGACAGCGGGGCGTGCTGCAGGGAAGACCGCTCAAGTGGGTGTCGCAGACCGAGGTGCAGCAGCAGCAATTGCGCGGTGGCGGCTGGTGCAGCACCGAGCCCCAGTTCCAGCTCGTCTATGCGTTCGACACGCTGATCGGCAACGAGGGCCGCACGCCCGATTCACTGCTGTTCGATTCCAGCGCCTGGTTCGTCTACGTGACGGCACACGATCGCGCCTTCGGCTCGACGAAGTCGCTGCCCGCCTACCTCAAGGCGCGGCCGCCCTCGCCAGGCGCCGAGCTTCGACGCCGGGCCGCAGCGCTGAACGAGGACAATCTCGCGGCGTCGCTCGGCGAGCTGGTCGACGCGAAGGGCCGCAAGGCGATCCTGCAACGCCGTGACGTGCTGCTGGCGCTGCCTGCCGCGGCGAGTGCTGCCGCGAAGAGTCCATGACGCAAACTCCGGCACGGCGCAGACTTCCCTGGCGTGCCTTGCGCGGGAGTCTGCGTCAGGTCATTACGAACCGTCTGACGACGAACGTGGCGCGCGCCTCGAGCCCGTCGACGTCGCTTGCGATCACCGCGATGCGCAGCTCGTCGATCTGGACGTCGACCGGCACCGTGCCGATGAACGCCCGCTGACGCTCGTCGAACCGCACCCAGCGCGGCAGCGGCTTGCCGTCATCGCAGCAGGCGCGGAGATTCAGCACGTCGCCGGGATCCGCATCCTGGAACGTGGCCGGTGAGACTGGGTGCAGGAACGGCTGGCCGGGCGAAAAGACCAGGTCGGGGATCTCCTCTACCGCCTCGGGCGCGACGTTCATGACGTTCTCGAGCGCCTTGCGACTGAAACCACGGCCGATTGCCACCGCGAGCGCAATCCACGCGAGCGCCAGCACGAGGTTCAGCAGCGCGAAATCCGGCGCCTTCCAGTGCAGGAGGTTGAGCCCGACATACACCGACAGCGCCTGGATAAGATCGCCGAAACGCCAGAAAAACGTGTCGATCGCGGTCTTGCCGTCATATTTCGAGTCGCGATCGACCGGCAGGAACAGCGCCTGCCGTGTCGTGTTCATCAGCGAATAGTCGATGCTGTTTTCCGCGATCTTGATCAAGCGGATCAGCGTGAAGATCGGCACGAAGCCGCCCAGCATCGGCCCCAGCGCCAGCAGTCCATAGCCCACCGCCACGACGATCGGGTGGATCAGCAGGGCGCCACGCACGCCAACGAGCTGGTAGATGCGCGACACGAGGAACAACTGGATGCCGAAGCTGAACAGCGTCACCCAGAACTGGAAGTCGCCGTAGAACGCAGCGATCAACGAACCCATGTCCAGCGCGCCGCCGCTCGCCTCGACGCGCGCCACGGCATCGACCTTCACGTAATCGGCCAGGATGAACTCGCCCGTCGTGTTGATCCAGTTGAGCAGCACGACGAGCAGCGCGATCAGCAGCAGATAGCGGTCGCGCAGGACCAGGCCGATGCCACCGAACAGGCGCGGCACTGGTCGACCGTGCTCGGTCGAGATGGCGCGCGAGCCTTCGGGGACGGCAGCGCGTTCTGGCCCGGCGAGGAACAGCGTGGCGCCGAGGATGCCTGTCGCAAGCAGCATCAGTCCCATCGGCGACAGCGCCGTCACCGCGAGCTGTGTCACCTTCGCGCCGACCAGCGCGCCGAGGTTGGCCCCCAGCATGATCACGACGAACAGGCGCTGGCCGCTCTTCACGTTGAACGAATCCGCGGCGAACGCCCACATCTGCGACACGACCATCAACCCGTAGATGCTGACCCAGATGTAGAACGGAAACGCGATCGACACGCCCTGATGCGCGAGCGTGGCGAAAAGCGGCATCGTCACCACGAAGAAAATCGTCACCGCACGCAGCAGCCGTGCGCCGTCGAGATGGCGCCGCACCCAGCCGTAGAACGGGACCACGAACATCAGTACCAGCGCCGTGATCGCCACGGCGTACGAGCGGGTCTCGGCCGAGAATTTCGTCAGCATGAAGGCTTCGCGCAGCGCCTTCACGACCTGGTACGACGACAGCAGCAGGAACCCGTGCAGGAAGAACAGGAACGCGGCGCGGCCCTCCCCCGGCCGCACGCGCGTGACGAACGACAGGATCCGCTCGAAGCGATTGAGCCCGACGTGGTCGGAAATCACGGTCGTGATTGCCTCAATAGCGGCCAACGATGATCACCGGGTCGAATTCGACGCCGGACGGCAGGTGTTTGACGAAGTACTTCGCCCCCACGACTTCCCGTTTGCCGGAGCCACTGCCTTGGCTTAGCCGCAACCTGTACACCCACTGGCCATTCTCCTTCGTCGAAAGGTTCCAGTCCTCCTTCTCGTCTCCCAACCTCTTGTTCCTTTTCAATGGCAGCTGCGGGTCATCGATCTGGCCAAACCTGATCTTGAACTCAGATTTCGACGTCCAGACGACCTGGTTGTCCCTGGGACCGGGCTGCTTGACCACTTCCAGCCAGGCGTCACCGTCGTCCGGCGTGATGGTCATGCCGGTCGGTTTCCCACTGCCGTCCATCGCAAACTCGATGCTGAAGTCCGCGTTCGACGGCTTCGCCGTTGCCCGCGCCGGATTGCCGCCACATCCCGCGATGGCCGACAGCAGGCCGCTCAAGGTCAGCATGGCAGCCAGTCGGATCTGCATGGTCTTCATTTTGCGTCCCCCTTCAGCGTGTGCAAGTGAACGTTTACCCAGCGTCTGCCGCGGGCCGCCGCACCTCAGCCCGAGCCGACGATCTTCTTGTACTCTGCGTCCTGCAACAGACTGCGGAACTCGGGTGCCGAACGCAACAAGGTGGCTGGATACCCCAGCCGGACGAGTTCCCGCACCGCGCGAAGCCCTTCTGCGCGGTCACCGCGATCCGCCGCCGCAATTCCCGCGAAGTACTGAACGTACAGCAGATCGGGACCCGACGCGACGGCCTCTGCCAGGTAGCGCTCGGACCGCCCGGGGTCGCCGATGCGACCGTAGTAATAGCCCAGCTGGGCATGCAGCTCCGACTTGCCAGGCGTTTTCTCGAGTTCCGACTCGGCCAGCAGTATGGCGCGCCGGTAACGCGCTACAGCCTCGTCATGTCGCGCGGGCACCTGCCACAGCGCATCCGCCAGGTTTCCCTGGACAACGAAGTCGTGTTCGCCGAGTTCCACGGCTCGCTCGTAGTTGGCGATCGCCTCTGCGAACCGGCCCTGCAGGAAATATGTCGTCGCCAGGTTGGAATAGGCTTCCTTCGACGGCTCGAGCCGGAGCGAATGCCGGTACGCCTCGAGGGACTCCGCAAACTGGCCCTGCATCTGCAGGACGCCGCCCAGGTTGCTCCATGCGTTGGCGCTCGACGGCACAAGCTCGGTCACCTTGCGCATCGCCGCGACCGCCTCGTCGCTCTTGCCGCGCCGGAACAGGTGCGCGGCCAGTGCGGTGTAGGCACTCCAGTACGCCGGCTCGACAGCCACGGCGCGCCGGTAACTCGCTTCGGCCTCGGCACCCTGCCCGAGCCCGGCGAGTGCTTCGCCAAGGCCGATGTGAGCATCGGCATCCTGAGGGTTGCGGGCCAGCAGCCTGCGGAATGCCGCCGCGCCGGCTTCGTATCGGCCGCTGCTGATGGCGATGTTCGCGAGCGCTTTTTCGGTCTCGACCAGCGACGCATCCAGCGCGAGCGACCTGCGGCAGGCCTCCTCGGCGGACGCCAGCGATTCCGGATCGCGCGACCGGTCGAATTGCCGCGACAGCACCCGGCAGAGGCCGGCAAATGCGCCCGCGAATTCCGGATCGATGGCAATGGCTGCGCGGAAGCTCTTTTCCGCCTTCTGCATCTGGCTCAAATCACCGGGCTGCCGCAGCGCCGCGAGCCCTGCCAGATAAGGTTCGATCGCACTCGCGTTGAGCTGGTGCGCATTCGCCTCGCTCTTGCCCGCATCCTGGCTGGTGAGCACGACCTGCAGCGCGTCGGTGACCGACACCGCGATATCGTCCTGCAGTTCCAGAACGTCGCGCCACGCGCGATCGAAATTGCCGGCCCAGACGTGATAACCCGTGGCAGTGTCAATCAGCTGCACCGTCACGCGAACGTCATCGCCATTGCGACGCACGCTGCCCTCGAGAACGTGCCGCACGCCCAGCAACTGGCCGATCTTGCGGACGTCGAGGTTCCGGCCCTTGAACTCGAAAGCAGACGTGCGAGCTGCCACGCGCAGTCCCGGTATCTGCGCGAGCTTGGTCGAAAGTTCCTCGCTCAGTCCGTCGCCCAGGTAGGCATTCCCTCCCCCTGCGCTCATGTCGACGAGGGGCAGCACGGCGATCGAGCGCGGTCCGGGTTCCAGCGGGGGGATGGGATTGACGCCAGGGTTCGCGGGGCCGTCGAGCGAGCGCCACCAGGCGAAACCCGTGACCATCGCCATCAGCGCAACGCCCACGACGATGACCGGCCCGATCGACTGGCGCGGGCGCGGCAACCGCTGCAGGACGCCCGTGCCATCGACTCCCGCGTCAAGCACGACGCCCTCCGGGGTGATCTCGTAGGTCCACGCCAGTACCAGGACGATCGGCAGGCCGATCACCGCCAGGATGGTCAATGCCGTCATCCACCAGCCCGGGAACTGCAGCGGCTCGAACGTGACCTCGGCGACCTGCAGCATGATCCACATACCGACCAGGTAGGAGGCCGTGACCTTGAAAACGTGCCGACGCCTGAGTTCCACCAGCAGGTGCTGCACGCGGCCCCCGAACGTGGCCTGCGCGGCGTAGCCGGACGCGAGGAAATCCGGCGCATTGGCAACCGGCGCCACCTGTTCGAAGTGAGCTATCAGCGCGTACGAGTCGTTGCCGACGCTTGCGATGTAACGGGGATGGCGAGGCTTGTCGCCGAACAGCTCGCGCAGCTCGCCGACCGTACGACGCAACTTCTCCGCAGCGCCCTGGCGGTCGGGCCAGATCTCGTTGCGCAGCGTGCTGTGGTCCACTGCCTCGCCGTGCCGCAGAGGCCAGGGCGATGAGCACTCCGATCTGGTCATCCGTAAGGCTGACGGCCTGGTCGGATTTGGACGCGCAGGATTCCCCGGGCTCTATGAGCCAGTCTCCGACACGGAAACCGTTCTGAAGGCCCCCGGCATCCATTGCCAAATGCCATCCCCTGCTTTAGGTGCAGCATAGCAGACAGACCCGTGGAACTAGTCTAGCTCAGGCTGGCCAAGAGCGCTGTCGAGGTCGGCGGTGAGATCGTCGACGTCTTCGAGGCCGATCGACAGTCGCACGGTACCCGGACCGATGTCGGCCCAGCGCTGCTGCTCGGCCGTGAACCCTCTTACCTTCTGCAAGGCGGGGGGCACGACCAGTGACTCGGTCGACCCGAGACTCGCGGCGATCGCGAACAATTCCAGTCGCTCTGCAAACCGTGACCCGACCTCCTCGCCTCCCGCCACGTCGATCGTGACGATGGTGCCGAAGTCGGGCATCTGCCGCAGGGCCAGGTCGTGGCCGGGATCACCCGGCAGGCCGGGATACCGGACGCGCTCGACTCGCGGATGCTGCGCCAGGTGCTTTGCCACGCGCAGGGCATTCCGGCACTGGGCATCCCAGCGGACGAAATAGGTCTTCATGCCGCGCTGCAAGAGAAACGCAGCGTGGGGATCGAGTGTCGGCCCGAGGATCGACACGTCGCTGCGCATCGCATCGATAAGTTCGGCGCGACCGATCACGGCGCCGCCCATGACGTCGCCATGCCCGGACGCGTACTTCGTCAGGCTGTGCGCAAACAGGTCGACGTCGAACTGTCCATGGTTGTGCAGACCCGCGAGCGTGTTGTCGAGCAGGGTCAATGCGCCATGGCGGCGCGCGCTCGCAGTGAGTCGTTCGATGTCGGCGATCTTGAGCGCCGGGTTCGTCGGCGACTCGAACACGACGAGGCGAGTCGGCGTGGCAGCCAGGACGCGTTCGAGGCCTTCCAGGTCGTCGATCGACAGCATCGTGCTCGCCACGCCGAAGCGGCGCAGCACGCGGCCAATCAGCGCGCGCGTGGGCTGGTACTGCTCGGCGAAGTGCACCACGTGGTCGCCGGACTTGAGCAGCGCAATGAGGGGCATCGCTATCGCGGCGACACCCGACCCGGTGAGCAGGCACGCATCGCGCCCCTGCAACTCGGCCAGCAGCAATTCGAGCTGCCGCAGCGTGGGATTCGAAACGCGCGAGTAATAGAACCCCGCGCGTTTTCCCTTGAACTGCTCGAGCGTCGCACCGACGTCGTCGAACGTGAACTTCACCGACTGGTAAATCGGCGCGACCAGCGGACGGTTGTCCGCCGGCACTTTCACGTCCGGCGGATGCGTGACAAGCGTGCGTTTTCTCATTGCGTGTCCGCCCGCAGCTCGAAGTCGTCAGCATCGAGGTGTGCGGGAAAATCACGGCGGAACGTGGAGAGGGACTCGCGATCCAGCACCACGGTCTCGACGAAGTCGCCGTCGCGATCGCCACCCAGCACCTGGCCCAGGAAATCGAGCGCGACGCTGTCGCCGGAGTAGCTCGCGCCGTTGCCGTCCTTGCCCATGCGATTGACGCCGACGACGTAACAGACGTTTTCGATGGCCCGCGCGCGCAGCAGCGCGCTCCACGCGGCGCGCCGGCGCGCCGGCCAGTTGGCGACGTACAGCAGGACGTCGTAATCGCCGCGACTGCGGCTCCACACCGGGAAACGCAGGTCGTAGCAGACCAGCGGGCACAGGCGCCAGCCCTTGAGTTCGACGACCAGTCGCCGGTTGCCCGCGGCGTAGTGCTCCTGCTCGCGTGCCATGCGGAACAGATGTCGCTTGTCATAGTGCGCGATGTCGCCGTCGGGCGTCGCCCAGACCAGCCGGTTGTAGTGCCGTCCGTTCTCCTCGACGATCAGGCTGCCGGTGATGGCACAGCCAATCGCGGCCGCCTCCTCGCGCAGCCATCCGACCGTGGCGCCCGCCATCGTCTCCGCGAGCGAGTCCGCCGCCATCGAGAATCCGGTCGTGAACATTTCCGGCAGCACGATCAGGTCGGTGTGGCCAGCCAGTCCGCGAAAATGCGCGGCCAGGTTGCGACGGTTGGTGGCGGGATCCTGCCAGGCGAGATCGGCCTGGATCATGGTGACGCGCAGGTTTGCAGTCATAGCAACCTCAGTTTTGCCGCGGCCGCATCCAGCGTGGCCTCGTGCTTGGCAAAGCAGAACCGGACGATGCGTTCGTTCTTCGCGGCGCCATCCGCTGAAAAGACCGAAATCGGGATGGCCGCCACGCCGTGCCGGGTAGTGAGCAGGCGCGCGAAGTCGGTGTCGGGCAGGTCGCTCACGGCCGAGTAGTCGACGAGTTGGAAGTACGTGCTGTGCGCCGGCTCGAACCGCAACCGGGTCCGGGCCAGCAGGCCGGTGAAGTGATCGCGCTTGCGCTGGTAGAAAGCCGGCAGTTCGCGCGCGTGCTCCGGACATGCGCGCATGAAGTCTGCGATCGCCGCCTGCAGGGGAGTGGCGACGACGAACTGCACGAATTGGTGGACCTTCTGGAATTCCTGCATCAGCCCCGGCGGCGCGATGCAGTGGCCGACCTTCCAGCCCGTCGCGTGATACGTTTTGCCGAACGACGACACGACGAAGCTGCGCGCGGCGAGTTCGGCGTGCCGCAACAGGCTTTGGTGGCGACGCCCATCGAACAGCATGTGCTCGTAGACTTCGTCGGCGAGAACGAATACACCCGTGCCGCGCAGTCGTTCGGCAAGCAACTCGAGGTCCGCCGGTGCGAGCGTCGCGCCAGTCGGGTTGTGCGGAAAGTTGATGATGAGCAGGCGCGTGCGCGGCGTGAGCGCATCGCTCAGGCGCTGCCAGTCGATGCCGAAGCCCGGGCGCTGCAGCGGCACGTGCACCGCGCGGCCGCCAGCCAGCTCGACAGCGGGCTCATACGAATCGTAGGCCGGGTCGAGCAGGATGGCTTCGTCGCCGGCACGGACGCTGGCCTGTATTGCACAGAAAAGCGCCTCCGTGCCACCCGAGGTCACCGTGATCTCGTTCTCGGGATCGACCGTGCGACCGTAGTACTCGGTGACCTTGGCGGCGATCGCTTGTCGCAGGCTGGGCAGGCCGGCCATTGATGCGTACTGGTTGCCGGCGCCGCCTTTGCGCATGTGGTGGCTGGCGAGATCGAGCAGGCGCTCGGGCGGCTCGAAGTCGGGAAACCCCTGGGAGAGATTGATGGCACCGTGTTCCGCGGCGAGGCGGGACATGACCGTGAAGATCGTGGTGCCGACGCGCGGCAACTTGCTGTCGATCGGCGGGTGCATGAGTCGCATTCTAGCAGCGGCTCGGCACCATCCCATCGGGCGAGAATGAACTGGGGCGGACGGTCGGCGAGGGCGTTCGCTCCGGGTCTGTTTCGGGCGAGCGGAAAGGCAGACACGCTCGCCCGAAAAAGACCCGGAACGAACGCCTGAATGACCTCGCCTGGGCGAATTCTCGTCAGAGCCCGAGAATTCTCACGGCGCGTGCAACGTCGATCAGGTCACATCACATTGCCCGCAATCGTTCAGTCTCGAGCAGCAATCGCCCTGACGCAGCCACGAATTCGTATTGACGGAACTCGTTCTGATCCGTGCCGTACGCTGCGAAGAGGCGTCGGCTTGGACGAATTGTCAGGGCCCATCCAGCTCAAGCCGGAGTTCCCCGCTGGACACTATGCCGGACGGCCGCCAGCCCAGAGCGCGGTAGAAAGCCTCAGCACGTGTACCTAGGCCGGTTGTGAGCCACAGATGGCGCAGCCCTTGGGCCCATAGCCATGACACCATTGCCGAGTGGAGTGCCTTGCCGTGCCCACGGCC
Source organism: Pseudomonadota bacterium (assembly GCA_016704655.1). Classification (GTDB taxonomy): domain Bacteria; phylum Pseudomonadota; class Gammaproteobacteria; order Steroidobacterales; family Steroidobacteraceae; genus RPQJ01. Next base: position 132,539 of record JADIZR010000008.1, on the reverse strand, counting down.
CTCATGGTCGGGATCTACGAAGAGGGCCCAGTGTTGCCAGATCGATAGCCGATGGCGAACCCCACGACCTTGCCAGAGGCCTCCGCGACCCACCCAGAGCCCAGTTCCGAAATGGCCGGCGCGTAGTCGGCAAGAGTTACCCGGCTTGGATCGGAGAGACGGTTTTCCGTTACGGCCAAGCGCACCCGATGCATGGCCGGGATGTCTGCTTGTGTAGCAAGCCGGATAGTCACGTAATGGACCCTACCCAAACGCGCCGTAAGGATCAGCATGTTCCGGTGAAAGGGCCAGGAGCAAAGAGTCAAACGGGCGAATCAGCGCCCGAGCTGCACCGCCGCCATCGCCGCACCGACGATGCCGGCATCGTTGCCGAACGCGGCCGGCACGATTTCCGCCCGACTGCTGAGCAGCGACCCAAAATGCTGCCAGTTCTCGGTGACTCCGCCCCCAATCACGAACACGTCGGGCCACAGCAGCGAATGGTAGGCCTCCAGTACCTCGTTGACCGCGGCCGCCCACTCCACCCAGTCGAGATCGAGGTCGGCGCGAACTTTCCCTGAGGCGCGATGCTCCGCCTCCTTGCCGCGCACTTCCAGGTGACCGAGTTCCGTGTTCGGCAGCAGGCGCCCGTCCACGAACAGCGCCGTGCCGATGCCCGTGCCGAGCGTGATCACCATCACCGTGCCTGGGCGATCGCGACCCGCGCCGAGCTTCATCTCCGCGATGCCCGCCGCATCGGCATCGTTCAGGAACGCCACCGGCCGCTGCAACCGCGCCTGCATGTGACCCTGCACGTTCATGCCGATCCAGCGCTTGTCGATGTTCGCGGCGGTCCACGCCACGCCCTGCTTGGCGACGGCCGGAAACGCGAGTCCCACCGGACCAGACGATGGCAAGTCACGCGCCATTGCGACCAGCAACTCGAGCACGGACTCGGGGGCTGCGCCCGCTGGCGTCGGGCGCCGCAGGGTCTCGCCCATGACGAGCCCCGATTCGATGTGAACCAGCCCAGCCTTGACGAACGAGCCGCCGACGTCGAACGCCAGCCGCAACGAGAGGTCGCCCTCTTTCACATCGATTCCCTCATGCAGGCAACGGGTGGTGACGCAGGATTCGAGCCGGTCCTGGCAGCGTCAACCTTTTTTCACGCTCTCGATCATCGCCTGATTCGCGGCGAGCGCCATCTGCGCGTCCCGTTCCCTTTGCTTCTGCTGTCGCGCCATCATGATCCCCGTGATCGCCACGCCCACTGCGACGATCGCCACCAGGATCGTCGCGAGCGCATTGATGTCGGGGCTCACGCCGAGGCGCACCTTCGAGAAAATCACCATCGGCAGCGTGCTCGAGCCCGGTCCCGCGACGAAACTGGTGATCACGAGGTCGTCGAGCGAGAGCGTGAAGGCGAGCAGCCAGCCCGACATCAGCGCCGGCGCGATGATCGGCAACGTGATCAGGAAGAAGACCTTGTGCGGTCGCGCGCCGAGGTCCATCGCCGCTTCTTCCAGCGAATCGTCCATCTGTGACAGCCGGGACTGCACGACGACGGTGACGAACGCCATCGTCAGCGTGATGTGCGAGATGACGATCGTGGTCATGCCGCGCCCGGCCGGCCAACCGATGACCTGCTCCATCGTGACGAACAGCAGGAGCAGCGACAGGCCCGTGATGACCTCAGGCATGACGAGTGGCGCGGTCGTGAGGCCAGAGAGCAGCGTGCGGCCCTTGAACGGACCGAAACGCGCGAGTACCAGTCCGGCCAGCGTCCCCAGCACGACCGCGAGCGTCGCGGAAATCGCTGCAATCTTCAGGCTCAGGAAGGCCGCATTCAGGATCTGGTCGTTTTGCAGCAGCGCCCCGTACCACTTGGTCGAGAAGCCGCCCCAGACGGTGACCAGGCGCGAACTGTTGAACGAATAGACGATCAGCGAAACGATCGGGATGTACAGGAACGCGAATCCCAGGATCAGGACGAGCGTACGGAACAGGTTGCGACCCTGGTTCATCGGTGCACCCCGCCGGCTTCGGCATCCTGGGCACGCTGGAAGTACATCATCGGTACGACCAGGAACAGCAGCAGCACGATGGCCACCGCGCTCGCGACCGGCCAGTCACGGTTGTTGAAGAACTCGGTCCACAGGACCTTGCCGATCATCAGCATGCCCGGATCGCCGAGCAGCGACGGGATGACGAACTCGCCGACCGCCGGAATGAACACCAGCAGGCAGCCTGCCCGGACGCCGGGCAACGACAACGGCAGCGTGATTTTCATGAATCCCTGCCACGGCCTGCAGCCCAGGTCGGCCGCGGCCTCGAGCAAGGTCAGGTCCATCTTCTCGAGGTTGGCGTACAGCGGCAGGATCATGAACGGCAGGTACGAATACACGATGCCGATATAGACGGCGAAGTCCGTCTGCAGCATCTGGATGGGCTGGTCGATCGCGCCGATCCAGATCAGGAAGTTATTGAGCAGCCCGTTGTTTTTCAGGATGCCGATCCACGCGTACACGCGCAGCAGGAACGAGGTCCAGAACGGCAGCACGATGAGCAGCATCAGGATGTTGCGCGCCGACGGATTGCTGCGCGCGATGGCATACGCGATCGGGTAGCCGAGCAGCAGACAGAAAAACGTCGAGACGCTGGCGACCCAGATGGAGTTCAGGTACGCCTTCCAGTAGAGATTATCCTCCACCAGAAACGCGAAATTGCCGAGATTGAGCTTGATCTGCAGGACCTTGTCGCCAGCCCAGTGCAGCAACGGCTCGTACGGCGGCATTGCGATCTGGCTGGTCGAAAAGCTGATCTTCAGCACGATCACGAACGGGATCAGGAAGAACAGCAGCAGCCACAGGTAGGGGACGGCGGTGACGACCGAGCGCCCGTCCAGCCCCAGTCGCCTGAGCACGGACTTCACTTCGTCACCACCACGGGGCTCTCCGGGTACCACTGCAGGTACACGCGCTCCTCCCAGGTGATGCGGTCCTCGGCATGGCGGTAGATATTCGGCTGCGTGACGCGCACGACCTTGCCGGAATCGAGCCGCAGCAGGTAGATGGACATGTCGCCCATGTACGCGATGTCCTGCACGACGGCCGAGGCCCAGTTGTCCGTGGCGTCGGGCTTCTCACGGCTGATCGTGATCTTTTCCGGCCGGATTGCCGCCCAGACCGTCGCGCCCGGCGCGGAACTCACGCCGTGATCCACGTAGATCGGCGCTTCGAGGTCGTCGCAGCCGATGCGCACGTAGGACGGCTCGTCCTCGACCAGCCGGCCCTCGAACGTATTGACCGAGCCGATGAACTCCGACACGAACCGCGAGTTGGGGTACTCGTAGATCTCGCTTGGCGTACCCACCTGCACGATCTCGCCGTGGTTCATCAGGCCGATGCGCGTCGACAGCGTCATCGCCTCTTCCTGATCGTGCGTGACGACCACGAAGGTGACGCCGAGCGTCTCCTGGATATTGATCAGCTCGAACTGCGTGTGCTCACGCAGCTTCTTGTCGAGCGCTGCGAGCGGTTCGTCGAGCAGCAGCAGCTTCGGCTTCTTGACCAGCGAGCGCGCCAGCGCCACGCGCTGCCGCTGGCCGCCCGACAACTGGTGCGGCTTGCGTTTCGCGAACTGGCCCAGCTTCACCAGGTTCAGCATATCGGTGACGCGGCTCTCGATCTCGCCTTTCTGCAGCCGCTCCTGCTTCAGGCCGAACGCGACGTTCTGCTCGACCGTCATGTGCGGGAAGATCGCGTACGACTGAAACATCATGTTCACGGGCCGCTCGTACGGCGGGATCGACGTCATGTCCACGCCGTCGATGAAGATCCTGCCGGACGTGGGCCGCTCGAAACCCGCGAGGATCCGCAGCAGCGTCGTCTTGCCGCACCCTGACGCACCCAGCAGGCAGAAGATTTCCTTCTTGTAGATGCTGAGCGAGACGTCGTCCACGGCGATGAAGTCGCCGAACTTCTTGGTGACTTTCTCGATCCGCACGTATGGCTTCGCGTCCGGGTCCGTCCAGGGCTCGAATTTCTGCTGGGTCGCGCGCGGTGAAGTGGCCATGGTGTCTCTTTAGTGTAGATCAGCGTCCCGTGACGAAGCGCGTCCAGCTGCGATTGAGCGCACGCGTGAACTCGGCAGACTTTGCCAGGCTCGGCTGCAGTCGCGCCGCGACTTCAGGCGTCGGGTAGATGTTGGTGTCGTTGCGCAGGTCGGCGTTGACCAGCGGCGTCGCCGCCTTGTTGGCATTGGCATAGTTGACGAAGTCGGAGTTCTTCGCCGCGACTGCCGGCTGCAGCAGGTACTCGATGAACTGGTGCGCCGCGTCCTTGTGCGCCGCATCGGCAGGAATCGCCAGCGTGTCGAACCACATCAGCGCACCTTCCTGCGGAATCGAGTAGCCGATGTCGAGCGGCTTGCCGGCTTCCTCGGCCCGGTCCCGGGCCTGCAGCACGTCGCCGCTGTACCCACGACGATGCAGAGTTCGCCGTTCGCGAGCTGGTCGATGTACTGCGAGCTGTGGATGGTGCGCAGGTAAGGGCGGATTTTCAGCAGCAGGTCTTCGGCCGCCTTGAGGTCGGCCTCGGATTCGCTGTTGGGATCCTTGCCGAGGTACAGCAGGGCCGTGCCGACCATGTCGGTCGGGTCGTCGAGCATCGACACGCCGCAGTCCTTGAATTTCGCCAGCACGGCCGGATCGAAGATCAGCTTCCAGCTGTCGACCGGCGCATCCGGCATGATCGCCTTGACCTTGGCGCGATCGTAGCCGATGCCGGTGGTGCCCCACATGTAGACGACCGAATGCGCGTTGCCAGGATCATGGCGCGCCGCACGTGCGGCCAGTTCGGGATCGCTGTTGACGAGGCCAGGCAGCTTCGACTTGTCGAGCGGCGCGAACACGCCAGCCTGCACCTGGCGCTGGAGGAAGTACGCGCTCGGCACGACGACGTCGTAGCCGGAGTTTCCCGTCAGCAGCTTGGTCTCGAGCACCTCGTTCGAATCGAAGACGTCGTAACGGACCTTGATCCCGGTGGCCTGCTCGAAGCCCTGGATGACCTCCGGATCGATGTAGTCGGACCAGTTGTAAACGTTGACCACCTGTTCCGCGGCTGCTGGCGCTGCGCCTGGTGCAGCCGGCTCATCGGTGGCGGCTTGTTTGGACTTGCCGCAGGCAGACAGCAGCACGGACAGTGCGGCAACAGCAACGGCGTGCTTCAGCAGGCTCTTCATGAGGTCTCCCTGGGTCGTCGCCCACCGCCACCACCCCTCGCGGCCGACGTGCTCCCGCTTATAGCTCAGGCATCCGGCAAAGTCAGCCTCGCGCTGAAATCAAAACGGGGCGGCCGGACTGGTATCCGACCGCCCCGCGGGTGGCGTATGCCGGGCCGTGCTACTTGCCGGTGGTGAACCGCGTCCAGGAGCGGTTCAGCAGGCGGGTGAATTCAGGCGTCTCGGCCAGGTCGGGGAACAGCTTGGCCTTCACTTCCGCCGACGGGTAGATGCCTGGATCGCTCCTGACGGCCTCGGAGATCAGCGGCAGCGAGGCGATATTGCCGTTCGCGTAGTTGATGAAGTCCGAGTTCTTGGCCGCCACGTCCGGACGCATCATGTAGTTGATGAACGCGTGCGCGTTGTCCGGGCGCTTGGCATCGGCAGGAATCGCGTACATGTCGAACCAGATGATCGTGCCTTCCTTCGGAACGCTGTACTTGATCACGTTGCCCTGGCCGGCCTCGGCCGCACGATCGCGCGCCTGCAGGACGTCACCGCTCCAGCCCACCGCGAGGCACAGCTCGCCGTTCGCGAGCGCGTCGATGTAGTTGGAGCTGTGGATCATGCGGATGTAGGGACGAATCTTGAGCAGCAGGTCTTCGGCCGCCTTGAGGTCGGCCTCGCTCTGGCTGTTCGGGTCCTTGCCGAGATAGGCCAGCGCGACGCCGACCATCTCGCTCGGCGCGTCGAGCACGGAGATGCCGCAATCCTTGAACTTGGCGGCCCACTTCGGATCGAGAACGATCTGCCAGCTGTCGACCGGCGCGTTCGCGTCGATCGCCTTGATCTTGCCCTCGTTGTAGCCGATGCCGTCGGTGCCCCACATGTGGTTCACGGCATGCTCGTTGCCCGGGTCGTGCAGGGCGACGCGTTGCAGGACCTCCGGGTCGAGGTTGCCCCAGTTCGTGAGCTTGTCGCGGTCGAGCTTGCGGAACACGCCCGCCTTGATCTGGCGCTCCATGAATGACGCCGATGGCACGACGACGTCATAGCCGGTATTGCCCGCCAGCAGCTTGGTCTCCAGCACCTCGTTCGAGTCGAAGACGTCGTAGTTGACCTTGATGCCGGTCTCGGCGGTGAACGCCTCGAGCATCGCCGGGTCGATGTAGTCCGACCAGTTGTAGACGTTGACGACCTTTTCTTCGGTCGACGCCGGCGCGGCAGCGGTGGGGGTAGCGGCGGTCTCGGCGGCCGGAGGAGCTGCCTCCTTCTTGCCGCAACCCACGAGGGCGGTGACGACCACCAGGCTCAATAACCCGGCACGGATGTTGATGCTCATCTTGGACATACCCCTGTGCTTGCTTCGAGGCGCACCGGATGGCGCGAGTGTTGCTGTATAGCGAAGATTTTTTTCCATGGCTAGGGGCAACGCGCCGCTGCGCCTACAGGCGAGCTTCCGCGCGGCAGCGGGCATAGGTCAGGTCGAGGCAGCGCCACGCCTTTTCGGCGAGCTCGTCGATCTGCTCGCGGCTGATCACCAGCGGCGGCGAAATGACCATTGTGTCCCGGACTGCGCGCATGATCAGGCCATTCTCGAAGCAGAAGTCGCGGCAGATCGTGCCGACCTCGCCGCGGTTGTCGAAAAACGTCCGCGCGCCCTTGTCCTTGACCAGTTCTAAAGCGCCGATCAGGCCGACCGATCGTGCCTCGCCCACCAGCGGGTGCTCCGAAATGTCGCGCCACTTCCTCGCCAGGTAGGGACCGGTTTCGTCGTGCGTGCGCGACACCAGGTTTTCCTGCTGGATCAGCGTCAGGTTGACGCTGGCGACGGCGCATGCCGCCGGATGGCCCGAGTAGGTGAAGCCGTGGGCAAATTCGCCGCCCTGGTCGATGATCACGTCGGCCACCCGGTCCGCGACCATGACGCCTCCGATCGGCAGGTAGCCCGACGACAGGCCCTTGGCGATCGTCATAAGGTCGGGCTTGATGCCGAAGTGGTTGGAGCCGAACCAGTGACCCGTGCGGCCAAAGCCGCAGATGACCTCGTCCGCGACCAGCAGGATGCCGTAGCGGTCGCAGATCTTCTGGATTTCGGGCCAATAGGTGTCCGGCGGGATGATCACGCCGCCGGCGCCCTGGATCGGCTCGCCGATGAAGGCCGCGATCTTCTGCGGGCCCAGCTCGAGGATCTTCTGCTCGAGCGTGTGCGCGACCTTCACGCCGAATTCGGCCGGGGCTCAGCCTGCCGCCCTCGCCGTACCAGTACGGCTGCGGGATGTGGACGATGTCCGGGATTGGCAGGCCACCCTGCTCGTGCATGAACCCCATGCCGCCGAGGCTGGCACCGGCCATGGTGCTGCCGTGGTACGCGTTCTGCCGGCTGATGATGACCTTGCGTTCTGGCTGCCCCAGCAGGTCCCAGTAGCGGCGCACCAGCCGCACGACCGTGTCGTTGCCTTCCGACCCGGAGCCGGTGAAAAACACGCGATTGAACTGCGGCGGGGTCAGGTCGACGAGCTGCTTCGCCAGTTCGATGGCCGGCGGGTGGGCCGTCTGGAAGAAGCTGTTGTAGTACGGCAGCTCGAGCAGCTGACGGTACGCGGCCTCGGCGAGCTCCTTGCGCCCGTACCCGACGTTGACGCACCAGAGGCCCGCCATGCCGTCGAGCATGCGGTTGCCTTCGGAGTCATACAGGTACACGCCTTCGGCCTTGACGATGACCCGCGAACCTTTCGCGTGCAGGTTCTTGTAGTCCGTGAACGGATGCAGGTAATGCTGGCGGTCCAGCTCCTGCCATTGGGCCGTGGTGCGGTCGGCGATGTAGGGCGTCGACTTCATGGAGGGCAATGTCCGTATTCGAGGGGCTTGGCAGGCTGAAAGCAGTGAATAGTGAATAGTGATTGGTGATTAGTCGGAACGAACGCGACGCGCTTCCGGCCACTATTCACTAATCACTAATCACTACTCACTAATCACTACTCACTTCCTTACACGTTCAGCAAGAGGTGCTCTCGCTCCCAGCTGCTGATGACCTGCAGGAACGTATCCTGCTCGCTTTCCTTCACCGCCGTGTAGGCCAGCACGAAGCGTTCGCCGAGCGTGTCGATCAGCGTCCGGCAGTCGCGCAGCAGTCGCACGGATTCCTCGAGGCTGCGTGGCAGGTTGAACGGCAGGTCGTACGCGCTGCCGGAGACGGGCTCCGACGGCTTCAGGCCTTCCAGCATGCCGAGGTAGCCGCAGGCCAGCGACGCCGCGAGCGCGAGGTACGGATTCGCGTCGGCCCCGGCGAGGCGGTTTTCGACGCGACGGTTGTCCGGGTTCGAGATCGGCACGCGCAGGCCGGCGGTGCGGTTGTCGTAACCCCATTGCGTGTTGATGGGCGCGAGGTGCCGCAGGATGATCCGGCGGAACGAATTCACGTTCGGCGCGAACAGCGCCATCGCCTGCGGCAGGTACTTCTGCAGGCCGGCGATGTGCGAGAAGAACAGCTGGGTCGGGTTGCCGTCCTTGTCGCTGAACACGTTCTTGCCGGTCTTCGCGTCCACGATGCTCTGGTGGATGTGCATCGCGCTGCCCGGCTCGCGCGCCATCGGCTTCGCCATGAACGTCGCGTACATCTTGTGGCGGAACGCCGCTTCACGCGCCGTGCGCTTGAACATGAACACCTGGTCCGCCAGCGACATCGCGTCGCCATGGATCAGGTTGATTTCCATCTGCGCGGCGCCGTCTTCGTGGATCAGCGTGTCGATCTCGATTTCCTGCGCTTCGCAGAACGCATAGATGTCGTCGAACAGCGGATCGAATTCGTTGACCGCGGCGATGCTGTACGACTGGCGGCCGATTTCGGGCCGGCCCGAGCGGCCCACCGGCGGCTTGAGCGGATAGTCGGCGTCGATGTTCGGCTCGACCAGGTAGAACTCGAGTTCCGGCGCGACGATCGGCTTCCAGCCCTTCTGCGCGTAGAGATCGAGGATGCGGCGCAGCACGTAGCGCGGCGCCATCGTCACCGGACGGCCGTCGGAGTAATAGCTGTCGTGGATGACCTGCGCGGTCGGCTCGGCGGCCCACGGCACGACTCGCGTCGTCTTCGGGTCGGCTTTCAGCACGATGTCGATTTCCGACGGGTTGATGGCACGGTCGTCGTCCGGGTAATCGCCGGTGACGGTCTGCAGGAAGATGCTCTCGGGCATGCGCATGCCCTCGTCTTCCGCGAACTTCATCGCGGGCATCACCTTGCCGCGTGCGATGCCTGCCATGTCGGGGACCACGGCCTCGACTTCCGAGATGCCGTGTTCCTTGAAAAACTGCTGGATCGGGGTGCTCATGAAAACTACTTCCGTGCGTTGATGCGTGCGCGCGCCGCGTCGCCGAAAGCGGCGAACATCGCGTGCGAAAAGGGATTCTTCAGGACCTGCCATTCCGGATGCCACTGCACCGCGAGCGCGAAGCCCGGTGCGTTGCCGACGCGGAACGCTTCGATCAGCCCGTCCGGTGCACGGGCTTCGATTTCGAGATTGCCGCCAAGCGTCTGCACGCCCTGCGAGTGGAGCGAGTTGACGACGACGCGGTCCGAGCCCGCCAGACGGTGCAGATAACCGCCGCGCACGAGTTCGACCTCGTGTGCAGGGGCGTACTGGGCATCCAGCGACTGTTCCTTGTCCTCGCGGTGATCGCGCATGCCAGGTACGTCCTGCACTTTCTGCCAGAGCGTGCCGCCGAAGGCGACGTTCATTTCCTGGAAGCCGCGGCAGACGGCGAAGAGCGGAAGGCCCGCCGCGATGGCACGCGGGATCAGCGACAGGGTCGTTGCGTCACGATGCGGGTCGTGCAGCGTGTCCGGATCGCCGGCCGTCCCGGAGTACCGGTGCGGCTCGACGTTGGAAGGGCTGCCCGTCAGGAGAATGCCGTCCAGCTCGGACAGCAGGTCGTCGAGGTCGCGCTCACCCAGCGAGGGGATGAGGACCGGAGTAGCGTCGGCCGCGTCGGCCACGGCGGCGATGTATTTTTCCCCGACGCAGTGGAAGGGGTGCGGGCCCAGGATCCGGCGATCCGCGGGAATGCCGATCAATGGTTTGTGGCGAGCCACGTGTAAAATCCTAGACGGCTCTTGGGGGGCCATCATTCGGGGACGATCCGGATTAAACCACAGCCACCCCCCTGCCGTCGCCGCGCACCGCAAAAAAACGGCCAAAAATCAGGCTAAACATGGACTTGAGTCGATTATTGACGGCGGCTGCACGGCTTGCCGGCCAGCGCGACTAACGGCTATTCTCCTCGCTCCCGGACGGCCCGGCCGTCGCTAAATCCTAAACAACGGGTGCCTCATGCCGCAGTTTGCGGAATTCGGGCCGGCCGCCGCCTGGCTCAAGCGTCATCCGCAGGTGCGCTGCGTCGATCTCCTGCTCGCCGACCTGATGGGTATTCCTCGCGGCAAGCGAGTCACGGCGGCCGAACTCGAAGGCGTGCACGGCTCAGGCCTGCTGCTGCCGGGCTCGATGTTCGCGCTCGACGTGCTCGGCGGCACCGTGCAGTCCACCGGCCTCGGCTTCGACGAAGGCGATGCCGATCGCGTCTGCCTGCCGATCGCAGGCACCCTCGTGCCGGTGCCCTGGCTCGGCGCAGACATCGCGCAGATGCAGGTCAGCATGTACGAGCATGACCGCACGCCGTTCCACGGCGATCCGCGGCACGTGCTCGAAAGCGTCGTCGCGCGCTTCACCGCGCTCGGACTGAAGCCCGTGATGGCTGTCGAGCTCGAGTTCTACCTGGTCGACCGCGAGCGCACCACGGCAGGTCTTGCGCAGCCGCCACGACAGCCGCTCACCGGCCGCCGCGAACTGAAGACGCAGATCAACTCGATGCAGGAACTGGACGAGTACTCGGCCGTGCTCGGCGCGATCGCTGCGGCCGCGCGCGAACAGGAACTGCCCGTCGGCACCGTGCTCGCCGAATACGGCCCCGGCCAGTTCGAAGTAAACCTGCACCACGTCGCCGACCCCCTGCTCGCGTGCGACCACGCGATCCGACTCAAGCGGCTGGTGAAGGGCGTGGCGCTGCAGCACGGCATGGAAGCGACGTTCATGCCGAAGCCCTATCGCGACCACGCCGGCAGCGGCGCGCACCTGCACGTCAGCGTGCTCGACGCACAAGGTCGCAACATCTTCGCAGCGGACGACGCTGCGGGCAGCGAGCAACTGCGCCACGCGATCGGCGGGCTGGCCGCGACGATGAACGACGCGATCGCGATCTGCGCCCCAACTGCGAATTCCTACCGTCGTTTCCAGCCCGAAGCGTACGTGCCACTCAATCCGAGCTGGTCCGTGAACAATCGCGGCGTCGCGTTCCGCGTGCCACACGGCCCGCCCGCCAGCCGCCGAGTCGAACACCGCATTGCCGGCGCCGACGCCAACCCGTACCTGCTCGCCGCGATCGTGCTCGCGGGCATGCACCTGGGGCTCACGCGCAAGCTCGATCCAGGGCCCGTGCTGGCTGGCAACGCCTACCGTGACGCCACGCCGACGATTCCGCAGTCCTGGCCAGAGGCGCTCGGCGTGTTCGAGCGCAGCGAATTCGCGCGCGAATACCTCGGTGCACGCTTCGCGAGCCTGTATGCCCAGACACGCCGCGGCGAGATGCAGGACTTCTACTCCTATGTACCGGCCATCGACTACGACTGGTACCTGACCACGAGCTGAAGCCATGCCGGTCGCACACATCGATTCGTACTACGCCGCTTCGGCACATCCTGCGCCGGACCGCCCGCCCCTGACCGGCGACGTCGAAGCCGACGTCTGCGTGGTGGGTGGCGGGATCGCCGGCTGTGCGACGGCGCTGCTCCTCGCCGAGCGTGGCTACCAGGTGGTGCTGCTCGAGGGCAATCGCATTGCGTTCGGCGCGTCGGGGCGCAGCGGCGGGCAGGCGATCGTCGGCTACGCGTGCAGCCAGGACAAGCTGGTGGCGCAGGTGGGTCCCGCCGACGCGAAGAAGATGTTCGACATCACCGTGGACGCACTGGACCTGGTCAAGGCTCTGGTCGCCAGGCACCGTATCGATTGCGACCTGCACTGGGGACACCTGCACACGGCGATCAAACCGCGACAGGAAGCCGATCTGCGGGCTTACCAGGAAGAACTGGTCAATGAGTACGGCTATACGTCGACGCGCTGGCTCGACCAGGCCGAACTCGGCGAGGTGCTGAACACCGATCGCTACATCGGCGGCCTGCGCGACGACCGCAGCGGTCACCTGCATCCGCTCAATTACACGCTGGGACTCGCGGCGGCTGCCGAGGCAGCCGGCGTGAAGATCCATGAACAAGCCATGGTCGTCGGCATCGAGCACGGCTCCACCGTGCGGCTGCGCACGGCCGCCGGCCCGTCGGTTCGCGCGCGGCATGTCGCGCTCTGTTGCAACGCCTTCATCGACGAGAAGATCTCGAAGGCGCTCCGTGATCGCATCATGCCGGTCGGCACGTACATCATCGCCACCGAGCGACTCGGGCAGGCGCGCATCGAATCACTGCTGCGCGAGAACGTCGCCGTGTCCGACGTGAACTTCGTACTCGACTATTTCCGCCGCTCCGATGACCACCGCCTGCTGTTCGGCGGCCGCGTGAGCTACTCCGGCCGGGACGCGCTCAATACGGCGAACGCGACGCGCGTGCGCATGCTGAAGGTCTTTCCGTCACTGGCCGACGCGAAGGTCGACTTCGCGTGGGGCGGCCACGTCGACATCACGATGAGCCGCGCACCGGACTTCGGGCGCATCGCACCGAACGTGTACTACCTGCAGGGTTTCTCGGGACACGGCATCGCGTTGACTGGAATCGCGGGCCAGATGGTGGCCGAGACGATCGCGGGACAGGCCGAGCGCTTCGATCTCTTCACGAAACTGCGACATCGCGACTTCCCGGGCGGTCCGGCCTTGCGGACGCCGGCGCTGATGCTCGCGATGCTGTGGTTCAGGCTCAAGGACCTGCTGTAGCGACAGGGTCCCTGCTTTCGCGACGACGCCCATGCAGGTGACGATGCCGCGTGTGCCTGGCGGCCGTCACTCAGTCCTCACCGCCGGCAACGCTCGCGCCGCTGGTGCAGGTCTCGTGCACCACGACGCGGGCCAGCAACGGCAGCACGGGCTTGAGTTCCCGCCAGATGTAACGCGCCAGGTTTTCACTGGTCGGGTTGTCGAGACCGGGGACGTCGTTGAGATACCTGTGGTCCAGCCGCTGGAACAGCGGTTCAAACGCCAGCTTTATCCCGGCAAAGTCCATCACCCAGCCCAGGCGCGGATCCACGGGGCCACTGACGTGCAGTTCAACGCGGAAGGAATGGCCATGGACACGCGCGCACTTGTGCCCTTCCGGGACGTTGGGCAGCCGGTGCGCGCTCTCGAGCGTGAAGGACTTGAAGATTTCCACTGGCCGTCGTCCTCGTCACTGGTGCGCAGATGCGGCGACTTGCGGACGCAGCACGTAGCACACATGAATCCTGGGGTTGCGCGCGAAGTCCTCGGGGATCGTCGAGCGCGTAATGTCATCGACCTCGAAGTGCTCCAGCGTCGCGCCGTCGAGCTTGAACTTCTGGAAATTGTTCGAGAACACGATCGTGCCGCCGGGCGCCAGCAGTTTCGACGCCGTCGCGAGCAGCCAGCCGTGATCCAGCTGCACGTCAAACTCCCGCTGCATGCGCTTGGACCGTGAGTGCGTCGGCGGATCGACGAAGATCAGGTCATAAGCTGGCGGGCGGATCTGCTGCGACTGCGCCTCGAGCCACGCCACGCAATCCGCCTGGATGAACTCGTGCGCTGGGCCCCGCAGTGCATTGAGATCGAGATTGCGCCAGGCCCAGTCGAGGTACGTCTTCGACATGTCGATGGTGGTGGAGCCGGTTGCGCCGCCACCCACCGCGTGGACCGTCGCCGCGCCCGTGTACGCAAAAAGGTTCAGGAAGCGCTTGCCCCGGGCCCACTCGCCGATTCGCATGCGCGTGATCCGGTGGTCCAGGAACAATCCGGTGTCCAGGTAGTCGGTGAAGTTGACGAGGAAGCGGTAGCGGCCTTCGCGGACGACGTGGAACTGCGCTTCCGCATCGAGCTTCTCGTACTGCTCACCGGCTTTCTGCCGCTTGCGAACGCGCAGGAACATGCGCTCAGGCGCAATCTCCAGCACCGTTGGAATGGCAGCGAGCGCCTCGTCGCGGCGGGCACGCACCGACTCCTGAGCGATGCTCGACGGCGCCGCGTATTCCTGCACGCAGGCCCAGCGCTCGTCATTGCCGTAGACGTCGATGGCGAAGGCGTATTCAGGCATGTCGGCGTCGTAGACGCGGAAGCAGGCGACGTCGTTGCGACGCGCCCAGCCGGCGAGTTTCGAGAAATTCTTGCGCAGCCGGTTCGCGAACATCGACGAGCCGGGACGTTCGCGCGCCGCTTCGAGCCGCGCCGCGCGCACCTGCACCGGATCGGGCTCCTTCGCCGACTCGTCGAGGTGAAAGCGCAGCAGCCGGCATTCGATCGCGCCGTTGTAAAACGTGTGCGTGCGATACGCCCGCAAACCCAGCGCGCGCCCCAGCGGTGGATCGCCGGTGAAGACACCCGCTTCCCAGCCCGGAAAGCAGCGCAGCAGCTTGTCGCCGAGATTCGCGTAGAGCGCCTCGATCTTTTCCGGATCACCGATGCGCACCCCATAGGGCGGATTTACCACGACGAGGCCGGTTGCGTGAGTCGTCGCCGGCAGGTTCGAGAGATCGCGGCGATCGAACAGCAGGTGGTTGCCGAGCCCGGCACGGTTCGCGTTGGCAATTGCGGCACGGATCGCGGTCTGGTCGCGATCGCTGCCAGCGCAGCGGCCGCCCTCGAGCACCTCGAGCTTGCGCGCGTCTTCTGCGGCGGTACGCAAGGTGTGCCAGAGTTCCTCGTCGTGCTGCAGCCAGCGCTCGAAACCGAACCGGCGCCGGAGCAATCCAGGCGCAATGCCCGCGGCGATCATCGCAGCTTCGATCACGAGCGTGCCCGAGCCGCACATCGGGTCGTAGAAAGCCGCGCCTTCTGCTGCCATCGCGGCCCAGCCTGACCGCAGCAGCAACGCGGCAGCCAGGTTTTCCTTGAGCGGCGCTTCGACACCCGTCTGACGGTAACCGCGCCGATGCAGCGGCTCGCCGCTGAGGTCGATGCCGACGGTGACGCGCTCTTTGGCGAAACGCAGGCTCACGCGCAGGTCGGGCGAGGCCAGGTCGACGTTTGGCCGCTCGCCCGTGTGTTCGCGCATCCGATCCACGATCGCGTCCTTGGCACGCAGCGCAGCAAACTGCGTGTGGCGCAACCAGCTCGGGGATTCGCCAACGACGTCGACCGCAAACGTGCCGTCCGAGCCCACGTGGCTCTCCCACGGCAATTCGAGCAGTCCCCGGTACATCACGTCGGGATCGCTCGCGGCGAGGTCGGCCAGCGTCAACAGCACGCGGCTGGCGGTGCGCGACTGCAGGCAAGCGGTGTACGCGCTGGCCAGGGGTCCGGTGAAGCTCACGCCTGCGGGATGCTCGCGCACGACCTCCACGCCGGCCTGGCGCAGCTCCAGCGACAGCATGTCCGCGACGTTGAGCGGGCACGCCGCAAAAAAGCGATGGTTTCGCTCCGTTGTGGTTACGTCGTTCAAGCGGACTCCCGCCGCGCAGGAAACTGCAGCAGGTCGCGAGGCCGCACGTCCTGCAGCGCACGCCCGATGATGCGATAGCTGTCCGCGTCGAACGCAGCGTCGCTGCCGGCGCACAGCAGGGCCTGCACTTCTTCTTCGTCACACGCCGTGCCCAGATGACGCCAGCGGTCGATCACGTGAATCTGGACACCGGTCGCCGCGGGTGCAGGTTCACGGATGCCGATGGCGCCGGCAAACGGCCATGGCTTGAACTGCAGGGGCAGGAGCGTCATCTGCAACCGCGCATCGTGCAGCGCGCGCGGTTCCTTGCCGATGCAGGCACCGCGGCACTTCCTGACCTGATAGCCGAAGCAGCTGCCGTCGCCAGCTTCCAGACCGAGCGTCTTCAGGCACAGCCCCGCTTCGCGTGCCTTGCCCTCGATTGCACGCCATGCGTCCTTCTCGGCGCGGAACGGCCCGAAGACGGGATCGGCATCGAGGCCCGTATCCACGTCTGCGATCGGCACGACCTCCGGTCGCAGACCCCGCTCGTCCCGGCGCAGGCGCACGACGCAGTCGCCTGCGTGGCGGCGCAAGCGGCGATTGCTGGTCGGCGCGAGCGCCTTCACCAGCCGCGATTCGAGCAGCAGCGCCCCGAGTTCGCCCCCCGTCTCGATCCATTCCACCTGGCGGACCTGGCGCGTGAGCTTCGATTCCTTGCCGGACCGATGCTCGGCGGCGAAGTGATCGAACACGCGGCTGCGGATGTTGCGGCTCTTGCCGACGTACAGCAGCGTCCCGCTTTCGCCCCGGAACAGATACACGCCCGGACCCTCCGGC
This sequence comes from Pseudomonadota bacterium, assembly GCA_016704655.1. GTDB lineage: Bacteria > Pseudomonadota > Gammaproteobacteria > Steroidobacterales > Steroidobacteraceae > RPQJ01. The sequence goes on along the minus strand of JADIZR010000008.1, from coordinate 115,867 downwards.
AGTTCGTCGGCGAGCTCCGGCGGCAGGTGCGAAGGCAAACGCGTTTCGCGCAATGCATCGGTCACAGCGGCGTGCATCACATCGACACCGCACTGGCTCTCCATTGCGGCCATCAACGCAGGCAACACCTGCGCATCGCCGAGCGCGCGATGCCGCGCCATGCACGCGAGCCCGAATCGCTCCATCAGCGTATCGAGATTGTGGCGTGCGTGCTCCTGATACAGCGCGCGCGACAACTTCACGGTGCACAGCACCGGCGCGGAGAACTTCACGCCGAGGCGACGGAACTCCGCACGCAGGAAGCCGTAGTCGAAGCGCGCGTTGTGGGCGACGAACAACCGTCCGTCAAGCCGTCGCCTCACTTCCTGCACGACGTCGGCAAAAGGCGGTGCATCCGCCACCATCGAGTCGTCGATGCCGGTGAACGCGACGATCGACGCCGGAATCCGGGTGCCGGGATGCACGAGCGTGCTCCACTCCTCGACGATCTCGCCCCGCTCGAGCAGCACGATGCCGACTTCGATGACTCGGTGGTTTGCGGCCATGCCGCCCGTGGTCTCGAGATCGACGCAGGCGACGGGACCGCGTAACGATCGGGACTGCAACGCAATGGCGGCGGCGTTGCCAAGCATGCACTCAGCCCGGGGCACGGCCATCCAGCGAAAGGATCGGGTAGTACAGCTCGGGACGCCTGTCACGGAAGACGCCCCACGCGTGGCGTTGCGCGCGCAGCAGGTCGAGATCGAACGTGGCGGTGAGCACGGCTTGCGACTGCCGGTCGGCCTCCGCCACCTTGCCACCCGTGCTGTCGGCAATGAACGAAGAGCCGTAGAACGTCATCTCGTAGTTCTGGCCCTTTTCCACGCCGATGCGGTTGGAAGCGACGAGCGGCATGACGTTGGCGGCCGCGTGGCCCTGCATGCAGCGCTGCCAGTGGTCGCGCGAATCGAGGGTCGGGTCCTGCGGTTCGGAGCCGATCGCCGTCGGGTACATCAGGATGTCAGCTCCCAGCAGCGCCATGCAGCGCGCGGCTTCGGGGAACCACTGGTCCCAGCAGATGCCGACGCCGATCGTGCCGAAGCGCGTCTTCCACACGCGGAAGCCGGTGTCACCGGGCGAGAAATAGAACTTCTCGTGATAGCCCGGCCCCTCCGGGATGTGCGACTTGCGGTAGACCCCGAGTACCTCGCCATCGGCGTCGACCATGGCCAGCGAGTTGTAGTACGCGTTATTGGCACGCTCGAACACGCTCACCGGCAGCACCACGCCCAGTTCCTTTGCCAACGCCTGGAAATGCCGCACGACCGGGTTGTCCGGCAGCGGGTGCGCCAGCTCGAAGTGACTCGCAAGATGGTCCTTGCAGAAGTACGGCGTCTCGAAAAGTTCTTGTAAAAGAATCACTTGTGCGCCCTTTGCCGCCGCCTGGCGCACCATCGACTCGGCCCGCGCGATGTTCTCGGCAGGTATCGGCGTGCAGGCGAACTGGGTCGCAGCAACGGTGACTTTCATCGCGGGCTCCGGGGCGGAAAGAGCGGGGAGTCTAACGAAGCCGATCCCCGCCCACCAACCGGCGCCAGGCCGAAAAGACCCTGCGGCAGGTGAACCGGGCTCGCGGCCGGCATGACCGTCACTTGAGCGGTGGTATCGCTGCGCGTCGCGCGTGGACGACCAGCTTGGCGACAGCCGCCGAGCCGACGCGCATGCGCACGTTGTCGGCGCGACTCGTCAGGATCACTGGCACGCGCGCGCCGAGAACGATGCCGGCACTGTCGGCACCGGCGAAATACTGCAGCTGCTTGGCCAGCATGTTGCCGGCTTCGATGTTCGGCACGAGCAGGATGTCAGCGCGGCCTGCGACCGGGGAGTGAATGCTCTTGGTGCGGGCTGCGATTTCGCTGATCGCATTGTCGAAGGCAAGCGGTCCGTCCAGCACAGCCCCGCGGATCTGGCCGCGATCCGCCATCTTGCACAGCGCAGCGGCATCGATCGTCGAGTTGATGTCCGGGTTGACCATTTCCACGGCCGACAGGATGGCCACCTTGGGCATCTCGATGCCCAGGCTGCGCGCGAGGTCGATCGCGTTCTGCGCGATGTCGGCCTTTTCCTTGAGCGAGGGCTCGATGTTGATCGCGGCATCCGTGACGAACAGGATGCGATCGTAGGCCGGCACGTCCATGACGAACACGTGGCTGACGCGACGTTCGGTGCGCAGGCCACCCTGCGTCGAAACCACCGCTGCCATGATCTCGTCGGTGTGCAGGCTGCCCTTCATCAGCGTGTCGACTGCGCCACTGCGGGCGAGCGACACTGCGGCCTCGGCCGAGGCATGGCTGTGCTCGGTGTTGACCAGCCGATAGTTCGAGATGTCCTGGCCCAGTCCGCTGGCGAGCGCGCGGATGCGGACCGCGGGGCCCACCAGCACGGGCACGATCAGGTTCAGTTTCGCCGCCTCAAGCGCGCCCATCAGCGCATCGGGGTCGCACGGATGAGCGACGGCGCACGATACCGGCGCCAGCGGTTCGCAGCGCTTGAGCAGCCGCGCGAACACGTCGTTGCGCCGGATCATGAACTCCGGCCGCGACAGTTCGGGGAAGGACGCCTTGCGGTGCGGCGCCTCGACGACGACCGTGCCACGGAGCACCGTTGCACCCGCCGCGTCCACCGTGCAGTCGAACAGCACGCTGCGATTCCCGGCCGTTTTCTCGCGGACCGTCACGGTCGCACGGACGAGGTCGCCCACCCGGATGACGCCGTTGAATTCGAGCTGCTGCGAAACGATGCGCGTGCCGGGGCCTGGCAGTCGGCGCTCGAGCATGCCCGAGATGATGGCTTCCGCGGCTACCGCCTCGACGCACAGGTCGCGCGGCTCGACCGTAACGCCTTCCACCAGGTTGAACGGCACGACGTCACCCGAAACCAGCAGCAGCGCCTCGATCTCGGTCTGGCCCACGACGCGCTCGGCGCTTGCCGTTGCGCCGATCTCGATCTCGTCGAACGTGACGTTGCTGTAGCCGCTCATTGCGAAAGGTCGATCCAGGTCGTCTTGAGCTCAGTGTACTTGTCGAATGCGTGCAGCGACTTGTCGCGGCCGGTTCCCGATTGCTTGAAGCCGCCGAAGGGCACGGTGATGTCGTCGGCGTCGTAGCAGTTGACGTAGACCATGCCGGCGCGGAGCGCCTTCGCGATACGATGCGCCTTGCCAATGTCACGGGTCCACACCGCCGCTGCCAGGCCGTACTCGACGCCGTTGCCGACGCGCACGGCCTCCTCGGCATCTTTCACGGTGATGGCGGCCAGCACCGGGCCGAAGATTTCTTCGCGCGCGATGCGCATGTCGGTCTTCACGTTCGCAAAGACCGTCGGGCCGATGTAGCAGCCGCCCGTTTGCTCGAGCACGCGCTGGCCGCCCGTCAGCACAGCCGCGCCTTCCGCTATGCCGGAGTCGATGTAGCCGAGCACGGTCCTGGTCTGTATCTCGTCGACGATGGCGCCCATGCGCGTCGCGGGATCGAGCGGATCGCCCGGCTGCATCGCCCGGCTCGCCTCGACGACTTTCTCGAGCACGCGGTCACGCACGCTCTCCTCGATGATGAGGCGCGACGCCGCCGTGCACATCTCGCCCTGGTTGAAAAAGATTGCGCCGGCCGCGGTCGCCGCCGCGCGGTCGAGGTCGGGGCAGTCGGCCAGGATGATGTTCGGCGACTTGCCGCCGCATTCGAGCCAGACGCGCTTCATGTTCGACTGGCCCGAGTACTGCAGCATGAGCTTGCCGGTGCGCGTCGAGCCGGTGAAGCCGATGCAGTCGACGTCCATGTGCAGCGCCAGTGCCTGACCCGCCGTGTGACCGTAACCCGGCAGTACGTTGAACACGCCGTCGGGAATGCCGGCTTCAGCGGCCAGGGCCGCGAGGCGAATCGCGGACAGCGGCGACTTCTCGGACGGCTTGAGGATGAACGAATTGCCGGCAGCAAGCGCGGGGCCGATTTTCCACGCGGCCATGATCAGCGGGAAATTCCACGGCACGATCGCGGCGACGACGCCAATCGGCTCACGCGTGATGAGCGCCAGCTGGTCGTGCGCAGTCGGTGCGACTTCGTCGTACACCTTGTCGACGGCTTCGGCATACCAGGCGATGCACCGCGCCGTGGCCGGAATATCCACGGCCAGGCTGTCGGAGATGGGTTTACCCATGTCCAGCGTCTCGAGCAGCGCCAGCTCGTCGCGGTGCGCGAGGATCAGTTCGGCGAAGCGCTGCAGCACGCGTTTGCGCTCGCGCGGCGGCTGCCTCGACCAGACACCGCTGTCGAATGCCCGGCGTGCGGCGGCCACGGCGCGCTCGACGTCCGCCTTGTCGGTCGACGCAACGCGCGCGATCACGCGGCCATCGATCGGCGTGACGTCGTCGAACGTCTCGCCGCTCGCGGCGTCGACGTAGCGGCCATCAATGAAGGCATGGCCGTTGATGGCGAGCGCCGTGGCGCGGGCGCGCCAGTCCTGCGCGGTGAGAGTGGCTGTCTGGTTCATGGGACTTCGCTGTTATTGTCGCCGTTTCAGAAGGTCGGTGGCGTGTTGGCCGAAATGATCTCGCACGGCTCGGTGCCGGTGTTACGGAAGCGGTGCGGGATCGCGCTGGAGAAGTAATAGGCATCGCCGGGACCGAGCTGCCGGGTTTCGGCGCCGACGGTGAGTTCGATACGGCCACTCACGACCACCCCGCCCTCTTCGCCCTTGTGCCGCAGCATGTCGGCGCCGGTGTCGGCACCCGGCGCGTAGTGCTCGTGCAGCACGGCCATGGCCCGGTTGGGCCGGCGCGACGCGACCAGCTTGAAGGTCACCGAGCGGTCGCCCATGACCGGCAACTCGTCGCCCTGGAAGAACACCTGCGGACTCGCCGCGAAATCGAGGGTGAAGAATTCGGCCAGCGACATCGGGATGCCGTCGAGCACCTTCTTCAGCGAGCTGACGGACGGGCTGACGCGGTTCTGCTCGATCAGCGAGATGAGCCCGTTGGTCACGCCGGCGCGCTTCGCCAACTCGCGCTGCGAGAGGCCGTACATGGTGCGCACGGCGCGCAGGTGGGCGCCGACGTCGATACTGATCTCGCTCACGGGGTGTTCAATATCCTGCACACATGGGCCCGAAACAGGGCGAATTTCACGGTCAATTGAGCCAAGTGTCAATTTTTCTTATCATCGGGCGCTTACACCACCAATCGGGAACCCCGCCATGACCGCCCCCGCAGCGCTGCACCGCGACGAAATGGAAGCCTTCTGGATGCCGTTCACGGCGAACCGCCAGTTCAAGGCCAATCCCCGGATGCTGGCGAAAGCCGAGGGCATGCACTACTGGACGCCTGACGGCCGGCCGATCCTCGATGCCGTAGCCGGTCTGTGGTGCGTCAATGCTGGCCACGGTCGCCGTGAAATCAGCGAGGCGGTAGCCAGGCAGATCGCGACGATGGAGTACGCGCCGCCCTTCCAGATGGGCCACCCAGCCGCGTTCCAGCTGGCGAACGAGGTGGCGAGCTGGTTACCGCAGGACATGGGGCACGTGTTCTTCACGAATTCCGGCTCCGAGTCGGTCGACACGGCGCTCAAGATCGCGCTCGCCTATCACCGTGCGCGCGGTGAGGCGTCACGCACCCGTTTCATCGGCCGCGAGCGGGGTTACCACGGCGTCGGTTTCGGCGGCATCTCCGTCGGCGGCATGGTCAACAACCGCAAGTGGTTCGGGTCGATGCTGCCCGGCGTCGATCACCTGCCGCACACGCACGACCTGGCGAAGAATGCCTACACGCGCGGCGTGCCGGAGCACGGCGCCAACCTGGCGGATGAACTCGAGCGTATCGTCGCGCTGCACGATGCAAGCAACATCGCGGCTGTGATCGTCGAGCCCGTCGCGGGCTCCACGGGCGTGCTGATCCCGCCGAAGGGTTACCTCGAGCGCCTGCGCAGCATCTGCACCAGGCACGGCATCCTGCTGATCTTCGACGAAGTCATCACGGGATTCGGCCGGCTCGGTTCGCCGTTCGGCACCTCGTTCTTCGGCGTCCAGCCGGACATGATCACGATGGCCAAGGGCCTCACGAACGGCGCGGTGCCAATGGGCGCAGTCGCGGCGAGCGACCAGATCTACGACGCCTTCATGCAGGGTCCGGAAGGCGCCATCGAACTCTTTCACGGCTACACGTATTCCGCGCACCCGGTCGCCTGCGCCGCGGGCATCGCGACGCAGGAAATCTATCGTAAGGAAGGCCTGCTCACGCGCGCGAACGAAATGGCGGCTTACTGGGCCGACGGCGTGCACTCGCTGCGGGGCCTGCCGCACGTGATCGACCTGCGCAACCTCGGCCTGATCGGCGCGGTCGAACTCGACCCGATTCCGGGCAAGCCTGGCCTGCGCGGCTACAACACGTTCGTGCGGGCGTTCGAGCAGGGACTGCTGATTCGAGTCACGGGCGACATCGTTGCGATGTCACCGCCGCTGATCATCGAGCAACAGCACATCGATCAGGTGTTCGGGATCCTCGGCGACGTGCTGAAGGAGATTGGCTGACGCCAGGCGCAAGGGGATAAGGGTTGGGGAAGTTGGGGAAGTTGGGGACGCTCACCTATTACTCACCTATTACTCAACCTGCTTTCAGTAATAGGTGAGTAATAGGTGAGTAATAGGTGAGCGTCCCCAATTTCGCCTATCCCCTACAGAAAAAACGCCCGGCCTCCTCGCGGAGACCGGGCGTTTTTGCGGACGAGCGCGCTAAGCGTGCGTGCGTCTTATTCCTCGCCGTTCGACCAGGGGAAGCTGGTGGAAATGGAGAAAATCGCCACGCCTTCGCTGCTGCTCACGTCGTCCGGCGTGCCGTCCAGCACGCTCAGGTCGCTGCCGTCGGCGTACTTGAGCCCGAACGTGAAGTTGCTCCAGTCGTAGGTGACGCCGATCGCCCAGTCCATGTAACTGTCTTCATAAAACAGATCGATAGCGTCGCCGTCGCTGTAGCCGACGTGTGCGTTCACGCCGAAGTTGGCCGGCAGCTCATACGCTGCGTTGGCTTCGTAGTAGAACGCCGACTCGTCCGAATTGCCGAAGTCGTTCGAGTACCAGACCTTGCCGCTCAGCCATTCCCAGCCGAGACCGACATAGATCTCGGGGAAGTCGATGTCATCGGCGCCCGGATAGGTGTAGTAGATGAGGCCGACATCCCAGGTGACGGCATCGCCGCCGCGGAAACCGGTATAGACGTCGATTTCGACGTTCTCGTCGCAGCAGTCGCCGAAATCGACGTTGCTGCCCCAGGCGCCGAGGTAGAAGCCGCTTTCATGCGCGTAATCGATGCCAGCCTGCAACGCAGGATCCTGCGAGGTCTGGGTGATGCCGCGCCAGTTGTAATCACTGACCACCGCCGCATTACCGGTCACTTCCGCCTGCGCAGCGAACGCGGTCAGCGCGAGTGCCACCGCGGCCAGGCTATGGGTCAATTTCATTTCGGGTACCTCTTTGTTGCCTAACAACAACACTTATTTAACGAACTTCACCGCAAGTGTAGCAGAGGCGACACGTTTTCAGAACGAACGCCCGCGGAAACGCGGTTCGGCCTCTTGCAATGCAGGAAGCGTGCCATTCGAAAACACTTGTACTGGCGCGGGGTTGCCCCAGTTCCGTGCACCGGCGAGACGCACCGAACGATCCCGGCGCACCTGGTTGGTTCAGGACGATGGGGGCTCGTAGATGGCGTAAAACTTCTGCGCGGATTCCAGCACCTCCCAGAGTCCGGCGAAGCCTGCAGGCATGACAAAGCTGTCGCCCGGCCCGTAGGTCCATTGCCGGCCGTGGTCATCGGTGATGCGGATGCGACCGGCGGTCAGGACGCACAGTTCGTTCTCCGTATAGGTCACCCGCCAGGCCCCGACGCTACTGCGCCAGATGCCGGCGAAGAACCGGCCGCTGGTGTCTGTATAGGCATTGCGCACGAATTGCTCGGGCATCGGGCTGCCGGCGGTCAGCCGTGCCGGATCGAGTTCAAGCTTTTCTTCAGCGCCTGACGCGGCGTCGACCGTCACTACGGCGGGGCCAAGGGTTGCGTTCATGAAGTGCGCTCCGCAGTCCGCTGAGTTACACGCGAGAGGTTAACAAGTACCCATGGGTTGGCGCTCAAAGTGCAGGAGGCCTGCGCTCCATTTCGCGCAGTGCCACGACGGACTCGCCTGCCCCGATTCGGCGCAGAGCCTCTGCAAACAGCCCCGATGCCGGCAGGACGACCAGCTTTGCGGCGCTCCCCACAGGAGACGCAAGTCGCGTGGGCAGCAGCGTGTCCGTGACGTACAGATAATCGGGCCCGCCCGGCCCGAGCAGCCGCTCGGCGCCCGGCGCAAAAACACCATGCGTCGCAAAAGCAGTAACCGAAAGCGCGCCCGCCGCGCGGCACGCCTGTACCGCACGCAGGATCGTCGTGCCGGCACTGATCAGGTCGTCGACCACAACGGCGTGCCGGCCGGTCACCCGCCCGATGATGAGGTCGCCACTCACTCCGCCGTTGTCGCGGCGCTTCTCGAGGACGGCGAAATCGACTGGAGCACCCGTGCGCACGGCGACGAGTTCCTGTACGCGCTGCGCACGTTTGGCACCACCAAAATCCGGCGACACGATGGTCACGGGATGCCCGCCCGCCTGTTCGACGACCTTGTCCGCAAGCAGCGGCGCGGCCTCGAGCAGGTCGACGCTGCAGCGGAACGCGTTTTCGAACGCCGCGACATTGTGCACGTCCATCACCATCACGTGATCGACGCCCACGGCTTCCAGCAACTGCGCGATGTAACGCGAGTTGACCGGATCACGCTCCTTGGTGCGACGGTCCTTGCGCGAATAAGCGATGTACGGCAGGCAGGCCGTGACGCGCGCGGCGCCGGCGTCCTTTAGTGCCGCGACCAGGAACAGGACGCGGCAGAACCGATCGTTGGCGCTGCCCGCCTCGTCGCCACTCAGTGACTGGATCACGTAGACGACGCGCCCGCGGACGCTGCCCAGTGGCCTGGATTTGTGCTCGCCCCCTTCGTAGTCGCGCTCCTCGAGTGGCGCGAGCGGTACGCCCAGGCACGCGGCGACGCGCTCGCCGAAGGCGCGCGACGCAAGCGGCGCGAAGAGCAGCGGCGCAGGATCCATCACGATGTCAGGGGCACTGCGCCGCCTGGGTCGGGCCGGTCAGACGACCGGCTTTTCACGCAGCGACGGCTCACCGCGCAGTGCGGACATGCGCTGCTGCAGCTGGCGGCGTGCGGCATCGAACGCATCACGCAGGACGACGTACACGTCCTCGTGCCCGTCACGATCGGGGCGCTCCATGTCGACGACGACGTCGCCGCCCGGGAGCGAGAGCTGAACCTTGACGTTGAAGACCTTGCCCTGGTGGTGGTGTCGATGCGGTGAATCCACCACGATGCGGCAGGACTGGATACGGTCGCTGAAAGTGCCGAGGTGATCCGTGAGCTCGCGCACGCGGGTCTCGACGGCCGGGGAGCTTTCCATGTGCCTGAAAGTGATCTGGACAGGGATTGTCACGATGCTGAGTCCCTCTGCTGGATGGTCCTGGTTGACGTTTTCATTGTCGAGCCACGGGGCCCGCGGACCATCAGTATTGATCGCAGGGACCCGGCGTACAGGTGGCAAGAGTACACTGCCCGGAGCGCCCGTCGAGAGCCGAATCTCGCGTGAACGCCAGCCAATACAACTCTGCGCTCGATGCTCCCGCAGCACAGGTCGACTTCGCCGCCGCGATGCAGGATCCGGCTGCCTATTCGACCCTGCACGCCGTGCCTGGACCCGTGACCTGCATCGAGACCCACGTCTCCTGGGTGTTCCTGACCGGGCCCTTCGCCTACAAGGTGAAGAAACCGTTGCGGCTCAGTTTCATCGACTATTCGACGGCCGAACGTCGTTTTGAATTCTGCCGCGAAGAGCTGCGCTTGAACCGGCGTCACGCGCCGGGGCTGTACGTCGACGTCGTGCCGATCACGGGAACGCCCGCTGCACCCCGCGTCGGCGCCACCGACGCCCCGCCTTTCGAGCACGCGCTGCGGATGGTGCAGTTCGATCCGCGGCTCGAACTGACGCAGCTGCTGCAGTCCGGCGACGTTGAGGCGCACGAACTGCAGGAATTCGGCCAGCGCATCGCACAAATGCATGCGACTGCAGCGACCGCGACCGGCGATGACGCTTTCGGCACACCGGAACGCGTACACCGCATCACGCTCGATAATTTCGCCGAGATCACGCGGGACCTGCCCGGCCGCGACGAGGCGCAACAGCTGGCGCAGTTGCGCGGCCACGTGCAGCGGCTGTTCGAAGCAGGCCGGCCGCTGCTGCTGCAACGCCGGCAGGACGGCCGGATCCGCGAAGGCCACGGCGATCTGCACTGCGGCAACGTAGTGCGCTGGCAAGGTACGCTCGCTGCCTTCGACGGCCTGGAGTTCGATCCCGGGCTGCGCTTCATCGACGTCGCCAACGATCTCGCTTTCCTGACGATGGATCTCGCGGTCCATGGCCGCACTGATTTGCGGCGCGAGGCGTTGCAGGCGTGGCTCGAGACGTCCGGCGATTTCGAGGCGGTTGCGCTGCTACCTTACTTCGAACTTTATCGCGCGCTGGTGCGGGCCAAGGTTGCTGCGCTGCGCGGCCAGCAGGCACGCGGCGCAGCCGCAGGGGCGACAGGAGCCACGACGCTTGCCCACCAGTACCTGGACTGGGCCGTGGCGCAGATCGGGCGGCCGCGCCCCCGACTGGTCGTGATGGTGGGATTGTCCGGCTCGGGCAAGACGTGGCTCGCCCGGCGCATTGCTGCAGCCTGCGCGGCGTTGATCGTGCGCTCGGACGTCGAACGCAAGCGGCTCGCCGGATTACAGCCCCTGGACACGTCTGCCTCTGCGCCCGACGCCGGCATCTATTCGCGCGGCTTCAATGCGCGCACGTACCAACGGTTGCGCGCTTGCGCCGCGAATTGCCTGCGTGGTCGCGAGAGCGTCATCGTCGACGCAGCCAACCTGCGGCGTGATGAACGTGAACTTTTCCTGGCGACAGGGCGCGAGCACGCAGCCGAGGTCGTGATCGTCCACTGTGTCGCGCCGCTCGAAGTGCTCAAGCGACGGGTCGCCGGGCGGGCCGCCACTGGCGCCGACGCCTCGGAAGCCACGGTCGCGTTACTGGATCGACAGCCTTCCTACTGGGAACCGTTCAGCGGCGAAGAACTGCGGCACGTCGTTGCGGTCGACACTACTGTGCCCGATTCAATCGAGCGTGCGTTGTGGAAGTTAGCCGAATCGACGAACGCAGGAGGCCCTGCGGATTAGACGCGACCCGCGTGGCCAGTCGCGCGTTGCCGCGCATCGACTACCGCCGTCGTCACCATGTCCGCACCGACGTTGGTCATCGTGCGCGTCATGTCGAGCAGGCGGTCCACACCGAGGATGATGCCGATGCCTTCGGGCGGAATGCCGAAGGCGACCAGCAAGCCGGCGATCAGCGGCAAAGATCCCCCTGGAATCGCAGCAACGGCCACGGCGCTCAGGACCGACAGGAACACCAGCGTGACCTGCTCGGCCAGGCCAAGGTGAACGCCGAACACCTGCGCCACGAACAACACGACGCAGCCTTCGTAGAGCGCCGTGCCGCTCATGTTCATTGTCGTGCCGAGTGGCATCACGAACCCGGCAGTCGACGGCGCAATGCCCAGCCGCTCGCGGCAGGCAGCCAATGCGGCGGGCAGCGTGGCGCTGCTCGAACTCGTCGAGAAGGCGGTGACCAGCACGTCCTTGATCTGGACGAAGAACTCGCGCGGATTGCGCTTGGCGAGGAACTTGAGCCAGATCGACATCGTGCCGAACAGGTGCAGCAGCAGCATCGCGCCGCAACCGAGCACGAACAGGCCGAGCGCGATCAGGATGTCGAAGCCGACTTTCACCACCACGCTGAAGATCATCGCCGGCACCGCGTAGGGCGCGAGCTTCAGGGCGAAGTGCACGATGCCGGTCATCAGGTCGCTGACGGTCTCGAGTCCGTCGAGCAGCTTCTTGCGTCGTGTCTCCGGCAAGCCGAGCCCAGCCGCGCCCACCAGGATCGCGAAGACGATGAGCGGCAGCACCTCGCCCAGCATGTTGCGCTGATTGCCGACGAAGGCGCCGAACAGGTTCTTCGGCATGAACATGTCGACGACCGTCGACGGCGTCACGGCGGGCCGGGCTTCGCTGTTCACGACATGCTGGCCCGCCTGCGAGCTGTACTCCTGCACCAGGCGTTGCGAAGTCTCCGGGTCCATGCGCCCGCCCGGATTCAGGATGTTCATCATCAGCAGGCCGAGCGTCGCCGCGATCGCCATGTTGGCGAAGAACAGCGCGAACGTGCGGCCGGCGAGCGGCCCCAGGTCCGCGAGCCCGCCGAGCTGGATCACGCCGCCGGCCAGTGAGGCGAAGACGAGCGGGATCACGACGAAGAAAAGCATGCGCAGGAAGACCTGCCCGAGCGGGTCGAACACGTTGGTCGCCACCCACTTGGCGCCGTCCTGCAGGCCAGGGACGTGGGGCGCGAGAACCAGCACGAGCACACCGGCGACCGCGCCGTACACCAGTCCCCTCAGGATGCGATTGGCGAGCCTGGCGTCGGTAGCTGCAGACATTGAATCCTTTCCCACGGCGCAAAACGATGTTGCACTTTGTCCGACGCGCCCCGCACTGGCAAGCACAGGACGCACCACGATCGCACAGCGCGTAGACCGTGGGTATCGCCTTTGCAGCGTGAAAACCTGAGCGCAGCCATACCGGGCCGGGGTCGGGACGGGTAATCTCGGCAGCACCAAGACCCCGGGGTGCTGCCAATGTACGCGTGCCCTCAGATCACGACGCAGGGTGCGGCCAGCCCGATCCTGACGAACGCCACCGATCCCGGCGTGGAACGCTGAGCGTTGGCACCTCCTGTCCTGAATCGGGCGTCGTTGCTCGCTGGAGTGCACGAACTGGCTGCGCGCGACAGGCATCTCGCACGCATCGTCGACGCGTTCGGCCCGCCCCCACTATGGGCGCGGCCGCGCGGCTTTCCGACACTGGTGCGGATCATCCTCGAGCAGCAGGTCTCGCTGGCGTCGGCCGCGGCGCTCTATGCCAGGCTGGACCGGCACTTCGAGGGCAAGTTGACTCCGGCGCGGGTGCTGGCGACTGGAGAAGCCGCGCTGCTGTCGCTGGGGGTTACGCGGCAGAAGGCTCGCTACGTCGTCGGACTTGCGGCGCAACTGGAAAGCGGCGCGGTATCGCTCGAGCGAGTCGCTCGCATGCCGGACGCGGCCGCAGGCGCAACACTGGTACAGATTCCCGGCATCGGGCCGTGGACTGCCGGCGTGTACCTGTTGATGGCACTGCGGCGTCCGGATGTCTGGCCGCCCGGTGACCTGGGCCTGCACAAATCGATGGCAGAAATTCGCGGCTTGAGCGCCGTGCCGACGAGCGACGCAGCCGCCGCATTTGCAATGCGTTGGCGGCCGTGGCGCGCCGTGGCTGCACGGCTGTTGTGGCACTCGTACCTGTCGCGACGTGAAGCCGGCAGCACGGGCAAAGACAGCACCGTGGTTGCCGGCCCGTGATGCCGGACGGCGTCAGGCTTTCTTGAAGATACCGAGCGCCCGCAGGAGGAAAATCAAGGCAACCGCGCCAATGATCGCGACGATGAAGCGGACGATGCCTCCTGTCGGAGCAAGTCCCAGGGCGCCGGCGGCCCAGAAGCCGATGAAGGAGCCTGCAATTCCGACCAGCACGTTGGCAATCATGCCCATCTGCGCATTGGTCTTCATGACAATGCTTGCAAGCCAGCCGACGACGCCACCGATGATCAAGGTAATGAGCCAGCCCATTTCCAGTCCCCCTTGGTAGTTATCGCAACAATTTCCCGGCCATCCCGAGGATGTCATCCAGCGGATTGCCATCGCCGTTTAGATCGAGCATCGACGCCAGCCCGGGTCCGCCGCCTGTCGTGGAACCCTGGGTGCCACCGCCGAGCATGCCGCCCAGCATGTCGGCAAGGCCGCCGCCGCCCGTCTGGGGTGCAGTCGATGCACGGCCCTGTCTGGCCATGTAGCCAGCGACCAGCATCGCCAGTACCGGCAGCATCTTTTTCAGCAGCATCGGATCAAGACCCGTCTGGCCAGCCGCGTTCTGGGCGACCGTGCGGCTTACTTCCCGGGAGCCGAAGATCTGCCCGAGGATGTCATTGCCAGGACTCACGTTCGTTGGCTGGGGTGCGAGCACCTCGTCCATCAATCCACCCCCACCGAGTCCGCCCAGCATGCCGATGAGCCCTTCCAGTCCGGCCGGCTGCGCCTGGGTCTGCTTCTTGAAGCCACCGAGGATCGCCGGCAACAACGCAGCGGCACCACTCGCCGCCTGGGCCTCGCTGACGCCAAACTCGCGCGCCATCGACTGGACCCCTCCCATCTGCTCGAGCATGTCCATGATCTGCATGAATCGTCCCCCAGAAATTCTTCAGCGCATCAGTCCAGCAACTCTTTCGGGATATTGCCCCCGTTGTCGGCGATCTGTTGCAGCACGGTCTTGTGCAGCCACATGTTCATCTTGGCGGAATCGCCCATCAAATCGGCGGGGCAGCCAAGTTCGATCGCAAGTTCTTTGCGAGCCGCGAAGCTGCTGTCAATGTCGAGCAGCTTCAGCAGGTCGACGATCGAGGTCTTCCAGTTGAGCTTCTGCGGATTGGCGGCGGCGAGTTTCTCCAGCTGCGCAACGACATCGACGACGGCAATCGGTTGCGGTGGAGGCGGCGCCTTCGGCACCGGGGCGGGAGCCGGGGTAGCCACCGGCGGCGGCGTTGACACCTTGGGTGCCGGTGCCGGCTCCGCTGCAGCTTTTTTGAGGCCTAACTTTTCAAGGATTTTGCCGAAAAAGCTCATCTTGCTCTCCTTGCGACACACAGCTGTGGATGCATTTATTTTGCGCCAATCAACGGGGAAAGTGGATGCCCTTCGTCTTCGCACGAATTACCGCCGCCCCGCAGTGACCGCATAATGGCAATGTCCGATCTGGAGGCGGTCCTGAATGAAACCTGCAGAACGTTACCCCGTGGTCCTGCTGTTGGTATTCGGCGCAGTCTGGTCCGCGCTGGCCATCGCGCCGTCCTATCGGCAGGACTGGCTGCTCGAGAACGTGTTGATCTTCGTCGCGGTACCCGTGCTGGTGGCGACATCGCGCACCCTGCGTTTCTCGAACCGAGCCTATACCTGCATGTTCGTCTTCTTCGTGCTGCATGCAATCGGCGCGCATTACACCTACAGCGGGTTCCCTGGCGCGAGTGGTTGCACCTGCAGGACGCGGGGACCGAACCCGGCCCGGCAAGCCGCAACCACTACGATCGTTTCGTACACTTCGGTTACGGGCTGCTGATGTTCCCGGCGGCGTGGGAACTGTTCACGGTGCGCGCCAACCCACAGCGCCTCTGGCGGTACGCCATGCCCGTGAGCTTTCTCATGGCGCACGCGGTTGTCTACGAGCTGATCGAATGGGGCGCTGCGGAATTGTTCGGCGGCGACCTCGGCGTGGCCTACCTCGGGACGCAGGGAGATGAGTGGGACGCGCAGAAAGACATGGGCCTGGCTACGGCAGGCATTTTGGTGGGGTTGCTGCTCACGCTCGCTTTCAGCTCGTCGAGTGGCTCACCTCCTGCGCCCGCGTCGGTCTTACCCTCAGTTCATGATCGACCTCGGGACCATCGCGGGCCTGCATGCTCATGACCACCAGCTCGCGGCCTACTGCCCGCGCTGCGATGCGTGGCGCGTGTTGCCACTGGGTGAGTGGGTCACCCAGGGCAGGGGCTCACTGCGCCTTCCTCTACGGGTGCGCTGCCGGGACTGCGGCGAAGTGGGTCAGCTGCAGGTGCGCCCGCCGATGCCAATGCGAAGTTCGACAGGCTGGATCACGCCGCCCTGACACACAAACCCCGACGCGGGGCGGTAGCTTGTTGTCGTTGCGATACCGACCAGGACTGATCAGGGAACCCGCGCAACAGCCAGCCTGGCGAGTTCGATCAACGGTTCCTTCCGATCACCCCAGACCTCGAGCGCAAGCTTGCCGCGCTGCAAGACCACCAGTGAGTAACCGCTGTCCGGTGCGCGCGGCCGGACGTATGCCTCGTCCCATAGCCCGGTGACCGGCTCCCCCCGCTCCGCAACGCTCTGCGTCTCGAGCAAGGCTTCATGCATGGCCGGTGCCGAGAAACCGATGCGATAACTCTCGGCCGTGCCGTCAACTTCCACGACATAGGCGCAGTTCGAGAATCCGGCCGGAGGTTCGTTGAGCAGTTTGCCGCCGATGATCGTGGCGGCTTCCTGCGGAGTCACGATTTCGCATGCCTTGAGGCTCGCAAGGTCCACGGCAGGCGAGCCGGTCGTGGCGGCCGCAGGACGGCTCTCGGCCAAGGCGGGCGCTTGTTCGGATGGCGCCGCCGCCTGGTCAGGCGCGCTCTTGCCACCGCACGCGACGACGCCGATCAGCAGCGCCGTCAAACCGAACACTGAACGCAGGTTCATGGTTGTCTCCCGTGGTGACGCCTCAGATGCAGGCTACTGCAAGTCGCGGCAAGCGTGCGGTACAGCGTTTCACGGCTCAGGCCGGAGCGCTCCGTGAGGACCGCCATGCCACCGACGGCATCCGCCACGGTACGTAGCGCGACGGGCACCACGCGGGGTTCGCCATCCTCAAGCATGGCCTCGAGGTAGGCGGCAATGTCGCGTTCATCGCGAAGGTACTTGCTTGCACGAAACGACACGCTTGCCGATGCGCTCCTGATAGTCCTGCCAGTAGCCATGCGCCCCCTCGATAGCGAATTTGCCGGCCCACCCCCGCTACCCCATGAATGCATCGGCGGGCAACCCGAACCGAGCCGACATGCGGGCAATCTGGCGCACGTTCAGCCGACGCTTGCCATTGAGCACCGCGCTCACGACGCTCTGCGCGCCGATCTCGGGCAAGTCCTTCTGCGTCAAACCATGCTGCGCCATCAGCTCACGCAGGAAGTCCTGCACTGACATTTCGCGGATGGGCGCATTGGCCGCTTCGTACCCGGCGATCAGGTCCCCGAGATAGTCCGCCAGGCGCGCCAGAGGATGAGTCTCGTCGGCCCCGCCCGCATCAAGGACGGCATCGAGCGCAGCCACCAAGCGGCGATACGCGCTCTTGCTGCGCGGCGCTTCCAAGAGCGGTGCGACATGCGGCCAGTGCCGGATCGCGTCTCGTACCTGCGTGCTCATTGGATGACCTCCTTTCGCTTCCACTGGCTCCGGTCGTACTCGGCATGACTCAAGACGTGCCGGACGAACACCTTGCGCGAGTTGAAGTGCACTGCCGCTATGAGCCGCAGTTTGTTGCCGCCGATGTTGAACACGAGCAGCGGCCCCACCTTATCCACACTGCCGAATGTCGCCCGCAACTCGGCAAAGGTCGCAAACCGCCCGTGCTTCATGGCGCGATACCAGAAGTCCAGCGCTCTGGAGGATTCCGGGAACCGCACCTGAGCCGCCACCACTCGGGCATGTGTGATGACGTGCACGACTCAAGCCTATAGCAAAGTGCTATTCCACGGAAGTCCAGATACTGCCGATTCCGTCCCGCTTACGGGCCGGGGCACGATCACATTGCGGTTCGGGGTGCCGCGGTTTCTACCCCTTCGGCGGCTGCGCCAAGTCATTGGTGTGCTTATGGCGGAAAACGCCAAGTAGTACGAGCGAAAATTCCTGTGATTACAGCGACTTTCGTGCGCTCACAGACCATAGCTCGCCGCGTCGGGTCACGCTGGCACGGAGTTGAAAAAAGGGGTTTGGTGGTGAGGGGGAGAATCGAACTCCCGACCTAGGGGTTATGAATCCCTCGCTCTAACCGTCTGAGCTACCTCACCACGAGGTTCGGGTTGCGGCCGGATTGGATGCGGGCCGCTGGGGACCGCGAATTGTCCGGAGGGGCAGGCCCCGCGTCAAGTTGGGGGACAACTTCCGGCAGGTGCCGCCGGCAAGGCATCGTGCGAGACTTAGGCACACAGCAACGGGACATTCGCCTGGAGGACACCGCCGTGAAGTACCCCCCGACCAGCCTGCAGCGTTTTCTGGTGACCAGCGCCCTCCTCTCGGCCGCTATCGCACCTGCAGTGCGTGCCCAACAGCCTGTGCCGGTCCGCCCGCCGGACAAACCGCCGATTGCCCAGGGCTGGATCGATATCGCCACATTCTCATCGCCCGGCGGCATGGGTGGCATGGCCGGCATGATGATGGGCGGCGGCGGCGGCGACACACCAATGTCCGCGCTGTTCGGTGGCAAGAGGAAGGGCAACCAGTTCGGCCTGACCCGCGCGGGCGGCAGCGGCAGCTTCGTCGACGTCACGCTGCGCACCAGCCGCAACCCGAGTCTCGCCGAAGCGCTGCAGGCCGTGCCCCCGGGCAGCAAGCTCGAGCCGACGCTGCAGCTCAAGGTCCTGCCCCAGGCCAAGCCGGTACCCACCGACCGCGGGGATGATTCGATCGAGGAGCCGACCGAGCAGCCCAAGGGCAAGATCAAGCTGTACTGGGGTTGCGGTGCAACCATCCGGCCAGGGCAACCCAAGGTCGTGGACTTCGAGACCAGCACGATCAAGGAATTCGGCGAGATCTTCAAAGGCCGGCGCGCCACGCAACGCGGCACGCACTCGGCGGCGGGACGTCCAGTCTGGCCGAATCTCACCGACAACCGCCTGGTGCCCGACGGCGCATCGCTCGCGGGAGCGCATGCGTTCAGCGGCCAGGGCGTGCCTGAAAGCTTCAAGTTCACACTGCCGCCGGCGCAGGACATCATGCCGCCGATCGCCCTGCAGCAAGCCCAGGCAGGCGGCGTGACGCAGCTCAGCTGGCAGTCGTTGCCCACGGCCCGCGGCTATTTCATCGCGGCAATGGGCGGCAAGGGTGATGACTCCGGCGACGGCGCCGAAATGACGCTGTGGACGTCGAGCGAACTGCCGGACTCCGGCTTTGGCCTCCTCGACTACCAGACCAACAAGTCGGTCGACCAGTGGCTGAAGGAAAAGGTGCTGCTGGCGCCGGCGACGACCCGCTGCGACGTACCGAAGGGCATCTTCGGCGATGGCGAGGAAGCGTCGGGTGCAATGCTGCGCATGATTGCGTATGGCTCTGAACTGAACCTGACCCATCCACCGCGCCCCACCGACCCGAAGATTGCCTATGAGCCCGAATGGGCGCTGAAAGTGCGCGTGAAGTCGGTGGCGTTCACGATGCTGGGCATGCCGGCAATGGACGGCGGCGACGCGACCGAGGACGGATCCGCGGCCGACGGTGAAGGCTCATCGAGCGATGGCACGACGAGCGACGGCACGTCGACCGAGCAGCCGAAGAAGAAAAAGAAATTTGGACTGAAGGATGCGCTGGACGCGGTGAAGGACGCCGTGCCGCACTGAAGCGTCTCTCTCGCTCGCGTCCGCGGGAGAAGGTTGCGGCGACAGGTCGCGCGAGGCGCAGGCTGTCCGATCGGACCTGTCCTGGCGCGCGCGTGGCTGCCTTTCCAAGCGCGGCAGGACAGGTCGGATCGGACGCCAAAACCCTCACCCGGCCTGCGGCCGAACGCACACGCAGGCGAGGTGAGCGTCAGACGTTGAAGCGGAAGTGCATGACGTCGCCTTCGCGGACGACGTACTCCTTGCCTTCGAGCCGCATCTTACCGGCCTCTTTCGCGCCCTGCTCGCCCTTGCAGGCGATGAAGTCGCTGTAGGCGATCACTTCGGCGCGGATGAAGCCCTTCTCGAAATCCGTGTGGATCTCGCCGGCCGCCTGCGGTGCGTGCGCGCCGACATGCGTGGTCCACGCACGTACTTCCTTGACGCCCGCGGTGAAGAACGTCAGCAGGCCGAGCAGGTGATACGCCGCGCGGATCACGCGGTCGAGCCCCGGCTCGTGCAGCCCGAGTTCTTCAAGGAACGCGAGGCGATCGCCTTCGTCGAGCTGTGCGATCTCCGCTTCGATCGCCGCGCACACGGGGACGACGTCCGCGCCTTCGGTCGCGGCACGCTCACGCACGGCGTCCAGGTACGGATTGTTCTCGAAGCCGCCCTCGGCCACGTTGGCCACGTACATCAGCGGCTTGATCGTGATCAGGTGGTACTCGCGCAGCAGGGGACGCTCGGCGATCGGGTCGAGCGGCAGCGTGCGCGCCGGCTTGCCCGCGTCGAGGTGATCCTGCATGCGCTTCAGCAGGTCGCGCAGGCGCACGGCGTCCTTGTCGCCCGCCTTGGCGTCCTTCTCGGCGCGGCGGTGGGCACGCTCGACGGTGTCGAGGTCGGCGAGCGCGAGTTCGGTATTGATGACGTCGATGTCACTGATCGGGTCGATGCGGCCTGCGACGTGCACGATGTCGTCGTTGACGAAGCAGCGCACGACGTGCGCAATAGCATCGGTCTCGCGGATGTGCGCGAGGAACTTGTTGCCGAGTCCTTCACCTTTCGAAGCACCAGCCACGAGGCCTGCAATGTCGACGAACTCGACGGTGGTGGGCAGGATCTTTTCGGGTTTGACGATCGCGGCAAGCGCCTGCAGGCGCAGGTCCGGCACCGGTACGACGCCGACGTTCGGGTCGATCGTACAGAAAGGATAGTTCGCGGCCGCTGCGTTCTGCGCCTGCGTGACCGCGTTGAAGAGCGTCGACTTGCCCACGTTGGGAAGACCGACGATGCCGCACTTGATGCCCATAGGAAGTGATTAGTGATTAGTGATTAGTGAGTAGTGGACAGTGAGGGGTGGGTGTTGATCAGCGTCTGGCGCCGCCCCCTCTAATCGCTAATCGCTACTCACTCTTGTATGGAGGCGGTTCATCGCCTTTTCGGCGCCATCGCGCAGCAGCACGGTGAGCGAGTCGAGGCCGGCGTCGATGGCGTCGACGATGGCGTTCTCCTCGGCCGGGCGCGCCCGCTGCAGCACGTAATCGATGACTTGTGACTTGTCACCCGGATGCCCGACCCCGAGCCGCAGCCGCCAGAAATCGGCACCGCAATGGGTGATGGCGTCGCGCAGGCCGTTGTGACCGCCGTGGCCACCGCCGAGCTTGAGCCGTGCGACGCCGCACGGCAGGTCGAGATCGTCGTGCACGACGAGCACTGCCGACACGGGTGCCTTGATGTAGTCCATCAGCGCGCGGATCGAGAGGCCGCTGCGGTTCATGTAGGTCTGCGGCTTCAGCAGCACCAGCTCGGTGCCTTCGACGACGACCTTGGCGATCTCGCCCTGGTAGCGCGCATGCGCACGGAACTGCACGCCGTGCCGGTAGGCAAGCGCGTCGACGAACCAGAATCCCGCGTTGTGACGCGTGAGCCGGTGTTCGGGCCCCGGATTGCCGAGCCCGACCACGATCTGCAACGGTGTGCCGGCCATGTTGATCGTTCTGCCTGGAAAAAACGAAAATCGGGCCGCCCCCCTGCAGGGCGGCCCGCTCTCTCCGGCCGCTTGTACTGCGGCCGGAGCATTCGCGTTACTTCTTGGCGTCCTTCTTGGCTTCGGCCGGCTTGGCCGCTGCCGCAGGCCCTGCTGCGCCCGCCGCCGGTGCCGCTGCTGCCGCTGCGCCTGCCGCCGGTTCGCGCAGCTGCCCGGCTTCCGGTTCCTCGGCCGCGCGCGCTGGTGGATCGAGACGATCGGCGGATTGCGGCCGTGCGTCAACTCGGGGATCTCGACGCCTGCCGGCACCTTGAGATCGGCGAGGTACAGCATCTGGTTCAGGTCGACGGCCGACAGGTCGACTTCGACGAACTCCGGCAGGTCCTTCGGCAGGCAGGTGATCTCGACTTCGTTGCGCAGGTGCGAAACGATGCCACCCTTCTTGACGCCCGGCGAACCGGCCTCGCCCCTGAAGTGCAGCGGGATCGTGATGCGGATCTTCTCGTCGTCGAGGACGCGCTGCAGGTCGATGTGCACGATGGCGTTCTTCGCCGGGTGACGCTGCACGTCCTTGAGGATCGCCGCCTGGTTCAGCTCGCCGACCTTCAGGTTGATGATCGTCGAGTAGAAGCGCTCGTTGTCGAGCAGCAGCAGCAGCTTGGTGTGATCGAGCGACAGCGCGCGCGGATCACGGTGGCCACCGTAGAGGATGGCCGGGACCTTGTTCGCGTGACGCAGGCGGCGGCTCGCACCTTTGCCCTGCGCGTCACGGAACTCGGCGACGAGTTCGAATGCAGTCTTCATTTGTAAACTCCAGTTGCACAGAAAATGCCGTTGCATCCGCGACCAGAATGCGGCGGCTCCAGGAAGGGGTGATAGTGAGGGGGATTGGTGATTAGTCGGACTGCAGGCGGTGCCCTCCGTGCTCGAATCATTCCTAATCGCCGCCCCGCGTTCCTCACGCGCACTACTCACTAATCACTTCTCACTCAGTCCAGGTACAGCGAACTCACCGACTCTTCGTCCCGTATGCGACGCATCGTCTCGGCCAGCAGGCCCGCGACCGACAACTGGCGGATCTTGCGGCACGCCAGCGCGTTGTCACGCAGCGGGATCGTGTCCGTCACCACCAGCTCGTCGAGGGCCGACGATTCGATGCGGTCCACCGCAGGGCCCGAGAGCACCGGGTGGGTGATGTAGGCCGCGACGCGCTTCGCGCCGTGATCCTTCAACGCCTTCGCCGCGTGACACAGCGTGCCCGCGGTATCCACCATGTCGTCGACGAGGACGCAGCTCTTGCCCTCGACCTCGCCGATGATGTTCATCACTTCCGACACGTTGGCCCGCGGGCGGCGCTTGTCGATGATCGCGAGGTCCGCATCGTCGAGGCGCTTCGCGATCGCTCGTGCACGCACCACGCCACCGACGTCCGGCGACACCACCACCAGGTCGGCGTACTTCTGCCGCCACACCTCGCCGAGCAGCACCGGCGACGAGTACACGTTGTCCACGGGGATGTCGAAGAACCCCTGGATCTGGTCCGCGTGCAGGTCGACCGTCAGCATCCGATGCACGCCCACGCCGGCGACCATGTTGGCCACCACCTTGGCCGTGATCGCGACGCGCGTGGCGCGCGGGCGTCGATCCTGGCGGGCGTAGCCGAAATACGGCATCACCGCGGTGATGCGGGCGGCCGAGGCGCGCCGGCACGCATCCACCATCAACAACAGCTCCATCAGGTGGTCGTTCGCCGGCGGGCACGTCGACTGCAGGATGAAGACGTCGCGCCCGCGCACGTTCTCCATCAGCTCGACCGTGACTTCGCCGTCACTGAAGCGACCAACGTGGGCACGGCCCAGCGGCACCTGCAGGTAGCGCGCAATGTCCTGCGCGAGCTGCGGGTTCGCGTTGCCCGTAAACACCGCCATCATGGGGCCGTCCATCTACGCGCCTCTCCCGTAATCTCGGTTGGCTGGGGTGGAAGGATTCGAACCTCCGAATGGCGGGATCAAAACCCGCTGCCTTACCACTTGGCGACACCCCAACGCATTCGTTGCCCAAGCCCGTCGTCGTACCGCCCTCAAGCCATCAGCCACCGCATTACGCCGGCTCGAACTGGCGCTCGAACTGCAGACGCGCAGTGAGCGGCGACTGGTTGAGGCCGTGCGTAACCCATCCTCGCCACTCGGGTGGCTTGTCCGCGAGCACAGCGGCCGCATGCGTCGAATCAACCATCGGAGCGAAGACACAGGAGCCGGTGCCCGTGAGTCGCGCGGGTCCATGGCGACCGAGCCAGTCGAGCGCATCAGCGACGACCGGGTATCGACGCCGGACCACGGACTCGCAATCGTTTCGACCGCCGGTCTGCAGGAAGCCGGCAATTGTGATGACCGGAGAATCCCTTGTCAATTCAGGGGCTTTGAACACTTCGGCCGTGCTGATGGCGACCTCGGGCTGCAGCAGCAGGTAGACCCGCTCCGGGAAGTCGACCGGCGCCAGCCGTTCGCCCACGCCTTCGGCCCAGGCCGCGTGACCCTGCACGAAAACGGGAATGTCGGCGCCCAGGCTCAAGCCGAGCTCGGCCAGGCGTTCGCGGCTGAAGCCGGTTTCCCATAAGCAGTTCAAACCGACCAGAACTGTCGCCGCATCGGAGCTTCCACCACCCACCCCGCCACCCATTGGGAGCTGTTTATCGACCTCGATTGCCACTCCCTGCCTCAAAGGCACCCCGGTTTCCGCCGCGGCGGCGGCCAGACAGTGGGCGGCTCGCACGACGAGGTCATCCTTGGCTGCGACCCCGGGGAGAACGCCGACCCTTTCAATGACGCCGGGCGGGCGCTGGTAAAAGCGAATCGAGTCCCACAGGTCGATGAACTGAAACGCGGTCTGCAGCTCGTGATAGCCGTCCGGCCGGCGCCCCACGACGTGGAGGAACAGGTTCAGTTTGCCCGGCGCGGGCCATGGTGCGGGGTGTCCCAGCGAGCGGTTCATGGAGCCGGCAGGATCCAGTCGTCGACGATGATCCTCACCCGCGCCCCGCTGGTCGTTGCCGTCAGGCGCGCGGGCAGGCTCCAACCCGCCTGCGATTTCAGTTGCTCATAGCTGACGACCCAGCCGCCCTGGACGAACCCGGGCACCGAACCCGAGCTGGTCTGCACGGGCCCGCTGCCCGTACCTTCCGGCGCCGGCCCACCGAGCATCCAGTAACGCAGTTCGGCCAGGGGCAGCTTCACGCCGAGTCGGCGCTCGAGTTCGGCCCGCGCGGCCTCGCCATTGAGGGGCTGACCCGCGCCATCCGACAGTTCGAACGTCGTGCCGTCGGTGATCAGCGCCAGCCCACCCGCACCCAACGGCCCGCGCAAGGTGAGTTCGGTGCGCTCGGAGCGCTGCTGCCAGACGAAGCTGCCGCTGCCGCCTTCACCTTGCGCAACGAGGGCAATGCGCCCCTTGGCCAGCCATTGCGTGAGTTGCTCGGGATCGGGCGGACGCGCTCCGGACGGGCTGCCGACGGGACTAGTCGCGCAGCCTGTCGCGAGCAGTGCGCCAGCCAGGACCGCAAACCACGGACGCATGCGGAACATGTGCGTGCCCGTGGCTCAGGGACCGGCGCGCTCGATGCGCTTGCGCAGCTTCTCGTTCGCGGGAGCTTTCTCGAGCGCCGCTTGCCACGTTGCGCGGGCCGCCTTCTGGTCGCCCATCGCCCACTGCACCTCGCCGATGTGCAGGTCGATCTCAGGGTCGGCGCCCGACTCGCTGGCACGCTGCAGGTGGTCGAGTGCTGCGGGGTAGTTGCCCTCCTTATACAGCAGCCAACCCATGCTATCGAGCGTGGCCGCGTTATCAGGCGACTGGGCAAGTGCAGCCGTGAGGAGTTCGCGCGCCTCCGGCAGGTTCTTGCCGGTGTCGGCCAGCGTGTAGCCGAGCGCGTTCTGCACGTGCGCATCCCCGGGACGTTCGGCAAGCAACGCGCGCAGGTCGCGAATAGCAGCGTCTTCCTTGCCCGTGCGCTCGAGGAAGAATGCGCGATTCAGCCGCAGTTCGAGCGCGTCCGGATAACGCGCCAGGCCTTCCTCGAAAACCTGCCCGGCGCGGCGCGTGTCGCCACGATACTCCAGCAGGCCTGCCTTCGCCGAATACACGGCGGGCGCCAGCTGCGGCTGCGTGCGGGCGAGTTCGTCGAGATGAGTGACGCCGGCGTCGGTGCCGGACTGCTCGGCCTTGACGCGCGCCACCCGCTGCTGCGCGGCGAGATTGTAGTCGCCGCCGGCAACGCGCGAGTAATAGCGCAGGGCACGTTCCGTGTCCTTGCGTCGCTCGGCGATCACGCCCAGGAAATACAAGGCTTCATACGACTGCGCGCCCGTGGCCAGCAGGTTCTCGAATTGCACCGACGCCGCGTCGAGATTGTCGGCATCGAGTTCCATCGCGCCCAGTGTGCGGATCGCTCCCGGCACCACGGTTTTGCCAGTGGTGTAAGGCGTGAGCATGGCTCGTGCCTCCTGGTCGCGGCCCGTCGCCGACAGCAGCAGCGCGTACTCGAGGTGCGTGCTGACGTCGGCGTCGGGTGCGGTGACGAGATCGCGCGCGATGGCAAGACCTTCCTCGTCCCTGCCGGTCGCAATCCGCGTGCGCGCAAGCAGCATCTTCGCGGGTTTCCAGAACGGCGCCTTGGCGACCGCGGTCTCCGCTGACTTTTCTGCAGCCGCGAAATTGTCGGCCCGCAGCGCCGCGCTGCCGTACGCGTAATGTCCTTCGCCGACGCCCGGGTGCCGGGCCGAGAGGCGCCGGAAGAGCTCCATGACGTCGGTCGCGACGCCTTCGTCGCCGATCACGGGCAGCAACGCCAGGAACCCCGCGGCCGGGCTGATGTAAACAGTGTCGAGCAGGTAACTGAACTGGGCTTCCGCGTCATCGAGCCGATGCAGCTTGAGCGCGGCAATGCCCGCGTAGCGATGCGCGTTCTCGCTGGTCGGGTTGATCTCCAGCCAGCGACCGGCAGCCAGGGCAGCCTCCTGCAGCTGGGTGTGATCGAACGCTGCACGCGTGGCCTGCTCGGCGATCAGCTCGTCGTCGGAACGCTGGGCAGCCTCGCGATACAGCCGCGCGCCGGCCGGGTAATCGCCTCGGTCGAACGCGGCCTCAGCGTCGGCCAGGCGGGCCCCGGGCAACATTGCAGCGCCCGTGTCGCCGGGGCCGGCGGGGTCCGTCGCGGCGCAAGCCACGAGTAAACCGAGGAAGATCGCGCCAAGGGCGCTACGGCAGGCACGGATAATGCGGATTGGCATGGCATCAGCACTATAGCCGAAGCTCACCGCAGCTTGTGTTGCGGGGTCCGTTCACCCAGAATTTCGCGACTTTCCACACCAGGTCCCGGATGTCTCTCGTCGTCGTCGGCATCAACCACCGCACCGCTCCCGTCGAAGTTCGTGAGCGCGTGGTCTTCGAGCCGGCTCGCATCCCGGAAGCGTTGCAACAACTGCGAAACCTGCCGGACGTCCACGAGACCGTCATCGTCTCGACGTGCAACCGGACCGAGCTCTATTGCGTCACCGAGAATCTCGGCCAGGCCGAACTCGGGGAGTGGCTGCAGCGGTACCACGGACTCGGCGTGCCGTTGCTCCACAGTCTCTATCACCACGACGAGGACAAGGCCGTCACTCACGCGTTCTCGGTCGCCTCGGGCCTCGACTCGATGGTGCTCGGCGAGCCGCAGATCCTGGGCCAGCTCAAGGATGCCTACCGGCTCGCGCAGGAAGCGGGCACCACCGGCCCGGTGCTGAACCGCCTGTTCCAGTGCGCATTTTCCGTAGCGAAGCGAGTGCGCACCGAAACCAAGATCGGCGCCAACGCCGTATCCGTGGCCTCGGCCGCCGTGGCGATGGCGCGCACAGTGTTCGCGAGCTTCGACAACCGGACGGCGCTCCTGGTGGGTGCAGGTGAAACCGTCGCGCTTGCGGCAAGGCACCTGTACGCCGACGGCCTGCGCCGGATGATCATCGCCAACCGCAGCGTCGACCGCGCGCGCGATCTGGCCGCTGAGTTCCACGGCTTCGCGATCGGCCTCGACGAAATCCCGAACCACCTGAAGGAAGCCGACATCGTCATCGCTTCCACGGCCGCCCCGCACTCGATCATCACGCGGCACATGACGGAGCAGGCGCTGCGCGCGCGCAAGCGCCGCCCGATGTTCATGGTGGACATCGCGGTGCCGCGCGACATCGACGCCGACGTGGCCGAGCTCGAGGACGTCTACCTCTTCACGGTCGACGACCTGCAGTCGGTCGTCAACGAGAATCTCGAGGGACGGCGCCAGGCCGCCCAGGAGGCCGGCGCGCTGATCGACGCCGAGGTCGAGCGTTTCGCGCACCTGCTGCGCACGCGCGACGCCGCGCCGCTCATCCGCCGCCTGCGCGAAGACGCGGACCGCACGCGCCAGCGCACGCTCGAGCAGGCACGACTGATGCTGGCGCACGGCAAGAGCCAGGACGAAGTCCTGAGCTTCCTCGCCAACACGCTCACCAACCGGCTCATCCACGCGCCCAGCCAGCGGTTGCGCGATGCGGCGGAGACCGGCGACGGCGAGATCATCGAGACGATCGCCGACATCTACCGGCTCGATCAGCCGCACGATTGATGAAAGAGTCGATCCGACGCCGTCTCGAAAAGACGATCGAGCGCTTCGAGGAGGTCGGTGCGCTGCTCGCCGACCCCGGCGTGATTGCGAAGCAGGGCCAGTTCCGCGACCTCTCGATGGAGTATTCGCGGCTCGAGTCCGTGGCGCAGCGGTTCAGGGAATTCTCCCGCCTCGAAGGTGAACTGCGTACCGCGGAGGAAATGGCCGCCGGCGCCGACGTCGAGATGCGTGAGCTGGCCGCGGACGAGGCGCGCGAACTGCGCGAGCGGATCGACGCGGAAGGCCTCGAACTCACGCACCTGCTGGTCCCCAAGGATCCGCGCGACGACTCCAACATATTCCTGGAAATCCGCGCTGGGACCGGCGGTGACGAAGCCGCGATCTTTGCCGGCGACCTGTTCCGCATGTATTCGCGCTATGCCGAGCGGCAGGGCTGGAAGGTCGAAGTGCTGAGCGAAAGCAGCGGCGAACACGGCGGCTACAAGGAAATCATCAGCCGCGTGGTGGGCCGCGGTGCGTACTCGAAGCTCAAGTTCGAATCGGGCGCACACCGCGTGCAGCGCGTGCCGGCGACGGAAGCGCAGGGCCGCATCCACACCTCCGCGTGCACGGTCGCGATCCTGCCGGAACTCGAAGAGATCGAGGACCTGCCGATCAATCCAGCCGAGCTGCGCGTCGATACGTTCCGCGCCTCGGGTGCCGGCGGCCAGCACGTCAACAAGACCGATTCCGCCATCCGCATCACTCACCTCCCGACGGGTGTCGTGGTGGAGTGCCAGGACGAACGCTCGCAGCACAAGAACCGCTCACGCGCGATGTCGCTGCTGCGGGCGCGCCTGCTGGAAGCGCAACGGCAGAAGCAGACGGCGCAGCAGGCGCAGGAGCGCAAGCTGCAGGTGGGCACGGGCGACCGCTCCGAGCGGATCCGCACCTACAACTATCCGCAGGGGCGCGTGACGGATCACCGCATCAACCTGACGCTGTACCAGCTGCCCGCGATCATGGAAGGCGCCCTCGCCGACGTGATCGGCCCGCTGCAGCAGGAATGGCAGGCGGAGCAGCTGGCGCAGCTGGAGTGAATAGTGAGTAGTGATTAGTGAGTAGTGATTAGTGATTAGCCGGAGGAGCGGCTTCGCGGCAACGACTACTGCCTCCGACTAATCACTACTCACTAATCACTACTCACTAATCACTACTCACTTCCCCCATGGCCACCGAGGTTTCCCGACTGATCGACGAAGGCATTGCGCGCCTGCGGCGCGTCGCAGACGACCCGCGGCACGAAGCCGAGATCCTGCTCGCCGCTGCGCTCCGCAAGTCGCGCGCCTGGATCATGGCCCACCCCGAAGAGCGCGTCCTCGACTGCGAAGCCACGGACCGCTACGAAGCCCATGTCACGCGGCGCTCGCACGGCGAACCGGTGGCCTACGTCCTCGGCGAAAAGGAATTCTGGTCGTTGCCGCTCGAGGTCACGCCGGACGTGCTCATTCCACGGCCCGAGACCGAACTCGTCGTCGAACTCGCCCTGACCCACCTCCCGCGCGAAAGGGAGGCACGAGTGCTCGACCTCGCTGCGGGCAGCGGTGCGATTGCGCTGGCACTTGCCCTGGAACTGCCGCGCACCACGGTCGTTGGCACGGATCTCTCCGCGGCGGCCATGGCCGTGGCGCGGCGCAACTCGCAGCGGCTCGGCCTCGGCAACGTCCTGTTCAGGACAGGCAGCTGGTTCGATCCGGTCGCGGAGGAACGGTTCGACCTGATCGCCAGCAATCCGCCGTACATCGCCGCGACCGACGATCGCGTCGAACCCGCCGTGCGACGCTTCGAACCGCACGGTGCCTTGTTCGCGGGAGCGGACGGACTCGAGGCATTGCGGGTGATCAGCGGTACGGCCGGCCTTCACCTGTCGCCCGGTGGCTGGCTGGTCGTCGAGCACGGCGACCGCCAGGGCCCTGCCGTACGCGAACTACTGGGTGCCGCGGGGTTCGCCGACGTCACGACCCACCCGGATCTGGCCGGCCTGGATCGCTGCACGGAAGGTCGCTGGCCCGGTCGCCCCGGAGCGTGACATCAAGCCGCCGCCCGTTCACTATGCGCACCCCCTTTCGTTCCACCTTTCGCAGGCAGGTCACGCAGCTATGATCCGATTCGAAACCTCGCTCGGCGCATTCACGATCGAACTCTTCGAGAAGGATGCGCCCGCCACGGTGCAGAATTTCCTCGACTACGTCGACGCCGGCCATTTCGACGGCACCGTCTTCCATCGCGTGATCCCTGGCTTCGTCGTGCAGGGCGGCGGCATGACCGAGGACATGAAGCAGAAGTCGACGCGCGCGCCGATCAGGAACGAGGCCGACAATGGCGTGAAGAACCGGCGCGGCACGCTGTCGATGGCGCGCACCAACGATCCGCACAGCGCCACCTCGCAGTTCTTCATCAACCTGGTCGACAATTCCAGTCTCGACCCGGGCCGTGGCGGCGCCGGGTATGCGGTGTTCGGCTGCGTTTCCGACGGCATGTCGGTGATCGACGCCATGGCCAAGGTCAAGACGGGTCGCCGCGGCATGCACGACGACGTCCCGGTCGAGGCGATCAAGGTCATCAGCGCGAAGCGCGTCGCTGCGGCACAGTAATCCACGCAGCAATCCGCAGCTTCTCCGGGGCGATACCACATGGCGAAACGTCGGCGCGGGCTGGCGGGCCGGGTCCTGCACGGCCTGCTGCTCGCAGGCATCGCCTGGGCGGCGCTGACGCTGGTCACCGTGCTCGCGTTCCGCTGGATCGATCCGCCCGTCACGACGTTCATGCTGACGGACCGTGTGAGCGCGCTGGTCGCGCGCGAGAAGGGCTACGATTTCAGCCACGACTGGGTCGACTGGGACCAGATCTCGAAGCACGCAGCCGTTGCGGTGATCGCTGCCGAGGACCAGAAGTTTCCCCACCACCGCGGGTTCGACTTCAAGCAGATCGACAAGGCGCTCGCGGACCGGGAACGCGGCCGCCGCGTGCGCGGCGCCAGCACGATCTCGCAGCAGGTCGCCAAGAACATTTTCCTGTGGCGCGGGCAGAGCTGGTTCCGCAAGGGGCTCGAGGCTGGCATAACCGTGCTGATCGAGGCCTCCTGGAGCAAACAGCGCATTCTCGAGGTCTACCTGAACATCGCCGAGTTCGGGCGCGGCACGTACGGAGTACAGGCGGCAAGCCAGCGCTTCTTCCACAAGGACGCCGCAAAGCTGACTCGTTCGGAGGCCGCGCTGCTCGCCGCCGTCCTGCCAGCGCCAACGCAATTCAAGGCAAATGCCCCATCGGGCTACGTCAAGAAACGGCAGGCGTGGATCGAGCGGCAGATGCGCGCGCTCGGCGGAACGTCCTATCTGGCGCAGCTGCGCTGATCGCTGCAAGCTTGGGCGGCAGACCACAGTGGCCAGCCAGGGACACGCCATGAGCGAACAGAGGGATACCCGCCGCGTCCGCATCGCGGTCATCGGAGCCGGACATTCCGGCTTGTGCATGGGGATGCGCCTCAAGCAGGCCGGCCTGCACGATTTCGTGATCCTCGAAAAAGCCGCCACGCTCGGCGGCACCTGGCGCGACAACACGTACCCCGGCGCGTCCTGTGACGCGCCCTCGTTCCTTTACAGCTTTTCGTTCGCGCAGAAGACCGACTGGAGCCGGCGTTTCGCCTGGCAGCCGGAGCTGCTCGGCTCCTCGACCGAACTCGCCGTCAAGCACGGCTTGCTGCCGCACTGCCGTTTCAATGCAGAGGTCACGCGGATCGCTTACGACGAGACCACCAACACGTGGACGCTGGCCTGCACGGACGGCACCGAGATCGTCGCGGACTTCGTGATTGCGGGCGTCGGGCAACTCAATCGGCCGTCCACCCCGGCGATTGCCGGTCAGTCCACCTTCGCCGGTACGCAGTTTCATTCGGCGCAGTGGAACCATGCCGTGGATCTCGCCGGCAAGCGTATTGCCGTGATCGGCAACGCCGCGAGCGCGGTCCAGTTCGTGCCGCAGGTCGCGCCGCTCGCGTCGAAGCTGACGATTTTCCAGCGCTCGGCCAACTGGCTCATGCCGCGCAAGGACCGCCTCTATGCACCGCGCACGCAGCGATTGCTCACGCGGTTTCCCGGGCTTGCCAGGCTCTACCACGACGCACAGTGGTTCTTCTTCGGCGAGATGCAGCTCACCCCGCTCATGAAGCAGGTGAAACCCGTGCAGGCGCTCGCGCGCTGGAAGTCGCTGGCGCACCTGCGACGCCAGGTGAAGGATCCCGCGCTGCGCGCGAAGCTCGTGCCGGACTTTCCAATCGGCGCCAAGCGCGTGCTGTTCAACGACGACTACTACCCGGCGCTGTCGCGAGCGAACGTCGAACTGGTGACGGACCCCATTGAATGCATCGAGCCGGAGGGCGTACGTTCGAGAACGGGGCAGCTCTATCCCGTCGACGTCATCATCTACGCGACGGGCTTCAAGAGCACGGACTTCCTTGCGCCGATGCAGATCACCGGTCGCGGCGGACTCGACCTCAAGCAGGAATGGGCGAAGGGCGCGCGCGCCTACCTGGGCGTCACGGTCACAGGCTTTCCGAACTTCTTCATGCTGTACGGCCCCAATACCAACCTGGGTCACAACAGTATCCTGGTCATGATCGAGGCGCAGGTGGGTTACATCCTGGACGCCCTGGCGAAAATGAAGTCGCAAGGCGTCAAGCGCATCGACGTCAAGCGCGACGTGCTGGAATCCTACAACCGCAGCTTGCAGCAGGACCTCGCCCGGTCCGTGTGGGCCGCTACTGGCGCCAGCTGGTACAAGCTCGCCGACGGCACCATCACCAACAACTGGCCGCACAGCACCATCCGCTACCAGCGCCTGCTGCGCGAGGCAAAGCTCGAGGATTACGACACATGACGAAGACTCCATTGCGCTTGACCGTGGCGCTGCTGGCCCTGCCGCTGCTGACCCCGACATTCATGCAGGCCGCGACGCCGGCGAAGAGCGCCCCCGCGCAGGACGTGCCTGCAAAGAACGAGATCGACCCGCAGCGTCTGTCGGCCATCACGCGCACGCTGTCATCCGACGAGTTCGAAGGGCGTGCGCCGGGCACGGTCGGCGAGACGAAAACCATCACGTACCTCGTCGAGCAATTCAAAGCCGCGGGACTCGAGCCGGCCGGGCCGGATGGCTCCTATGTCCAGGTCGTGCCGCTCGTGCGCACCCAGGTGCCCGCGGACGCATCCATGAGCGTCACCGTGGCCGGCAAGCGGCGCCCGCTGGTGCAGCAACAGGACATGGCCGCCCTCGCCTTGCGTCCCGTTGATCGCGTCCGCATCGAGAATGCGCCGCTGGTATTCGTCGGCTATGGCGTCAGCGCACCGGAGCGCGGCTGGGACGACTACAAGGACGTCGACCTGCGCGGCAAGGTTGCCGTGTACCTCGTCAACGACCCGGACTTCGAAGCGGTTCCGGGTGAGGACGCGTACGGCAAGTTCGGCGGCAAGGCGGCCACTTACTACGCGAGGTGGACGTACAAGTACGAAGAGGCAGCGCGCCGCGGCGCGATCGCGGCCCTGATCGTGCACGAGACGGAGCCTGCGGCCTATGGCTGGAACACGGCCATCGCGCCGAACGGCGAAGGCTACGACATCGTGCGAGCCGATCCCGCGAAGGAAAAGCTGTTGCTGCAGTCGTGGCTGCATCGGGACGCCGCGGTCGAGATTCTGCGCGGCGCGGGCCTCGATTTCGACGCGCTGAAGAAGAGCGCGCGCAGCAAGGCATTCCAGCCCATCGAGCTGCGGGACGCGACGTTCGCGGCGGATTTCCCGCTCGCCCACGCTCGCATCGACAGCCACAACGTGCTCGGCAAGATCACCGGCGGGCGCTATCCGAACGAAAGCATCATGGTCGGCGGACACTGGGACGCGTACGGCAGCGGCGAGCCTGACGCCAACGGCCTGCGATTCCGTGCTGGCGCGCTCGACGATGCGATCGGCATGGCCGGCGCGATCGAAATCGCACGCGCATTCAAGCGGGGTCCGCGTCCGGACCGTACGATCGTGTTCTCGGCGTGGACCGCGGAAGAACGCGGGATACTCGGATCCGAGTACTACGCGGACCACCCATGGCTGCCGCTCGCGACCACCGTCGCCAATTTCACGATGGACGTGCTGCAGCCGAACGGCCTCGCGCGCGACATCGTGCTGGTCGGCGCCGGACAGAACGAACTGGATTCACTGCTGGCGCAGAAGGCCGCCGGCCAGGGCCGCGTCGTTACGCCGGACGCCAAGCCTGAGCGTGGCCTCGCCTTCCGTGCCGATCACTTCCCGTTCGCGAGGCGCGGCGTACCTGCGTTGCTGCTGATGGGCATGGGCGGTGGACACGACCTCGTCAATGGCGGGCGCGAAGCCGGTGACCGCTGGGTCGAGGAGTTCACCGGGAAGTGCTATCACCAGGCGTGCGATCGCTGGAGCGAGTCGTGGGACATGCGCGGCGCGGCGCAGGACGTCACGCTCATCTACCAGATGGCGAGCCAGCTCGCGAACTCGCGCGCGTGGCCGCAGTGGAACCCGGGCAGCGAGTTCAAGGCGGTGCGGGATTCGACCGTCGCGCAACGCAAGTAACACGACTCCGGTTCGAGGACGACCTGGTCGCTCAGACAAGCGCCGCGTAATCACCGAGTGTCCGCGACGTCAGATCACTCGCAGCGAAACTGAGAGCGTCAGGTAGGTGCCGATCGCAATGATCAGCGACGCGTTCACGGTCTGCAGGGGACCCTGCCAGCGCTGCACGCCGCCGAGAACTCTCGCACCGGCCTGGGCACCGAACAGTACCGCCAGCGCGACCCCCGCGACTGGTACCGCGGTAGCGAGGCCATAGATCACGAAGAGCGGGAGTTGTGTCGGCGCGCTCATCGTCAGCGGCAGGAGGCTGCCAAAAAACAGCGCCGCCGAGGTCGGGCAGAAGGTCAGCGCAAACAGGACGCCCAGCAGGAACGCGCCGGGTAATCCGCGATTGGCCAGGCCCTCGGTTGCGCCCGGCTTTGCCGGCCCGAAATTGAGCCGCAGCGGAATCCAGCCGAGCAACACGAGTCCCAGGACGATCAGCAGCGGACCGATGAACGGCTCGAGGACCGTCTGCAGGAAGCGCGAGGTCTGCGGAGCCGCAGCAACGCCCCATGCGACGAGAACCCCCACGGTCACGTAAGCGACGGCACGCCCGGTGGCGTAAGCCAACACACCTGCAGTGGCGCGTTGCTTCGTGTCGAGACGACGCGCGAGGAATGACACTGCCGCAATGTTCGTTGCTAGCGGGCACGGACTGACCGAGGTCATCAACCCGAGCCAGGCCGCCGCGAGCACTGCAGCGAGGAGACTCAAGAAACGCTGCCCAGGTGACGGCGAACGGCGTCGACCACGTACGCCTCGAACGCCTGCTCATCCTTTTGCTTCGACCAGACCTCCTGCAGATTCTCCCACTTCACTTCCTGGCCCTTAGCCCGGTCCGAGACGATGACCGTTTTGCTGATGAGCTGGTAGTCCTGCACGAAGTGCTCGTTGCCGGGGCCATCGAGGTTGATCGTCTGCAGCACGACGCGTCCGCTTGCGATCTCCGCCGCGAAGTTCTTCTCGACGGTCTCGCGCGTGAGACGCTCGATGCGTACGCAAGTCGCGCAGCGGACGTCGCTGCTGAAGTACGTCACCTGGATCACGTCGGGCGCGACGCCCGGCTGGGTCGTCACGACCTTCTGCCGAACCGCGGGCAGGTCCGCGGCCTGTCGTGCCTGCTGGACCGCAGCCCAGCAACCGACACCGGCAAGGGCGATCAGCGCGTACTTGAGGATGCGCTTTTTCATGCTCAGATCAGCAGCTTTTTCGTCTCATCGAGCGACGGCACCTTGCCGCTGACCTTGACGGCGCCGTCAACGACCAGCGCCGGCGTGAACATCACGCCGAAGTCCGCGAAGCGCTTCACGTCGGTGACCTTTTCGAGCTCGTAGGTCAGCCCCATGTCGTGCGCAGCCTGTTCGGCGACCGCCGTGAGCGCGCGACATTTGGCGCAACCGGAACCGAGGATCTGGATTTTCATCTGTCATCTCCTGCGGGTTGCCCCGCGTCAGGTCAGCAGAGCGCCGTAACCCCAGCCCGTGATCGTCGCCATGACGACGACCAACACGATGTAGGTGACGGTCTTCTTCAGGCCGACAATCGAGTTGAGCACCAGCATGGCAGGCAGGCTCAACGCGGGACCCGCGAGCAACAGGGCTAGTGAAGGGCCTGCACCCATGCCACTGCCGACGAGCCCTTGTACGATCGGGACCTCGGTGAGCGTGGCGAAGTACATGAACGCGCCGGAGATCGCGGCGAACAGGTTGGAGGCGACGGAGTTACCGCCGACCAGGCCGCTGATCCACTCGGACGGAATCATTCCCTCGTGCCCTGGGCGTCCGAGCAGGAAGCCGGCCACGAGCACGCCGCCGAGCAGCAGCGGCACGATCTGCTTGGTGTAATCCCACGCCTGGTTGAACCACTCGCCGGCTTCGTCGTCACGGCCGGCCGTGAGCCACGCGAGTCCCAGTACCGCGACGAGGAACGGCCAGGTCGGATGTGCCGGCAGTGCGACCGCGGTGAGGAGCGTTGCCACAACGACAGCAGCGATTCGCGCCGGCTCCAGCTTGAACCAGCGCCACAGCATGGTCGCGAGCACTACGCCAAGCAGCGAGGTGATCAGCCACTTGGCTGAATGGACCGCGGCGAAGAAGCCCGTAGTCTGCGACGCAGCGCCCCAGTTCGCAAAGACCAGGATGCCGACCAGCACAGCGAAGAACAAAGCGGTCTGTCGCAGCGGTCGACCCGCTTCCGGCTCGGGTAACGCCATGGCCGCTTCGACTTTTTCCTGCTCCTCATGTCGAAAAATGAACGCCATGGCCAGACCGATGACGACGCTGAACACCACGGCTCCCGCCGCTCGCGCAAGGCCGAGCTGGACGCCCAGGACCTTGGCGGTCATCACGATCGCAAGCACGTTGATGGCAGGGCCGGAGTAGAGGAAAGCGGTCGCCGGACCCAGGCCGGCGCCCATCCGGTAGATGCCCGAGAACAGCGGCAGCACGGTGCAGCTGCACACGGCGAGAATCGTGCCGGAGACCGAGCCCACGCCGTACGCGACCGGCTTCGACGCCCTGGGACCGAGGTAGCGCATGACCGACGCCTGTGAGACGAACGCCGCGATTGCGCCAGCAATCCAGAAGGCGGGCAGCAGGCAGAGCACCACGTGCTCGCGCGCGTACCATCTGGTGAGTTCGAGCGCTTCGCTCACTGCGCCGTCGAAGCGCGGCGTTCCTACCGGCAGGAAATACACCGCCGCGAACACAGCGGCGAGGAGTCCGAAAATCTTCAGTTCGTGGCGGGCTTCGGGATTGAGTGTAAGCGTGGTCATGCTGCCTCCTCAGGCACAGCAAACGACACGTTGGGTGGGCTTGCCCGCGCATGCGCCGTCGAGGCAGCGGACAAACCCTGCGACGCACGCGAGTTCGAGGCGATAGAAGATCTTCTGTCCGCGTTTGTCGCTCGAGACCACGCCCGCTTCACGCAGCACCTCGAGGTGCTTCGAGGTGGTGGACCAGCCGAGGCCACAGGCCTCGACGAGATCGCAGACGCAGCGCTCGCCGGCGGTGAGGGTGCGTACCAGAGTCAGGCGCGCCGGGCTGCCCAACGCCTTGAAGACGGCGTCAGGCGAGGTTGGATCAGCTTTCGGGGGCATGACGAAAATTGTATTTCGCCATTTGGCGAAATGATGTTCGCAGTTTCCGCAAGGCAATGCCTGGACCGGGAGGGATCGAGGTGGACGATACACGGGAGATCGCCGAGCAGACCTTCGGCAATGAATGCATTGCTTAGATCAACTTGACGTTTCAGCTGAAACGTCAACCTGCGGTGATTAATGCAGAGCCAGCCAACTAACCGCATTCAGGCCCTACGGGCGATAGCCCGGCCCCCGCACGACGCGCCCTGGCTTCGCACCCGTGTGCTCGCCATGGCGGAGCACGGGCACGCCATTGACGACGACGTGCTCCACACCGACCGCATACTGCTTCGGCGAGTCGAAAGTCGCCTTGTCCGCAATAGTGGCGGGATCGAAAACGACGACGTCCGCGTAACAATTCACGTCGAGGCAACCGCGGTCCTGCAGCTTCCAGTTGGACGCCGGCAGCCGCGTGATGCGCCGGATGGCCTCCTCCAGCGGCATCAGTTTCTCGTCGCGCGAGTACTTGCCCAGCAGGCGCGCGAAATTGCCATAGGCGCGCGGGTGCGTGCTCGACTTCATGAACACGCCTTCCGGCGCCAGCGCCTCGGCGTCGGAACCGAGGCTGACCCACGGCTGCGACAGCCCGAGCTTCACGTTGTCCTCGCTCATCAGGAAATAAATCACCTGCACGCGTGAGTTGTCCTCGATCACGAGATCCACGATCGTGTCTTCGGCGCTCGTGCCGCGCATCTTCATCACGTCCGCGAGCGTCTTACCGGTGAGCGGCTTCAGCGCAGGGTTCTTGAAGCCGACGAGCAGCACGCGATCCGGCGAACCAGCCGTGCGGTAGAGGTTCTCCTCACCGGCGGGCGGATTGCGAATTTCCCCGATCACACGCGCGCGCTGCTGCGGGTCCTGCAACCGCGCGACCCACGCGTCGAGTCCGCCCGCCTGCACCCACAGCGGCATCGCGGCATCGAAGCCGGTCGATCCCGCGGTGTACGTGTACATGTTTGCGCTGACGGCCACGCCCTGCCGGCGAGCCTCCTCGATCTTCGCGATCGCGCGCGCCATGTTGCCCCAGTTGGCCTCGCCCGCCGCCTTCAGGTGATAGGCCTCACCGTGGCCGCCGGCGGCACGGGTGATCTCGATCAGTTCGTCGATCGCAGCCTCGAGCCGATGACTTTCGTTGCGCACGTGCGAGATGTAGCCGCCGCCCGCTTCGGCAGCCGCCGTGGCCAGCGCGATGAGCTCCGGCGTCTCGGCGAAAAACGCCGGGGCATAGATGAGCGAACTGCCGACACCCAGCGCACCTTCGCGCATGGCTTGCCGCACGAGGTCCTGCATGCGCGCCAGTTCAGCAGGCGTGGGATCACGGTCGTCCTCGCCGAGCACGTACACGCGCACGCTGGTCGCGCCAACGAAGGACGCGACGTTAAGCGAAATGCCTCGGCGCACGAGCGAATCGAGATACTCACCGAGCGTGGTCCAGTCGATCTCGTACTTGATGTCGCCCTGGTGCTGGAGGATGTCGGCCTTCATCGCGTCGTTGAGCGGGCCGCCGGACTCACCCTCGCCCATGATTTCGAGCGTGACCCCTTGCTTGAGATCGCTCATGCCGCGGCCGTCAGCGATCAGCGACGTGTTGGCCCACGACAGTACGTTGATGAAGCCAGGCGCGACGGCCTTGCCGCTCGCGTCGATCTCGGTCGCCGCCCTGGCGCCGGAGAGGTCACCGACCGAGGCGACGCGATCGCCACGAATACCAACGTCCGCGCGCCGGCCCGGCGTGCCGGAGCCATCGAAAAGCGTGCCGTTGCGGACGATGAGGTCGTAAGTACCGGCCGTCTGCGTCGATGTCGTTGCCGCCGGCATGGGTGGAGGGGAGCCGGCACAGGCTGTGAGCAGCGTTGCGCAGACAAGGACGGACGCGAGCGACGAGCGATGCGTGGTGTCCACAGAGATTTCCCCACAGTCGGACGGCAGAGACGGACAATTGCGGGCGGGCCGCAAGGTAAGTTCAGATTCCGATCGCAGCGGCGCGGCCGGCCGGCGCGCGAACACCGAGCGCATGGCAGATCGCCACGGTCAACTCGGCGCGGTTCAGGGTGTAGAAGTGGAATTCTGTCACCCCGTTCTGCTCGAGGCGCTTGACCTGCTCGATCGCGCAGCTGGCCGCAATCAACCGGCGTGTTTCCGGGTCGTCCTCGAGTCCGTCGAAGCGGTGCACCAGCCAGTCCGGCACGCTGGTGCCGCAGCGCTTGGCGAACTTCAGCATGTGCGGAAAACGCGTGATCGGCAGGATGCCCGGCACGATCCCGGCATCGATGCCAGCCGCCGCGCACTGGTCGCGGAAGCGCAGGAAGACGTCGGTGTCGAAGAAGAACTGCGTGATCGCGCGACTGGCGCCCGCGTCGACTTTCGCGCGCAGGTTATCCAGGTCGAACTTCGCGCTCGGCGCCTCCGGATGCACCTCCGGGTACGCCGCCACCGAGATGTCGAAATTGCCGACGCTGTGCAGGCCCCGCACCAGGTCGACCGCATACGCGAAACCCTCCGGATGCGGGCGGTACGTCGACTGCCCGGGCGGCATGTCGCCACGCAGTGCCACGAGATGGCGCACCCCCATGTCCCAGTAGCCGCGGGCAATGTCGAGAATTTCGCCTGCGGGCGCGCCGACGCAGGTGAGATGCGGCGCCGGGGTCAACGCCGTCTCGCGCAGGATGCGAGCAACGACGTTGTGGGTGCGTTCGCGCGTGGAACCGTCGGCGCCATAGGTCACCGAAACGAACCGCGGCTGCAGCGGCGCGAGACGCTGGATCGACTCCCAGAGCAGCTGCTCCATGCCATCGTCGTTGGGCGGGAAGAACTCGAACGAAACGGCAGGCGTGCCGCGGGTGACGGTCTTATCTGCGGTCGCGGCCATCATGGCGATATCTGTTCCTGGAGTCGCTGCCCCATTTTCCATGTTTTGCATCGCAAAGTCCGCTGCCCGCTGCGACGGTCGGACACATCAGTGCACACCAGTCGCCGCAGGACCCGGCCCGGCGAAGAGCGCCGCGCAGTCGACCGCATCGAGCCGGTACGCGCGGCTGCAGAACTCGCAGCGCACCTCGACCTGGCCGAACTCCTCGACCATCGAGTCGACCTCGTCGCGGCCCAGCGCCCGCAACATGTTCTCGACGCGTTCGCGTGAGCAGCGACAGCGGAAGAACACCGGGGTCGACTCGAACATGCGCACGTCGTCTTCACTGAACAACCGATGCAGCAGCTTCTGGTCGTCGAGTTCGGCGAGTTCCTCGCCCGTGACCGTGTCCGCCACCAGCTGCACACGACGCCATGCATCTTCGACCTCGTCCTCCAACACGATGCCGGCACCCGATTCCAGCACCCCCGCCGGCTTGGAAGTTACCGGCAGGCGTTGCAGCAACAGCCCGCTGACGTTCTCGCCATCCGCAAACAGCCAGAGCCGCGTGGGCAACTGCTCGGAGCTTTCGAAGTATTCGCGCAGGCACTCGCTCATCGACGCGCCGGCGAGCGGCACGACACCCTGGTAGCGATTCGCCGCGCCTTCGTTCTCGACCGTCACCGTGAGCGTGCCGTCACCCGACAGTTCGCGCAGGTCCGCGGAGGCTGGCGGCTCGCGGAACCGCGCGACGGCACGCAAGGCGAGCCCATCCGTGCATTCGACGACCATCAGGTGCATGGGGCCCGCACCGCGCAGCTGCAGCGTCAGCAAGCCGTGCAACTTGAGCGTCGACGCCAGCAATGCCGCCGCGGCGACGGCCTCGCCGAGGGTGTTGCGCACGGGATCGGGGTAATCATGGTGCTCCATCATGGCTTGCCACGCCGGCCCCAGGTGCACGAGTTGTCCGCGGAACGGATACCGCTCGAATACGAACCGACGCAGCGTGTCGACTTCCGCCATCGAGCGATCAGGCCACGCGAACCGGGATCTTCAGCGTGCGGATCTTCTCCGACCATTCCGCCGGCGCAGTGTTGTGCACCGACGTGCCCTGCGCGTCGACCGCGACGGTGACCGGCATGTCCTTCACGTCGAACTCGTAGATCGCTTCCATGCCCAGCTCTTCGAACGCGACCACGCGCGCCGCGCGGATCGCCTTCGACACCAGGTAGGCGGCGCCGCCGACCGCCATCAGGTAAGCCGCCTGGTGCTTCCTGATCGATTCGATCGCGACCGGGCCGCGCTCGGCCTTGCCGATCATTGCGATGAGGCCGGTCTTCTCCAGCATCATGCCCGTGAACTTGTCCATGCGCGTCGCCGTCGTCGGGCCCGCGGGACCCACGACTTCGTCGCGCACCGGATCGACCGGACCGACGTAGTAGATTGCGCGATTCGTGAAATCGACGCCGGGTGGCAACCCCTGCCCGCTTGCGAAGAGGTCGGCGATGCGCTTGTGCGCGGCATCGCGTCCCGTGAGCATCTTGCCGTTCAGCAACAGCGTCTCGCCCGGCTTCCAGCTCGCGACTTCGGCGCGCGTGAGCGTATCGAGATTGACCCGCTTCGAGTTGCCGCCCGCCGTCCACGTGACCTTCGGCCACTGCTCGAGCGACGGCGGCTCAAGCACTGCGGGTCCGCTGCCATCGAGCACGAAGTGCGCGTGGCGCGTGGCGGCGCAGTTCGGGATCATCGCGACCGGCTTCGACGCCGCGTGCGTCGGGAACAGCTTGAGCTTCACATCGAGTACGGTCGTGAGCCCGCCGAGCCCCTGCGCGCCGATGCCGAGCGCGTTGACCTTCTCATACAGCTCGATGCGCAGCTCGTCGGCCTTGCTCTGCGGGCCACGGGCGAGCAGCTCGTGCATGTCGAGCGGCTCCATCAGCGATTCCTTCGCCAGCAGCATGGCCTTCTCAGCCGTGCCGCCCGCGCCGATGCCGAGCATGCCGGGCGGGCACCAGCCGGCACCCATCGTCGGCACCGTCTTCAGCACCCAGTCGACGATCGAATCGCTCGGGTTGAGCATCGCGAACTTCGTCTTGTTCTCGGAACCGCCGCCCTTCGCCGCGACGGTCACTTCGACCTGCTCGCCCGGGACCAGCTCGACGTGGAACACGGCAGGCGAGTTGTCTCTGGTGTTTTTGCGCGCGAACAGCGGGTCGTCGACGACCGAGGCGCGCAGCTTGTTGTCCGGGTGGTTGTAAGCGAGGCGCACGCCCTCGTTGATCATGTCGGCCAGGCTGCGCCTGGTCCCCCAGCGCACGTCCATGCCCACCTTGAGGAACATGTTGACGATGCCCGTGTCCTGGCAGAGCGGACGCTTGCCCTCGGCGCACATGCGCGAGTTCGTCAGGATCTGCGCGATCGCATCCTTCGCGGCCGGCGACTGCTCGCGCTCGTAGGCTCGCCCCAGGTGCTCGATGTAGTCGAGCGGGTGGTAGTACGAAATGAATTGCAGCGCGTCGGCGACGCTCTGGATGAAGTCGTCCTCGCGGATTACGGTCATGGCGGTGTGACCAGGGGTTAGGGGTTAGGGGTTAGGGGTTAGTCGGAAGCGCGTCGCGCCGTTGCTCAGCCGGACAGCTTCTTTTTAAGCAAATCGTTGAGCTGCGCCGGGTTGGCCTTGCCACCGGTCGCTTTCATGACCTGGCCGACGAAGAAACCGAACAGCTTGTCCTTGCCCGAGCGGTAGTCCGCAAGCTGACCCGGGTTTTTCGCCATGACGTCGTCGATGGCCGACTCGATCGCCGACGTGTCGGTGATCTGCCGCAGGCCCTTGGCCTCGATGATCTCGTCGGCGCCCTTGCCGTCCGACCACATCGCCTCGAAGACTTCCTTGGCGATCTTGCCGGAGATGGTGTTGTCCTGGATGCGTGCGAGCAGGCCTGCGAACGCGTCGGCACTGACACGGCTCTGTCCGATGTCGAGGGCGTCCTTGTTGAGCGCGCCCGACAGGTCGCCCATGACCCAGTTGGCCGCGAGCTTGGCCTGGCCGCCAAGCCTGCGCACGACGGTCTCGTAGTAGCCCGCAAGTTCGCGGCTCGACGTCAGCACCCCGGCGTCGTACTCGGAGAGGCCGTGATCGCGCACGAACCGCGCCGCCTTCTCGTCCGGCAGCTCGGGCAACGTGGCGCGAACCTGCTCGATCGTCGCCTCGTCGATCACGAGTGGCAGCAGGTCGGGGTCCGGGAAGTAGCGGTAGTCGTTCGCCTCTTCCTTCGAGCGCATGGAGCGCGTCTCGCCCTTGTCGGCATCGTAAAGACGGGTTTCCTGCTTGACCCTGCCGCCACCCTCGAGCAGTTCGATCTGGCGTTCAACTTCGTAATTGATGGCGCGTTCGACGAAGCGGAACGAGTTGACGTTCTTGATCTCGGCGCGGGTGCCGAACTCGGCCTGGCCGACAGGGCGCACGGAGACATTTGCGTCGCAGCGGAACGAGCCTTCCTGCATGTTGCCGTCGCAGATCTCGAGATAGCGCACGAGCGTGTGGATCTTCTTCAGGTACGCGATCGCTTCCTTGGCGGAACGCATGTCCGGCTCGGACACGATCTCGAGCAGCGGCGTGCCGGCGCGGTTCAGGTCGATGCCCGACAGCCCGTGGAAGTCCTCGTGCAGCGACTTGCCCGCGTCTTCTTCGAGGTGCGCGCGCGTGATCCCGATCGTCTTGCGCGTGCCATCTTCGAGCACGATCTCGAGCGAGCCGTCCTCGACGACCGGCCGCTCGTACTGGCTGATCTGGTAGCCCTTCGGCAGGTCGGGGTAGAAGTAGTTCTTGCGCGCGAAGATCGAGCGGCGCGAGATCTTCGAACCCGTCGCGACCCCGAAGCGGATCGCCATGCGCACGGCCTCGCCGTTCAGCACGGGCAGCA
The DNA here is from genome assembly GCA_016704655.1 of Pseudomonadota bacterium. GTDB lineage: Bacteria > Pseudomonadota > Gammaproteobacteria > Steroidobacterales > Steroidobacteraceae > RPQJ01. The sequence continues at coordinate 71,225 of JADIZR010000008.1, read as the reverse complement.
CGCCCGGGTACCCCAGGTCGACCAGGTTGGCCTGCGTGTTCGGCTCCGCCCCATAGGCGGTGGCGGATCCCGAAAAGATCTTGCTGCGCGTGGCGAGCTGCGCGTGGATCTCGAGGCCGATGACGGTTTCCCAGCTCATAAGAAGTGATTAGTGATTAGTGAATAGTGATCGGTCGGCACGGTGGGCCCCGCCGTACTCGTTGCGTTCTCGACAAGTGATGCAAATCTCAATGCTGCTTCTCCGACTAATCACTAATCACTAATCACTAATCACTAATCACTAATCACTTCCTTCAGGCGTAGCCAGGCGCGACGCGCTTGTGCCAGTCGGTGTGCTGCTGGTACTGGTGCGACACCGCGAGCAGCCGCGATTCGCCGAAGTGCGGACCGACGAGCTGCAGGCCCACGGGCAGGTCCTTGCCGCCTACGTCGACGAAACCGCAGGGGATCGAGATGCCAGGCAAGCCCGCCAGGTTGGCCGCGATCGAGTAGATGTCGTTGAGGTACATCGCAATCGGGTCGCTGGTCTTGGCGCCGAGTTCGAACGCAGCCGTGGGTGCCGTCGGGCTGAGCACGACGTCGACGTCCTCGAACGCACGGGCGAAATCGGCAGCGATCAGCGCGCGGCACTTCTGCGCCTGCAGGTAGTAGGCATCGTAATAGCCGGCCGACAGCACGTAGGTGCCGGTCATGATGCGGCGCTTCACTTCGGCGCCGAAGCCCTCGCCGCGCGATCGCTTGTACAGGTCGAGCAGGTCTTTCGGCTGCTCGCAGCGATGGCCGAAGCGCACGCCGTCGAAGCGCGACAGGTTGGATGAGCACTCGGCCGGAGCGACGACGTAATACGTCGGCACGGAGAGCGGCAGGCTCGGCAAGCTCACGTCCCTGACGACGGCGCCTTCCTGCTGCAGCAGGCCAATTGCCGCACGCACGCGTTGCTCGACGGCCGGGTCGAGACCCTCGCCGAAGAACTCGCGGATGATGCCGACACGCAGCCCCTTGAGCGGCTGGTTGAGCTCGGCCGCGTAGTTCGGCACCGGGCGATCGACGCTGGTGGAGTCGTTGGGATCGAAGCCCGACATGGCCTCGAGCAGCAGCGCGGCGTCCTCGGCCGAGCGCGCCAGCACGCCGGCCTGGTCGAGGCTGGAAGCGTACGCGATCATGCCGTAGCGCGACACGCGGCCGTACGTCGGCTTGATGCCCGTCAGGTTGGTGAGCGCCGCCGGTTGGCGGATCGAGCCACCGGTGTCGGTGCCCGTGGCAGCCGGCGCGATGCAGGCCGCCACCGCGGCCGCAGAGCCACCCGACGAACCGCCCGGCACGCGCTTGTGGTCCCACGGGTTCCTGACCGGGCCGAAATAGCTCGTCTCGTTCGACGAACCCATCGCGAATTCGTCCATGTTGGTCTTGCCGAGCAGCACCGTGCCCGCGGCACGCCAGCGACTGACGACCGTTGCGTCGTACGGCGCGACGAAACCGGACAGCATTTTCGACGAGCACGTCGTGCGGATGCCGTCGGTGCAGAAGATGTCCTTGTGCGCGACCGGTACGCCCGTGAGCGGGCCGCCCGCGCCCTTCGCCAGCGCCTCGTCCGCGGCCCGGGCGTCGTCCAGGGCGCGATCTGCCGTCACGGTGACGAACGCGTTGAGCTCGGGCCCGAGGCGTTCGATGCGGCCGAGGAAATGCAGCGTCAGGTCGAGGCTCGAGAACTTGCGGGCACGGAGGCCGGCGGCGAGTTCTGATACGGTCAGTGTGTGCATGGGTCGTCTACGGCGAAAGGGCTGGGAAAACGGGGACGCTCACCTGTTTCGCTCAACGGTTTCGCCAATTTCGTGCGGTCTGTCACGCAACAGGTGGGCGAAATAGGTGAGCGTCCCCATTTTCAACTTTCCGGGAAGTGGCACCATCACGGTCGCTGCGTCACTCGATGACCTTGGGCACCAGGTAGAGTCCAGCGGCGACGCTCGGCGCGTTCTGCTGGAACTTCTCGCGCTGATCGGTCTCTGAGACCGCATCCGGGCGCAACCGCTGGACCTGGTCGGCAAGCGGGTGCGCCATGGGCTCGACGCCGGCCGTGTCGGCCGCGGCAAGCTGCTCGACGAAGTCGATGATGCGCGAGAGGCTTTCGACGTACACGGGCATCTGCGCCTCGGTGATCTCGAGGCGTGCGAGGTGGGCGATCCCCTCGACCTGGGTGCGTGTCAGGCTCATCTGGAAATGCTCGAAAGGACTGGAAAAAACAGTCACAAATCATACACGCGACCTTGTGGAATGTCGTGACTATGGTTAAATTGCCGCGATTTAGCGCAAGGCAGCGCTCCCCTCCTTCTTCCGCGAATCCTAAATGTTCAAGAAACTCCGGGGCTACTTCTCCAACGACCTCTCGATCGACCTTGGCACCGCCAATACGCTGATCTATGTCCGCGGCAAAGGCATCGTGCTGAACGAGCCGTCCGTCGTCGCCATCCGCGAGGAACCCTCGCGCGGCGGCAAGAAAATCGAGGCCGTCGGCACGGAGGCCAAGAACATGCTCGGCCGCACGCCGGGCAACATCACGGCCATCCGCCCGATGAAGGACGGCGTCATCGCCGACTTCACCATCACCGAGAAGATGCTGCAGTTCTTCATCGAGAAGGTGCACGGCAATCGCATGATCCGCCCCAGCCCGCGCGTGCTGGTGTGCGTGCCTTATGGCTCGACGCAGGTCGAGCGCCGGGCGATCCAGGAATCCGCCGAGGGTGCAGGCGCCCGCTGGGTGCGCCTGATCGAAGAACCCATGGCAGCCGCTGTCGGCGCCGGTATGCCGGTGCACGAGGCCCGCGGCTCGATGGTGCTCGACATCGGCGGCGGCACGTCCGAGGTGGCGGTGATCTCGCTGAACGGCATCGTCTTCGCCGGCGCGGTGCGCATCGGCGGCGACCGTTTCGACGAAGCCATCATCAATTACGTGCGCCGCAACTACGGCATCCTGATCGGCGAAGCCACCTCCGAGCGCATCAAGATCGAGATCGGCTCGGCCTACCCCGGCCAGCACGTCAAGGAAATCTCGGTCAAGGGCCGCAACCTCTCCGAGGGCGTCCCGCGCAGTTTTACGCTCAACTCCAACGAAATCCTCGAGGCGCTGCAGGAACCGCTGCAGGGCATCGTCGGTGCGGTCAAGGCCGCGCTCGAGCAGACCCCGCCGGAACTCGGTTCGGACGTCGCCGAACGCGGCATCGTCCTCACGGGTGGCGGCGCGCTGCTACGTGACATCGACAAGCTGCTCATGGAAGAGACGGGCCTGCCGGTGGTGGTCGCCGAAGATCCGCTCACCTGCGTGGCGCGCGGCGGCGGCAAGATGCTGGAGCTGATCGACGAGCACGGTCCGGGCCTGTTCGGCCTGGATTGATCGCGACGCCTCCCGACCCCCGTGGTCGAGCTTTCGCACGACTCCCGCCCGATCATCGGCCGCGGACCGCCGCTGACCGCGTATTTCCTTACGCTGGCGGCGATCTCGGTCGGGTTGATGACGGCCGATCACCGCTACCACCAGATCGACCGCATCCGCGAGGCGCTGAGCCGGGTCATCTACCCGATGCAGCGTGCGGTCGATTTCCCCTTCCGCGCGACGGACTGGGTCACCGGGTCCTTCGCTGACCGCAGTCGCCTGCGCCAGGAGAACCTCGCGCTCACGACCCGCCTGCGCCTCGCCAACCTGCAGCTGCAGCGATTCGCCGTGCTGGAGGAAGAAAACCGGCGGCTGCGCGAAATGCGCGCGAACAGCGCGGGCATCGCCGAAAAGGTGCTGGTCGCCTCCATCCTCAACGTCGATCTCGATCCTTTCCGGCACCGCGTGCTGCTCGACAAAGGGGCAGCCGATGGCGTGTTCAAGGACCAGGCGGTGCTCGACGGCGACGGCATCTTCGGCCAGGTTTCGAAGGTCAACGCCTCCACGGCCGAAGTCATCCTGATCAGCGACGCCGAGCATGCGATCCCGGTGCAGTCCAACCGCAGCGGCGTACGCACGATCGCCGTCGGCACTGGCGACCAGCACAAGCTGTCGTTGCCGTTCGTGACCGTCGAATCCGACCTGCAGACCGGCGACCTGCTGCTCTCCACCGGGATGGGCGGCGTATTCCCGGCGGGCTACCCGGTGGCACAGGTATCGAAGGTCAAGCGCGCCGGCAGCACGTTCGCGCTGGTCGAAGCCAAACCGACGGCCAGGCTGGATCAGGCGCGCGAAGTGCTGCTGGTCTGGTTCAAGCCGCCGGCCGATCCAGCGCCCGCCGGTCGGCGGCGACGCACAATCCGCGCCGCCAGGTGCGCCGGTCGACAGCCTGCAACGGCGACGCCACCCGCGCAGGCAGGTGGCGAATGAGGCCGATGAGCATGTTCGCCCGCCGGTTGCTGTACTGGATCAGCATGGCCGCCGGTCTCGTCCTCGCGATCGTGCCGCTGCCAGGCTGGCTCGATCCGGTCCGGCCCGATCTCGCGCTGCTCGCGATGATTTATTTCGTGCTGACCAGTCCGCGCATCGCCGGGCTCGGCTACGCGTGGCTGTCGGGGCTTTTCCTCGACGTGCTGCGCGGCATGGTGCTCGGACAGCACGCGCTCGGTTTCCTCGTCGTGGGTTACCTCACGCACAAGCTGCAGCTGCGCATGCGCATGTTCCCGATCGTGCAGCAGGCGGTGATCGTCATGCTGCTGCTCGGCCTGTACCACTTCCTGATGTTCTGGATCGATGGCCTGACCGGCCACGGCTTCACGGGGTGGGTCCGCTGGCTGCCGGTCCTGTCGGGCGCATTGCTCTGGCCGCTGGTGGTTGCACTGGGCGATTCGCTCACGCGCCGCTCTTCCTGACCGCAGGAGCGCGATGACCCGCAACTCCCGGCTCAAGGATCATCACGCCGAACAGCGCATGTTCGGCCGGCGCGTCGTCGCCGCCACGCTCGTCATCATGGTGCTGCTCGGCGCGCTGTTTACCCGCCTCTTCTACCTGCAGGTGGTCAGGCACGACTACTTCAGCGAATTGTCACAGGGCAACCGCATCCGCATCGAACCGATCCCGCCCCCGCGCGGCCTCCTGCTCGATCGTGCAGGCGAACCCCTCGCACTCAATCGACCGGCGTATCAGCTGGAACTCACGCGCGAGCAGACCCCCGACGTCGACGACACGCTGGCCCGGCTCGTGGCGCTCGGCCTGCTGCCCGCAGAAGACCTGGTGCGGACCAGGCGCGCGATCATGGCGCGGCGCGCGTTCGACGCAGTCCCAGTCCGCCTGCAGCTGTCCGAAGAGGAACTCGCGCGCTTCGCCGTGCATCGACCCGACTTCCCGGGCGTCGAGATCCGTCCGCGGCTGACGCGACTTTATCCGCACGCGGGCGTGGGCGTGCACGCGCTCGGTTACGTCGGCGCCATCAGCGAACAGGACCAGCAGCGCATCGACGTCTCGAAATACGCCGGTACGACGCTGATCGGCAAGCTCGGCGTCGAACGCAATTACGAGGAGCTGCTGCACGGCGAGACCGGCTACCAGCAGCTCCTGGTCAATGCGCAGGGTCGTCGCGTCGATCGAGTCGGCGTCAAGGCGCCAGACCTGCAACGCAAGGAGCCGATCGCCGGCAACGACCTGTACCTCACGATCGACCACAAGCTGCAGCAGGTGGCCGAGGCAGCGCTCGGTGCGCAGAGGGCAGCGGTCGTCGCAATCGACCCCCGCAACGGGGACGTTCTCGCCTTCGTCAGCACGCCGACGTTCGATCCCAACGGCTTTGCGCGCGGCCTCACCGTGCCGGAATACCGTGCGCTCGCGGACAACATCGACAAGCCCCTGATCGACCGTGCGCTGCGCGGCGTCTACCCACCGGGTTCCACGATCAAGCCGTTCGTCGCCTTGGCCGCGCTGCAGTACGGCGTCATGGCGGCGGAGGACACGCGCTACTGCCGCGGTGTCTGGCAGTTCCCGAACTCGAGCCGCAGGTTCCGTGACTGGAAGAAGCAGGGCCACGGCACGGTCGACATGCACAAGGCGATTGCACAGTCGTGCGATACCTATTTCTACGGCGTGTCCGACCAGATCGGCATCGACCGCCTGCACGACTTCCTGGTCCAGTTCGGGCTCAACCAGAAGACGGGTATCGACATACTCGGTGAACGCACAGGCCTGGTCCCCTCGCAGGCCTGGAAGAAGAAGGCGTTCAAGAAGAAGGAACTGCAGGTGTGGTTCCCGGGCGAGACGGTCATCGCCGGCATCGGCCAGGGCTACATGCTGACGACGCCGCTGCAACTCGCGCATGCCACCGCGACGCTCGCGATGCGCGGCAAGCGGTTCCAGCCTCGACTCGTGCGTGCGGTGCGTGATTCTCTTACGGGCGCCGTGGCGACGCTGCCGCCCCGACCGCTGCCGGATGTGAAAGTCGACGACGCGGGTTACTGGGACACCATCATCGACGGCATGATCGGCGTGGTGAGCCCTGGCGGCACCGCGGTCCGCGTGCAGGCCGGCGCGCCCTACAAGGTCGCCGGCAAGACCGGCACCGCGCAGGTCTTCTCCATCGGCCAGAACGAAAAATACAACGAATCGCAGGTGTCCGAGCGCCTGCGCGATCACGCGCTGTTCATTGCGTTCGCGCCGGTCGACGACCCGAAAATTGCGATCGCCGTGGTGGTCGAAAACGGCCGTCACGGCGGCAGCACGGCGGGGCCGATTGCGCGAGCGGTGTTCGATGCCTACCTGCTGCCGCACGAGGCGGCCCAGGCGGCGGCTCCAACCCCCCCGCCGCCCGCAGGAGGCATGGACGAATGAGGACAGAGATCGCCGGACCCGGGCACTCGAGCCGCGCCCAGCGCACGTTCACGCTGACGGGTCGCCTGCTCGACGCCCTGCACATCGACGGGCCGCTGCTGCTGAGCGTGCTGGCCGTGTGCGCCGTCGGCCTGATCGTGCTCTACAGCGCAGCGGGCGAGGACGTGCGCATCTTCCTCGGCCAGGCCGCACGCGTCGGCCTCGGCCTCGGCGTGCTGACGATCGTCGCCCAGATTCCGCCGCGCGTCATGCGAATCGGCGCGCCGTTCCTCTATGGCGTGGGTCTGCTGCTGCTGATCGCCGTCGCCGTCGTGGGCGACGTCGCGATGGGCGCGCAGCGCTGGCTCGACCTCGGGTTCATCCGGTTCCAGCCGTCCGAGATCATGAAGATCGCGGTACCGCTCTGCTGCGCCTGGTACCTGCACGAGAGGCCGCTGCCACCCGACTTCACGACCCTGGTCATCGTGGCGCTGATCGTGCTCGTGCCGACGCTGCTGATCGCCGAGCAGCCCGACCTCGGCACCGCACTGCTGGTGACGGCAGGCGGCGGGCTCGTCATCCTGCTCGCGGGACTGCAACTGCGGTACATCCTCGGATTGGGTGCATTGATCGCGGGAGCCATCCCGGTGGTCTGGAAGTTCCTGCTGCACGACTACCAGCGCCAGCGTGTGCTGACCTTCCTGAACCCGCAGAACGACCCGCTCGGAGCCGGCTACCACACGATCCAGTCGCAGATCGCGATCGGCTCGGGTGGAATCTTCGGCAAAGGCTTCATGAACGGCAGCCAGGCACAGCTCGAGTTCCTGCCCGAGCGCTCGACCGACTTCATCTTCGCCGTGATCGGCGAGGAATGGGGCCTCGTCGGCTGCATCGTGCTGATGGCGCTGTATCTGCTCGTGATCGGTCGCGGGCTCTACATCGCGACTCAGGCACAGGACACGTTCACCCGTCTGACGGCTGGCAGTCTCACGCTGCTGTTCTCGGTGTACGCCTTCGTCAACAGCGGCATGGTCGCGGGACTGCTGCCCGTCGTTGGCGTGCCGTTGCCGCTCGTAAGTTACGGCGGCACATCGCTGGTGACCCTCATGGCAGGGTTCGGTATCCTCATGGCAGTCCACTCCCGCCGCAAACTGGTCTCAACGTGACACGGCAACCGCTCACTCGGCGGGCCACCGGCCCGCTCCGCTGCATCGCCCGCCCCTTCGCGGTGGCGCTCTCGCTTGCGCTCTGGCATGCGCAGCCCGCGCATGCCCAGGCTTTCGATCCCGCGCGCGCCGACATCGACGCCTTCATCGCCAGCGTCGGCAAGAAGCACGGCTTCGAGGCTGAACCGCTCGTCGCGCTGTTCGCGCAGGTCGAATCCAAGCCCGCGATCCTGCAAGCGATCGCGAAACCGGCCGAGCGCACGCTGGCGTGGGACGAGTACCGGCCCAGGTTCCTGATCGAGCGTCGCATCGCGCGTGGCGCCGAGGTCCACGGCCTGAAGCAGGCCGAACTCGAGCAAGCCGCGACCGCAACCGGCGTCCCCGTGGACATCCTGCTCGGCATCGTCGGCGTCGAGACGTTCTTCGGCGAAAACGTCGGCAAGTATCGAGTGATCGACGCGCTCGCGACGCTCGCCTTCGATTACCCGCCCCGCCAGGCGTTCTTCCGCGGCGAACTCGAGCAATATCTCGTGATGGCCCGCGAAGAAGGTCTCGACCCGCTCGCGCCGGTCGGCTCCTACGCGGGCGCCATGGGACTGCCGCAGTTCATGCCGAGCAGCTTCCGCAACTACGCGGTCGACGGCGACGCGGACGGCAAGCGCGACCTCTGGAACGACTGGGCCGACGTGTTCTCGAGCGTAGGCAACTACCTCAAGGTGCACGGCTGGCGCGCGGGCGAACCGGTCCTGGCGGCAGCCGACGCGAGCAGCGCCAACCTGGAGGGCCTGGGCGAGAAGCTGGCGCTGACGGAAACCGTGGGTTCGTTGCGGGCGCGCGGCGTCAGGTTCGAGACGAGCCTGCCTGCGGATGCACCGGCGATGCTGGTCGCGCTCAAAGTGGCGGGCGGGACCGAATACCGTGTCGGCTTCACCAATTTCTACGCGATCACGCGCTACAACCGCAGTCACATGTATGCGAGCGCCGTCAGCGACCTCGCGGACGCCATCGGCGCCAGGCGCTCAGGGCAGCCGTTGCCTGCGGGCGGCGGGTACGTCGCCCCCGCACCGACGAAGCCAGCGGCGCCGTCCACTGGATGGTCGACGACGACCTCCGGCACCTGAATCCTCCACTCCACCCTACACCTATGGTTCCCACGCAGAAATGAAGCTCAAGCCGACCCTCTTTGCCCTGGCGCTCTTCGCCGGCCTCGCTCTTGCCGGTTGCGGTTCCGACGACAAGGAGGCCGCCGCCCCGGCTGCCGCCGGTGACGCTGCGACAGCCGTCGCGCCGGCAACCGCCGCAGCGCCCGCCACGGCATTGCCACCCCCGCCGCAGCTCAACGCCCGCAGCTTCATCGTCATCGATCACGAGAGCGGTCGCGTGCTCGCGGCGCTCGAACCCGATTCACGCCAGGAACCGGCGAGCCTGACCAAGCTGATGACAGCCTACGTCGTGTTCCATTCGCTCAAGGAGGGCCGCATCAAACTTGGGGACCTGGTCACGGTGAGCGAGAACGCCTGGCGGCAGGCGGCGCCGAAGCTCGGCGGCTCAGCCATGTACATCGAGGTCGGCACGCAGGTCTCGATCGAGAACCTGCTGCAGGGCATGATCGTGCAGTCGGGTAACGACGCGACGGTTGCGCTCGCCGAGCATGTTGCCGGCACCGAGGCCACCTTCGTGCAGATGATGAACAGCTTCGCGAAGCGGCTCGGCCTCACGGGCACGCACTTCACCGATGCCGCGGGCATGCCCAACCCGGAGCAGTACATCACGGCGCGGGACGCGGCGACGCTCGCGAATGCGCTGATCCGCGAATTCCCCGAGTACTACAAGTGGTACTCGCAGAAGGAGTTCACCTGGAACGACATCACCCAGCAGAACCGCAACGGGCTCCTGTGGCGCGACCCATCGGTGGACGGAGTCAAGACTGGCCACACCAAATCCGCGGGCTACTGCCTGGTGACCTCCGCGAAGCGCGGCGACATGCGGCTGGTCTCCGCCGTGATGGGCACGGATTCCATGCGTGCCCGCGAGGAAGCGAGCGCCGCGTTGCTCAACTATGGCTTCAACTTCTTCGAGACCAAGCGCATTTACGCGGCTGGCCAGCCGCTCACGACGATGCGCGTCTGGAAAGGCAAGCAGGACGAAGTCGGCCTGACCGTGGGTCGCGACCTCTATGTCACGAATCAGCGCGGTCACGTGAGTTCGGTGAAGGCCGACTTCGAGCTGCCAGAGACGCTGGTGGCGCCGCTCGCGAAGAACAAGTCGGTCGGCAAGGCCAAGGTCGTCGTCGACGGCCAGACGATCGCGACGTACGACCTCTTCCCGACGGCGGACGTCCCCGCCGCCGGCTTCTTCGGCCGCGCCTGGGACAGCCTGCGGCTGCTGTTCCACTGACGGAGCAGCAGCGATGGCCGATCCGTATCCCACCTGCTGGTTGAACGGCGAGTACCTGCCGCTGGCCGAAGCACGAATCTCGCCACTCGACCGCGGCTTCCTCTTCGCGGACGGCGCCTACGAAGTGGTGCCGGTGCATCGCGGACGGCCGTTCCGCATGCGCCAGCATCTCGAACGCTTCGACCGCAGCCTCAAGGAACTGCGCATCCGCAATCCGCTGCCGCTGGCGGGCTGGACCGACGTGACCAACACGCTGGTCACCGCGGCCAGCGCCACCGAACTGCTCGTCTACCTGCAGGTGACGCGCGGCATGGAATACGGCCGCAACCACCTGTTTCCGCCTGCGACAGTTGAACCCACGGGCTTCGCCTTCGTCAGTCCGTATCCGCAACCGGCGCAGTCGCTGCTTGCACGCGGCCTCGCCGGCGTCACGCTCGAGGACACACGCTGGGCGCGCTGCGACATCAAGTCGGTCGCGCTGCTTGCCAACGTGCTGCTGCGCCAGGAGGCGCAGGACAAGGGCGGCTCCGAAGCCATCCTCACGCGGGATGGGCACGTGACCGAGGGCTCCTCGAGCACGGTCTTTATCGTGCGCGACGGCACACTGGTCACGCCGCCCAACGACCACAGCGTCCTGCCGGGTACCTCGCGGGATGCAGTGATCGAACTTGCGGCAGGCTGGCTGCCGGTCGAGATCCGCACGTTCAGCGTCGACGAAATGCGCTCCGCGTCCGAGGTCTGGATCGCTTCCGCGGGTCGCGGCGTGCTGCCCGTCACGTCCTTGGACGGCCGGCCCGTCGGCGCCGGGACGCCTGGCGCGAAGTGGCTGTCGATGTATGCACGGTTGCAGCAACACCTCGACGCGATCGCCGCACGGCCGCCCCTGGCGGACACATGAGCGAGGCGCCGCCCGAGCCCGAGGAAACGCTGCTCAGGTTTCCCACCGATTTTCCGGTGAAGATCATGGGCCAGGCTTCGGACGATTTCCGCAGCCTCGTCATGGGAATCGTGACGCGCCATTTCGGTACGCTCGCACCGGACCGCATCGAAGAGCGGCCCAGCAGCAACGGCAAGTACCTGTCGATCACAGTGACGGTGGTTGCCACGAGCAAGGCCCAGCTCGACGCGCTCTACCGGGAGCTCACGTCCTGCAGCCAGGTGCTCGTCGCACTCTGAGGTTCCGCCGGGGCGCCGAACCCCAGCGCACGCAGCAGCTGCGGTGCCAGCGCCTCGCTCACCTCGCGCACGCTGGCAGGACCACCCAGCTCGCTGAGCTGCGTCATCTGCAGCCCCGCATAGCCGCAGGGATTGATGCGCGCGAACGGTTCGAGATCCATCGCGACGTTGAGGGCCAGCCCGTGGTACGAACGGCCGCGACGGATGCGCAGTCCGACGCTCGCGATCTTGCGTTCGCCGACATACACGCCGGGTGCGTCGCGCTTGCCATAGGCCTGGACGCCCCACTGCGCGACCGTCGCGACGATGGCGCGCTCGATGCCCTCGACGAGCGCACGCACGCCGAGGCCCAGCCGCGTGAGGTCCAGCAACGGATAAACGACGAGTTGTCCGGGCCCGTGGTAGGTGACCTGCCCGCCGCGGTCGATGTCGACGACGGGAATGTCGCCGGGCGCGAGCAGGTGCACCGCCTGGGCGTTCATGCCCATCGTGAAGACGGGTGGGTGCTCCAGAAACCAGATTTCGTCGGGTGTGGCAGCAGTCGCCTCGTCGGTGCGGCGCTGCATGGCGCGCCACGTCGGCTCGTAGTCGACGCGGCCGAGCCACTTCAGCGCCGGTGTCGACACGCCCGGCAGCGCGCGCCGTGCATCCGTCGATGCGTCGCGTTCAGCCACGCCTGGCGAGCCCGCCTGCGGCGAGGCCTGCGTTGTTCCGGGCCATGGCCTGTTCGGCGCGGTAACTCGAACGCACGAGCGGCCCCGACACGCATTCGACGAAACCCAGTTCGAGCGCGTGCTGACGGTACCAGTCGAATTCCTCGGGCGTCACGAAACGTTCGACCGTCAGGTGGTTTACCGTCGGCCGCAGGTACTGGCCGAGCGTGAGCAGGTCCACGCCCGCAGCGCGCAGGTCGCGCATCGTCTCCAGGATCTCGGCGTCCGTTTCACCGAGACCGAGCATCAGGCTGGTCTTCACCAGCACGTCACCCTGCGCGCGGCGATGCCGCTTTGCATGCGCCAGCACCGCCAGCGTCTGCTCGTAGGACGCCCGCGGATCGCGCACCGGGTGAGTCAACCGGCGCACGGTCTCGACGTTCTGCGCGAAGACGTCGAGTCCGCTGTCGACGACCGTCGCGACGTCGGCCATCACGCCCTGGAAATCAGGCGTCAGCGCCTCGACCGCGGTTGCGGGATTGAGGCGCTTGATCTCGCGCACGCAGGCGGCGAAATGCGCGGCTCCGCCGTCGGGCAGGTCGTCGCGATTGACCGACGTCAGCACGACGTACTTCAGCTGCATCAGCTGCACGGTCCGCGCGGCATTGGCCGGTTCGTCGGCATCGAGCCAGCCGTGCGGGTTGCCGGTATCGACCGCGCAGAAACGGCACGCGCGCGTGCAGACGGCGCCCAGCAACATGATCGTGGCGGTGCCCGCGTTCCAGCACTCGCCGATGTTCGGGCACTTCGCTTCCTCGCAGACGGTGGCGAGGCGGTGTTCACGCACGGTCTGCTTGACCGTTTCGAAGCCGCGACCGGCCGGCATGGGCGCCCGCAGCCAGGCGGGCTTGCGGCCCGCAGGCGTCACGGACGCGCTCGAAGCCGCCGCCTTGATGCCGTCACGGATCGCCGTAAACCCTTGGACTGTCTGGTATTTTTCGCCACTCGTGGCACCGGCCTTGACGCCGGGGACGACCGGGATCCCTTTGAACTCGCTCATGGGCGGGCATTGTACTTGCGGCATGCTGGCGCGTCCGCGACGTTCACGAACGCAGGCGCGCATTCAGCGCAGCGAGCCGCTCCGGCGTGCCGATGTCGAGCCAGTCGCCCTCGAACACTTCCGCGCCGACACGACCGTTGACGGCCGCCGTACGCAGCAGTGGCGCCAGCTTGAAGATGCCGTCCGCGCAGCCGTTGAACAGCGACGGGTGATACACGCCGAGTCCCGAGAACGTGAATTTCGGCAAAGCCGCGATCCGGTTCGCCACGGACGTGTCCGCCGCCGTTCCCGGCACGGACTCGATCATGCGTCCCGCGTCGAACGCGAAATCGCCCTGGCGGTTGTGCTCCGGGTTCGGCACCAGCACCAGGTGCGCCTGGTCCCTGCCCGGCAGTCCTTGCGCGTACCTCTCGCGCAGGTCCGCGAAGGGATACTGCATCCAGACGTCGCCGTTCAGCACCAGGAACGGCTCGACGCCCATCGGGCACAGCAACGGCAGCGCACGGAAGATACCGCCGCCCGTCTCGAGCGGTTGCGGACCCTCCGCGCTGTAGTCGATTTTCAGGCCGTAGCGCGCTCCGTCGCCGAGCGCTGCCGGGATCTGCTCGCCGAGCCACGACAGGTTGACGACGACCTCGCCGAACCCGGCCGTCGCCAGCGCATAGAGGTGATGCTCGATCAGCGCCATGCCACCCACGTCGAGCAGCGGCTTCGGACGGCTGAGCGTGAGCGGTCGCATGCGCTCGCCCTTCCCCGCCGCGAGGATCATCGCTTTCAACGGGTGTTGCCTTCGAGCCTGGCAATCACCGCGGGCAGGACACGCGTCGCGATCAACTCGCCGAGTTCGCCGAAATCCGCATGGCGTGCGCACGAGTCGACCGCGTACTGCAGCGTGCGTGGAATGTCGGCCAGGTACCCTGGCTTGCCGTCCCGGTGGCAGAGTCGCGCAAAGATGCCGCCGACCTTGAGGTGGCGCTGCACACCCATGAGGTCGAACCAGCGCAGGAACTGCGCTTCGTCCCGGCCTGCCGACAACCCGGCTGCGATCGCAAGTCGACGAAACTCCAGTGCCCACCCGACTACTCGCGCCTGCGGCCAGGCGATGTAGCTGTCGCGCAGCAGCGAAACGAGGTCGTACGTGAGGCCGCCCCGCACGGCGTCCTGGAAATCGATGATGCCGGGATTGGCCTCGGGGCAGACCATCAGGTTGCGCGAGTGATAGTCGCGATGCACGAAGACCTGCGGTTGCTCGAATGCGTTGGCGACCAGCGCAGTCATCGCCTCCTGCAGCACCTGCGCTTCGCGTGCGCTCAACTCCAATGAGAGGTGACGCTGCAGCAGCCAGTCGGGAAAGAGGCTCATCTCGAATCGCAGCAGCTTCTCGTCGTACGGCGGCAGCTCCGCAGCGGCCTGCGCGCCGCGAGCCTGGATCTGGACCAGCGCTGTCAGCGCGTCGGCGTACAGCGGATCGGCCTGGCCCGGCTTGGCGAGCTCCGGCAGGTACATCGTCGTGCCGAGGTCGGTCAGCAGCAGGAACCCCTCCCGTTCAGATCGTTGCAGGACGCGGGGCGCATGCACGCCGATCTCCTGCAGCATGGCGGCGACGCGCAGGTAGGGCGTGACGTCTTCCTTGCCGGGAGGCGCATCCATGACGATCAGCGAAGCCTGTCCCGCGCGCGTCACGCGGAAATAGCGGCGGAAACTTGCGTCAGCGGAGGCCGGCGCGATGCCGTACTGGCGCATGCCAAGGTCCCGTTCGAGCCACTGGCGCAGCAACTCGAGACGCGGATCGTCCTGGCCCGTGGGCGGCGGATGCGGGCGTGATTCGTTCAAGCGGGGACCCCGGTTGGGCTGGAAAACGGGCAGGCAATAGTCGGATGCGAGGATTCGCGCGCAATTATAATCGTGCGGATGACGACGCCGTGCCCTGGTTCCACGCGCCTGCAGCAGGTGCTGCAGGCCACCCTGCGGAGGGCGGCGCTCTGCGCCTGGCTCGGGGTCGCGTCCGCCCAGGCGCAGGAACAGTCACCGGTCCCGGGACCTGCGCCAGCCGCGGCAGTCGCCGAACCTGCGCGCGGCGACCGTTGCGCCGTCCAATCCGACATCGACCCACGCATCGAGGAACTGCTGCAGGCCGATCCGGACGACCCGCAGATCCACGTCACCAGCGATACCGGCGAACTCGGCCGTGCCGGCGACGCCGAACTGCGCGGCAACGTGCAGATCCGCATGGGTCAGCGCCTGCTCACGGCCGACCAGGCTTCGATCAATGCTGAACAACGCAGCGTCGAATTGAACGGCGACATCGAATACCTCGACCCGCAGATGCACGTGCGCGGCAAGGGCGGCACTTTCCAGGAAGGCGGCGAGGGCAGTTTCGAAGGCGCCGAATTCGAACTGCGCGAGCAGTCGGTGCGGGGCGCGGCGGCGAATGCGAGATTCAGGCAATCGGGTCAGATCGGCCTCGAGGGCGTGCGCTACACGGCCTGCCCCCCGGGCAACGAGGACTGGAGTCTCGCCGCCGGCGCAATCGAGATCGACCAGAAAACCCTGATCGGCACCGGGCGCGACGTACGCATCGAATTTCTTGGCGTGCCGATTTTCTACACGCCGTGGATCTCGTTTCCCGTCGGTGACCAGCGCAAATCCGGCCTGCTGTTCCCGACGATCGGCAGCGGCAGCCGCACCGGCACGCAGATCGCCGTGCCCTACTACTGGAACCTGGCCGAAAACTACGACGCCACGCTCACCTCGCGCTGGTATTCGTCGCGCGGCATCCGGTTCGATCCGGAGCTGCGCTACCTGAGCGAACGCAGCCGCAGCCAGCTCAACGTCGAGTACCTGGTCAACGACCAGGAAACCGGCGAAGCCCGCGGCGTCATCGACTGGCGCCACGTCACGCGCTTTGCTCCCCGCACCCGGCTGCTGATCGATGCGACCGACGTGAGCGACAACGACTACTTCGAGGACTTCGGCGTCGGCTTCGAGGGCACGAGCGTCCAGTTCGTGAATCGCTATATCGAACTGCGTCACGACACCGCGGCCTGGACGCTCAATGCCCGCGCGCAGGGCTACCAGGTCATCGACAACACGCTGGCGGCAGAGGACGAGCCCTATCGCATCGCGCCACAGCTGACGGCACTCGGGCAGTGGCGCGATTTCGCCGGCGGGCTGTCGGGTTCCGTGTTCGCCGAGGCGACCAATTTTCAGCGCGAGCTCGGGCCCCAGGGGGTCCGCCTCGACGCCGAGCCGTCGCTCGAATGGCGTGTCGATCGCAATGGCGGGTTCGTCGCAGCGGGCGCGGCTTACCGCTACACGCAATACCTGCTGGACGAGACCGCACCGGATGCCGACGATGCACCGGATCGCTCGCTGCCGTCGGCCAGCCTCGACGCGGGTTTCACGCTGGAAAGGGCGTCGGGCTCGCAAGGCACGCGCGTGCAGACGCTCGAGCCGCGAATGCTGTACCTGTACGTGCCTTACAAGAACCAGGATGACCTGCCGGTTTTCGATACCGGCATTCCCGACCTGAACCTCGTGCAGCTGTTCCGCACCAACCGCTACGTCGGTCCGGACCGGATCGGGGACGCGAACCAGGTCAGCGTCGGCGTCACCACCCGCCTGCTCGACTCGAGCCGCGGTCGCCAGTACCTGAGCGCCACGCTCGGGCAGGCGTTCTACTTCCAGGACCCGCGCGTCGCGCTGCCGGACGAGCCGGTGCGCGATCGCTCGACGTCGGACGTCGTGGCCGAGGTCGAGCTCAACGCGTACAAGAACTGGAACGCGCGCTTTGCCTACCAGTGGAACCCGGACGAGACGCAGGGCGAGCGTTCGGAAACCTTCGTGCAGTACAACCCGACGCCCGGCCGCGTGATCAACGCAGGTTACCGGTTCCGGCGCGACCTGCTCGAGCAGGTCGACGTGTCGGGCGCCTGGCCGATCAACAACCAGTGGCGCGGCTTCGCGCGCTTCGTCTACTCGCTGCAGGAAGAAAACACGCTCGACCAGTTCCTGGGCCTCGAATATTCGTCGTGCTGCTGGGCCGTGCGCGTGATCGGTCGACGCTTTATCTCCAGCCGCTCGGGGGGCTGCCGAAACGTCGATCGGCCTGCAGCTGGAACTGAAGGGTTTGTCCAGTGTCGGAGTCGACAACGAAGCTTTCCTGCGCGAAGCGATTCGGGGATACTCCTCGCCTGCGTCCGCGCCCTGACCCTGAGATGCCCTTGAAATATAAGCAGTTTTTCGGCGTAGCCGTCCTGTTGCTCGCCGCCGTGGGCACGGTCCACGCCCAGTCCAATGACCTGAGCTCATCCGGCGTGCTGCTGGACCGGGTCGCCGCCGTCGTCAATGACGGCCTGGTGCTGCGCAGCGAGGTCGAAAAGCAGATGGCCACGGTCAGCGCGCGCATCCAGCAGTCGGGCCAGCAGCTGCCGCCGCGCAACGTCCTGCGCCAGCAGGTGCTCGAGCGCCTCGTGCTGCAGGAGCTGCAGATGCAACGCGCCGAGCGCCTCGGTCTGAAAGTCTCGGACGAGATGGTGAACACCGCGCTCACCGACGTCGCCGCGCGCAACAACATGAAGTTCAGCGACATGCCGGCCACGCTCGAGGCCCAGGGCATCGATTATCGCGACTACCGCGAGGAAGTCCGCCGCGAGATGACGCTGCAGGGGCTGCGCCAGCGCGACGTGCTCGCGCGCGTGTACGTGTCGCCGCGTGAAGTCGAGCAATGCGTCGCGAAGCGCAATGCCTCGCCGGGCGCCGACAACGAATTCAACCTGGCGCACATCCTGGTCGCCATTCCGGGTACGGCAGACGAGAAGCAGATCGCGGAGCGCACCTCGCGCGCGCAGGCCGTTTACGAACGCGCGACGAAGAGCGAAGACTTCGCGCAACTTGCCATCACGTATTCCGATTCCGGCACGGCACTCGAAGGCGGCGCGCTCGGCTGGCGCAAGGCGGGCCAGTTGCCTTCGTTCGTCGCCGACATCATCCCCACGCTGCAGGCCGGTGAGGTGACGCAGCCGATCCGCACGCCCAGCGGTCTGCATATCTTCAAAGTGCTCGAGATCCGCGGCGGCCAGGCGCCGGCGCTCGTGTCGCAGGTGCACGCCCGGCACATCCTGATGAAACCCACGGAAGTGATGGATGACGAGACCGTGCGGCAGAAGCTCGCGCAGATCCGCGACCGCGTCCTGAAGGGCGAGAGTTTCGAAGCGGTCGCCTCGGTCACGTCCGAAGACCCGGGTTCCGCGGCAGCGGGCGGCGACCTCGGCTGGGCCGGGCCCGGCAGCTTCGTGCCCGAATTCGAAAAGCAGATCGACGCACTCGCCGAAAACGAGATCAGCCCGCCGTTCCGCACGCAGTTCGGCTGGCACATCGTGCAGTTGCTCGGTCGCCGCACCTACGACGCGACCGAGGACATGACACGCAACCGTTGCGTCAGTCAGCTGCGCGAAGCGCGTGCGGACGAAGAAACGGAAATCTGGCTGCGCCGGCTGCGCGACGAAGCGTTCGTCGAATACCGGATGTGAACACCACGGGCCGATCGCGCCGTGCCGCAGTGCTGCGCACCGTCGCCGTCACCACCGGTGAACCGGCGGGCATCGGCCCGGATCTCTGTACCGAACTGCTCGAGACGGCACCGCAAGGCTGCCGCATCGTCCTGATCGGTGACCGCTCCCTGTTCGGCCGCGCGCGGCCGCGCAGCGCCCGCGAACTCAAACTGCCGGATTTCGATGCAACGAGCCGGCCACGTGCCGGCGTCGAACTCCTGCACGTGCCGCTGGCGGAACCGGCACGGCCCGGCATTCTGGCGACGGCAAACGCGCGTTACGTGCTGGAGACGCTCGACGTCGCCGTCGGCGGCTGCGCAGCGGGTGCGTTCCAGGCGATCGTGACCGCGCCCGTGCAGAAATCGATCATCAACGAAGCAGGGGTCCCGTTCACCGGGCACACGGAATACCTCGCCAGGCGCACCGGCGTGCGCCTGCCCGTGATGCTGCTGGTCGGCGGCGGTTTGCGCGTCGCACTCGCGACCACGCACTTGCCGTTACGGAAAGTGAGCGCGGCCATCACGCCGTCGCGACTCGAGGCCGTGTTGCGCATCGTGGCGGGCGACCTGCAGTCGCTGTTCGGCCTGCGGCGACCGCGGATCCTGGTGCTCGGCCTGAACCCGCACGCCGGCGAGGGCGGTCACCTCGGGCGCGAAGAAATCGAGGTGATCGAGCCGACACTGGCCGCACTTCGCGGCGACGGACTCGATCTCGTCGGCCCCGTTCCGGCCGACACCGCGTTCGTGCCGCAACGGCTCAAGGGCATCGACGCCGTCGTCGCCATGTTCCACGACCAGGGCCTGCCGGTGCTGAAGCACGCGAGTTTCGGCCACGCCGTCAACGTCACGCTCGGTCTGCCGATCGTGCGCACGTCCGTCGATCACGGCACGGCGCTCGATCTTGCCGGTACGCGCAAGGCCGATCCCGGCAGCCTGCAGGCCGCGTTTGCGCTGGCGCTCGAACTGAGCCGGCGCGCGCGGCGCCAGGCATCGCACTGGTGAAGCACGGTCACGCCAAGAAGCGCTACGGGCAGCATTTCCTGCACGACCCAGGCACGATCGACCGGATCGTGCGCGCCATCGACCCGCGTCCGGGCGATCGGCTCGTGGAAGTCGGCCCCGGCCGCGGCGCGATCACGGCACCTGTCCTGGCGCTGGCGGGCAGGCTCGACGTGGTCGAGATCGATCGCGACGTCGTGCCGCAGCTGCAGCTGCAGTGCCGGGGACGTGGCGAACTGAACGTCCACCTCGCCGACGCGCTCGAGTTCGACTTTCGCGCGCTGCGTGGCGACGGGCCGAAGCTGCGGCTGATCGGCAACCTGCCGTACAACGTTTCGACGCCGCTGCTGTTCCACTTCATTTCGCAGCTCGATGCCTTCGCCGACATGCACTTCATGCTGCAGAAGGAAGTGGTCGTGCGCATGGCGGCCGCGCCCGGATCGGGCGACTATGGCCGACTCACGGTGATGCTCGCGCCGCACGTCAAGGTGGAGCGGCTGTTCGACATCGGCGCCGGCGCCTTCAAACCGGCGCCCCAGGTCACCTCGACGTTTTTCGCGCTGACCCCGCATGCCACGCCGCCGTTCGAAGTCGCCGACCAGGCCGCGTTCGCAACCGTGGTCGCGGCAGCGTTTTCGAAGCGCCGCAAGACGCTGCGCAATGCGCTGATGGGCCTGCTCGACGTGGCAGGAATCGTGGCCGCGGGCGTGGATCCCGGGGCACGGGCCGAAACGCTCGCCCCGGCCCGGTTTGCCGCCCTGGCGGGCGAGTGGGTCGCCCGACGAGGGGACGCGTCCGGCGTTATTCCGGCAGAATGATTCCCGATTGGTGGCCCCTGCGGCGCCGCCTATAATCTTTCCTGGACCGCTTTTCGCACCGGAACCACGCGTTCCACGGAGCACACCATGCGCGAATACAAGAAGATCCTGCTCGCTGTGGACATCACCGAAGGCAGCGAAAAGATCGCCGAGCGGGCGCGTGACGTCGCCGAGCGTTACGGGGCCGAGGTCATCCTGCTGCACGTCGTGGAATACGTCCCCGTCGAACCGATGGGCGAGGCCCTGCTGCCGGCCGTGCAGATCGAAGGCGAGCTGATCGAGCGCGCCACGCGGCGCATCGCCGAGCTGGCACAGAAAACCGGGCTCGAGAAGGCTGAGCGCATCGTGCAGGCCGGCAACATCAAGGCCGAGCTCGTGCGCATCGCTACCGACCGCGGCGTCGACCTGATCGTGCTCGGCAGCCGTGAACGCCACGGCCTGTCGATCATGTTCAACCAGACCGAGGACACGATCCTGCATTCGGCGCCGTGCGACGTGCTCGCCGTGCGCTGGAAAAAGACATGACGACGGCTGCGGCGCATCGCATCCGCGTCGACGTCAGCACGAATTACGTCGAGGACCAGTCGAACCCGGTCGAGGGCCGGTTCGTGTTCGCGTACACGATCACGATTCGTAACGAAGGGACCAAGCCGGCGCGCCTCGTGACGCGCCACTGGCTCATCACCGACGCCAACGGCAAGGTGCAGGAAGTGGTCGGCGACGGCGTCGTCGGCGAGCAGCCGCACCTGCAGCCGGGCCAGGGGTTCCGGTATTCCAGCGGCGCCATCCTCGAGACGCCGGTCGGCGCGATGCAGGGCAAATACCACATGGTCGCGGACGACGGCGAGCAGTTCGACGCACCGATCGCGCCGTTCCGGCTCGCCATGCCGGGCGTGCTGCACTGACTGGCTGAATGGCCGTCTTTGCGATCGGCGACGTCCAGGGCTGCAAGGACGAGCTGGACACCCTCCTCGACCGCCTGCGGTTCGACGCGTCACGGGACCGGCTCTGGTTCGTCGGCGACCTGGTCAATCGCGGTCCGCGGTCCCTCGACACGCTGCGCTTCGTCAAGTCACTGGGTAATGCCGCCATTACTGTCCTCGGCAATCACGACCTGCACCTGCTCGCCCTCGCGCGCGGCGGCGCGGCTTGGCGCGACCGCGATGCGGGACTGCGTCCCGTCCTCGACGCGCCGGACGCCGACGAGCTGCTCGACTGGCTGCAGGCGCGTCCACTGCTGCACCGCGACGCACGCCTCGGCCTCTCGATGCTGCACGCGGGCCTGCCGCCGCAGTGGAACCTGCAGACGGCCGCAGCCTGCGCGGGCGAGGTACAGCGCAGGCTGCGCGGCGAAATGGCTGGGCAGCTCTACCAACGCATGTATGGCAACGAGCCCGACACCTGGCGGGACGACCTCGACGGCTGGGATCGCATCCGCTTCACCATCAACGCATTGACGCGACTGCGCGTGTGCGATGCCGCAACGGGTCGCATGGTGCTCAAGTTCAAGGGCTTGCCTGCAACCGCCCCGCAGGGTACGCAACCGTGGTTTCGCATTCCCTGGCGGCAATCTGCCGGCGAACGACTCGTCTTCGGCCACTGGTCGGCCATGGGTTACGTGGACGAGGACCACGCGCTCGGCCTCGACACGGGATGCGTCTGGGGAGGCACACTGACCGGGCAGCGCATCGACGTGCCCGACGCCCTGCCGGTGCAGGTGGCGAACCAGGCCGGCGGACTGCCGCTCGAGGACTGAGCGGTCGATCCAGCCTCAGGGTCCGGCGGGCTCGGCAACCGCTGCCGGCTTTGCATGGAGCGATTCGAGCCTGAGCTGGACCGAACCGAACTGCGACGCGCGCGGCATGCACCTCAGCGATGAACCAGGTGCCTCGCGAACCCCCAGCGGCTCCAGGACCTGCGGCAGTAATTGCTCGAACAGTTCGCAGTCGCCGTCATCGATGCGACCAAGGCGCCGGCCTGTAAACTCGACGATTCGTTGCTCGGCCGGAAACTGCGCCGTCGCCCCATCGACCGCCGCCCCCTTGCCCTGGGCCTTCGCGATCAGCTCGCGCTTCGGTTTATCCGCCTCGAGCTGCGCCAGCAATTCCGGCGTCACCGCGGCGGGAACCGCCACCCTGATGCGTGCCGTCGGCATCAGCTGGACGCCCGTGCCGTCAAGACAGCCGACCCGTACCCAGGGCTCCGGGCGGGCGCCAAGTTCCGTCAGGATGTACGCAATCTTGTTTTCCAGCCCGCCGCACGAGTAGTACGTGCCACGGCCGAAATAGGTGAACGTGAACTCGTGCTCCGTCCAGACTGCATTGACGGTCGGGCCAGCCCCCGCCGGGCTGGCATCTGCTGCCGTCTGTGCCCCGGCAGGCGCTCCGACAGCAGCCACGGCGAGTGCCAGCAGCGGGGCCAGACCGAAGCGGAGTCTGCGTCGGCTCATGGTGGCTAATTTATACTCGGACCATGCAGTCTTTGACACCATTCAACCTCCGGCAGTGGATCGACGCGCATCGGGACGAACTGCGCCCGCCCGTCTGCAACAAGCAGGTATTCGAACAGGGTGAGTTCATCATCATGGTGGTCGGCGGCCCGAACGCCCGCCAGGACTACCACGACGACCCGGGCGAGGAGTTCTTCTACCAGCTCGAAGGCGACATGCTGCTGCGGACGGTCCAGGACGGAAGGCGCGTGGATATTCCCATCCGCGCAGGCGACGTACTGCTGCTGCCTGCCCATGTACCGCACTCTCCGCAGCGGTTTGCCGATACGGTCGGGCTCGTCGTGGAGCGCAAGCGGCGCCCCGGCGAAGCCGATGGTTTCCTCTGGTACTGCGACCGCTGCGACGCCCGCCTGTACAGCGAATACCTGCAGATCACCCACATCGAAACGCAACTGCCGCCGGTCTTCGAACGGTTCTGGTCGAACCCCGAGCACACGGTCTGCCGCACGTGCGGCAGCTCACTGAGGAAGTGACCCCTTGAACGGTCTGGAGTTCACTGCCGGCGGCCGGCGCTGGCGTGCGGACCTCACCGCGCCTGCGGATCTCGCCATCGTGCTCGAGTTCGATGGCGCACAACCGAGCTTCTTCGTCGCAACGCCCGCCTCGAGCGAGCCCCTGCGGATCGGCGGTTTCACCGGCAGCGTCGCGAACGGCGCCAGCTGCAACTGCGCCGTGCATTCGCTGGCCCCGCATTGCCACGGCACCCACACCGAATGCATCGGGCACGTCACGCGCAGCCCGGTCACGATCGCGAGCCTGACACCCGTGGCGCCCTGTGTCGCACTGGTCGTTTCGGTCCAGCCGGAGCCCCTGGGCGCGGCAGCGGCCGGCCTGCCGGACGTGCACGCTGCGGCCGATGACCTCGTGATCCACCGGGCCGCACTGACTGTCGCGGCGTCGGCATGGCTTGCCGCCCCGTTCACGGCGGTGGTGATTCGCACACTGCCGAACGGAACCGACAAACGGCACCGCGCCTACTCCGGCTCGCCGAGCACGGCACCGTATTTCCTGCCCGAAGCCATGCAATGGCTGGTCGAGCGCGGGGTCACCTCGCTCGTGGTCGACCTGCCGAGCCTCGACCGCGCCGACGACGGTGGCCGGCTCGCGGCACATCGAGTGTACTGGGGGCTGCCCCCGGGTTCCGACGACGCGGCGCAGGCATCACGTGGACAGGCGCTGGTCACCGAGCTCGCCTACGTGCCGGACGCGGTGGCGGACGGGCTGTACCTGCTCGACCTGCAGGTACCCGCCTTCGGCGCCGATGCGGCGCCGAGCCGTCCCGTGCTCTATCCATTGCTGTCGATTCCTGGAGACGCGACATGAGGCTCGACCGGGAACACGCGCACGCGCTCGATGCCGGGGATGCGCTCGCGGCCTGGCACGACCGCTTCATCCTGCCGCGCGACCTGGCCAGCGGCCGCGAACTCGTCTACCTGTGCGGGCACTCGCTGGGCGCGCAACCCGTGCTGGCCTCCGAGTACGTCGAGGACGTGATGCGCGACTGGCGCTCGCTCGGGGTCGAAGGGCACTTCACCGGGCGCCATCCGTGGCTGACGTACCACGAGCGGCTCGCACCTGCGCTGGCCACGCTGGTCGGGGCCGAGCCGGCCGAAGTCATCGCGATGAATACGCTGACGGCCAACCTGCACTTGATGCTGGTGAGTTTCTACCGGCCGGCGGGTGCGCGCCGCGCCATCCTCATGGAGCGCTCGGCGTTTCCTTCCGATCGCCACGCCGTCGAATCGCAGGTGCGCTTTCACGGCCTCGACCGGGCGCGGGACCTGATCGAGATCGCACCGCGCGACGGCGAAGACCTGCTTCGAACCGAAGACATCGTCGCGACGATCGAACGCGAGGGCGCGCGGATCGCCACGATCCTGCTGCCGGGAGTGCAGTACCTGACAGGCCAGCTGCTCGACATCGGAGCGATCACGGCTGCGGGACGTAAAGCAGGCTGCGTCGTCGGCTGGGACCTGGCGCATGCCATTGGCAACGTGCCGGTCGCGCTGCACGACGCAGGCGCGGACTTTGCCGTGTGGTGCAACTACAAGTACCTGAACGGCGGCCCGGGTGCCGTGGGCGGTGCGTTCGTGCACGCGCGCCACGCAACCGACACGGCCTTGCCGCGCTTCGCCGGCTGGTGGGGCCACGACAAGGCCACGCGCTTCCTGATGGCACCCGAGTTCAAACCCACGCCGGGCGCGGAAGGCTGGCAACTCAGCAATCCACCGATTCTCGCCATGGCGCCGCTCGCAGCGTCGCTCGAGCATTTTGCCGCGGCCGGTCTGCCGGCTCTGCGCCAGAAGTCGGTCGCCTTGACGGGATATTTCGAACGCCTGGTGCAGGCACGGCTTGCAGGTCGCGTCGAAATCATCACGCCCTCCGATCCGCAGGCGCGTGGCGCCGCGTTGTCGCTGCGACTGGTCGGGCTCACGCGCGATCGCGCACGGGCCGTCTTCGACGGCTTGCGACGGCGTTCCATCCTGCCTGACTGGCGCGAGCCGGACGTAATCCGAGCCGCGCCGGTGCCGTTCTACAACCGCTTCGACGACGTCTGGCGCTGCGTGGATGCGCTGCACGCGGAACTCGCAGCGTGAAGCGGCCCGTGACGATCCTGGGCGCAGGCCTGTCCGGCGCGCTGATGGCCATTTACCTCGCGCGACAGGGTCGGCAGGTGCAGGTGTTCGAACGTCGTCCGGACTTGCGCAAGGTCGACATGGACGCCGGCCGCTCGATCAACCTGGCGCTGGCGGATCGCGGCATCCACGCACTGCGCGAGGCCGGTGTTTTCGCGGACGTCGAACCGTTGCTGATCCCGATGCGGGGTCGCACGCTGCACGCGCCGGACGGTACCCTCACGTTCGTGCCTTATGGTCAGCGACCGCACGAGGTCATTCACTCCGTCTCGCGGCCGGGCCTGAACCGCGTCCTGCTCGACCATGCACGACGTCATTACGGCATCGAACCACGCTTCCTGCAGGCGGCGCGCACGCTCGACTTCGAGCGCGACGAACTCGTCATGCTCGACGAAGTCTCGGGCGACACCTACACGCAGCCGCTCGCGCCGCTGATCGCCGCAGACGGCGCCGGTTCCGTCGTGCGGCGCGCGATGACCGGCCAGCTCGGCGTGCGCGTCACCGAAGACATGCTCGAGCACGGCTACAAGGAGCTCACGCTGCCAACTGGCCGGGACGGCTCGCACCGCATCGAGCGCAACGCGCTGCACATCTGGCCGCGCGGCGGCTTCATGCTGATCGCGCTGCCGAACATCGACGGCAGCTTCACCGTCACGCTGTTCCTCGCCCTGAAAGGCGGCGCGGAAAGCTTCGCCGCGCTCGACAGCCGGGAAACTGTGGATGCGTTCTTCGCCAGCCAGTTCCCCGACGTCGTGCCGCTGATGCCGGGACTCGCCCGCGAATTCCTCGAGCGTCCCGTCGGCCGCATGGGCACGGTCCATGCGGATGCCTGGTCAGCCGGCGAAGCCGCCGTGCTGCTCGGCGATGCAGCGCATGCCATCGTGCCGTTCCACGGCCAGGGCATGAACGCGTGCTTCGAGGACTGCTTCGAACTCGACCGGCTGCTGCGCTCAGCCAGCGACTGGCGGTCGGCCTTCGAGCAGTTCTTCCAGTTGCGCAAGCCGGACACCGAAGCGATCGCCGCAATGGCCCTGGAGAATTTCCTGGAGATGCGGGACACGGTCCGCGATCCCAAGTTCATGCTGCGCAAGGAACTGAGCTTCGAGCTCGAGCGGCGTCACCCGGAGCGCTTCATTCCGCGTTATTCGATGGTGATGTTCCACCACGAAATACCGTACCGCGTCGCCTTCGAGCGCGGCCGCACGCAGACCGACGTGCTGGCGCGCCTGACGACTGCGGCAGATGCAGTGGCGGATATCCCGACTGCGCAGATGGACACGCTGGTGACCGGGCTGCTCGAGCCTCTGCCGGACTCATCCTCTCGGGGGCAATGGATCGAATGATGATGAATATGTGGGCCAGATGGGCCGCCGGAGTCGTCACAGCGGTGCAGGTCCTGGCGGGCCCTGCGTCGGCGGCGGATGCGCCGGCCTCAGTGCGGGCGCCGATCGCGGTGCCGCAACCCATTGCCTGCCCGACGGGCACCCGGTCGAGCCGCGAGTACGCGTTCAGCCTGATGGGCAATCGCGCCGGTTACCAGACGGTCTGCCTGCAGGCCGACGGCACCCGCGTCGTCCACTTCGCGTACAACGATCGCGGTCGTGGCCCGGCGCTGACATCGAAGATCCAGCTCGATGCAAAGAACGTCCCGGTGGCCATCACGACGGACGGCAATGACTACCTCAAGAGTCCGGTGGCCGAACGCTTCACGCGCGCACGCGGCACCGCCACCTGGCAGAACAAGGTCGAAAGCGGTACCCAGCCCGTCGCAGGCGCGGCGTTCTACGTCAGCCAGTCCGGCTCGTTCGAGGAACTGGGACTGCTGGCACGCGCACTGCGCGACGCACCGGACCGCAAGCTGGCCTTGCTGCCGCAGGGTGAGGCAGACCTGCAGCAGTTATCGCAACTGCAGATCAGCGACGGCGAATCTTCCCGCCAGGTCAGCCTGTATTCGATCGGCGGCCTGGGGTTCCAGCCCACCAGCGTCTGGCTCGACGAGGACGGTGAACTGTTCGCGACCTTCGACAGCTTTTCGACGCTCGTGCGTGAAGGCTGGCAGGTCTCACTCACCGCGATGCGCGCGGAGCAGGACGCGCAGGAGGCGCGTCGTCGCACGGCACAGGCACAAGCGTTGCGACGCTCGCCCTCCGGTGCGGTCGTCATCGAACACGCCAACCTGTTCGATTCCGAGCGCATGACGATGCGTCCGGGTACCACCGTCATTTTCGCGCAGCAACGCGTGGTCGCCGTCGGTCCCGATGGTTCACTGCCGATCCCTGCCGGCGCGGAGCGCATCGATGCTGCGGGCCGCGCGTTGCTGCCCGGACTGTGGGACCTGCACACGCACCCGGACCTCGACAGCGGGCCGCTGTTCCTGGCGGCTGGCGTCACGAGCGTTCGTGACATGGCCGCCGAGCCCGACAAGCCCGCCCTGCTGCGCGTGTTCGACACCAGCGCAGCCCTCGGCCCGCGGGTGGTCTACGCCGGCATCATCGACGGGCGCGGGCCGTTCCAGGGACCGACCAAGATGCTCGTCAGTGACCAAGCCGAAGCGCGCAAGGCCGTGCAGGCCATGAGCGTTGCCGGTTTCGGGCTGGTCAAGATCTACAGCTCGATGGACCCGAAGCTGGTGCCGGCCATCGCGGACGAGGCACACAGGGCGGGCATGCGGGTTGGCGGTCACGTCCCGGCGTTCATGACGGCCGAACAGGCAGTGCTCGCCGGGTACGACGAGATCCAGCACATGAACATGGTGTTTCTGAACTTCCTGTACGACAAGGTGCAGGACACCCGCACACCGGCGCGGTTCACGGCCGTCGCGGAGAACGCGGCCAACGTCGATCCGCAATCGGCGCGCGTCCAGGCCTTCCTGCGGCTGCTCAAGCAGAGTCACGTCACGCTGGACCCGACGCTCGTCGTGTTCGAAAGCCTCTTCACCGATCGTGCGGGCGTGGTGGGTCCGGGCACGGCGGCCGTGGCCGATCGGATGCCGCCGCTCGTCCGGCGCAGCCTGCTCGAGGGAGGTTTGCCGGTCCCTGACGGTAAGGACGCGCGCTACCGGCAGGCACTGACCCAGATGCAACGCATGCTGATGGCCGTCCGCAGTGCCGGCGTGCCCTTCGTCGCAGGCACGGATGCGCTGCCCGGCTTTATGCTGGCGCGTGAACTGGAACTGTACGTCGACGCTGGCGTGCCGGCGCCGGAGGTGCTGCGCATCGCCACGCTCGACGCGGCGCGACTGGCCGGTCTCGAAGGTGAACTCGGCTCGATTGCGCCGGGCAAGCTGGCGGACATGATCCTCGTCGACGGCGATCCGAGCCGGAACGTTGGCGACGTGCGCCGACTGCGCCTCGTCATCAAGGACGGTGCGCTATTCGATCCCGACGCCCTGTGCCGCGCGCTCGGCATCCAACCCCTCGCTGCGACGGGACGATGAACAGGTATTCGCGAGCGGTCTTGATCGATGGACTTGGCGGCCCCGGCGGCCACGCCACCGAGGACGGTTCGGAGCTGACGACCAGCGAGGTCGACGACATCAGGGCGTCGGGCATGACGTGCCTGCACCTCACCGTCGGCGAAGTGGGCACGATGCCACCCGACGAGGCATACCAGAAAGCCGTCGAGTCGATCGCGCGCTGGGAAGCCGAAGTCGACCGCTACCCGGCGACCATGGTCCGCGTGCGGTCGGTCGCCGATATCCACGCCGCGAAGAAGAGCGGACGCACCGGGCTGATGTACGGTTTCCAGGACGGCGTGTGCTTCGAGACCGATCTCGACCGGCTCGAGACGTTTCATCGGCTCGGCATCCGCGTGATCCAGCCGACCTACAACCGGCGCAACCGGCTTGGCGACGGCTGCATGGAGCCCGCCGACGCAGGTCTCAGCCACCTCGGCCACGAGGCGGTGGAGCGCATGAATGAGCTGGGAATCCTCGTGGACGCGAGTCATTGCGGGCGCGCCACTACGGCCGATGCCATCCGTCACTCGACGCGTCCCGTTGCCTTCACGCACACCGGTTGCGCGGCACTCGCGGACCATCCGCGCAATCGCACCGACGCCGAACTGCGGGCGGTGGCCAACAAAGGCGGCGCGGCCGGCATCTACGTCATGCCGTACCTGTCCGGCGGCAGGCAACCCACGGCAGACGACGTCGTGCGTCACATCGAGCACGCCGTGAATGTCGCCGGCGAGGAGCACGTCGCGATCGGCACGGATGGCACGCTCTCGACCGTCGCGCTGACGCCCGACTTCGTGCAGTCGTTTACTACCAACGTCGCTCGCCGCAAGGCGGCCGGAATCGCGGCGCCGCAGGAATCCGACGACGGTTACCTGTTCGCGAACGACCTCAACACACCGCGGCGCTTCGAGCAGCTGGCGGACCGTCTCAGTCTGCGCGGCCATTCGGACGACAGGATCGAAAAGATCCTGGGCGCCAACCTGCTGCGCGTGTTCGGCGCAGCATGGGACAGCTGACGCCTGCGGCGATGCTGGCTTGCTCCCATCGCCCACCCTGCCCGGGCTGTCCGCGCTTCGGCGAGACGGGCATCGCAGCCGTTGCACAGGCAGCCCTGGAATCGCTGGCCCGCGCTCACGGCTTGCCAGGGGTGGCCGTGATTTCGGGTGCGACGACCGGTTTTCGTTTGCGTGCCCGCCTGGCCATTCGTGGTCGTCCGGGCGCGCCCAGGCTCGGCATGTTCGAACTCGGCACGCATCGAATCGTGCACATCCCGAACTGCGTCGTGCAGCATCCGCTGATCAATCGAGTCGCTGCCGTAGTGCGACGCGCGCTGGTCGATGCCGAGATCGATCCTTACGCCGAGACCGTTCATCGCGGTCTCGCCCGTTACCTGCAGGTCGTGGTGGAGCGCAGTTCGGAAAGTGCACAGGTCGTGATCGTCGGCAACAGCCCGACGGTCGAGCCGCTCACCGCATGCTTCGAGCTGATTCGCGATCGGCTTGGCGACGAACTGCACAGCCTGTGGTTCAACGCGCAATGTGAGCGAACCAACACGATCCTGGGACGCGAGTTCACGCGCTGGTGCGGTCCGCCAACTGTCGTTGAACGCTTCGGTGGAGCAGCCGTGCATTACCCCCCTGGCGCGTTCGGCCAGAACAATCTCGACGTCGCGGAACGCATCGTTGAACACGTGCGTGAGCAGGTGCCGACTGGCGCGCGTGTCGCTGAATTCTATGCAGGCGTCGGCGCGATCGGACTTTCGGTGCTGCCGCGCGTCAGTCACCTCCGCATGAACGAAGTGAGCCCGCAGTCACTGCGGGGCCTGGCACTCGGACTCGATGCTTTGGCGCCCGCCGAGCGGGACAGGATCGAGGTAATGGCCGGCTCCGCGGCGACGCTATTCTCTGCGGCACTGGATGCCGACGTGGTGATCGCGGATCCACCGCGCAAGGGACTGGATCGCGAACTCGTGGAACACCTGGTCGCCGATCCGCCCGCGCGATTCGTATACGTCAGCTGCGGGCTCGACTCGTTTCTCACCGACACGGCCCGACTGACCTCCAGCGGCGCGCTGCGGCTGAGCGATCTGCGGGCGTTCAACCTGATGCCGTACACGGAACACGTCGAGACCGTCGCCTGCTTCGAACGGGCTTGACGCCACCCGCATGACTCGCCTGGCACGGATTCCGCACACGCTCGTCATTGCCACGGACCGACCACGCGCTGCGTTCGTGGATGTTGCAGCGTTGCCGACCCGCGAAACTCAACGGTTGCTGAGCCCCTCGACGACCAGGGGGATTGGAGACGGACTGACCGTGGGATCACCCTGCGGACGGGCATAGATCGGAACGATGCCCCAAGTCAGGATGTTGCCGTCCGCAAGCAAGGCAAAGCTTCGACGCGCGGTGGGACCGGCAGCGATCGACACGACGTTCGACAGTCGCGGGATCGTCTTCGGAGTGCCCGAGGTGCGGTCGCCGCCGAAGACGCCACGGCCCGTTGCACCCACTGCGTCGTCGCCCCACGACATCACCGTGCCCGCCTCGGTGAGCGCCAGCATATGGCCCCTGCCTCCGGCGATCGACCGGATTCCCGTCACGCGCTCAGCCCGACCGGGCATTGCGTCGTACTCGGCACTGCCCACGTTGCGCCCGAGCGAGCCCGTCATGATGCTGCCCCAGGTCATTACGGTTCCGTCAGCAAGCAGCGCTGCCGAATGGCGGCTCCCTGCGACGATTGCCGTAGCGGCTTCTATGCCTGCAACGCGCACCGGTGTGGCGCGGTCGGTTCGGGTGCCATCACCGAGCTGGCCGTTACTGTTCAGGCCCCAGGCTCGCAGCGTGCCGTCCTGCATCAGCGCCAGCGAGTGTTGAAAGCCAGCAGCCACTGCCACGACGTCCGTCAGGCCGGGCACCTGCATCGGGTAGGGCAGATTCTCCAACGTTCTGTCGGAACCGGCGATCCTCAGGGTCGGCAGCTCGCCGATGCCGAGGCGGCCCTGGGCGCCTTCACCCCAGGCGTAGACGGTTCCCTCGCGAGTCAGCGCCAGGACATGGTCGGGTCCCGCTGCAATGCTGCTTGCACTGATGCGCACGGCAAGCGGTGTCGGCGCCAAGGCGTCACCGCGTGGGGCCAGTCCCGGGCCCAACTCTTCGCGCCGCGTAATGCCCAGCGCGCCGGTCTCGTTCCGCCCCCACGCCAGCACCTGCCCGTTGTCGAGCACGGCCAGCGAGAACTCCGATCCCGCCGCGGCGGAGGCGACAGTTGTCAGCCCAGGCAATCTATAGAGCCTGTTATTAGCCACGACATCTGCGTGACCGAGCCCTAACTGCCCGCGCTGGTTGGGGTTCGGTGCGCCTTGCGCGGACGCCCAGGCGGCGAGCGTGCCGTCTGGCTCGAGCAACAGGATGTGCGAAGTGCCGCTGAAGAACTGTCGTCGGTTCGGGCGAGTCGCGACGCTCTGCGCGCGCAGCGACGTCGCAAAATGGAAGGGATGAGAGAAGCGCGAGCGCTGTACGGCGACTGACAGGCGTCATGATTACGTCAACCCCCTGTCATCTCGAGAGAGTGAGCGTGCACACACCGGCCTCCGGCTCACCGTCCTTGAAGGCCTTGTAGAAGCCCGGCTTGCGCAGGTCGACCCCATAGAAATGACAATCGAAGTCTGTTCCGTCACCGGGCGGCTCCGGCGGGTTGCTGGTTGATTTGTCACCATCGCAGTCAGCGTGGTAATCGACGCTGCCGTAGGAACGGCTGATGAGGATTTCGACCACGGACGTGTCGTCCGGCATGTCGCTGGTGTCGTAGCCGCCCGTCACGTCATTGTCGATGGTGTTTCGTGCATGCACGGCCATGGAAGCCCGGCCGTCGGTGCTCGAATGGTGGTGGCTCCAGTTGCAGGGTGCGGGTACCTTCGGAAAGCGAGATTGCTCGACACTGAATTCGTGATAGCTCCCTGCCCCCTGCCCGTCGTAGCCCTCGCTGCCAACGGCGCGCAGTGCTGCGCTCGCCGCATAGGAAACGCGCTTGGACTGGTCGCCGCACCCCGTGACGTTGCATGCGCTGGACGTCCGACGGTACAAGTAGCTGAA
Source organism: Pseudomonadota bacterium (assembly GCA_016704655.1). Lineage (GTDB taxonomy): Bacteria > Pseudomonadota > Gammaproteobacteria > Steroidobacterales > Steroidobacteraceae > RPQJ01. The sequence continues at coordinate 37,949 of JADIZR010000008.1, read as the reverse complement.
ATCGGCGCGCTTGAGTGGCCCGCAGGTCGGGCCAGGGCCGGATACTTTCCTGGCCGGCCCGGTGGTGTATGCGGGGCCGGGTCCGCACGTCAGCACCCCAGGCGCCGGCTGGTCGCAAGTCAGGGTTCCCTGGCTCGCCAGAGATGCGCCGCTTACCGGCGGACTGGACGCAGGATTGCCCAGGTCGTCGTCGCAGCCAGGCGTGCACGGTACGACACCCTTGCCGGCATCCTTCATGATGTAGTCGTCCGCAACGTGGTCGAGCAGGTGAGCCTCGGCTGCGGACAGCATGGCCATCGGCACGCCGGCCTTGTGTCCCAGCAGTGTCGCCGCAATCGAATTTCCGGTGGAACTCACGAGCTGCATTGCGGCGTTCACGGCCAGGTTGCGCGCAGCATCGTCGATTGCGCCGGTGGTCGCCTGTCTGTACCGCGGGTCGTCGTGCTGTGCCTTTTTTGCCGTCGGGCTGGTTGGGTTCTCGGCGCACTTCCGCAGCGCGTCCAGATATGCCTGCCGACGCCGGTACTTCTCGACGATCTGGGAAATCTCGTAGGCCGTCATCGCCACGTGGCCGACGTCTGCCGCGGACTTGGCCACATTCCTGGCCAGTTCCTTTGCTGCTCGCTTTTCGGCGAGTTGCTTCTGCAGTCGTTCCGCCGCCTCGAACACGCGCCGCTCGTTCTGCAGTTGCGAATGCTCGAACATTTTCTCTACGTCCTCGAAGTGCTGCTGCAGGTTCACCTTCGACCCCGCGACGGATTCGACTTCCTGTGGAGTGATTTTTGGTGACCCACTCACGACGCTGTCCGCCTTCGCCAGCCCTTTTGCCTCAAGCGCGTCATGTGCCGCTCGAGCCTCCATGTATCCCTCGTCGACCGTTCGTACGCCGGCACCCGGGGTGGCGACGGTCCCTTCTGTGCCGAGCGAATCAAGCATTTCCACCTGGACGCCGACCAACTCACCGGTGGCAATCGCAACGCCGATTCCCAACAGCCGATCCAGCAGGGACGGCCGGATGACGGCGAGACCGAGGCTGGCCTGCTGCTCCAGGGTCAGACTGGTGGCGGGAATAAAGTACGAAAGCCTTGCGGTGTAGCCGCTCGACGAGGTCGACAGCTTTACGCTCTGCGCATAGATCGCCGCGCCGTTGTCGAGCTTCATCGGCACCGTTTGCGGCGGCGGCTGATAGCTGCGCACTGGCGTAAGCACGACACTGACATTCCTGCGGTCGCCACCGTCGATTGACTGTACATACCGCAGGCTCGTCGCAGAGTCCTGTTCGACCGACGTCCGCGAGGTCAAGAGCGCTGCGATCACGGGCGGGAACTCGGCCGGGACGGGACCGCCGGTCCCTGGAGCCTCCGTCCCCCGACCGGTCGTGCTCGCGGCGCCGGCCGTCACCAGCACTGCAACGGTCGCACACACTCGCAATACGTGTTTCATGGTTGTGTCGACTGCGTCACCCATCGGATTGCGGCAAACGTCCCTTCAATTTCGTCAGAGCCGGTCGAATTCGACGCGGCGATTCATCGCGCGACCCTCGGGTGTGGCATTGCTGGCCAACGGCAGGGTGTCACCCTTGCCTTCGGCTTCAAAACGGTTCGCTGCCGCGCCAAATTGCTGTGCGAGCACCGCCGCCACCGCCGCCGCACGGCGCTGCGACAGGTCAAGATTGCTCGCCGCCGCGCCGACGTTGTCCGTGTAGCCGACGATCCGGATTCGCGCCTCCGGGTGAGCTTCCAGGTGAGCCGCGACTTGCCGCAGCACGGGAGCTGACTCCGGCAGAACCACGTCCGAGCCATTGGCGAAGTGGATACCGTGGGTCACAAATTTTCCCGACTCGAAGACGTCTTTTGCGGGCGGCGCACCTTCCGCGAAACGAACGTTCGTGATCATCGGCCCGGTCTTGGCCCACAGCCGGATTTCGAGCTGGCTTGGCAACCCCGCAGGCACCGAAATATCCGGCACGCTCGCCATGCGCTGCTGATCGATGTAGACCTTGAGAGCCTGACCGCGGGCCATGAACATCACGTGGTGACGGCCGGCCGGCGTAGTCATGCCCTCGAGTGGCGTCGTCGAAAATATGTCGCCGGACCGGAGCGCCATGTCGTTTCCCTGCGGAAAGGTCGCCTCCCAGGCCGCCTTCCCCCGCGCGTTCACTGCACGCACCGTAAGAGCAGAAGCCATGGGCGCGGTGCCGTGGAAATCGAATTCGAGCGTCCAGAATTCCGGCAGCGCTTCCATCGCCGGCAGCTTCATTCGGATCGTGCCGTCGCTGGCGGTGCATCGGAGCCAGCGCTCACCGCCCATCTCGGCGACCTCGAATGTACCGATTGCCAGGTTCCAGCGGCTCGGAAATTCACCGAGCTCCTCCTGACTGAAGTCGTCCATGAACAGCACGTTGTCGCCGGGCAAGTAATCAAACTTGGTCGACACCGACGAGACGCTGGCTGACCCGGCGTAGGCAGTGATCGTCGATGCGAGCAATCCGAGCGCGCACGACGCGAGCAGTCGCCCGCAAAGACCCTTACGGATTTTCATCTGGTCCCCCTGGGCCGTCGAGGTGGCGACGAGCATGGAACTTGGGACGTCGCCAGGGGCGGCTGGCATTTATTCGGATGGCGCCCGACTCTAGCACCGGCCGATCACCCGGGCCAGCCGCCGAATCTCCGCGGCGTAAAGTGCGCGCACTCGAGTTGGATAGGTAACGGTCACCTTTCGATTCGCTCCTCGCCTGCTCAAAGTTGCGCGAGAATTCGTCAATCCATCCTGCGGGGACCGTCATGAACGCGAATGCCTCACTGTCACGCCGGCCGCCACGTCGCTTCTGGGGCTGGGGACTGGCGGATGCCGCGCTCGATCAACGCGAACGCGCGATCGTTCAGGCAATGCTGGCAGGCGTTGGCACCCAATTCGAAGACAAGCCGGCGCCGCGCGTCGAAGAGATCGACCTGCCGCTGCCACGCGTTACACCCCCCGCGACACTCGCCGCCTGCTTCTCCGCGTCACCACTCGACCGCCTCAATCACAGTGCGGGCAAAAGCTACGCCGACTGCGCGCGCATGTGGCTGCGCCGACCGCCCTCGGCACCCGACTTGGTGGCCTATCCGGAAGACGAGCAGGCCATCGTCGACATCCTCGACTGGGCCCAGGCGCGCAACGTCGCCGTGATTCCCTACGGTGGTGGCAGCAGCGTCTGTGGCGGCGTCGAGGCGGCGGTTGGCAGCGGCTTTGCAGGGACCGTGTCGATCGATCTCGAGCGTCTCAACCGTGTACTGGAAGTTGACCCGATCAGTCGGGCAGCGCGCATCCAGGCCGGAGCCCTCGGCCCGGAGCTGGCGGCACAATTGAAAGCGCACCGGCTCACGCTGCGCCACTTCCCGCAGAGTTTCGAATTCTCATCCCTCGGCGGATGGATCGCGACGCGAGCGGGCGGTCATTACGCCACGCTGTACACACACATCGACGACTTCGTGGAGGCCACGCGGCTGGTGACGCCTGCCGGCGTGATGCAAACGCGACGGCTGCCCGGCTCCGGTGCCGGACCGGCGCCTGACCGACTGGTCATTGGCTCCGAGGGCACGCTCGGTATCGTCACCGAAGCCTGGGTGCGAGTGCAGGTGCCACCGCGATTCCGTGCGTCGGCTTCGGCACAGTTCGACGATTACTTCGCCGCCGTCGCCTGCACCCGGGCACTCGCGCAATCGGGACTCCATCCCAGCAATTGCCGGTTGCTCGATCCGGCGGAAACCATTTTTGCCGGCGTTGGCGGCGGCCGCACGGCCATGCTCGTGCTGGCCTTCGAATCCGACGACCATCCCCTGCAGTCCTGGATGGCCCGGGCACTGGAGATCGTGAGCAGTTACAGTGGGCGTTACGACGCCGAAGCCGTAGCGCGATCGATGTCGTCGGCGGACTCCGTCGAACACCGCACCGGCGCGGCCGGCGCCTGGCGGGATGCCTTCATGCGCATGCCGTACTGGCGCGATCCCGCCGTCGGGCTCGGCGTAATCATGGACACCTTCGAGACGGCGATCACCTGGGACCGCTTCGAGACCTTCTACCAGTCCGTCAAGGAAGACGTCAGTCGCGCGATCATGCGCGCGACTGGCCAGAAGGCTCGGCTGTCCTGTCGCTTCACGCACCTCTATCCGGATGGCCCGGCGCCCTACTTCACCCTTGCCGCCCGTGCTGCGGATGGCAGTGTCGCCAGCGCGCTTGCCGCCTGGCGGGACATCAAGCTCGCCGCCAACGAGGCCGTCGTTGCGCACGGTGGAACCATCACGCACCACCATGCCGTCGGTCGCGATCACCGCAGCGGCTATGAGCGCGAAGTGGATCCGCTCTTCCGGCAGATGCTGGCGGCCGCCAAGCAGGTGGCCGACCCGCAAGGCATTCTCAATCCGGGCGTGCTGATCGACCCTGTGAATCGGCAGATTGGAGCGACGGGGGTGCTTACCGGTTGACGAGCGAATCGTCCGCGCGGCGTCGCCTGCGCAGTTCGAAACAGCTGTACGCGTAGGTGTGCTTCTCGTCCGCCGCGTGCTGCCCGACCAGCAGTTCATCCCACTCGTCGGCATCGAGCTCCGGAAAATACGTATCGGCAGCGACGACCGCATGCACACGCGTCAAATGAATGAGGCCCGTGCGCGGCAAGGCCAGGCGATAGATCTCCGCGCCGCCGATGATGCAGACCTCGGGCACGTCGCCGGCAATGGCCAATGCGTCGTCGAGTGACGCAACGGCGGTGACGCCGGGCACGTCAAACCTTGCCTGGCGCGTGATGACGATGTTGTGCCGCCCGGGCAGGGGCCTGCCGATCGAATCCCAGGTCTTGCGACCCATGACGATCGGCTTCCCCATCGTCAGGGTCTTGAAGCGCTTGAGGTCGTCGGGCAGGCGCCACGGCAGTCCACCGTCGCGCCCGATCGCGCCCCGCTCGTCCGTCGCCACGATGATCGAGACGAGCGGCATTGCGATCCTCAGGCCCGCTTGCGTTTCGCGGCGGGCTTCCTGCCCCTGGCAGCAGCCTTCTTCTTCGCGGCCGCCCGCTTCTCTTTCTTCTTCCTGGCGTCGATGGACTCGCGATCGAGCATCGTCTCGCGGCAGTTCGCGGCACCGCAACGGCAGGCGTAGAGCGCCAGCTCGTCGGGATCGTCGGTGCTTTCCCAGGTGAGCTGGTAGTCGTACCCCAGTTCCTCGCCCGGCTGGATCGTGCGGATCGCCTCGATGAAAACGCGGCGGCCTTCGATGATCGTCTCGCAGTTCGCGTCGCACTTGTGGTTGATGAAGCGCGCGGGATTGCCGCCGACGCCGGCGTCGATGCAGAGATCGTCGTCGACGACGAAAAGGAAGGTGTGGCCGTCGTCATCGGCTTTCATCTCGTAACGCGAGTCCGCTTCCTCGTGCGAGATGCGGTCGCCCACGTATTCGATGATGCGCGTGCCGCTGCGGATGCGGCGGGCCGCGTACACGCCGCGACCATGGATCTTCGAGCGCTTGACGACGTACAGCGGATTGCTCTCGGCGGTCGTCGGTTTCGCCGTCTTCTGCGCATGGCGCATGTGCGCGTGATGCGTCACAGCGGTCTTGGACGACCTGGTCACGGGCTTGTTCGAGGGGGACTCTTCTTCATACGGCGATGGGTGCCTTGATCGCGGGGTGTGCCTGGTATCCGGCGAACTCGAAATCCTCGAAACGGTAATCGAAGATCGAGTCCGGCCGGCGCTTGATGACGAGTTGCGGCAGCGGCAGCAGCTCGCGCGAGAGCTGCAGCCGTGCCTGGTCGAAATGATTGACGTAAAGGTGCGTGTCGCCGCCCGTCCAGACAAAATCACCGACGCCAAGCTCGCACTGCTGCGCGACCATGTGCGTGAGCAGCGCGTAGGACGCGATGTTGAACGGCACGCCGAGGAACACGTCGGCGCTGCGCTGGTACAGCTGGCACGACAGCCTGCCGCCCGCCACGTAGAACTGGAACAGCGCGTGGCACGGCGTCAGCGCCATGCGCTCGAGTTCTCCCACGTTCCAGGCGTTGACGATGATGCGGCGCGAATTCGGGTCGCGCTTGATCAGGTCGATGGCGCGCGCAATCTGGTCGATCTTCCGACCGTCAGAGGCCGTCCATTGGCGCCATTGCGCACCGTAGACAGGACCGAGCTCGCCATCGGCATCGGCCCATTCGTCCCAGATGGTGACGCCGTGCTCACGCAGGTAGCGCACGTTGGTGTCGCCGCTCAGGAACCAGAGCAGTTCGTGCACGACCGACTTCAGGTGCAGCTTCTTCGTCGTCAGCAACGGGAAGCCGTCGTTCAGGTCGAACCGCATCTGCCAACCGAACACCGAGCGCGTGCCGGTGCCGGTGCGGTCGCCCTTTTCGGCGCCGTGATCGAGGATGTGCTGCAGCAGTGCGTGGTATTGCCGCATCGTCGTCAGGCCGCGCGGAAGTTGCCGGACGGCTGGCGCTGCCGGTATGCGTACGCCAACATCACGCAGCCGGCCAGGATCATGGGTAACGAGAGCACTTGCCCCATCGTCACCCAGTCGAACAGCAGGTAGCCGCGGTTGGCGTCGGGCACGCGCACGAACTCGACCAGGAAGCGGAACACGCCGTAACAGACCAGGAACAATCCCGAGGGTGCCCAGCGGAACCGGGGCTTCGACGTAAACCACCAGAGGATCACGAACAGCGCGAGGCCTTCGAGTCCAGCTTCATACAGCTGCGAGGCGTGCACAGGCACGCCGTCGACCACCACCGCCCAGGGCACGTCCGTGGGTTTGCCCCAGAGTTCGCCATTGATGAAGTTGCCGATGCGGCCCGCGCCGAAGCCGATGGCCGGCAGCGGTGCGGCGAAATCAAACACGTCGACCAGCTGCTTCTTGCGACTGCGCGCGAAGAGCGCCAGCCCGACGAGCGTTCCGATCAGGCCGCCGTGGAACGACATCCCGCCTTCCCAGATGCGAAACACGCTGAGCGGCTCGCTCAGGATCCGCTCGGTGCCGTAGAACAGCATCCAGCCCAGGCGTCCGCCCAGGATGATGCCGACGGCGGCGAAGAAGATGAGGTCGTCGACCTCGACCGGCTTCCAGGTGGACTCGGGACGTCCAGCACGGCGACGAGCCAGCCACCAGGCCGACAGGAAGCCCACCAGGTACATGAGGCCGTACCAGCGGACGTGCAGCGGTCCTAACGACAGCGCGATGGGATCGGGGTGCGGATAGACGAACATCGGCCGCGTATCTTACCTGTGGAACTGGTTGATCGCCCGTCCGGCTCAGTCCTGCACGACCCGGCAGAACAGCGATTTCAGGTACCGCGTCTCGGCGATCGCTGGATGCAGCGGGTGATCGGGGGCATGCCCGCCGACCTCCACGACCTGCGCGAAGCGATCGACGTGGCGCGCCGCCTGCTGGATCGTGACCATGAGGTCGTCCAGTCCGAGATGGTGCGAACACGAGCACGAGACCAGGAAGCCGTCACGCGCCAGCACCTGCATCGCCTGCTGGTTGAGCTTGCGATAGGCCGCCTGCCCCTTCGGGATGTCCTTGCGCCGCTTGATGAACGCCGGCGGATCGATGATGACCACGTCGAACCGCTCACCCGCCTCACGCAGCGCCGCCAAGGCGTCGAAGGCATCCGCGCGCTCAGCACTGACGTTGTGCAGTCCATTGGCCGCAGCGGAACGCTGCAGCAGTGCGAGCGCAGGCGCCGACGAGTCCACGCACTGCACCTGGCTGGCATCTGCGGCAGCGGCCGCGAGACCCCACGCACCCAGGTAGCTGAAAACGTCGAGAACTCGCGCACCCTTGACGTACTTGAGCAGCGCCCGCCGGTTGTACGCCTGGTCGTAGAACCAGCCGGTCTTCTGGCCGTGGCCCATCGGCACGAAAAAGCGGACGCCGTTTTCCTCGACGACCGTTTCTTCGATGTCGGGCCCGATCGCCGTTTCGACGTAGCTCGGCAGGCCCTCGAGTTCGCGGGCCCCGGAGTCGTTCTTCCAGATCAGCGCCTTCGGTTTGAGCACCTTGTCGACCGCTTCGGCGATCGCGGGCTTCATCGCTTCCATACCCGCCGTGCCGATCTGGCCGACGACGATGTCACCGAAGCGATCGAGCACCAGCCCCGGCAGCCCGTCGGATTCGCCGTAGACGAGGCGGTAAAAAGGCTGCGCGTACAGCTTTTCGCGCAGTGCCAGCGCCACCTGCAGCCGGTGCACGATCAGCGACTTGCCGGGGCGAATCCCGGATCGCGTCCGAGGATGCGCGCGCAGATCAGCGCGTGCGGATTGACGTAGGCGTACCCCAGGAAGCGGTCGTTGCTCGCAACGACGCGACAGTGCGCCCCGGTTGCGAACGCCGTGAGAGGCGTGCGTACCGTGTCGACCTCGTTGCTGAAAATCCAGAGGTGCCCGCCCGCAATGCGGCGCTCCTCGCGCGGCTTGAGCCGCAGTTCGGGGAGGTCGTGGGACGAATTCGAGAGTGCCGGGGGCGGCGATGACATGCGCGTTTCCGCCGGCGAGCGGCAGCCTTCCGTTATAGTTCCCGCATTCTAGCCGACCGAACCCCGTCAGGTTCCGCCATGACTTCGTCCAGCCCCTCCGGCCACAGGAATTCCCTGGCGGCCGAAACCAGCCCTTACCTGCGCCAGCACGCCTCGAACCCGGTCGACTGGTACCCCTGGGGAACGGAAGCGCTCGAACTCGCGCGCAAGCTCGACAAGCCGATCCTGCTGTCGATCGGCTATTCGGCCTGTCACTGGTGCCATGTCATGGCGCACGAATCCTTCGAGGATCCCGCGACCGCCGCGCTCATGAACGAGCTGTTCGTGAACATCAAGGTGGATCGCGAGGAACGCCCCGACCTCGACCGCATCTACCAGACCGCGCATCAGGTGATGAACCAGGCGGGCGGCGGCTGGCCGCTCACGATGTTCCTGGCGCCCGATACGCACCGGCCGTTCTTTTCCGGCACGTATTTCCCGCCCGAGCAACGTTACGGCATGCCGGGTTTCCGCGCGGTGCTCGAGAAAGTGGGCGATTTCTACAAGACGCGCCGTGGCGACCTCAAGGAGTACGGCGACAAGCTGGTCGGCGTGCTCGGGCAGTTGCAGCCACCCGTTGAATCGTCGGGCGCAGGGTTATCGAGCGAGCCCCTGCTGACGGCGCGTGCGACGCTGCAGCGCGAATTCGACGGCAGTTTCGGCGGCTTCGGCGAGGCGCCAAAGTTCCCGCACCCGGCCAACCTCGAGTTGCTGCTGCGCACCTGGCGCGCTTCGGCCGCAAACGAAGAGCCGGACCTGCAGGCGCTCTACATGGCGACGCTCACGCTGACGCGCATGGCCGAAGGCGGCCTGTACGACCAGCTCGGCGGCGGCTTCTGCCGCTATTCCGTCGACCCGTACTGGATGATTCCGCACTTCGAGAAGATGCTGTACGACAACGCGCAGCTGCTCGGCGTGTACGCGCAGGCTGCCGTCGCCACCGGCGAGCCGCTGTTCCGCCGCGTCACCGCAGAAACGGCCGACTGGCTGCTGCGCGACCTGCGCTCGTCCGAGGGCGGTTTCTACTCGACGCTGGATGCGGATTCCGAGGGCCACGAGGGCAGGTTCTATGTCTGGACACCGGACGAGGTGCGAGACCTGCTCGACGTCGAGCAGTACGAGCCTTTCGCCCAGCGCTTCGGCCTCGACCGCGACGCGAACTTCGAGGGCCAGTGGCACCTGCACACGTTCAAGTCGATCGCCGACATCGCGACCGACCTGCGGCTCGACGAGGCTGCGGTCGAGACCCGCATCGACGAAGCGCGGGCGCGGCTGCTCGAGGTAAGAAATCAGCGCGTCTGGCCGGGTCGCGACGAGAAAATCCTGACGTCCTGGAACGGCATGACGATCGGCGGACTGGCGCGCGCCAGCCGCGCGCTCGAACGTGACGACCTGGCAGGGGCCGCAGTGCAGGCCATGCATTTCCTGCAGGCACGCTGCTGGACGGATGGACGACTGCTGGCCGTGCACACGGACGGCGAATCCCGTTTCCCCGCCTACCTCGACGACTACGCGATGCTGGCGTGGGGCCTGCTGGAACTGCTGGAAGCACGGTGGGATGCCGACGCCCTCGCCTGGGCCGTCGAACTCGTCGACGTGATGCTCGAGCATTTCACCGATCACGCGGCCGGCGGATTCTATTTCACGGCCGATGACCACGAGTCGCTGATCCTGCGGCCAAAGACGTTCTCGGACGATGCCACGCCCGCCGGCAACGGTGTCGCGGCCCGCGTGCTGATCCGGCTCGGTTACCTGCTCGGCGAAACGCGTTATATCGACGCCGCGGAAGCCACCCTGCGTTCGGCGCATGCAGCGATCGAGCGGTATCCGCACGGGCACGGCACGCTGCTGATGGCGCTCGAGGAATTCACGTCGCCGCCGCGGATCCTGGTGCTGCGCGGTGAGAGTGACGAACTCGACGTGTGGCGCAGCGAGGTCGACAAACTCTACGATCCGCATCGCATGATCGTCGCCGTGCCGTCCGACGCGAAGAACCTGCCCGCCGCACTGGCCGGCAAGAAGGCACTGGGCGGAGCCGTGGCCTATGTGTGCCGCGGCATGACGTGTTCGCCGCCGGTGCCGACGCTCGCGCAGCTCGTGCGCGAATTGCGGGGTCAGTAGGCCGTCCGCGGCCCGCCAGCGCCCGTCAGCGCCTGCCCGCTCCGCGGCGTCGCGCCTGCGCCACCGGGCCCCGCAAACGTGACCGGGACCGACTCGCTGCGCAGGCCGATGTTGCGCAACACGACGAAATGCAGGTGCGGCCCCGTCGAAAACCCCGTGTTACCGGAATTGGCGATGTATTCGCCGCGGGCGACGCGCTGCCCGATCTTCACCCGCACGGTGTCCAGCTGCAGGTGCGCATAGATCGCATGCGTGCCATCGTCGTGCAGGATCTGCACGAAGTTGGCCTCGTCCATGCTCTGCAGGCTGAGGCCGGTCTTGAAATGCCGCGCAGCCACGTTGATCACCACGCCCTCGCGCGCAGCGTGAATGGCCGTTCCCACAGGCATCGCACTGTCGACGGCACTGCGACTCGCCGGGCCGAAGTGCGTGACGGCATCCGGCGGCGCCTGCGTCACCTCGAAGCGCTGGGCCAACGCGAACGGCGCGCGGTAGGGCCGTGAGGGACGATGCTGCGCGCCGGGTTCTCCGACCACGTAACCGTATTCATAGCGAATCTCCGCGGGTTCATCGGCCGCCGCAACGTCGAGCAGGACCTGTTCCGATCTCGGCGCTACCGTTCCGCGCCCCAGCTTTTCGCCGGCAGGCGTCTTTGCCTTGACCGCAAACTCGACGACGCACTGGCACTGGTTGATCGCCACCAGCGCAACACCCGACTTCGTGGACCGCGGCTCCACGGTCATCTTCAGCGCCGGCCCGCCACTGCGTCCCAGTGCCATGCTTTGTGACGCCTGCCCGGGGGGTGGCGGTCGGTCGGTGTAGACCCACTGGCCGTTCGAATCCTTGTAGCGATAGGCCGCGCCGGCTGCCACCCCGCAAACCAGCAGGCTGCAAAGCAATGCCGCGAGCGACCGGAGGGTCCTTGGCAGGCTTGCCGCGTGACGGTTCGAGTTCATCGCAAAAGGGTAGCGCAACTAAGGCCGATAGCCAGTGACGCTACGTTGGAAAAGTGGCAGAAATCACGCTATCAGGACGTGCGCTCGAGCCGTGCGCGAATCGCGCGCAGCAGATCACCATCGCCTCCGGGCTCGAACCGCGGCGCGGCGCTCCAGTCATAGGCCCACGGGTTGGCCTTGATCAGGTCGGCGGGCTCGTCTTCGTAGCGGGGAATCACGTGCGCGTGCAGCGCGGGCTCGACGTTGCCGAAGATCGCATAGTTGATGCGCACGGCGTCCGTGATGTCCTGCACGGCCTGGCCGATCCGTGCCATGTCGGCGAGGAAAGCCTGCTGCAAGGCCGGCTCCAGCGCGTTCAGGTGCGGCACCACGGGGTCGGGCAGCAGCAGGCAATAGCCGGGCAGCACCTGCGGATCGCCGAGCACGGCCCAGCCGGAGCGCAGCCGCGCGATCATCGTGGGATCCGTGCCGGCGCGGCACGCTTCGACGCGTCGATGGATGGCGGTGTCAGTTGCGGGAGTGTTCACCGGGTCGGCCATGGTCACTTCCTGAACATGAAATAGACGGCGCCCAGCATGCAGATCGACGCCCAAAGGTAATTCAGCTTGAGCGGCTGCCGCATGTAGAGCAGCACGAACGGCACGAACACCGCCAGCGAGATGACTTCCTGCACGATCTTGAGCTGCGGCAGCGTCAGCACCGTGTGACCGATGCGATTGGCCGGCACCTGCAGCAGGTATTCGAACAGCGCGATGCCCCAGCTCACGAGCGCCGCCACGTACCAGGCGCGGCCGCTCAGGTTCTTCAGGTGTGCGTACCAGGCGAACGTCATGAACACGTTCGAGGCCGCGAGCAGCAGGATCGTCGTCGGCACCGCAGGCAACGCATGCATGGCGAAACCTCGCTCAGGTGAACGGTGCGGGCAGCCTCACGCCAAGGTCCCGCAGTTGCGAGCGCGTAAGGCCCGCATCGGTATGGTGAATCGCATGCCAGCCGCATTCACGTGCGCCGGCGACGTTGGGCAGCAGGTCGTCCAGGAAGACGGTCGCCACCGGGTCAAGGTCGAACATCGATTCGGCTTTGCGGTAGATGTCGACGTGCGGCTTGATCGCGCCGACGCGGAACGACGCGCAGGCACCGTGCACCAGCGTGTCCAGTCCGTACAGCGTATCGAGGTGTGCCCAGTGCATGTCGCCGATATTGGAGAGCAGGTAGACGCGGTAGTCCACCTTCAGGCCCGAAGCGAGCGTGAACATTTCGTCCCACGGCTCGAACATCGAGAGCCAATGGGTGCGCAATTCGGCCAGGTCCAGCGGTCGCGGCGCCATGCCCGCAATGCGCCCGAGCAGGACTTCGCCGGGAACGTCGCCGCGCTCGTGGCCCTCGAGGTCGACCTGGCTCAGCCAGCGCGGCAGGTCGGCCATGTCGACGCCCGCCCGGCCCAGGTACTGGATGAACGGCTGATAGTGCAGCTTCACCAGCACGTTGCCGACGTCGAACACCACGTTGCGAATCATCGCCCGGCTACTCCTGCGGGTGCGCCGTCACGGCGGGCTCGCTGACGACGCCCTTGTGCGGCGCGTGCGGATGCCACCCCATGACCAGCATGACGGCGGCAAATCCGGCGACATAGGCCAGCGCGACGTGCCAGCCGCCGCGCAGCCACGCGCCGACCGAGCGCGCCTCGGGAAACAGGTTCGTGATGGCGACACCCGCCGATGACCCGAACCAGATCATCGAGCCGCCGAACCCGACCGCGTAAGCAAGCACGCCCCAGTCGTAACCACCCTGCTCCAGCGCGAGCTTGGTGAGCGGGATGTTGTCGAACACGGCCGAGACGAACCCAAGCCCGAGCGCCGTGAGCCAGGATGCGACCGGCAGATGCTCGACGGGCATCATCGATGCCGCGAGCACCAGGCTCAGCAGGAAGGTCGTGCCCTTGAGCGTCGCGGGCAGCACGGACCAGTCCGGCCGGCGCCAGGCGGCCGTCGCGAGAATTGCGACCCAGACCGCCGCACCCAGGAACGGAAAGCGGCCGGAATACCCGGGGAATCGGACATTGGTCAGGACGTTGACGGCGATGGCTGCGCACAGGATCACCGCGACGATGCCGACGCGATCCCAGTCGATCTGCAGGCGCTTGCTGCTCTGCTGCACGATCGGCGAGTACGCGTGCTGTTGCAGCGCTGCCGGAATGCCGCAGACGACGAGTGCGACGCCAGCAGCGACGTAGGCATGCAGCACGTCGAGCGGGCTGACCCCGTCGATCCACATCATGGTCGTGGTCGTGTCACCCACCACGCTGCCCGAGCCGCCGGCGTTGGACGCAGCCACCAGCGCAGCGATGTACCCGATGTGCACCTTGTGACGAAACACCGTGGCCGCAACGGTGCCGCCGATCAGGGCGGCCGCAATGTTGTCGAGGAAGCTCGACAGCACGAACACGATCACCAGCAGCAGGAAGGCGCCACGCCAGTCATCGGGCAGGTAGTCCGGCAGCTTCGCCGGCACGTGGCTTTCCTCGAAGTGCCGCGACAGCAGTGCGAAACCCATCAGCAGCCCGAACAGGTTCGCGAGCACGACCCACTCGGCCGCGACATGCGCGACCAGACCCGTAAGCCCGGCACCTGCTGCGACCTTGTACAGCACGATCGAGGCCAGGCCGGTGATGGCGACCTCAAGCGTGCGGTGATGGAACAGCGCAACGCCGAGCAGCGTTGCGGCGAACAGGAGAAACTCGAATGGGATGCCGAAGGGCTGGAAGTCAGCCGCCCCGGCGAGCGGTTCAGTCACGCTGTCGCCTCGGGCACGTCGATTCGCTCGAGTTCGCGCCGGCCGTCCGCGCCAGTGCGCAGGCGCAGCACGAAGTCGAAGCGGTCCACCTCGGTGCAGTAGTCGAAGTCGGTGAGCGGGGCCCAGTCGGCGGCCGGGTCGAAGAACTTCACGGCAGCAGGCGCATTGCGCAGCCGGTCGCGGGCCTCGGCCGTGGTTGGCGCCTTGCCGCCGTTGAACAGCGTCACCAGCGTCTCGGCGCAGAGGTCATCCTCGGCACAGCGTTCGCGAGCCTCGTGCCCCATCCGCACGATCGTGACGTACTGCGGATTACGCGATTGTACGTAACGGACGAGCGCCGACACGTTGACGAGACTGGCGGTCAGCACTTCGTCGGCATTCTTGGCATTGACGAGACCTTGTGTGCCCGCGTGCGTCGTGTGGATGACGGGCCGCCCCGCCACGCCAAGCGCGAGAATTTCCGTCGGCGAATTGCCGGCGTCGAACCCGGGCAGTCGGCGCGCGTGCCGTTCACCCACGAGCACTGCGTCCGGCATCGCGTCGCGCAATGCCAATGCATCTTCGATCGCACCGACGGGCAGCACGCGGCTTGCACCCGCGGCCACCGCATGCGGCGCGACCGTGAAGGCGCGGAACACGTCGATGACGAGCGCGATGCCGCGTGCGCGGGAAGCGCCTGCCACGTGATCGACCACGTCAATCTGCACGTTGCGACCTGGCCTGCGCGTTGAGCGCGACGATTTTCGCGCGCGGAATGAAGTTGAAATCCGTGGCCGAGCACGCCGTGTACGCGCCCATCATGCGGCCGACGACCAGGTCGCCGATCTGCAGCTCCGGCAGTGGAATGTCCTCGCGCACGACGTCGATGCTGTCGCACGTGGGACCCGCGAGTACGCTGGGATGGGTCGGGCCCCTGCGTCCCGGCACGTCGATCGGATAGCGGGCGTGGTCGTACAGCTGCCCGTTGTAGGAGCCGTACAGGCCATCGTCGAGGTAGTACCACCAGCGGCCCTCGCGCTGCGCGCGGCCGACCACGGTGGCAATCGAGGTGCCGGACGGCCCCGCGATGAAACGTCCCGGTTCGGCGATCACGCGTACACCGCGCGGCAGCCTCTTCAGGGCCTGCCGGATGGGGCGGCAGAATTCGCGAATCGGCTGCATCGTGCCGCCGTACGCAATGGGGAACCCGCCACCGATGTCGAGCAGGTCCAGGTTCGCAAGACCCGATGCGCCTGCCTGCTCGATCAGCTCGGCACAGACGCCGATGGCCTCGACGTACTTCTTAGGCTCGGCCACCTGCGAACCTACATGGAATGACAGGCCCCGCACTTTGACGCCGAGGTTCCGGGCGAGTTCGAGCATCGGCATGACGGCCGCCGGCTCGCAGCCGAACTTGCGCGACAGGTCGACGACCGCCGTCGGATCGCGAAACGACAGTCGCAGCAGCACCTCCGCCCGGCTGCGGTGCTTGCGGAACTTGCGCAGCTCGTCGGGATTGTCGACCACGAAAGCGCAGATGCCGAAGCGCAGCGCGGCGCGGATCTCGGCGTCGGTCTTGATCGGATGCGTGTGGATGCAGCGTTCGGGCGCGACACCTTCCGACTTGACGAGCCTGATCTCGCCCGATGTCGCCACGTCGAAACAGCCACCGAGATCGCGCAGCTCCGCGACCACCGCCGGGTGTGGCAGAGGCTTCAGGGCATAGAACAGTTCCACGCCGGGCAGCGCGGCCTGCAGGCTCTTGTACTGGCGACGCACGACAGCGCAGTCCAGCAGGAGCAGCGGCGAACCGTGATGCGCGATGAGCGCCTTGAAATCAGGCCCCCGGCTCACGCGGTTTCAGTCCTGGCCCAGGTCGGCGCGCAGTGCCGCGATGTCCGGATCGCCGTAGACGACGTTCTCCGCCGAGGCAGCGCGATGCAGTCGATCGCGTACGGCATCCCAGGCTTCGCCCGCTGGCACTTCCTCAACCAGGATTTCCTTCGCGCCGGACTTGTCGAGCGTGCGCAGGTTCACGTACAGCTCGCGGCCATAAACGTCGGCGCGACGGCCGGCGTTGATCCACGTCATGTACTTGTTGGCCACGCGCGGCGGGCGCGTGGCGAGGACCGCAATCCTCTCGCGGTTCTCGGTGAGCTGGCCCACGACGTCCTCGAGCGTGCGGCTTGCGACGATGCTGAGCGACGTGCGGGGGGCGTAGTGCTTGGCGTCGCTGCCGGGGACGCGGGGCGCACCGTTGTCCGGTCCCGCCTGGAGTTCGGGCACCACCGTGCGCAGTTGCGTCAGCGTGAGCGAGCCTGGCCGCAGGATGAGCGGCACGGTGTCGACGCAGGAGACGATGGTCGATTCGAGGCCGATCTTGCAGTCGCCGCCGTCGAGCACGATCCGCACGTCGTCGCCGAACTCGTCGCGCACGTGCTCGGGACGCGTGGGACTGATGCGACCGAACCGGTTGGCGGAAGGCGCCGCGATGCCGCTGCCGAAAGCCCGGAGCAGTTGCTGGGCCACCGGATGACCCGGCACACGCACGGCAACTGTGTCCTGCCCACCCGTGATGGCGAGATCGACCGCCGGCGCACGGCGCAGGATCAGCGTCAGCGGGCCCGGCCAGAACTTCTCCGCGAGGGCAGCCGCGGCAGGCGGCACGCTGAGCGCCCAGCGCTCGAGCGCCCGCGGGTGCTCGATGTGGACGATCAGCGGATGGGTCGCCGGACGACCTTTCAACTCGAAAATTTTGCGGACGGCGTCGGGATTCGACGCGTCTGCGCCGAGCCCGTAGACCGTTTCAGTCGGGAATGCAACGACCTCGCCGTCGCGCAAGGCCTCAACGGCCTGGTCGATCTCGTCCTGGGGGAGTCGCGCTGTCACCATAGGACGCGAATGATAGCGTCAAACACCGGGCGCCGCGCAGGCGCAGGTTCAGGGAATCGCCTTGCGCTCCCACTCGCCGGCCGGGTTGCGACGCAGGTCATACGCCGGCCAGTAATTCTGGTCGAGCTTCATCGTCGTCACGCCGGTCGAGCCGTTCCAGGTGACCGTCTTGAGCCGCACCGATGAACGATCAGGCCGACCGCTCACGGCGGCGATGAACGCGTCGAGGTCGGCAATCGGCCGGCCGTCCACCTCGACGATGCGGCGCCCGGCAAACAATCCATAGCGCGTCGCCGGCGAACCATAGGCGAAATAGGCCACGAACACGCCCTCGGGCGGAATCGCCCGCTGGATCGTCATCGCGCGGTGCGGCGCATGGATCACGGCGCCCGCCCAGAGCAGCAGTCGATCGATGTCTTCTCCCCGCAGCGCGGCGGTCTCGACGTCGACGACCTTTTCCGCGCCATCGCGCAGCACCGTGACCTGCACGCGGGGCGATTGCGTCGCCTCCTCCACTTCGCGGAAGCGGTTGAGCGTCACCCCATTCACGGCCAGCAGCAGATCGCCTTCCTGCAGCACCCTGGCTGCGCCAGAGCCCGCCGCGACCCTCGCGACGGCGAGCACCTGACGGTGCGCCGGGTTGCGCTGTTCCAGCTTCTCGACCCACTCGGCCGGCAGCCCGAGCTTGCGCGCAGCCGCGATCGGCAGCGCTTCGAACTCGGTTTCAAGCGAATAGAGCGGCTTGTCGTCGCGCGCGGCCGCCACCGCCTCGAGCACGACCGATGCCGGCATGCCGCGATTGATCTGGACGGCGTCGCGCGCGCCCTCGGTGGCAAAACTCGACCACAGCGCCCGGACCCGGCCGTCCTTGCCGGTGATCACACCGTCGAACTCCGACGGGGAATTGACGAGCGAGACGACTTCGAGGTTGGCGTCGCGGAACTGCAGGGTGCGGGACAGCGGGAAATTCACGTCGTCCATCGTCGCGACATACGTTGCCAGCGTCCGCAGCCGTGAATCGCCGCCAAGGCCGACGACCGTCACGGGCTCGCCCGGCTCGAGTTCGCGCGTGTCGAATTTCACGGCCCGGATGGGCGTGCCGTCGAGCGCCTGCGGGTCGAACGAGACGACCGACAGGTTGTGCAGCGGATGCACGTATTCGACTTTGCCGGGCACTTCGATCGACCCACCGAACGTGAGGCGAACATCGCCTGCCGCCACGGGCACCGTGTTGCGATCGACCACGACCAGCCCGCGTTCGGCATCGACTATGACGCCGGTGCCGTGATAGTTGCGCTCCGTGATGCCGGCCACGGAGAACGGCATGTCGAACGTCACCAGTACGAGCGACGCGGCGATCTCGTTCGCGCGCTTGTCGTTGCCGGCGACGAAAGTGGTGCGGGCGGGTTGTACGCTGGCCGCAGCAGGAGCCGCCGCCAGCTCTTCGCACGGCCACAGGCCGGTCTTGTCGTCGCGACGGCAGACCTTCGCCGGGAACCAGGCGCGGTCCATCCGCATCACGCGAGTCTCGGAACCCTTGGGATCATCGAGCGTGGAGTAGCGCAGAGCCGCGCGGGCGCCCTGCGGCAGGGCGGCGACGATCTCGCGAAATTCCGCCATCGTGGTGACCGGCTTGCCGTTCACGCTGGAGATCACCGCGCCGCGCGGCACGCCCGCCGCGTTCAGCACGTAACCCGGGTTGGCGACGTACACGCCGCTCACGGGCGCATTGAAGTGTCGCGCCATCTGGTACGAGAGCGTGTGCACCACGGCATCGCCGAACTCGAAGAACTCCGAGGGCGTGATCGCGTGCAGGTCGCCTACGGGCAGCGTCTGCTGGACCTTTTCGCCGCCACGCTCGACGACGATGTCGACCTTGCCGCCGACGGAGTCATCGAGAATTTCCTCGAGCGGCAGGAACGTGGTGATGAGCTGGCCGTTCACGTGCGTGAGGATGTCGCCCGGCTGCAGCTTGCCTTCGGTCGGCGAGCCCGGCAGCACTTCGTCCACCACCAGCATGCCGGTAAGGTCGGGGCGCGCCTTGCGTGCGGCCTCCTGCGTGCCGGCGCGCAAGCCGAGACGCACGAGTTCGTCGTACGGCGTGTAGTTGAAGACAGTCTGCAGGGTGCCGCGCGACACGGGCTCGCCGCGCTGGATCAGTTGCAGCGCACGCTGCACGCGATCGAGCGGCAGGTAAAAACTGGACTGTGCCCCGCTGCTGCCGCCGGCGTTCAGCGCGACGACTCGACCCTGGATGTCGATGACCGGCGAGCCCGACGAGCCCCCCGACGTGCCGGAGGCCGCCTGCACGTAGAACGTATTGAAGTCGTTGTACTTGCCGACGCCGTATTCGGGGGCCGCGCGGTCGAGCCGGGCCAGCGTGCCCGCCAGGATGGAGAGCTGTTCGCCGGCGTCATTGCCAACGACGCGGATCTCGGTGCCGACACGCGCGCCTTCCGGATACAGCGGCAGCGCCACGGGCTGCACGTACCGCAGTTTGGCCGGGTCGTAGCGATAGATGCCGAAGTCGTGCACCGGGTCGCGATAGACGGCGTGCAGTTCGACTTCCTCGCGGTTCTGGAACACTGCGGTTGCCACCACCGGCCCGGGTGTCACGACGTGCCGGTTGGTCAGGATCAGGCCGCGCACGGCGTCGACCACGAAGCCCGTCGCCTGGCTCGACTGGTTCCACTCCGTGTCGAAGGCACGCGTCTGGTCGATTTCGATGGTGACGACCGACGGCGCGATGCGCTCGATCGTACGGTCCCAGGCGGGGCTTTCGGCAGCGGTTGCGCCACCGACGAAACCTGCGGCCAGCCACGGCAACAGCAGCCACTTAACGAGTCGCCGGCCTGCGCCGGCGCGGGCATTCGTCAACCAGGAAGTCACAGTTCGCGGCCGTACGCCGCGCTGAAGCGCTGCTTGAATTCGTTCATGTCGAAGTGGTGGTTCTGCGTGCCGGAGTGCGCGATCTTGATGGAACCCATCAGTGAAGCGATTCGACCCGTGGTCTCCCAGTCGAGTTCATTCATCAGGCCAAAAATAAGTCCGGCCCGGTACGCGTCGCCGCACCCGGTCGGGTCCTTGACCGCGTGCGGCTTGACCGTCGGGATCGCGTGCTGCTTGCCGCCGGCGTGGATGACGCTGCCCTCCGCCCCCTTGGTGACGATGTAGGCGCGGACCCTGTTCGCGATCTCGTCCGGGCCCCAGCCCGTCCGCTCCTGCAGCATCTGGCCTTCGTAGTCGTTGACCGCGACCCAGGTGGCCTTGCCGATCAGGTCGCGCAGCGCCTCGCCGTCGAACATCGGCAAGCCCTGGCCGGGGTCGAACAGCCACGGGATACCCGCGGCCGCGAACTGCAGTGCGTGCGCCACCATGCCGTCGCGACCGTCCGGCGCCACGACACCGAGCGTAATGCCCGCGGCGGTCGGCACGGCGTTCAGGTGCGACTGCGACATCGCCCCCGGGTGGAACGCGGTGATCTGGTTGTCGTCGATGTCCGTCGTGATGAACGCCTGCGCGGTGAACTCGTCGTCGAGCTCACGCACGTAGTCGAGGCTGACGTTGCAGGCCTTCAGCCAGCGCCGGTACGGCTCGAAGTCGTGACCCACCGTCCCCATCGGCGCGCCCTTCTCGCCCAGCAGCATCAGGTTGTAGGCAATGTTGCCGGCGCAGCCGCCGAAATTGCGCCGCATGCTCGGCACCAGGAACGACACGTTCAGCATGTGGATGCGGTCGGCGAGGATGTGCTCGCGAAAATGGCCGGGGAAGACCATGACGGTGTCGAACGCGAGGGAGCCGCAGACTAGTGCTGTCATAGGAAGGGGAGGGGAGGTGATGGCGGAAAGGAAGAAGGGCCGAGGAAGGCCGAGAGGGAGGTGATCCCAGAGGGGCCCACGAGAATAGCGACGAGCCCGAAGACCGCGGCGGAGCCGACGTCCTTGGCGAATCCGGACAGGGGATGCCGTTCGACCCCGATCCGGTCGACCACGACCTCGATGCCGGTGTTCAGCAACTCGACGATCAGCAGGATGATGACGCTCCCCACCAGCAGCGCCCGTTCGACCGCGCTCTGTCCAGCCAGAGGCCCGGCGGCAGACCAGCAGCGCCAGCCAGACCTCCTGCCGGAAGGCGGCCTCGCTGCGGAAGCACTGCCGGAAGCCCTGGCAGCCGAATTCAGCGTCGCGAGCCAGAGCCGGGCTTGGCCCGGGCGGGGCCTGGCCTTCCCTCAGGTCTTCCGTCATGCAGCCTTCCAGGTCAGGTCGAGCTGCTTCGCCGCACGGACATCGTCGAGGCGTCGCACCGGCAGGGTCCACGGCGCGCCCTTGAGCTTGTCCGGATCCGTTTCGGCTTCACGCCGGATCGCGATCATGGCGTCGACGAAGGCGTCCAGCTCCTCTTTCGATTCGGTTTCGGTCGGCTCGATCAGCAGGCACTCGGGCACCAGCAGCGGAAAGTAGGTGGTCGGCGCGTGGAAGCCGTAATCCAGCAGGCGCTTGGCGAAATCCATCGCGTTCGTGCCCCACTCCCGCGCCTCGCGCCGCAGCGTGACGATGAACTCGTGACTCGCCCGGCGCTCCGGGTACGCGAGTTCGAACCCCGCGGCGCGGAGTCGTGCCGCCAGGTAATTCGAGTTGAGCGTCGCGAACTCCGACACGCGCTGCATGCCGTCGCGGCCGAGCATGCGCATGTAGATGTACGCGCGCAGCAGTACGCCGGTGTTGCCCATGAAGTTCGAGAGCCGGCCGATGGTCTGCGGCAGGTCTTTTTCGTCGAGCCAGCGGTAGCGGTCGCCGTCCTGGCCCACGATCGGCACCGGCATGAACGGCAGCAGCCGCTCACTGACGCCCACGGCACCCGAGCCCGGACCACCGCCGCCGTGCGGCGTCGAGAAGGTCTTGTGCAGGTTCATGTGGATGACGTCGAATCCCATGTCGCCCGGCCGCACCTTGCCCAGGATCGCGTTGAGGTTGGCGCCGTCGTAGTACAGCAGGCCGCCGGCCTCGTGCACGATCCGGCGCACGTCGTCGATGTGGCGCTCGAACACGCCGATCGTCGACGGATTGGTCAGCATGATGCCGGCCGTCTGCGGGCCGACCGCGGCCTTGAGCGACTCGAGGTCGATGTCGCCGTTGTGGAGCGTCGGGATTTCCTTCACCGTGCAGCCGCACATCGTCGCGGTCGCGGGGTTGGTGCCGTGCGCGGCATCGGGCACGATGATCTCGACGCGCGCGAAATCCTTGCGGGCCTTGTGGTACGCACGAATCATGGCCACGCCGGCAAACTCGCCCTGCGCGCCCGCCATCGGCGTGAGCGACACGCCGCGCATGCCGGTGACTTCCTTCAGCATTTCCTGCAGTTCGAACAGGATCTGCAGGATGCCCTGCCCCGTCGATTCCGGCGCGAGCGGATGCCGGTTGAGCAGCTCGGGCAGCATTGCGTACTGGTTACAGGCCTTCGGGTTGTACTTCATCGTGCACGACCCGAGCGGATAGAAGTGCGTGTCGATGGAGAAGTTGAGCTGCGACAGGCGCGTGAAGTGACGCACCGCCTGCAGCTCCGACACCTCCGGCAGCAGCGGCGCGCTGGCACGGCGCAGGGCTGCAGGAATCGGCGCCTCGACGGGCACCTGCGGGTACTGCGCATCGGCGCTGCGGCCCGGCGCGGAGTGCTCGAATATCAGCTTTTCGTGCATGGCGTTGATTCCTGGGCTCAGGCAGCGGCCGCTGAGTTGCGCATCGCCTCGGCGAGCGCCGGCGCATAGGCCTCGATGTCGGCGGCGTGCGTGTTTCGGTGGCGCAGACGAGCAGCGCATTGCCGAGCGACGGGTACCGCGCGGAAATGTCCGCGCCGCCGACGATGCCGCGACGCGCGAGTGCTTCCAGCACGGGCTTGACTGGACGGTCCAGCAGCAGCGCCGCCTCGTGAAACCGCGGACGGTCGAACGCCAGCCGCACGCCGGGTACGCGCGTGAGCGCATCCACCAGCTGCTGCGTACGCAGCATCGACGTCGATGCCACCTGCGCGAGACCCTTCGCCCCGAGCAGCGACATGTAGATCGTCGCGGCCGTCACCAGCAGGCCCTGGTTGGTGCAGATGTTGGACGTCGCCTTGCTGCGGCGGATGTGCTGCTCGCGCGCCTGCAGCGTCAGCGTGAAGCCGGACTTGCCGTCCAGGTCCACGGTGCGGCCGATGATGCGGCCCGGCATCTGGCGTACGTGCTCGGTGCGCGTCGCCATGAAGCCGAAGTACGGGCCGCCTGACGACAGCGGCACGCCGAGCGGCTGCCCGTCGCCAATCGCGATGTCGGCACCGAGCCTGCCCCACTGGCCCGGCGGCTTCAGCACGGCGAGCGAGGTCGGGTTGACCACGCCGATCATCAGCGCGTTGTTGGCGTGCGCCCAGTCGGTTGCGGCGTCGACGTCCTCCAGCGTGCCGAAGAAATTCGGGTGCTGCAGCACGACGGCCGTGATGTCCTGGCCGCTGTAGGGTTCGAGTGCCGAGACCAGCGTCTGTCCGCCCTTCGGGTCGTACGGCAGCAGTTCGAACGCGATGTTCTGGTTGCCGGCGACGACCTGCGTCACGTCGCGGTACGTCGGGTTGAGCGCCACGGGCAGCAGGATGCGCTGCGATTTCGACTTGCGATTGGCGCGCACGGCCATCAGGCATGCCTCGGCGAGACCCGAGGCGCCGTCGTAGAGCGACGCGTTCGAGATGTCGAGCCCCGTCAGGCTCGCCATCATCGTCTGGTATTCGTACAGCAGCTGCAGCGTGCCCTGGCTCGCCTCGGCCTGGTACGGCGTGTACGCGCTGTAGAACTCGCCCCGCGTCACGATCGCCCACACCGCAGAGGGGATGTGGTGCTCGTACGCACCCGCACCGATGAAATTGAGCGGGCGGCCGTCGCGCGCGGCGAGGCCCTCCATCAGCCGGCCGATCTCCATCTCGTTGAGCGCCGGCGGCACGCCCGGCAGGCCGGGAGCGCGCAGATTGGCCGGGATCTCCTCGAACAGCGCGTCGATGTCCGGCGCGCCGATCGCATCGAGCATCGTGCGGATGTCGTTGTCCGTGTGCGGGATGAAAGGCATGACGCCCCTCCGTGGTGCTTAGTGCGTCTCGGCCGCGAGGGCGGCCGCGTAGGCCTTGGCGTCGAGCATCGACGCGAACTGGGCCTTGTCGTCCGGGCGCACGCGCATGATCCAGCCGGCGCCGTACGGGTCCGAGTTGATCAGCTCGGGCTGGCCGCCGAGGTCGGCATTGCCGGCCACGACTTCACCGCTCACCGGGCTGTAGACGTCCGAAGCCGCCTTCACGGATTCGACGACTGCGCAGGCTTCGCCGGCGTTAACGTGACGGCCCGGTTCCGGCGCCTCGACGAACACCAGGTCGCCCAGCGCCTGCTGCGCGTGATCGGAGATGCCGATCGTGATCGTGCCGTCGGCCTCGAGGCGCGCCCACTCGTGCGACTTCTGATAGCGGAGATCGGCAGGTACGTTGCTCATGACGGAATCCTTGGAGAGTTTTGAAAGTTCAAAGGGCGATGGCGACTTTGCCGTGGCGCACGAACGGCGGGCGCACGACCCGCGCCGGGACGAGCTTGCCGCGAATCTCGACCTCGCAGCGGTCGCCGGTCTGGGCCGGCACGCGCGCCAAGCCGATCGAGCGCTGCAGCGTCGGCGAGAACGTGCCGCTGGTGACTTCGCCATCGCCCACGTTGGCGACGATCACCTTCTGGTGCGAGCGCAACACCGCGCGGTCTTCGACCAGCAGGCCGACGAGCTTGCGGGTATCGCTACTCGCCTTCTGCGCGGCGAGCGCGCCGCGGCCGATGAAATCGCGGTCCTGCGGCTCCCACCCGATCGTCCAGTTGAGGCCCGACTCGAGCGGCGACGTGGTCTCGTCCATGTCGTTGCCGTAGAGGTTCATGCCGGCCTCGAGGCGCAGCGTGTCGCGCGCGCCGAGTCCGCATGGCGCTACACCGGCAATGCGCAAACCCTGCCACAGCGCCACGGCGTGCTCGGCAGGCAGCATGATTTCGAAGCCGTCTTCGCCGGTGTAACCCGTGCGCGCGACGAAGAGGCTGCCCGCGTCGATGCCGAAGAACGGCCCGATCTCGAGCGCGCGCTGTGCAATGTCCGGGGGCATTACGCTGGCGGCCTTGGCGCGCGCGTTGGGACCCTGCACGGCGATCATCGCGAGTTCGGTGCGCGGCTCGACCGTCACGCCGTAGCCAGCGGCCACCTGGCGCAGCCACTCGATGTCCTTGTCGCGCGTGCCGGCGTTGACGACCATGCGGAACCACTGGTCGTTCATGTAGTAGACGATCAGGTCGTCGATCACGCCTCCGTTCTCACGCAGCATGCACGAGTACAGCGCCTTGCCGGGCTGCGTCAGCTTGGCGACGTCGTTGGCGAGCAGGCGGCGCAGGAAGTCGCGCACGCGATCTCCGCGCAGGTCTACGACGCACATGTGCGAGACGTCGAACATGCCGGCGTCGCGGCGCACGGCGTGGTGCTCCTCGATCTGCGAGCCGTAGTTGACGGGCATGTCCCAGCCGCCGAAGTCGACGGTGCGCGCCCCGGCCGCGACGTGGGTATCGAAAAGCGGTGTGCGCAATCCCATGACTCTGTTTACCGTCCCGGCCTTGCCATTTCGCGACCAAAAAAAAGGGCGGCAAGCCGCTCGAGAACGACCTGCCGCCCCTCTGTCCTTTTGACCTGAGAGATCGGGAACCGGCTCGAGGCCGATGCCGCACCCCTTCGGTGGGTCCGCAACGAGGCGAACCGCTCTCCAGAGCCCATCAGGTGCTGCCGTTGTTTTGCCTGAGCGTTTCCGGGCGGGTTGCGCCTTCGGCGGGCCGTTTTCCAGCCACTCTTCGGACAGACCTTGCGATGGGTTCCGGGATTCTACCCCCTCTTCCGCGGCAGCGGGAGGGTTAGGGCAGGTCCGCCCGAAATGCTATCAGCGCCCCGCGCCTCCCCCCCCCCCCCCCCCCCCCCCCCCCCCCCCCCGCCGATGGTGGCTCAGCCCAAACCTGTCCTCGCAGTCCGAACCCCCTGGGACGGAAGGACTGCTGCCCCCGATCGGCTGGGCAGAGGCGTGTGAGCGACTCGATGCGACCTGACAACCAAGCCGCCGATGCAGCGCCCGGGGAACTCCCGCACTGGCTGAGAGGCGACCCGATCGCTGAGCACCTGCGCAGCCTCGGCCGACCCGTGACCAAGGCCGCCTGGCTCGAATGCGCCTACGGCTCGAGCAACGAAGTCGTCCTGGAGCAGGATAAGGAAACGCGAGCCTGGATCAGGAGCAACTTTCCCTTGGACCCGAACGAAGCGGTGGCCTGACTCCGACCACGGCCGTCGTTCTGAAGCCAGATCCCTGCGTGTCGGGAGCAGTAAGATGACGACCACACGCGGAGGACGGCGATGACCGATCAGTCTGACCACGAAACCCGCTGGCGACTCGTGCGCGACGTCGTGGTGTTCCAGATCAAGCTGGGCATGGAGGCGGTACTGGACCTCACGCTGATCCCGGTGTCGCTCGCGGCGGCAGCGATGGATTTTCTGCTGGGGAACTGGCGACGACCACGATGGTTCCACGCCGTGCTGCGGTTCGGCGAGCGCTGCGAGCACCGGATCGACCTGTGGCGCGTCGCAACCCCCGGTATGGACGTGCCGCAATCGGAGGTCGACGCGGTCTTGCACAGCATCGAGACCCTGATCCGCAACCCGCGCACCGGACCGGACAAGGTGCGCGAGCTCAGGCGGTGGGCCGCAACGAAGCTTGCGCCGAGCGATGACGGCGAGGTTCCCGACGGCAAGTAATGTCCACCGCTGCTCGGGTATCATGGTCAGGCCAACCGCAATGGATCGCTGCCTCGCTGACGCCGGTAGCCCCAGCTGCGCCGGCCAATCATTCGTTGAAGGATCGCAAGGGATATGCTGCATTCAATTCTCCGCACCTCGCCGCTGCGTTGGCTGGCCGCGCTCGCTGCCCTGGTGTCGGTGGCTGCGCCGGCAGCCGAAGGCGTGCCGCCATCCCCGGCGCTCACGGTCGAACTGGGTGCGGCCTGGCAGTTACGGAACACCGCGCAGGTATCAAACGAACCGCCGAACACCCGATTCAAGATTGACGACCTGACCGGCGACGGTCCGTATCCGGCCGGACGCGTGGTCCTTGACTGGCCGCTGAACGAAAAGCACCGCCTGCGATTCCTCATCGCACCACTCGGTATCGACGAAACCGGCACGACCTCGCAGCCCATCGTGTTCCGGGACACGACGTTTGCACCCGGCCCGATCGACGTGAAGTACCGGTTCGATTCCTACCGTGCCAGCTATCGATACGTGTTCTATGAGCGCGAGCGGTGGACGTGGTCCGGTGGCGGCACGCTGAATATCCGCGATGCGGAGATTCGTCTGCAGCAGGGCACGCTGTCACGGGTGAGGAAGAACACCGGCGTCGTGCCGCTGCTGGCACTCGAAGGCGAGTGGCGCTTTGCACCCGGTTGGTACGGCCTGCTCGACTTCGAGGGACTCGCCGCACCGCAGGGTCGCGCAATCGACGTGGCGCTGAAGCTCGGCTACGACGTCACGCCGAACATCTCGGTTGCAGGCGGGTACCGCATCCTCGACGGCGGTGCGGACAACGACGATTTGTACACGTTCGCACGCTTCGACTCGGCCGTGCTCGGACTGACGTGGAGTTTCCGATAAGTATTACTGCGACGTCACACCGTCAGTGTGTAGCCGCCATCCGGCGTCAGGGTTGTGCCAGTGATGTAACTCGCCTCATCCAAGCACAGGAAGACGATCGCTCGAGCGATCTCGTCCGGGTGACCTGCGCGTCGCAAATGAACACTCGGGAGCAAGCCTTTGTCGTATAAATCGTCGCCGGCGATCCCTCGGGCTCGGCGGTGGTCCGTCCAATCCCACTGCTCGCGCCGGTAATCAGCGCAACTTTCCCGGTCATATCTGCCATTTGAATTCCTCTATTCGCGAGACGAGATTCCAGATCTGCGTAGTCGCAACCTCGTTTTGTTGACTCACCAAATCGGGTGCTGGCTGATCACGACAGCAGCACAAGCGCCAACCCGATCGCTGCCGGAATCGCCTGGACGAATAGGATCCTTCGACTCGCTGTGAGCGCACCGTATACACCGGCGACCAGCACGCAAGCGAGAAAAAACACTTTCACGTCTGTCCCGTCCGCGCCGAGGCTCAGTCCCCACATCAGTCCCACCGCCAGAAACCCATTGTAGAGACCCTGATTCGCCGCCAGCACTTTGGAAGCGGCTGCCGCTTCCTTCGTCTGGCCGAACACTCGCAGTCCGGTCGGCGTGTCCCACAGGAACATCTCGAGCACCAGGATGTACACGTGCACCAGCGCGACTAGACCCACAACGACGTTTGCCATTGCCGACATGACGTTCCCCCAGTTGATCTCGGTGAGCTAGATCCATCCAAGCTCCTTCATCGCCAATCCTGCATGCCAGATCTTCGTCATGTGCCGGATCGACTCACCCTCAAACTCCATCACATACACATAGTCAGTAGTGTCCGGACGTTGAGCGATCGTAACCGCGTAAGTTACTGAACCGTCTGATATAAATCATGACATTTCTTGGTCTCGATTTCAGCTTGAGCCAACAGCGGTGCGAGCCTGCGAAGATCCTTTTCGCGAGTGGCGCTCATGCACGCAGGCAAGCTGGTTTTCGCACAGTTGACCGAGCATCTGCCACTGACGACATTCCGCCGCTGTGTCGCGGCGTATGGCGGCGAGCACAAGATCAAGAGCTTCACCTGCCTCGAGCAGTTTCTGTGCCTGGCGTTCGCCCAGCTGACCTACCGCGAGAGCCTGCGCGATATCGAGGCATGCCTGCGAGCGCAGCGCGAGAAGCTCTATCACATGGGCATTCGCAGCCGCATTTCCCGCAGCACGCTGGCCGATGCGAACGAAGTGCGGGACTGGCGTATCTATGCCGACTTTGCACAACGACTGATCGGCATGGCGCGCAAGCTGTACCTCGACGAACCCTTTGGCGTGGATCTCAAGGAAACGGTTTACGCGCTCGACACCACGACGATCGATCTGTGCCTGCCGGTCTTTCCGTGGGCGCCGTTCCGCACGGCGAAAGCGGCGGTGAAGATGCACACGCTGCTGGATCTGCGGGGCAATATCCCCGCCTTTATCCATATCAGCGACGGCAAGATGCACGAGGTCAATATCCTCGATCAACTCTTGCCCGAGCCCGGCGCGTTCTACGTCATGGATCGCGGCTTCCTCGACTTCGAGCGTCTCTACCGCTTCCACGAGGCCGGCAGCTTCTTCGTGACCCGCGGCAAGTCGAACCTCAGGGCCAAGCGGCGCTACTCGCGCCCGGTCGACCGAAGCACCGGATTGATCTGCGATCAGACCATTGTGCTGACCGGCTTCTACTCGCTCAAAGGCTTCGAGACATCGCTGCGGCGCATTCGCTTCAACGACCCGAAGACCGGCAAACGCCTCATCTTCCTGACCAACAACTTCGCCTTGCCCGCGCTGACGATCACCGAGCTGTACCGGTGCCGTTGGCAGGTGGAGTTGTTCTTCAAATGGATCAAGCAGCATCTGCGCATCAAGCAGTTCTATGGCACGACCGAGAACGCTGTGAAAACGCAGATCTGGATCGCCGTGTCCGTCTACGTCCTGGTCGCCATTGTGAAGAAGCGACTGAACATTGCCGCCAGCCTCTACGAAATGCTACAGATCCTGAGCCTGACCATGTTCGAGCAAACCCCTTTAAACACGCTGCTTTCTCAAATCCAAGGTCGGCAAAGCGACACCGAACTCGCTAAGCAACTGAATTTGTTCAACTAACGTCCGGACACTACTGAGCCCGTCTAATGATTAAGGGCGGCAGGTCCGCGTTCGACCGGACCTGCCGTCGCGCGCAAGATGACCGTCGAGATCTGGAGCGACGTCATCTGTCCGTTCTGCTACATCGGCAAGCGCAATTCGAGACCGGGCCCGGGCAGCTGCCGAGCCACGAACAGATCGAAATTATCTGGCGGATCTTCCAGCGGCAGCCCGACACGCAGCCCGATCCCTCGCGCAACGCCGTGCAGAACCTTGCGGAAAAAAGGCTGGACCCTTGAAGTCACCCGCCAGGCCATCGCCGACGTCTCCGCCCGGGCGAGGCAGGTCGGCCTCGCGTTCGACTACGACCGAACCGTCGTCGCCAACACTTTCGACGCGCACCGACTCGCGCACTACGCCGCCAGCGCAGGCAAGGGTGACGGCGTGCAGGAACGACTGTTCAAAGCCTATTTTGTTGACGGCCAGAACATCGCCGACCACACCCTGCTGACGAAACTCGCCGTCGATGCCGGTCTGCCCGCCGACGCAGTGCGCGACGTGTTGAGCGGAACTCAGTTCGCCGCCGACGTCCACCGCGACATTGAGCAGGCGCAACCTTTGTCCAGGCCTTGCAGCAGTCTCTCGTCGAATGGGCTGGCGGCCGCGCCGACACAGCGGTGTGACCGTGATTTCCTGCCTTGAGGCTGCGTTCACGATCGCGTCGGACTAACGCATTCTGCTCACTCCCGCGGCTTCTTCGGCCGCTCCATTTCTTCCAGGCGGATTACGGCGGCCTTGAACATCCCGGTGGCCTCGGCACTCGACAGCCCGCGGGCCGCCGCTTCACGCACCGCCTTGAGCAGCGCCGCCTCGAAGCGGATCTGTGTTGCGTCGCCGATCGTCGTCTCGCGCCCCTGGCTCGCAATGCAGAGCACGCCGTCCACGCGTTCTTCGAGCAACCCGTCTGCGAGCAGGCGCGCATACGCCGCCTGCACGTCCGCCGGCTCGATGACAAGCTCAGCCGCAACGCGTTCGCTCGTCGGCAACAACGCCCCCGCCGGCAACTGCCCCGCTTCCACGTCCTGGCGGATCACCTGCTGCAGCCGCTCCGCCAGCGACGGTCCCTCGTGACCATGCATCGCCCGTCGCCACCGTCCCGTCCGCGTGGCCCAGTACTCCTCCATGCGCTGTCACCTCCAACGGCTTACCCGTAGATCCCTGCCGAAACTCTGCCGATCAACGAACACACTGTCGCTCGATTTTCCCCCAACCCCCCACAAATACAACACGACACAAACCAGCGGGCTTCTGCGTAGCGACAAACGCCAGCTTAAAGCGTCAACCCTTTCCGGCACCCAGGTACATCACCACGAGGTACGCGACCCCGATCACATACATCGACCCGAAGATCCGCTGGTTGTGTCGGGCCAGCCACTCGGGCAGGTAGATGTCGAAATTCGCCCGACGATCGTCGGTATAACGGGCCGCAACCGCCGTGAGCGGACAACTCCACCTGTGGTACCAGAGCACCACGACCTCACCGAGCACGATCGTTGCCAGCACGGCCGCAGCGCCGAACTTTCGCTGCCAGGTCAGCCACGGAATCGCCACGACGCAACCGGCGAACACCGCCCAGATCAAGGTGTGCAGCAACTTCACGGTCTGCAATCGACGCGTGGCTTCGTTCGTCATGCCGGGAGCGATTGTCCACATTTCGTCGACGTGTCGCCAAACAGAAACACTCTGGTGACTGGCCTGAGTTCACGACCGATGGATAATCTGGATGTCAGCAAGGACGGCAAGCGATGACGTCCCGTGGCACGGCAAGAACGCGAGGCACACCGATGGGCTGGGCAGACACAGTGAAATCGACGGCACTGACCGTGCTGGCAGAGCGCACGGCACCGACCGGCAGGGCTTCCGCCAACACGCTTTGGACCAGTAAACCTTGCGGCGTCTGGCTGTCACGCGTCAGCCCGCCTGGCGTAATCGCCGCGCCGCCATCAGTGAGTGACTCGCCCGCACAGCCGCGCCGGGACACAGCGCGTCGCGACTGAAATCGATCCGGCACAGCGCTCAGCCCGCAGGACGAACGCTCGCCGGATCCGCCGGCCGCAGTTCCGGACAGGCGTCCGGCTCCACGGTCCACATCGAGTTGGCGACGTGCCACTCGTCGCCGACCTTGATGAAGCTGAACGTGTCGATACCGCAGTGGCTGGTTTTGCCGTCGATCCAGAACTCGTACGGCGCCCAGACCATGGCGATGCTGCCCCGGACCAGTACGGTCGGTGACCAGTACCGCTCGCGGTACGTGTGGCCATCCTTGCGCGCGGGATCGACCCAGTAGGAGTTGGGCCGGCCCAGGATCTCCATACCGCCGCTCGGTAGTGCGCGGGCTCGGTAGTTCGTCCCGTCCGGCGTCTGCATCGACGCCATCGTGTCGAGATCGCTTGCGGAGATCGCAGCCAGGTAACGGTCCATGGCGGCAAGCACCGCTGTTTCGTCTTTCGTCGCAGGCGCGGGTGCGGTGTCGGCCAATGCGATGGTGCCGCACGCGGCCAGCACCATGCCGCCCAGGATATTTCGAATCATTTTGTGCCCTCTCCTCGATCGGTAGACCTGCCAGCGCGCACGGTACGCGTCTGTCTGGTCGCTGCCAAACGATGACGGGCAATTCCCGGCCGGCACGGGACCCGTGCTGGTGAATGACTTGCCAAGGCCCGTCCGGGACCGGAACATCGCGTCCTTCTATATAGAGAGGTCACCGCATGCGCCCGGTCCTGTCCGCCCTGCTCCTGCTGCTCGCCCTGCCGTTGCCCGTCTCGGCCCAGGCACCGGATAAATCCAGCACTGCCAAGGACTTGCACGCACTTTTCGACGCCGAATGGGAGCGCAGCCTGCGCGAAAACCCGGTCATGGCCACCTACATCGGCGACCACCGCTTCGACGACAAGTGGCCGGACTACTCTCCGGCCGCCTTGCAGGCCTCCTACGCGGGTGACAAGGCGGTCATCGCCGCACTCGACCGGATCGACCCGCAACAGCTGACCCCCGAGGACCAGCTGAACCGCGATCTGTTCCGCCGCCAGTACCAGGCGAACATCGACACCTACGACTACGGCTCGCAGTACACGCCGCTCTCGCAGCGCAGCGGGCTCGCTTCGATGCACCGCATGGCGGACGTCGTCGTGTTCAAGACGGTCAAAGACTATGAGCAGTGGCTGAGCCGCATCGGCACGATCGACAAGCTCGTCGACCAGAACATCGCCCTGATGCGCGAAGGCGTGCAGCGCGGCCAGGTGCCGCCAGAGATCATCATGCAGCGCGTACCACCGCAGCTCGACAAGCAGATCGTCACGGATCCCACGAAGAGCCCGTTCTACGAAGCGTTCCGCGAGATGCCGGATTCGATCCCGGCGGCTGAGCAGACGCGCCTGCAGGCTGCTGCGCGCGACGCGATCACGAAGACCGTCGTGCCGTCGTACACGAAGTTGAAGCAGTACGTGGTCAACGAGTACTTGCCGAAGACCCGCGAGACCGTCGGCCTGTGGGACACGCCGAATGGCGAGGCCCGCTATGCCGAGCTCGCGCGCTTCTACACCACGACCACGCTGACGCCGGACGAAATCCACGAGATCGGCCTCAAGGAAGTCGCGCGCATCCGCGGCGAGATGATGAAGGTCATCGCGAAGACGGGCTTCAAGGGCAGCTTCGACGAATTCCTGACCTACCTGCGCACGGATCCGAAATTCCGCTACACGGACCCGAAGGAGCTGCTGCAGGCGTACGAGGCGATGGCGAAGCGCGTGGACCCGAAGTTGCCGCAGTACTTCGGCAAGCTGCCGCGCATGCCCTACGGCGTGCGGCGGATTGCGGAGCAGGTCGCACCGGACACCACGACGGCCTACTACCAGGGCCCGGCGATGGACGGCAAGCGCGCGGGGTACTACTACGTCAACCTCTACAAGCCCGAGGAACGCCCGAAGTACGAGATCCCCGTGCTGACGATTCACGAGGCGGTGCCGGGCCATCACCTGCAGATTTCACTGGCGCAGGAACTCGGCGAGCTGCCGAAATTCCGCCGCGACTTCGAGGCCACCGCGTTCGTCGAAGGCTGGGCGCTCTACAGCGAAAGCCTCGGCGAGGAGATGGGTTTCTACGAGGACCCCTACGACAAGTTCGGCCAGCTGACTTACGAGATGTGGCGCGCCGTGCGTCTCGTCGTCGACACCGGCCTGCATCACAAGCACTGGACGCGGCAGCAGGCCATCGACTACTTCAAGGCGAACGCAGCGAAGACCGAGCTCGACATCATCAACGAGATCGACCGCTACATCGGCAACCCGGGCCAGGCGCTCGCGTACAAGATCGGCGAACTGAAGATCAAGCAGCTGCGCGGCGAGGCGACGGCCCAGCTCGGCGACCAGTTCGACATCCGAGCGTTCCACGACGTGGTGCTCGGCAGCGGCGCGATTCCGCTCGACGTGCTCGAAGCCAACGTGCGTCGCTGGATCGAAGCGACCAGGGCCGCGCTCCAATGAGCAGTCCTATCGTCCGTCGCCCGAGCACGCCGGTCCGCATCGGCCCGGTGACGGTGGGGGGCGGTCACCCGGTCGTCGTGCAGTCGATGACCAACACCGACACGGCCGACGTCGAGGGCACGTCGCTGCAGATTCGTGCGCTCGCAATCGCGGGTTCGGAAATCGTACGCGTCACCGTGAACACGGACGAAGCCGCCGCCGCGGTGCCGCGCATCGTCGAACGGCTGGCGCAACTGGGTGTGTCGGTGCCGATCGTAGGCGATTTCCACTTCAACGGGCACAAGCTGCTGCGCGAGCACCCTGGCTGTGCCGAGGCACTGGCGAAGTACCGCATCAACCCGGGCAACGTCGGGCGCGGAGCCAAGCGCGATCCGCAGTTCACCGAGATGGTCGAGACGGCCTGCCGCTACGGCAAGCCGGTGCGCATCGGCGTCAACTGGGGCAGCCTCGACCAGGACCTTCTGACGCGACTGATGGACGAGAATTCGAAGCAGACGCAGCCCCTAGAGGCGAACGACGTGGTGCGAGAGGCACTGGTGGTCTCAGCGCTCGAAAGCGCGACACGCGCCGAGGAGATCGGCCTGCCGCACGACCGCATCGTGATCTCGTGCAAGGTCAGCGGCGTGCAGGACCTGATCGGCGTCTATCGCAACATCGCGCGCCGCTGCGACTACGCGCTGCACCTCGGCCTGACCGAGGCCGGCATGGGCTCCAAGGGCATCGTCGCGTCGACCGCGGGCATCTCCGTGCTGCTGCAGGAAGGCATTGGCGACACCATCCGCGTCTCGCTCACGCCCGAGCCCAACGGCGACCGCACGCAGGAAGTGATCGTCGCGCAGGAGATCCTGCAGACGATGGGCCTGCGCTCGTTCACGCCGATGGTCGTCGCCTGCCCCGGCTGCGGACGCACGACCTCGACGTATTTCCAGCAACTCGCGCAGGATATCCAGTCACACCTGCGCCATCGCATGCCCGAATGGCGCAAGCGCTATGCGGGCGTCGAGCAGATGACGGTCGCTGTCATGGGCTGCGTCGTCAACGGCCCTGGCGAGAGCAAGCACGCGAATCTCGGCATCAGCCTGCCGGGAACCGGCGAGCGCCCGGTGGCGCCGGTCTACATCGACGGCGAGAAAGGCCCGACGCTCAAGGGCGAGCGCATCGCCGAGGAATTTCAGCAACTGGTCGAGGACTACGTCGAGCGGACCTACGGCCGCGCTTGAATCTCGCTCGCAGCCCGCCCGGCGTGCCGCCGGCGCGCGCCGGCGAATCCGCTGTATTAGCTGTCGTCCTGCCGGTTCTTGTGTTTCATGACGGAATGCACGAACCGGCCGAACGCCTTGTCTTTCCTGCGCCGCTCGACGTACGACAGATCGTTGAACTGCGATTCCTTCATGAGTTTCAGATAGCCCTGCAGGTGCTCTTCACTCAATTCGTGTGTTGCGATTGCCGCACGAACGGCGCAACCCGGCTCGCCGGCGTGGCTGCAATCGGTGAATCGGCAGGTCCTGGCGAGTTCGCTGATGTCGGCGAAGGCTTCGTCCATGCCCTCGCCGACGCCGAGCATCCCCAGCTCGCGCATGCCAGGCATGTCGATCAACAGGGCCCCTTGCTCGAGTACGATCAGCTGGCGGCGAGTGGTCGTGTGACGTCCTTCGCCCGTGTGGCTGACCTCCCTGGTTTCCAGCGCAGGGCCGGCCGCCAGTTGATTGATGAGCGTCGTCTTGCCGACGCCCGATGAGCCGAGCAGGCAGTAGGTCTGCCCGGGGCACACGAGTTCGCGAACGCGATCGATGCCTTCGCCCGTCACGTTGCTGAGGGCGACGATTCTCGCGTCGATCCCTGCAAGGCGGATCCTGCCGATCAAGTGTTCCAACGCTTCCGGGCTGACCAGGTCCGTCTTGGTCAGCAGCAGCACGGGTTCGATGTGCCCCTCACGCACGATCACCAGGTAGCGCTCGAGCCGGCGCACGTTGAAATCGAAGTGACAGGCCTGGATGACGAACGCTACATCGATGTTGGCAGCGATCATCTGGAATTCGATATCCCGGCCCGGGGCCTTCCGCCGCAGAAGCGACTTGCGCGGAAGCACGTCATGAATCGTCGCGTGAGATCGTGAATCCAGATAGCTCACGCAAACCCAATCCCCCACGCAGGGCAGGTCGACTGAAGATCGGGCGGCATGGAGAAATTTCCCCGTCAGCTCGGCAGGTATCTCGCCGTGCTCGTCGCGGATGAGGTAGCGACCCCCGGTCGACCGCCGTCACCCGGGCAACGGGCACATCCGGACCGTGCAGCTCCCTGGCCTTGTCCTCGAACCAATGCGTCAGGCCCAGTTCAACCAGCTCCATGACCTCAGTTCACCGATGTCGCACCCAGATCCAGTCGGCTAGCCAGACGCCGTCGCGGCTGACGTCGGGGCAGTGAGCCGCAATGTAGGACCGCTGCTTCTCGATATCCGACGGCGCACTGTGAGCAGTCGGCCGCTGCAGGTTCTGCAGCTTCTCACGCGCTTCCCTGCAGCACGGGCTCAGCGCCTCGAACAATTCGTGCGCACGCCGCTGCTGCGACGCGAGCGCCTCCGGCTCATCACTGCAGTTAGCATCACGCTCGACGCTCAATCGTGCGACTTCAGCCGGGCCGATCACGATCGTCCAGGTAGGTCCGGTCGTTACCGGGCCCCGGCTTGTAAACTTCCAGTCGCCGGCCAGCACTTCGAGCGCGGAACAGCGCGTCGACACAGCGGGCATCGTCGGCGGACGCCATTGCAGTCTCGGCAGCGTGGCGTGACGGTGGTTCGGCAGCTGCTGCCGGGGCGGCTTCAGGGCAGCACGTGTCGGGTGAGGGGGTAGCGTGGCCGATGACGGCCCAGATGGTGAATGGGGCGGCGCAACCACCTCGTAAGCTGTGCCTGCGGGCGGCGGCGAATCGGTGAAGTGCACCTGACCCTGCGGATCGACCCATTTGTAGGTCGCACCCAGAAGCAACGGCACCAGCAGGATCGCCGCGAACTTCAACGCCCATCGGTCGCGAGCCTGGCGCATGACAATTCTCCCGCACGCCCCAATGTAAACAGTATCCGCGCGACCTGGACGCGGCCGCAATACGGCCCGACCGAGGGCCCGGTGCCAGGCACTATCGCCCGGACGTTGGCGCGGCGCGAGCCACGCGTGATGTAATCAGCCACGCGATCAACAGTCTCGATAGCGGGGAGAGCGTGATATGTCCGCCTGTTTCAGAAACATGGTGTTGAGCCTTGGGCTGTGCGCCTTCGCAATCCCGGTGAATGCAGCC
>JADIZR010000007.1 GCA_016704655.1 Pseudomonadota bacterium | reverse complement strand
ACAGCTTTTAGCCGCCTGCCGCCATCGCCACGGCCTCCAGCGTGCCGAGGCTCACTCCGGCCAGCAGACCGCCATCGACAGCCAGCGCCTGACCGCTGATGTAGCTGCTCTCGCGCGACGCCAGGAAGTGATACACGCCCACGACGTCGTCAGTCGTACCGATACGTCCTAGCGGGCACATGCGGCTCGTGAGTGGCACCTCCGGATGGTCGAGTGGCAGCATCGGCGTAAAGACGCTGCCGGGACACACGGAGTTCACCCGGATTTTGCGCGGGGCGAGTTCCACGGCCGCCGATCGCGTCAGGCTGAGCACCGCTGCCTTAGATGCGGAGTACTGGCTGTAGCCGGGCACGCCCAGGTCCGCGGCGATCGAAGCGGTGTTGATGACGGAGGCCCCGTCTTTCAGCAGCGCCTGCCCGTACTTGAGGCCGTGAAAGACGGCGAACGTGTTGATGGCAAAGATGCGATTCAGCTCCTCGCCCGTCGCATCGGCGATCATCGGGCCCGTGTTCTCGATGCCCGCATTATTGACCAGCACGTCGAGATCCTCACCGAGGAGATTACGCGCCTCCTGCAGCGCTCGCGCAATTTCGCGTTCCTGCGAGCAGTCGGCGCGAACCGCTGCGACCGCACCGACTTTGCGAGCAACCTCAGCGCCGTCGCGTCGTCCGATGATGACGACGCGTGCACCGGCGGCGACGAATCTCGCGGCCACGGCCTCGCCGATGCCGGAAGTGCCGCCGGTAATGGCGGCCGTCATTCCCTTGAGTGAAAACATGGCGTTTCCCCGCTGAGTGGTCAGTGCGTGTGGTACTCGAGCGTGACTCCGTAGGTGCGCGGCTCGCCGACCACCCACTGGTTCCAGCCGAAAGACGCAAGATCAAACGCGCTGACCAGGTATTCCTCGTCCGCCAGGTTGCGCACCCACGCCGTTACCGCGACGTGCTCGTTCGGCGCCGTCCACTCGACGTGCGCGTTGGCGATCGTGTACGCGCCCTGGCTCAGGATCGGGTCGTTGTTGACCGAGAAGTACTGCTTGCTCTGGTACTTGCCGTCCGCCTCGAGCACCCACGCACCGATCGAGCTCGGAATCGTGTACGCAATCATCGCGTTGACGTTGGTTTCCGGCGCGCTTGGCAGCGTACCGCCGCTCAGGTCTTCTCCCAGCGGGGTTTCGAACTCGTCGAACTCGGAGTGCGTGTAGCCCGCGCCGAGCTGGACGACCAGCTCCTCGACCGGCTGCCACACGGCCTCCATCTCGAGGCCGTACAGCGTGGAGGCGGCGGCGTTCGACAATTGCTGCACCGGCACGCCGCTGTCGCCGGACGCCAGCACGAACACCTGCTGGTCGGTGAAGTCGTAGTAGAAAGCGCTCAGGTTGAGGCGCAGATGGCCGCCCAGCTCGGACTTGAGACCGAGCTCATAGCTCAACAACGTCTCGGGGTCCACCAGCGCGGCCTCCGCCTGATCGGAGAGCGCGCCGCCGTTGTAGTTGCCGCTGTTGAAACCCCGGGAAATCGTCGCGTAGCCGAGCACGTCGTCGGTGAACGAGTACGCGAGCGACGCGCGGCCAGAAACGTCGTCCCATGACCTCTTTTCCTGGAAGTCGATCGTCTGGAAGAAAGCCCTGTCGGTGATCGACCGGTCGGTGAAAAAGGTGGCGTTGGTCACGTCGGTCACGTCCGCCAGCCAGGCTGCGTAATCGACGTCCTTGGTCTCATGCGTGTATCGCAGGCCCAGCGTCAGCTTGATCCTGTCGGTGGCCGCGAAATCCACGTTGCCAAACAGCGCGTAGCTGTCGGTCTCCATCGAGGAGATCTGCCCGAGTCCCTCGAGCACGTCCGTCATGCCTGACAGCGCGCCGGGGCCGAAGCCGGGGATTGGAAACCCGACACTGGTGTCGTTGGTCTCGTGGAAATAGTACGCGCCTGCAATCCAGCTCAGCTGCGCTTCGGGCGAAGTCAGTCGGAACTCCTGGCTCGTCTGGCGCGGCTCGCCGTGATAGTTACCCGTCATCACGTAGTTGGGGCTCGCGTCAGGATCTTCGTGCACGCGGGATTCGTTCTCCTCGTACGCCGTGACGGAGGTCAGCGTGAATGCCGGCAGCCGCCAGTCGATCGTGACGTTGGCGCCCATCGCCTCGACGTCCGTGAACTGGTCGCGGACATCCCACTGGCCCTCGTGAAAGTTCGCCGTGTCCGCGTAGCCGAAGAAGTCCGTGCAGCCACTGCCCGGACGCGGCGTGGCGCAAGGCTCGAAGGTCGCGGGATCGACCAGCCCGACTTGCTTGTAGGGCGGGAGCTGGCCCTGGTCACGGCTGCCGTGGACCCGCAGCAGCAGGTCCACCTCGGCGCTCGGCTGCCAGAGCCATTGGCCGCGCCACCCGAACGCATCGACTTCACCGTCGTCCGTGCCGAGAAACTTATTGCGCTGGAAGCCGTCGCGGGATTGCTGCAGAAAGCTGATGCGCGCGGCACTCCGACTGCCGGTGTCGAAGCCTATCGCCACCTCCGGATCGAGCTGGTTGTAGTTGCCGGCCGTCAGGCTCGCGCTGACGTTGAAGCCGCGGTCAACCTCGGGGCGAGTCGTGATGATGCGCACGAGACCGGCCGTGGTGTTCTGGCCGAACAGCGTGCCCTGCGGACCACGTGCAATCTCGACGCTGGCGACGTCGAAGATCTGCGACCCGTGGACCGCTGGTGAGGCCAGGTAGACGTCATCGAGATACACGCCGACCTTGGAATTCGCATTCGGATTGAATTGCGTGGACCCGATGCCGCGGATGAAGAAGCTGGGCGACGTGCGCGCAAACGAGCCTTGCTGCGACAAGTTGGGCGTCAGGCCCACCAGGTCGCGAGTCTGCGTGACACCCGCGTCGGCGAGCGCTTCGCCACTCATGGCGGTAATGGAGATCGGCACCGACTGCAGCGATTCGGAACGGCGCGTGGCGGTGACGGTAATTTCCTCGAGCGGTCCCGCGGCGGCCGCCGGCGCGTCCTGGGCCACGACTGCGTGCAAGGCAGCGGCGACACCAAGGGCGATACCCAGGGTGGCTTGTCGCTTTGCGATCGGATTCATGCGTGACCCCTCTGTAGTTGTATTTCGTTCTAGTGACTGAGTTCGCTGAGGATGTAGCGCGCGACAGCGAGGCGTATGTCTTCGGGCAGGTAGTCCTGCGACGGCATCTCCGGGTAGTCGGGGCGCTTGCGCACCGGTTTCGCGATGTAGTCCGCAAGCCTCTGCTCATCCTTGCCATACAGGGCCTTGATCACGACCATCGGTGGCCCGACGAGCTTCGAGTTGTAGGTATGACAGCCGGTACACACCGCGAGGTAAGTCAGGCGTCCCTTCTGGTCGGCAGTGAATGGAGTCGCGACGACCGGCTTGGCCGTCTGCATCGATGCCACGGCCGCCGACGTGGTTCCAGGCGCGCAGTCGGCGAAATTGCGCGTGCCCAGCGTCGTGAGCGCAAGCCGATCGGCGATACAGTGGTCACGGCCCTTGCCCGTCGCGAGTACGTCGACGCCACGTTCGACGCCGGCGATGTCGAGCAGGTCCCTGAGCGTGCCCTGCGGATTGCTACCATTGTTCAGGAAGACGTTGCGCAGGACCTGCGTGCTGTCCGGGAACGGGTCCATGCGGTCGTCCGGCGTGGTGACGAGGAAGTTCGTCTCCGACACCATCACGCCGACGCCATCGTTGTCGCGGATCAGGTTGCCCTCGACCGTCGTGTGGTCGGTGCCCAGCACGAGGATGCCGAGGCCCGGCGGTGCGCCGGCCGTGATCGCCCCCGGCGG
Organism: Pseudomonadota bacterium; assembly: GCA_016704655.1. Lineage (GTDB taxonomy): Bacteria > Pseudomonadota > Gammaproteobacteria > Steroidobacterales > Steroidobacteraceae > RPQJ01. Next base: position 286,332 of record JADIZR010000007.1, on the reverse strand, counting down.
CGCAGTGTTCTTCATGTTGTTGCGCGCAACGATGTTGTTGCGGATGATGATCCGGTCCGACGACTTCACCGGCAGCGCCGGCAGCATCGTCGTCGCGATGCCGACGACATTGTCGTGGACGTAGTTGTTCTCGATCAGGATGTCGTGCGAATTCTCGCTCTCGATGCCGATGATGCTGGCGTACGTCTGGTTGTGGACGACATCGACGTTGTCGGACATGCCGACGTAGATCGCCGCGTCCTCGGAGCCGAACGCCACATTGTGCGTCACGAGGCCGTTCTTGCCGAACTGCGGGAAAATGGCATAAAAGCACGGACCCTCGACGACGTTGTAGGCGATGCGGTAGTTGTTCGAGCCCTGCGTCATGATCCCGTTGCCCTTGTAGCGCTTGACCCAGAGGCGCTCGATCGTCACGCCGTGCCCGGACACCAGCACGCCGTCGTTGAGCTTGTTCTCACCGTCGAGCACGGGCCACTGCCCGCCGCGGACGATGCCGCTCAGCTCGATGCCGTCTTTGTCGATGAAGACCGTCTCCTTGTAGAGACCGGGCTCGACTTCAATACGGTCGCCCGGCAAGGCGCGCTTGACGGCGGCCTGGATCGATTCGCCCGCCTTCACGGTCAGGGTTGCACCGAGCGCCTGCGAAGCCGCCAGCGAAATCCAGGCAGTGGCGAGCGCCAGCGCGCTCGCGGTCATCGGCTTGCTGCCGCGCATGGATCAGTACTCCTTGCCAGTAATGGGATCGACGCCGCCGTGCATGTTTGCAGCGGTCGGCTTGCGGGCCAGCAACTGCGGCTGGGCCTGCAGCAACGCATCGCGCCTGTCGGTCAGCTTCTGTGCGAGGGCCGCGTCCGGCAGACGCGTTGCGAGGTCGCGCGCATTCTTCAACTCGTCGGCTGCCGTCTGCAGATCGGCGGGATCCGGGTCGACCGACAGCATCTCCGTGAGCCGGGTCCTGGCCAGCGCCGGATTGCGGTCCTGGGCGTGGACGTAGGCGGAGTACCGCAGCATCGAGAGATTGCCTGGCGTCTGCGCGTGTGCCTGCTCGAGCAGCTTCATCGCCTTCACGCCGTCGCCGCCTGCGAACTCCGGCAAGTCGAAGAAGATGCGGCCGAGTATCCACAAAGCGTTACCCCCCAGTGCCTTGGGCTCTTTCGCAACCGCCTTCTCGAGCAGCACCTGCGCCGCGCGCGTCTCGATCATGATGGTCTTCGCGTCGGCGACTTTCGTCGGCCATGTCAGCCTGTACAGCGCGCGTGCCGACAGCAGGTCGGGATCCTCGACCGGCACGGCCGCGAGGCGCTGGTCAAGCACGTTGCCATGTTCGATTGCGTGCTGGATGCGCGCGGTCCATTCCGGTACGCGAATGCCGTAGAGGTCGAAGTCCCACAGCAGGTTGACGTGCGCGATGTACGCGGTCGTAGCGAGCAGCGCCTGGACCTGCAGTCCGATATCGGACTGGGCGTTGTCGGCCGCGACGAACGTGAGGTCGGCGGCGCAACCCAGGCTGTTCTTGTCCCAGGTCGAGGTGGAGAGTTGAGTGACGCGGGCTTCGAACTGCTCCGGCGGCGGCAACGGACAGTCGTATACCGCATCGGCCGCGGAATCTTCGACGCGCGCAGGCCCCGCGGCGAGCGCACAGGCATTGCCCAATGCCAGCAGCAGCGCACCGAATCCGCGCCAACAGGCATGCCACTTGACCGGTTTCATAGCGTTTCTTCTCTCATGGGTGGAGCCTTGGAATGACGGGTAGTCCGGATGGCACCGCGGTCGGCACCTGCGGCGACATCGACGTGTCGGTCAGCGCGTTGAGGAAGGACAGCAGGTCCGCCACATCCTGCGGCGGCAGTTCGGCCTGCCGCATGTGGATGTGCCAGTGCAGCTCGACCTTCGCGCCGGGCGGGACGGCGTGTCCGCGCGGCGCATTGTAGAAGTCGACGACGTCGGCGAGTTGTGCGAACTGCCCGGCCTGAAAGTACGGCGCGGTCAGCGCAATGTTGCGCAGCGTCGGTACCTTGAAGGCACCGTTCAGGGCGGGGTCAGCGGGCGGCAGGACCCCGGCACCCTGGTCGTACGGCTGGCCAGGGACCGGCGGCGCACCGATCGCTGCGAGATCGTCGCTCTGGAACAGCGGCGGCACGTGGCACTGCGTGCAGCGGCCGACGAAGCCGCGGAAGACGTTCCATCCCCGCACCTCGGAATCGCTGAGTGCACGATCGTCGCCATGCGCATAGCGATCGAAGCGGCTGTTCAGCGAGACCAGGGAAGTCTCGAACGCCGCCAGCGCCGTGGCGACTTCCTCGAGCGCGATCGGTTGGTTCGCGCTGCGTTGGAAGGCCTGTGCGAACAGGCGTCGGTATTCGGGATTCATGGCCAGCGCCTGCCGCACATGATCGGGCGTGCTGGCCATCTCGTTGGCTGCAAACAGCGGGCCGACACTCTGTTCCTCGAGCGACGTGGCCCGGCCATCCCAGAAGAGCCTGCCCAGGAAGCCGACATTCCAGAGCCCGGGCGTGTTGCGGGGAAGAACGTCGCCTTGTCGACGCGCCGGGCCGACTCCCTCGCCGCTCGCGCCCATTCCCGTCGTGCGACCGTCCGCATAGGCGAGATCCGGGTGATGGCAATGTGCGCAGGACGACTTGCCGTCGCCGGACAGCACGGGATCGAAAAACAGGAGCCGACCGAGATCGATCTGTTGCGGCGTATAGCTGCCCTTCAATTCGGGCAGTGGCACGCGCAGGCCCCCCTGCCCGGGTGCAGCCGTGTACATCTGGTACAGGCTGACGAGATGACAGCGCCCGTCCTCTGCCATGTCGAAACTCGGGGGACAGTGGTCAGCGAGGGCAAACGACGCGGCGTGCGCGCCATTCGCCCCGAGCAGCAGGACCGCGGTCAGCGCGAGGAGCCGCATGTCCCTGCCGGTTGATCCGCACACGCGGTCGCGGAGAGAGTTGCAGGGCCAGGCAGGGACACCGCGTAGGAAATAACGTCTCGCACGGCCTTGTCGCCCTTGATGCCGGCGGTGATACCGCGCATGGCCGCGCCGCGGTCGTCGCCCGCCGAAGATCCGCGCATTCCAGACGCATAGGCGACGAACTGCCGGGCGAGATACGAGTCGGTCATCCCGGCCAGCCGCGGCGCGCCGAGCGACACGCTGCCTTCGCCATTGACGCCGTGGCAGGCGGCACACGTCGTGTACGTGGCCTGGCCGGCCTTGCCATCACCGCTGAGCGTCGTCGACACCTGTACTTCCGGCATGGCGCTGACATAGGCCGCCAACCGCCCGATCGTCGTGTCGTCCAGCATGGATGCGATGGTGACCATCTGCGCCCCGAAGGTATCGCCGGCGCCGCTGCCTCGCCGCCTGTCGCGGAAATCCGCGAGCTGGCGACCAAGGTACTGGGCATCGAGGCCGGCGATGCGCGGCGCGCCAAGTTCGGCATTGCCCTGGGCGAATACACCGTGGCATCCCTGGCAGATGTCGAACTCGGTCGGTCGAGGCGGGGGCACGCCAGCGTGCGCACTGAACGAGGTAGCCAGGCCCAGCGCGAAGATGAAACCGGCCGCAAGAACGCGCATGCGTTCCGCATGAAAGGTCTTCAAGGACAATTCCCTCCCCCTGGCCGCGTGAGGGCCGACCTCTTTTTCTGGAGTATGACCAATCCGGAGTGGTTTGCAATATCAAACTCGCCAAAACGCGAGTTGCAGTGGTCAGTCGACGAGTTTGCTGCGGCGCAATGTCGACCGGCCTATGCTGGTTCACGGCGCCGGGCCCGACGACGATCTGCCCGTCAAGTTGGTAACATCACCCTCGACTCATGACCAGGACGACACCGAAAAAAGCGCCTTCGAGGATGACCCAGCGTCGTGGCGATGCCCGTCGCCAGGAGCTGCTGCAGGCGGCGCACACGCTGTTGCGGACGCGGGATTTCCGCGAGATCACTTTCGTCTCTGTCTGTGAGCGCGCGGGCATTCCGCACGGCTCGGCCCGCTACTTCTATCCGGATCTCGATGCGCTGCTGCGTGGGCTGCTGGGCCATTTCGGCGCGCTTCATGACGAGGCGCTCGCCCGGCCATTGCGGGGCGCTGCGACGAAATCCTGGCGGGCCCTGGTGCAATGCATGATCGACCGGTCAGCCCGGTTCCAGCAGCGCAACCCGGTGTGCGCCAAGCTGACCATCAGTGGGTACATGCCGTCGGAGTTGAAGCGGCTCGACCGCGACGCTGACTACGACCGCGCCCGGTTCCTGTTGGCGCGCCTGGATGAGTTCTTCGTGCTGCCCCGTCACAAGGACAATGAGCGGATTGCCTACTACGCCATCGAGGTCGTCGACACGGCGTTCATGCTATCGATGCGCGAGTGCGAGCAAGTCACGCCCTGGTGGTTGGGGCAGGCAAAGCGCGGTGCGATCGCTGTGTTCGAAGGGCATTTCGGCGAGCTGGCGCCGCGGCCGCGGCGCGCTTAGGCACGACCGGAAAAATGGGGACGCTCACCTGTTTCCGACGAAACAGGTGAGCGTCCCCATTTTCCGTCAGCACTTGCAGAACTGCTCGTGCAGCGTATGCATGAGCGCGGTCGCCTCTTTGCTGGCCAGGCTGTACAGGATCGACTGCCCGTCGCGCCGCGTCCGCACCAGGTGCTTGCCCCGCAGTACCGCGAGATGCTGCGACAGGGCGGATTGACTGAGGCCGATGAGGGGCTCGAGTTCGCCGACCGATTTCTCGCCCTCCGCCAGGTGGCAGAGGATCAGCAGACGCGAGGGATTCGACATCGCCCCGAGCACGCCGCAAGCGCGCGTGGCGTTCTTTTCCATCCGCCGCACGGTTGCACGATCCATGACCAGCGCCGGGGCCGCTGTCGCCCGGGCCACGCTGCGGGATTTCATCCGCATCCGGCAAAGCCGTCGGCGGTCATCTTCGCCTCATAAGGTCCGGCGACCTGTGTCCCCGCCACGAGCCCGCCCTTGACGCTGTCCCAGTCTTCCGGCTTGAGGATGATCAACCAACCTTCGCCATAGGGATCGGCGTTCGCGATGCTCGGCGTCGCAGCAAGCGCTTCGTTGATGGCGACCACCGACCCGGCGGCGGCGACCTTGGCCGGGCCGACCCATTTGCCGCTCTCAACCGTCGCGCAGGACTTGCCGGCCTTGACGTCCTTGCCCACGCCCTTGGGGGTGTAAGCGACCAGCTTGCCGGCCATCGCCGTGGCGACCGCCGTCATGCCGACCCGGACAGTGCCATCACCGAGTTCCTTGAACCAGATGTGATTCTCGACGTCGTACAGAAGATCGTCCGGGAGATTGCAACCCTTCACCGTCGCCATGATCCAGCCTCCTCAAGCTTGTCCGGAGCGTGCCACGCGGCTGCGTGAGGCGCCGGACTCAGTATGACCTGTTGCTAATGTTAGACGAGTTCGTGCCCGCACGCTGCCCGTCCGGCCGCCTTGACCACAGCGTTGTCTGCATCAGGTGACACGCACCGACAGAGCGTCGCCGCCTTCCAGATCCAGCACGTGCACGGCGCATGCGATGCAGGGGTCGAAGCTGTGGATCGTTCGAAGAATCTCGAGCGGCTGGTCGGGATCGTGCAGCACGTGCCCGGCAAGCGCGGCTTCATAGGCGCCAGGCTGGCCTGATGCATCGCGCGGACCGGCATTCCAGGTGCTCGGCACCACCGCCTGGTAGTTGTCGATCCGTCCGTCCTCGATGACGATCCAATGACCCAGCGCGCCGCGTGGCGCTTCCATGAAACCGGCGCCCCGGGCCTGCGCCGGCCAGGTGGCCGGATCCCAGTACCGGCCATCGAACGTCTGCGTGTCGCCCGCCTTGATGTTCGCCACCAGCTGGTCGTACCAGCCCTGCATCGCGTCCACAAAAATCCTGGTCTCGAGGGTCCGCGCAGCCGTGCGACCGAGGGTTGAATACAGGCCCGCGAGCGGCAGTTGCAGCGTCGTCAGCGTCTGCTCCACGAGTTCCTTCGCCTGGTCGTGCCCGCTGGCGACCAGCATCAGCATGCGCGCCAGTGGCCCGACCTCCATGGCCTTGCCGCGCCAGCGCGGCGACTTCATCCAGGAGTAGCCCCTGTCGACGTCGAGCTGCGAATAGGGCGGGGGAGGGCCAGTGTAGTTGAGCGTCGTCTGACCCTCGAACGGATGCAGGCCGTGGTCCTTGCCGCTGTCGTAGTCGTAGTACGCGTGGCTCACGAACTCCTCGATCTGCGTCGGGTCGTGGAGGTCGACTTCCTCGATGTGCGACAGGTCGCGATTCAGGATGACGCCTCGCGGCACCAGGAAACTTTCGGTGTCAAAGATCGATCGCGCCGGAAAGTCGCCGAAGCACAGGAAGTTGCCCAGACCTTCGCCCTGCGTCGCCCAGTCCTTGTAGTAGCTGGCGATGGCCAGCGTGTCCGGCACGTAGACTTCATCGACGAACTCGCGCATGCGCAGGATGATGTCCTGCACCTGGGACAGGCGCTTGGCGTTGATTGCTGAATCGGACTCGAGGTCGATCGGGTTCGGCGCGCCGCCGACCACCAGATGCGGGTGCGGATTCTTGCCGCCGAAGATGGCGTGCAGCCTGGCGACGTCGCGCTGCCACGCGAGCGCATCGAGGTAGTGCGCCACGGCCATCAGGTTCGCTTCCGGCGGCAGCTTGTAGGCCGGGTGCCCCCAGTAACCGTTGGCGAATATCCCGAGCTGTCCACTCTCGACGAGTCCACGCACGCGCTTCTGCACGTCCGCAAAGTACCCGGGCGAGGAGCGCGCGTAACTGCTGATCGACTGGGCAAGGGTCGAGGCGGCCTTCGGGTCCGCCTGCAGCGCCGAGACCACGTCCACCCAGTCGAGCGCGTGCAGGTGATAGAAATGCATGACGTGGTCGTGCACGTACTGCGCGCCGATCATCAGGTTGCGGACGAGGTTTGCGTTCTGCGGAATCTCCCAGCGCAACGCATCTTCGACGGCGCGCACCGATGCGATGCCGTGCACCAGCGTGCAGACACCGCAGATGCGCTGCGCGAAGGCCCATGCGTCGCGCGGGTCGCGCCCGCGCAGGATGATCTCGAGACCTCGCACCATGGTGCCGGAGCTGTAGGCCTGCGTAATGCGGCGGTCTGCGTCGGTGGCGACTTCAATCCGCAGGTGCCCCTCGATTCGAGTGACCGGGTCCACCACGATGCGGCGTGATTCGGCGCTCATTGAGCATCCTCGACCAGGTTGTCGGCGACGAGTTCGAGCAGGCTGTGCATGGTCTTGTCCCACTTGAAGTGCGCCTGCCCGTCGTCGAAGGTCTGCCGGCAGTTGGCGCAGGAGGTCACCGGCAGCTCGGCGCCGGTCTCCTCGATCTGTTCCATCTTGATCTTGAACACCTTGTGCCGCAGTTCATCGGCGCGGTGAATGGCCACCACGCCGCCGCCCCCACCGCAACACCAGTTCGCCCCCTTGGTCGGATACATTTCGCGCAGCTCGACGCCCAGTGCCTGCAGCACCTCGCGCGGTGCCTCGATCGCGCCGCCCCGGCGCACCAGCTGGCACGGGTCGTGAAACGTCGCGGACTTGCCGAGCTTGCGCAATCTGAGCTTGCCGGCGCGCACCTGCTCGGCGAGGAACTCCGCGATGTGCAGTACCCTGAACGGCAGCGGCTTGCCGTACATGTTCGCGCCCATCCAGCGCAGCGCGGTGTAGGCGTGGCCGCATTCCGGCAGGACGACCACGCTGGCGCCGCAGGCCACGGCCGCATGGATGATCTTCAGCGTCAGTTCCTTCTGCGCCGCCGCATCGCCGGTCAGCAGGCCGAAATTCGTTGCTTCATAGCCATCCAGCCTGAACGTCCAGTCGGCGCCGACGTGTCGCATGATCCTGGCGGTCGCCACCACCGAGTCCGGGTACTTCATGATCTCGATCGAGGACATGGCGCACAGCACGTCGGCGCGGGGCTTGTCGATCGTGATCTCGACCTCGTGTTCGTCCGACAGCCACTCACAGCGGTCGGCGAACACCTTGGGCGTGGCTCCAAGCGGGCTGCCCTCGCGCCGCGCCCGCTCCGTCACCGCGGCGAGTTCGTGCGGCACGAGCCCGGCCTTGAACATGCCGTGCCGCGCCTGCGAAACCAGGCTGGCGATGTCGATACCCATCGGGCACATCAGGGAACAGCGGCCGCAGACGGTGCAGGAATCGTAGAGGAGATGTTGCCACTGCTGCAGTTCGTCCACCGTCACCTTCGGCTTCAGGTTCAGCGCGCGGTAGACGAAGGCGAATGGGCCATATTCGCGCTTGTAGGCCTGCTTGAACGGTTCGAGCTTCCAGATCGGCGTGTACTTCGGGTCCTGCGTCACTTCGTAGAAGTGACAGGCCTCGGCGCACATGCCGCAATGGATGCAGGACTCCATGTACACGGCTGCCGTCCGGCCGAAATCGCGGACAAAGCTGTTCATGGCACGCTCGACACGCGCGGCGTCCGGCGCTTCGCCCTGCGAATCGAACCGATGCTCGGGTTTCCGGATCGAGACCCGGGGCTTGTCGAATTCCAGCGGATCGGGCTCGCGCGTCGTGGGTGTCGTCCCGGTCACAGCGAGGCTCCCTTGCGTTCGAAGAGCATGCCCGTCGAGCCGCGCGCGACGAAGATCGTGAACGCGTGCATCAGCTTGCCGAACGGGAACCACACCAGCAGCAGCTCCGCCGCGAGCAGGTGGACCGCCAGGAGCCGCTCGTATGGCCATCCGCCCAGGTGCGCGAACGCCGCCATGCCCGTCACTAGCGGGCCGAGGGTGACCAGCCAGCTGAAGTAGTCGTCGAAGTTGGAGATCAGGCGCTTGACCGGGTTCACGATGCGGTGGATCAGCACTGCCACGAGGGCGGCAATCGAGATGGCGCTCAGCAACGTCACGACGCCGTTCGGCAGCGTCGGCCAGTGCAGTCCCGTCAGGCCGTGCAGGTCGGTGCCGAGCAGTCCGCGCGAAATGTCGGCAAAGAACAGCACGTGCGGAACGTAGAAGAACAGCGCCAGCAGGAAGCCGATGTGAAAGGCGTAGCCCATCACCTCGCCGAACGCAGTGCCGCCCAGGAACTCCTTGCGTGGCCAGGATCGCAGCGCGATCAACCTGAGTCCTTTCCAGGCTGCATCCCGGCGTGGCTTGGAGAGGTCCTTGCGCGTCCGCAGCAACAACATGCCGAGCAGGCGCCAGAGCACCCCCACCACGAAGATCACCAGCGACCACTGCAGCGCAGGGCCCCGTGCGAAGTCGAGCAGGTTCATCTCAGGCACCCTCCGCGTCCTTCTGCCGCTTGCGGGCCAGCGCCGCGGATGCCACGCCGAGCGCCGTGCCCACGCCGACCGCCACACCTAGCGTCCGTGCCGAGCCCCACTGGCCGGTGGACAGCGGCTGGTAGAATCCGCCTTTGTCCCAGAATCCGGGCTCGGAACACCCGATGCAGCCGTGGCCTGCCTCGATCGGGAAACTCGTGCCGTCGTTCCACTTCACGGTGGCGCAGGCGTTGTGCGTCGTCGGTCCTCTGCAGCCCAGCTTGTAGAGGCACCAGCCCTGCCGCGCGCCTTCGTCGTCGAAACTGTCGGCGAACTGTCCCCGTTCGTAGAACGGGCGCCGGTAGCAACGATCGTGGATCGTCTGGCCGTAGAAAGACCTCGGCCGGCCGAGGGCGTCGAGCTCGGGCAGCTTGCCGAATGTCAGGTACTGCGTGAGCACGCCCGTGATGACTACCGGGATGGGTGGGCAGCCAGAAACGTTGATGATCGGCTTGTCCTTGACGATCGCCGACACTGGGACCGCGCCAGTAGGATTCGGATTGGCACCCGGGATGCCCCCGAACGCTGCGCAGCTGCCGAGGGCGACGATCGCGGCGGCGCCGCGCGCCGCTTCCTGCAGCAGCGAGAGATTGTCGCGGCCGGCGATCGAGCTGAAACCCTTGTTGCCGGTCGGGATCGAGCCGTCGACGATCAGCAGGTAGCGGCCCCAGTTCTCCTGCATCGCCGTCTCGCGCGCACGCTCCGCGGCGTCACCCGCGGCGGCCTGCAGCGTGTGCTGGTAGTCGAGCGAGATGCCCTGGAAGATCAGGCTCTCGAGGGTCGAGCCGTGTGCCCGCGTGATGGATTCCGTGCATCCCGTGCACTCCTGGAACGGCAGCCAGATCACCGAGGGTCGCCGTGCCTGCGCGAGTGCGGCCGCGACTCGCGGCACCAGCGCCGGCGACAATCCCATCAGCGCAGCGGTGGTGGTGCAGAACTGCAGGAAGTCGCGGCGGGTGACGCCGCGCGAGCGCAGGAATTCGCCGAGCAACGGTGACGACATGACGCTTGCCCTCAACGCCCCGGTCGGCGCTCCCCGACTTGCCTTCGTGCGAGGCGGTGTCGGCGTGGTCCGCCAGGGGCGCATTAGCTTGCCCTGATGTATCGTCGTGAAACTGTACGTAGCTGCCGCAACTTCGCGACCGCTGCAGCACGGTCAGTCGCTGCGGGCGTCCGATGGCCACGCCTCGAGGGGGGGCCGGGGGGGGGGGGCCCCGGGGGGCCCCGGGGGCGGGGGCGCGGGGCGGGGGGGGGGGGGCGGGGCGGGGGCCCGGGGGGGGCCGGGGCCCCCGGGGGCCCAAAAGCCGGGGGGAGCGGGGGCAAGGGGGGGGGGGGGGGCGGCCGGGGGGGGGCGCCGCGGCCCCCCGCCCCGCCCGCCGCACACGCAGGCCTGCTCCGTCGCCGGACAGCAGCGGGTTGCCGACCCCGGGCACGAGGGTGCGCATCCCGGTGTTCTCTTCAGCCGATCTCTTGCGGTTCCGCCTGCTGCCGGATCGGTCGTGACGCGCAGCAGAAGTCACCCAACGCGGCAACCTGCATCTTGCCGGTCACGAACAGGAACAGGTGCCTGGCCACCAGCGTCATCATCGTCAGTCGTTGCGGTGTCCCGGGATGCCGCGGATCCGACGTGACCAGGTTGTGGTGGTAGGCGAGTTCGCGGCAGGTTTCGCGGCAGGCATTGAAGCTGGGGTCGTCCGTGCAACCCTGGCGGTGCAGCGCCAGCAGGCGAAAACCCTCGCGGGTTTCCTGCGTGGGCACGAGGTCCCTGGCACGGACCCAATGCTCCAGCACCGCCTCGCCGAGTTCGACCAGTTCCACCGCGGCTTCGGGACCGGAACCACCGGCCTCGAGCGCGTCGAGGCGTTGCTCGATCTCCGCGAGCGGCTTCACGCGATGCCTTTCTCGCGCAGGAACCCGAGCGAATCCGAGATGTTCTCGTGCACGCCGACTTGTCGCGGGGACAGCCCGAGCGCAAGACCCAGCAATTGCGTGAAGTAGAGGATCTTGACCTTCGTCGGCTGGCCGAACTTCTTCTCGGCGCGTACCTGGTGCATCTCGAGGCCGGAGTGGCACGTCGGGCATTCGGTTGCGATCACCTCGGCACCGGCAGCTTCCGCGGTACGCAGGATGTTCAGCACGAGCTTGGTGGACATGTCGCTGTCGGAGAGCGTGTGCGCTCCGCCGCAACAGGCTGTCTTCAGCGGGAACTCGACGTTGACGGCACCGGCTGCGCCGAGCAGGTCGTCCATGAAATGCGGCTTGGAGGTGGACTCGGTGCCCGGCCCCTTGTCCTTCTCCGGGAAGATGTGCCGCGGGCGCGTGTACATGCAGCCATAGTAATTGGCGACCTTCAGCCCCTGCAGCGAGCCCTTGAGCCGCTGCTTCAGCCCGTCTTCGCCGATGCCGTGCATGATCCAGTCGAGCGCGTGAATGGTCTCGACTTGGCCGGCCTCGTAGGTCGCGTGCCCTGCCTTCTGCGACAGGCGATCGACCACTTCCACGCTCGTCGGGTCGTGCGCGAGGTCGTATTCCGCTTTCTTCAGGTTGTGGTAGCAGCCGTTGCACGGCGCCATCACCACGTCCATCTTCATCTCGGTGGCGGCGATGGCCATGACGCGCGACGACAGATACGTCTGCAGCTTCGGGTCGATGTTCTTGACCTCCATCGCGCCGCAGCAGTTCCAGTTCTTCACCTCGACGAGGTCGAGACCGAGCGCCTTGCCCACTTCCTGGGTCGACCGGTTATAGGAATGCGCCGTGCCTTCGAGCGCGCAGCCCGGGTAATAGGCAACCTTCTGGTACTTGTCCTTCAAGGTGGTCATTAGCGCGCTCCTTCGCCTGCCGTCGCCGGCCCGGCATCGCGTTTCGCCGCCTCGATCAGCGCGTCGAGACCGAGCGCCCGGCGCCGCTTGTGCTCCTGCTCGTGGACGTACTCCTCGATGGCGGCGCGGGCACCGGACCAGCCGCTGGTGCGAGGCGCAACGAGTGTCGCGAGCCCGAGTTTCGTCAGCATGCCTACGGGCAGGTGCCGCAACATCCGCTTTATCATCTCGATGAGCCATGGCTGGTTCAGGCTCTGGCCCGTGCGCTTGAAGAAGCGCTGCATGACCCGGCCTTCCTCGATCTTGCCGTGCTGGAAGACCTGCTCCGAGAACACCTGGTCGAAGACCATCGACGGCGACGGCTTGACGTGGCCCTTGAGCTCCAGCCAGTGGGAGAGGGCTTTCATCACGCCTTCGGGCACCACGTCACGCGGGCAGGCGTAGGTGCACTTGTTGCAGGAGACGCACTGCCAGATGATGTCCTTGTCGCGCAGGATTTCCGATTCCATCCCGATGCGGACCAGGTAGATCCAGTGACGCGGGTTGAACTCGGGGTTGATCGCATTGACGGTGCAGGAATTGGTGCAGGAACCGCACTGCCAGCAGCGGTGCACGTTCTCGCCGCCGGGCAGCGCAGCGATCTCGTCCTGCATGGCCTCGTTGTAGTCCGTGACGACACGCGACTGGATGAACGTGCTCCAGTGGCCGGAAACGTCCACTCCGTCGACCACGAGCTGGTCGTGGGTCGTGAGGTTCTCCGGGCGTATCAGTGACTGCTCATGGATGGGCATGGGCTTGCCTTCTCAGCCGGAGACCGGCGGGCTGGATGGGTCGGCGACGCTGAGCGCCTCGCCGTCGATGGTTTTGATGCGCAGGCGGCCAGTGCCGGGACGGATGCCGTCGAGGCCGAGCAGGCGCCGCGAGTGCAGCATCGGGTCCTCCGGTGCCGTGAAATCGGTGCGCAGGTAGCTGCCGCCCTGTTCGCCGATGTATCCCGCATAGACCTGCGCGCAGAGCATGTCGACGAACTGCAGCACGTCGCGGAAAACGCCGTTGCCGCTCAGGAACTGGCTCAGTTCCGCGCGCAGCACCAGGAAGGTCGCGTAATCGTCGCGTGCGGCGATAGTCACGTGGTCGACGTCGGGCGCGTGCCAGATCTCCCGCAGCACCCCGGTGTTGACGCCGGCGTCCCAGACCCAGCGGGTCATAAGCGGATAGCGCTCGGGATCGCTGTTGTGCAGCAACTCCGCGGCGAGGTCGCGCGTCCAGCGATGCGCGTCGTCCTGCGGGAAGCCGGCGCAGAACGCTCGTATTCGTGTATCCGTACCGGACGTGTCGTCGGTCGGTTCGAGCAAAGTTGCGATGGCACTGCGCAAACCGCTGAACAGGGGTTCCGCGAGCCAGGGCACGATCCGCCGCCGCACGGTCGGCAGGAATGCGCAAAGCGGCATGAATGCCGCCGCTTCGATCTGCCGCGCGCGCTGCCCATCCTGGGAGAGGAGCGCTTCGCGGAAGAGGGTTTGCTTGAGCTTCAACGCGTCGACGTAGCGCTCGACGCCGCCGTGGTCATCGGCGCCTTGCACGAGGGCCTCGAACGCCCGTCGCAGGCGCGGGCCGCTCAGGTCGAGTTGCGGTCCTTCCGGCACCACCGGAACGCTCGCGCGGGATGACAGGCCGAACATTCCGCCTGCCGCCGTCAGGCGCGCACGCGCGCCGGCTGCAGCAAGCCGAGCGCAGCCAGCGCGGCCGCGTGACCCTGGGCGATGGAGTCGTCGATCGTCTCCGGTCCGCAGGCCGCCCCGGCGACGAACACGCCGGCACGCGACGTCTCGGCCGTGTTGCCGTAGGCGTTGCCGCGCGCGACGTAGCCGTGGCGCTCGAGGTCGATGCCGAACGTCGAGGCGATCGTCTTGTTGTCCACGTTCGGGTCCATGCCGATGGCGTGGACCACCATGTCGAACGGGATCGTGATCGGGCGCTTGACGAGCGTGTCCTCGCCCTTGACCACCAGTTGCTCGCCGTTGGACGTGACTTCCGCGATGCGCGCCTTGATGTACTTGACCTTGAATTCCTCCTGGCTGCGCCAGTAGTACTTGGTCTCGTACAGGCCGTAGGTGCGGATGTCCATGTAATAGATGTAGACGTGGCAGTCGGGGAGTTCCTCGCGAATCTCCATCGCCATGTTCGCGGACACAGTGCAGCAGATCTTCGAGCACCACTCGCGGCCGATCTGCCGGTCACGCGAACCCACGCACAGCAGGATCGCCACGCGCTTCGGCTTGCGGCCGTCCGACGGGCAGCGCACGCCCTTGCCGGAGGAGATCATCTGCTCGACCTGCGTGGTCGTGACCACGTCCGGGAACGTGCCGAAGCCCCATTCGGGCTTGTTCACCGAGTCGAAGTGCGTGAAGCCGGTGCAGAGGATCGCGGCAGCCGCATCGACGCTGGCGCCGTTGCTGAGCCGGGCACTGAAGGCGCCTGGCTGGCCCGCAAAGGATTCCACTCGTGCGCTCGTCTGCACGTCGACGAGCGGGTCGTTGCGCACCCGGTCGACCATGCCGCCAATCGCATCGCGGGCCCATTCGCCCGAAGGCACCAGCTTGGCGTACCCGGACAGGATCGGCGCGCCGCCGAGCCGGTCCTCCTTCTCCACCACGACGCTGTTCTGTCCGACACGGGCGAGCGCGTGCGCGGCCGCAAGGCCCGCCGGACCGCCCCCGACGATGAGGATTGGCTTGTTCATTTTGCTGCTTCGATCTGCTTGTAGCCTGGACCCGAGGTGATCATCCGCCGCGGGTCGTAGAGGGTTTCGATGCGTCCCGCCGCCACTTCCTTGAGGTAGGCCTCGAACTCGGCCTTCTTGGCACGCCAGTCGATGCCGATCTTTTCCATCAGGGTCTCGGTGGAGGAGGCGTGCCAGTGCGACTGCACGATCTTGTACGGATGCGCGCCGCAGACCATGGCGGCGAACTGGCAGTCGGCAAGCACCGGCACGTCGACGGGATTGCCGCCCGCCTTGCTGATCCACTGGTTCTTGTCGAGCGTGGTGATGCAGCCCGTGTCGTGGCCGATCATGACGTCGGCATGCGCCTCGTCCTGCACCACGCGCAGCTTGCGGTCGATGGCGAACGAACGCGTGAACTCGCGCTCGGAAATGATGTGGCGGAAGCCGAAGCCGCAGCAGTCGTACCACGTCCGGTAGTCGATGACCTGGGTACCGAGCGACTGCATGATGCCGGTGGACACGGCGACCCGGTTGCCGTCGAGCACGTCGTCGTCATAGACCACGTCCTCCGGCACCATCTTGTAGACGTGGCACGCGGGATGGATCGTCGCGCGGATGTTGCTGCAGTCGATCTCCTGGTGATTCGCGACCTGGCCGCGCATCACGTGCAGCCACTCGGAGTAGTGCACGACCTCTTCGGGGATGAGGAGCTTGCCGTCGACCAGGCGGCCGAGCTTGCCGAGGATCTTCGTCACGCTTGCGCGCAGCTTGGCCGAGCGCAGCAGGTAGCCGCGGACTTCCTTGTAGTTGCCGAAGGAGGTGCCGCAGTGCACCAGCGGGTAGTAATAGCTGGCTGGCAGTCCCTGCGCCTTGGCGGCGACATAGGCCTGGTGGAAGTTGCGCAGGAAGACGGCCGCCAGGCTCTCGATGTTGCCGATGCCGGAGCCGTGGTAGTTCCACGCGGTACACGAGGTCTGGTCCGTCTCGTCCAGGTACTCGATGCCCATCTTGTTCATGAGCCAGAGCAGCGAGGCGGGGTAACCGGGAATGTTGCCGCACTGGCCGCAGGACTTGTGGTGCCAGAGACGGGTGGTCGGGATCTTCTTGTCCCACCCATACAGCGTCTTGACCATCACGGGCTCATGCTCGTCGCTCACCCGGTGGACGACGATCTCGCCTTCCTTCTCGAGCTGCCACATGAGGTCGCGAACGTCCTCCACGCGGTCCTTCTGCGTCAGCATCGAACGCTTGTCGATCACCTGCTCGACCCAGGCCGTGGCCGTGTTCGCGTCCTTGCGTGTCAGTTTCACTTCACGCCATTCGGGGCCGTGGCCCGTGAAGCGCTCACCAGGAATCTTGCTGTCCGTCGTCATGGTCCGTCTCCTCCCGAGCGTGTCTGCGTCAGGGTCATGGCCGCAGGTGCGTGGCCTGCTATTCCTCTGCCTGTTCCTCGAGCCATTCCTCGAGCTCGTCGCGTTTCTCCTCCATGATGTCGGCGATGACGTCATGCAGGTTCTTGTCGATCGTCTTCAGGCTGCCGAGCACGCCTGTCTCTTCCCAGATGGTGTAGAGCTCGACGGACGTCTTGAGATTGACCTCCCAGGCCGTCTTGGTCGTGTGCAGCGTGGGCATGGGGATCGCCTTGCGCAGGATCGCGAGCGGCGCATCCACCTTGGAGATGTTCGGCCCCCAGTCGGGGAAGCCTTCCTTGTTGATCATGTCCGGCGCGAGCTGGTTGCCCGTCGAGATCAGCTTGAGCATCACGCGGCTGAACGGCCGCAGCACGTTCTTGGCCGACTCCATGCCGTGCTTGATCGCCACTTCGCGCATGACCATGACGAGGCCGCCCGGCGAGTTGCCGAAGGGGCAGCGGGCAGCGCAGGTGTAGCACTGGGCGCAGGCCCAGATCTTCTCCTGCATGGCGTCGTAGATGCCCTCGAGGTTCTCGGTCCACAGCAGCTGGACGATCTCGCGCGGGCTGTAATCGTAGTAATGCGCGGAAGGGCAGGTGGCGGTGCAGATGCCGCAGTTTAGGCAGCCGTTCAGCTCGTGATCGAAGCGCATGTCCGACTGGATGTCGGAGAAGATCGCCTCGAGCTGCTTACGGTCGACCGCCGGCGTGTCCGAAACCGGGTCGCCGATGAACTCCTGTACGCGTGTGCCGGCGTGTTCCATTTCCCCTCCCGATCCGCTGCGCCGCGAGTTCAGTACGTCAGGACCTTGCAGTCGCCTTCCATCACTTCCTCGATCAGGTGCGCGCCGCCGACGATGCCGGCACACTCCGGGATCAGGTCGTCCTTGCCCATGTCGAACAGGTCCAGGTTGGGCGAGCAGCAGTAGAACTTCACGCCCGCGTCCGCCGCATCCTTGATGAAGTCGTACACGGTCTTCGGCGAGCCTTCCTTGACCACGAGCGACTGCGCGACGCCCTTCTTCATCAGGCGCCCGGACGTCGCCGTGCAGATCACGTCGACTTCGTACTCCATCGCTGCGGCGACGGTGGCCTGGAAGATCGGCGCGCCGAGTTCCTCGCCGTTGCGCGGGTCAGTGTTCGCCATCACGATGATCAGCTTCTTCGCCATGCTTTCTGCTCCGCCGAAGGGTGATGCACCGCAGCACGATGCGTTGGCCAATGTATTAGTCCACCCTAATGTAAATGCCGGTGTCCCGCAATACGCATTGCGGTGAAGAATCAATCCATCAGTGCCAGCACTTTGACGACGCCCGTCATGATCGGCACCAGCGCGTCCTCGATGCTGCGCTGCAAAGTACGCAAGCGCGCGAGGTTGGCGGCGGGATCTGCCGGCCCCTCGTCGAATTCCATGATCAGGTCCTCGGCGATGGCGGCTTTGGTTCCCGGGTGTCCGGTGAAACCCAGCGCGTTCGTCCCGACCAGGAACACAGCGGGGCGACCTTCAGGATCACGCGCGAGAATCCGCGCCGTCGCCGGGGGTTCCGGCCGGTCGCGACCGTACACGACCAGGGGGAATCGATGCGGCAGGTAACCCGCCAACGCGTCCGCAGCCGTGCGCTGCGCTTCGCTCACCGAGAACTCGAGGGGCGAAGGCGAAGATCCGCCGCCGGCCGCGATGGCCAGGATCTGGGCTCCCAGTCCGATGCCGAGCACCGGTAAGCCCTTGTCCAGCGCCGCCTGGGTCAGCGCAACTTCCTGTGCGAGCGTTGGCACGTCGCGCCCGCCCGCACTGCCCCAGGGTCCACCACCCAGCAGCACGAGCCCGTCGTGCAATCCGTCAGGGCCAGGTACCCGCCCGCCCGTGGCGAACGGTCGTGCATAGCGGAATCGAATGCGCCGTCCCTCGAGGTGATCCTCGATCAGGCCGAGGTACTCGGCCGAGGTGTGCTGTACGACTGCGAGCGTCTTCACGGGCGCGGGGCCCCGGCGGCAGCCAGCGCGCCGTCGAGCGATGCACGGAAATCGGCGGCCGTCACGCTCAGGGCGTTGATCGGTCGTTCACGGAAGAATCGCTCCATGATCGCGTCGGCATCGGCGACATAGGCGCCGCGCAACGCCGCCTCGAGGTCGAACACTACGCGCGGCGGCGCCACGAAAAAATCGCCCGTGATGAGTGCCTGGCCGATGCGCTTGCGTGCGACGCCCTCGAG
Source organism: Pseudomonadota bacterium (assembly GCA_016704655.1). Taxonomy (GTDB): domain Bacteria; phylum Pseudomonadota; class Gammaproteobacteria; order Steroidobacterales; family Steroidobacteraceae; genus RPQJ01. The sequence continues at coordinate 267,862 of JADIZR010000007.1, read as the reverse complement.
CCTCACATAGGTGGTCACGGTGCCGCCCGCACCGGTCTGCGTGCCGATGGCGAAATCGCCGTCGCTCGCGGGATCGTCGACCTGCGCAACGAACTCGTCAGTGCCGATCTCCGCGCGGAAATGCTCGCGGGCGAGGGTCTCCTCGGCTGCAGTCAACGGCTCCGAGTGCCAGGCCAGGTCGAAACGCTCGCTGAAGGCCTCCAGTAGCGCGCGCTGGATGGCCGGCAAACCGGGTGTAGCTGGCCCGAGCAGTTCGCGCAAGGTGACGACGCGCTGCGCCGCCGAGTCGAGCTGGCGTTTTTCCAGCTTGGCGCGCGGCACGCGCAGTGCCGCGACCATGGCGGCGGGATCCATGTCCACCAGCACCGTGCCCTGGTAGATCAGCGTATCGCCGTCGAAGAAGCCGCCTGTGCCGCTGATCTTGCGCCCGTCCACTTCGATGTCATTGCGGGGCCGGTAGCGTGCGTCGACTCCCAGCCGCTGCAATCCTGCAGCCACGGCCTGGCAGATGTGGCTGGCGACATCGGCGAGGGACGGCAGGCCCAGCGCCTTGCGCTGGAACACCAGGCCCCAGCCCAGCTGGCCTTCGTCGAGGTAGATCGCACCGCCGCCGGTGATGCGCCGAACGATGCCGATGCCATGGGTGCGACAGTGATCGACGTCGATTTCCTGTCGCAGTGCCTGGTGCCTGCCGATCAGCGCCGTGGGCGGAAAGCGCATGAACCGGATCGTGTCGGGGATGCGTCCGGCCTGGTGCTCTTCAATCATCGCCTGGTCGATCGCGATGTTGAACCGGCCCTCCAGGACCCCGGTATCGACGACGCGGAATCGCCCGGCCATGGCGTGTCAGCCCTGCACGACGGGGATCTTGAGCTGGCGGCGGATCTTGCGCAGGTCCTGCTTGTTCGGCTGGAACGGATAGCTGGCGATGTTGCTGGGCGGCGAGTCGCCGTAGGGCCGGTCGCACGCGGAGACGTCGTCACGGAACTTGCCCGGGCAGCCCGAGGTCCGGAACGCAACGCCGTCGGCGATCACCCGGTCGATCTCGGCCGGCGCCAGGCCGTAACCCGTCACGCGCCCTTCAGCGTCGAACGACATCTGGTCCACGCGGACACCCGCGTAGTCGATCAGGTAGCGTGCCAGCTGCACGCGCCGCCACTGGTCGCGCGGCGTCGCCGGCAGGTGGTCCATCAGCGATCCCTGCTCCGGGAAGAAGCAGAACAGGTGGCTGTGGCCGCCGAGATCGACCAGTTGCTGCACCAGCGCCAGCACCTCGTGCTCGGTCTCGCCCATGCCGACGATGATGTGGGCGCCGAATTTCTGCGGGCCGAAAACGTCGCGGGCGTGCAGCAGGATTTCCCAGTACTTCTGCCACTTGTGCGGCGACTTCACGCCCTTGCCGCGGGTGCGGTCGAAAAGTTCCGGCGTCGCGGCGTCCAGCGCCACGGTGAAGATGTCGGCGCCGAGATCGCGCAGGCGTCGCACGTCGTCGCGCTCCATCGTCGTGGGATTCGACAGGATCGAGACCGGGATCGTCGCCGGGTCGATCCGTGACGTCCACGCCTTGAGCACCGCCACGGTATCTGCGTCGGAACGCGGATGGGTGATCATCGAGATGCACATGCGATGGAACGGGGTCTGGTCGCCGCTCCGCGCGACCTTGTCGACGATCTCGGCCATCGGCACCGCGGGCCAGTCGACGCGGATGAAGTTGCGGTCGGCGTAGTCGCGGTCTGCTTCGCGGTGCCGCGCCAGACCGCAGTAGGCGCAGTTCGCGCGGCAGCCCTCCGGGTAAGTGAGCAGCAGGTTCAGGCACCGCGTGCAGCCGCAGCGGTGCATCCTGCCCGCCATGATGCCGAGCGTGATCGCCGCCGCATTCGACATCTGCACGTACTCGGGCGAGCGCATCTGCGGCGTCAACACGTTGTTGTTCGGCAGGTACACGCCCTGCGGCGGCACGGCCGCCTCTTTCACGCGCCGGCCGTTGCGGGCCTCGACGGGCGTAGCGAGCGGCATTCGCGGCTGCATGTCCTCGAATGCATTGAAAGATCGATCGCCGGCCGGCATTGCGTCCACGGCGTCCGCCCTCTGCTTGATGCAACTCATGTTCGTAGTCCTGCGTGTGATCCGCGCGCCGTCAGGCGGCGCAGGTGCGGGATTGCGCGGGCCGCGGGGCGGCTCCCAGTTTGATCGAACAGCAGGCGTGTTCCTGGTGGAACGGCCGCCCGATCGCGTTTGCAACCGCGACGGCCCCATCCGCCGGGAAAGCGATGCCGTCGAGGCCGGCCATCACCGCGTAGGTGTCCGTTACGCGCTTGTGCAGGCCGGGAGGTCGTGCGCAACCGAGCAGCACCTGCCGGTCGGCGAGGCGCCGGCGTGCCTCGAGGAAGATCCTGCCGACATCGCCCGTGTCGGGCACGGCGTAGAGCCCCGGCTTGGCGTAGAAGGGCATGACGACCACCAGCACGAGTGCGTTGAGCGCATAGCGGCTGACGATGTCCAGCGCGTTCGGCTCACCGAGGATGCGGCCGTAGTGCAGGCCGATGACGATGTGCGGACTGATTTCCATCGAGGTCGCGCACAACGCCGCCAGGGTGGCTTCGAAGTCTTCCACCGGGCGGTCGAGGTGATAAACCTCGCGGATCGTCGCGTCGGCGCCGATCACGTCCATCATCGCCGTGTCGACGCCCGCGGCCTCCATCGAGCGGGCGCCGCGCTCGTCGGTCAGCGCGGTGTGGATCGCGATCTTCATGTCTGGAAAATCGCGTTTCAGCTGCTCGACGACCGGGTAGTAGCGCTCGTACGGGATTTCGTTGCGCCGGTTCGAGCCGCCGGAAAGCAGGAAGCCCTGCAGTCCCTGGGTGGCAACCAGGTGGCGCACCTTCTGGTCGAGCATCGCCGGCGAGGTGGCGGGCAGCATCGGCTTGAGGATTTCCGCCCGGCAATGATCGCAGTTGAGGCCGCAGGCGCCTGCCGTGATCGAGAAGGACGGAAAGCTGTTCTTCGAGCAGCCCGCAAGTTCGGTGCTCGCGTAATCCTTGAACGTCGGCGTGGAGAAACGGATCGGTCGCGCCGGCACACCCGCTGCGGCGGCCTCGAACTCCGCGACCAGCCCGGCGTCCAGTTGGACATCCTCGAGGTCCTCGATCCGTGCCATGGATTCAAGCCAGTTCATGCAGCCTCCGTCGCTCGTGTGTCGCCACGAGGTCGTGTACGTCCTTGCGGACTGCTCCCACGTTCGGTGAATCCGCCAGCGTCGTCAACCACTCCGGGCGAACATCCTCGTCGTCGACGAGGTCGCATTGCAGCTCCGCCAGGATTCTTCCTGCGGCTGATGGCAGTGTCGCCGGGATGTCGCATCCGGACAATCGGCCCCAGAGTCCGGTCCAGCACCGTGCCAGCGTCCACGGGTTGTACCCGCCGCCACCCAGTACCACCGCCGGTCCGACCGGCTCGACGAGGCGTTCAACTGCGTTCCACAGTGCGCCATTGCTGAGCGCCAGGCGTGACAGCGGATCGCCGTCCAGTGCATCCGTGCCGCAGGTGATCACGACAGCCTGCGGCTTGAAGGCCTCCGCGGCAGGCAGCACGAGATGCTGCAGCAGGAATTCCAGTTCGCTGTCGTTGAATCCGGGCGGTACGGGCAGGTTGATCGCGTTGCCTCCGCCCGTGTCGTCAGCCGCGCCCGAGTGCGGCCAGCGGCCGCCTTCATGCACAGAGATCGTCAGCACTGCCGGGTTGCCGGCGAAGGCATCCTGCACGCCATCGCCGTGGTGCGCGTCGAGATCGACGTACAGCACGCGCTGCACGCCGTGCTCGAGCAGGGTCAGGATGGCGAAGACCGGATCGTTGAAATAGCAGAAGCCGCTGGCCCGGCCTGGCCGGCCGTGGTGAGTGCCTCCGGCCGGGTGGAACACGACGCGCCCGTCGAGCGCGAGTTCGGCTGCAAGGATCGAGCCGCCAACGGCCGTCGCGGCGCGGGCGAACACGCCGGGAAACAGCGGATTCTCCAGGGTGCCGAAGCCAAAGCGCTCGCGCACGGCAGCGGTGACCTGTCCGGCCGCGTCGGCGTCGCGGAGTGCTGAGACGTATTCGCGATCGTGGAATCGAACCAGGCTGGCGAGATCCGCCGCGGGCGCTTCACGCATCGACGACTCGTCGACCCAGCCGAGTTCCTCGCACAGGCGCAGCACGGTCGCGACCCTTGGAATGGCCAGCGGATGATTGCGTCCGAAGCCCTGTGCCCGGCAGAACGGACTGCCAACGAGCACCGGTGGCGCGCTTCCCGCCGTTGCGGCGATGTTGCAATGCCGCAAGAATTGCCGTGGAAAACACCTATCGTTCACGGACCAAGGGTAAGTTATTCGACTTTGCTAATAAAGAGGTCTCTGTTAGTTTGCCCGAAGATCCAACGAACATCCTGCGGGGAGTCGTCCATGACTGATTCGTCTGGCACCAAGAGCATGTCCATCATCGTCACCAAGGGTTCGCTCGACTGGGCGTACCCGCCGTTCATCCTGTCGACGACGGCGGCAGCGATGGGGCTCAACGTGACGCTGTTCTTCACGTTCTACGGCTTGTCCCTGCTGCTCAAGGATCTCGACCTGAAAATGACGCCGCTCGGCAACCCGGCGATGAAGATGCCGATGATGGGCGGGCACATGGGCATGCCTAACTTCGCCTCGATGATCCCGGGTGTCGACGCCGGGGCCACCGTGATGATGCAGAACATGATGAAAAAGAAAGGGGTCGCCTCGATCCCCGAACTGCGGGCGCTCGCCCTCGAATCCGAGGTGCGCATGATCGCCTGCCAGATGACGATGGACCTGTTCGAGTACACGCTCGACGACATGATTCCCGGCATCGAGCTCGGCGGCGCCGCGACCTACATCGAGGTCGCGACCCAGTCCGAGATCAACCTGTTCATCTGAAACTCCAACGACCACGGAGCCAAACTGCACCATGGCTGACCAGACACTGGACGCGAAAGGGCTGAACTGCCCGCTGCCGATCCTCAAGGCCAAGAAGGCGCTTACGGCGATGCCTGCCGGCGCTACCCTCGAGATCCTGGCGACCGATCCTGGCGCCGTGAAGGATTTCGCGGCCTTCAGCCGCACGACGGGTCACGAACTCGTCGAGCAGTCCGTCGATGGCAACGTCTACCGCTTTGTGCTGAAGCGCAAGGCCTGAGGCCGGCATTCGTTGCCTGCAGGCAACGGTTGCTGCATCAAGCAGGCAGGTAATGGAAAGCCCGGGTAGCGGCGGAACGTCGCTCACGCCGACAATTCAGCGTTATCTAATTTATCTCATACGCGACCGCAGGCACGGTCAGAGGAGACTTCATGAGCAAGCTGCAAGGCCGAAATCTCGTCGGGCTGTTCGTCGCGCTGACACTCGCCGCGGGCAGTGCGTCCGCGACCAACGGGTACTACACGACCGGCACGGGTACCAAGAGCAAAGGCCAGGCGGGCGCGGGCAGCGCCAACCCGCAGGAGCTGATGAGCCTCGCCACGAACCCGGCGGGCATCGCGTTCCTGGACGAAGCCATCGAGGCGGGTCTCGGCATCTTCAGTCCGATGCGCGATTACAAGACCACGCCGAGCCAGGCGCCTGGTGCCTGCTTCGCTCCGGGCCAATGCCTGCTCACGGTCGGCCCGAACGACCTGAGCAGCGAGAACGAGTTCTTCCCCATCCCCTACGTGGGCATGAACTGGAAGCTCACCGACGTGGACAACCTCGCGCTGGCCTTTTACGCGCGCGGCGGCATGAACACGAAGTGGGTCGGCGGCACGGTCACCTACGATCCGTACTTCGGCATGAACCCGGGCGTGACCACACCGGTCACACTGCCCGGCACCTTCGGCGACGGCACGGCCGGCGTTGACCTCATGCAGGGCTTCCTCAACCTCACCTACGCCCGCAAGATTTCCGACCAGTTCTCGGTCGGTGCCTCGGCAATCTTCGCGCTGCAGCGTTTCGAGGCACGGGGTCTCGACAACTTCGCGCCGTTCACCCGCACCTACGTCTCGACGTTCAACCCGGCAACCGGCGGCCAGGCGCCCAGGAACCTGTCCGACAACGGGCACGACATGTCGTACGGGTACGGCGGCTCCGTGGGCTTGCAGTGGAACCCGACAGAGCTGTTCAGCTTCGCCGCCGCCTACACGACCAAGATGTCGATGGGCGAGCTGGGCGACTACGCGGACCTGTTCGCGGAGCAGGGCGGTTTCGACATGCCGTCCACCTGGACGGTCGGCGTCGCGATCAAGCCCAATGAACGCTGGGCGGTCATGTTCGACGTGCAGGACATCAAGTACAGCGACGTCCCGTCGGTGAGCAACGGCATCGCCAACCTGTTCAACTGCCCGATCCTGCCCGGCGGCACGGATCTCGAGGGCTGCCTCGGCGGCAATCGTGGCGCCGGATTCGGCTGGGACGACATGACGGTCTACAAGCTGGGCGCATCGTGGCAGTACAGCGACGAATGGACGTTCCGCGCCGGCTACAGCACGACCGACCAGCCGATCCCGAAGAGCGAGATGACGTTCAACATCCTGGCCCCGGGCGTGATGGAGGACCACTTCACCGTCGGGTTCACGCACAGGAAAACCAGCGGCAACGAACTCAACTTCTCGTTCATGTACGCGCCGGAAATCGACATCAGCGGTCCGCAGAATTTCGACCCGACGCAGACGGTCGAGCTGTCGATGAGCCAGTTCGAGCTCGAGGTGAGCTACAGCTGGAAGCGGTGAGGCCGTGACCGCGGGGCGGCGCGCACCCGCGCGCCGCCGGTGACTGATACACGAGACTCGACACCATGAACGCCATCTGGGGATTCCTCCTCGCCCTGTTCCTTGCCCTGACCGGCGAGTACCTCGCAGGCGTGCTTGCCCCCGCGCTCGGGCTGCAGAAGGGCGCCATCAGCGGCATCATGATGGCGATCCTGCTCGGCATCCTCGTCAATAACCTGTTCAAGCTGCCGGAATTCCTGCGGCCGGGCATCAAGTTCTCCGTAGTGCGGATCCTGCGCCTCGGCATCGTGCTGCTCGGCATCCGGCTGTCGATCGTGGAGGCGGGAGCCATCGGCCTGAAGGCCCTGCCCGTCATCATCGGCACCATCCTCGCCGCGATCGCGATCGTCACCTACGTCAGCCGCCGCGTCGGCCTCACCGACCGGCTCGGCACGCTGATCGGCGTGGGCACCAGCATCTGCGGCGCCACGGCCATCGTCGCGATGTCGCCCACGATCGGTGCGAAAGACGACGAGACCGCCTACGCGGTGGCGTGCATCACGCTGTTCGGCGTGGTTGCCATGCTGGCCTATCCGTTCGCGGCGCACTGGCTGTTCGACGGTGATGCGTTCCGCTCCGGCATGTTCCTCGGCACGGCGGTGCACGAAACAGCACAGGTGGCCGGCGCCGGACTCGTCTACCAGGAGTATTTCAAGGATCCGCAGGCGCTCGACGTCGCCACAGTCACCAAGCTGGTGCGCAATCTGAGCATGCTGGTCGTGATACCGATCATGGCGGTGTTCTACCATCGCCGCTCGAGCGAGGGTGGCACGGCGCCCAGGTGGTACACGATGATCCCGCTGTTCATCGTGGGTTTCGCTGCCATGAGCGTCCTGCGCACGGTCGGCGATATGGGCGAGCGTGCTTTCGGCGTGCTCGAGCCCGCGCAGTGGAAGGCGGTTGTAGGCTTCGTCAAGCAGGTGGCGACGTACTGCCTCGCCATCGCCATGGCGGCAGTGGGTCTCGGCACCAGTATCAAGGGCCTGCGCGCCATCGGCCTCAAGCCGCTGGCCGTGGGGCTGTTCTCGGCCGTGCTCGTGGGCATCGTCAGCTTTACGCTGATCTCTGTCCTGTACTGAGCGACGGCCGAATCGCGGTCACGGCGTCGCTGGCGCGCCTTTGCCGTAGTGGGTATCGAGATAAGCCACGACGGCAGCGACGTCGTCCGCCGTCATCGGAGCGCCCATGACCTTGACCATCTTGTTGACGGTCTTCTCCCAGGCCGCCTTGTCCTGGAAGGGCGAGTTCATGAGGATGTAGTCGAGGCTGTGGCACATCGAGCAGCTTGCCTGCACCTGTGGCAGTCCCGACGCCTTCGGTCAGCCTGATGCTGCTTTCGTCCGCGGCTGCTGTTGCAATCGACGCAGCCAGCGCGACGGACGTGATCGCTCTGCGCACCGCATCCTTATGCGACATGGTAGTCCACCTTCTGCACCACGTTGTGGTGATAGCCGGCCGGGTTTTGTACGAGTGTCTCTGCCTGAGTCGACCCGTCGCGCGCGTGAGCGCGGGCCATCAATGTCATCGCACCCGCTTGTTCGGGTTTGATCGCATAGCGCCACTGCCGCCACGAGTAGCGGCCGAGATCGCGCTGCAGTTGCGCGTCGCGCCAGGTCTTGCCACCGTCCAGTGAAACCTCGACATTGCGTATGCCCGAACCGCCGTCCCAGGCGATGCCAAGCACTTCGACGCGCTTGCCGCGTTCGAGCACGGCACCCGGCGCTGGATCGACCACCAGCGAATTCACCTTGATCGACGTGATGGGCGAGTTCTGCTCGGTGTCCTGCGACTCGAAGCCGCTGGCGCCGAACATGCCTTTCGGCACGCGATAGGCGGTCTTCATCCAGAAGCCGTCGAACGGCTTGTCAGTCACGGTCAGGTCCGCGAGAGCCTTGATCCAGTAGGTCGCGGTCCAGCCCGGGGCGACGAGTCGCGCCGGCGCGCCGTTCCATTTCGGCAGCGGCTCGCCATTCATCTCGAAGGCGATCAGCGTGTCCGGATCGAGCGCCTTCCACATGGGCAGGCTCTTGACGAAGTCGGGCCCGGTGAGTGTCGGTGCGTCCGCGCCATCGCCCACGACCTCCAGCGCACTGGCGGTGAGCCCGGCATCCTCGAGGACGTCCTTCAGCCGCACACCGCTCCAGACGGCGTTGCCCATGGCCCCGAATCCCCACTGCACCCCGGCAACGTGCGGATTGAAGAGCCCGCGCCGGTTGCCCGAGCACTGGTTGACGGCAGCGACCTCGACGGTCTTGAACTTGCGCCGCAGCGAGTCGTGCGTGAATTCACGCTCCGACTTCACGCCCGGTCCGGCAATACGCAAGCGCCAGTCCGCCAGTGCGATGTCCGGTACCCCGGTGTGCCAGCGCACGTAGAAGGCATCGTTCGGAGTGAATGCCTCGCGAAAATAACTGACGGGCGTTTCGTAATTCGGCGGCCGGAAGCTGCGCTTGATCAGCGGCCGCTTGCCCGGTAACGCGTCGAGGATGCCGGAGGCGACGGCGCCGGCCGGCAGTTCCTGAGCCGCCGCACTGCCAACTATTCCGGGCAACAACAAGCCGCCGGTCAGCGCACTCGTGGATCCGAGAATGAATTTTCGCCTGTCCATGTCGCCCCCGTTTGCGCCGCATATCAGCTGCATCTAATTTGATGCCAATGCAGGACTTCCTGCAAGGGCCCGTTCGGGTTCAGTGCAGCAGCCTGGGTACGGCATCCGCTGCAACGAAGACTCCCATCACGACGAGAAAGAGTCCAAACAACCTGCGCAAGGTGGCTTGAGGCAGCCGCCGGCCGAGGCGATTGCCCGCGAAGCTGCCGACCACTCCGATGGCTGCGATCAACAACAGCACATACCAGTCGAGGGCGAGTCCCTTGTCTGCCAGTACCTGCTGGTACTTGCCGAAGCCGGTGAACGAATTCAGGGCGATGACGGCGAGGCTCGTGCCGACTGCGCTCGACATCGGCACGCCGGCCAGCAGCACCAGGGCGGGCACGATCAGGAATCCGCCGCCCACTCCCACCACGCCGCTCAGCGCGCCAACGGCCGCGCCGCCCGCGATGATGGCCACAAGGTGCGGTCGGTGGTCGCCAGCAGCGACCGGCGCGCTCCGCAGCATGCGCCACGCAGCGGCGAGCATGACGAACGCGAACAATGCCAGTTGCACCGTACCCGGCACCCAGCGCGCCAGTGACGCGCCGAGCCATGCACCAAGCATGCCTGGCAGGCCGAACCACAGCACGTTGCGCCAGTCCACCTGGCGAGCCATCGCGTACGGGACGCAGGCCGCAGCGGCGATCAGGCCGACCACCAGCAGCGAGCCTCCGATGGCCACCTGCTCCGGCTGCTGCAGCAGGTAGTGCAGCACTGGCACCGTCAGGATCGACCCGCCCGACCCGAGCAGGCCGAGACTCAGGCCGATCGCCAGGGCCCCGAAAAGCGCGGCAAGCAACGTCAGCCGTCCAGGAAAGCGGAGGGCGGCGCGGCTGTCATCACTGGCAGGGCGTGCGCGGTGCCGGGTCGCGGGCTTCCGGCGCGGGCGGAACGCTGCAATAGATGTCCTGCAGCAACGCCATGATGCGGGTGACTGGACCCGGCGGCAGCGAGTAAAAGATGGATTGCGCTTCGCGCCGCGTATCCACCAGCCCGCCCTCGCGCAGCAAGGCGAGGTGCTGGGAGAGGGCCGACTGGCTGAGTTCGAGCCGTTCGTTCAGCTCGCCGACCGAGAGGGGCCTGGCCAGGAGATGGCAGAGGATGAGCAATCGCTGTTCATTGCCCAGCGCCTTCAGCAGGTGGGCCGCATCGCCTGCGTGCGCGTACATCTCTTCTATCCGCGTCGAGTCCGGCGTCTGCGGTCCTGCGGTAGGTGGTCGGGCAGCGCGAGGCATGCGGCGGGTCTCCAGTCCAGTGGTCGCATCGTAAATCAACATTGACTAATTTAGCAATCCCTAATATTCTGCCGGCCACCCGAGGACAGCCACCCCATGCAACCCGCAGTCAACGCGTTCCACCACAAGCCCACCGGGTCCTGGACCTACGTCGTGATGGACCCCGGCACGCGCGCAGCCGCCGTGATCGACCCGGTGCTCGACTATGACTGGCGTTCAGGTCGCACCGGCACCTCCAGTGCAGATCAGGTCATCGCGCACTGCCGCGCCGCAGGCGCCAGCGTGCTCTGGATTCTGGAAACGCACGCCCACGCCGATCATCTTTCCGCAGCGCAGCACCTGCGCACGACCATGGGTGGCGGAGTTGCCATCGGCCGCGGCGTGCTCGACGTGCAGCGGACGTTCAAACGCATCTTCGGTCTCGACGCTGGCTTCGCCGCCGACGGCAGCGACTTCGACCGGCTGCTGGCGGACGACGAGCGGTTGACGCTCGGCCAGCTGGAGATCCAGGTGCTCCCGGTTCCGGGGCACACGAGTGACAGCGTTGCGTACCTGGTCGGCGATGCCGTGTTCGTCGGCGACACGATCTTCATGCCGGACGGCGGCACCGCACGCTGCGACTTTCCCGGTGGTGACGCCGCTGCGCTGTATCGATCGGTGCAGCGTCTCTATCAGCTGCCGCCGGCGACGCGTGTATTCGTGTGCCACGACTACTCCCCCGGTGGGCGCGAGCCTCGCTGCGAGAGTTCCGTTGCGGCACAGCTCGCCGCCAACATTCACATACATGAAGGCGTCTCCGAGGAAGCCTTCGTGCAGATGCGCCGCACGCGAGACGCGACGCTCGACGTGCCGAACCTGCTGATCCCCGCCGTGCAGGTGAATATCCGTGCCGGCAAGCTGCCTCCCCCCGACGCGGACGGCGTGAGCTATCTGCGAGTGCCGCTCAATATCCTTGGCCGTCCCCTCTGACGCCAGACAAACATCACCAGTCAATTCCCTGAGGCTTCCAATGACTCACCACGACAGCCACGTCACCGACGCCACGCCGGAACAGGTCCGCGCCTGGTTCGAAGCCGGCGAGATCCTGCTCGTCGACGTCCGCGAAGTTAACGAGTACGCCGTCGAGCGAATCCATGGCGCGCTGCTCTATCCGCTCTCGACCTTCGACCCGAAGGCCCTGCCACTCGAAGGTCGCAAGCTGGTCCTGCAGTGCGGTTCAGGCAAGCGGTCGCTGATGGCTGCCCACAAGCTGCAGGCGGCAGGATTCGGTCATCTCACGCACCTCGCGGGAGGCATCCAGGCCTGGAAGGCTGCTGGCCTGCCGATCATCCGCGTCGATCCCCAGACCGGCCGCGTCGTCGACGACGGCCGCCGTTGATACGCAGGAGTTCCCGACCATGAGCATCGACAGAATTGTGCTTGCAGTCGCCGGTACGATGGTTCTCCTGAGCCTGTTGCTCGGCCACTTCGTCCGCCCCTACTGGTACTGGTTCACCGCCTTCGTCGGCGCCAACCTGCTGCAGTCCGCTTTCACGGGTACCTGCCCGCTGGTACTGATCCTGCGCAAGATCGGCGTCCGCTCCGGCGCTGCCTTCCTGATTCCTGCCGGAGAACGCGATGAGATGGACTGATTCCGTGGCGGTGGTGGCGGCATTGCTGTTCCTGTCCGCTCCGAGCCTCGCCGCGCCGAAGCTTGCGACCGTCCGGGTCGGCGCGGAGGCCGCGCCGGTGGAGCGGATGCTGGACGGGACCGTCGAGGCGGTCAACCAGGCGACGGTTTCCGCCCAGACCGCCGGCCGGGTCACGGAAATCAAGGTGGACGTGAACGACTACGTGCCCGCCGGCACCCTCGTGATGCGCCTGCGCAGCACGGAGCAGGTAGCGGGGCTCAGCCAGGCACAGGCGGCGCTCAAGGAGGCCATCGCCCGCGAGAGTGAGGCGCAGACGCGCTATGACCGGATCCGCGACATGTACTCGCGCCAGGTCGTCGCCAAGGCCACGCTCGACGAGGCGACGGCTGCGCGGGACGCCGCTGCGGCCCGGTTGGCGGCGTCACGGGCAGGCCTTGACGCGGCCCGGGAAGGTGCGTCCTACACCGAGATCCGGGCGCCCTACGCGGGTGTCGTGACGCAAAAGTTCGTGCAGGTCGGTGAGACCGTGGCGCTGGGCACGCCACTGCTCGCAGGCGCGTCACTCGATGCGCTGAGGGTGATCGTCGAGATACCGCAGAGCATCGTCGAGGAGGTGCGCGCGCAGCACAAGGCAGCCGTGTACGTGGACGACCGACGGATCGAATCCACCGCCATCACGTTTTATCCGTCCGCGGTTCCGCAGACCAATACCTTCCGTGCGCGGATCGAGTTGCCGAAGGACCTGCAGGGTCTGGCACCAGGCATGTTCGTCAAGGTCGGGTTCGTCACCGGCGAGGCACAGCGGTTGCTGGTGCCACGTGCCGCGATCGTCGAACGCAGCGAGATGCGTGCGGTCTATGTCGTCAAGCCGGACGGCCGGGTATCGCTGCGGCAAGTACGGCTCGGTCATGCGCGAGGTGACCGGGTAGAAATCCTGGCAGGGCTCGCCGCAGGCGATCTCGTAGCGCTCGACCCGGCGGCTGCGGGTGTCCAGGCGCGACAACCGGCTTCGAAACATGACTGAGAAGCTCGGTATCAGCGGCCGGCTCGCCGCGTTCTTCCTCGACAACCAGCTGACGCCGCTGCTGGGCCTGTCCGCGTTGCTGCTTGGCGTTTTCGCCGTGCTGGTCACGCCCCGCGAGGAAGAGCCCCAGATCAACGTCACGATGGCGAACGTCATCGTGCCCGCCCCTGGGGCCAGCGCCAACCAGGTCGAGACCCTGGTAACCACGCCGATGGAGAAGGTGCTCGCCGAGATCTCCGGCGTGAAGCACATCTATTCCGTTTCGCGACCGGGCGCCGCGGTGCTGACGGTGCAGTTCGAAGTCGGCGAGGACCGGACCGACGCGATCGTCAGGCTCTACAACGCCATCTATTCCAACCAGGACTGGCGCCCCGCGGACGTCGGCATCCTGCAGCCGCTGGTCAAGCCGAAGGGCATCGACGACGTGCCGATCCTGAGCGTGACGCTCTGGACCCGGGATCCGCAGCGCGGCGCCTACGAACTCAGGCAGGTCGCCCACGCCATCGAGGCGGAGATCAAGCGTGTTCCGGGGACCCGCAACGTCTACACCATTGGCGGTCCCGACGAGACGGTGCACGTCAGTCTCGATCCGCAGCGTCTCGCGGGTTTCGGTCTCACCGTGAGCGAACTCGCCGCCGCGCTCCAGGCGGCCAATGTCGTACAGCACGCGGGCACGCTCGTCGCGAACGGCGGCAACATGCCGGTGCAGGCGGGCGAATTCCTTGCCGACCGTGACGACGTCGCGCAGCTGGTCGTTGCGGTGCGCGAGGGCAGGCCGATCTACCTGCAGGACGTCGCGACCATCACCGCCGGCCCCGACCAGCCCGAGCAGTACGTGACGTTCGGTGCCGGCCCGGCGGGCGCGCAGAAGGGCATCGACCTGGCCGGGACCGCGCCGGCTGTCACGATCGCGATATCGAAAAAGCCTGGCGAGAACGCCATCGACGTCACCAATGCAGTGCTGCGGCGGATCGAGCAGCTGCGCGGTTCCTACATCCCGGAGGGAGTGGAGGCGACGGTCACGCGCAACTATGGCGAGACCGCGAACGACAAGGCGCTGAAGCTCATCCAGAAGCTGATGTTCGCGACGGCCTCCGTCGTGCTCCTCGTGTGGCTCACGGTCGGCTGGCGCGAGGCGATCGTCGTCGGCGCCGCCGTCGTGATCACACTGGCAGCGACGCTGTTCGCCTCCTGGGCCTACGGTTTCACCATCAATCGCGTGTCGCTGTTCGCGCTCATTTTTTCGATCGGCATCCTGGTGGACGACGCGATCGTCGTGGTGGAGAACATCCATCGCCACATGGGATTCGGCAGCGGTCCATTGGAACAGATCATTCCACGCGCGGTGGACGAGGTGGGCGGCCCGACGATCCTGGCGACGTTCACCGTGATCGCAGCCCTGCTGCCGATGGCGTTCGTCAGCGGCCTGATGGGCCCGTACATGAGCCCGATCCCGATCAACGCCAGCATGGGCATGCTGATCTCGCTGGCCATCGCGCTGGTGTTCACGCCCTGGCTGTCGAAGCGGATGCTCGCGCATGCGGACGTGCATCCCGCCGGGCATGGCGACGATACCCGCCTGCAGCGCTTCTTCGAGCGGATCATCGCGCCATTCCTGCGTGGCGATGATGCGCGCCGCCGCCGGCACCGACTCTACCTCGGCACGCTGGCCGCGATCCTGATCGCCATCTCCCTGGTCGCCCTGGAGTGGGTCGTCATGAAGATGCTGCCCTTCGACAACAAGTCGGAGTTCCAGGTGGTCGTCGACATGCCCGAGGGCACCGCGCTCGAGGAGACGGGCCGCATGCTGGACGAACTCGCGGCCGAAATCGTCAAGCTGCCGGAAGTCACGGACTACCAGGTCTACGCCGGCACCGCAGCGCCGATCAATTTCAATGGCCTGGTCCGGCAGTACTACCTGCGCTCCGGCCACGAGGTCGGCGACATCCAGGTCAACCTGGTGGACAAGCATGACCGCGACAGGAAGAGCCACGAGATCGCGCTCGCGGTGCGCCCGGCGCTCGCCGATATCGGCCGCAAGTACGGAGCGGCGGTGAAGATCGTCGAAGTGCCGCCCGGCCCGCCGGTGCAGTCGCCGCTCGTGGCCGAGATCTACGGTCCTTTCTACGGCGAGCAGCAGCAGCTGACGCGCGAGGTCCGCAAGGTGTTCGACGCCAAGCCGCAGATCGTGGACGTGGACGACAGTCTCGAGGCGCCGAACCCGCGCCTGGTCGTGCGCATCGACCGGCAGAAGGCCGCCTTGCTGGGTGTGAGCCAGGCCGAAGCGGTGCAGGTGCTCGCTGCAGGACTCGGCGGTTTCGACGCCACGTACGTGCAGATCGGCCGTGAAAACTATCCGATTCCGGTGCGGCTGGAACTCGACGTGCCGGACAAGGCCGACCTGTCCGGTGTCCTGGCGCTGCAGGTCCGCACCCGGGACGGTGCGAGCATCGCGCTTTCCGAAGTCGCAATCGTCGAGCGCAAGCCCTGGGACAATGCGATCTATCACAAGGACCTGTTGCCACTTGCCTACGTCACTGCGGACTCCGTTGGCGAGACCGACAGCCCGCTGTACGGCATGTTCGACCTGGTCGGGGCGCTCAAGCGCCAGCTGCCGCCGGGCGTGGAACTGGAGCAGCGCTTCTTCAGCCAGCCCGCCGATCCTTATCGGCCGAGCCTCAAGTGGGATGGCGAGTGGCAGATCACTTACGAGACTTTCCGCGACATGGGGCTCGCGTACTCGGTGGGCCTGATCCTGATCTACCTGCTGGTCGTCGCGCAGTTCGGCTCCTATGCCGTGCCGCTGATAATCATGGCGCCGATTCCGCTCACGATCATCGGCGTGATGCCGGGACATGCGCTGCTCGGAGCGCAGTTCACCGCGACCTCGATGATCGGCATGATCGCGCTCGCCGGGATCATCGTCCGCAACTCCATCCTGCTCGTGGACTTCATCAACGTCGAACTGGCGCAGGGGCGGGACCTGGCCGATGCGGTCATCCGTTCGGCGGCCGTGCGTGCGCGGCCCATCGCGCTCACCGCCTTGGCCGCAATGATCGGCGCCTTCTTCATCCTTGACGATCCCATCTTCAACGGGCTCGCCGTGTCGCTGATCTTCGGCATCCTGGTCTCGACAGCGCTGACGCTGGTGCTGATACCGATCCTCTATTTCAGTTATCGCAACCGCACGATCAAGGCCGCGTGACGGCCAGGGGGAATGCAGTCATGGCAAAAGTCGCAATTCTTGGTGCAGGTCTGGGTGGCGTTGCCTGCGCCTACGAAATGAAGAAGAAGCTTGGCGCCGCGCACCAGGTGACGCTGGTGGGCAGCTCGCCGTACTTCGAGTTCACGCCGTCGAACCCGTGGGTGGCCGTCGGCTGGCGCAAGCCTGAGCAGACCCGGGTCGAGCTTGCCGGGCCGCTGGCCGACAAGGACGTGCGCTGGCTGCCGAAGGTCGTGCAGGCCATCGATGCGGCCAACTCGAAGCTCCTGCTGCAGGACGGCACCGAAGAGCCGTACGACTACCTCGCCATCACGACCGGTCCAAAGCTCGCCTTCGACGAAGTGCCGGGTCTCGGTCCGAACGGGCACACCGTCTCGATCTGCACGCAGGCGCATGCGCTCGCGGCCTGGGAGCAGTACCAGGAGTTCGTGAAGAATCCTGGTCCGATCGTAGTAGGCGCTGCAGGCAGCGCAAGCTGCTTCGGTCCCGCCTACGAGATGGCAATGATCCTCGACACCGACCTGCGCCGGCGCAAGATCCGGGACAAGGTGCCGATGACTTACGTGACGTCGGAGCCGTACATCGGCCACATGGGGCTCGGCGGCGTGGGTGACAGCAAGGGGCTCATGGAGTCGACGCTGCGCCAGCGTCACATCCAGTGGGTCACCAATGCGAAGGTCACCTCGGTCGAGCCCGGCACGGTGCACGCGGCGGAACACAACGACGACGGGACCGTGCGCAAGGAGCACAAGCTGCCGTTCAAGTTCGCGATGATCCTGCCGGCGTTCAAGGGCGTCGACGCCGTCGCCGCGGTGCCCGACCTCTGCAATCCGCGCGGCTTCGTGCTGATCGACGAGCACCAGCGCAGCAAGAAGTACAGGAACATCTTTTCCGCCGGTGTCTGCGTGGCCATTCCACCCGTCGAGGTGACGCCGGTGCCGACGGGGGCGCCGAAGACGGGGTTCATGATCGAATCGATGGTGCACGCGATCTGCGAGAACGTCGCGGCTGACATTGCCGGGAGCGCTGCCGAGGCTCGCGGCACCTGGAACGCGATCTGCCTGGCGGACTTCGGCGACACTGGCGCCGCGTTCGTCGCGCTGCCGCAGATCCCGCCGCGAAACGTGACCTGGGCGCGCGAGGGCAAGTGGGTGCACCTGGCCAAGGTCGCGTTCGAGAAGTATTTCCTGCGCAAGGTGCAGACGGGATCGATCACGCCGGTCTACGAAAAGTACGTTCTCAAGACGCTGGGAATCGAGGCCCTGAAGCAATGACTCCGCGCCGAATGATCCTGCGTTGGCCCGTCGCGCTCGTCCTGTCCGGTGCCGCCGCGTGGCGGGTGCCGAAACGCTGACGGATGCATGGGCGCTGGCCCTGCAGCAGGATCATTCGCTCGCGGCGGCGCGCCACCAGGCCGAGGCCGCGGGCTTCGAGGCGCAGGCGGCGCGCGCGCAGCGCTGGCCCACCGTCGCCGTAGGAGGGTCGTACACGCAGCTGGACGACTCGCCTGCGTTCGACTTCGCGTTCACGGGGCTACCCCTCACGCCCCCCGAACTGTTCGAGGACGACAAGTACGTGATGGGCAGTGCGTCGCTCACCATTCCGCTGTTCACGAGCGGACGCATTTCCTCGAGCATCGCCGCGGCCGAGGCGCGCGAACGCGGCGTCGGCGCCCAGGTCACGGCGGCGACGGCGGACGTCAAGCTGGCCGTGGCCGACTCGTACGTCGAAGTGCTGCGGGCCCGCAAGGCGCACGGCGTCGCGACCAGCAACGTGCAGACGCTCGAGGCGTTGACCCGCGATACGACCAGCATGTTCGAGCGCGAGCTGGTGCCGAAGAATGAACTGCTGGCCGTACAGGTGGCGCTGGCCGATGCACGCCAGAACGAATTGCGCGCGGCGAATGCAGCGGCAGTCGCGGCCGCCGCCTACAACCGTCGCCTTGGCACACCGCTGGACCGGCCGGTGGAGTTGAGCGAGATGCTTGCCGTGCCTGTGGAATTGTCGCAAGACCTGCCGGCGCTGGTGGAGCAGGCGAAGTCGCGACGCACGGAACTTGCCGCGTTTGACGCGCAGGCGGAGGCCTACGGGCAACTCGCTCGCACGGAACGCTCGCGCGTCCTGCCGCAGGTCGCGTTGAGCGGTGGTTACCAGTACCTGGAGAACCAGTTCCTCGATGACGAAACCATCGGCATGGCGGGCATCGGCGTGCAGTGGGCGCTGTTTGACGGCGGCCAGTCGCGCAAGCGGGCGGCGGCGCTCGATCGTAACCGCCGTGCCACGGAGCAGCAGCGTGCGGACGCATCCAGCCAGATCGAATTGCAGGTGCGGCAGGCCTACCTCGGCATCCAGGAATCGCGCCAGCGGGTCATCGTCACGGCGCAGGCCGCGGAACAGGCTGACGAGAATCTCCGCATTGCCCGCGAACGCTACACGGCGGGCCTGGGCACGCAGACTCAGCTGCTGCAGGCGGAGTCGATGCGGGTGCAGGCGCTCAGGAATCGGGACGACGCGTCGCTGGACGCCGGGCTTGCGCAGCTGCGGCTCGCGCGCGCCGTCGGGGCGCTCTGAGGGCATCTCTGGTCCTCGTGCGCGCAGGTCGCCGCGGCCGGGCGACGACCCTCCCCGGTCGCTCCGGGGTCTCCCGCGCATCGTGATTCGCGCGGAGGAACCGCACGAATCACGGCGAGCCTTGCTCGAACGGGAGCGAAGCGATGGTGTCAGCGCAGTAGCGACCAGGCCGCAGTGCCGCTTCGCTCCTGCGCTCGAGCTGCGGCGTCCGACACGGAGCGCCCGGAGAGGGTCGTCGCCCGGCCGCGGCGACCGGCGCGATGATGCGCGGCAGTGCGCTCTCAGCCCGCCCGCAATGCGCGGCCCAGCCGCCTGCTGCCGAGCGCCGGCGTGAAGTCGGTGCCGTCCCAGACTTGTTCGCCCGCGATGAACACGGCAGCGACCACGCCGTCCGAGCGATTGACGAGCTGCTCGTGCTCGAAGATGTCGCGATAAATCATGCGGCGGTTCGCGTCGGTGTCGTAGTGCCGCAGCGCCTCCGGGTCCAGCAGCACCACGTCGGCCTGCGCTCCGACATCGAGCCGGCCCGCATCCACGCCGAAGAACTCCGCCGGCTCGCGCGTCAGCCGCCGCACGGCCTTCGCGACCATCTCCAGCGATTCACGCGCCGCGATCTGCAGGGTGAGCAGGTTGCCGTCAAAGAAAGCAAGGTTGATCAGGTGTGCGCCGCTGTCGTTGAACCCGGGCAGCATGTGCGGGTGAAACAGCAGGTCCCGCAGTATCTCGGGACGGTCGTTGGCGATGGTGAACCACCAGCGCAGGTCACGGTCGTAGCGGCGGAACAAGTGCAGCAGGAATTCGCCCTCCCGACGTAACGGACTCGGGAACGCATCCAATGCGTCGGATTCCGTGGTGCTGCGCGCGGCGGAGCGATCCCCTGTCTGGAACTGCAACAGGCGCCGATACACCGCCCCGAATGTCTCACCGCACCATTCCGGGACCGGTACGCGTTCGATGTGAAGCGCATCGAGATCGCGATTGAACGTCGAGACTGCGCCCGAGTCGTGCCATTCCCGCACGAACACCGCACCGAAGTCCGCCGAATCCATTTCGCGCCGCCGGCCCATGGCGTCCTCGATCTCCAGCGCCATCAGCCTGCGCGACGACTCGAACTCCTCGAAAATCGGGCAGATCGCGCCTTCGGCGAACATGCGGAACGGAGTGCCGAGCACCTGGAAGTGGAACCGGCCGTTCACGAGCCTCGAATTCAGCAGGTTCGCAATGATCGGGAACAGCTTGTGCGTATTGCGCTCGTGCGTGAGATCGACGGCCGTCAGCGCACTGGTCCTGAGCGGCTTGCCGAACAGGCGGCCGCTGGTCAGGAAGAAGCGAAAAAATGTCTTTATGCGATTCGCGGCGTCCGGCGTGCACTGCCAGACGCGATCGTGGCTGCGAACCACGTCGAGCAATTCCTTCAACTCGGACCATGACGCGTGCTGCGCCGGAATGCGCTCGCTCCGGTGCGGATCGTTGGCGAGGTAATGGAACGGGATCGAGTCCGTCGACAGGCCCGCGTAGCCCTGCGCCATCGCTTCTTCGAGCAAGGTGCGCATGCGCTCGCGTTCAAGTGCGGTGGGCTCGCGCGTGACGGCGGCGTCGGTGCTGCCCATGGCTTCGATGCGCAGCATCGAATGCGGCAGCAACGGCACGATATTTGGACCGAGCGGCAACTGGTCAAGGTGTGAAAAGTACCCGCCGGTCGTGTGCCAGTCGATGCGGTCGACGACCTTGCGCAGCACGGGCTTCGGCATGTTCTCGACGCGCGTGAAGCAGTCGAGAATCGGGTCGTCCCCATTGCGGCGCTGTGCGCCGAAAGCGGTACCCAGGCTGCAGTTGCCGACGACGACCGTTGTCGTGCCGTGTCGAACCGATTCCGGCAGGCCGGGTGCGAGTTCGACCTCGAGGTCGAGGTGCGTGTGGATGTCGAGCAGCCCCGGCAGCAGCCAGCGCCCGGCGGCATCGACGACCTGCTCGGCGCGGTCGAGCGGCAGGCCAGGGCCGCGAGCTGCGATCTTCCCGCGTGCGATCGCGATGTCTTCCACGGCAGATGGGCCGCCCGTGCCATCGAACACGCGCGCGCCGCGAATCAGAACCTGCCAGTCCGGGTGCATGAGGTAACTGTCTGCCGTACGTCGTCAGTGGATCGGGGAGCGGCTGCGGCTCAACTGGGCAACACACGCCCCGGGTTCAGGATGCCTTTCGGGTCGAGCGCCTGTTTCAGCTTCTGCATCAATGCAATCTCGGCTGGGCTGCGGCAAAGGCTGAGCCAGGGCTGCTTCTCGCGACCGATGCCATGTTCGGCCGAGACCGACCCGCTCCGCGAGGCCAGCGGCTCGTAGACGCAGCGTTCGATGCCGTGGCGCGCCTCGGTGCTGGGCGTCCCGCCGCGATGATGTGGCGGCGTCGTCGCCCAGGTGACCGAATACGAACCGGCGGTACGCTGGCCACTCGCGCTCGAGACGCTCCACCACTTCGGTAACGTATCCTTCCATCTCTGCGAGCGGCAGGCTGACGTCGAACGCAACCGGCATGCCGAGCCGGAAAATCCCTTCCACGTCGTCCCGCAACGCCCACAGCGCATCGCGCTGGGCCTCGGAGGAGCACACCACGGCATCGACCACGAACCCCGCCTCGATCGCGGCGGCAATCGCTTCCTCGAACTGCGCCTGGTCCCGAGTCGGGTCGCCACCCGCGCTTTCGACCAGTACGTAGTAGTCGTAGGTCTGCGGCAGGGGCGGGGTTCCCTTCGCCGGCGGTGTCGTCACCAGCCGGTAGAACTCGTTCCACATCAGCTCGAACGCTGAAAGCGAGCCGCCGAGCGCACCGTCGATGTGCTTCAGGAAGCGGGTGACGTCGGTGAACGTCGGGCATGCCACCAGCGCCGACTGCGTGCTGCGCGGGCTTTCACGCAAGCGCAAGACCAGTCGCGTGATGACGCCCAGCGTTCCCTCGGTGCCGATGAACAGCTGCTTCACGTCGTAGGCCGCGTTGTTCTTGAGCATGCGGTTCA
Source organism: Pseudomonadota bacterium (assembly GCA_016704655.1). GTDB lineage: Bacteria > Pseudomonadota > Gammaproteobacteria > Steroidobacterales > Steroidobacteraceae > RPQJ01. The sequence goes on along the minus strand of JADIZR010000007.1, from coordinate 245,727 downwards.
TCGCGGGGATCACCGTGCCGTCGGCAAGCACGGCTTCGAGTCCCAGCACTGATTCGCGCGTCATGCCGTACCGGATCACGCCATTGCCGCCCGCATTGGTGGCAGCGCTGCCGCCAATGTGCGCCGAACCACGCGCGCCAAAATCCACCGGATACAGCAGTCCGTGCTTCTCCGCTTCTTCCTGGATGCGCTGGATGGCTACGCCGGCCTGGACCGTCATCGTGCGGCCGATTGGATCGACCGATTCGATGCGGTGCATGCGCTCCAGCGAAAGCGCGATCTCGTGCGCGCTGGCTACGCTGCCCTGCACCAGGCCGGTGAGGCCGCCGAACAGCACGACCGGTTGGCCGGTTGCGTGGCACTCGGACAGCACGCGCGAGACTTCGTCGGTGCTGCCGGGCCGCACGATCGCATTTGCCTGACATGGGCGACGATCCGCCCAGCCCACGGCGCGCGAGCGAACCTGTTCGCCGGTGAGGACGTTGGCGTCACCAACGATGGCAATGAGCTTCTCGATCAGCATGCGTTGGACTCCGACTATTTGAGGACGGCCACAACGGCGCGCGCGTACCTGCGCCTGAACCAGGTGACGGCAATGCCGGCGGTGGCAAGCATAATGATGCCGTACAGCGCGGCAGGCACGGACGCCACCTCGCTTTCCAGTACCTTCAACGCTACGAAGATCGCGACGGCTGCATTGTGGATGCCGATCTCGAGCGAAATCGACGTGGCCTGCGCTACCGGCAAACCCATGAGGCGAGGAACGGCGTAGCCGATGGCCAGCGAGACGAGGTTGAGCGTGATGCACGCAAGGCCCACCGTGCCGAAATGCTGCAGCATGGTCTCGCCGGAGTCCGCCAGTGAGATGGCCACGACGAGAGCCAGCAGCAGGACTGACGCGATGCGGACTGTGCCCGCCGCGCGCACGGCGAGTGCAGGCCCGGCGTAGCGTACGAACATGCCGATCAACACCGGCAGAATGATCACGGTCGCCACTTCCAGGATCTTCTGTGTCGGCGCCGGGACCTGGAACTCCGCGCCGACGAAGTAGGTCAGCGACCAGTTCATCACCAGCGGCAGCCAGAGCAGTGCCAGCACCGAGTTGATGGCCGTGAGCGTGATGTTCAGTGCGACGTCGCCGTGGGCGAGGTGGCTGAAGATGTTGGCCATCGCGCCACCTGGCGAGGCGGCCAGCAACATGAAGCCGACCGCGAGCAGCGGCGGCAGGGCGAACAGCTGGGTGATCGCGAAGGCAACCGTCACGAGCACGATCGTCTGTACCAGCAAGCCGACGATCACGGCGCGCGGAAACTGCATGACGCGGGCGAAGTCCGCCGGGGTCAAGGCGAGGCCGAGTCCGAACATGATCACGCCGACAGCCGCCGGCAGCAGAACGGTGGTGATGAAGGTCGGGTCCAATTCTTCTCCCTGTCAGGCCCCGGACCGGCGCGGAGTCTTCACGACACCAGTGCGTCGGTCACTGACGCGAAGGCATCATGCAGCCGGGCGACCTGGGTCTCCGTGGTCGCCGGACACGCCAGCATCATGTTGTGGAACGGTGCGATGAGGCAACCCTGGTTCAGCAGCGCAAGGTGGATCGCCTGCTCCAGCGCGGGTGCGTGCGCGGCCTCTGCCTGCGTGCCGTTGCGCAGTGGGCCGGGAGCGCAGACGAATTCCACGCGTGCGCCCACGCGTACGACGTGCCAGGGCAGCTTGCGCGCGGTGATCATCGTCTGCAGGCCGTCCGCAAGCAGACCGGCCAGTCGATCCATGTGCCGGTACGCTTCCGGTGTCATGACGTGCTCGAGCGTTGCGCGCATCGCAGCCAACGCAAGTGCGTTAGCCGAAAGCGTGGTGCCCATGCCGGAATGGCCAAGCGGTGTCTGCGCCCGCACGTCGTGCAGGCGGCGGGCCACGTCGTCGGTGAAACCCCAGACGCTCGCAGGGACTCCGCCGGCGATCGGCTTGCCCAGCACGAACAGGTCGGGTTCGAGCCCATGGGCACGGGTGTAGCCGCCGGGCCCGCTCGAAATCGTGTGCGTCTCATCGATCAGCAGCAGCGTGCCCATCTCGCGTGTACAGCGCCGCACCTGGTCCAGGAAGCCAGGCTCCGGCAATACCATGCACGAATTCGTGAGCACGGGCTCGGTGATGACGCAGGCCACGTCGCCGTGCGCCAGTTCACGGCGCAGTCCGTCGACGTCGTTGAATTCGACGACGCGCGCGAGCTGCGTGAGGTCGGTGACCTGGCCCAGCAAGCCCGGGCGATGGACGACCCTGCCGTCGACCAGGCGCACGAACGTCTCGTCGACCGTGCCGTGGTAGCAGCCGTTGAACACCAGGATCTTCGGGCGTCCCGTCACGGCGCGTGCCACGCGCAGCGCGAAGCGATTGGCATCCGTCGCCGTCGTTGCGACCTGCCAGTGCGGCAGGCCGAAGCGCTCCGCGAGCAGGGGTCCGATCGCGATTGCGTCTGCGGTCGGCAGCATGTACGTCAGGCCTGCGTGGGCCTGCCGCGTGATGGCTGCCGCAACGGGTCCGGGGGAATGACCGAACATCGAGCCGGTGTCGCCAAGGCAGAAATCGGCGTACTCGTTGCCGTCGATATCGCGCAACGACGCGCCCTGGGCCGACTTGACGACGAACGGGAAGGGCATCGACCAGTCGCGCATCCAATGCATCGGCACGCCGTCGTAGAAACCAGCGATGCCGCGGCCCGTCAACTGCAGCGATCGCGGGTGCGCGTCGACATAGCGACGCTGCTCGGCGGCGAAGAGTTCGCCGATCCGCTGCAACGCCACCCCGCCAAGAAAGTCCACCGTCACTGCACGCCCCAATTTGAACGGCATGATTCTAAGACAGTGCCTGGGCGCTGACGGCAGCGAATGAGTCCACGACCAGTCCTGCGGGTCCCGACAGTTGCGCTCCGGACCTCCTATCCTGTCCTTCCTCTCCCTTCCTCCATCCTTCCCATCCTTCCCATCCTTCCTCCCCTTCCTCCCCTTCCTCCCCTTTCCTTGACGGTCCGCGCCCGCCCGTGGATACTGCAACGCGAGATGAACGTAACCGCGCAGAACACGCTGAATACCCGTTGGTGGTGGCGCCACTTCTAGGAGTGGGGCCGGCCGCGTCAGTCTCTTTCGCAGGATTCCAGGACCCATCTCCGCGCAGCACCGTGGGATGGGTTTTTTGTTGTCCGTCCCCCGGGCCCCCGCGACAGAGGAGCCGCAGGTGACGACGACTTTGTTCGACATTGCCGCCGACCTCGACACACCGGTGTCGGCCTATCTCAAATTAAAGCCGTTCCGCCCGCGCTTCCTGCTGGAGAGCGTCGAAGGTGGCGAGCGTCTTGCCCGCTACTCTTTCATCGGCTTCGGCGACTGCATGGAGTACCGGCTCGATGCCTCCGGCCTGACCGTGAATGGCGTGTCCAAGCCCCGGCCGGCCGACCAGGCGCAACTGCTGGCCTCCCTGCGGCAGGCCCTCGATCGTTCACCCCGGCCCGACGTGACCCAGGCGGGTTTCCCGCTGCTCGGCGGCCTGGTCGGGGCGGCCAGCTACGACCTGGTGCGCTATTTCGAACGGCTGCCGTCGAGGGCACGGGTCGAGGGGGACGTGCCCGACGCGCATTACGTCGCGCCGCGTTCGGTCCTGGCGTTCGACCACCTGACGCGCCGAGCGGCATTGCTGCACGCCGGCCCGGAGCAGGAGCGGCTGGCGCTGCGTCGCGAAGTGATCCAGGCCCTGCGGGGCGGGTTGCCGGGCCCGGTCCGTGCAACGAGGTTCGGGCCGGCCACCGCCAGCCTGTCCGAAGAGTCGTTCCTGCAGAACGTCGCCCGCACCAAGGAATACATCGCGTCCGGCGACGTTTACCAGCTTGTGCTGTCAGTGTGTTTCGCCGGCCGATGCGACATGGATCCGTTCGAGGCGTACCGGGCGCTGCGACTGCTGAATCCTTCGCCCTACATGTACTTCTGCGAACTCGGCGACCGCGTCATCGTCGGTTCGTCGCCTGAGGCGCTGGTGAAGCTGGAAGGCGGCGTTGCGCACCTGCGTCCGATCGCAGGCACGTTGCCGCGCGGCGCCGACACGGCGCAGGACCTCGCGAATGAAGCCAGGCTGCTAGCGGATCCAAAAGAGAACGCCGAGCACGTCATGCTGGTGGATCTGGCGCGCAACGACCTCGGTCGCGTGGCGGTGGCCGGCAGCGTGCGCGTCGATCCCTACCGCTCGATCGAGCGCTACAGCCATGTCATGCACATCGTCAGCGGCGTCAGCGGCCGTCTCGCCGCGGGCCGGGACCAGTTCGACCTGTTCGCTGCCGCGTTCCCGGCCGGCACGCTCGTCGGCGCACCCAAGGTGCGTGCGATGGAAATCATCGACGAACTCGAGCCGGTGCGGCGCGGATTCTACGGTGGCACGGTGGGCTATTTTGGGGCGGGCGGCGACATGAACCATGCGATCACGATCCGCACGATGGTATTCCACGGCGACACCTACAGCTTCCAGGCGGGTGCCGGCATCGTGGCGGACAGCGTGCCGATGAACGAATACCGCGAGGTGTTCGCCAAGAGCGACGTGCTGCGGCGCGCGCTCGAGATCGCGCGGGAGGGGCTGTGATGTCGAAGTCCGTTCCCCGCCTGCTGCTCGTCGACAACTACGACAGCTTTACCTACAACCTCGTGCAGGCGTTCCTCGTGCTCGGCGCCGAGGTGCTCGTGCATCGCAACGATGCGATCACGATCGGGCAGGCGCAGGCATTGCAGCCGACGCACCTGTGCATTTCGCCGGGTCCCGGTACGCCGCAAGGCGCCGGCGTGTCGATGGACATGATCCGCGCGTTCGCCGGGCACATTCCCGTGCTCGGTGTGTGCCTCGGGCACCAGTCGATCGTCGAAGTGTTCGGCGGGGAAGTCGTGCGCGCCGGGCGTCTCATGCACGGCAAGGTCTCGCCCGTGCAGCACGACGCCAAAGGCGTGTTTGCCGGTGCGCCACAGCCCATGGCAGTGGGCCGCTACCATTCGCTGATCGCGAAACCCGACACGCTGCCCTCGATACTCGAAGTCACGGCCCGCACGGCGGAAGGCGAAATCATGGGCGTGCGTCATCGCGAGCTGAACGTCGAAGGCGTGCAGTTCCATCCAGAAAGCGTGCTCACGCCTGACGGTCCGCTGCTGATGGGCAACTTCCTGCAGTTCACCGGAGGCCGGCGCTAAGCCCGACGCACGATGGCGGAACTGCGCGAAACGCTCGAGCGACTGCTCAACCGCGAGGACCTGACCGAGCCAGAGGCTGCCGTGCTGCTGGCCGCGCTCACCGATCCGTCCATGGCGCCCGCGATGGCCGGTGCGCTGCTGGCTGCGTTGCGCAGCAAGGGGCTGACGGCCGACGAAGTCCGTGGTTTCGCTTCGGCAATGCGTCGTCTCGCACGTCGACCGACCCTGCCACCCGGACCGCCGGCCATCGACATCGTCGGTACCGGTGGCGACGCGTCGGGCAGCTTCAATATTTCGACAGGCGCTGCGCTGCTGACGGCGGCGATGGGCGTGCGCGTCGTCAAGCACGGCAACCGCTCGATCTCGAGTCGATCCGGCAGCGCGGACCTGCTCGAGTGCCTGGGCCTGCCACAGCCGCTTGACGAGAAGCGTTCGGGCGAGTGCCTCGTGGCGACGGGCTTCACGTTCCTGTTCGCGCCGCACTATCACCCGGCCATGAAGGAAATCGCGCCGGTCCGCCGTGCGCTGGGCGTGCGCACCGTGTTCAACCTGCTCGGTCCGCTGACCAATCCGGCCGAGCCGCCGTTCGGCCTGATCGGTGCGTATAGTCGCGACGCGGCGCGCCTGATGGCGGAGACGCTGGCCGGCATGCCGATCCAGCGAGTGTTCGTCGTGCACGGCGAGCCCGGGTGGGACGAGCCGACACCGTGCGGCCCCTTCGAGTTGTACGATGTGACGCCAGGACACGTGGTTCGTACGGAGCGCGATCCTCTTGACTGCGGGCTCGCGCGTTGCACGCCACAGTCCCTCGCCGGTGGCGACGCCGCGCACAACGCCGCAGGGATGCGTGCCGTGTTCACGGGACAGGATCGCGGTTCGCACCGGGACGCGCTCGTGCTCAATGCAGCGCTTGCCCTGGAAGTGACGGGCACCGTTGCCGATCCGCATGCGGCCATCCGCGCGGCCAGCGACGCGCTCGACCGGGGCGATGGCGCGCGGCTGTTGGACAGGCTCGCGACGTTTGGCCGTTCGATGGGCGGGGCGCCCTGATGGGGCTGCTGTCCGACATGGCCGCCGGCAGCGAGCGGCGATTGATCGCGGCACGCGCCGTAGTCGGTCACGCGGAGTTGCGGGAACGCTGTGCGGCGCTGCCACCGCTTCCGCGCCTGCGACTTTCCGCCGCCGGGTTTGACCTGATTGCGGAACTGAAGCTGCGTTCACCTGCGCTGGGGGATCTTTCCGCGCAGACCATGGATCCTGTCGCACGACTGCGCGGCTACGCGGAGGCCGGTGCGGCGATCTGTTCGATCCTGACCGAGCCCTCGCGGTTCGACGGTGACCTTGCGCACCTGCGACAGGCCGCAACGACGCTTGCGCCTTACGGCGTGCCGGCGATGCGCAAGGACTTCCTGGTCGATCCGTACCAGGTACTCGAAGCGCGGGCCAACGGTGCCGGCGGCGTGCTGCTGATCGTGCGTATGGTCGAGCGGGATCGCCTCGTCGCGATGCTCGACGCGGCCGCCGCGCAGGGACTGTTTGTCCTGCTCGAGGCCTTCGACGCCCACGATCTCGAGGTCGCTGCCGAACTCGCCGCGGCGCGCCGCGATCGCGACGAACAGGTCCTGATGGGACTCAATTGCCGTGACCTGCAGACGCTGCAGATCGATTTCGCACGTTTCGAGCGGCTGCGTGAGCAACTGCCGACGGAGTGGCCCGCCGTCGCGGAGAGCGGAGTCATCACGTCAGCAGACGCCGCCCACGTGGCGCGTCTCGGTTATCGACTGGCACTCGTCGGCACCACGCTCATGCAGCGCGAAGATCCCGCACAGGCCGTCCGTGAACTGCTCGCGGCCGGGCGCGGAGTCGCGCGGTGAGGCGCCTGTGGATCAAGGTGTGCGGCCTGCGCACGACGGGGACGTTGGCGGCTGCCGTGGATGCAGGCGCGGATGCAGTCGGCTTCGTGTTCCACGCGGCTTCACCCCGCCATCTCGCAGCGGCCGAAGCTGGTGCCCTCGCAGCGGCCGTGCCGCCGGGCATCGAAAAGGTGGCGGTGTTCCTGCACCCGACGCAGGCGGAGGTCGACGCCGCAATCGATGCCGTCCACCCCGACTGGGTGCAGACTGATGCCGCGGACCTGGTCGCGCTCCGGCTGCCGGCTGGCCAGCGAGTGCTGCCCGTGTATCGCACGGACCCGTCATTGCCTTTGCAGCAAGACTTGCCGCAACGGTTTCTGCTCGAAAGCGGGCGCAGCGGAACGGGCGAGCGGGCTGACTGGATTAAAGCGGCGCGCCTGGCCGTCGCTGGCGAACTCGTGCTCGCCGGCGGGCTGGATGCGGGAAACGTCGCCGATGCCATCGCAGCCGTACGGCCGTTCGGCATCGATGTGAGCTCGGGCGTCGAGTCCATGCGCGGCGTCAAGGAGGCCGCGCTGATCCGGAATTTCGTGAACGCGGCGCGTGCAGCGCATGCGCGGGTCGCGACATCGTCTTTGGGAGTAATAGAGCAATGAAGACCCAGGTCCTCGAGATCGACCGCGAAGCGCTGCTGGCGCAGACGCTGAGGGGCGAGTTTCCAGACGCGCGCGGCCGCTTCGGTCCGTTCGGTGGGCGCTACGTGCCCGAGACACTCGTGCCGGCGCTCGATCGCCTCGAACAAGGCATCCGCGACATCCTGCCGGACCCCGCCTTCAAGGCCGAGCTCGACCTGCAGCTGCGCACCTGGGTTGGCCGGCCCACGCCGCTCACGTACGCGGCCGCGCTGTCGAAGCGCTGGGGCGCGGAAGTGTGGCTGAAGCGCGAGGACCTCGCGCACACCGGCGCGCACAAGATCAACAATGCGATCGGGCAGGGTCTGCTGGCCAGGCGACTTGGCGCGAAACGCATCGTCGCGGAGACGGGTGCCGGGCAGCACGGTGTGGCCACTGCCGCCGCATGCGCGCGACTCGGCATGCCATGCACCGTCTACATGGGTTCGATCGACATGGAGCGGCAGGCGCCGAACGTCGGCCGCATGAAACTGCTGGGCGCCGAAGTCGTGCCCGTCACGGGCGGCGACAAGACGCTGCGCGCAGCCATCGACGAAGCCCTGCGTGACTGGGTTTCGGATCCGAACGGCACGTTCTACATTCTCGGTTCGGCCGTTGGCCCGCACCCCTATCCGTACATGGTGCGCGAGTTCCAGCGCGTGATCGGGGTCGAGGCACGTGCACAGATGCTCGCACAGGCGGGCGCGCTGCCGGACGTCGTCGTGGCCTGCGTCGGTGGGGGTTCGAACGCGATCGGCCTGTTCCATCCGTTCATTCCGGACACCGAGGTCAAGCTGCTCGGCTTCGAGGCCGGCGGCATCGGTCCGGGTCTCGGGCAGAACGCCGCTTCGCTCGCGTACGGCACGCCGGGCGTGCTGCAGGGTTGCTACTCGCTGCTGCTGCAGGACGAGCACGGCCAGATCCAGGAAACGCAGTCGGTCTCGGCCGGGCTCGATTACCCGGGCGTCGGGCCGGAGCACGCGCTGCTGGCAAGCATCGGTCGCCTCGGCTTCGCCGCGTCGGAAGACGATGAATCGCTCGAGGCGCTGTCGGAGTGCAGCCGGTACGAAGGCATCCTGCCGGCCATCGAGACGGCGCACGCATTCGCGGGCGCCCGCAAGTATGCGCAGAAAAACCCTGGTTGCCGCATCCTGATCGGCCTGTCCGGCCGTGGCGACAAGGACATGCCGACGTTGCAGCGCACGCTGCTGAAGGGAAAAATCTGATGACGACCCTGATAACGACTGGCACTGCGCAACCGCGCGACAGCATCAGCACGGCGATCAAGGACGCGGCCGCGAGCGGCCGACCTGCCGTCGTGGGGTTCATGACCGCCGGTTTTCCGGACCGCGCGCACTTCGCGCAGAACCTGCGAGCCATCGCGATCGAGGCCGACGTCGTCGAAATCGGCGTGCCGTTCAGCGACCCGATGGCCGATGGCGCCACCATTCAGCGCGCAAGCTTCGCGTCGCTGCAAGGCGGCTTCACGTTGCGGTGGCTGCTCGCTGAACTCGAGACGATGCAGCCGCGTCCGCAGGCGCCCGTGCTGCTCATGAGTTACCTGAACCCGCTGCTCGCGTTCGGGCTCGAACGTCTGCCCGAGGTGGCAAGGAAAGCGGGTGTGTCGGGATTCATCATTCCTGACCTGCCGTATGAAGAAAGCGCGGATATGCGTGCGGCGCTCGATCGCGTCGGTATCGCGCTGGTGCAGATGGTCACGCCGGTGACGCCGGATGCGCGACTCAAGATGCTGTGTGAAGCGAGCCAGGGTTTCGTGTATGCGGTGACCATGACGGGCACCACGGGCAAGTCGGTGGCCGTGCCGGACGAGGTGCTGGACTACATGGATCGCGTGCAGTCGATGTCACCCGTGCCGGTGTGTGCGGGTTTCGGCATTCGCACGGCGGAGCAGGTCTCGCGTATGCGGGGTCACGTCGATGGCGTGATCGTCGGTTCGGCGCTGGTCGAGGTGCTGGAGCGCGACGAGGATCCGGCAACGTTCCTGCGCGGGCTCAAACCCTGATCCATGGCGTCCGCGGCCTGCCCGCGGAGGCCGCGACCGTGTGTCAGGTTGTCTCGACCGCCATGCGAATGTGACGGATCACCAGCGAGCGCACGGTTTCCAGGGGATTCTTTTCCCACGTGAACACGGGCGGCGAACGTCGCAGCATGTTCCAGTTGCTGGTCTCGAGCACGCGCGTCAGGTAGGCCAGGTTGCGGTTGATCGCTTCCAGGTACGGGTTGCGGCCGCCATATAGGCTCTCGACGTAGCGATAGGCCCCGCCGAACTCGCCGTCGAGGCGCGTACGCATCGTGTACTCGAAGAACTGCGGTGTCTGGCGCAGCACGTCGAGCCCCGAGCCGTACTGGACCTTGAGGCCACCGTCGTCCTCACGCTGCATCGCGACGCCGCCGAGCACGAATTCCGGGTAAAGGCGGTCGCGGCATTTCTCGAGATAGCACCGGTCCGACATCTGCGCGAGCATGTCCGCCGTGCCGAGCAGGTGACCGACGCGACGGTCGCGCTCGTCATCCAGCCGGATGTCCTTGAATGGCACCTCGTAGCCGGTGAAGTGGATCACCTGTGTTGCGACCGGCACCCAGTTGGCGAGACCGATTGCCGGCAGGTAGCGTGCGAGGAAGTTCGCGCCCCGCATCACGTGGGTGCGGGTGAATTCCGCGTCGTTGCGATGCAGCGTATCGTCGCTCTGGCGGATGTAGCCCGAGTCGTGGAACAGCCCGACGATGATGCCGAGCAGTGCACGCTCGGCGCCCAGGCGCTGCTCCGGCGCGTGCGTACGGTCGTAGCCGGCGAGCAGGCGCGCCATCGCGAGCGTGTCGTCCAGCGAATGCTGCATGTCGTGATACACGGTGTCGCAGCCCAGGTAGCCTGGAAACTGACCGGAGAACAGCCGCTCGAAGTCGGCGAACGCCGTTGTCAGCCGCTCGGTGTTTGCACCGGGCCAGGTCTGCAGAAAGAGTTCCTCGACGGCCTTGCGCACGGACGCCACGGAGCTCACCTGTACGGTGTTGGTGACGTCGTAATCGCTGCGGCGGAATTGCATGGGCGGTGAGGCGCGCACTGGTTTCGGCGAGTCTATGCTCTTGGCCCGAAAGTGCCAGAGCCAAAAGGATCGGCGACCGGATGATTCGGGCGTTTACGACACGCAGCGGGCTCTATATGTCAAAACTCGCGACGACCGGAGTGTGGTCCGAAGGCCTTTCCAACTGGCGTGGCGCCTTGTCGATGTGACACGCGCCACACTTCTGAGCGAGCGCGGTCGAGGCGAGGATCAGGTCGATGCGCAGGCCCGCGTTGCGACGGAAGGCCATCATCCGGTAGTCCCACCACGAATACGATTTCTCGGGTTGTTCGAACAGCCGGAAGCAATCCGCGAGCCCGGTGCCCAGCAACGCCTGCAACGCCGCGCGTTCGGGCGGGCTCACGTGTACAGAACCTTCCCAGGCTTTGGGGTCGTGCACGTCGCGGTCTTCCGGCGCGATGTTGAAATCGCCCAGCACGACGAGGTACGGATGGCGCGTCCGTTCCGCAGCGACGTACTCACGCAGCGCGTCGAACCAGCGCAGCTTGTAGGCAAACTTGTCCGAGCCGACCGTCTGGCCGTTCGGCACGTAGACGTCGATGACGCGCAGGCTCCCGAGCGAAGCCGCCAGCACGCGCCGCTGTTCGTCGTCGAAGCCCGGAATGCCCGCGACGACGTCGGTGGCGGGATCGCGGCTGAGGATGGCGACGCCGTTGTAAGTGCGTTGTCCGCTGAACGCGGGATTCCAGCCGAGGGCCTGCAGGTCGGCTGCGGGAAAATCGGCATCGGGCAGCTTGGTCTCCTGCAGTGCGATGGCATCGACCGGGTTGGCTGCGAGCCACTCGGTCAGGTGCGGCAAGCGTACCCGCAGTGAATTCACGTTCCAGGTGGCGACCGTCCGGGTCATGCCGCGAGACCCAGTTGCCGCAACAGCGGCTCGAGCTCGGGCCGGCGGCCCCTGAACTCGACGAACGCTTCCATCGCATCGCGGCTGCCGCCGCGCTCGAGGATCGAGCCGAGGAAGCGGTGGGCAGTCGCAGCATCAAAGATGCCTGATTCCTCGAAGGCGCCGAAGGCGTCGGCCGACAGCACCTCGGCCCACTTGTAGCTGTAGTAGCCGGCGGCGTACCCGCCCGAGAAGATGTGCTGGAAGCTGTGCGGGAAGCGGTTGAATGCCGGCGGACGCACGACGGCCACCTCGTCACGCACTTGCGCCAGCGTCTGCATCAGCCGCGAACCGTACTCGGGCGAGAACTCGGCGTGTAGCCGGAAGTCGAACAGTGCGAACTCGAGCTGCCGGACCGACTGCATGCCGGCCTGGAAGGAGCGTGTCGCCTGCAGCTTGCGCAGTGCCTCGAGCGGCAGCGGCGCGCCGGTCTCGACGTGGCCCGAGATCAGGGGCAGCACCTCCTCGCGCCAGGCGAAGTTCTCCATGAACTGGCTCGGCAGCTCGACCGCGTCCCACGGCACGCCGTTGATGCCGGCCACGCTCGGGAAATCCACGCGCGTCAGCATGTGGTGCAGGCCGTGGCCGAACTCGTGGAACATCGTGAGCACTTCGTAGTGCGTCAGCAGCGAAGGCCGGTCCGCGCCCGGCGGGGTGAAGTTGCAGACGAGGTAAGCGATTGGCAGCGCGTGCGCACCGGCCAGCTCGATCCGACCCAGGCATTCGTCCATCCAGGCGCCGCCGCGCTTCTTCGGTCGCGCGTACAGGTCGAGGAAGAATCCGCCGCGAGCTTCGTCGTCGCTGCCGATGATGTCGTAGTAGTGGACATCCGGGTGATACACCTCGACGTCTTTGCGTTGCTCGATGCGCACGCCGTAGAGACGCTGCGCCAGGGCGAACAGGCCGTCCAGCACGCGCGGCAACGGGAAGTAGGGCCGCAGCTCCTCTTCCGAGACGGCCAGGCGCTCGCGCTTGAGGCGCTCCGAGTGGAACGCCACGTCCCAGGCCTCGAGCCTCGTGCCTGCGAACGCTTCGAGTTCGGCGAACTCACGCTGCGCGGCCGGCCGGCACAGGCGCGCCAGCCGACGCAGGAACTCCAGCACCTCGGCTGGATCACGCGCCATCTTGGTGGCCAGCGAGTATTCCGCGAAGCTGGCGAAACCGGCGAGCTGCGCGGCCTCGTGCCGCAGCGCGAGGATTTCCTCGATCAGCGCCGTGTTGTCCCACTGCGCCGGACCCTGCTCGGAGGCGCGCGTGAGCCACGCCGTGTAGAAGTCCTGGCGCAGCTGCCGGTTTTCCGCATGTGTCATGATCGCCTGGTAATTCGGTGCGTCGAGCGTGAATACCCAACCGCTGCGGCCGGCCTTCTCGGCTGCGGCACGCGCACGGGCGATGACGGCGGCAGGCAGGCCAGCGAGTTCAGTCTCCTCCTCGACGTTGCGCGTCCAGGCATTGGTGGCGTCGAGCACGTTCTCGTCGAACTTCGCCTGCGCCGTCGACAGGCGCTCCATCAGTTCGCGGAAGCGCTGCTTGCGATCGGGCGCGAGCGCGACACCCGCGAGTCGGAAGTCACGCAGCGCGTTGTCGACGAGCTTGCGCTGCTCCGGCTTCAGTTCGGGGTACGGCGTGTCCTAGATCCGCTGGTAGCCAGCGCACAGTGCTGCGTTCTGCGCAATCTCGGTGTGATACGCGGTGAGCAGCGGCAGGCACGTGTTGTAGGCCGCACGCAGCTCGTCGCTGTTCGCGACGCCATTGAGGTGACCCACGGGAGACCAGGTGCGCGCGAGCCGATGCTGCATCCGTTCGATGGGAACGACGATGCCGTCCCAGCCCTCGGCGCCGGACTCGAGCAGCTCCTGCAAGCTGCGCCGGTTTTCTTCCAGCACCTGCCGGATGGCGGGCTCGATGTGTTCCGGGCGGATCGCAAGAAAGGCGGGCAGGGTCGCGTCGTGCAGGAGGGGGTTGTCCATGCGCGCTATTCTAGCGGCGCGGCGGTTCCGGATTCAGCCGAACCCGCTCTGCAGCAGCCAGCCGAACGCATATACGGCAGCGACGAAGCCGAGGAAAGCGATGGTCGCGCGCCTGCGGAAACGGCGGGTCAGGTCGCCTGGTGGCAGTGCGGCAAGCAGGAACAGCCGGTCGCCGTCCGGACGGCACAGCACGTGGTAGTTCTGCCGGGAAGGGCGCTCCGCGGTGCGCTGCGTGAGCGTATGGCGGGCCTCCTGCCTTGCGGTTTCCCACTCGACCAGGTCGATCCGGCCATCGCCATCCTGGTCGAAGCGCCGCAGCAGGGCAGGCTGGTCCTGCTTCCATTCCGCCAGCAGCTGGGCCAGTTCGGCTTGCGGGTCCCGTTCGCCGGACGATGCCGTCGAGCGAAAATCGCCCAGGGCATACAGGCGCTCGTGCTCGTAGATGCGTTCCTCGACGTAGCGGTAGTCGCGGCCCCCGGTCAGCGAGAGTCCCTTGCCCGGACCCGACCTGGGCCATGGTGTGTCGCCATACCAGGTGGTCGACTCGGTCGGCACGACCTCGGCGCCGTCGGGCTGCACGATGCACTGGCCCGTCCCGTCGTCGAGCAGGAAGGCGAGCGACGAAGTGCCCGACGCAACCGTCTGCCAGCTCTTGCGCTGGCCCTTGCCCGCGCCGCGTTCGGTCCGCTTCGAGATCCTGTAGTTCCACCAGATACAAGGCCGTTGGGTGAGCGGCGCCGGATTCTTCGTGCCCGGCAGGGGCAGGCCGTTGCCCGCGAGCTCGACGTAGCCCTGCGCCGCCGATCGAATGCGCGACGTCGGCGTGTCTTCGATGAGCCGCGCGATCTTGAGCCAGCGCAGTGCCGCTGCGCCGCCGGCGACGACTGCGACCCCGAGCGTCAGCAGCCAGAACCAGAAGTCGTTCTCAGCCAAAGAGCTTGCCCAGGTCCACGTCGCGTTTCTGCTCTTCGGTGAACTCGAGCAGCTGCGCCGGCTTGAACTCGAACATCCGCGCGACCAGCAGGTCGGGGAAGGTCTGGATGCGGATGTTGTTGAGATTCACCGATTCGTTGTAGAGCTCGCGGCGGTCCGCAATCGCTTCTTCCAGCGCCGAGATGCGCGTCTGCAGGTGGCGGAAGCTGTCGTCGGCCTTGAGGTCCGGGTAATTCTCCGCCACCGCGAACAGGCGGCCGAGCCCCTGCCGCAACTGGTCTTCAGCCGCGCCGACCGCGGCGACGTCCCCGCTGCTCTGCGCCTTGAACACCGCAGATCTCGCCTGCATCACGCGTTCCAGCGTTTCCTGCTCGTACTGCATGTAGCGCTTGCAGGTCTCGACCAGTTTTGGCAACTCGTCGTGGCGCTGCGTGAGCAGCACGTCGATGTTGGCCCAGGCCTTGCGCACGTTCTCGCGCAGCGCGATGAGCCCGTTATAGATGCGAACGAGATAGACGGCCGCCACGAACAGCAGCGCGGCAAACAGCAACAGCATGACCAGCATCGGTGGCTCCCTGTCGCGACCGCAGCAACGTCCAGGACGGCAGCATCCTCCACGTCTCGCGCCCCTACCCGGGCAACGACGCAGGCTGGGCCACGATTCTCGGCGAGGACGTCGTCATCGGGCACAAGGTCGCGCTGCACGGCTGCACCATTGCCGACCGCGTGCTGGTCGGGATCGGCACCATCGTGCTGGATGGCGTCGCAGTCGCCAGCGACGTGATCATCGGCGCCGGCAGCGTCGTCACGCCGGGGAAGCAACTGGAGTCCGGCTACCTGTACGTCGGCAATCCCGCGCGGCGATCGCGCGAGTTGCGGCCCGAGGAGATTGCGCGCATTCCGCAGATGGCACGCGATTACGTGCTGCTCAAGAATGAGTATTCGCAGTCGACGCCAGGTACATAGCGCGGGCGTGCAACGCTTCCAGCACGGGCCGCGTCTGCGGGCGCACGCCGCGCCAGACGAAGAATGCTTCGGCCGCCTGTTCGACGAGCATGCCCCAACCCTGTGCCACCCTGGTCACGCCGCGATCACGGGCCCATTGCGTGAATGGCGTTTCGCCGATTCCGTACGCCATGTCGTAGCACGCAGTGGCCCTGTCCACGGCGCGGGAATGGATCGGTGGCACCTCGCCTTTCAGGCTGGCCGAAGTTGCATTGATGATCAGGTCGAACGGTTCAAGCGGCTCGACACTGTCGAAGGCAGCGCCGCTCACTGCACCGAGACCGGAAAACTCCGCGGCCAGCTCGCTGGCGCGGATGGCCGTACGGTTGGCGATCACGAGGGTCGACGGCTTCAGTTCCAGCAAGGGCCCGATCGCGCCGCGCGCCGCACCGCCGGCGCCGAGCATCAGTATGCGTGGCGACGTGAACCGCAGCCGGAGGTTCTGCGTGAGATCGGTGACCAGGCCGACACCGTCCGTGTTGTCGCCGATCAATTCGCCGTCGCGACGCAGGACGGTATTGACAGCATCCGCGCGCTGGGCCCGGGGCATGAGCTCATTGACCAGGTCTGCGGCCGCGCGCTTGTGCGGCAGCGTGATGTTCGCGCCGCACCCGCCTTGCTCGAAAAAGAACTCGAGCAGGTCGTGGCGGAACTGATCCGGCGCCGCTTCATGCAGGCGGTACTCCATGTCCTGCCCCGTCTGCCGTGCGAACAGACCGTGGATGAACGGCGACCAGCTGTGGTAGACCGGATAGCCGAAGAGGGCGTAGGAGTCAGACATAGGGGATAGGGGATGGGGGTTAGGGATTAGTCGGAGGTGCAGTGGCGATTTGGTGCCCGACCAGACCTCCGGTCGCTAGCGTCCTTCGTTGAGCCATTCTGCCGCACGCTTCGCAAAATAGGTCAGGATCCCGTCGGCGCCCGCTCGCTTGATGCTGCTGAGCGATTCCAGTGCGACCGCGCGCTCGTCGAGCCAGCCGTTCTGTGCCGCCGCCATGTGCATCGCGTACTCGCCGCTGACCTGGTACACGAACGTCGGCGCGCCGAAGCGATCTTTTACGCGGCGCACGATGTCGAGGTACGGCATGCCGGGCTTCACCATCACCATGTCCGCGCCTTCGGCGAGGTCGAGCTCGACTTCGCGCAGCGCCTCGTCCGAATTGCACGGATCCATCTGGTAGTTGTACTTGTTGCCCTTGCCGAGGTTGCCGGCCGAGCCCACCGCATCCCGGAACGGGCCGTAGTAGCTCGATGCGTACTTGGCGGAGTAGGCGAGGATGCGCGTGTGGATGTGGCCCGCGGATTCGAGCGCGTCGCGCAGTGCACCGATGCGGCCGTCCATCATGTCGGAGGGAGCCACGACATCTGCGCCCGCCTCGGCATGCGAGAGGCCCTGCTGCACGAGCGCGGCGACAGTCACGTCGTTCATGACGTACCCGGTCCCATCGACGATGCCGTCCTGGCCGTGGGTGGTGAAAGGATCGAGCGCGACGTCGGTCACCACGCCGAGTTCCGGCACGGCTTTCTTGATCGCACGCACGGCACGTTGTGCCAGGCCATCGGGGTTCCAGGCTTCACGGCCGTCGAGGCTCTTCACCTCGAGCGGCGTGACCGGGAAGAGGGCGAGTGCCGGGATGCCGAGGCGCGCGACTGCCTCGGCCTCGCGGACCAGCTCATCCACCGACACGCGCTCGATGCCCGGCATCGACGGGATGGCCACGCGCTGCTTCGTGCCTTCCATGACGAACACGGGAAAGATGAAATCGTCCGGCGTCAGCACCGTCTCCCGCATCATGCGGCGCGAGAAAGCGTCGCGGCGCATGCGGCGCATGCGGACACGAGGGAACTGGCCGGGGGCGTCGGGGTGGGTCATGGAGGCGGGCGCTTTTTTGATCGGAATCCGGACTTTATACCCGAGCGGGACCGGCCGCGAAAAGAACGCAATAGCCGTATCGTCAAGGGCAGAATCCGCGTATGAGCACGAAAACCCGTTCGACCCGACTGCCTGCAGCCCCTGGCCGAGCAAAGACTCCCGCCGCCAAGGCCACCCGGAAGCCCGTTGCCAGGGTCAAGACGCCCAAGGCAAGTGCGGTTCAGTCGGCGTCTTTGGCCCCCGATGGGCGACCCCGGTGCGGCTGGTCCTATTCCGGCATGAGCGCGGAATACATCGCCTATCACGACCAGGAGTGGGGAGTTCCCGTTCACGACGATCGGCGGCTGTTCGAGTTCCTGATCCTCGAGGGCGCGCAGGCGGGCCTCAGCTGGTCGACGATCCTGCGCAAGCGCGAGGGGTACCGCGAATCGTTTGCCGATTTCGATCCGGTGCAGGTGGCGAAGTTCGATGCGCGCAAGGTCGAGAAGCTGCTGCAGTTCCCGGGCATCGTGCGCAACCGGCTCAAGGTCGCGGCCGCGATCACCAACGCGCGCTGCTTTCTCGAAGTGCAGGAAGAGTTTGGCAGCTTCGCGGCCTACAGCTGGCAGTTCGTCGGCGGCCAGCCGATCGTGAATCGCTGGCGCGAGATGTCACAGGTGCCGGCGACTTCGCCGGAGTCGGATGCGTTCAGCAAGGACCTGCAGCGACGTGGCTTCAAGTTCGTGGGTTCCACGATCATGTATGCACACATGCAGGCGACGGGGATGGTGAATGATCACGTGGTGACGTGTTTCAGGCATGCGGAAGTGAGGGGAAGGGGATAGGGGTTAGTCGGAGTTGCCCGTCGGATGTCCCAGTTCCTCGATCATCTGCTTGCGCATCAGGTATTTCTGGATCTTGCCCGTGATAGTCATCGGGAACGCGTCGACGAAGCGAACGTGTCGCGGGATCTTATAGTGTGCGATGCGGTCGCGGCAGAACTCGCGGATCTCCTCCTCGGTCGCCTGCACGTTCGGGCGCAGCTTGATCCACGCGCACAGCTCCTCGCCATATTTCAGGTCCGGCACGCCGATGACCTGCACATCCTGAACTCCGGGATGACGGTACAGGAACTCCTCGACCTCCCGAGGGTAAACATTCTCGCCGCCGCGGATGACCATGTCCTTTATGCGACCCACGATGTTCACGTAGCCCTGCGCGTCCATGGTGGCGAGGTCACCGGTGTGCATCCAGCCATCGGCGTCGATGGCCTCGCCGGTGCGGGCATCATCGTTCCAGTAGCCACGCATCACCGAGTAGCCCTTCGTGCACAACTCCCCCGGCTTGCCCCGCGCAACAGTCCTTCGCGTCGGGTCGACGATCTTGATTGCTACGTGCGGGTGCACGCGGCCAACCGTCGACACTCGTATCTCGAGCGGATCGTCCACTGCGGTTTGCGTGGAGACCGGCGAGGTTTCGGTCATGCCGTAAGCGATCGTGACCTCGCTCATGTGCATGTCCTTCGCCACTCGATTCATGACCTCGACCGGGCAGGGCGCGCCGGCCATGATCCCCGTGCGCAAGCGCGAGAGGTCGAAACTGCCGAACTGCGGATGATCGAGCAGGGCAATAAACATGGTCGGCACGCCGTAGAGCGCGGTGCAACATTCCAGTTGCACGGTCTGCAGCGTTGCCAGCGGGTCGAATACTTCAGCGGGGTACACCATCGTTGCGCCGTGGGCGATGCAGGCGAGGTTACCCATCACCATACCGAAACAGTGGTACAGCGGCACTGGAATGCAGACGCGGTCGCGTTCTTGCAGCTGGAGCGCATGTCCTACGAAATAGCCGTTGTTGAGGATATTGCGGTGCGTGAGTGTTGCACCCTTCGGCGAGCCTGTCGTGCCGGAAGTGAACTGGATGTTGATCGCGTCCCCGGGGTCAAGCGAGGCGGCAATTGCATCGAGCCGCTGTCGGTCGGCCGGCGTGCCCGCCGCGCAGACATCAGCGAAGTTGAGCATGCCGGGTGTTCGCTCGCTCCCCAAGCGGATCACCGCGCGCAGCTCGGGTAGCGCGGCCGCGTGCGAGTCGCCCGGCGCACTCGAGCAAAGCTCGGGGGCGAGGTCGTTCACGATCTGCAGGTAATCGCTGGTCTTGACCGCGGGTGCCAGAATCAAGACCCGGCAGCCCACCTTGTTGATCGAGTACTCGAGTTCGAAGCCGCGGTAGGCGGGATTGATGTTCACCAGGACCAGTCCGGCCCGGGCGGTGGCGACTTGCGTCAGCAGCCACTCCGCGCAGTTTGGGGCCCAGATGCCGACCCGGTCGCCACGCTCGAGGCCGAGCGACAGCAGCCCCGTCGCCAGTGCCTCGACGCGTTCCGCCAGCTCCCCATAGCTCCAGCGGATACCCTGGTGGCGAACGACGAGTGCCTCGCGTTCGGCGTGGATGCGGGCCATGCGGTTGAACAGGTCGCCGATGGTCTCGTGGATGAGTGGCTCGTCCACTGGCCCCGCGTCCTCGGACAGTTGCAGGCTACTTTCCACGCGGAGGAACTGGATTTCCGGTTCGTCGCTTGTCGACCATGACCTCGCCCGCCTTCATCACCCAGACAACCTGCCGTGTGACCGCCCGGATGTCGGTCAGGGGCTGGCCGGTGACGGCGACGATATCGGCCGCGAAGCCGGGTGCCAGTCGCCCGAGGCGATCCTGCTGGCCCAGCAACTGCGCGCCGTTGAGCGTCGCCGCCCGCAGCGCTTCGCCGGGCGTCATGCCCGCGGCGACGAACCATTCGAGTTCGCGGGTGTTCTCGCCGAACATGGTCATCACCGCATCCGAGCCCATGGCAACGGGTACGCCGGCCTCATGGGCGCGCCGCAACATGGCCACATTCCTGGAAATGAAGGCACGCAGCGCGCGCTCGGCACCGTCATCATAGCCGTACTCCTCACGATGGTCGGCGTAGTAGCGGTTGTGATCGATGGTCGGTACGTAGAAAATTCCGCTGGCGGCCCAGGCGCGCAACGACTCATCATCGACATCAACTGCGTGCTCGATCGAATCCACCCCGGCCCGAATCGCATCGGGCACGGCCGCCGGGCCGTACGCGTGCACTGCCACTTGCAATCCCCTTGCGTGCGCGATGTCGGTCGCAGCCTTGATCTCGGGGTAGTGGTAGACGCGCTGACCGCTCAGATCGGACCCGGTTCCAGTGGTGGCGAAAATCTTCAGCCAGGCCGCACCACTGTCGGCGACGTCGCGGGCACGCTGGCTGAGACTGGAGATCCGCTCCGCCTCCGTGCCGCTGGTCGCCACCGGCATCACCAGCGGATGAATACCGGTGCCGGAAAGAAACAGCCTCGGGCCGGGCACAATCCCACGTTCGATCAGTTCTCGCAGGTAGAAATCCACGTGATCGAGCGCAAACAGGTCACGGGCCGTCGTGACGCCGATCTCGAGCATCTTTGCCGCGTGGCCGATGGACGCCACCAGACGCTCCGGTGCCGGCGTTTCCTGCAGCAACTGATGCCAGGCGTCGCCCCGGGACGGGCCGCTCAATCCGTAGGTGATATGGACGTGGGTATCGATCAGCCCGGGAATGGCGGTGAGACCGCTGAGGTCGACGCGCCGGGCGCCAGGGTAGCGTTCGGCTAGCGATTCCCCAATGGCCACGATGACACCGTGCTCGACGACGATTTCCCGACCGGCGACGGGTTCGCCGGTACCGTCAACGATGGCGGCAAACGTCAGCACCGTCGGCGCCCGGGCGGCAGCGCCGGCTGCGTCCGCCTCCGGCGCCGCCAACGAAGAGACGCACCACAGCAGCGCAGCTGGTGCGCCGGCGAGCCAGCTGCGTCGCGCTGACACTCGCCGGAGGTGGAGTTTCATATCGGTCGCTATCAATAGCGGAAAATGACTTCCGCACCGTAGGTCCGGGTCTGGCCGAACAGGCTGAAAGGCACCCCTAGGAAGCTGATGCCGCGCATGGTGCGATAGGTTTCGTCCGTCAGGTTGCGGCCATACAGTCCCACCCCCCAGCGCTTGTTGATATCGCAATCAAGCGAGGCGTTCAACAAGCCGAAGCCGCCCTGCCGCGAGTTCTCGCGGTTGTCGGGGTTGAAGAATTGCTCGGCCCGATAGGCATAGTTGATCATCAGCCGGCTGTCCACTGACCCCACGGTGAACTGGTAGCGCCCGGTCAAGTCGGCCGTCCACTCGGGCGCCCGCGGCAAGACATTACCTTTCACATTGAGTAGTGCGCCGGTGTCGGCATCGACCGCGCCGCCCGGGAAATCGTCGAACGTGGCATCGTCATAACCCAGCCCGACACTGAGACTGAAATCTTCGTGCAGCAATGCCGTGCCTTCGATCTCGAAGCCCTGCGTCGTGACCGAGGCCGCGTTGGAGACGAGCAACGCGGTGGTTCCGCTGGACGGGTCGAAGCGGAACTGGAACACCTGGTAGTCGTTGTATTTGGCGTAGAACGCCGACAGGTTGAGCCGCAGGCGGCCGTCCAGCAGGTCGGATTTCAGGCCCAACTCGTAGCTGTCGACGGTCTCTTCCTGATACGGCAGGTCGTCCGGCGTGCGGACGAGGTCGACGTTGAAACCACCGCTCTTGTAACCGCTGGCGTAGGTGAAATACGTCGAGATGGCGTCGCTCACCTGGTACTGGAGGCTGGCGGTGGCCGTCACGTAATCCTCGCTGCGATCCGGCGATTCATCGATCACTTCGGCCAGGCCGAAGCCCGGCAGGACGCGCTGGCTGATCACCGCATCTTTCTGTTCGTCGGTGTAGCGAATGCCGCCGCTCAAGGTGAGTTGCTCGGTCAGGTCGTAGTTCGCGTTGACGAACAAGGCCCAGTTGCGGGTATCCACCGACGAGTCCTGGACGGCGGCGTCGATTCCCTGAGGCGGGCCGCCGAAGCCCGGACCGAGCACCACCACGCGGTCCGTCTTCGCTTCCTGGTCGAAGTAGAAGGCGCCCAGCACATAGCGGAAGCGGTCCTTGTCGGGCGAGGCGAGCCGCAGCTCCTGGGTGAAGTGCTGGAAATCGTCCTCGAAGTAACGCGCATCCAGGGTGAAGACGCGGGTGGCGTCCTCGTCGCTGCCGGTCTTGCGATCGACGCTGCGGTAACCCGTGATCGAGGTCAGCACGAGGCCACTGTCGAAGGCGTAATTCGCCGTCAGGCTGCTGCCCCATCCGTCGTTCTCATCGATCAGCGTGGCGTCCTGGTCCACCACTAAATCCGGCGCGGCCTGCGGATTGCCGGCCGCATTTTCAAACGATGCATCAGGTTCCAGAAACAGCAAATCGTTGTGCTGCTTCCTGACATCCACGGAGAAGTGGATATCGAGCGCATCGCTGGGCTGAAAGAGCAGGAGAGCACGCCCCAGCATGTGATCGTTGCTCATCAGTTTGTCGCCAGTGAACAGGTTGTCGATGTACCCCTCCTGCTGCTGCGCGACGACGGCAACGCGCGCCGCGACCGTGTCCCCCAGGGGAAGGTTCGCGACGCCCGAACCGGCCAGGGTGTCGAGGTTTCCGCCACGCAAGCGCCACTCGCCGCTCTGTTCACCGAGGACGGGTGGGTTGTTGACAATGTTGATGACGCCGGAGGAACTGTTCTTGCCGAACAGCGTGCCTTGCGGCCCGCGCAGCACTTCGATTTGCCGGACGTCGACCAGTCCCTGGTCCACCGCCAGGGATTGCCCGGCGAAGACGCCGTCGATATACACGCCCACCCGGGTATCGAACCCGATATTGCGCGAGAAATCGCCGATGCCGCGAATGCCGATGAACGTCTCACCCGACGAGCCGGTATCGCCGAACACCAGGTTCGGCACCGAGAATTCGAGGCCCTGTAACGTGGTCTCACGAGCCTCAGCGATCGCGTCGCCATTGATCGCGGATATCGCAATGGGTACGCGCTGGAGGCTTTCGTCACGGTGCCGCGCCGTAACCACGATCTCCTCCAGCACGCCTGGTGCCGCTTGCGGCCAGCTCGGCGCCGAAAACATGACCATCACCAGAGGCAAGATCACCTGGACGCTATGGCAACCCGCTGGGGTCGCCCACTGCTGCTCAATTTGCGGTGGTAACGGGCGTGCTTTCATGTCTGGCTCCTTTGGCGAATCGATTCGCCAGCGCAGGACAACACCTAGGCCGGCGAGACTGACCGCAGGTCGGTCCAGCGCGTAAAGCTACGGGCTCGTGGGGAGCGAT
Organism: Pseudomonadota bacterium; assembly: GCA_016704655.1. Taxonomy (GTDB): domain Bacteria; phylum Pseudomonadota; class Gammaproteobacteria; order Steroidobacterales; family Steroidobacteraceae; genus RPQJ01. The sequence continues at coordinate 222,012 of JADIZR010000007.1, read as the reverse complement.
ACGTTCGCCCGCGGCACTCTATTCTTGTGCCGGCAACACTGTTTGCGCGCGAGGCAGAAACGAAAGGTTCAGCGCCGCCGGACGGATCTGGGCGTGACGCCGAAGTGCTGCCGGAACGCGGTGGAGAACGCGGCCGCCTGCGCGTAGCCGACTTTCTCGGCCACCACGGCAACGGGCAGCGTCGTTTCCTGCAACAGGTGCCAGCCTGCCTGCAGGCGGGATTCGATGCAGTACTCCGAAATCGTCTGGTCGAACAAGTGCTTGAAACCGAATGTCAGCTTGTTTCGATTGATGCCGACGCGCCGGGCCAGCGCCTCGATGCTCGGGCGCTCGGTCAGCGAGCGCGCCAGGGTCCGGCGAACTTCATGGAGGGCGTCGATGTCACGCGGTCGCAGTTTGACCGCGGCTTGTTCCGCGGTTCGATGGCTCAACACCCGCGACATCAGGCAGACCAGTTCGATCGTCTTGGCTTCGAGATGGACCCGCCTGAGGTCCCCGGAGTAGGCATTGCCGAGTAACTGATCCATGGCCAACATCATGTCGGCGGACAGGGACCAGTTCTCGAGCAGGAACTCGTCCGCCCCGTAGGCGAGGCGGCGCACCGGGTCGGCGAGGCGGATGGAGTCCAGCTTGAAGCGCTCCACCAACAGGTTCGGACGCATCATCAGAGTGACCCAGTCGAGGCTCGTGCGACCCTCGATCCACTCTTTGTCCGGGACACCTATTGGCTGATGAAGAATCTGGCACAGCGGTCCTTCAAGCTCGCTGGGCGCGATCCCGTCGAACTCCATCAGCGTGCGCGCCGACTTGCGGAAGTGAAATCGGGTCCAGCCCTCACCGATGCCCTGATAGCTCAGGTCCTCGTGAAAGTACCCGCGCATGCCGAGCAGGATGAGATCGTCGTCGAAGGAAACGAGGTCCAGCGTGCCGCAGCCGATCCGGGGAGAAATTCTGGAATTGATGAAGCAGATATCGCTGCCGGCTTTTGCGTTTGGCTCGGACGGCGTATCGCAGATCATGCGATGCCAGTCCGCCAGACCCGTGTTGATACAGGGTGCGATGTGCGCCTGTGAATGCGAAGCGGGCAAATTCACTTGCATGGACACAGCGTGCCTGGACGGATCGTGTTCTCAATGTGTCATATTCGCTCGCAGAATGCGACGCCTCAGCGGTGTCCCTGAATCGCTGGCAACCTGACCCCGATCAGCGCGGCACTGGCGCAAGTCATCCGACGACGGGCACGATCTTCCGAGCCGCCCCTAACTCCTTCTACTCGCCGATCCACCACTCCACGCTCGTACCGCCCGCGCCGTCGGGCACCAGCAGGCGGTGCAGGTCGGGCAGCAGTTCCGCGAGCCGTTCATCGAGCATCCACGGCGGATTCACGATCACGAGGCCTGAACCGCGCAGGCCCACGGCCGCGTCGTCCGGCATCACGCTCAGCGTTACGTCGAGCACCTTGCGGATACCCGAACCTTCGAGATTACGGCGGAAACGCAGCGGGGCCGCGCGTTCCGTGAGCGGGTACCAGATGCAGTACGTGCCGGTCGGCCAGCGCTCGTAACCGGTTTCGAGCGCGGACAGGATGCGGTCGAACTCCGTGTCCGACTCGAAGGGTGGGTCTATCAGCACGAGTCCGCGGTTCTCGCGCGGCGGCAACTGGGCCTTCAACGCGGCGTAACCGTCGCTTTCTACAATCGACACGAGTTTCTGCCAGCCCAGGCTGGAGCGCAGCGCCTGCGCTTCGCGTGCATGCGTTTCCGCGAGCACCAGCCGATCGATGTTGCGACGCATTCTCCCGACGATGGTCGGCGAGCCTGGGTATGCTGTGATCGCGCTGCGACCGGGCCCTGCGCACGCCTTGACCAGGCGCACGTAATCCGCGAGTTCCGGCGCGAGCGCGGCTTCGGGAAACTCGAGCAACCGGCCGATGCCGTTCTTGTACTCACCGCTGCGTTGGGATTCGCCGAGGCTCAAGTCGTACGTGCCGCCGCCGGCATGCGTGTCGAGGTAAAAGAACGGCGCGGGCTTTTTCTTCAGGTGCTCGACGAGCATCATGAGCACGACGTGCTTCAGCACGTCCGCGAAGTTCCCCGCATGGAACGCGTGGCGATAATTCATGTCTGACCGATCCGGAGTCCCGGGTCACGCAACGGAGTAACGCTGGATGTTGACAAGAGTACTGCACCGGGCAGGTTCCGGTCCGATGGTTCGCTGGTGCGGGCCCTTCACCACTGCGTGGCTGGCCTGCACGTTCGCCGCTGGCTGTGCCCTGGGCCAAGCGGCGGGCGGCCCACCCCCCGTCGTCGAGGAGAAAGCCGTGACGAATGCACCCGCCGAGATGATCGAGGCCGCGCTCGACGACGCGGCCAATCGGTCGACGACGGCTCGGGCCGACATCAAGGTGACGAGCGCCGAAGCGGTAAACTGGCGGGACGGTTCGCTTGGTTGCCCGCAGCCTGGCATGGTCTATACGCAGGCGCTCGTACCTGGCTTTCGCATCGTGCTGCAGGCCGGAGAGCAGGTCCTGAATTACCACTCCAGTTCGCGTGGCAGACCGATGTTCTGTCCGGCGGCCCGGGTGACGGCGGCGTTGCCCAACGATCGCGCCTGATCTACCGGCGCCTCTGGATCGTGCAATGAAAAACGCCCCGGGGATTGCTCCCCGGGGCGTCTGCTTGCCGGCCCCCGCCGGAAGACTCGAGTCGCGCCCTACGGGTCGACGCGAACGATGGTCGGGTTCGGCATGCCTGCAATGCCGCCATACGCCACGGAACCCAGGTACTTCGTTCCCGGCACCAGCGGACCTGGGAACGCGAGTCCGATGTTGCCGCTCGTGCCGGTGACCGCCGTGGCTGGCGCAGTCACCGTCATGTTGCCGGCGTCCGTGGAGCCCAACTGCCACGTAAAGAGCGTGTAATCGGCCGTTGGCGCAGGCGCCGCATAGCCGACCACGAGCACGTAGTAGGTGCCCGGCGTCAGGTTCACGAAACTGACTTCCTCGGCCGACGTGGCGCCGCCGCTCCCGCCAATAAAGGTGAAGGCCGAGTTGTACACCTCGAGGTCGAGGTCACTGTCGGCTGTCGAATTGGCATCGAACAAGGAGAATCGCGTGTACGTCGTGCCGGCTGGCACCGAGACTACGTGAACGTTGTAGTCGTCAATTGCCACGGTATCCGAGACCGTCGTCGCCGGAACGAGGCCGCGGGCCGCTGCTGTGAAGGGGCCGTCGTAACCGAACTTCACGCTGTAATTGCCACTGACCTGGGTCGGGGCAGCCAGGGCCAGCGGCCGCACGACGACCGGAACGCGGACCTTGTGCTTGCCGTCGCTCCAGGTGATCTGACCGCCCACGTAAGCATTGGGGGTTGCCGTCGTCGTCTGGAAGGTGATGGACACCTTCTGCGACTTGCCCGGGTTGATGGTGAACTTTGCAGGAGACACCGTCACCGTGAGCCCTGCCAGTCCCGTTACCGACACGTTGTAGGTGGCGCGTCGATGATCGACGTTGGTCACCGTGCGCGTCACCGTCTGCGTGCCGACGAGGTCGCCGATCGCGATTGAGGGCGTGTTGAAGTTGCTGGGGTCGAGCACCGGGATGCCCGCGCTGGTGCAGTTCACGGCAGGCAACTGCGTGCCGCACAGGAATCCGAGCCAGTCGTTCCAGCCTGATTTGAACACGAGACCGGGATCGGCAGCCTTGTTCGGGGTGACGTGGCCGGCTCCCTGTCGGAAGATTACCAGCGGGTGCGTGTTCGGTCCGTCGAGGACGTCACCCGCCGTGGTCATCAGCGCCGACTTGATCATCATCGGCGTCCACTTCGGGTACAAGTCTTTCAACAGTGCCGCGAGGCCGGCAATGTGCGGCGACGACATCGACGTGCCGCTCAGCAGGTTGAAGTCGAGACCACCGACGACCGGCGATACTGCAGCGAGGATGTCCTGGCCCGGCGCGGTGATATCCGGCTTCAGCAGGTCGCCGGCACCGGCGGCCAGCGGGCCGCGCGACGAGAACGATGCAATGTACGGCGCCGGGGTGCTGGTGTCGATCGTCGACACGCCGATGGTGGCCGTCGCGCCCGGAATCGCCGCGTACGCGTGTACGGCCGCATAGTCGGTGTTCTGCAGATGCGCCGTCGGCACCGAGTGGAAGTCCGCATTCAGCGTATTGGCCGTCGGATTTAGCAGGATCATGCCGACGCCCCCCGCTTCCTGCACGGCAAGGCTCTTGTCGACGCGGTCGCTGACGCCGCGGTCGCAGACCACGATCTTGCCGGCCACCTTGGCCGGGTCGAGCGCGGCGACGCCGCCATTCCAGGACGTGGAGTAGCACAGGCTGACGGCGGTCGCACTCGCTCCTGCCATTCCTGCGGCAGTCGAGTCGATCAGGGGCGCCGTTACAGCGGCAGTCGTCAGGCCGGCGCCGGTGTAGGTCGAGCCATTGCCGAGCGTGGCCGTGACGATCGAAGAACGGTTGTGCGTGCCGGCGGCGACGGTAGTGATCCATGGGCTCGGATGCGCGACTGTGCCGACGGTTGGACCACTATTGCCGGCGGAAGCCGCCACGAACACGCCTGCATCGGCCGCGTACATGAAGGCGATTTCCACGGCGTCGCGGAAGTTCGTCGTCGTGCCACTGACCGAGTAGTTGATGACGTCGACGCCGTCCGCAACGGCCTGGTCGATTGCCGCAACCAGGTCGGACGTGAAGCCGTTTGCCGTCGAGCCGTCTTCGACCGCCCACAGTGCCTTGTACGTTGCAATCTTCGCGCCGGGCGCCATGCCGCTCACGCGGCCGTAGGCGGCCGCGGGTCCCGTGACCTTCGTGCGGTAGTTGCCCGCGGCGGTGGCTGCTGTGTGCGTGCCGTGACCATCGTAGTCGCGTGGGGAATTGAACTCCCACGGTCTGTCCGCGTCGATTCCCGCATCGCCACCCCAGGCTTCATTGAAGTACCGGGCGCCGATGATCTTGCCGTTGCAGACCTTCTTGCCGACGAATTCTTCGCCACTTACGCAGGTTCCCTTCCAGCCGCGGATGTGACGGTTGCCATAGGCATGGCCGCGACCATGGTCGCGGTCGTCGCCGTGATCCCGCTCCGCGTCATTGGCGAAGCTGGCATTCTCGGGCCAGATGCCCGAGTCGATGATACCCACCACGACGCTTTCACCTGCGTCGCGCGGGCTGTCGAGCCGATCCCAGAGACCATCGTCAGCGTTGAGCCCGAGGAAGGCAGGCGTGGTGGATGTGTCTGAGTAACGCAACTCGTCCTTCATGACGGCCAGCACGCCCGGCATGGACGCGAGCTTCTGCGCCTGCTTTTCGGTCAGTTCCGCCGCGAAGCCATTGAAAACCAGGCCATAACTGTAGATCTTGCGACCGCCCACGCGAGCCACTGCGTCAGCGTGCCTCGACCTGAGGTAGCCACGATAGCTCTCGACCTCGGGCCTTGAAGCGTCGAGCTTTTCACCCTCAGCCGGCCTGGTCGCCCCGTAGCCACGTACTTTACCGGTGTACGCGGCAGCTGGTTCGTCCGACATGCGGACGATGTACACGCCGTTGCTGGACTTGTTGTTGTGAGCCCGGAAGCCTTTCGAGCCGTCGCCCGCATAGGTTACCGTCGTTGGAACGGACACCGCAGCGACGGCCGTGATCACGACCGTCGACAGCAATGACAGTATTTGACTTCTACGCATGTACCCTCCCGCAAGAAGCGCAAGCTTTTGGATGGACCGATGTCTTCGACAACAGGAACGCGACGTTGGGACGCTTGCCCGCGACCGGGTGCGCCTTCTCCTCCCCTGCTGACCAAACCGGTCTGGATTCCTGCCGCGTGTGTGGCGCGTGGCGAAATCCAACCCCGGCGTGTCAGGTAGCCCAGCCCTCTTGTTCTTGGCGATCAAGAGCGAAGCTTTGCGACCCCGTCTCACAGCGGGTGTGCCCTTGCGTTTGCCGACGCCGAACGCTAACTGCGCGCGCCAGCGATTGCAAACTGAGTCACAGTTTTCCGTCGTCAAGACAGGCCTGGTGCAGCTGCGCGGCCTGGCAACGCAGCGCCAAGCGGTGCCGAGCGCGGCGGCTGCGCACTTATTGGCTCAGGTCAGCGTGACGCTGCTGCAAACTCGGTCAGCCAGTCGCGCGGATGCAGAAAGTCCTTGTAAAGTCGCTCTTTCGTCGTCCCCGGTGCAGGCTTGTAGTCGTACTCCCACCGCACCAGCGACGGCACCGACATGAGCAAGGATTCGATGCGCTCACCGGTCTGCAGGCCGAAGATCGTGCCGCGATCGTAAACGAGGTTGAATTCAACATAACGTGCCCGGCGGCAGAGCTGAAGGTTCCGTTCGCGCTCGCCGTATGGAGTTTCCTTGCACTTCTCGACGATCGGCAGGTAGGCAGGCACGTAGTGATCACCCGCGCTGCGCATGAACGCGAACGACTATTTGAAGCCCCACTCGTTCATGTCGTCGAATAACAGCTTGTCGGCGCCGCTCGTCGTTCCGGAAACTCGAGCATTCACCTGATATCGTTGTTGTATTCGGCGCTGCGTTGGGACGAACGAGTCTGGGTCAACAAGGCGTCCCCTGAAGCAAAGAAGCCGGGCCATGGAGCGATCGAAACCAGCGGCGGCGACTCTGTTGATGTGCAGCGTGCTGCTGCAGGGCTGTCTCGGCGCACAGGCCGGTGACGAACCGGTTGACGACAAGGCGCGTCGTATTGAAGCACGCAGAGCCACGGCGAAACCCCTGCCCGAGCGCGTGGCCGAGCCTCGGGCGCCAGTGACGGGCGAAGCGCCCGCGGACCTGGTCGCGCGAGTTCGTGAGGACGTGATCCGGCGTTCGGGCGCGGACCCCTCTTCAGTGAGACTGATCCGGGACGAAAGCGTCACCTGGAGCGACGGTTCGCTCGGGTGCCCACTGCGGGGCGAGTTCTATACCCAGGCTCCCGTCCCTGGCTACTGGATCGTCTTCGACGTGGTGGGGCGAAAATTCGACTATCGCAGCAACGGCCAGGGCAATTTCCGGCTTTGTGAGTCGCCGCGTGTCGCTCCGTCTGGCTCGTCCTGAATTGAAAAGGGCCTCCCCCTTACGGGGGAGGCCCTGTCTGTTTCGACCCGCGTCCGAGCCTACGGCCTGAACTGCAACGCCTCGGTGCTACGGGTGGCGCCGCCGGTACTGCCGGAACGCGCGCCATTCGTGAACAGGAGGACGCCAAGTTCCTTGGTATTTCCCGGGAAGAGGCCGAAGTCGTACACGTCCATCGTACCGGTGCTGTTGCCCGGGATGTCGGTCGTTACGCCTAGGTAGCGCTCGCCTAATGGCGTGACCGTCAATCCGGTCACCATGTCGCCGGGGCCGCCGAAGTACCAGTCGGCCGACTCGACCATCATGTCGACATTGGTCGCCAGCATGTCGGTGCCGGTCAAGCCGACCTGCTCGCCGCAGATCAGCAACACCGTGTTGCCGGTGTTCGTGGCGTGTTCCGTGAAGAAGAAAGCCTCCGCACTGCCCGTCTCCCGATTGATCGCCCAGGTGAGTTGGCGGCCGTCCGTGACGTTCAGCAGCGACCCGTCGAGATTCACGACGTCGTAGTCCCAGACCCCGTCCCGGTTGATGTCCAGTGAGACGAAATGGGCGACCGGCAGGGAGTGGGTCTGCCGTTCCCAGGTGTCGATCGCGAAGGCCCACAGGAACGATTCGTTGTCAGAACAGAACCCAGCCGGCACCGGGTAGGTGTTGATGCCCACCGCTCGGATGTCGGGAGTCGGCATGCCTTCGCCTGGGCCACCCTTCGGCTGGTTCGGGCTGACTGCCAGCAACGCGTAGGCGTCGTTCTGCGCCGTTCCCACGCCATTGTTGCGGAGCGTGGCAGTGGCCACGCCTTGGGCGAAGGCCAGCTTCCTGTTGCCGGTCACCTCCGCGGCCTTGCGCGGCAGGACGTGCCATGGCAGGTGCAGGCGAGACTTGCTGCCGCCATCGAGCACGATGTAGCCGTCGATCTCGTTGAACGTCAGCGCTCCAGGATCGGCGCCAGCCGAGCCGAGTTCATCTGATTGTCCCGGACTGTGTCGCCATAGATCGTCATCGTGACCGGGAAGTCTCGCGTGCTCTGCGGTGGCACGCTGAGCGACGCCCGCGTCGAGATCTCGACCGCGCCGAGGGCCTCGTCGTCCGCGAAGCGGAAGGGCGCCGAGATTGCGTAGGTGATCCATTTGTCCGAGTAGTTCCGGACTGTGACTCGCTTCGTCAACTTGAGGACCTTCCGGGTCGCATCGACCTGTCCAAAGCTGAGCGCCGCGATGCGCGTGTCGGAGTTCCAGGCCGCGGCGGGATCCGCCCATGCGTCGTAGACGCGGACTTCGCCACTGCCGATGCGCGTGATCTCCGCCAACCGGCCAGTGCCGACGTCCGTGAAGATCTGGCGCTCGGCATTGTTCATCAGCCGGGCCTTGACTTCGTAGGGTCTGAGGCCTGGCAGCGCGCCGAGCACCAGCGCCGCGGAACCGGCCACCATCGGCGCCGCCCCCGAGGTGCCGCCAAACGGCTCGGTGCCCGTGCCCGTGCCCGCGAGCGCCGAAATCGATGCGCCGGGTGCGCCGATCTCAGGCTTGATCGCGTTGTAGTGGTTGCTCGGTCCTCGCGACGAACTGCCGACCATGCCCATGACGAGTGGCAGGCCGTTGTTCGGATCAAAGCGGAGCGTCGTGGCGGGCAGGCCGGCCTTCAGGCTGCTCGAGAGCGACTGGCTGATCATGTAGCCGGGGATGCTTGGCGTGCCGGCGCCAACCCCGCCTTCGAACGGATCGCCCGGGGCGATCAAGCCGATGATGCCGATCAAGCCGTTGCCGGCGGCGATGTTGGAGATCTTGAGAGTAAAGTCGCAGGCGCCGCGATCGACCAGGACGATCTTGCCGGCCAACGAGCCTGCCGCGAAAGCGACGCAACCATTGAGATTGCCGCCTGCGCCGTCGCCGTACTGCATCGTCGACTCCACGACGCTCGTGAGCGGCGCCGACCACGACTGGTAGACGGCCGGGTAGCTGCCGGCGATGTTCACCGGAGCGGTCACGTCGAGGTACGGCTGGAAGTCGCTGGGCACCGCGGTCTGGGCGACCGACAGTGCACTGGGGGCGGCACCCGGTGAGCCCGTCACGTACGGCTTGTCGCTCGAATTGCCGGCGGACGCGACCGTGAGGATGCCCAGCTTCGTCGCGCCCTGCACGGCCGCGGCGAGGTCGTCGTCGAACGGCTGGCCATAGGGCGAACCGAGTGACATGTTGATGATGTCCACACGGTCGGACGTGTCGCCGTCACCGTTTGGGTCGGCCGCGTATTCCATGCCCTGCAACAGCGCGACGCCACTGCAGGAGGTTGTGACCGCGCTGCAAACCTTGACGGCATACAGCTTGACCTTCGGCGCCACGCCCGCGGTGCCGCCGATGATGTCGGCGACATGGGTGCCGTGGCTGCCCGCACAGTCGATGACGGTCGGGCCGCAGTCAATCGGGTCCGGGTCCGGCGCGAGATCACCGTTAGGCCAGGCTTCACCAACGAAATCGAAGCCTTGGACCGCGCGCGCGGTCGGGAACAGGCCATCCCGCGTCGTATTGCGCGCGTCCGTCGTGGACGTGCCGTAGGCCGCCGCGTAGGCTGCGGCTGTGCCAGGGCCCCCGAACGCGGCGTGGGTGTAGTCGATGCCGGAATCGAGCACCGCGACCTTGACGCCCCTTCCCTTGTTGACCCGCTGCAGCTTGCTCGCGGTGATGTACGGAACCGTCTCCGAGAGGTCGAGCTTGTAGTCGATCACGCGCGAAACGCGCGCCACCGATGGATCGGCCGCAATCTGCCGGATCGTTGCCGAGTCTGCCTGCAGGACGACCGCATTCAGCACGCCCTGGACCTCGGCGATCATGCGCGCGCCGGGTGCGAGCCGTTGCACGCGATTGACGAACGTGTTCTGTTCGATCCGGATCTCTTCGCGACGCATGATCCCGTCGGCAGGATTCGTGACGTTGGATTCCGCCACCGAGGGTGACCTGAAGCGCACCAGGACCTGCTGGCTGCCGTTGCTGCGCAGCAGCACGGGATCGATGGCGGACCTGGCGTTCTCGCGAGTCAGCGGCGTGGCGAGCCGCAGTCGCTCGATGCTCGCCGGTGCCGTGCGGACCGTCCTTGCAGCGGCGCGATCTGCAGCCTGGGTCGGTAGTGCGATCGACGACGCCGCAACGAAAGTCAGCACGCCAGCGGCCGCGCTCAGCGTAAATTTACGGATCAACATCGGCTGGTTCTCCCTTCAGTCTGGTCGGCGGGATGCCAGCGGGTGGCCGCGAAGGCACACCACTCAGGCAGCCGCAACTCGTGTTGAACATCGCCGCAACAAACGAGGCTGCCTGCGCGGTCGATTCTTGTAGTCGGATCCTCGAAGGTCGCAACCTACTCCAGAACTGTGACGTACCGCAATGTTCCTGAGTAGCGACCGCAAGGCACGTCTACGTGCACTTAACTCAGCCCCCTGGAGACTGCTCGCTGACTGACTGACTGACTGATTGGCTGGCTGGCCGACTGGCGCCGCGCGGCGCGATGGCGCAGATCAACTGGAGTGGCCGAGTTCCGCCAGCCAGTTCCGGGGCCGCAGGTAATCGGCGTACAGCGACGCTTCCGGCGTCCCCGGTGCGGGTTTGTAGTCGTATTCCCACCGCACCAGCGGCGGCAGCGACATCAGTATGGATTCGATGCGCCCGCCGGTCTGCAGGCCGAAGATCGTACCGCGGTCGTAAACGAGGTTGAATTCAACATAACGTCCCCGGCGGTAGAGCTGGAAGTTGCGCTCGCGCTCGCCGTAAGGCGAGTCCTTGCGCCTGTCGACGATCGGCAGGTAGGCAGGCACGTAGTGATCACCCACGCTGCGCATGAACGCTAACGACTGCTCGAAACCCCACTCGTTGAGATCGTCGAAGAACAACCCGCCGACGCCCCGCGTCTCATTGCGGTGCTTCAGGTAAAAGTAGCGATCGCACCAGTCTTTGTACTTTGCATAGACATCAGGGCCGAACGGGTCGCAGGCCGATTTCGACGTGCGATGCCAGTGCAGCACGTCCTCTTGGAAAGGGTAGTACGGCGTGAGGTCGAAGCCGCCGCCGAACCACCAGGCGGCGGGCAGGCCCTCCTTGATCGCCATGAAGAAGCGCACGTTGGCGTGCGAGGTCGGCACGTACGGGTTGCGTGGATGGATGACGAGCGACACGCCCGTCGCTTCAAAGCTGGCGCCTTCCAGCTCAGGCCGCTGCGCCGTGGCAGACGAGGGCAGCTTGCCGCCTAAGACGTGCGAGAAGTTGATGCCGGCTTGCTCGAACACGGCGCCTTCGCGCAGCACACGCGATTCGCCGCCGCCGCCTTCCGGTCGTTGCCAGCTGTCGTGGCGGAACGTCGCGCCACCGTCCGCCTGTTGCAGGGCGTTCGTGATGCGATTGTGCAGGTCGCGCAGGTACGCAATGACGACGGACGTCGATGGTGTGCCGGTGCTCATCCCCACATCCTCAGGCGGATTTCTTCGCGGGTGCCTTCTTCTTCACGATCCTCTTCGGCTTTGCAGCAACTTCCGTGTCGACCGCCTCTGCAGCTTTCTTGCCGTTGGTTTTCGCGGCCGTCTTGCGGCCCCAGCGATTCGTGCCACGTTCCGGCGCCACGGCGAGCAGTGCCTGGCACTCTTCGAGCGTCAGCGATTTCGGGTCGCGATCCTTCGGGATCTTGGCGTTCTTCTTGCTGTCGGTGATGTACGGGCCGTAGCGGCCGTTCAGCACCTGGATGCCTGTGTCGCCGAATTCCATGATGATCCGGTTGGCCTCGATCGTCTGCTTCTCGCGGATGATCTCGAGCGCGCGCTCGAGCGTGACGGTGTACGGATCGTCTTCCTTCTTCAGCGACGCGTACTTCTTGGCGCCGTACTGCACGTACGGACCGAAGCGGCCCACCGCCACCTTGATCGGGTAACCGTCTTCCCAGTTGCCCAGAGTGCGTGGCAGCTGGAACAGTTCGAGCGCCAGGTCGAGCGTGAGATCGTCCATGCGCTGGCTCGGCTTCAGGCTCGCGAACTTCGGCTTCTCTTCATCGTCGCGCGTGCCGATCTGCGCAAACGCGCCGAAGCGGCCATAACGCACGCTCACCGGACGGCCCGAGACCGGATCGATGCCGAGCGGGCGTTCCATCGCGACGTCCGAACGCGTGACGTTCTCGGAGACATCGTCGACCTGCTTCTTGAGGTCGTCCCAGAAACGCTCGAGCATCGGCAGCCAGTCTTCTTCGCCGCGGGAGATGTTGTCGAGTTCGTCTTCCATCGCGGCCGTGAAGCCGTAATCGACGTAGCGCTCGAAATTGCCCGTGAGGAAGCGACTCACGATCTTGCCGAGGTCGGTCGGGATGAAGCGCTTGTTCACCAGCTCGCAGTACTTCTTGTACAGCAGCGTCTGGATGATGCTGGCGTAGGTCGAAGGGCGGCCGATGCCGTGTTCTTCGAGCGCCTTGACCAGGCTCGCTTCCGAGTAGCGCGGCGGCGGTTCGGTGAAATGCTGTTCGGTGTCGATGGCTAGCAACCGCACCTTGTCGCCTTTCTCGAGCGCGGGCAGCAGCCGGTTTTCGTCGTCGTCCGGGTTCAACGACACGTCGTCGAAGCTTTCGCGGTAGACCGCCAGGAACCCGGGTGACAGCAGCGTCGAACCGTTGGCGCGGAACGTATTGCCCTGGCCGGCGGCGAGATCGACGGCGACCGTGTCGAATACGGCGGCTTCCATCTGGCTCGCGACGGCGCGGCGCCAGATCAGCGTGTAGAGCTTGTGCTCGTCGGCCTCGATCCTGCCGGCCAGTTCTTCAGGCGTGCGTGCGGCAGACGTCGGTCGTACGCCTTCGTGCGCTTCCTGGGCGTTCTTCGATTTCGTCTTGTAGACGCGCGGCGTGTCCGGCAGCGCGGCGGCACCATACAGCTTGCGGATGACGCTGCGGATCTCGCTGACCGCATCGGCACCGAGGCTCACCGAGTCGGTACGCATGTAGGTGATGAGGCCGACCGGACCTTCGCCGAAGTCGACACCTTCATACAGGCGCTGCGCGAGGCGCATCGTGCGCTGCGCACCGAAGCCGAGCTTGCGCGCGGCCTCCTGCTGCAGCGTCGAGGTCGTGAACGGCGGCGAGGGGTTGCGCCGGCGCTGCTTCTTCTCGACGTTGGCGACGACCAGGGTGCCGTTCGCGTCGCGCTCGAGTTTCTGCTTTGCCGCTTCCGCTCCGCCCACGTCCGTAACGGTGAACTGCTCGACCTTCTGGCCGCCGAGTTGCGTCAGCTTGGCCGTGAAATTGGCCGCGTCTTTCGCCGCCTGCGCGTCGATGGACCAGTATTCGCGTGGCTTGAAGGCGAGGATCTCTTCCTCGCGCTCGCAGATCATGCGCAGTGCGGGGCTCTGCACCCGGCCAGCCGAGGCGCCGGACAATCCCGCCTTCTTCCACAGCAGCGGCGACAGGTTGAAGCCGACGAGGAAGTCGAGCGCGCGGCGGGCGAGGTAGGCTTTCACCAGCTCGTCGGCAATTTCGCGCGGATTGTCGACGGCTTCCTGCACCGCTTTTTTCGTGATTTCGTAGAAGACGCTGCGATGGACGGTCTTGCCCTCGAGCGCCCCTGCTTCCGTCAACAGCTGCTGCAGATGCCAGGAGATGGCCTCTCCTTCGCGGTCGGGGTCGGTCGACAGATAGAGCGCGTCGGCCTTTTTCACGGCGCGCGTGATCGCATCGACGTGCTTCTTGTTCTTCTCAATCAGCTCCCAGCGCATCGCAAACTGACGCGTGGGGTCGACGGCACCCTCCTTGGGCACGAGATCGCGCACGTGGCCATAGGACGCCATCACCTCGAAGTCCTTGCCCAGGTACTTCTTGATGGTCTTGGCCTTGGCCGGCGACTCGACGATGACGAGATTCTTGGTCATGTCCCTCAAAAAAAACATGCCGCGGCAGTCCGCGGCAGACGGGAAAACTAGTGATTAGTGAGTAGTGAGCAGTGATTAGTAAGAGGCGATCCCCTGGCACTAATCACTATTCACTACTCACTAATCACTTCTTCAATGGATCGCTCCGCTGCGGTCCTCGAACACCAGGTCTTCCATGCGGGAGAACGCAGTCTCCTGCCCGGGCTGGCTGAAGAGCACCATCAGCACCACCCACTTCAGCTTCTCGATGTCGATCTCGTCGCCATCGAGTGCCATCAGGCGATCGATGACCAGCTCGCGCTGCGTCGGCGACAGGATGCCCACCTGCTCGAGGTGCACCAGGTAGCCGCGGCAATCCGTGTCCAGCCGTGCCTGCTCCAGCGCGGCGAACACCCGGATCGCGCGTGAGGTGGGCGTCGGGTGCAACCTGTCCGGGTCGGCCGCCAGCTCTTCCAGCCAGCAGAGGGCCCGTTCCACTTCCGATCCAGGAAACCCGGCCTTTTCGAGCTCGAGCTTCAGCGTCTCGCGGTCGGGTTCGAAGCCGTCGTCCGTTTCAGCGTCGAAGTAGTTCTCGAACAGATAAATGAGAATGTCGAGAACGCCTTCCTTCATTACACCTTCCCCGGCAACCGGCGGCTGAAACGACCGCCTGGCTGCTGTTGTACGCGGCCGTCGAGCTCGAGGATCAGTAGCATCGAGGCGACGGCACCGGCTTTCAGGCCCGTCCGGACCACGAGAATGTCGAGTCCGGCCGGCTCGAAGCCGAGCGCATCTAACAGGATTTCATACTCCTTGTCCAACCGCGGGGTGCGTAGAGCAGCGTCTGCTGGGGGTTTTTCCTGCGAGATCCTTTTAATTTCGCCGATGATCGGTTCAAGTTCGGCGAAAATATCGTCCACGCTCTCGACCAGCCGGGCGCCTTGACGCAACAGCCGGTGGCATCCCCGGACCATGGGGTTGTGAATCGACCCCGGGATGGCAAAAACCTCGCGCCCCTGGTCGGCGGCCAGCCGGGCCGTGATCAGTGAGCCGCTCCGGAGGGCCGCCTCGACCACGAGCGTCCCGACGGCCAGGCCGCTCAGTATCCTGTTGCGGCGCGGAAAGTTCTGTTTGAGGGGTGGGGTGCCGATGGCCAGGTCGGTGACGAGGGCGCCTTGCCGCCCGGCGATCTCCCGCGCGAGCGCCGCGTTCTCCTGGGGATAGGTCGCATCCAGGCCGCGACCCACGACAGCGACAGTGCGCGCGCCCGCTGCCAAGGCACCGCGATGTGCGGCCGCATCGATGCCGAGCGCCAGTCCGCTCGTGATCGCGAGGCCTGTTTGCGCCAGCTGCCGCGCGAACTGAGTGGCCGTATCGCGACCGAGGGCCGTCGGATTGCGGCTGCCGACGATCGCAAGTTGCGGCAGGCAGAGCGCCAGGGGGTCGCCTTCGACGTACAGCACCAGCGGCGCGTCCGGAATCTGCGCCAGCAGCGGCGGATAGGCCGCGGAGCCCCAGGTGACAAGCCAACGATTCGCTGCGGCGTGCAGCCAGGCGAGGTCGTTTTCGATCGCCACGCTGTCGGGTTGCTGGAGGGCTTTGATCGCGGACTGGCCCAGCCCTGTCGCCGCGAGCGCTGAGCGTGTTTCACGCGTGAGGTCGACCGGCGAGGCGCCTCGCGCAAGCCACTCCTGCAACTGCCCGGCGTGCAGCCCCGGGGCGTGCGCGAGCCTCAACCAGCTTTCTGCGTCGTCCATAAGCAAAGAGCCTACCGGGGGGTAGTCCCGGCAGGCTCCTGCAAAACTGCGCTGAACGCAGAGAACTGCGTTCCGCTTGCGTGTCAGTCCTCGAAATTGGTGCTGCCGCTTTCGCTGTGCCCGTGCCGCGGATGCGCGATGAAATCCCCGCGGCGGATGACCTGCGACGACTGCACCACCAGGGCATAACTCATGCGTTCCTTCACGGTGAACACCAGGACCGTCGCGCTGCGCTCGTCCGGCAGGCGCACCCTGTCGTAGTTCGCGGTGAAGGCCGACCAGTTCGGCCGGTCAAAACGGTCGCGGACTTCCTCGCCCCGGTGGAACACGCCCAGCAGGTTGCCGGGAGCGAGGCCGTGTTGCTTGCCGCGGTTGAGCGCAACCACCTGGTACCTGCCGGCGACGTAGACGCCATCGACGATGGCGACGATCTGGCCGAGGATCGCTTCGTTCGACGGTGCCGACAGCACGAAGTCCGCGCCGATGTCCGCCTGTGCCGGGAAGAGCTTGTCGCCCTGCATGATCTCGCGGCCGGTCTCGATCACGTGCATGTGCGTGAGTGGCTCCTCGCGCCGCATGTCGAAAATCGAATCCTTGCCGGGCACCACGGCGCCCGAGGACTGGATGACTTCGCCGAGGCCCGCGAAATGCCCGATGTAGCCGAGCAGGTCGCCGTCGTCCGGGTCACGCAGCTCTTCGCCGACGTTGATGATGTTGTAGCGCGTGCCAGCCGCCGGGTTGTCGAGCCCGCGGCCGTAGACCTCGTTGGTCGTCGAGCCGACGATGTGCCGGTCGCGCATGCCGACGATGTAGGGCGCGTTCCTGACCTGGTCCCGGTCGAGCAGGCTCGGGCGGCCGACGAAGTCCATCAGCAGGTCATAGGGAATCGCACGGATCGCGCCATCGAGATCGGAGGTGCGGACCTCAGGCGACAACCGCAGGGCGTTGCCGGGTTCGAGCGAAACGCGCGGCTTGCCGTCGACGTAGCTGAAATACAGCACGTCGCCCGGATAGATCAGGTGCGGGTTGCGGATGGACGGGTTGACGTACCAGATCTCCGGCCAGTACCAGGGATCCTTCAGGTACAGGGCCGAAATGTCCCACAGCGTGTCGCCTTTCTTGACGACATAACGCTCGGGAGCCGTCGGTGAGATCGGCACGGACATCGAGCGGCCCGCCTCGGCTTGTGCCACGGCAGCCTGTGGAATGGCGGTTCCTGCCCCGATGCCTGTGACGGCAATGGCCAGCAGCAGCGCGCGCATCCAGTGCCGCGGACGCAGCGATGTGGACGACTCAGGTCGAAGGTTACGATCCATCCCTCTCTCCATCGGGTATCGAGGTCGCGACCGTCGCCTTATAATTCAGGCTGCCCGGCGGCCGCTGCCGACTACGTCTCAGTCGCGCCAACCCGCTGGATTGCGAAGGCGGTCCAGCGGCCCATCGTCGATCATTAAATTCAAGCGTGACATAACTTTAGCAGTATTTTCAAAAGAATGGCGAAGCTCACCATCCTCAAATATCCAGACCCTCGACTGCGTACCAAAGCGGCGCCGGTCGAGCGCGTGGGCGCCGAGCTCGGGCGGGTGATCGACGACATGTTCGAGACCATGTATGCGGCGCCCGGTATTGGCCTCGCGGCGACGCAGGTCGATTATCACAAACGCGTCGTGGTGCTGGACGTCAGCGAGGACAAGTCGAAGCCGCTGGTCCTGATCAATCCCGAGATCATCGAGCGGTCGGGTGCGCTCGAAATCGAGGAAGGCTGCCTGTCGGTCCCCGGCGTGTTCGACACCCCGACGGCGCGTTCCGAAAGGATCCGCGTGCGCGCGCTTGGCCGCGATGGCAAGCCGTTCGAACTCGAGGCCAGCGGCCTGCTCGCCATCTGCATCCAGCACGAGCTCGATCACCTCGACGGCAAGCTGTTCGTCGATTACCTCTCCGAACTCAAGCGCAACCGCATCCGCAGGAAGCTGGAAAAGGACAAGCGCAATCGCCCGGCGACGGTCGAGGGCGTCCGGACTCCCGCCCTTTGATGCAACCCTTGCGTATCGTTTTCGCCGGCACGCCAGAGTTTTCGGTGCCGGCCCTGCAGGCATTGCACGATGCGGGTCACGCGATCGTTGCGGTCTACACACAGCCTGACCGGCCGGCGGGGCGGGGCCGCGAAATCACGTCGAGTGCCGTGAAGCAACGGGCGCTCGCGTTCGGTATACCGGTCGAGCAGCCAGTTACGCTCAAGGAGCCCACGGCGCAGCAGCAGCTTGCGGCGTACGCGCCCGACCTCATGGTCGTCGTGGCGTACGGGTTGATCCTGCCGCAGGCGGTACTCGACCTGCCGCGGCTGGGTTGTCTCAACATCCACGGTTCGCTGCTGCCGCGCTGGCGCGGCGCTGCACCGATCCAGCGCGCCGTGCTGGCCGGTGACGAGCGCACCGGAATCTCGATCATGTTGATGGACGCGGGGCTCGACACCGGGCCGGAGCTGTTGCGGCAAGAACTCGCGATCGGACCCCGCGAGACCGCCGGCGAGCTGCACGACCGGCTCGCGCAGCTGGGTGCGCAGGCCATCGTCGAGGCGGTGCAGGGCTGGGCGGCAGGCTCGGTGCGCGCAACGCCGCAACCGGCCGAGGGTGCGACTTACGCTGCGAAAATCCGCAAGGAAGAGGCACGCATCGACTGGTCGCGGTCTGCCGCCGAGATCGATCGCCAGGTTCGCGCGTTCGTCCCCTGGCCAGTTGCAGAGACGCGGCTCGGTGACGCGCAGGTGCGCATCTGGGAGGCGCGCCGGGTGACAGGGGAAGCCGCGGTGGAGTCCCACGCTGCGCCGGGTACCGTCGTGCAGGCGGCGGACGGGCGTATCGTCGTCGCAACCGGGGATGGCCTGCTCGAACTGCTGACGGTGCAGTTTCCCGGCCGCAAGCCGCTCAAGGCCCGCGACATTCTCAATTCCAGGCCGCTGGCCGGCGAACGCTTCGGCGAGGTGATGGCATGATCGCGCCCACGGGTCCAGCGGAAGTACGTGCGTCGGCGGCGATCATCGTCGCTGCCGTCATCGAAGAAGGGCGCTCGCTCGACGATGTCCTGGCCACTGAGAGCGACGCAGGCTCGGCGCGCGGGCTCAAGCGCTCGCTGTGCTATGGCACGCTGCGCTGGCACATTCGGCTGGCGGCGGTGCTCAACGCGCTGGCGACACGTTCGCCCGACCAGCTCCAGCCGCGCCTGCGGGCACTGCTCGAAATCGGCCTCTTCCAGTTGATCTCCGGGGAGACGGCGGCGCATGCCGCCGTTTCGGAAACGGTGAGCGCCGCCAAGGTGCTCGGGTTCGAGAAAGCTGCAGGGTTCGTCAACGCGATCCTGCGGCGGTTCCAGCGTGAGCAGGCAGACATCCTGCACGCCATCGACCGTGACCTGGCACTGCGCACCGCGCATCCGCGCTGGTTCGTCGATGCGCTCCGCTCGGACCGTGGCGAGGCCGCCCTGGCTGTGCTCGACGCCAACAACGAGCACCCGCCGTTGTGGGTGCGCGTGAACACGATGCGGGGCGATGTGGCGTGGGCCAGGGGCGAGCTGGAGGCCGCGGGGTTTACGGCCACGCCGCACCCGCTCGCGCGCGATGCGCTGCAGGTGGCGCCGCCCGGCGACGTCCGCTCACTGCCAGGATTCATGGATGGGCGCCTGTCGGTGCAGGACGCCGCCGCCCAGCTGGCGACCGAACTCCTCGGCCCGCAGGAAGGCGAACGCATCCTGGATGCCTGCGCGGCGCCGGGCGGCAAGACCTGCCACGTGCTGGAGCGGACCAACGGCAATGCCGACGTCACGGCCCTCGACGGGTCCGAGCCGCGGCGGCAGCGAGTCCGCGACAACCTCGAGCGGCTCGGGCTCCAGGCCAGCCTGGTGGCGGCGGATGTCGAGAACGTCCGCGGCTGGTGGGACGGCCGACCGTACGACCGGCTCCTGCTGGACGTGCCGTGCTCGGCCACCGGGGTCATACGGCGGCACCCCGATATCAAGATCCTGAGGCGGGCCAAAGACATCCCAAGCCTGGCGCGGAAGCAGGCGAACCTCCTGACAGCCGCCTGGGGGGTGGTCAAGCCGGGCGGCCGCCTCCTCTACACCAGTTGTTCGGTGCTGGCGGCCGAAAACGAGCGCGTCGTCGCGGCCTTCCTGGCCCGGACACCCGGTATCCGGGACCTGACGCCCGAACTGACGGCTGGCTGGCCGCCTCGCCCTGCCGGGGCGGGGCCCGGGTACCAGGTCCTGCCCGGTGAGACCGGCATGGACGGGTTCTATTATGCTTGCCTGGGCAAGCCGCTATGATTGTTGGAAATGAGCTACAGGGTCATCCACCTCTCGCGCAAATCGCCCTATTTGGCGAGGTGTGCCGCGTGGCTGATGCTGTGCTTAATTGCAACGGCGGGACCCGTCGCGCATGCCGAGGATGAGTCGACCCTGACCATTCGCGACGTCCAGGTCTCGCTCGACGAAGGCGTCTACGAACTCAGTGCGAAGGTCGATCTCACGCTGCCGGACGGCGCGCGCAAGGCGGTCGAATCCGGCCTGACGCTGCGACTGACTTACGAAATTACGGTCGATCGTGTGCGTCGGTACATGCTGGACGCCGGGATTGCGGCCCTCGAGCAGCGCTACGAGGTGAGCTACCACGCGCTGAGCCAGCGTTACCTCGTCAAGAACCTCAACACCGGCGAGCAGCACGACTTCGGCTCGCTGCAGGCGGCACTCGATCGCGTCGCCGATCTCCATGGACTGCCGGTGATCGACGCCGCGCTGGTGTCCGACGGGCCCGTCTATCGAGGCCGCATACGAGCCGTCCTCGGGATGAATACCGCGCCCGACGTGTTTGGCTGGCTGCTGTTCTGGACGGATGACTGGAGCGCCGAGAGCGACTGGAAGACATGGATGCTCCGACCCTGAAACGCGCTGCCTCGGCAGTGACCATGGGTCTCGGCGGCCTGCTCTGGCTTGCGGCCATCCTGTTCATGGCCCAGACGGCGCAGAACTCGGAGCAGTTCAGCCGGCTGCATCCGTGGATCCTGGGGATCAACATCGCCGGCCTCGTGGTGCTGGTGGGGCTGCTCGGCATGAAGCTCACGCAGCTGATCCGGGACTGGCGCGGGCACGTCATCGGCTCGCGGCTCAAGGCGCGCATGGTCTGGATTTTCGGCGTGCTCGCGACGCTGCCGATCCTGCTGGTTTATTTCTTCGCGGTGCAGTTCCTGAACAAGGGCATCGACAGCTGGTTCAACGTCGAGATCCGCCAGAGCCTCGACGACGCACTGGTGCTGTCGCGCTCGGCGCTGGAAGTACGCATGCGCGAGCACCTGGCGGCTTCCGAAGCCATCGCCGAGGAAATCGGCATCGCGGGCTCGACGATGCCCGGTCTGCTCGAAGCGATGCGACGGCAGGTCGGCGCGGTCGAACTCACGGTCGCGACCGAGTCGGGCCGTGTCATCTCGGTGAGCAAGGGCTTGTCGTCGGACATCGTGCCGGAGGACGTCCCGGGCGAGGTGCTGCTGCAGTTGCGGCAGGGGCAGCCCTTCGTGAGCCTCGAACCGCAGCAGAACGGCGGCTACCTGATCCGCACGGCGGTGCCGATCGGTGAATCGCCCGCGCTGGGCGGTGAGCGCCTGTTGCTGCAGAGCATGTACCCCGTCGCGGAGCGGCTCGGCGCGCTGGCGGATACGGTGCAGGCGGCGTACCAGCAGTTCGGCGAGAAGGACTACCTGCGGCGGCCGCTCAAGGCGAGTTTCATCCTCACGCTGACCGTCGTGCTGCTGCTGTCGCTGCTCGCGGCGTGGTACGGGGCGATCTTCACGGCACAGCGGCTCGTACAGCCAATCCAGGATCTCGTGCAGGGCACGCGCGCCGTGGCACAGGGCGACCTCGACACGAAGCTACCGCTCACGTCGCACGACGAGATGGGTTTCCTCGTGCATTCGTTCAACGACATGACCAGGCGGCTGCGGCATGCCCGTGAAGACCAGCGCCGCGCGCAACTGGCGGCGGAGACCGAGCGCGCCAAACTCGCGGTCATCCTGGCGCGGCTGTCGACGGGCGTGATTTCACTCGAGCCGGATTGGCGCGTGCGCACGGCAAACCGTGCGGCGGCGATGATCCTGGGCGAAGACATCGAATCGCGCGTGGGCGCGCAGTTTGGCACCGCCGGCGCGGAGCCTCCGAGCCTCGCGCGCCAGTTCGCGGAAGCCTGCCAGCAGCGGTTCGCGACGGGCGCCGTCGAATGGCGCGAGCAGTTCACGTTCCAGACCGGTGGCGGGCGCCGTATCCTGATGTGCGCGTGCACGCCGCTGCCGGTGGAAGGCGATACGCCGGGTGGCTACGTGCTCGTGTTCGACGACATCACCGTGATGCTGCAGGCGCAGCGCGAGGCCGCGTGGGGCGAAGTGGCCCGCCGCCTGGCCCACGAGATCAAGAACCCGCTCACGCCGATCCGCCTGTCCGCCGAGCGCTTGCGGCACAAGCTGCTGCCGGGCATGACCGATCCCAAGGATGTGCAGATGCTCGAGCGCGCGACCGAGACGATCGTGCAGCAGGTCGAGGCGATGAAGGAAATGGTCAATGCCTTCAGCGAATACGCGCGTGCGCCGCGGCTCGAGATGGCCACGGTCGACCTCAACAAGATGGTGACCGAGGTCAGCGACCTCTACCGGGCACAGGGAGCAATCCGCGGGGTGCGCCTCAAGGTCGAACTCGACCCGGGGATCGAAACCGTGGTTGCCGACCCCGGCCGCCTGCGACAATTGCTCAACAACCTGCTCACCAACGCCGTCGAGGCGCTCGAAGGGCAGGCCGATGGTTCGATCGCGGTGTCGACGCGGCGCGTCGCGCGCGACGAATCTGACGTGGCGCGCATCACGGTGGAGGACAATGGGCCCGGGTTCCAGCGCGAGCTGATCGGGCAGGTGTTCGATCCGTACGTGACCACGAAGACCAAGGGCACGGGTCTGGGGCTCGCGATCGTCCGCAAGATCGTGGAAGAACACGGCGGGCACATCGAGGCCGACAACCGCGCCGGCGGCGGCGCACAGGTTCGTATCGATCTGCCGTTGCGCGAAGCAGCGGCGGAGAACGCGCTCAGGCGCGGCAGCTTGGAGCCAAGGAGAGAACGCGCATGACCAACGCGCGGATACTCGTCGTCGACGACGAGAACGACATTCGTGAACTCGTCCGGGAAATACTCTCGGAGGAGGGCTACACGGTCGAAACTGCGGGCAATGCCGCCGAAGCGCGCGCCGCCTGCGCGCAGCAGGCGCCAGACCTCGTCCTGCTCGACATCTGGATGCCCGACACCGATGGCATCAGCCTGTTGCGCGAGTGGCAACAGTCGCAGGCGCTCACGGCGCCGGTCGTCATGATGTCCGGCCACGGCACGGTCGAAACTGCCGTCGAAGCCACACGGCTCGGCGCGATCGACTATGTCGAGAAGCCGCTCTCGCTGGCCAAGCTGCTGCGGACCGTCGCGCGCTCGCTCGAGGAGGGCAAGCGCCGGCAGCGAGCCACGCGGACGCTGGTACCGCCGCTGATTGCACCCGTGGGACGCAGCCGCCTGATGCGCGACCTGCGTGAAAAGGTGAAACAGATCGCCCCGCACGACGCGCCGGTGCTGGTGCTCGGCGAGCCGGGAACCGGCCGCGAGGCTTTCGCCCGCTACATTCACGCGCTGAGTGCGCGTTCCACTGCTCCGATCGTCAGCCTTTCCGCCGGCGCGATCACCGAGGGCAATGCCGAAGACGTGTTGCTCGGCGTCGAGAATGAGAGCGGCGTGACCGCGGGCCTGCTCGAGCAGGCGCAGGGTGGCGTGCTGTTCATCAACGGCCTCGAGGATCTGCCACCGGGTGCGCAGCGGCTGCTGCTGGCTGTGTTCGAATCGGGCACGTTCCAGCGCAAGGGTGGCCGCGGCGCGCCACGGCGGTTCGACGTGCGCATCCTCTCGTCCGCGCAGCCCGGCTTCGAAACGCGTGGCCCGGTGCCGTTCCGGCTGGACCTGCTGTCGAACCTGAACGTGTTGACGCTGCGGGTGCCGCCGCTGCGCGAGTACGCCGAGGACGTGCCGGAGCTGCTGCGCTATTACGTCGATCGCCTCGTCGACGACGAGCGCTTGCCGTTCCGGCGCTTCGGCGTCGCGGCACAGAACCGGCTGCGCAACTATCCGTGGCCCGGCAACATCCGCGAGCTCAAGAACCTGGTCCAGCGCCTGCTGATCCAGGGCGGGCCCGAGGAAATCCGCCTCGAGGAAATCGAGCGCGAGATTTCCTCACAGTCGCCGGTCGACGAACCGCTGGTTAAGCAGGACCTGCTGGCGTTGCCCCTGCGCGAAGCCCGCGAGCATTTCGAGCGCGCCTACCTGACGCAGCAGCTGCAGCTCTGCAATGGCAAGGTCGGCCAGCTCGCGAAGCGCGTGGGCATGGAGCGCACGCACCTGTACCGCAAACTCCGTTCGCTGGGAGTGGACTTCCGCCAGGCGGACGACTGAGGGAAGGGGATAGGGGTTGGGGGTTAGTCGGAGGTGCATTGCAACCTGACCCCTCAGCCGCCATCGATGCGGGGACCGTTTCAGAGACAAGCGTCGTCGCGTCGTAAGCGAATCACGTTGGTCCATGGCCACGTCGCGAAGGTAGCGCTGCCCTGTTCTTTCCGGCGAGCGGAAAGGCAGATACGCTCGCCGGAAAGAACAGGGCAGCGCTCCTTGGCGACCACAGTGGCGTGATTGAGCGACGCAACGGAAGCCCAGGCTGGCTGATGTTGCATCCGCCGTGCGAATTCTCGGGCTTTGGCGGCTACACAGGCGCGGTCGATCAGGCGTTCGTTCCGGGTCTTCTCCGGGCGAGCGTGTCTGCCTTTCCGCTCGCCCGGAGAAGACCCGGAACGAACGCCCTCACCGACCCTCCGTCCTGGGTCGCTACTCCCAGCGCTAACTAACGCACCGGAAAGTCCGCCATCGCCACCCCGACGGCCTGGCGGATGGCGGCTGGTTCGACGCTGCCCTTCGTCATCTTGCCGGAGACGCGGCCCTGCCAGACTTCGACGTTGCGGGCCGTATCGATGGCGTGCACGACGAGCGTGCCTTCGGTGAAGTTGCGGACGCTCGGGCTGCCCATGCTGACCGAGCCACCCATGTTGCCGCCCCAGCTGCCGACGCCGATGCCGACGCGCACCGGATTGTTCTCGAGCTTCTCCGCCTTCGCAGTCTCGTAGACGATGCGCAGGTCTGGCGTCGTGCCGGCGGGCGCCTCGACGTAGCCCTTCCGCTGCATCACGTCGACGACGGCGGCGCGGATGTTCGCGTCGAGCAATTTGAGCAGAGCGTCTCCCGCGTCGACCGTGCCTCCCGCCGTCCAGCCGAACGTCTTGAAGTTCGAGAAATTGACGCTGGGGTCGCGCATCGTGTCGGGCTTCGGCGGCGGCGCAGCGCAGCCCGCGACGAAGCCGGCCACCGCGGTGGCAACGACGATGGTGCGGACGAAACGGGCGAGCACGCGCTTACTGCGCCTGGCTGACCAGGTAGTCCACGGCGTTCATGACGGACTGGTCGCTCAGGTCCGTGCGGCCACCTTTCGGCGGCATGTAGCCCGCCTTGCCCTGGAAACCCTCGATCGAATGCTGGTGCAGCACGTCGATGCCCTGTGCGATGCGCGGCGCCCACGCGACCTTGTCGCCCGTCTTAGGTGCGCCCGCGACGGCGGCACCATGGCACACCGTGCAGACTTGCTGGTAAACCTGCTCACCCGGCAGGTCGACGGCCGCTGCCGTTGGCGCCGCAGCAGGTAGTGCCAGCGCGGAGTTGTCCTGGCCCGCGACGGCTACGCGACCGACCGGTGCGATGCGTGCCAGGGTTTCCTCGACCTTGCGCGGGTCCTCGTCGTGGAACTGCTTCGAAGTCCGCTCGGAGATCATGCCCGCCAGCAGCATCAGGCCAATGGTGATGGCAGCGAGGATGCCGAGGATCAGCATGAAAGTGTCGAAAAACTTGCGATCGTGCTCTGCACTCACGGTCGAACTCCGGACGGCGGTTTTGGCGAGGCCGCGAAGTATAACGTGCAGATCAGGCCGCGGCGCACCCCGCGACCCCTGGCCCGAGCGCAACGGCCTGGGCCCGCGACCGGCTCAAATGGACGCGCAGGGCCTCCGGGGCTATGATTCCCGCCCCTTTTGCGGGGTCCCGCCACGCGCCCGTAGCTCAGCTGGATAGAGTGTCGCCCTCCGAAGGCGAAGGTCACTGGTTCGAATCCAGTCGGGTGCGCCATTTATCGCAGGGTCTGCACTGCCGCCAGGCGTGCTTCTGCCTCCGCCACCAGTTCCTTGAATCGAGGGTCGTCGCGCAGCGGATCCATGTCGGGGTCCGCGGCGATCCACGCGATCTGCTCGTGGCCGGAGTTGCGGCAGACGGGGCGCAGCATTTCGAGCGCCATGTCGTGATCGTGAACCGCAACGACGAAATCGCACGCCAGGTTGTAGCGCATGCCGAGATTGTCCGGGTCGATCAGCACGGCGCGCCGCGCCCATTCCTTGGCCCGCTCGGTTTCACCGAGGCAGAGGAGACAGCTGAAGATCGTCGCCATCGCGGAGCCGTTGTCGGCATCGGTTGCAACCGCCTTCTCCGCGCGGGCCATCGTGCGTTGCGCCACTCGCTCGACGTTGGCCCTGTCGCCTAGTGCTGTGTAGCAAGTGATTAGCAAGCCGCCGGACGCGATGTCCGTCTCGACCAGGGTCGCGTATCTGTCCCAACTGGCCGCGGCCTTGTCGTAGCGTTTCAGCATGAAATGGAGGCGCGCAGCCTCCTGCATCACGTCCACGGAGTCGGGGTCCAGTCGCATCGCGACCGCCAGTTCTTTTTCTGCGGCGCCGTAGTCTCCCGCGGCGGCAAGGACGCCGGCCTTGGCGGCGTGCGCCTCCGCGAGATTCGCGTCGAGTTCAATTGCACGCGCAGCCGCGGCGGACCCGTTATCGCCTTTGCCGGTTGCGTACATGCGGTGGCGCTGTGCGGTCGCCATGAGTGCCCACGCGCGAGCGTAGTTCGGGTCGAGTTCGATGGCGCCGCGACACAGGCGTATGACCGTGTCACTCCTGCGCGAGTCCGACATCTGCCCGGTGGCGTAACGCTGCCGAGCCATCAGGTAGAGGTTATAGGCCTGCAGGTTCGTCGTACCGCGTTGCTCGATCGCCTTCTTTTCCTCCGGCAGCAGCTTGAGTTTCAGTGCTGTGACGATCGCCTCGGAGATCTCGTCCTGCAGCGCGAAGATGTCGTTCAGGTCGCGGTCGTAGCGCTCGGCCCAGAGGTGGTTGTCGCTCGACGCCTCGATCAGCTGGGCCGTGATGCGCACCCGTCCGCCCGCGCGGCGCACGCTGCCTTCGAGCACGTAGTTCACTTTCAACTGACGGGCCACCTGCGGCAGGTCGACGTTCTTGCCCTTGAACGTGAACGCAGTGTTGCGCGAGACCACGGCGAGCGCGGAAACCTTGCTGAGGTCAGTGATGATGTCCTCGCTGATCCCGTCGCTGAAATATTCCTGCTCGAGGTCGCCGCTCATGTTCGAGAACGGCAGCACGCAGATCGAAACGCGCAGCTGCGCCGGGGTGGCCGGCGTCGCAATTCCGGCGCCGGACTGCGCGCCGGCGGTCGTCTTGCGCTGGCGCGCGATCATGGCATCGAGCGCGCGTGAGAGATCCTGGAACGATGCGCTGCCGATGTCTTCGTTCCACGTGTCGAGATCGATGGTGTGGATCGCGCGCACGTCCATCGGCAGGCGAGCCGCATCGAAGCGCACGGGCACCAGGATGTTGCGGTCGGCGGCTTCGCGCGCCTCGCCACGCACCCAGCGGGAGCTGACCGAGTTTGCCGTCCAGACCACGACAACCGCTGCGGCCGCCAGCAGTTCGGCTTCGATCTGGTCGTCGAACTGCTGCCCGGCGTCGATTTCCGGGTCCCACCAGACTGTCCAGCCTTTCGCCTCGATCGCAGCCACGAGCGGCGCAACGCGAGCTTTGTCGCTGCGAGCATACGAAATGAAAACGTCAGCCATGCTCGACCCCTGGCAACTCAGGTCACTGCCTTGACGACGTAACCGCCAGATTTCTCGTCCTTTTCCAGCTCGATCAACTTGCGGTCGCGCGCCTCCTCGAGCAGCTGGTTGAAGCTGCGGAAGCCGTGGTAGCTCTCGTTGAACCCGGGGCGCTGGCGCTTCAGCGTCTGCTTGATCATCGAGCCCCAGATCTTCTCGTCTGCCTCGCGTTCGTCCGCCAGCGCTTCGATCGTGGCGAGCACCTGGTCGAACGCTTCCTGCTTCTTCTCGTCGTCGGACTTGGTGCGCGACGGCGCCCTGCGGGAAGGTTCGGCCGCCGGGGCAGGCGCGTCGGTTGCATCGGCTGCCTGCACGGGAGCGAGTGCAGGCGGCGCGGACTGCGGGGTTTGTCTCCCGGCAGCAGCCTGCTTGCCAGCGGGCGCTGCAGCGGCGGGCGGCTTCTTGCGCCGGCTGCGCTGTTCTTCCTTGCGCACCAGGTCGTCGTAGTAGATGAACTCGTCGCAGTTTGCGATCAGCAGGTCCGACGTTGAGCTCTTCACGCCGACGCCGATGACGAGCTTGTTGTTCTCGCGCAGCTTGCTGACCAGCGGCGAGAAATCGGAGTCGCCGCTCACGATCACGAACGTGTCGACGTGCGCCTTGGTGTAGCAGAGGTCGAGCGCGTCGACCACCATGCGGATGTCGGCCGAATTCTTGCCCGACATGCGCACGTGCGGGATCTCGATGAGTTCGAACGATGCTTCGTGCATCGGTCCCTTGAATTCCTTGTACCGCTCCCAGTCGCAGTACGCCTTCTTGACGACGATGCTGCCCTTCAGCAGCAGGCGCTCGAGCACCTTGTCGATGTCGAACTTCGCGTAGCGCGCATCGCGCACGCCCAGGGCGACGTTCTCAAAATCGCAGAACACCGCCATGTTGTTGATCGTGGGTTTGGCCATGTGGGCAATCCTATCACCGGGTAGCGACCAGCAACGCGGCGAGCAGCATCAGCGTGCCTGCCACGCGGTGCAGGTGGCGTTGGGCCCTCGCGTTGGCAAAGAAATGGCGGGCACGGGCCCCAAGCACGGCGTATCCCGCGTTGATACCCCCGATCACGACGACCAGCGTCAGCGCGACGAGAGCAACGTCCCACGCCGTGAGGCGGGAAAAGTCGACGAAGCCGGGCAGCAGTGCGGCATAGAACAGCAATGCCTGCACGTGCCCGAACATCAGCAGCAGGCCAGCTCCGTAGTTGCGCCAGAAGTGCGACTCGTGGGGCACGCCACCTGCGGGTGTGATGGCGCGCGGCTGGAAACGCCACAGAGCGATGCCCTGCCAGGCAAGGTAAGCCGCGCCGAGCCACTGCAGCACGGTGAACAGTTCGCCGAGCGAGTGGGCTGCCGCTGCCATGCCGGCGGCGGCCAGCGCGAAGAACAGCAGGTCGCCGGTGACGACGCCCGCGTTGATCGCCAGCGCGGGGCGGATACCGTCGGTGATGGCACGCGCCACGATGGCCGTCACGGCCGGGCCGGGAGTGAGCGCCGCCACCGCGATCGTCGCGGTCAGGGCGAGGTAGACGCCCGGCGCCATCGGTCAGCCGCGGGCCGGACTACAGCCAGCCCTTGCGGCGGAAGTAGACGTAAGGCACCAGGGCCGAGAACACCATGGCCAGCAGTGCTGCCGGGTATCCCCAATGCTTGTCGAGCTCCGGCATGAAGTGGAAGTTCATGCCGTAGATGCTCGCGACCAGGGTCGGCGGCAGGAACATCACGGCCGCGACCGAGAAGATCTTGATGATGTTGTTCTGCTCGAGGTTGATGAGGCCGAGCACGGCGTCGAGCAGGAACTGGATCTTGCTGACCAGGAACGACGCGTGGTCCGACAGCGACTGCACGTCGCGCAGCGTCGACTTGAAGCGATTGCGCTGGTCCGACGAGAGTTCGAGGTTCGGGGTCTGCTGCACGTACATCAGGATGCGCTGGAAGCTCACGAGGCTTTCTCGCGCCTTCGAGACCAGGTCGCCGTCGGCGCCGATCTGGCGGATCAGGGCGTGCAGGTCGGCGCTGCTCGGCGAGGTTGCGCCGCCACGCGGAAAGATCGCGAACGACACGGCATCGAGTTCGGTCTGCACGCGTTCGAGCAGGTCGGCGATTCGTTCGACGAACGATTCGAGGAGGCCCGCGAACAGCGTGGCCGATGAAGTGCACGCCGCTGGCGACCGCTCGACGAACTGCATGAAGCGCTGCACCGGCGTCGGGTTGACGTAGCGGTTGGTGATCATCCGCCCGTTGGCAAGGATGAACGTGATTGCGCTGCTCTCCGGGCGCTCACTGTCGAGCTTGCTGCCGACCGTCGCCGTCATGTACACGGCGCCGCCTTCCTCATAAAGGCGGTTGGAGGTTTCGATCTCCTTCATTTCGTCGCGCGTGGGCACGTCGACGGTGAGCAGTGCCTCGACGGCGCGCTCCTCGTCGGGCGTCGGCTCGAACAGGTCTGCCCACAGGAACTCGTCCGGAAAGGGCGCCGGCGGGGTGTGCTCGACCCAGGTGTAGCCACTGCCGGTGGGAATCAATAAGCGCAGCATCCGGAAATCCGCCCTGAAGTCCGGTCGCCGTTGTAACACAGGGCGCAACGAAAAACCTTCGCGCGCGGCGGCGGCTTGCCGCAACGAACGAGCTGCATAAAAATAGCCGCCCTGGTTTCCCGGGCGGCTTTTGCTGTAGCCGGAATCCGGCGAGGATCAGCGCGCCGGCGTTTCCCTGGCCACCAGCGCGTTGATCACTTCGAACAGCTTGTCCTCGCTGCCGGCCATGCTGACGTCGGTGACGTACTTGCCGTTCACGATCACCGTGGGTGTGCCTGAGATCTTGTAGCGGCGGTTGAGGTCCTCCGCCTTCATGATCTTGGAGTCGACCGCGAAACCCGCGAACGCCTTCTGAAAATCGGCTTTGTTGACGCCGCGCGACGTGAAAAACGTCTCGATCGCTGCCGGCGTGTCGAGGCGGTTGCCCTTGACGTTGATCTCACGCCAGATCTCGGTATTCAGGTTCGGCTTGCCGAGCAGTTCCATCGTGTAAAAGACGCGCGCGTGCGTCTTGAGCATGTTGTTCCAGGTGGCGGGCAGGCGCACGAGTTCGGCGTTGGCGGGCTTGCCGTTGCGGCTCCAGGCTTCGAGCTTGGGCTCGAGCAGGTAGCAATGACCGCAGGCATACCAGAACACCTCGACCACCTCGACTTTGCCCGGCGCGACGTTGGTCGGCTGCGCAGGCGTCAGCAGCTTGTAATGCACGCCCTGCTGCGGTTCGAAAGCGGCAAAGGCCGCGCTGGCCGCCAGCAGCAGCACGCCGGCAGCGAACGCCTGCCGGACCCGGGAAACGCAGGTCTGCTTGTTCATGGTGGCTTCTGACCGACGCCGGGTCGCGAGGTTCAACGCATGCCCTGCAGGTACGAGGCAACGGCGTCGATATCCTCGTCCGTGAGCCTGGACGCGATCGTACGCATCATCGAGTTCGGGTCGGTCGCGCGGTCGCCCGACTTGTAACTCCGCAGCTGGATCGCGGCGTACACCGCGTGCTGGCCGCCGATCATCGGGAACGCGGCGCCCGGGATGCCCTGGCCGCTCGGGCCATGGCAGCCGGCACACGACGGCACGCCCTTCGAGGCGATGCCGGCACGGTAGATATTCTGGCCGCGCTGGAGCTTCGAGGGTTCCGTCTCGCCGGCGGGGCGCGGCGTCTGCGAAGCGTAGAAGGCCGCGAGGTCTTCCATGTCCTGGTCGGCCAGGATCATGGCCATCGGGCTCATCAGCAGGTTCTGTCGCTCGCCAGCCTTGAAGTGCTTGAGCTGCTTCAGGATGTAGGACGAATGCTGGCCCGCGAGCGACGGCCATTCGGGATTGGCACTGTTACCGTCCATGCCATGGCAGGCCATGCAGGTCGCCGATTTGGCCTGGCCGGCCTCGACGGTGCCGGCTGCGTGGACGGAGCCGGTCCAGCCGAGCACGGCGACCAGCGTGAGGGCGGCGAACTTCGCGGTCATGACTGCATTCACTCCCAAAAACCAAACGGGCGCCGGCGCAGAAAAGGCCGGGGACTGTGCTGTTCTGCGGCCTGCCGGGCTAGCCGTAAATTGTACACTAAGGCCTTCGCGCGTCGTGGGCGCGTCCCACGAACAGGAAACATGGCCGCCTATCCCGAAGTCCGCTTCCTGACCAGCGCAAACAAACTGGGACAATTGCCCCCGGATACGGGCGTCGAAGTCGCAGTGGTCGGCCGCTCCAATGCAGGCAAGTCGAGCGCGATCAACGCGGTCACCCAGCGCAAGGGGCTGGCCAGGACCAGCAAGAGTCCGGGCGCGACCCGGCTGCTCAATTTTTTCGAGCTGCAGGCGGGCCGCCGCCTCGTCGACCTGCCGGGATACGGGTTTGCCAGGGTGGCGGGGGAAATGCGCGCGCACTGGGGCACGCTGCTCACCGGTTACTTCGGCAAGCGGGAATCCCTGCGGGGCACCATCGTCGTCATGGATGTGCGTCACCCGCTGACCGACCACGACCAGGACATGCTGCAGCTGGCTACGTCACGCGACCTGCCGGTGCACATCCTCCTGACCAAGGCCGACAAGCTCGGCCGCGGCGCGGCGGGCAATGCGTTGCAGGGAGTCCGCCGCAAGCTGCCGCGGGACGGCCTCGTCACCGTGCAGTTGTTCTCGGCGCACTCCGGGGACGGCGTGCAGGAAGCACGCGGCGCGCTGGAAAAGCTGCTCGATGGCAAGCGCATAAAAGAAACCCCGGCTGGACCTGTGGATCCAGCCGGGGCAAATCAACCCGGTATTGGGGGATGACCGGGCAGACGTTGGGCCCAGGGAGAGAGGCCAACGCCAAGCGTCACAAGGACGCTCAAACGGATTAGAGGGGGTCTTACCGCGAAAGTTCCAGCTGTCTCCAGCCTGCTTTCCTGCCGCGTCTAAACTGCCAATAATCCTATTCCGATCAATGGGTTAAGTTACAGGAAAGTCCAGGTGACTCCGATCGAGAACATGTCGACCGTGTCCGCGTCGGAAATATCGAATACTTCGTACTCACCGCGGATGCTGAGGCTCCACACGCGAAACTGGGCGCCAACGCCGTAGGTCAGGTCAGTGCCGTCGTCGCTCGCGCTCACGCCGAGGCTCGGCGCCTCGAGATCCGCATTCCAGTTGACGGCGCCGACGCGCGCAAACAGGTCCACCGGACCGATGGGTACGAAACCCACCGCCGACAGCGAGACGCCATTGACGTCGGATTCAATACGTTGGCCCTGCACGTTGTCGTCGCCGGAGCCGAGGTCGACGTAGTTGGCTTCGACAGCAACCCAGTCGAGGAACCGCCAGCCGGCGATCGCCTTGAACCCCGTCGCGCTGGCGTCGAAGTTGAAATTCTCGCCATCAAATTCCTCGTCGTACTGGACGCTGCTTTGACCGACGCTGGCGCCGAGATAGATGCCGTTGTCGGCGGAAAACGCGGGCAGGCTGAGCAGGCTGAATGAAGCCGCGAGCGCGGCGGCGGCGAGGGTCTTGCGCACGATTTGTCTCCTGGACTGGGCGGGACGCCCGGATGATGCATTTTACGGTTGTTTGGATGACCGCACCGTGGCGAAGTTCAGTGCGCTTCGTCCCAGTTTCGACCGACGCCGACTTCGACCTTGAGCGGAACCCGCAAGTCGGCCGCGGCCACCATGTGCCCGCGCAGTTCGGTGAGCACGCTGTCGACGCGCTCTTCCGCCACTTCGAGCACGAGCTCGTCGTGCACCTGCATCATGAGGCGCGCGTGCGGCTGGGCGAACAACCACCGGTGCACCTCGATCATCGCGCGCTTGATGATGTCCGCGGCCGTGCCCTGCATCGGCGCGTTGATCGCGCTGCGCTCGGCGTACTGCTGCATCGCACGGTTGCGCGACCGGATCTCGGGCAGGTAGAGCCGGCGTCCGAACACGGTCTCGACGAAGCCCTGCTCGCGCGCCGCCGCGCGTGTCTCGTCCATGTAGCGCTTCACGCCCGGGTAGCACTGGAAGTAGAGGTCCACGTACTGCTGCGCCGCGCCGCGTTCGATACCGAGCTGCCGTGCGAGCCCGAAAGCGGACATGCCGTAGATGAGCCCGAAGTTGATCGCCTTCGCCGCACGCCGCTGGTCGGGCGTGACCTGATCGGGCGCGGGCACCCCGAATACCTCGGCGGCGGTGGCCTGGTGAATGTCGTGGTCGTGCGCGAAGGCATCGAGCAGGCCGGCGTCGCCCGAAAGGTGCGCCATGATGCGCAGTTCGATCTGCGAGTAGTCGGCCGCAATCAGGACATGGCCTGGCGGCGCCACGAAGGCCTGCCGGATGCGTCGTCCTTCCGCCGTGCGGATCGGGATGTTCTGCAGGTTCGGGTCGGTCGAGGACAGGCGCCCTGTTGCCGCAACAGCCTGGTGATAAGACGTGTGGACGCGGCCCGTGCGTGGATTGATCTGTTCCGGCAGCTTGTCGGTGTACGTGGAGCGCAGCTTCGCGAGTCCGCGGTACTCCAGGATGATGCGCGGCAGTTCGAACTCGTCGGCCAGTTCCTCGAGCACGTCTTCGGCCGTCGACGGCTGGCCGGTGGGCGTCTTGCGCTTCACGGGCAGGCCAAGTTTGCCGAACAGCACTTCCTGCAGCTGCTTCGGCGATTCGAGGTTGAAAGGCTGCGCCGCAGCGGCATGCGCGCGTTTTTCGAGCTCGACGAGACTGCGCGACAGTTCCTGGCTCTGGCGCTTGAGCATATGCGCGTCGACCAGCACGCCGCAGTGCTCCATGTCGAGCAGCACGGGTACGAGTGGTTGCTCGATCTCCTGGTAGAGCCGGGCGAGTGCAGGCACGGCTTCGAGCCGCGGCCAGAGTGTGCGGTGCAGGCGCAGCGCGACGTCGGAATCCTCGGCGGAATACTCCGCGGCCGTCTCGACCGACACGTCGCTGAAGTTGAGCTGCTTCGCGCCCTTGCCCGCGACGTCCTCGTAATGGATCGTCTCGACACCCAGGTAAAGCCGCGCCACCGAATCCAGGTCGTGGCGCGTCGCCGTGCTGTTCAGCACGTACGACTCCAGCATCGAATCGAAACGCATGCCGCGCAGTTCGATGCCGTGGTTGCGCAGCACGTGCGCGTCATATTTCAGGTGATGGCCCAGTTTGCCGCGACGCTCGTCCTCGAGCAGCGGCTGCAGCAGTTGCAGCACCTCGGCGCGGTTCAGCTGATCCGGCGCGCCGGGATAGGTGTGCGCGAGCGGCACGTAGGCCGCCGTGCCGGACTCGACCGCGAACGACACGCCGACGATCTCGGCCTGCATGTAATCGAGCGACGTCGTTTCCGTGTCGAAGGCGAAGACGTCTGCGGCGCGCAGTGCCTCGAGCCAGCGGTCGAAGTGTTCCCGTTCGAGCACGAGCTCGTAGTTGCGGCCAGGCGCCCAGGCGTTGGGGGAAGGGGGGGGAGGGGGGGAAGGGGGGGAAGGGGAGGAAGGGGAGGAAGGAGAGGAAGGGGCGTCCAGCGACTTCAGCAGCGAGCGCAGTTCGAGTCGTGTGTACAGCTCGCGCAGCCTGGCCACGTCCGGTTCGTGGCGACGCAGCTGCTCCGGGCCGATGTCGAGCTCGACGTCACAGCGGATCCTGGCGAGTTCGCGCGACAGTGCGAGATCCGCCGTCGAGGCGCGCAGGCTCTCGCCGACCTTGCCTTCGATGCGATCCTGGTTCTCTAGCAAGCTGTCGAGCGTGCGGTACTCGTTGAGCCATTTTGCCGCCGTCTTCGGGCCGACTTTCGGCACGCCGGGAATGTTGTCGGAGGCGTCGCCGACGAGCGCGAGGTAGTCGATGATCTGTTCGGGGTAGACGTCGAACTTGAGCTTGACGCCGGCCCGATCGAGGGACGAGTTCGTCATGGTGTTGACGAGCGTGACGCGCTCGTTGACCAGCTGCGCCATGTCCTTGTCGCCGGTCGAGATCAGCACCTGCAGTCCCGAGTCCACGGCGCGCTGCGCGAGCGTGCCGATGACGTCGTCCGCCTCGACACCTGTAATTCTCAGCAGCGGCAGGCCGAGCGCCTGCACGGCATCGATCAGCGGCTCGATCTGGGAGCGAAGGTCGTCCGGCATCGGCGGCCGGTGCGACTTGTACTCCGCGAACAGTTCGTCGCGAAACGTCTTGCCCGGCGCGTCGAAGACGACGGCCACGAGCTCTGGGTTCTGCTCGCGCTGCATGCTTGAGCAGCATGTTGAGCACGCCGAGCACCGCACCCGTCGGCTCCCCGCGCGAGTTCGTCAGCGGTGGCAGCGCGTGGAAGGCCCGGTACAGGTAGGACGAGCCATCCACGAGCACCAGTGTGCGTGGATCAACCACCGCGGGCGGTGCCTGGTTTCCCGCCCGGCAGCGGCGGGGGCGGGATGCGCTCGTCCCTGGGCCTGGCGGGAGTTTCCTGGGCTGGTTCCGCAGGAGTGGTGGCCGATGGCGTCGCCGTCGTCTCGCCTTCTACTGGCGTGGCCTGGCCCGGCGCGCGGATCACGACCTCATCGGACTTCGACGGCAGGGTGAGTGGCCCTTTGAGGCCGCAGCCGCTCGCGGCCACCGCAGCCAGGAGGATTGCCGCGAGGGCGCTGCGCGAGACTGTGCTGCATCATTTCTCCTTCCCGACGAGCGTCATGCCTCGCCCGGGCGCCGCGATGACGGCCATGGTCAGTCTCGATACGCAGGTCAGCCGGCCAGCCTCGTCCTGCAGCTGGATGTCCCAGACCTGGGATCGACCGCCCAGATGCACCGGCCGGGCCGTTCCGGTCACCCGCCCGGACCGCGCCGAACGGAGGTGATTTGCGCTGATCTCCTGTCCAACGGCGTAAAACTTGCTGGTATCGAGACAGAGATTGCTGGCGGTGCTGCCCAGCGACTCGGCCAGCACGACACTGGCCCCGCCGTGCAGCAGACCGAACGGCTGGCGGGTGCGCTCGTCCACGGGAATCGACCCGCGCAGGAAATCGTCGCCGATCTCAGTCAGCCTGATGTCCAGGTGCAGGTTGATGTCGCGGACGCCACTGAAGGTGGCGTGGACCTGCTCGATCGTCGTGGGTCGAAACCAGATGCTCATCCGAACCTCGCGGCAAGAAAACGATTGTACCCGCGTGGGCCGGGCTGGCATGGCAGGACCCGCCCGGGCAGGGCAAAATGGATTGTTGCACAGCACAAACGATCCCGCCGGAGCCGACCATGCCCGATTACAGCGCCCCCCTGCAGCAGATGCGATTCACGATCGAGCACCTCGCCGACTTCAAGAACGTCGCGGCGCTGCAAGCGTATTCGGCGGTCGATGCAGACACGGTCGAGGCCGTGCTCGAAGAGGCCGGTCGCTTTGCCAGCGGCGTGCTCGCACCGACCAACTGGCTTGGTGATCGCAAGGGCGTGCAGGTCGTGGACAAGGCGGTGCAGGTGCCCCCTGAGTTCACCGACGCCTATGCCAGGTTCAGCGCGGGCGGCTGGCCGGGCATCGCCGCGAATCCCGACTTTGGCGGCCAGGGCCTGCCGAAGACGATCTCCATCGCCTGCGACGAGATGTGGTCCGGCGCCAACGTGGCCTTCGCGCTGTGCCCCGAGCTTTCGCAGGGTGCGATCCTCGCGCTCGATCGTCACGGTTCCGATGAACTGAAGGCGCAGTACCTCGGCAAGCTCGTCTCGGGGGAATGGACCGGCACGATGTGCCTGACCGAGCCGCAGGCAGGCTCTGACCTGGCCGCGCTCACGACTCGTGCGGAACCGCAGGCCGACGGCAGCTACCTGCTGACAGGACGCAAGATCTACATTACCTGGGGCGACCACCCCATGACGTCGAACATCGTGCACCTGGTGCTGGCGCGGCTGCCCGGAGCGCCGCAGGGCACCAAGGGCATCTCACTGTTCCTCGTCCCGAAGTACAAGCTGAATGCCGACGGCACGCCTGGCGAGCGCAACGACGTGTTCCCGGTGTCGGTCGAGCACAAGCTCGGCATCCACGCGAGCCCCACGTGCGTGATGGCGTTCGGCGACGGTGGCGGGGCGCTGGGTTACCTGGTCGGGGTGCCGAACGAAGGCCTCGCCGCCATGTTCACCATGATGAATTACATGCGCCTCGGCGTCGGTGCGCAGGGCGTGGGCCTCGCCGACCGTTCGTACCAGGCGTCAGTCAAGTACGCGCGCGAGCGCGTGCAGGGTCGCGCCGCGGGCGAAAAAAGCCGCGTCGCGATCATCCGGCATCCGGACATCCGTCGCACGCTGCTGCTGATGCGATCGCTGACGCAGGCGTGCAGGGCCATCTGTTACTACACGGCGTCGTGCCTCGATCGCGGCAACTATGGCGACACGCCCGAGACGTCGGCGGCCTGGCTGGCGCGCGGCGACCTGATGACGCCGATTGCCAAGGCGTTCTCGTCCGAAATCGGGCAGGACGTCACGGCCCTCGGCATCCAGGTGCACGGCGGCATGGGTTACGTCGAGGAGACCGGCGTTGCGCAGTACTACCGCGACGCGCGCATCGCTTCGATCTACGAAGGCACCAACGGAATCCAGGCGATCGATCTCGTCGGCCGCAAGCTGCTGCGCGACGGCGGCGCCACCGTCTCGGCGTTCGTGTCGGAAATGCGTCTCGTCGACGCGCCGCTCGCGAATGCGGGCGAGGGCCTGGCGAGCGTCCGCCTGTGGCTCGCAAAAGGACTCGACGAACTCGTGCTGTGCTCATCGCACCTGCTGGCGGGCGAGCGCAAGGATCCCGAACTCGTGAGTTCCGCGGCCTTCAACTACCTGATGTTGATGGGCACCGTCATCGGCGGCTGGCAGCTGGCACGCGGCGCGCTGGTTGCGACCGCCAGGCTCGAGACCGACGGCACCGACCCCGTCTTCCTGCGCACGCAGGTACTGATGGCGAGGTTCTATGCGGAGCACGTGCTGCCGCGTGTGCTGGCCTACGGCGTCGCCGTGCGTGCCGGCAGCAGCTCGATCATGGCGCTGACCGCCGACCAGTTCTGACACGCTGCAGGCCCTTGGCCAATCCCTTGCATTGGTCGTCCCTCACCGCCGTCTCGGCGCGTGTGCCGCACGACCTGCTGTCCTGGCTCGCCGAGCCGGGAATGCTCACGGCGCGCGTCCGTGCGTTGTGCGGTCCGGCGATGGAATTTCGGCGGCTCGGCGGGTTGCGTGAATCCGCGCTCTCCACGCCACTGCGCGAACGGCTGCAGGTCGACGACGAAACCTGCCTGCTGCGCAATGTTGAGTTCTGCGCCAGCGGCGAGCGCATTGTGTTCGCGCAGACCGTGTTGCCCGCCTCGACGCTCGGACATTACCCGTGGCTGCACGAACTCGGTGACTCGCCGCTCGGCGAGGCGCTGCGCCAGGTGGACGCGCCGCTCGAGCGCGAGCCGCTCGAATACGCGGAGCTTCCTGCGGGCCACCCGCTTGCCGAGGCTGCTCGCGTCGTCACGGGTGACACATCCATGTGGGCCCGCCGCGCGGTGTACAGGCTCGGCGGCCTGCCGATCCTGGTCCAGGAAGTCTTCCTGCCCGAGTTGCTGCGTGTACAGGCGTCGGCACGTTCGCACACCGAGGAGCACACGATGACAACCGACCCGCTACCGTTCGCCGTGCCGCGACCCACCGTCGCGATCTCCGGCACCGCCGCGCGTTTCCCGGTGCACCGCATCTACTGCGTCGGTCGCAATTACGCTGCGCACGCACGCGAGATGGGATCGGATCCGACACGCGAGCCGCCGTGTTTCTTCACCAAGCCTGCCGACGCAGTGGTCGCGAACGGCTCGCCGGTGCGTTACCCGCCGCGCACGTCGAACCTGCACCATGAGGTGGAGCTCGTCGTCGCCATCGGCAAGGGCGGCAAGCAGATACCTGTGGCCGAGGCGCTCGAGCACGTGTTTGGTTACGCGGTCGGCAATGACCTGACGCGTCGTGACCTGCAGACGCAAGCGAAGGACCACGGACTGCCCTGGGACGTCGCGAAGGCGTTCGATCACTCGGCCCCGATTACGGCGATCCGTCCCGTGACCGACGGTGGCCACCTCACGTCGGGACGCATCTGGCTCGAAGTCAACGGTCAGTCGCGACAGGACGCCAACCTGTCCGAGTTGATCTGGAGCGTGCCCGAGATCGTGGCCGAGCTGGCGACGCTGTTCGAACTGCAGGCGGGCGACCTGATCTTCACCGGCACGCCGGCCGGCGTCGGCGCCTTGCAGCGCGGCGACAGCATCGTGGCCGGTATCGACGGTCTCGACACGCTGCGCACGACCATCGTCTGAACGCTCCGGGAGAAGGCAGATGGCATTCCGGCTGTACACGTACTGGCGCAGCTCGGCCGCGTTCCGCGTCCGCATCGCGTTGGCGCTCAAGGGCCTCGACTACGAGTCCGTGCCGAAGCACCTGCTGCGCGACGGCGGCGAGCAGCGCCAGCCCGATTACCTCGCGGTCAATCCGCAGGGACTGATCCCTGCGCTGGCTGACGACGGTTTCGTCATCCCGCAATCGCTCGCCATTTGCGAATACCTCGACGAGATCCATCCGGAGCCGCAGCTGCTGCCTGGCTCGGCGCGGGATCGCGCGACTGTCCGTGGCATGGCCATGGTCGTCGCTTGCGATACGCATCCGCTCAACAACCTGCCGATCATGGGTTACCTGCGCCGTGAATTCGGCGCGGACGACGCAGCGGTCAACCGCTGGGTGGCGCACTGGATCGGGCGTGGTTTCGCGGGGCTCGAGCGCTGGGTCGGTTCGATACCCGGCGCCCCGGTCGAGGTTGACCAGCAGCGCTTCTGCTTCGGCAACGCCGCGACCCTCGCCGACGTGTGCCTGGTGCCGCAGATGTACAACGCACGCCGCTTCAGCGTCGATGTCGCGCCGTATCCGCGGCTCGCCGCGATCTGCGCGCACCTCGAGCGGCTGCCAGCCTTCCGGTCGGCCCGGCCGGAGGAGCAGCCGGACGCGGAAGGGAAGTGAGTAGTGATTAGTGATTAGTGATTAGTGATTAGTGATTAGTGAGTAGTGATTAGTGAGTAGTGATTAGTGAGTAGTGATTAGTGATCGGCGAGGTTTGGTTGGGGCTAGAATCCGCTCCGACTACTCACTACTCACTACTCACTAATCACTTCCTCTGAGGCTCCCCATGGTGACCGCCGTCGTCCTGATCAAGGCCGAGACCGACAAGGTGCCTGAGCTGGCACAGACGATGGCCGAGCTCGAAGGCGTGAGCGAGGTGTTCTCGGTGGCCGGCCAGTACGATCTCGTCGCGCTGGTGCGCGTGCGTGAGAACGAAGACCTGGCACGCGTGATCAGCGAGAAGATGCGCAAGCTGCCCGGGATCACGGGCTCGGAGACGCTGATCTCCTTCAAGGTCTATTCGAAGCAGGACCTCGACGCCGGCTTCCAGCTCGGCCTCGACTGACCTGAAGACGCGCTAGAGGGTTCCGCCCAGGCGCCGGAGCGCGTCCGGCTGGAAGTCCCCGACCTTCGCCCTGGCGTTGAACTGGATCGGTTCCTTGACCTCGTTGTCGAGGCCGCCGACGAGGTATCCGCCGCTGTTGAGGTCGTGGTAGATACCGAAACGGTAGAACGGAACCTGCGCGTCGTACGCCTGCAGCAGGCCGTGCATCGCAGCACGCCACAAGCCGCCGCGCGTGTCGTAGGCGTCCTCGGCCAGCACCGACCAGCTGTCCTCATCGAGATAGAGCGTGCGCTTGCCGTAGATGTGGCGCTGGCCCGGCTTGAGCGTGCCTTCCACCACCCACACACGGTGCAGTTCGTAGCGCACGTAGTCGGGATGGATCGACTTCGGCTGGATGATGTCCTTGTACTTGAGGGACTTGTCGGAGAGCCTGTACGTGTTGTACGGCACGTAAATCTCGCGCTTGCCCAGCAGTTGCCACTGGTAGCGGTCGGGCGCGCCGTTGTAGCCGTCGACCTGGTCGGTCGTCAGCATGCCCTCGGAGCCATCGTTGATGCCGTCGTACGCGAGATCAGGCGCACGACGCACACGGCGTTGGCCGGAGTTGTAGATCCACGCCGAGCGCTGTTCCGCGACCTGGTCCACCGGTTCGTGCACCAGGAAGATCGTGCCGCGCAGCGTCGACGGTTCAGTGAAATAGCCGAGTGCGTAGAAAAGCCGGTTGGGCTCGACGTTCTCGACGTTCTGCGCGTAGATGCGCTGCGAGCTGAAACCGATCTTGTAGAAGTCGCCGTTCGGTCGGACCGGGAACGAGTGTCCGGCGCGGACGATGCCGCCGCCGAGATAGCGCACGAGGTGATTCCAGATTGCCTGCAGACCGTTCTCGGGAATCGGGAACGGCGTGGTCGAGCCGTTCAGGTCCTTGAGGCCGAAGCCCTGCAGCGAGACCTTGCCGGCCTGCGCGATGACGCGATCCGTCACGGCCTTCGGGTAACCTACCGTGCGGCGCGTCGGATACACAGTCATGCGGAAATTCTGCGGGTACTTGCGCAGCAGCGCGGCCTGTCCCTTCGTCAGCTTCGCTTCGTACTCGCCGACGTTCGTCGAATTGATCGTGAAGAGCGGTTTGTCGTTCGGGAAGGGGTCAATGTAGCCCTGCTGCGGTGTCCAGCCGGCAGGAGGCTGCATCAGTCCGCCTTCCCACGCGGGAATCGTGCCGTCGGCATTGCCGGCGCGTTCGGCGCCGACCGGCGTGAGGTCCTTGCCGAGGCGGGAGAAGTCCGCCGGCGCCGCGGACGCGGCGCTGCCCAGCAAGCCAATCGCAACTGTCGCAGCGAAAAGCGTCGGGAAGCCGGCACGCGTTGCGGACAGGTTCCGGCAGACCGTCGCGAGCCATGGACGGCGAGCGCTTGTGCCCTTCAGGGTACGAGCCCCCAGGGACGGGTTCATGGCGTGTCTGCCGGAACCTGTCCGCAACGTGGTGACGGCGATCGACTTGCGCATGCTTTGGACTCCGACGCGTCTGCGAGTCCTCCGATGCTAACGCGTCTACGCGCGCCGCGTTACTCCTCGCGGCGGTGCTTCGCCCCGATGCGCTGGTACGCCTCGCGAAACGGGATGCCTTCCTGCGCGACGAGCGCGTTGGCCTCTGCCGCCGCATGAATGTCGGCATCCATGCGGATGCGCTCCGGCACGAACTGCACCTCTGGAATCGCGGCGGCCATGATGCCGAGCGACTCGAGGCAGACGTCGATCGAGCGGAACAGCGGCGCCTTGATCAGCTGCAGGTCGCGCTGATAGCCCGACGGCAACTTGGCGGTGATGCCGAGCACCTCGGACAGGCACGCCTGCGCCGTCGCCGTGCGGCCGCGCACCAGCTCGAAGACGTCCGGATTGCGCTTCTGCGGCATGATCGACGAACCGGTCGTGAACGCATCGGGCAGCCGGACGAAGCCGAACTCCCGCGTATAGAACAGCAACAGGTCGGACGCGAGCCGCCCGACGTCCTGCATCAACAGCGTGATCTGGAACAGCACTTCGGCTTCCGCTTTGCCGCGCGACAGCTGCACCGCCGTCACCGGCTCGTGATTCGCAGGAAATGCCAGCCTGGCGCGCGTAGCGTCGCGGCTCACGGGCAGGTTTGGCGTGCCATATCCC
This sequence comes from Pseudomonadota bacterium, assembly GCA_016704655.1. Classification (GTDB taxonomy): domain Bacteria; phylum Pseudomonadota; class Gammaproteobacteria; order Steroidobacterales; family Steroidobacteraceae; genus RPQJ01. The sequence goes on along the minus strand of JADIZR010000007.1, from coordinate 178,686 downwards.
GCCGCGGAACCGAGAGGATTCTTGCCGATGCGCCGGTGCGAGTGACGCAGCCCCTCGATGTCGTCGCGGATTTCCGCGGCGAATCCCTGCGCCCAGAGCGCGACCGAGCTCGGCATCGCCTGCTGCATGTGCGTGTAGCCGGGCAGGGCGATCGAGCCCTGGTCTGCCGCCAGGCCGTCGAGTGCCTCGGCGACGTGCCGGGCTCCCTCAGCCAGGCTTTCGACTGCGTCGCGTAGATACAGGCGAAGTGCCGTGAGCACCTGGTCGTTGCGTGAGCGACCCGCATGCAGACGCGCGCCTGCGGTACCGATCTTGCGCGTGAGCAAGGTCTCGAGCGCCGTCTGGCCGTCTTCGAGGTCCAGCGTCACGGACCATTCGCCACGGGCGTGGGCGGCCGCGATTTCGTTCAGTCCGTTGCGGATCGCGTCCAGCTCGTCCTGCGCGAGCAGGCCGCATTCCTGCAGCATTTCGGCGTGCGCGATCGAGGCGCGGACGTCGTAGGCCACGAGCCGGTTGTCGAGCGCATGGTCTTCGCCGGCCGTGAAGCGCAACACTCGTTCGTCGAGGGGTGCGCCCTTGTCCCAGAGCCTGGTCATGAGGAATTCCTTCGCAGTCGTCACTACTCACTAATCACGAATCACTTCCTACTGCCCTTGTTCAGCGGCCGTAAGGGCCCTGGTGTCTGCGACGACCAGCGTGCCCTTGCCTTCGTTCGTGAAAATCTCGGCGAGCAGCGAGTCTGTCTCGGCGTACGAAATCACGTGCACGCGGCGGACGCCACCCCGAATCGCCGCCTCGATGGCGCTCGACTTCGGCAACATGCCGTCGGTGATCGCACCCTTCTCGCGCAGTCGGTGCAAGCCGGCCAGGTCGGTGTAGGAGATCAGCGACTGCGGATCGTCGACACGTTCGAGGATGCCGGGAGCGCCGGTGCACAGGATCAGCTTCTCGGCGACCAGCGCGCCGCCGATCGCCGCGGCGACCGTGTCGGCATTGATGTTGAGCAGCTGTCCCGAGGAGTCGCACGACAGCGGACTTACGACAGGCAGGAAGCCGCTGTCCAGCAGCCGCGTGACGACGGAGCCATCGATGCCGTCGATGTCACCCACCTGGCCGTAGTCGACGACCTCGCCGCTCGCGAGCGTCACCGGAGCCCGTCGATGCGCCTGCACCAGGCCACCGTCGATGCCGCCGATACCGATCGCGGAAATACCGAAGCTGCGGCAGAGCGCGACCAGTTGCGTGTTGATCAGGCCGTTCAGGACCATGCTGGTCGCGTCGATGGCCGACGCGTCGGTCACGCGACGACCCTGCACCATGCGTGTCTGCACGCCGAGTTTCGCCGTCACGTCGTCGAGCTGCGGGCCGCCGCCGTGCACCAGCACGACACGGATGCCGAGGTGGTGCAGGATCGTCACCTGCTCGACGAAGGCTCGCATCGTCCCGGCGTCGCGGAACGCACCGCCCCCGGTCTTGATGACGAAGACCTTGCCCTTGTACATGTGGATGTAAGGAGTCGCGCCGCGCAGTGCCCGCACCGTGACAGCCTGTTCTACCTTGTGTCCGATCATCGTCAGTTCCCCTTGAGCAATCGATGCAGCACGGCCATCTGGACGACCATGCGGTTGGCGGCTTCGTGGATCACGCGGCTGCGCGGTCCATCGAGAATTTCGTCGGCGACCGCGACGTTGCGGCGCACGGGCAGGCAATGCATGAAATGACAGTCGGCCCGCGCGTGCCGAAACCAGTCTTCGCGCACGCACCAGTCGCCGAGCGGTGCACGTGCCTGCGCTTCGCCGTCGGCGTCACCGTAGTGCAGCGGTGAGCCCCATTCCTTTGCGTATACGACGTGCGCATCACGCAGCGCCGATGCGCGATCGGCGGTCTCGGAGACGTTGCCACCTGCTGCCGCGGCGGCTGCCCGCGCCTTGTGCATGATCGCGTCGGGCAGGGCGTAGCCTTCGGGCCGCAGCACGACGACGTCCATGCCGCGCTGCGCCGCCATGTGCACGGTCGCGGCCGGGACCGCGAGCGGCAAAGCGCGCGGGTGCGAGACCCAGCTCAGCACGAACTTGCCGGCGCGCGGCACGGCGAGCTCGTCCATCGTCCGCCAGTCTGCAAGGGCCTGGCACGGATGGTTGACAGCCGACTCCAGGTTCACGAGCGGCTTCGGGCACAGGTTGGCCATGCGCATGAACTGCTCTTCGGCGAGGTCTGCCGCGAGGTCCCTGCCCTCGGCGAACGAGCGGATGCCGAGCGCGTCGCAATACGAGGCAAGCACGGGAATCGCTTCGCGCACGTGTTCTGCCGCGCCGCCATTCATGACCGTGCCGTCCCGTGTCTCGACCTGCCAGGTGCCCTGGCCCGGTGTCACGACGAACGCCGTACCGCCGAGACGCTGCATGCCGGCCTGGAACGAAGCGAGCGTACGCAGCGACGGATTCAGGAACAGCAGCCCGAGAATCTTGCCGGCGAGCGCGGTCGGTTCCGGTCGATCCTGCAGGCGCTGGGCGAGCGCGAGCAGGTCGGCGACTTCGTCGCGGGAGAGATCGGCCAGGTCGAGGAAGCGTTGCATAGGGAGAGGGGAAGGGGAGGAAGGGAGGAAGGGAGGAAGGGGTTAGGGGTTAGGGGATAGTCGGAAGGCGCTGCGCGCGAGAAGTCTGTGTTGCTGCGCCTTCGATTCAGGCAGGCAGAGAGGACAAGGCGTCGCGCAGCTGCTCGACGTGCTGCGACTCGAGTACGTAGGGCGCAAGGATGCGGACGATGTGCGGGTCAGCGCTGGTTCCCGTGAGGATGTCGTGCTGTTCGAGCAACTCGCGCTGCACGTCCTTCGCGGGGCGGCGAGTGCGCAGGCCGAGCAGGAAGCCGGCGCCCTGCGTGCCCGTCACCGGCCCGACGACGCAGGTTTCGCGCATCTGCTGCGACAGCTTGCGCACGTTCGCGAGCAGGCCCTCGCTCTCGATGATGTCCACCACGGTTTCAATCATCGCGCAGGCCATCGGCCCGCCGCCGAACGTCGTGCCGAGATCATCCAGCTTCAGGTGGCCAGCGACGTGATCCGCCATCAGCAAGGCGGCGCACGGGAAGCCGGCACCGAGGGCTTTGGCCGTAGTGATCATGTCGGGCGAGACGCCATACATGTTGGCGGCAAACGGGTAACCGGTGCGACCCATGCCACACTGCACTTCGTCGAAGACGAGCAACGCGCAGGTTTCGGTGCAGCGCTTGCGCAATGCCGTAAGGAACGGCTCGCCGAGGTCGAGCGCTCCACCGACACCCTGGACGGGTTCGACGATCACGGCGGCCGTGTCCGTGCCGATGATCCGATCGATTGCGGCGAAGTCACCGCGCGGCACGAACTCGACGTCGAAAGGTGCCTGTGGAAAGCCATACCACTTCTTTGCCGCACCCCAAGTCACGGCTCCGGCAGCAGCGGTACGGCCGTGGAAGCTGCCTTCAACGGCAACGACCTTGCGGCGGCCTGTGATTCGCAATGCCAGCTTCAGCGCGTTCTCGTTCGCTTCCGCGCCCGTGCTGATGAAGAACGCCGTGTTGAGGCCGAGGCCGGCAAATCGCGTCAGGCGCAGCGCGGCTCGCGCACGCACGTCGAGCGGCACGGCATTGCTCTGGAAGATCAGCGACTTCGCCTGGGCTTCGAGCGCCACGAGCAGGCGCGGATGCGAATAGCCGAGCGCTACAACGGCGTGACCTCCATACAGGTCGAGCACCCGCCGACCGTTGCGCGTGTTCAGGTACACGCCGGAGCCGTCGACCACGTCGAGAGACCACTGCGCGTACACCGGTGCCAAGTGGTCGGCGGGTGGCGCCCAGTTGACGACCGCGTTCATCAGGTCCACCCCGGTGCAGGCGTCATCAGTCCGGCGGTCTCTTCGTGCCCGAACATGCGGTTCATCCATTGCACGGCGCCGCCGGCTGCGCCCTTGGTCAGGTTGTCGATCACGCACATCACGGCGACCGTGCGTCCATTGCTGACGCCGGAGAGTTCCGCGAAGTTGCTGGCGACGCCGTCCTTGAGGCGCGGCATCTCGCCGCTGACGCGCACGAAGACGGACTGGTCGTAATATTCACGTAGCGCATGCACGAGCTCGTGCGTCGACATCGATTCGTACAGCGTCGCCTGGACGGTCACATGGATACCCCGCGCGAACGGGCCGCTGTGCGGCACGAAGGCAAAGTCGGCCTGCGTGCCGGAGGCCGCCAGCGCGAGTGCTGCAATTTCCGGCGCGTGCCGATGTGCGAGCACGTTGTACGAGTACATGTCGCTGTGACGTTGCGGATGGTGCGTGCCGGCCACGGGCTGGCGACCCGACCCGGTGCTGCCGGTGACGCCGGACACGAACAGGCGCGGCTCCACGAGGCCGAGCGCAAGTAGCGGCACGCTCGCGAGCAGCACGGCGGTCGCGAAACACCCGGGGTGTGCCACGTGGGGCGTGGACAAAGCATTCAAGTGCTCGGGGACCGCGCAGGTGAACTCGCTGAGCCGGTCCGGCGCGCAGTGAGCGTGCTTGTAGACGGTCTCGTAGGCATCCGCACTCGCGTAGCGGAAGTCTGCCGAGGTATCGACGACCCGCGCCTGCGTTTCAGCCTGCTCGGCGGCCGTCAGCAACCGATCGATGAGGGCAGCCGATACGCCATGTGGCGCCGCCGAGAAGACAGCGGTCGTCGGGTTCGCCGTGACGTACTCGAGGATCTCTTCGTAGTTGGCGAAGCGCAGGTGCGGCAGCACGGGCTGCAGGTGACGGAAGAACTGGGCAACGGGTTCGTCGGGCTGGCTGTCCGAGGCCACTGCTGCCAGGTCGAAATACGGATGCGATGCAAGCAGGCGCAACAGTTCGCCGGCAACGTAGCCGGTGCCACCCAGGACGATCGCGGGTGTTCGTACGTTCATTGGTTGATCGCCGCCACGGGCTGCGCCGCGAGACCCAGTGCATCGATGATGTGGTCGCCGAGCAGGGCACCGGCGGTGATTGCATTGAACGCGCGTACCTGCATCTGCTGCTCGATGATATTCACGCCCACTGCGTTGTCCGTCGCGGGACCGGTGACCGCACACGGCTCGATGCCGAACCGCTCCCGCAGCAGCTTCACGCCACCCCAGGCCGCAACTGGATCGTTGGCCGAAAGGATCACGGCGGTCAGCGACCTGGCGATGTCTGGTGCCGACAGGATCGCTTCGACGCCGTAGGCGCCGAGGATGCCATCGCCGAGTTCGAAGATCACCACGTCGGGCTTGCCCTGGGTCATCTCCGTCAGCATGGTCCGCGTGAGTGCGGGACCGGACGCGGCCGTGGTCGTGACGATGCCGAAATCCGTGAAGATCTGGCTGCGACGCGCGCCCGCGTCTTCCATCGCAAGGATGTCACGACGCAGCGAGACGCCCGTCGCCTTGAACGCGTGCACGGCGAGGCCGCGATGCCGCATGCGGCTCACGATCGCGCAGGCAGCGGCCGTCTTGCCAGCCTCCATGCAGGTGCCGGCAAGCGCCACGATCGGCACGCCGTGCGTGTCGAGCGTCGCTCCCTGGTCCAGCCGGTGATAACCGACGCGGGCCGGCACGCCGATACGCTCGCCGAGGAACGGAAACTGCAGCACACAGCCGAGCACGCGCGCGTCGAACGGCTGGCCCCTGTCGGGATTGACCGAATCGCAGATGCCGAGCACGCCGCCGATGTTGAGCACCTGGATGATGTCGCTCACGGCCACCTGCTCGGGGATGTGCCCCGAGTAGCCGAACAGCGCCTGCCGGTGCCCGAGCGCGCCGACGATCACGTCGCCCTTCGACACCTTGGCCATGCGGCCGCTGGTGAGTTCGAGCTGGTTGTAGGTCGACTTGTTGGTGAGCACCTCGACGACCAGCACCACGCCTTCCTCGCAGGGAATGTCGGTCGTGGCGACGCGCAATTCGTGGCCGAGGCCACAGGCCTGCGCGATGGAACCGATCTTGTCGACGACGACAGATTTCATCTGCATGGTGTTTTTCCCTGGCCCAGCCGGTGCTCAGTTGCGCCCGGCGCGCGTGTAGAAGATGCCCGGCAGCGCCAGCATCTTGGAGAAGCCGTGGGCCTCGGCGGCCGTCCATTCGCCGGCCGATTCGCCGTAGGCGCCCTTCGACGCTTTCATCAGCGAGTACCGCGACGAGGTGCCCTCGATGAAGACGACACCGGGACGGAACAGGACGTGCACTTCACCCGTGACGCGCTGCTGCGTCGAGACGAAGAAGGCTTCCATGTCGCGACACACCGGGTCGAGGTGCTGGCCTTCGTGCACGAGGTCGCCGTACGGCGTAGCGAGCGTGTCCTTGAGCCGGGCCTGTCGCGCGGACAGCACCAGCTTTTCGAGTTCGCGATGCGCTGTGAGCAGCACTTCGGCCGCGGGGGCTTCAAACGCAACGCGGCCCTTGAAGCCGATGATCGTGTCGCCCAGGTGAATGCCGCGGCCGACGCCGAATTTCGCACCGATCGTCTCCACTTGCTCGATGAGGCTCACGGCGTCGAGCGGCTTGCCATCGAGCGAACTCGGTACGCCGGCTTCGAAACCGATCGTGTGTCGTTCCGGCGCGTGCGGGTGCGTGAAGGCGTCCTTCGTCAGCACCCAGGCTCCGTCCGGAATGCAGGTCTCGGAGACCAGCGTTTCCTTGCCACCGATCGTCACGCCCCACAGGCCGCGATTGACGGAGTAGGCGGCGCCGAACGGCGGCACCGGCAGCTTTCGCGTCTGCAGGTATTCCAGCTGCTCGGGTCGTTTGAACGCATGGTCCCGGACTGGCGCGAGAATCTCGAGTTCGGGCGCAAGCGTCCGCAGCGCGACTTCGAAGCGCACCTGGTCGTTGCCCGCTGCGGTCGAGCCGTGGGCCACGACATCTGTACCCAGCTGCCGCGCGAACTGCGCGACGGTCTGGGCCTGCAGCACGCGTTCGGCGCCGACGCAGAGCGGATACAGGTTGCCGCGACGCACGTTGCCCATGACCAGGTACTTGAGCACCTGCTCGAAGTAGGCCGGACGCGCATCGACCAGGTGGTGCGCAACGGCACCCAGCGTCATCGAGCGTTCCTCGAGCACTCGAGCCGCCTCAGCGTCGATGCCGCCCGTGTTGACGGTCAGCGTGACGATCGGGCGGCCGAACTTTTCCGCGAGCCAGGGCACGCAGAACGAGGTGTCGAGTCCGCCGGAAAAAGCGAGCAGGATGGGCTTGGCGCCCCGGGATTGCGTGGTCATCGGGAACTCTCAGCGTCCGAAATGGGTACGGAGGTGGTCGTGCAGGCGGCGCTGCGCTTTCGCACTTTCCGTCGCGATGAAGATCGTGTCGTCGCCGGCGATGGTGCCGATGACTTCGGGCCAGCGTGCCTTGTCGAGCGCGATGGCGACGCTCTGCGCGGTGCCCACCGACGTGCGCAGCACGGTCAACGTGGGCCCCGCGGCGCGGTAGCCCTTCACGAACGAGCTGACCGTCTCAAAGTGGCTCGGAGTGAGCGCGTCCTCGGCGGCCGGCAGCAGGTAACGGTCGCCGCCCTTGACCACGCCGAGCTCGCGCAGGTCGCGGCTGACGCTGGACTGGGTCGCGTCGTGGCCCTCGCGGTGGAGCAGGGTGACCAGCTCGGCCTGACGCGCGACAGCGTTCTGCCGCAGGATGCGGACGATCGCATCGCGACGCTGGGTCTGGGCGTTGAGGTCGGTGGCCACGGGCATTGTGTCCGGTCTTGGTGAATAAAAGGTGCGCAAATGTGCATAATTATGCAGAGCCTGTCAAGCCCGGAGTTCCCGGAATGAACGATCGGCGCCTGGAACACTTCCGCAGCCTGCAGGCGCTCGCGCGCACGGGCCTGCATTTCTGCAAGGACGAGTACGACCGCGAGCGCTACGCAGCCATCGAGCGCATCGCATCGGAGCTGCTGGCCGCAGGTGCCGGTGCCGATCCGGTCGAGCTGCGGTCTGAGTGGTCGCGGGAGGGCGGGTACGTCACGCCCAAGGTCGAGGTGCGCGGCGCCGTGTTCCGTCCAGCCGACGGCAAGGTGCTGCTGGTCCGTGAAACGATGGATGGGTTGTGGACCCTGCCTGGTGGCTGGGCCGACGTGAACGACTCGCCGTCCGGCGCCATCCGCAAGGAAATCGAGCAGGAGTCGGGTTTCCGCGTGCGGGTGGTCAAGCTCGCGGCGCTGTACGACCGCAACGCGCACGGCCACACGCCGTCACTGCATCACAGCTGGAAGGCGTTCTTCCTCTGCGAGATCGAAGGCGGCGAGGCTCGTGGCAGTTACGAGACGGATGGAGTCGAGTTCTTCTCGCCGGACGACTTACCGCCGATGTCCATTGGCAGGAGCACGCCGCAGCAGGTCACGCGCATGCGGCAGCATTTCCTGCGCCCGGAGATGCCGACGGACTTTGATTGAAGTTCGCTGTTGGCGTCGAGTCGATCAGGCATCCGTTCCGGGTCTTGTCCGGGCGAGCGGAAAGGCATACACGCTCGCCGGAAAGAGACCGTAAACGCACGCCTGAACATCCGCGCTGGAGAGAATTCTCGTCAAAGCCCGAGAATTCTCACGGCGCATGCAACGTCGGCGAGGTCACGTCGCATGACCCGCTGCCGATGAGTTGCGACCGGCAGTTTCCAGGGCTCCGTCACCAAAATGTGTCGGTGGAGATCACCTTGATGCGTGGATGCGTGCCGTGCGCTGAAAGGACGTCGATGGCGAAAGAACGACCTGCAGCGGATGCTCAGTCTGCGTCCGTCAAGCCGCTCTCGCTACGCGATGGTCGATCCGTTCACGAGACTCTCGCTGGCGTCGGGGCCACGCGCAGTCGCCCCGTCATTCGCAGGCCGTCACGCACGTTGAGACCCATGAGCGTCAGGTTGGTCGCGCCGGCGATCAACTCAACGACCTGCACCACATAGAAGGTCGTGTCGAAGGAGCCAGCCGCGGCCCAACGGTTGAGGAGGATCGCGCAAGGCACCAGTACCAGCAGGCCATTGGCCGCGATGAAAGGCATGCGTTTTTTCTTGGCATTCACCAGCCTGCCCTTGCGCGACTTCGATAGCAACATACCGCTGCCGCCGGCAGCGGCCATGGCGGGAATCAGGATCCAGAGTCCCGGTGTGACGATGAGCGATTTCAATTGCGCCACCGTGGTGTGAGAGCCGAACAGCTCGACCAGGATGGTGGACAGGAAGAAGGTGGCGATGCAAAGCGGGGCGAGGATCCCGGCAATGCGATGGGCAAACTTGGGCATAAAAGTCCTTTCAGCTAAGGCAAGCTCAGGCGGCGCACAGGTTGGGCACCGCCACCCTGACAAATAGATGCGGCTGTGCAACCGCACTGGAGGGGTAGGAAGCCATTGCGCTGACGAAGTCGGCGTGAGTGAAGGCGGCGCTGAAGTGCTCCACCGACTCCCACACTGCGTAGTTCATAAACATGCAGCTGCCACCGATAGCGCGATGCAACTGGGTGGAAAGGAAGCCGGGCTGCTGCTTCATCCAGTTGGCATCCTTCTCCCAGGCGACCATCAGAGCCGGGGTGTCGGCCTCGTCCACGGTGAAGAGGTTGACCAGCACTACCGGCGTGGCCGAGTTCTGCAACTGCTGTTCGATGGGACAGGCGGCATCAAGGGGGCGAAGGTTCAGCATTCGGTGTTTCCTGTCATGTGTAATGCACCGAACTCTAAGAATCGCAGGCCTTGCTGCCTAGCTTGCGGCCGTCGACACACTGTTGGGCGATCGCCGACAATCGCGCCAGAGCCCGACAGGAGGAACTCGATGGACCGTTTCGATGCGATGCGAGCCTTCATGCAGGTCGTGGACAGCGGCAGCTACACCAGGGCGGCCCAGCAGCTGAACCTGCACAAAGCCACCGTCAGCCAGCAGATCCAGCAACTCGAGGACAAGCTCGGCACACGGCTGCTGACCCGTACGACACGCTCGGTTACGCCAACGGCCGAGGGACTGGCGTACTACCAACATGCCCGCACAATCCTCGATCAGGTCGATGAAGTGGAGGCGATGCTGCGCAAGGGCACCAGCGCACCCGCGGGACACCTGCGCGTGAACGTGCCGGTCGCCATGGGTCGCCTGGTGTTCGCCCCGGAGATGCGCGGGTTCCTCGAGCGCCACCCTAGGCTCACCATCGAACTGGGCTGCAGCGATCGTGCGGTCGACCTGGTCCAGGAGGGTGTGGACTGCGCGTTGCGCGGCGGTGTGCTGCCGGACTCGCAGCTGTCAGCCCGCCGCGTGGGCGATCTGCGCTTCGTGCTCTGCGCGGCACCGCACTACATCGACAATCACGGTCTGCCCGCCACGCCGGGTGACCTCGTCGACCATCAGCAGGTCGGCTATGTGCTGGCCTCGACGGGCAAGCTGCGGCCGGTGCGGCTCCAGCGCGAAGGCCAGGTCGCCGAGCACGACGTGCGGGCCCGGTTCGTGACAACTGACAGCGCGGCGGCTTTGAGCGCGGGACTGGATGGGCTGGGGCTCGTGGTGCTGGCGGAGTTCGTCGCCAGCCACCATCTGACCAGCGGCGCACTGGTGCGGGTGCTGCCGGGCTGGCAGTGCCCCTCGTTGCCGCTGCATCTGGTGACGCCTACTGCACGCAAGCGCGCAGCCCGCATTCAGGCTTTCATGGACTGGGCACACGCTCTGTTGCTTCGCAGACTGGGTCCACACTTGGAAACCCGATGAGCCACTTCAGGCACACGTCCTGCGCCATGAAGTTCAACGATCCACCTGATCGAACTTTGGTTTGCCATCTGAAGCCGTGCTCCACGAACGCGGTGCGGCTGCATGCGCCGTGCGAGTCATCGGGCCAGCGTGGATATTGACAACATCGTATTGACCGTCCGCCCGTGACTCAGGCGCGTGACGTCAGGGCGCGGGGGGGATCCGCACTTCTTCCGGCGAGCGTGTCTGCCTTTCCGCTCGCCGGAAGAAGTGCGGATCCCCCCCCCTACGACCAACGACCCGAAAGCGGGACAACGGCTACCGCTCAATCCGATACTCGATATCCGCGCTCTGCTCGATGCCTGCCTCGGCCTTCAGCGACCACCGTTCGTTCAGGGTGTACCGGAGTTTGATGGTATTGATCGCCTCGGCAATCGAGATGCCATAGCTCACGTACAGGTCCGGTGATAGCGCCTTGCCCAGCACCACCGACGTGTCGTCTTCGCCCGTCCGTTCGACGGACACTTCGTCCAGGCCGAGGCGCGTGCCGAGGCCACCCAGCAACAGCCCGCCGCCGCTCACTGCGAGACTCTCCGCCGCCTGGTTGATGTTCGCTGCTTCGCCCGATTGCAGCGTATCGATCGAGCGTCCCGTCAGCAGGTACGACAAGGCCTCGTTGCTCGACATCGACGGCTGCGAAGTGATCGTGACGAAGGGTTGCGCGATCGTTCCGCGCACGTTGACTGCCACAGTAATGTCCGCGTCCTTGATCTTGCGCTCGGCGACGATGTCGAGCACCGGCTCGTTGAGTGGTGAGTCGTTGAACGACAGCGTACCCCTGGTGATGCGAACGTCCTGACCGAACGCCCTGTACTGACCCTCGGCGACCCGGATGACGCCGTTGCCGCGCGGCACGTCGTCCGGCACCGTCGACACCGTCACGCTGCCTTCCAGGCGGGCCTTCAGCCCGTAGGCATCCACCCGCACGGCATCGCCGAGCACGACCTTGATTCGGCTCGTGACCCGGTCCGACGACGACGGCTCCGTGTCCTCGACGTCCGGGACGCCGACGATGCGCTCGTCGGGCGACGTGCTGACCGAGGTTGTGATCTCGCGCGGCGAGATCCGGGCGCTCGGAATCTTCACCTCGCCTTCGACCTCGAAACCGTTCGCGCCGGCGCTCAACACGATGTCGGGCGAGGCCAGGACGCGCAGCTCCGGCGTATCAGCCACCAGCAGCTGGTCGCCGCGCAACCGCATCGAGCCGGTCATGACGCCGTCCGGCCAGGTGAAGTTGCCGTCGATCGTCAGCTTGCCCTTGGCGGTCTCGCCCTGCGCATCGAACTTGAGCGCATCGCCGTCGAACGAGCCATCGGCCTGCAGCGCCGAAATCTTCAGGTTGGTTCGATAGAGTTCCAGCGTGCCGTCGCGTACCTGGAAGTCGCCATTGAACGTCGGCTGGCCGACCGTTCCGCCCAGCACGACGTTGCCTTCGAGTCGGCCGGCTGCCCGATCGATCTCCGGCACCAGAAGCGGCAGGACCTTGATCGCCTCGGACGTCCCCTTGATGTGTCCGGTCAGTGTCGACTCGAGGGGTGCATCCGCGTTCCGCTGTACCAGCGCCGCGCCCTGCACTTTCGTGGATTCGTCGATGTCGATATCGAGGTTCGCATGAATCTGCGTGGCTTCGGCCAGCAAGTCGAAGCGGCTGCTGCCGAGCCGGATACGCTCGACGCGGAACTTGTTGCGCTGCACGTTGATCGTTGGCTCATGCACCAGCAGCGTCGAACCGCCGATCCACTCCTTGCCCGGCGACTTTTCCGCCCAGCCGCTCGCTTGCAGCCGGCCGTCGAACTCGCGCCACCCGAGCAGCGATCGCAGGATGCGTTGCAACGGCCAGTCCTCCGCGCTGTAGAGCACGCGCCACGCGAGGGGCTGTGCATGGCGCTCGCCCTCGATGCACAGCCGCGAGTCCTGGTCAGTGCGCAGGCACAGCGGCGACGCGCGCTGCAGCGCCGGGCCGAGCACGAGCGCCGCCGGCTGGATCAGTCGCGCATTGCCGTCGGGGAACTGGATGTCGGCCTGCGACAGGTCGCCGGCCCATTGGTTGAGTTCCAGGTCATAGCCGCCTTCGGCGATGAACTCACCACGGAATTCGGTGATGCGGCGCTCGGGGTCGCCCGGCGAGGCGAAGTCGAGCGTGATCCGGTGCTCGCCGACGAAGCCATCGAGGCTGCCGCGCGCGAAGTCGAACGCGAGTCCGGCCGCATCGATGGTCGTGGCGCTGAACGCGACATTCGAACGACGCTTGTCGCTCGAGTCGATGTCAGCCTCGGCGTCGAAGCTCGCGATCTGCACGCCGGCGTAATCGAAGTGTCGCACGCGTGCGGTGCCGGCAATGACGGGATGGGACAGCAATCCGCGTGCCGAGCCGCGCGAGACGAGTGTTCCAGTCATGCCAGGCAGGACGACGGCCAGCGAACGCAGGTCGACGTTCCAGTCCAGGTCGAGCGCGTTGGTGCCGACGCGACCGTCGAGGTCGACGAAGGAGGTGCCGTTCGCGATGCGCACGCCCCGGAGGTCGAACATGCCGTCACGGTGCGCGATCTCACCCCGCCCGGTCAGCGGCCGGCCGAACATCGTGCCGGACAGTGACGTGAGTCGAGCCGTCCACGGTGCCGCCGCGCTGAGGCCTGCGCCTGCGATGCTGCCCTTCGCACTGACGCGGCCTTCGACGCCCGGCCGCAATTCGCTGATCGCGAGCCCCTGCGCGTCGACGTCGAAACTCCACGCCTGGTTGCCGGACCATGACAGCGCGCCGCGCCCGTTGATCCGCCCGCGCAGCGCGTAACCATCGAAGCGATCGAGCACGACGCCCGTCGTGTTGACGACGCCGGCCGCCTCGAAGCTCGTCGACGGAATAGCGGGGCCTTCCACCTGGGCGCGTGTCGAGAACCGGTACGGCAGCGAACCTTCGAGCGTGTACACACCCTGCGGACTTTTCACGACGGGTTCGCCGTCGAGCGCGACGGGCCATTGCAGCGCCGACCAATCGCCGTTCAGGGCGAGCAGCGGCAGCGTGCCCTCCGGCGCATCTGCATCCGGCAGGCTGATCGTGCCGCTCGAAGTCACGGCGAGCCCCGTGCGCGGCAGCCACACCTGCAGGTTGGCGAGCGAAATCGTCCGCTCTTCCCATCGCCCCGCGCCCTGCACGCGCAGTTGCTGGTTCGGCAGTGCCGGTGACGTCAGCGTCCCGTCGATCCCGAGCGACGCGAGGCCCGCGGCCAGCGTGATCGTGCCCGTCACACGTGGAAAGCGCCCGGCAGGCACCCAGGGCGAGCCATCGAACGCGGTCATGCGGAAGGTGCCCTTCGCCCGCGGCTGCCCGGTCAGGTCGAGCAACGTGCCCGCAAACCGCAGCTTCGCCGGAGCGTCGAGATAGATATCCGCACCGAGCCGGTCGAGATCGCCTCGTGTCACGACACGGAAGCGATACTCGAATGCGTCGCCGGGCAGCCGCCATTCACCGCGCAGGTCGGTGCGCAGGCCGAGCGGTTCAGAGGCGCGCAGAACGAGGCTGCCGCTGATGCGTCCTGCCGGTCCGCGCACGTCGACAGGGTCGAGGTCGAGCCGCCAGCGCGTCACACTGAGTGAACCTCGGGCTGCGCGTGCTTCGATGCGCTGGCCACTCTTCAGGGTCAGTGCGATGTCGTCGAGCCGGAAGTCCGGCGCCGTGATATGCAAGCCGGCCGGCAGGAAATACGGCGGCTTCTCGGGTTGCGGCGGCCGCTCCTTGAGCGTCACCTCCAGGCGCGAAACCGTCAGGCGTTCGACCCCGAGGTGGCCAACGATCAGGCCACTCGGTTCGGGATTCAAGGCCAGGCCGCGCGCAACGACGTGCGCTGCTTCGTGCTCGACAGTGACGCTGTCCGCCGTCAATGGTCCCGCGATTGAGCCTCGTGCGCCGCGCACCTCGATCTTGACGGTGGGCAGGCGGCTCAGTTGCGCAATCGCGAACTCCAGGCCCTGCTGCGTAAAGAGCAGCCAGTGCAGAAACAGCGCGACCCCGCCGGCCAGCGCCAGCAGCAGTCCGAGGAAAACGGCGTAACGACGGCGCACGCTACAGCACCTGCGTGATGTTCAGGTGGAGGCGTGGCTTAAGGTCGGACTGCGACAGGGCCTGTGCCACGTCGAAGCCGATCATGAGCATCGGCAGTCGCCAGCGCACGCCGACGCCGACCGAATACTCGAGCGGGGCGCTCCAGTCGTTGAACGCGTTGCCCGTGTCGAAAAACACGGCGCCGCGGAAGTTGCGTCGAAAGTCGCGTTCGAACTCGATGCTGGCGACGATCTTGTGCTCGCCACCCCCCCCCTGGCCCGACGAGACGCCGGTCTTCGTCTGGCTTGCCGGCAGCGGCGGGCTCAGTGAGTTGAGTGCGAAGCCGCGAACGCTGCGGTCGCCGCCGGCGAAGAATCGCTGCGAGGCAGGCAACTCGGAGAAATCGTCCACCCAGCTGGTGCCGAATTCCGCGCGACCGCGAAAGTACCAGGGCCCACGGATCGGCCACACGCGCTCCGCCCGGCCATAAAAGCGCAGGTAGGAAGCATCGGATCCCAGCGTTGCCGGGCTGCCGCTCAACTCGACGTAATACGCTGCGTCACGCACCCATCCCGTCAGGAAGTTCGGCGGCAGGCTCGCATAGCTGATGCCCGGGATCAGCAGCAGGGCATCGTCGGAACCGCCGTCGGGATAGATCGTGCGCTCATCGTTGAGCTTCAGGAACATCACCTGCTGCCAGCGCCCGAAGACCTGTGTCAGGCCGCCGGTGAGCTCGGTGCGCTGGCTCCTGAGGTCGCCGATGTCCTCATCGATGTAGCCGAGCGAGAACTCGAGTTTTTCGAGGCTCGGGTCGCCGACCGGAATCACGTAGCGAACGAGAGCTTCGTAGCGGATCTCGGAGGCCGTGAGTTCGACGCGCGACCGGTGCCCCTGGTATTCACCAGCCGGTTGTCCCAGGTGAACTGGCCGCGGATGCCGGTGTCGGTGCCGTAACCTGCGTTCACGGCGTAGCGATTGCGCTTGATCGGCTCGACGTGGATCTTCACCGGGACCGTCAGGTTGGTCCGGTCGCGTTCACCCTGAGTAACGACGACCGACGAGAAATAATTGCTGTCCTCGAGCGCGAACTGCGTGCTGTTCAATGCCTCAGGTGAAAACGGCTGTCCCGGCGAGAAACGCACGTAGGCCCGCATCAGGTCGTCCCGGATGATGTCCTGGTCGAGTTCCAGGGCACCGAATTCATACCGGCCGCCGGTCTCGAGCGTGATGCGGGCATCCGCCGTCAGGTCGGTGGGATTCACGATCAGCTCGCGGCGCGTCAGCGTGGCGTCGAGAAAGCCTCGATCGCGCGCCGTGCGCATCAATGACGCCTTGAGTGCCTCGTAACTCGCGTGGTCGAGGCGCGTGCCGGTCTTCAGCGTCGTCTCGGCGACGACCTGCAGCAGTGACTTGTCCACCGCACCGGCGCCGAGGATCTCGACGTCGACGACGTTCATGCGCACGGGTTCGCCGGGGACGATTTTCAGGCGCACGATCCACTTCGGATCGTCGCGGCTCGTCCGGCTGCGGATGGTCGGCGCGTAAAATCCGAAAGGACGCAGTGCGTCGGCGGCTTCGTCCACGGCACGATCGGCGAGCCGCCGCACCTGCGGGTCGGTCAGGTCGTCGCGGGTCACATAACGGGACAGGGTCAGGTACGAGCGGACGTTGGCCGCCATGTCGTCCGGTACGCCATCGATCTTGATCTCGATGCGTTCCCTCGGCGCAGCCGCAAGCGCCACCCCCGCCCAACCCAGTGCACAGGCCAGCAGCAGTCGCGCCAGCAGGCTCACCAGTGCTCCAGGCCCGTGCGCATCGTTCGGCGTCATTCGGGCAGGTCGGCGCTGGCGAAACTCGAGTCGCGTCGCACCGGTCGTGTTCCCGCCGGCGTCGAACCGGCGCTCGCACATCGTGGTGCGGCCGTCGCGCTCGACCAGCAGCACCGACGAGCAGCGCGTGCCATAGCGTTCGTGCACGACGAATGGTGCGGACAAGGCACGCTCCCATTCAGGCGGCAGGCCGGTGTCCGGCGTTTCGTCGACGTCGGCGGGTGAGCGATCCGCGAGCAGCGCGAACAGCGCTTCGGGTTCAACGGCATCGGCCGCGATCAGGTCCGACAGCCGCGTCCGCGTGCGCAGCAACTTGGGCCACGGGGAGTCGAGCCAGTGGTTGCTGAGCCCGTAGATGCCGCGCCCGAGCGGTCTCGCTTCCAGTCCGTCGCGGTTCGAGTAGTAATAGAGTGAGCGAGGCCCGCCGAGCAGCAGGTTGAAACCGGCATAGGACGGTGCGCGGTCGCGCAGGTCGTCGAAGTATTCCTGCGGCGAGCTCGCTGCGGACAGGAAGCGCCTCACGAGGTCGCCGCGCGATGGCGCGTCCGCTGCGGGCCGCTCGAACTCACGGAAATTGGTGATGACGCCGAACCGGCCGGATCGCGCCGCGCCCAGCCAGGTGCCGGATCCGCGCAGGTCGCGGCCCGCGAGAATACGCGAGTCGTCGGGCCACCAGCCCAGCGGGGCGGTCGGACGGTCATGGAACTCGTCGCGGTTTGCGGCCACGATCAGCCGATAGCGCGGGTGAGAGTTCCAGGCGAGCACGAGCAGGCACATAAACCCCGCTCAGCGCTCCCGCGGCGCGGCGATAGCGTCGACCTTGCGGCGCCCGAAGAAGAATCGCCCCGTCTTGCGCACTACCCAGAAGAGCAGCACGACGATCAGCACGAGAGCGACCAGGGGCAGCGCAATGGCGAACAGCGACAGGCCCGTGGCGCCGATGGTTTCTGCGGTGGAAACCACGGGATTGCCGAGACCGCCCGTCATCAGGCCGGACTTCGCGCGGATGAGCGCCGAACTGCCTTTGGTCAGGCCTGCAATCCCGCTGCCGCCGATGATCGCGACGGGCCAGAGGATGCTCGGCGGCAGGTCCGTCATCACTGCGGCGCTGGCAACGGCGCCAGCCACCAGCGTGGCGGGGCTCGCCATGACGTCGAGTGCGTGGTCCACGCCGGGAATGTAATACGCGAGGACTTCCGCAGCAGCAGCCGTGCCGAGCATCATCAGCGCAGGTGTGCTCGCGAGCCACTGGAAGTTCTCCGACAGAGGAATGAAGCCGAAGTGCGCGGCAAGCCCGGCGATCAGCAACGGCAGGAATACACGGAAGCCCGTGGCGGCGGCGAGGCCGATACCGAGCGCGATGCCGGCGAACGTCGTCCAGGAAAGTTCCATGTTTCACACCTCAACCGCGCGACTGCCCCCGCCCGCGCATTCTAGCGGTCCTGACGCCGCGCCTGCTTACAGGTGCAGTCGGATGGCGTCCCACGCCGTTTTCGTGATCAGCGCGAACACGACGACTATGAACACCTTGCGCACCAGGGCGCTGCCGCGCCGGATCGCAAGGTGGCTGCCGAACTGCGCGCCGGCGATGTTGCAGACCGACATCGCGAGACCCAGCAGCCAGTACAGTTCGCCGGTCAGCCCGAACAGGATGATCGCCGCGGCATTGGTCGCGGCATTGACGATCTTGGCCGAGGCCGATGCGTGCAGGAAGTCGAGCCCGAACAAGCGGACGAACAGGAAGACGAGGAAACTGCCGGTGCCCGGGCCGAAGAATCCGTCATACAAGCCAATGATTCCCGCAGTACCCGCCGCGAGCCACCGGCCGTTCTGGCTGAGGACGCGCGGGCGGTGCTCGCGGCCCAGGTCCTTGTTCAGCAGCGTGTAGACGAGCACGAAGCTCAGCAGCAGCGGCACGAGCGCGCGGAACCGCTCCGGCGAAACGCCCGTCGCGAGCCACGCACCGACGAGAGCGGCGGCGAATGCACCGCCCGCGGCCGGTAGCAGCAGGCTCCAATCGAGTCGCACGTGCCGGATGAACCGGGCGATCGCGCTCGAGGTGCCCGCGAACCCGGCGAGCTTGCCTGTACCCAGCAAGGTGGTATGCGGCGCCTGCGGAAACGTCGCAAACAGCGCGGGCAGTTGGATCAGGCCGCCACCGCCCGCCAGTGCGTCGATGAAACCGGCGCCAAACGCGGCGACGAGCACGAGAAAAATAGCCAGCGTCACGATACGACTGTGGAGGTTGCGGGCGGTGGGCCGGTGTCAGCCGCGCCGCGAGCCCCAGAGCGTGATGCCGGGTGTCTGTGCCAGGGGCAGGTCCGAACCGGAGTCGTACCAGTGCTCGATCAGTCGGAACGAAACGGACTGCGGCGGTGGCAATCCGGGAAATCCCGCGGCGATTTCCTGGCGAGTGAACCAGCAGACTTCCTCCAGTTCTTCGTCGGCGCGCGGGATCGACTCTGCAGCGGCGGACGCCGTAAAGCCGATCATCAGCGACGACGGGAACGGCCACGGCTGTGACGAGTGATAGGTCGATTCGAGCACCGTCACGCCGGTTTCTTCCAGCACTTCGCGGGCCACGGCATCTTCCAGGCTCTCGCCGGGTTCGACGAAGCCCGCGATCGTCGAGTACCGCCCGGCTGGCCAGGAAGCCTGGCGGCCGAGCAATGCCCGCTCGCCATCCGTGACCAGCACGATTATGGCGGGATCCAGGCGCGGAAAATGATCGATGCCGCAGGTGTCATTGGTGCACTTCATGACGTGGCCGGCGCTGGCAACGCGAGTTGGCGCACCGCACGCGCCACAGTAACGGTGACGGCTGCGCCAGTAGAGCATGGCGCGCGCATACGCGAGCACGCCGGCCTGCTGCTCCGGCAGCAGCCCGCCGGCCATGCGGAGATCCTCGAACCTGACCGAGCCCGTCGTGAACAGCGCCTGCACCGGTTCCGGGCTGGCCACTTCGGCCGCGAAATAGATGCAATCGTCGAAGCACCCCAATAGCACGGGTTCGGCGGCAAGCGCGGGCAGCCTCCCGAGATCCATGGCTGTCGCAAACGCCGCCAACCAGCCGTCAGGGCCGCGCTGCACGAGGATACGCGACTCGTGCACGGGCACGATGCGGGTCCTGGCGCCGCGCAGGGCATCGGCCACGAACGCCTCGTCCTTGCGCAGGTGCGCAATGCGATCCAGGTACGGTCCAGCAAAGACGTTGGGTGGTGCAGGCACGACCGCTACAGGCAGGCGAGGGGACCGCGAGTTTAGCGCGGCCCATGCCCATGCCGCTCGTCACGTGCGGGCCGGCAGACCTCGCCTGCACGCGGGACAGTTGTACGGCAGGATTTCCAGCGTGTCCTGCAGCCAGAGGGATTCGCAGTCGGGGCAGTTCGCCAGCACGAACTCGTCGTTGTGGCAGAAAACCTGCCAGAGGTGCCACGCGTGCTCGAACGAGATGTGACCTTGGGACCAGAGTCCCTGGTAGGTCTCGTACGCATCGCAGAAGCAGCCGACGTCTTCCAGCGCGGGCCGGAAGCCGTTGGGATACCGTTGCAGCAGGCTGCAGAGCCGCAGCAGGGAGCCCAGCAAGGCCGCTTCCTGTTCGTGCTCGAGCGAGCGCCGGAAATATGACATCTGCCGCGGCGATTTACCGCGTCGGCGCCGGACACGGTTGCCGCCGATCGCGGCAAAATAGTCGCGATACATGCGTCGGATCCTGTCGTCCGACAGCTGGGTCGCGGTCCGGATGGTGCGGGTGCGGGCTTCCAGCGCGATCATCCGGTGGGCGATCGCCAACCGCAGGCGATCGCGATCATAGCGGCTGTCCGTGATTCTCATGGCCTTTCTCCCATTCTTGATGTTTTGGCCACATATGGTCTATTCAGACCAGACATGAGATTCTATATCCATATATGGTCCGTTTGGACCATATATGGAGTATTGACCATGACTGAACCGAAACCGGCCCTGTCCAGTTCCATCTGGCTGCGCCAGGGCAACCTGCTTGATCCGGCCGTTCGCCGGGATATCGCGGATCTGAACCGCCTGTTCCTGGCCCACGCCCTGGATCCCGGCCACGGGGCCGACTGCTGGTTCCAGTTACCAGCGGCGACCGTGCGGCGACTGGCCGAAGTCCCGGCGGAGGCCCGTGAACGTGCCGCGTGCAGCCCGATCTCGCTGTTTGAGCTCGCGCTGCCACGGGATGACGAGGCTCCCCCCTGGCGTCTCGAGTCCGTCGCGGACACCGACGCGGAGTTCGCCGATCGCGCGCGGGACCAGACCCGCCGTTCGTTCGGATTGGTCGCGCTCAGTGTGGCGCGGAGGCTGGCCGAAAGCGTGCCGTACTCTTCTCGCATTGCCTTCGGGCTGGGGTCGACGGCCGAGGCGCGCCTGTCCGCGCTGACGCCGTCCGATTCGTTTCGGCTCGCCTCGTGGCCCGGGTTGGTGCGTCCGCGATGGCCCGGGCACTCGCGTTACTGGAGCTTGCTGGCCGAAGCTGCGGCAGGCACGGTGCAGGCAGACTTGAACTGGGCCTATTCGGCGGGGCTGTGCCTGCTCGGGCACTGTGAGCGCGATCCGGTCATCGCGCGCTGTGGTCCTGCGCGCCGCACACGCCCGGCTCACCGCAGGGGACCCGCCGACGACACCGACGTTCCTTGCTGACCAGGTGCCCGCACATTACCCTTCGCTCCCCTCCCGTGAACGTCCGTCCCGCCATGAAGGCCTTGTCGCTGCGCCAGCTTTGCAAGACGTACAACAACGGGGTCCAGGCCTTGAAGGGCATCGACCTCGACGTGGAGGAGGGCGACTTTTTCGCGCTGCTCGGGCCGAACGGCGCGGGCAAGTCGACGGCGATCGGCATCGTGTCGTCGCTCGTCAACAAGTCGAGCGGCACGGTGACCGTGTTCGGGCACAGCATCGACAGCGAACTCGAGGCGGCGAAGTCCTGCCTCGGTGTCGTGCCGCAGGAAATCAACTTCAACCAGTTCGAGAAGGTTTCGACGATCCTGCTGAACCAGGCCGGCTTTTATGGCATCCCGCGCCCCGTCGCGCGCGAGCGGATGGAGTACTGGCTCAACCAGCTGCAGTTGTGGGAGAAGCGCGAGACGATTTCGCGGTCCCTGTCGGGCGGCATGAAGCGCCGGCTGATGATCGCCCGCGCGCTGATCCACGAGCCGCGGCTGCTGATCCTCGACGAGCCGACCGCAGGCGTGGACATCGAGGTGCGCCGCTCGATGTGGGAATTCCTGCGCCGGATCAACGAGCAGGGCACCACGATCATCCTGACGACGCATTACCTCGAGGAGGCCGAGAGCCTCTGCCGCCACATCGCGATCATCGACGAAGGCCGCATCATCGAGAACGACCGCATGTCGACCGTGCTGCGCAAGCTGCAGACGGAGACCTTCGTGCTCAATCTGCGCGGACCACTGCGCGGGACTTTGTCGCTGCCCGGCTATCGCGTGACGGCGCCGGACGAGACGACGCTCGAGGTCGAGGTCAACAAGGAGCAGAACCTGAACGAGATCTTCGTCGCCTTGACTGCTGCGGGCGGTGAAGTCGTGAGCATGCGCAACAAGTCCAACCGCCTCGAAGAACTGTTCATGCGTCTCGTCGAAGGCCGCGACGTCGGCAGTGGCCAGCCGGTATCAGCACCGACTGCGCAGGCGGGCGCATGGCCCGTCCCGAGTCCACGCCGGGCCGTCCTGCAGCCGCAGCGCCCGCGTCCGCGCGCCGGGTCGGTTTCGCGACAATCGTCATCCGCGAATTCAGTCGCATCATGCGCATCTGGGGCCAGACGCTGGTGCCGCCGGTCATTACGGCGACGCTGTACTTCATCATCTTCGGCAACCTGATCGGCGGGCGGATCGGGCAGATGGGCGGCTTCACGTACCTGCAGTACATCGCCCCGGGCCTGATCATGATGTCCGTGATCACCAACAGTTACGGCAACGTGGTGTCGTCGTTCTTCGGCGCCAAGTTCGGCCGGCACATCGAGGAACTGCTCGTCTCGCCGCTGCCCAACTGGCTGATCGTGCTGGGCTACGTCGCGGGCGGCATGCTGCGCGGATTGCTGGTCGGGCTGATCGTGACGATCATCGCGCTGTTTTTCACGCGCCTGCACGTCGAGCACCTGTTCGTGGTGATCGCGGCCGTGCTGCTCACGTCGATCGTGTTTGCGCTCGGGGGCTTCGTCAATGCCGTCTTCGCCAGGAACTTCGACCAGATCACGTTCGTGCCGACGTTCATCCTGACGCCGATGACGTACCTCGGCGGCGTTTTCTACTCGATCTCGATGCTGCCCGAGTGGGCGCAGGCGGTCTCGAAAGCGAACCCGATTCTCTACATGGTGAGCGCTTTCCGTTACGGCTTTCTCGGGCAATCCGATGTCGACGTCGGCTTTTCGTTCGCGATCATGACCCTGTCGGTGGTGGTCCTGTTCGCAGCCTGCGTGTGGCTGATGGAGAAGGGGACGGGAACCCGGGAATAGGGTCATGTACGCGGGGATCACAGCGCTGGCTGCGGCAGCCAGCCAGGTGGAGCGCTCAGGATTGGAGCCACGATCGTGAAACGCGACGGTGCAGTCCGGCCGCTGGTCGTTCGTTTCGGCGCGATGGGCGACATGGTAATCGTGCTCGGTTTGATCGAGGCGCTGCACCGACGTTTCGGCGTGCCGGTGGACGTCGTTTCCTCGGGCGGATGGACGAAGCCGCTCCTCGAGGGCCAGTCCGGTGTGGGTAACCTGCACCTCATTCGTTCCCGGCGCACTCCGTACGCGCTGAGCCCCCAGCAATGGCACCTGGTCGACACGCTGCGCCAACGCGGCGCCGGGCCAGTCTGGCTTTGCGAGGCGGGCGTTCACGCACGGAAATTGTTGACCAGGGCCGGCGTCGCACCGGAATGGATCGTCGAAGCCGACGTCCACTGCCCAAGGTTCCCGTCCGAGCACAATCTCGACCGCTGGTTGCGGTTCGCGCAACTGAGTCCGGCGGCGTTGCCGGGTCTGGCGCCGCTCGATGCCGGGGCAATGGTCCGCAACATTGCGTGGCCGCCATTGCGCGTACTGCCCGAATGGCGCTCGGATCTCACGGCCTGGCTGCAGGATCGCGGCCTCGCCGAACGGCCACTCGTGCTGGTCCAGGCAGGCAACAAGCGAACGATGCGCTGGTGGGCGCACCGCCAGCGCGCAAGCAACAGCAAGTACTGGCCGGAAGAGCGCTGGGCCGCGGTCATCGAGGCGCTGCTGCGACGCGACTCGCGCCTGGTCGTGCTCCTGCTGGGCGTGCCGGCGGAAGCGTCGCTCAACGAGGACATCGCGAGTTTGGTCCAGTCCGATCGCGTCGTTAACGTTGCCCGGGAGCTGCCGATTCCGCGCCTGCTCGCCCTGCAGGAGCGCGCCCTCGGGATGATCTCCGTTGACACGGGTCCAGCTCATTCCGCGGCAGCTCTGGACTGCCCGCTCGTTGTCCTGTTCGGCCAGGTCAACGTCGATCGTTGGGCGCCACGAAGTCCCCGAGGCGCGGTCCAGGTCGGTGACGGGCGGCCGGGGCCCTGACGACGGCATTCTCGGCATCGCTGTGCAGGACGTCGAAGAGGCCTGGGATCGCCTGCAGGACGGTATCGCGCGGCTTCCCTAGACCTTCTACTCGCCACACGAAGCCGTCGTCAGGCTGTTCGGCGTGGCGTCAGCGCCGGAAATCGAGCCGCGCTGGAACATCGCGCCGACACGGTTCGTCGCCACCGTACGTGAAGCCGGCGGGCCGCGCGAGGTGGCGATGCTCTACTGGGGGCTGGTGCCTTCGTGGGCGAAGGAGAAGGCGATCGGTGCGCGCATGATCAATGCGCGGTCCGAAACCCTCGCCGAGAAGCCCTCGTTCCGCCGCCGTCGGTGCCTGGTGCTCGCGGACGGCTACTACGAGTAGCAGCGCTCTGGCGCCACGAAGCAGCCTTACTTCATCGCGTTCGACGACGGCCAGCCGTTCGGCATGGCTGGACTGTGGGAGCGATGGCGCGACCCGTGAGCTCGCGCGTAAACGACGCGCGCCACCAGGGCGCCGACCTCGTCGAGTCGATCTCCCGCCCCTGAGTTCGACCTGGCTTACTCAAGCCGGATCCGGGTCATAGAACGTCAGTTTGTTTGCCTCGCGCCGCTGCAGGAGGTCGAGGTTACGTGCCTGCCAATCGCGGAACGCTGCCTCTGCGGCCGCGTGATCAGCCGCTGTCCAGGTCGCCGCGGGCACGTCGCACCAGGCCGGCAATGACAGGAACGGCAGGTCCCAGGCGGCGCGGTGCCGCTCCACGAAGCGCTCGAAAGTGGCACGGTCTGGCCAGAGCGTTGTCGGTCCCGCCTCAATGAAGGGGCCGGCAGACTCGACGCGCAGTGCGAAAAGAATCCGGCGGACGTGGTCGCGACGGGAGCGGCCGGCCGGTTGCGCAGCGAGCCAGAGAGTCGCCCGGTTGCCCGGCGAAGTGCGCACGGCGGCGCGGGCTGGCGGTGGCAGGTTGGCCGCACCAACCAGCGCGGCGAAGTCCACCTGCAGTCCGAGACGATTAGCTGCGGCGTAGTCGCGAACGACGACGTCGCCCAGCGTGTCCCTCAGTGCGTCCACGTGGCGCGAATACTCGTAGTACGGAGCCGTCATGGCGATGAATGACGCAAAATGGCGTTTATCTCCCGCCAGCAGGCGTCGCACCGCATGCTCCTTGTACATTGAAATGGCGAGATCTTCCGGCTGCCGGAAGTAAACGACGGACCGCACTTCGAAACCCGCGAGCCATGCCGCGAGGCGTCGCAGATAGCTGCGATGCGCCGTGAACCACGCTGACATGTCGCCTGGAGTCACGTCGCCGACGGTGTGCCGGTAGATCGGTTCCGCACTGAGTACCGTCACCCGCGCCCACGCCTGGGCCTGGTCGATCCAGCGGCGGTATCGCCGCAGCCTGATGCGATCGATGAGCGACGACCGCAGAACTGCCTGCGCGACCTTGTGATGCGCCTCCCTTTCGTTCCACAGTCCCGGCCGCAGCGATGGATAGAGAATGCCTTGCGCAGCCAGTTCCACGCGGCATTGGCTCATGTACGCCTGTATCGCCGTCGTGCCGGTCTTGTGCGTGCCAACGTGGAGCAGCAATTCGCGCTCTGCCAAGACCTGGTGTTCTCCGTGGTTTCGACTCATAGAGTAGCCGGATCCGCCGCTCAATTCAGGCCGGAACTCGCGCCCGGGTTCCCTCGCGCGCTGCAGGGTCTGCGGCAGAATGCCCCATGGCTTGCTCTTCGACAGTCATGGGCCAGGGGCGTACGCAGTGACTCACGACATCGATGAGCGGTCCAGGGCGCCACGACGCAGCAGGCGCGTGATCGTCATCACCCGGAGCTTTCCCAGGCTTTCCGAGACGTTCATCGTCGATCACGTGCGTGCGCTGCTGCAGGCTGGACACGACGTCGTCGTAGTCGCGCGCCGTGTCGATGCGGCATCCCTGGCCGACCAGTTCGGTCACAGTGTCCAGGCAGTGCAACTGCCGTCGTGGACTGCGCGCGGTTCGCCATCGTTGGTCGGTGCAGCGCGCCGCGCGGCCAGCTGGATCCGCCGCCACCCGGAGCTGCGGCGCAGTCGCATTGCGTGGAAGCGTGCCCTGTATGCCCAACGGCTCCGGCAGGTGCTCGAGTCGTTGCAGCCGGACCTGGTCCACGCGCATTTTGGACCCCACGGCGTCGACGCGGCCATCGCGCTCGAAAATGGAAACACGCCGCTGGTCGTGGACTTCCACGGCTTCGACCTCACCGCGTTCACGCAGCAGCACGGCTGGGAGCTGTATCGCGCAGCGCTCGGCTCCGCGCACCTGGTGGCCCACAGCGCATTCGCGCAACGCCAGCTGGCCGAGCACGGGCTGCCGCGTTCAGAGCGCGTCGTGATGGGCGTGGACCGGCAGTTGTTCGCCGGCCGACCGCGGCCGGCAACCTGGGGTGCACCGCTGCATATGATCAGCGTCGGCCGCCTGTACGAGCAGAAGGGGCATGACCTCGCCATCCGGACACTCGCTGCGTTGCGTGCCCGACGACCGGAACTCGACGTGCGGCTGCGCATCGTCGGCGACGGTCCCAGGATGGAGTCGCTGAACCGGCTGGCAGAGGAGCTCGGCATGCGCGGTTTCGTGACCGGCCCGGCCCCTGCGCGACCGCTGGAGGTTGCCGCCGCGCTGTGCGAGGCCGACCTGGCGCTGGTTCCATCACGCGTCATGCCGGATGGCTGGCAGGAGGCCTTCTGCCGTGTCGCCATCGAGGCCATGTCGACTGGCCTGCCGGTGGTCGCCACGCGATCGGGAGGCCTGCCAGACACGGTAGGCGAGGGTGGCGTCGTCGCAGTCCGCGAGGACGCGGCGGCATTGGCCGACGCGGCCGAGGCCGTGCTGTCCGCCATGGGGCCGGCGGATTGGGCCGTGCGTGCGACGAGGTCGGCCGCGCGCTTCGACATCGCCCGCATGTACGACGACTACCAGCGACTCACGACCGAGTTGCTCGAGCGCGGCTCGGCGGTCACTGCGAGCTGACGGCGGTCTGTCGCAGCAGCGGCACGTCTTGCTGCGGCAGGAAGACCACCATCGGATAGCTGCGGTGGTCGAAACGCTCGATCCGGCGCAGCACGCGAACGCGCGTGCCATGGACCGCCGTCAGCAGTGCGTCCAGCCACTTCATACGGGAGCGACGGCGCCAGGCCATTTCGAAAGGCACGTACCCCAGGCCGGCCAACAGCTCCGCGACTTCCGTCGTGCCGGTAGCCGGGTCGATCTTCGCCGGCAGCGCCTCGGCCAACACGATCGGCCGGTGCCGCTCCAGCGTGCGGTACAGACCGCGCAGCACGCCGAGTTCGAAACCCTCGACGTCGACCTTGACCAGGTCCACGACCTCCTCGGCGAGCAGCAAATCGTCGCCGCGCACCAGGTCGACCTGCACGCGATCACCCCCGGCGGATCCGGCGGCGGGCCGGGGATCTAGGTGGCTGGCACCCAGGTTGCGATCGACGATCGACAGCGTGGCGGTGGAGACCTGCTCGGCCAGCCCGACTGCGTGCACCGTGACGTTGCGGATGCCGTTGGCGCGGAGGTTCCATTGCAGCAGGTCTACAGCCAGCGGATTCGGCTCGAACGCCAGTATCTTGTCGAAACGCCGGCTGAAATGCAGGCAGTGATTGCCGATGTTGGCGCCCACATCCACGCAGCACCGCCTGCGCCCGGGCAAGCGCGTGAGCACGAAAGCGTCGAGCGCCTCCAGTTCTTCGCGCTCGTAGCGGCCGAAGACGCGGATCTTGTCCGAGATATGGTCGCCGATGATGCCGGCCATCTTGTCGTGGTGGGTGACAGCAACAGGGTGACGTCGTAACAGGCGCTCGAGCCGGCGCGTCCGCGCGGCATGCAGGGTAGCAACGGGAACGTGATCGATGACGTCGTCGGGGTGGCGACTGTGAACGACCTTACGCATGGAGTCCTCCGTCGGACAGGCAGTGCAGCGACATCAGACCCCGCGGCTGGATTCGTTCCCCAAAGCGGACGGGCGCTTCTGGCGCCGTCACCCCGCTACCCTCAATCCGCCTCTTCCTGCGGCTTGAACGCCGACACCAGTTCCTGCTGCTTCCGCGCCGGCACCGGATCGTAGTGACTCAGGTCCATGGTGTACGTGCCTTCGCCGCCGGTCAGCGCCTTGAGGCGCGACAGGTAATCCTGCAGTTCGCCGAGCGGCACGAGCGCCGCGATTTCCGATCGTCCACCCTGCAGCGTGTCCTGGCCGTTGATGCGCGCGCGTCGTGTCGCCAGGTCGCTGGCGACGTCCCCGATCGCAGAGGAGGGGCAACTGATGACGATCCGCACGATCGGTTCGAGCACGATCGGCGCCGCCTGCTTGATGGCCTCGACGAACGCCTTGCGACCTGCCGACACGAATGCGACTTCCTTCGAGTCCACCGCGTGATGCTTGCCGTCGTACACGCTCACGCGGATGTCCTGCAGCGTGAAGCCGGCGATCGCGCCTTCGGTCAGCACCTGGCGCACGCCTTTCTCGACCGCGGGGATGAACTGGCCGGGGATCGCTCCGCCCACGACGTCGTCGACGAACTCGAAGCCCGCGCCGCGCTCTAGCGGCTCGATGCGCAGGTATACCTCGCCGAACTGGCCGGCGCCTCCCGTCTGTTTCTTGTGCCGGCAGTGACCTTCGGCCGGACGCGTGATCGTCTCGCGGTAAGGCACCGCGGGCGGACTGGTCTTGACCGACACGCCGTAGCGCTCCGTCAGCCGCTGCAGCATCACGCGCAGGTGCAGGTCGCCGAGGCCGTACAGCACGGTTTCGTTCTGCGCGACGTGATGTTCGACGCGCACGCACGGGTCCTCGGACATGAGGCGGTGCAGGCCTTCGGACAGTTTCTGCTCGTCACCGCGCTTTTCGGAGTGGATCGCGAGGCCGAGCATCGCGGGCGGGAACGTCACCGACTTCAGGTGGTGGTTGTCTTCGTCGTGCGAGTCGTGCAGCACGGCGTCGAAATGAATCTCGTCGATCTTGGGCACCGCGCAGATGTCACCCGGGATGGCCTGGGTAATCTCGGCATGTTCCTTGCCCTGCAGCTGGTAGAGGTGCGCGAGCTTGATCGGCTTGCGTGCGTCCCCCACAAGCAGCTGCGCGCCGGGCCGCACGGTGCCCTGGTGCACGCGGAAGATTCCCATCTTGCCGACGAAGGGATCGATCGTGACCTTGAATACGTGCGCTAGAACGTGCTTTGCCGGATCGGGGCTCACTGTTACGCGCTCGGCAGCATCGCCTTCGCCCTTCAGGAACGGTGGCGGGTTGCCTTCGGCCGGGTTCGGCGCGAGGCGTGCCAGCACCGCCAGCAGCTCGGGGATGCCCGCACCGGTTTCGGCGGAGCAGAAGCAGACCGGAATCAGGTGGTCTTCACGCAACGCCTGCTCGAACGGGTCGTGCAGCTGCTCGGGATTCAGCAGTTCCTCACCCTGTTCCAGGTAGAGCGCCATCAGTTTTTCGTCGACTTCGACCACCTGGTCGATGATCTCGGTGTGCGCGGCAGCGACGGACGAGAAGTCGGTCGCCTTGCCCTGCGACTGGAAGAAGCAATCCACGACCGACGCGCCGCCTTCCGCCGGCAGGTTGAGCGGCAGGCAGCTCTTGCCGAAAGCTTCGCGCAGTTCCAGCAGCACCTGTTCGGTGCGTGCGTCGCGCGCGTCGATCTTGTTGACGACGACGAGCCGGCACAGGCCCCTCGTCCTCGCGAAATCCATCATGCGCTGGGTCATCGGCTCGATACCGTTGGCGGCGCTCACGACGATCACCGCCGTCTCGACCGCCTCGAGTGCGCTCAGCGTGCGACCGAGAAAGTCGGGATATCCCGGGGTGTCGATCATGTTGACGCGACGGCCCTGCGTCTCGAAACCGCAGATGGCGGCGTCAAGGGAGTGGAGCAGGGCTTTCTCCTGCGGATCGAAGTCGCAGACCGTGGTGCCACGGGCGAGCGACCCCTTGGACCGGATTGCACCGGACTGCGCGAGCAAGGCTTCGGCCAGCAGCGTCTTGCCCGCGCCAGCTTGGCCCACGAGGGCGATATTGCGAATGTCCTGAGTTGTGTAGGGCATGTTGGGATGCCTCCGTTGCTTATTTGACTCAATCGATGCGCAAAGCATACGCCCGGAGTCAAGCGGCACCACTTCCACTTGCCGGGATTGGCTTTACGCCTCTTTCAAGGTAGAAAGCCGGTACACGCGGCACCTGTCAGGTGCCTCCAGAAGGACCCAGGGATTACATGACGACGGGCAAACGCGCCCTGATCGTGGACGATTCACGATCGGCCAGAGTCATCCTGAGCCGGATGCTCGAACAGCAGGGCATGACCGTGGATACGGCCGAGTCGGCTGAGCAGGCACTCGAATACCTGCAGCGGAGCCGGCCCGACGTCATCTTCATGGATCACCTGATGCCGGGCATGGATGGGTTCCAGGCCGTGCAGACCATCAAGGCCGACCCGCTGACCGCGACCATCCCGCTGATGATGTACACCTCGCAGGAAGGCGAGCTGTACGTCAGCCAGGCGCGTGCCCTCGGCGCAGTCGGCGTGCTGCCGAAGACGGTGCGGCCGGTCGACGTGTCACGGATCCTTTACCAGCTCCACCTGCTGCCGGATCGGCGGACCCAGCGCCAGGCACTGTTCCCAGGACCGGCAGCGGCTGCGGCGATGGCGGCTGAAAGGTCGCCCGACGAGGCGGCGATGGCTGCCGCGCTGGCGGCCGCGAACCCGGACGACACCCAGGCGGTCGATGCGCTGTCGAGCACGGGAACCCGGCCGGCGCTGACGGCCGCGCCGCTGGCGCCTTCACCGGCTGCAATGGCCTTCACGCCCGCGCTTGCCTCCGAACTGCAGGCGGGTCTGCGTAACTCCATCCAGCACCTGGTGCGGGAACAGCTGACCGAGCAGCGCCGGTTCCTGCTCGCCACGTTCGAGGCGTTCGCACGCCGGCTGACCAGCGAGATGAAGGAGAGCATCGGCAAGATTCCGCCGGCACCCGTTTTCGACTCGCTCGCGCCACAGCTGCCGCGCCGCCAGTGGTGGCCGGTCGTGCTCACCGCGCTCTTCGCGGCCGTACCCGCGGTGGTGCTCGGCTACGTGGCGTGGCAGGCGAACGTGTCCAATGCAGCCCTCGTGCGGGAGCTCGCCGACTCGAAGGCGGCGGTCGAACGGGCGAAAGCGGCGGCGATGATCGCCACCGCAGCGGCAAGTGCCGCCGTCGCGAGCAGTGCCTCCGCTGGCCGCTCCATCGGCGAACGGCGGCATCGGCGGATCGGCCGCAGGCCCGATCGCGACCGAGTTCGTGCCTTACGGCGAGGCTCCGCTCGCGGGCAGTCGCCTCGAGCGGCTGCGCGCGCTGGCCTCGGCGCTCGAAACGCAGCAGTTCAAGGGCCGCATCCGCGTCGAGTCCTACGTCGGCGACTTCTGCCTGGGCGGCAATGCGAGCGACGGCTTCTCCCCGGCAGACGTCAACCTGCCAGCGACCCGGTGCGACCTGGTGGGCAATCCTTTCGACGACTCGCTGTCGGTGGCACAGCGGCAGTCAGTCGACTTCGCCAATTTCGCCGCGACCTTGCGCCGTCGCACCGGTGGCGACATCCAGATCGAAGTCGTCAACGGCGGGCGCAGCCAGCCCGTCGCGTATCCCGAGCAGGACGAGAAAACTACGGCCGGCGGCTGGAACATGGTCGCGGCCCAGAACAATCGAGTCGAATTCCACGTCCTGCCCGCCTCATGAGCGGGGCGGGGCTGCTCATCTACGGCGCCACGGGATACACGGGCGAATTGATCGCGCGCGAAGCGGTTCGACGCGGGCTCCATCCCGTGCTGGCCGGCCGCACGGAGGCAACGGTCGCTGCCCTGGCGCGGGAACTCGGTTGTGACTATCGCATCGCGTCGCTCGACGCTCCCGGCGCACTCGATCGCGCGCTGCAAGGCACGACCGTGACGATGCACTGCGCGGGGCCGTTTGCGGCCACTGCAGCGCCAATGGTTGCAGCGTGCCTCCGCCAGCGCAGTCATTATCTCGACATCACGGGCGAAATCGACGTGCTCGAAGCCGTGCACGAGCGTGATCCGGCGGCGCGCGAGGCGGGCATCGTGTTGTGCCCAGCCGCGGGTTTCGACGTCGTCCCCACTGATTGCGTTGCTGCGCGTCTGCGGCAGGAGCTGCCCGACGCGACCTATCTGGCGCTGGGTTTCGCTGCGCGCGGCAAGCCGAGTCGAGGCACGCTCAAGACCAGCATCGAAAACCTTGCGCGCGGTGGACGCATCCGGAGTAGCGGGCGCATCACGACGGTGGCTCACGCTTTCCGTGAGCGCGACATCGATTTCGGCGCGGGCACGCTCACGGCAGTGACGATTCCGTGGGGGGACGTAAGTACCGCCTACTGGACGACCGGCATCGGCAACATCGAGTGCTACATCGCGATGCCCGCCGCCAGCATCGCCAGGCTGAAACGCCTGAACACATTTGGCGGGATGCTGCGGTTTGGTCCGCTGCGGGGGCTGCTGCAACGCATCGCCGCCAAAGGCCCGGCCGGACCGGACGCTGCTGCGCGCGCGGCGAATATCATGCTGGTCTGGGGTGAAGCCCAGGCACCGAGCGGCGACCGGGTGACGGCACGGGTTCGCGTTGCGAATGGTTACGAGGTCACGGTGCATGCATCGCTCGCGATTGCCCAGCACCTGCTCGACGGGAAACCCGCCGAACCCGGTCACCGCACGCCATCGCAACTCATGGGCAGCGGCTTCGTCGAGACCCTCCCCGGCTCGAGCCGCATCGAGCTCGTCCGTGACCGTGCCTGGAATGCGCGGCCTCCCGCCGCATGAGCGAAGTGCCCCGACCAGCCGCCAACGCGCCACCTGATTTCGTACCGCCCTGGCGGTTGCGACATCACCACGTGCAATCGATCTACCCGAGCCTGCCGCTGCGCCGACCGGGGGTCGAGCGGCGCGCGTCCGTGCTGCGCCAGGCGTCGCGCGAGGCCATTGTCGATTGTGGCGACGGCGTGCGCTTGCTGGCGCTGGTTGCAACGCAGGCGGACGCGGGACGGCCGCCGACCGACCGCCTCGCCGTGTTGCTGCACGGTTGGGAGGGCAGCGCGAACTCGCTGTACCTGCTCTCGCTCGGTCAGAAACTCTTCGATGCCGGCTACGACGTCGCGCGCCTCAACCTGCGCGATCACGGCGAGAGTCACCATCTCAATGCCGGAATCTTCCACTCGTGCCGCATCGCCGAAGTGGTCGGCGCTGTGCGCGAACTGCAGCGACAACATCCGGGCAAGCGGCTCGTACTCGCGGGATTCTCGCTCGGCGGCAACTTCTGCCTGCGTGTCGGTGCACGCGCGGCTGCGGCTGGCATCGACGTCTCGCGCATCGTCGCGGTCTGCCCGGTGATCGATCCCGAGCACACGCTGGCGCGCCTCGAGTCGGGGTGGGCGCTGTACCGCGAATACTTCGTGTGGAAATGGCGTCGCTCGCTGCGCAGGAAGCGCCAGGCGTGGCCTGACGTGTACCACTCGCTCGACGACATCCTGGAACTGGGCAACCTCACCGAGATGACCCATCGGCTGGCGTGCGGCTACGGCGGGTTTCCCTCATTGCCGGACTACCTGCGGGGTTATGCGCTGGTTGGCCACGCGCTCGAGCCCCTGGCGGCGCTGCGTGATGCACGCGTTCGCATCATTGCGGCGGACGATGATCCGATCATCCCCGCGCCTGACCTCGAGCGCATCGCGCGATCTCCGGTACTCACCATCACGCGTACGCGCTACGGCGGGCACTGTGGCTTTTACGATGGCGTCGTCGGGTCGACCTGGGTCGAGCGACAGGTCCTCGCGTCGTTCGACGCCGGCTGAGTCCCAGGGAAGCTCTGCACAGGTCTGCATGAGGCGCGTTACTCGGCGCGGCGCAACCCGGCGGCCCCCCCCGGGGATTTTCGCCGCGGGCTGGCGCTCCTGGTCGTGGATCGACATCCCCCCCGCCGCTTCGCGCCCGCGGCGAAACTTGCACTCGGTCGCGCCCATGCAGACCTGTGCAGAGCTTCCCTAGGCTGCGCCGGTGCGCGCGGCTATCGCAGTGCGCCATTGATCGAACCGGTCGAGCACGGGATGCTGCCCGGTCGGCGCAAAGGACTTATCAATGGGTATGGCCTGCCAGTCCGAGGGCTGGCCCGCGGCCAGGTAAGCAATGCCGCGTGAGGTCGCTTCGAGCAGCGTCGGTCGTGCCACGGGCAGCTGCGCGACTTCGGCCAGGACTTCGCACAGGTAGTCGCACGCGGCGAGCCCGCCAGTGATCGTCAGCCGCTGCAGGGGTGTCGCACGGTGCATCGTGAGCACGTTGACCGCGATCAGGAACGCGATGCTCTCGACGACCGCGCCGATCTGCTGCAGTTCGGTCGCGTCATCCACATTCGGGGTGGCGCCGGCGGCGGCCGGCAGGAATTCGCTCTGGAAATCGGGCAACCAGTAGGGCGCGCCGAGTCCGCCGATTCCGTTCATGAACAGGAGCGGCACTTCACCGCCTGCAAGCGACGCCGACAACGTCTTCAATGCGCGCCTGACGTCGACGCCGACCCGCTTGCCCAGCCACTCGAGCGCGGCGTAGGCGCCGTTGATCGTGCCTTCGTGGCAATAGAGTGCGCCCGCCGCATCGTCGGTCCGTGCAAACAGCACGCTCTTCAGTAACCCGCGCGGCGCAGGACCCGCACCGTCACGCAACACGCGTTGCACGAACGCGCCCGTACCAGCGTTGACATAAGCAGTAGTCGTCGAAGGTGGGCCGAACGCAAAGACCGCGGCGGACTGGTCCCCGCTGCACGCGAGCAACGGCGCACGCCGGGTTGCATCGACCGGGATCGTGCCGAAATCGTGCAGCGTGCCGACGCAACGTGGCAGGACGGCTGCAGGGATTCCGAAGGCCTCGAGCAGCGGCGGCGACCAGTCCAGGACCGCGGGGTCGAACAGCAGCGTGCGCGATGCGTTGGCCGGATCGACGCAGGCTTCGTCCGCGGCGCACAGGCCCTGCACCAGGAAGCTGGCGAGCGGTCCAATGCAGAGCCGTTCGTCGCGCAACGCCAGCCGCACGGCGGGCAGCTCGTCCAGGCACCAGCGCATCTTGCTTGCGCCATAGTGCGACGACAGCGGCAGTCCCGTGAGTTCCCGCACCCAACCGGAGCGCGCGCCCAGATGCTCATCGAGCCACGCGGCGTTGCGGCGATCCTGCCAGGAGAGTGCGGGGCTCAACGGCGTCCCGTCGTTGCGGTCCCAGCAGCAGATGGTCGAGCGCTGCGTGGCGAGCCCGGCCGCAACGATCGGTCGGCCAGTCGCGAGCGGCGATTCGGCGACATCACGCGCTGCGGTTCGCAGCGACTGCAGCAGTTCGGCCGCATCGTGCTCCACGCGATCGTCGCCCGTCCTTCGGGTATCGATCGGGACGTGGGCGGTCGCCACTTCGCGGCCGAGCGAATCGAACAGGACTGCGCGACTCGACGTGCCACCCTGATCCAGCGCCAGGGACAGCGCACGCGATTCGCCGGGTGGCAGCAGTTCGCGGCGGATCGCGCTCAGTTCACCGGCGAGCCAGGCGAGGTCGTCGTCATCGTCGCGGGCGCTCATGCTGCAGACGCGGCCTCGTCGTATTCGGTGCGCAGGCTGCGCACGGCCATCGTCTCGACGTACTTTGCGCCCAGCTCACGGCATTGACGCGCGGTCTCGAGGTCGCGCACTTCGTAGATGGCCC
The DNA here is from genome assembly GCA_016704655.1 of Pseudomonadota bacterium. Classification (GTDB taxonomy): domain Bacteria; phylum Pseudomonadota; class Gammaproteobacteria; order Steroidobacterales; family Steroidobacteraceae; genus RPQJ01. Next base: position 142,797 of record JADIZR010000007.1, on the reverse strand, counting down.
AGTCCCACGACCCCGGCCACAGCTGCCCGGTCGTGGCGGGCACGCGCTCGAGGTTGCAGAAGAGGAACTCGGGTGCGAGCGCAGCGGCTTCGCGCAAGCTGTCAGGGTCGTATTGATTCAGTACCCAGCCGATCCGCGCGCCAGTCATCAGGCGCAGAATCTTGACGGCAGCGAGATCGAACGAGATCAGCACGCAGCGGTCCAGCACGGGCTGCAGCACTTCGCTCACCCGGCGCAGCACGGCTTCATGGCCGAAGTGACGCAGGCTGGCGCGCTTCACTTCGACAAATGCAGTGACGCCCTCCCAGCCGGCGATCGCATCCACCGTCTGTGCCAGCGACGGGGCGCAGGTGTATGCGAAACGGTCGCCGAAGCGGCTGACCTCGCCGACCGGAATCTCCGCGAGTTGCGACCAGGACAACGAATGCACGCTTTCCGGACGATTGCCGACGCGGGCGAGATCGGCGTCGTGGAACACGACGGGGACGTGGTCGGCCGTCAGTTGCACGTCGAACTCAAGATGTTGCACGCCGAGGGCCACGGCCGATTCCAGTGCCCGCAACGTGTTCTCGGGGAACTCAAGGGCATTGCCGCGATGCGCGATGATCTCCGGCAGCCGGGTGTCGTTGCTGTTCATTGGTTTCCTCCGTAGCGGCGGCTGCGTCCCGGACGCGGAGTTTACTTAATGTGCGCCCCCGCGCGCTTGGCGACTGTGGGACCGTTCGCCGCGCAATGTGACGGGCGTCACACATGGACAGTGGGGGTCACCGCGATGGACGTGTGCTGTCACCCACGCCTCATCGGGACCACCCTGATTGCCTGTCATTGCTGGGCCAGCGCGTTGGCATGCAAGTTGCTAACTCTCTCCTCAGGAACACCTGATCACAAAGCCAATGTCCAATACGATCACTCCAGAGGAAGTCCTCGCCCTGCTGTTTCCCGAACCGGCCTCCGCCGGAAATCCGGCTGCGTCGGTAACGGCCTTCGTCCGCGACCCACACGGCGGGTTGATGCTGGCGTCCGTGGTGCCGAGCCGCGCCCTGCTCGAGGCGGCCATGGTCACCGGCCGCTGGAACAGCGGCACCCCGATCCTCGATCCCCAGACCCGCGAAATCATCGGCTACGAACTGGCGCCGCTCGCGGTCGCCTGACCTGGCCAGCCTCCTGTTGCGCTGCCGAATCGCGCGGCCGCGTGCGCTATATTGGGCGCTGCGCCGGGCGGCGTGCCGCCGCCCCTGACGGGGTAGCCATTTGACTTCTTCGCACCGGTCCGGCGACATGCCCGGGTCACGACGGGTTCGTCTCGGCTGGGTACGCCGCACGATGCGTCGCATCCGCGCGGAGCGGGGCGACGATGCGTTGCCGCTCCTGATCCAGCGCGCCGCGCGACCCCCGGAAATCACCTTGCTGCTGCGTGCCGGCTTCGTGCTGTTGCTGGTCGCGTCGGTGTTCCTGGTCTTCCTGCTCGACCGCGACGGCCTGCGGGACCAGATCGACGGCCATGTCTCCGTCTCGGACGTCGTTTATTTCACGATGGTCACCATCACGACCGTCGGCTATGGCGATATCGTCCCGGTTTCCGACCGGGCACGCCTGATCGACGCATTCTTCGTCACGCCCGTGCGGATCTTCGTCTGGCTGATCTTCCTGGGCACGGCGTATCAGCTCATCATCCAGCGGCTCATCGAGGAATGGCGCATGTTGCGTTTACAGCGCGAATTGAAGGATCACGTCATTCTCTGCGGCTACGGCCACAGCGGCTCGATCGCTGCCTCTGAACTGCTGCTGCGGGGCTGGGAGCCCGAACAGGTCGCCGTGATCGACCCGGACCGCGAGGAAGTCACACGCGCAGCCGACCGCGGCTTCATTGGCCTGCACGGTGATGCCTCCAGCGAGGAAATCCTGCGGGTGGCCGGTGTGCAGCGGGCGCACTCCGTCATCGTCAGCGTAGGCCGCGACGACACCACCGTACTGATCGTCCTGACGGTACGCGCACTGGCGAGCAGGGTGCGCATCATCGCCAGCGTTGCGGAACCGGAGAACGTAAAAATCGTACGCTCGGGTGGCGCCGACGAAATCGTTGCACCGTCGCGCGTTGGCGGCTACCTGATGGCCGATGCGGTCAACACGCAGGGTACGATCGACTTCGTGTCGGAATTGTTGTCCTACCGTGGGCAGTGTCAGCTCGTCGAGCGCGAGGCCCGGGCCGAAGAAGTCGGGTGCCTCGCGCGAGAAGCCGGGGGCACCGTGATCGTCGAGATCCGTCGCGGGCAACGCCGGTTCGGCTGCTGGGACGATCCAGCGTTGCGCATCGAGGCGGGTGATCGCGTCATCGCCATCGACGCGAACGGCGACCGTTGACGAGCAAGGAAACCTTCATGATGCAACACGCCCGTCACCCGGCAACCGACGTCACGCGGCAGCGCGGCCAGTCCACGGTGGCTTTCCTCGCGCTCGGCGCCGCGCTCGCCGTCGGCCTCGTGCTGGCTGCGTGGATCGTTGCGTCGAGCCTGGAGCGCATCAAGCTGGCGGGCGACAAGATCACCGTCAAGGGTTATGCCGAGGAGAAGGTGGTTTCCGACGCCGGCACCTGGCGCGCGATCGTCAGCGTGCGCGCACCTGACCTGGCTACGGCCTACAGCAAGCTCGAAACCGACTCGGCTCGCGTCGAAAAATACATCGGGTCGGTCGCAGGCGCCGACGCGGGGAAGCTGCAGCTGGGCACAGTCAATACGCGGATCGTCTACGAATTCAGCCCCGGTGGCGTGCAGACGGGCCGCGTTCTCGGACACGAACTGAGCCGTCAGTTCGAGTTCTCGTCGCAGGACGTCGCACAGATCGGCACTATTGCCACGGGTGCATCACGCCTGATCAGCGACGGTGTTGCGATCGATGCGATGCCGCCGCAATACTTTTTTACCGACCTCAACGCCGTCAAGGTGCGGCTGATCGGCGTGGCGACCAGGGATTCGCTGCTGCGGGCGCAGCAGTTCGCTGCCAACAGTGGCGTCACGGTGGGACCGCTGCGCTCGGCGTCGCAGGGCGTGTTCCAGATCACGTCGCCGAATTCGACGGAAACCGCCGACTACGGCAGTTACGACACGAGTACGGTCGAGAAGCTGGTCAAGGCCGTGGTGACGGTGGAGTACGCGGTCACGCGCAAGTAGCGTTTCAGCGCGGACCACGGCTCGTGCCGCGCGCGACCTCTCCCGCTGACACGGGAGAGGTTGGAAGGATCAGAACGCGTTGATGCCCGTCAGCTCGCGACCGATCGTCAGCTGGTGGATGGTCTCGGTGCCTTCGTACGTGATGACGCTCTCGAGGTTGAGCGCGTGCCGGATCGGCACGTATTCCGCGCTGATGCCTGAGCCGCCGAGGATGTCGCGTGCATCGCGCGCGACTTCGATCGCCGCGCGGCAGTTGTTCCACTTCGCGAGCGATACGTGCGAAGGCGACATCAGTCCCTGGTCCTTCAGGCGGCCGAGTTGCAGTGACAGCAGCTGTGCCAGCGTGATCTTGCGCGACATCTCGGCCAGCCGGATCTGGATCGCCTGGGTCGCGGCGAGCGGACGGTTGAACAGGATGCGGGTCTTCGAGTACTCGAGGACTTCCTTGAGGCACGCCTGCGCAGCGCCGATCACGCCCCAGGTGATGCCGTAGCGCGCCTGCGTCAGGCACGAGAGCGGCGCCTTGATGCCGCAGGTAGTGCCGGGCAGCATCGCGGAATCCGGCACGACGACGTCGTTCAGGAAAATCGCACCGGTTGCCGATGCGCGCAGCGAGAACTTGTTCTCGATCTCCGGCGTTTCGAGGCCCTTCGTGCCCCGGTCCACCAGGAAGCCGCGGATTCCTTCCTCGGTCCGCGCCCAGAGGATGAACACGTCGGCGATCGGCGAGTTCGTGATCCACATCTTGCCGCCGTTCAGCACCCAGTCGCCGCCGCGACGCTTTGCATGCGTCTTCATGTTGGCCGGGTCCGAACCACCGTGCGGCTCGGTGAGGCCGAACGCGCCGATCACTTCGCCCTTCGCCATGCGCGACAGGTAGCGCTGCTTCTGCTCTTCGCTGCCGTACGTGTAGATCGGGTACATGCAGAGCGACGACTGCACCGACACGAAACTACGCAGGCCCGAATCGCCGCGTTCGAGTTCCTGGCAGATGAGGCCATAGCTCACGGCGTTCATGCCCGCACAGCCGAAGCCTTCGAGCGAGCTGCCAAGCAGGCCGAGCCCGGCGAGTTCGCCGACCAGTTCCCGCGGGAACGTGTGGTTCTCGAAGTGCGGCCGGATGATCGGGAGCACGGCGTCGTCGACGAAGCGTGCCACGGAGTCCTGCACCATGCGTTCTTCTGCGGAGAGCGAGGCGCGGACGTCGTAGAGGTCGAGCGGATTCAGGGCATTGGCGGGCACGGGTGCTCTCGGACGGATCTTGTTCGGGGGAGCGCGAGTCTAATGGAATCGGTGGCCCGACACCCGCGCTGGCCCTATGCTGATGGGCCGGACAAAACGCCATGCATATCCTGCAAACGTGGCTCGAGGCTGCCATGGCAATTGCGCCTTCAAGGAACTCTTACCCGATCCACTGCATCTAGATACTCATCGGGCCGTCACTACCACTGCGGGCGCAGCAGCGTTCGGACGAGTATCAACAGAAGATGTATAATCAGCCAATAAACGCAGGCCTACTAACGGACTGTGAAATTTTTAGTCAGGAGTTACTCATGAATCGTTCAGCAAGATCCGGCTTCATCGCCCTGTTTGCCGCTGCCTCCGTGGCCCTGGCCGGGTGCGCCTCGATGGAAGACTTCGCGACGAACCCCGAGAAGGAGAAGACGCGCAAGGGCACCGGTTACGGCGCGGCTGCTGGCGCGGTCGTCGGACTGCTGAGCGCCGGCAACAATCCTTTCAAGTCCGCCATGATCGGAGCGGCCGCAGGCGCGCTCGTCGGCGGATCGGTCGGGTACTACCAGGATAAACAGGAAGCGAAGCTACGCCAGCAGATGGCGGGGACCGGCGTGGACGTCGTGCGTAGTGGCGACAACATCACGCTCGACATGCCGGGCGGCGTGACCTTCGCGTTCGACAGTGCGGACCTGAACGCGCAGTTCTATCCGGTGCTCGACAAGGTTGCGGCTACCCTCGCGGAGTACGACAAGACCGTCATCGAAGTGGCCGGCCACACCGACAGCGTAGGTAGCGACGCGTACAACCAGCAGCTGTCAGAAAGGCGGGCCAGCAGCGTGGCGTCCTACCTGTCGAGCCACGGCGTCATGCATACGCGCATCGTGACGGTGGGCGCCGGGGAGGCTCACCCTGTTGCGACGAACGAGACGGAGGACGGCCGCGCGCAGAACCGACGCGTGGAAATCACGATCGTGCCGGTCACCGAGGACAGCGTCCAGAAGGCGAAGCAGGGCTGAGTGAAGTGAGGAAGGAGCGTCCGATGGCGAGCAAAGTCAAAGAGTTCGTGAATGAGCAGGCCCAGGTCCTGGCTGAGCAGGCGACCCGGTTGCGCCGGGCACCCGGCAAGGCCGTGCGCGGCGCCGCCGCGAAATCCGCGAAGGGCATTCGAGCGCTGCAGGATCCCGTCCGCGTGGTGACGCATTCCGGCGTGAAACTCACCAATGTGTCGCACGAGGCCGTGTTGAGCCTGATGGCATTGCAGCTTGAAGTCGTCACGTCGGCGCTGTCGGATGCCGCCGCGCAACTCGAGCGCGTTGCGCAATCGGACAACGTCACCGACCTGGTGCGTGGCCAGGCCGACGAGCTGCGGGCGGTCCGTGAGCGGGTCGTCAGCGACGTCAACCGCGCGGTCTCGATCGTGCGGAACGCGGGTCGCGGTGCGCGAGCGGTCGCTACCGAGACCTACGCCAAGGTGGCCCGGCCGGCGAAGGCAGCGAAAGCGAAGGCGAAGGCGAAGGCAAAGACGACTCGTGCGCGCAAGGTGAAGCGTGCCGGGCGTACGACCAAGGCCAAAGCACGGGCCAGCTAGACCGCGTGACGCGCGCAGGCGTCGTCAGGCGACGACGAACTTCTGCAGCTTTTTCAGCGCATTAGCTTCGATCTGGCGAATGCGCTCGGCCGACACGCCGTACTTGTCTGCGAGGTCGTGCAGCGTCGCCTTGGGCTCGTCCATCCAGCGCGCGCGCAGGATGGCGCGGCTGCGTTCGTCGAGCTGCGTCATCGCGTGCGCAACGCGCTCGCCGACGTCGTCATCCCATTCCGCGTTTTCGATCGCCACGGCTGGGTCGGAGTCGGGAGCCGGCAGGTAGGCCGAGGGCGAGTACGACGACGAGTCTTCGTCGTCCGCGTCCGGCGTCGGGTCGAAGGAAACGTCGCGTGACGACAGGCGTCGCTCCATTTCGGTCACATCGTGCTCGGTCACGCCCAGGTCGCGCGCGACGGCAGTGGTTTCCGCGGCTGACAGCCAGCCCAGGTTCTTCTTGTGCTTGCGCAGGTTGAAGAACAGCTTGCGCTGCGCCTTGGTCGTGGCCACCTTCACAAGGCGCCAGTTGCGCAGGACGTATTCGTGAATCTCGGCGCGGATCCAGTGCACAGCGAACGAAACGAGGCGCACGCCGACCGCGGGGTCGAAGCGCTTCACCGCCTTCATGAGGCCGACGTTGCCTTCCTGCACGAGGTCGCCCAGCGGCAGGCCGTAGCCGGCATAGCCGCGCGCGATGTGCAGCACGAACCGCAGGTGCGACAGCACGAGCTGCCGCGCCGCGTCGAGGTCCCCGTCGCGGTGGTAGCGGACGGCAAGTTGCTGCTCGTCCTCGCGGCTCAGGACCGGGATGCGGCTGACGGTGTCGGCGTACGCGTCGAAACTGCCAAGCGGGCCGGCAAGGGCCAGTTCAGCGGGCGTGCGGGCAACGAGGGCGGTGGCCGTAGTCATCGTTTCGAAGTACCTCTCAGCACCTGTGTGAAACCAATATTAGCAGTCTGCGGATTGGAGTGCTAAATACCGGGGAAGTTCCTCATAACCGGGCCGGAGTGGAAGGAACTGTAATTAAAACAATTGGTTGCAGTGGGAGGAAGGGGCGGAGCGGAAGGGGCGGAAGGAGCGGAAGGGGAAGAAGTCCGATCCTTCCGGACCTTCCTTTCCTTCCTCGCCTTCCTCGCGTCTCCTACTTCGGCTCGATCTCGCGCAGCTCGCGGGTCGCCACGATGAACGAGCCGAGCCAGCCAAGCAGCGCGCCGCCGAGCAGCAGCGCGATCCAGCCAGCGATGCCGACACCCTGCAATTCGAACTGGCTGCCGTACAGGCCGGCAATGCGCTGCACCGGTGCGCTCAGCACCGCGACGACGACGGCGACGATGAGACCCGCAATGAGGCCACCGGCCAGCCCGTACCAGACGCCGTTGTAGAGGAAGGGCCGGCGCACGAAGGCGTCGCTGCCGCCGACGAGTTTCGTCACTTCGATTTCGCCGCGGCGGTTCTCGATGTCGAGGCGGATGGTGTTGCCGATGATCACGAGGATGCCGAGCGCGAACAGCACGGCTGCCAGGAAGACGCCGCGTCGAATCACGTCGAGGATGGCGTTGAAGCGGCTGACCCACTCGGTGTCGAGCTGCACGATGTCGACGCCGTCGATCTTTTTCAGCTCGTTCGAGAGTTTCTGCACGCGACCCGCCTCGCGGTACTCGACGTCCGGTCGCACCACGAGCGCGTGCGGCAGCGGATTGTCCTTAAGGGCATCCAGCGCGGCGCCGAATCCCGAGTTGCGACGGAATTCCGCGAGCGCGGCATCGGCTTCGATCAGCGTGACCTCGTCGACGTCGCGACGTTGCCCGATGCGCTCGGCCGCACGCTTCGCCTGGTCCAGCGACGCGTTCGGTTTCATGTAGACGGAGATATCGAGCGCGCTGTTCCAGCCGCCGCTCGCGACACGCACGTTCTGCACCAGCACGTGCAGGCAGGCCGGCAGCGCAAGCGCGATGCCGATGACGACGATCGTCAGCATCGTCGCGAAGGGCTGCTGCCAGAGCCGCCCCAGCGAACCCACCAGTGTCTGCACGTGCCGCTCGAACCACTGGTTCATGGCCGGTTCGCCCGGATTTCAGGCAGGGCCGAATCGGGATGGGCGTCCCACGAGTCGACCGTGCGGCCTTGTGCCAGGATCACGCGCCGCACGCCGAAGCGCTCGATCAGGTGGATGTCGTGGCTGGCGATCAGCACGGTGACGCCGACTTCGTTGAAGCGCCTGAAGATGTTCATGACCTCGATCGCGAGATCGGGGTCGAGGTTGCCGGTAGGTTCGTCGGCGATCAGCAGGGCCGGCCTGCCGATGATCGCGCGCGCGATGCCGACGCGCTGCTGCTCACCGGTCGAGAGTTCGATCGGGCGCGTGCGCTCACGGCCCAGCAGCCCCACCTGGTCGAGCGCGGCACGCACTCGCTTCTGGATTTCCTTCTCCGGCACCCCGGCGATGACGAGCGGCAGGCCGACGTTGTCATAGACCGGCCGGTCCATCAGCAGCTTGTGGTCCTGGAACACGACGCCGATCTGGCGGCGGAACGCCGGTATCTTCGAGCGGGGCAGGGCCGACGTGTTCTGTCCGTTCACGATCAGCGTGCCCTTGCTCGGCCGCTCGATCAGCGCGATCAGCTTGAGCAGGGTGCTCTTGCCCGCGCCCGAGTGACCCGTGAGAAACACCATCTCGCCGCGCGCAATTTCCAGCGAGAGGTCACTCACCGCCTCGCGCCCGTTCGGGTAACGCTTGGAGACGTGATCGAAACGAATCACGCGCCGGCCCCCGTGCGCGCAGGCGAAAGCACGGCGTCGACGAACGCGCCCGCATCGAACACATCGAAGTCGGCTGCCGTTTCGCCGATGCCGATGTAACGGATCGGCAGTTTCAGCGTGTCGGCGATGGCCAGCACGATGCCGCCCTTGGCGGTGCCGTCGAGCTTGGTCATGACGAGGCCGGTGACGCCCACGGCCTGCTGGAACTGCTGCGCCTGCGCCAGCGCGTTCTGGCCCTGGCTGCCATCGAGCACCAGCAGCACTTCGTGCGGCGCAGTCGGATCAAGGCGCGTCAGCACGCGCCGCACTTTCTTGAGCTCTGCCATCAGGTTGCTCTGCGTGTGCAGCCGACCTGCGGTGTCGGCGATCAGGACGTCGGTGCCGCGCGCCTGCGCAGACTGCAGCGCGTCGAACGTGACTGCCGCGGGATCGGCGCCCGCGCCTTGTGCGATCACTGGAACGTTGTTGCGCTCGCCCCAGACCTGCAGCTGCTCGATCGCTGCGGCGCGGAACGTGTCGCCTGCGGCGAGCAGCACCTTGCGGCCTTCGGCGCTGAAGCGGTGCGCGAGCTTGCCGATCGTCGTCGTCTTGCCGGAGCCGTTGACGCCGACCACGAGGATCACGAACGGCTTGTTCGCCGCATCGATGACCAGTGGTTGCGCAACCGGCTGCAGGATTTCGAGCATGGCCGAGCGCAGCGCGGCGAGCAGTGCATCCAGGTCGCCGAGTTCCTTGCGCTGCACGCGACCGCGCAGCGCGCCCAGGATCTTCTCGGTGGTCTCGATGCCGACGTCGGCCGCGATCAGGCGCGTCTCGAGTTCGTCGAGGACGGTCTCATCAATCTTGCCTCCGGGCAGCAGGTTGGTGAGGTCGTACGTGAGCCACGAGTCGCCGCGGTTCAGCTTGGCGCGCATGCGCGCGAGCCAGCTTTGCTTCGGCGTTTCGGTCACAGTCGGCGCAGGTGCGGAAATGGCGGGCGCAGCTTCCTCGGCGTCGGGCTGGCCGCCCTCGCTGGTCTTCTTCGACCGGAAACCGAATAAACCCATGGTGTTGCGTCGTCGTCCAGGTGTCTGGAGGCGCGATTGTAGCGGACCCCAAAAAAGAAGGGCGGGATCGCTCCCGCCCTTCGCTGATGCCAACCGTAGATGCGTCAGTCCAGGTCGAGCACCGTCGGGTCGGTGAGGAACACGAATGGACCGCCCGGCATCACAGCCGTTGCCGCAAACTTGATGGCCTGCGACTGCATCTCGATGGTCGCGGCAAGGCTTGCGCGCGGATCGAACATCGAGCCGTGTGCGCCCTGGGTGAAGAACGCATAGCCGCCGTTGCCCGGGCCTACGGCGTTCGGACCGAGCGTAGTCAGCTTGTTCAGCCCGCCCGCCTCGATCAGGCGGTCCGTTGCGCTGTTCGGGACGACCGCATCGTCCAGCACCTTGATCAGATGCACCGGGTGCATGGTCGCCGCGTCCTTGATGTGGTTGATCGGGTCACCCGAGTCAATGACGGCCTGGATGTCGCGGAAGAACAGGTTGTAGGAGTACGAGTCACGCACGGCTGACGCACTCACTGCGCCGCTGATGCGTGGACCGAACGTCGCCGAATCGAGCAGCAGCTTCGTGATCAAGCCACCCGGCTCCTCCAGCGTCACCGTGACCAGGTCGCCAGCAAAGTGCGCAAACGAACCGCCGACGATCCCGCCGAGCGACTGCCCGGCGAAACTGACGCGCGCGGGGTTCACGCCCACCGGGCCCGCCGGCAAGGGAGTGCCGGGAGCGATTGCAAGTGCCTGGACCGACTTCGTGAACACGATCAGGTCCGCTTCGCCCTGCCGCAGGTTGTCGCGGCCGGTGCGCGGGCTGGTCAGGTTGATGAAGTGCGTGCCGGACGGGTCGGTCACGCCGTCGGGCGTGGCCGCCCCCGCTGCGTTGACCAGGTCGACGTTGAAGGTGCGCTCCGTCGCCCCGATGCACTGTGGCTTGGTCACATCGCAATACAGCGGGTTGGTCGGGTCGGTGATGCCGTGCAGCGGCAGGTCGATCGACGCGACGATGTAGCACGCATCGGCGAAGCCATCCGACATCGCAAGCGCGTCCGAGCGGTTACGCGTGATGCCGTGCTGCACGATCGCGACCGGCCAACCGCCCGGCGGCGACGACACGGGGTAGATATACGGGCACGCCGAGGTTGCGTTCGGAATAGTGACCAGCAACGGCACCGTGACGTCGGCAACTTTGGCTGGAGCCGGATTGAACATGGTCAGGTTGCGGCTGTCCGGATCGAGTCCCAGCGCCGGGTTCGGCGCGGCCGCGGCCGACCAGAAGCCTGTCAGCACGGCCTTGTCAGATGAGGTGGCTGCCGGCGTCAGGTAATACGGCAGCCTCGTCGAGCCGACGTAGATGTTGGCTTTGCCCTGCAAGCCCGCGTTGGCCTGCTGCGTCGTGAGGCCCGTAGGCACGATCAGCGTTTGCTGCGGTGCTGCGGTCAGCGAAATCACGTTCAGCGAGTCGTCGATCGACTGCGTGGAAAAACTCCACGACAGCACGACGTTGGCCGCACTCGTGCCCGTGGCCTGCGCGATGCCCAGATGTGCCTTGAAAAGCAGGCAGACCTGTCTCTGCGTAGGGTCCGTAAACGAGCTGCAATCGGCAGGCGCGGCCTTGATGTCCGCGTAAAGCGTATCGGGGGACATCGCGTCGCCCGTCGTCGCCTTGAGGCCGTTGGTGAGGACCACGAGGTAGCCGACGTTCAGAATCCTGCCCGCATTGGCGCCGGAATTGTTCACCGCAGGGCCCCGGCTGAAGTCGAACGGCTTCAACGGCGTGATGCGCAGGATCTTGCCGCCGCTGTCGATGTCGGGCGAAACGTCAGCCGTGAAATCGGTGCCGTAGGTGAGGAGTCCTGCAACCGGACTCGTCGCACCGCTTGGCAGGAAGCCCAATTGTGTCGGGTCGGCGGGATTCACCGGCGCCTTGGTCGACGGGTTGAGCCAGAGCTTGATGATCTTCACCGAGCCGGCGCCGATCGAAGCGCTGTCGAGTGGCAGGGTGAAGCTCGTGTCGAGGCTGGCGGTGGTCGACCAGCCGTCCTGCGAGTTCAGGGCGGCCTGCATTGCGGCGTTACGCCACGGCACGGTCGGCAGATTGAGCGTGCCATCGGGCAGCGGGGCGGCAGCCGAGGGAACGAAGTACAGGTCGATCGGATACGGCAAGCTGCCTGTCGCGATATTGAACTTCGCGATTGCCTGCTCGACTGGCGGCGGCGGCGACTCTGGTCCCTCACTCGACGCATGGCATCCGGCTAGCGCGATGCCTGCCAACGCTGCTGCGAGCGCCGGCGCGAACGGCCTGTTCCTGGACTCCAACATTTGACTATCCCCTCGGTTTAAGCCGCGCGTAACATCGCGCGTTAATACTAGTCGCCGCAAAGCCTACGCTCGCCTGACGATGCCGCGCAACAATCGCCCGGAAACTCCGCACACGGGCCGTTTTGCCAAAGCAACAAACGGTCCGGAGGGCGCTCCCCCGACTCGCCGCGCGGCTGCCCCTGCAGGCGGCCGTTTCGAAGTACGAATCATCGGTGGCGAATGGCGCGGTCGCAAGCTGCATTTCCCACCAGCGGCAGGTTTGCGGCCGACCCCGGACCGGGTCCGCGAGACCCTGTTCAACTGGCTGCAATTCGAACTGGCCGGCGCGCGTTGCCTGGACCTGTTCGCGGGCAGTGGCGCGCTCGGGATCGAGGCGCTCTCGCGGGGTGCTGGCGAGGCCGTCTTCGTCGAGCGCGATGCCGTGTCCGCCCGGGCGATCCGCGACCTGCTCGCCCAGCTCCGTTGCGATCGTGGGCGCGTGGAACAGGTGGATGCGCTGGCATGGCTCGAACGTGGCCCACCGGCCTCGAAACCCTTCGACATCGTGTTCCTCGATCCGCCCTACGGCGAGGCGTGGTTGCCCGTCCTGGCCGAAAAACTGGAACGTGGCGGGTGGCTGGCCCCCAGGGCGTGGATCTATCTCGAAGACGCGGCGGCCCGGGGCGAGCCCCCGCTGCCCGCTGGCTGGGCGCTGTTACGCAGCAAGCGCGCGGGCGACGTCGGCTATCATCTCGCCCGCCGGGGCATTCCGGCCCATAACAACGATCACCAGGCACGGGGGAGTGAATGAGCAGTCGCGCAATGTATCCAGGCACGTTCGATCCATTTACGAACGGCCACAATGACCTGGTCCGGCGGGCGAGCCGGATCTTCGACAAGGTCGTGGTCGCGATTGCCGCGAATCCGGGGAAAGCGCCGTTGTTTCCGCTCGAGAAACGCATCGAGCTGGTCAAGATCGTGCTCGCCGACCTCCAGAACGTCGAGGTCATGGGTTACACAGGGCTCACCGTGGAATTTGCGCGCGTCAACGGGCTCAACGTGATGATGCGCGGCCTGCGGGCGGTGTCGGATTTCGAGTTCGAGTTCCAGCTTGCGACCATGAGCCGGCACCTGACCGACCAGGTCGAGACGGTGTTCCTGACGCCGACCGAGCAGTTCAACTTCATCTCGTCGACGCTGATCCGCGAAATCGCGAGCCTTGGCGGCAACATTTCCGAGTTCGTGCATCCGGCCGTGGCCGACGCGCTGCGTGAGCGCTTCGCCCGCAAGGCGCTCTGACGTCCGGTCGCGCCATTTCAGTGCGCTTTCATCGCATATGAGCCGTGTCCTGGGCCGCGGCAGTCACCAACATGGCTGCTCCCCGACCGAGGAGCCCCGATGTCGTCGCTGCCGTTGCCCCTGTGGCCTGAAACCGAACGACCCCGCGCGAAGCTGCTGAAGCTGGGCGCCACGGCGCTCTCGGAAGCCGAATTGCTCGCAATCCTGCTGCAGACGGGGACGCGCGGCCGCACGGCGGTCGACATCGCCCGTGGCCTGCTGGGTGAGTTCAAGTCGTTGCGTGGCCTGCTGACGGCGGAGCGGCAAGCGGTCTGCCGCACCCCCGGCCTCGGCGCGGCCAAATTTGCCTTGTTGCAGGCAGCGCTCGAAATGTCCCGGCGCCACTACGCCGAACAGATGTTCGCTGGCCCGCCGCTGGCCAACCCTCGAGCTACCCGGGACTTCCTGCGAGCCCGGCTCCGCGACCGCGAACATGAAGTCTTTTGTTGCCTGTTCCTGGACAATCGCCACCGGGTCATCGCTTTTGACGAAGTCTTCCGCGGCACGATCGACGGGGCCAGCGTCCACCCCCGCGAGGTCGTCAAGCTGGCGCTGACCCGCAATGCCGCGGCCGTCATCCTGGCCCATAACCACCCGTCGGGCATCGCCGAGCCCAGCCAGGCGGACGAATTGATTACCGGACGCCTGCGGGACGCCCTGGCCCTGGTGGACATCCGGGTGCTGGATCACATCGTGGTCGGGGACGCAGCCTGCGTTTCATTCGCCGAGAGAGGCCTACTCTAGAAACAAGGGGTTAGGGGTCAGGGGCTTGCCCGAAGCTGCCCGCACTGGTATAAAACGCGGCTCGTTTATCGGGGTCCGCCATTCGGCCGGCCCGTCTGTTTACAGGATCAGCACCATGTCGAAAGTCTGTCAGGTCACCGGCAAGAAGCCGATGAGCGGCAACACCGTTTCGCACGCCAACAACCGCAAGCGCCGCCGCTTCCTGCCGAACCTGCACACGCAGCGTTTCTGGCTCGAAACCGAAAAGCGCTGGGTCAGCCTGCGCGTGTCCGGCAATGCCATGCGCACGATCGACAAGAAGGGCATCGAAGTCGTCGTCAACGAGCTTCGCGCCCAGGGCGTGAAGGTCTGACGGCCCGGCTGCAGCAGGAGTCACTCACATGCGCGACAAGATCAAACTCGTTTCGACCGCCGGCACCGGCCACTTCTACACGACGACCAAGAACAAGCGCCTCCACCCGGAGAAGCTCGAGGTCAAGAAGTTCGACCCGAAGGCCCGCAAGCACGTGGCCTACAAGGAAGCGAAGATCAAGTAATCCCTGGTCTGGCTTGCTGCATCCGGCGCTGCTGGATGCCTGAAAAACCCGCTGCGGCGGGTTTTTCGTTTCTGGCTGCCCGCGTGTGGCCCGGCGCGATGCACAGGTACGGTATCAGCGACGGCGGGCGCGCACACCGAAGCCCCTGTTTTTTCGATGGCAAATAGCGGAACGTCGCGAGCCTGATGCCCGAGTTACCCGAAGTCGAGACGACACGTCGCGGTGTGCGTGAAGCCATCGTCGGCCACGCTGTGACGGCCTTCGACCTGCGCGAGCCGCGCTTGCGCTGGCCGGTCGAGTCGAGGCTCGTGCGCGAACTCGTCGGCCAGCACATTCACGACGTGCGTCGCCGTGCCAAGTACCTCCTGATCGATCTCGACCGCGGTTCGCTCATCGCCCACCTCGGCATGTCCGGCAGCCTGCGCGTGATGCCGTCGGGTTCGCCGCGACTGCTGCACGACCACTACGACCTCGTGCTCGATTCGGGCCAGTGCCTGCGTTTCAACGATCCGCGCCGCTTTGGCAGCCTGCACTGGTGCACGGGCCCGGTAGAAGAGCATCCGTTGCTGGTGAAGCTGGGGCCGGAGCCGCTCGAAGACGGCCTCACGGCGGAACTGCTGGCCAGCAGGGCGCGGCGCCGCAAGGCCGCGGTGAAACTGTTCCTGATGGATCAGCACGTCGTCGTGGGCGTCGGCAACATCTATGCGAGCGAGGCCTTGTTCCGAGCCGGGGTCCGCCCGCGCCGGGCCGCCGGACGGATCAAGCCGACGGAATGGCAGCGCATCGTCGAGTCGATCCGGCAGGTTCTCGGCGAGGCGATCCACCAGGGCGGGACCACGCTGCGCGATTACGTGAATGCGGACGGCACGCCCGGCTACTTCCGCCAGAAATTGTTCGTCTACGAGCGGGCTGGCGAGCCGTGCCGGCGCTGCAGGACGCCGATCCGGCACCTCGTCCAGGGTCAGCGTTCGACGTATTTCTGCCCCGTGTGCCAGCAATAGTCGCCGGTTGCGGGTTGGAAGGCGGTGCCCGACTGCTTGCTCCGGCGCCAGAGCCGGCGGTTATGACCTGAGACCGTCACGCCAGACTGCGGACAGTCCCTTTGCCGCGCCCCGCGGCGCGCCCCCATAATCGTGCGCCATGTCAGCATCAGAAGCCTTAAACGTGCGCGTCGTACTCGGCGTCACGGGCGGCATCGCCGCCTACAAGAGTGCCGAACTGACGCGTCGACTCAAGGATCGCGGCGCCGACGTGCAGGTCGTCATGACGGCCGGCGCGCAGCAGTTCGTCACGCCGCTTACGTTCCAGGCGCTATCGGGCCGACCCGTGCGCACGGACCTGTGGGACGCCGCGGCTGAAGCGGCCATGGGGCACATCGAACTCGCACGCTGGCCGCAGCGCATCGTCATCGCGCCAGCCACTGCGGATTTCATTGCGCGGATTGCGCATGGCCTCGCGGACGACCTCCTGTCGACGCTTTGCCTCGCAACCGACGTACCCATCGTCGTCGTGCCCGCGATGAATCGACTGATGTGGGCCAATGCCGCAACGCAAGCGAACGTCGCCGTGCTGCGCCAGCGTGGGTTGACGATCCTCGGTCCCGCGGACGGCAGCCAGGCCTGTGGCGAGACCGGCGCCGGCCGCATGGTCGAACCGCAGGAAATCGTCGAGGCCGTGTTGGCGACGCCGCGTGCCGAAACAGCCGGACTGCTGCGCGGACGCAAGGTCGTCGTCACCGCCGGTCCGACGCGCGAGCGTATCGACCCCGTGCGTTTCATCACCAATCGCAGCTCCGGCAAGATGGGTTACGCGGTGGCCGAGGCTGCGCGCGATGCCGGCGCCAGCGTGGTCATCGTCAGCGGCCCGGTCAACGTGCCCACGCCGCCGGGCGTGAAGCGAGTCGACGTCGAGACCGCCGAGCAGATGATGACTGCGGTGCAGGCCGAAATTGCCGATACCGACATCTTCATCGCTGCCGCGGCTGTTTCCGACTACCGCATGCGCGAGATCGCGGAACACAAGATCAAGAAAACCAGCGACGAGCTGACGCTGCAACTGGCACGCACACCCGACATCCTCGCGACCGTGGCGGCCGGATCGCCGCGTCCGTTCGTGGTCGGCTTTGCAGCCGAAACGCAGAATGTCGAACGCAATGCGCTGCTCAAGCTCGAGGGCAAGAAGCTCGACATGATCGCCGCCAACCAGGTGGGTGAAGGCCTCGCCTTCGACTGCGACGACAACGCGCTCACGCTGTACTGGCAGGGCGGCAAGCGCGAACTTGAGCGCGCGCCCGAAGTGCCGGCTCGCCGGGGAGTTGATCGAAGTGATCGCCGAACGTTTCGCCGGGAGCCGAGCGCGATGAGTGCACAGCGACCGCAGCTGCAGGTGCGCATCCTCGATGCCCGCATCGGCAAGGAATATCCGCTGCCGCACTACGCGACGCCCGGTTCCGCTGGTCTGGACCTGCGTGCGTGCCTCGACGCACCGCTGGTGCTCGAACCCGGCAAGACGCAGCTGGTTCCCACCGGCATCGCCATCCACCTCGAAGATCCGGGCCTGGCCGCCGTGCTGCTGCCGCGTTCAGGTCTCGGTCACAAGCACGGCATCGTGCTCGGTAATCTTGTCGGCCTGATCGACTCGGACTACCAGGGGCAGGTGATGGTTTCGTGCTGGAATCGCGGCCAGGCGGCCTTCACGATCGAACCGGGCGAGCGCATCGCGCAGATGGTCGTCGTGCCCGTCGTGCAGGTGGAGTTCGAGGTGGTTGAGGCGTTCTCGGCCAGCGACCGGGGAGCCGGGGGGTTTGGCAGTTCGGGAAGGGGGTAGGAAGGGGAGGAAGGTCAGGAAGGGGAGGAATAGCCAGCACTGCCGCAACCGCCCTCTTCTCCCTGCCCCCCCCCCCCCCCCCCGCCCCCCCCCGGCCCCCCCGCGGGCCGCCCGCGCGGCGGCCGCCGCGGGCGCCGGCGGGCGCGGCCCCCCGGCGCCGCCGGCCGCGGCCGGCGCGGGGCGCGGGGGAAGAGGTGGGGGGGCGAGACCCGCCCCCGCCCGCCGCCCGGGGCGGGGCCCCCCCTTCTGTCCTTCCTGTCCTTCCTGTCCTTCCTGTACTTCCTTACCCTACTTGACGCCCTTCAGCTCTTTGAACCGGCCGATATCCGCCGCAAATTCCCGCGTCACGCGCTCGCGCTCCGCGGTGTTCTTCGTCAGTTCCTGCTCGTAGACCTGCAGTCCTTTCACCGTATTCACGATTTCGCTCGCGATCTGCTCGGGCAGCGCTGGTGCGTTCGGCTTCGGGCTGTATGGCCGGTAGCGCTGCACCGATTCCATCAACCGTGCCTCGCGTGCGCGCAGATTGGTGATGTACTGGCGCGTCACGACGTTCTGCTGTTCGAGCAGTTCGATACGCTGGTCGCGCAGCCGTTCGATGTCCGCGACCGAGAGGTACGTGGCGAGCAACGTGCGGTCGCGCTGCGCAGCCGCGGCCTTGGCGTCGTCGGCTGCTTTCTGCGCCGCGATCTGCTCGAGCGACTTCGCGCCCGGGATCATGCGCACTACGCGACCCGACTGGTCGAGCACTTCGACGTCGGCGCCCATGCACTCGGGCGGGATGTTCTGGCCGAAGAAGCTGTGCCCGGACGCGCTCTTGCAGCGGTAGACGTGCTCGTCGCTCAGCGACGGCCCGCTCGACTTGGGCTTCTTCTTCTGTGCGGCGTCGGCGACACCGGCGGCGAGAGCGCCGGCCACCAGCAGCAGGGCGACGACCACGCCGAGACGGACTCGGGCGGGAGTCGAGGAGGGAGCGGTCAGAGGGTCTGCGCGCATGACGGGCATTCTGAGGCCAGAACCCCTCCGTTTTGCAGCATTTTGGTGTTTGTCGGGCTCAGCATTGTGACCTGCGTCAAACTGGGGGCCGTCTTCAGACCCCGTACTGGTCGCGATAGGCCCGAACCGACTGCAGCACCACACTGTCGCCCGTGGCCTCCAGGTGGGCCATGAGGTCGCGCAGTCGCAGCACCGAAATGACGGGCAGGCCGAACGAATCCTGCACTTCCTGCACCGCCGACTTCGTCCCCTGACCGCGCTCTTCGCGATCCAGCGCGATCAGGACACCCGCCGGCGTTGCTCCCTGCGAACGGATGATTTCCACGGATTCGCGGATGGCCGTACCGGCCGTGATCACGTCGTCCACGATCAGGACGCGACCCTTGAGCGGTGCGCCGACGACGGTACCACCTTCACCGTGGTCCTTGGCCTCCTTGCGGTTGAAGGCAAAGGACAGGTTGCGGCCTTCGTGTTCGGCCATCGCGGCTGCCGTCGCCGTGACCAGGGGGATGCCTTTGTAGGCCGGGCCGAACAGCATGTCGAATGCTACGCCGGACAGCATCGCCGCCCGTGCGTAAAAGCGTCCGAGCGAGCCAATTGCGTGACCGGTGTTGAACAGGCCGGCGTTGAAGAAGTACGGGCTCTTGCGGCCGGATTTCAGCGTGAACTCGCCGAATCGCAGGACCCCGAGTTCGAGGCACAGGCGGATGAAGTCGGGTTGGTGCATGGGCGTGTACTTTATACTTTGCGCCCATGCGCATCATCACCCTCAACGCCAATGGCATCCGTTCCGCGGCGCGCAAGGGTTTTTTCGACTGGCTGCCGGCCCAGGACGCAGACGTCGTCTGCCTGCAGGAGACCAAGTGCCAGCGCGACCAGATTACCGAGCCCCAATTCCACCCGGCCGGTTACCACTGCTACTACTTCGACGCGGTCAGGAAGGGCTACAGCGGTGTGGCCGTGTATTCGCGTGAGAAGCCGCTGACGGTCGTGGCCGGCCACGGATCGAGGGAGTTCGAAGGCGAGGGCCGCTACATCGAGGCGCGCTTCAAGAACCTGAGCGTGATTTCGCTGTACCTGCCCTCCGGCTCGTCGAGCGAGGAGCGCCAGCAGGCGAAATTCCGGTTTCTCGCCGAGTTCATGCCGTACCTGCGTGCGCTGAAGCGCAAGCGTCGCGACTACATCCTCTGCGGCGACTGGAACATCGCGCACAAGGAAATCGACCTGCGCAACTGGCGCTCGAACCAGAAGAACTCAGGTTTCCTGCCCGAAGAGCGCGCGTGGCTCGACGAGCTGTTCGACGACGTCAAGTACGTCGATGCGTTCCGCGAAGTGAATCCCGAGCCTGATCAGTACACGTGGTGGTCGAACCGTGGCCAGGCGTGGTCGAAGAACGTGGGTTGGCGTATCGATTACCACGTGCTGAGCCCGGGCCTGCGCGGCAGCGTGCGCAGCGCCGAGATCTTCAAGGCACAGCGCTTCTCCGATCACGCTCCGCTCACCGTGACGTACGACCTGTGACCGGCGCGAGCGAGGGCGCATCGCCTGCAGCACCCGGCGTCAGGAAGCCCTGGTGGCGCGGCTGGGCCGACGCGGTGCTGGCATACCGCAATCCGCAGGTTGCCGCGATGCTTTTCCTCGGCTTCTCGGCCGGCCTGCCGTTCATGCTGGTGTTCTCGACGTTGTCCGCCTGGCTGCGCGAAGTCGGCATCGAGCGCGCCACGATCGGCATGCTGTCGTGGGTCGGCATCATCTACACGGTCAAGTTCTTCTGGGCGCCCGTCGTCGACAAGCTGCGTCTGCCCGTGTTGCACCGACTGCTGGGCCGGCGGCGCAGCTGGATGCTGCTCGGCCAGGTCGGCATCGCGATCGGACTGCTCAACATGGCGCACATGAGTCCGGTGGGAAACCTGGCCGTCGTGGCGTCGCTGGCGCTGCTGGTGGCGTTCTCGTCCGCTACCCAGGACATCGCGGTGGATGCGTGGCGGATCGAATCCGCGCCGACGGAGATGCAGGGCGTGATGGCGGCCGCGTACCAGCTCGGCTACCGCATCGCGATGATGGTAGCCAGTGCCGGCGCGCTCTGGATTGCGGCCGACCACGGCTGGACCGTGTCCTACACTTCGATGGCAGCCTGCGCGTGCATCGGTATCGTCACCACGCTCGTCATCCGCGAGCCTGCGGCGCGCGTGATCAAGCACACCCTGGCGCAGGAAGCGCGTGTCAGCGACTGGCTCGAGCGCAATGCGCACTGGCCGGAGTCGATGCGCAATCTCGGCGCGTGGTTCGTCGGCGCGGTCGTGAATCCGTTCATCGACTTCTTCACCCGCTACGGCGTGAAGCTCGCCGTGCTGATGCTTGCGTTCATCGGCAGCTACCGTCTCGCCGACTTCACGATGGGCGTGATGAGCAATCCGTTCTACCTGGACGTCGGCTTCACGCTCAAGGAAATCGCCGCGGTCGCCAAGGGGTTCGGCGTGTTCTGGTCGATCCTCGGCACGCTGGTCGGCGGCATGGCGGTGGCGCGCCTGGGCGTCATCCGCTCGCTCGCGCTCGGCAGCGTGCTGGTGATCATCGCCAACCTGATGTTCGCCGCGTTCGCGTCGTACAACCAGCCGAATCTCTTCGGGCTTGCCTTCCTCATCAGCGCCGACAACCTGGCCATGGGCATTGCGGGCACGTCGCTGATTGCCTATCTCTCGAGCCTGACCAGCGCTTCGTACACGGCGACCCAGTACGCGCTGTTCTCGTCGATCTACGCGCTGCCCGGCAAGCTGCTGATGGGCACGTCGGGTTTCGTCGTCGATGCGATCGGCTATCCGGCGTTCTTCGTCTACACCTCGACGCTCGGCTTGCCGGCCCTCGTGCTGCTGTTTTTCCTCGCGCGCAAGATGCGGCAGGAAGGCCGGTGAGTCGCGGTGGCGGACGAGATCGACATGACGCGAGTGATCTGCCCGCTGCATGAGCTGGCGGATCCCGGTGCGCGCGGCTTCACGATGGGGCAGGGCGACTGGCCCCTGAAGGGCTTCGTGGTGCGGCAGGGCGAGCACGTTTACGGCTACGTCAACTACTGCCCGCACGCAGGCTTCCCACTCAACTGGCAGCCGGATCAGTTTCTGGTGCCCGGCGGCACGACGATCCGCTGCGTGATGCACGGCGCGCTGTTCGAAATGGAGTCGGGAAGCTGCCTGTCCGGTCCATGCCTGGGGCTGGGCCTGCAGTCGCTGCCGGTGCATGTCCGGCACGGCTACGTGCTGCTCGACGATGCGGTGCCGCTGCGGGACCCGAACTGAACGCGGCTCAGCCCGACGGGCGCTCCTGCTGTTCATCCGGCATTTCGAGCTCGGAATAGCCATCCGCCTCGCCGCGATCAATGGCGTCGAACGGGCTGTTGCCATTGCCGGGCGCCAGGTCGAACTCGTTCTCGGTGTCTTCAGGATCGACGTCGACCGAGCCGGTCCAGTCCTCGGGCGGTGAGGCGGCGACGATCTCCTCGTCGCGCCACTCGTCGAAATCGAGCTCTTCGATCGTGCCGTCGAAGTACTGGAGTTCGATCGTGGAGTCGTCGCGGTCGATCGCGACCACCTCGAAGGAGTCGCCTCCCGGGCGCGCGTACCAGTTGCCAACGACAGGTGCGGGGTTGCTCATCGTCTTGTCCTCGACGCGTCCTTGCGCTTGGTATCCTGTCCTTGGTTGTAGACCTGCGCGGCCCGGAGTTCAAGTCGCGAAACACGCGAAGGCACCATGCTCGACGAACTGGTTAAATTCTTCGTGGTCCTGCTGGTGGTGGTGGAGCCGCTGTCGCTCCTGCCCATCCTGGCAGGGCTCACGGAGGGCGCGGACGACGCCTTCCGGCGCCGCCCCGCCGCCCCCCCCGCCCTCCCCCCGCCGCCCCCCCCCCGCCCCCCCCCCGGGAAGGGGAAGGAGGAAGGGGAAGGTGTCACTTCCCATGTTTCCTCAACTTCCTGTCCTTCCTCCCCTTCCTCCCCTTCCTCTACTTCCTACCGCTTCCTGAACGTGAGGTCCCACACGCCGTGTCCGAGTCTCTGGCCGCGCCGTTCAAAGCGTGTGAGGGGACGGCTGGCCGGCCGGTCGACGTAATCACCCGTAGCTGACTCGTTCTGCAACACCGGGCTGCTGCCTGCCGTTGCGAGCATGTGTTCGGCATACGGTTGCCAGTCGGTCGCCAGGCGGAAGACGCCGCCGGGCTTGAGTTTGCGCGTCACCAGTTCGACGAACGGAGGCTGCACGATGCGGCGCTTGTGGTGTCGCTTCTTCGGCCACGGATCCGGAAAATAGAGCAGCACCTCGTCGAGCGATGCGTCCGGCACCCGCCGCTGCAGGACCTGCACGGCGTCGTCGCAGATCACGCGCACGTTGCTGAGTTGCCCTGCTTCGCAGCACAGCAGCAGGTGTCCGACACCGGGCGGATGAACCTCCAGGCCGAGGTAATTGCGCTCGGGATGGTTGCATGCCAGCGCGACGAGCGACTCGCCGTTGCCGAAGCCGATTTCGAGCACCACCGGCGCGTCCCGACCGAAAGCGGCCGCGAAATCGAGCGGTTCTTCGCCGTTTTCGATGCCGAGCGCGGGCCACAGTTCGCGCCAGGCGCGCTCCTGTGCACCGGTCATTCGGCCCGCGCGCACCACAAAGCTGCGGATCGCGCGGTGGTGCGACGTGTCGGGCGCCGTCGCTGCGGCGCCGGCTCCGGTCTCGGCGTCTGGCTTCGATGACGGCAAGGGTCTAGAGTTTCGCTGGCCTGGGGGGATTGCAATCATAAAGCCCGGCCAACGGGCGTGGAGAAAAACGATGACCCAATCGGACGGACTGCTGCTGACCCGGCTCGGCGGCGACGCCAGGGTACTGTGCAAGCGCACCTGGTGGGTGTTCCTGGTAGGTGGCGCAGCCAGTGTGATCTTCGGCGTGCTGGCTTTTTCGCAGCCGATGACGGCCTGGCTGGTGGTCGCGATCTTCTTCGCAGCGGCGATCCTGGTCGATGGCGCATCCAACATCGTCGGTTCCATCGGCAACCGGGACAAGGATGGTTGGTGGATCATGCTGCTGATCGGCGTGCTCGGGGTCGGCGGCGGCGGTTATGCGCTGCTCAATCCGCTCGTCAGCATGAAGGCGTTCATCCTCCTGGTGGCATTCGAAGCGATCATGGCCGGCGTGTTCCTCGTGATGCTCGGCTACAAGGTCCGGGCAGCGACGGGGCGCGAGTGGATCCTCTATGTCGCGGGCGGGCTGTCGATCCTGTTCGGAATCCTGGTGATCATGAATCCGAAGGTGGGCGGACTGTCCGTCATCTGGATGATCGCGTCGTGGGCGATCATCACGGGCGTGCTCAAGATCATGTTCGCCTTCAAGGTGAAGAACCTGCCGGAGCGGATGGAGAACCGCTTCGTTTGACGCGCGCCTCTCCTGCTGCAGAGCGGGAGAGGGCACCGTTCAGGCGACTTTGCCTGCGATGCGCCCACCCAGCAGGCAGCCACCGAGGAACGTGCCCTCGAGTCCGCGTTTGCCATTCATCCCGCCACCGCCGAATCCGGCGCTCTCGCCCGCGGCGAACAGGCCCGGAATCGGCTCGCCGGAGTGGTCGAGCACGCGACACTCGAGGTCGGTCTGCAGGCCGCCCATGCTCTTGCGGCTGATGATGAACTCGCGGATCGCAATCAGTGGGCCCGCCGCCGGCTCGAGTATCTGCTGGAATTTGCAGGTGCGCAGCCGGTCACCGATCCAGCGGCGCGCGAACTCGATGCGACGCAGCTGGTCGTCGGTGTGGAACCGTGGGCCGAGCCCGATGATGTCGTCGTAATTGGTTGCAGCCGTGCCGACCGCATCGACGTCGACCGATCCGTCGCCCGCCAGCACGTTCATCTTTTCGACGAGTGTTTCCACAGTTGGCGCGACCACGACGTCCGGACAGAACTGCGTCATCTGGTCGTAGAGCCAGTGGTTGCCCAGCACCATGTCGCGCGCGACCTGGAGCCGGTTCTTGCGCCGGAACGCCGGATTGAACTCGCCGCCCGAGATCGCCAGTTCCTTGAGCATGATGCGGCGGTTCAACAGCTGCCACGAATAGGCGCGTTCCTGCCGGCAGATCTGCCCGACGAGGTCGTGCGTGTCGAAGCCCGTCACCAGCGGCATGGGGCCGATGCGTTCGCCGCGCCAGTTGAGCCACAGCGCCGACTTCGGCGGCACGAGCGACAGTCCGTGCGACGGTTTGCGCGGCTGCCAGTGATGCACGCCCGCCGCGTAATTCCACTGCCAGTCCAGGTGCGTGATGCGCGCGCCGTGCGCGGCCGCTGCATCGTGCAGCTTGCCGTCCGCATATTTGTGCGAACCGTTCAGCAGCGTGGCGGGTGGTTGCGACCAGTCCGCGTGCCAGTTCTGCCGCACGCGTTCGAGGTTGCCGTTGATGCCGCCGCTCGCGATCACGACATTCTCGGCGTGCGCCTCGAATTCATCATCGCTGCCTTCGAGCCTGCCGCGGCAGCCCGTCACGCGGCCGTTGGTCACGATGAGTGATTCGACGCAGTGCTCGAATCGCAAGTCGAGCCGGTCACGATTCGGGCGCGACAGCAGGTGAGCGTTCAGCACCACCTGCAGTTCGTACCCGGTGCCCCAGACGATGTGCCAGCGCGGCACCGAGTTGCCCGGTGCATGCAGGCCGCGCTCCACCCACAGCGGCATGGGCATGAACTGCACGCCGATGCCGCGGAGCCAGTCGTAGATCTCTTCGTTGGCGCGATGGACGTAGGCTTCGGCCCAGGCGCGCGGCCAGTGGTCGTCCGGTCCGAATTCCGCGAACGCATGCCAGTCACGCAGGCCCTGCTGTGCGCCGTCGCGGATACCGTAACGCTTCTGCAACGGCGTGCCGGCAAACCAGATGCCGCCGAAGCTTTCCTTCGCGAGGCCGCCCATGTTCTCTTCGGCATCGCGATCGAGGAGCAGGACACGCCGGCCCCGGCTCAACAATTCGATGGCTGCCGTCACGCCTGCAATGCCGGCGCCGATCACGATCACGTCTGTCGAATACCGGATCATTCGACCCCTCCGGGGAGGATGGCGAGGTGCCAAGGGTAACGCACCGGTATCATTCCACGCATGAGCAACCTCCGCAGGCCGCGCGAATCGTTGTCGCTGCCCGAGGCGCGGCGTGTCGCGCTCGCGGCTCAGGGATTCTGCCGCCCGCGCCCCGGTCGGGACATCGTCAAAGCCGACGTAGTCCGCACCGTGCGCGCGCTGGGCTTGCTGCAGATCGACTCGGTCAACGTGCTCGTCCGGTCGCACTACCTGCCGTTGTTTTCGCGGCTCGGGGCGTACGCCATGCCGCTGCTGGACGAGGCCGCCTATGGCGGGCGTCGGCGACAGTTGTTCGAATACTGGGGTCACGAGGCGTCCCTGTTGCCGGTCGAGTGCCAGCCGTCGCTGCGCTGGCGCATGCAGCGTGCGAAGAACGGCGACGGCACCTGGGGCAACGTCGCGCGGTTCGGGCGCGAACGTTCCGCCTTCTGCGGCGAGGTGCTGGCGGAAATTCGCGATCGCGGCCCGCTCGGCGTGTCCGAGATCGGCACTGGCGATCGCCGCAAGGGCAGCTGGTGGGGCTGGAGCGAAGGCAAGATTGCGCTCGAGTGGCTGTTCTGGACCGGCCAGATCACCACGCATTCCCGGCGACGCTTCGAACGCGTCTATGACCTGACCGAGCGGGTGTTGCCGCAAGCCGTCGTGGACACGCCAACGCCCGCGATCGAGGATGCGCACCGCGCCCTGTTGCGCGTCGCGAGCGTGGCGATGGGTGTCGCGACCGAGCGGGACTTACGCGACTACTTCCGGCTGGGTCCGGCGGACGCCCGGGCACGCGTCGCCGAACTCGTCGAGTCGCGGGAGCTGGTGCCCGTACAGGTGGCAGGGTGGAAAGGCCCCGCGTACCTGGCGGCTGGCACGCGAGTGCCTGCGCGCATCGAGGCCCGCGCCCTGTTGTCGCCGTTCGATTCACTGGTCTGGTTTCGTGACCGGTTGCAACGCCTGTTCGATTTTCACTACCGCATCGAGATCTACACGCCGGCGCACAAGCGGATCCACGGCTACTACGTCCTGCCGTTCCTGCTGCACGACGATCTCGTCGCGCGGGTGGACCTGAAATCCGAGCGCGAGGCCGGCAAGCTGCGTGTCATCGCCACTCATTACGAGCCGGGTGTGGATCGGCGCGCCGTCGACGACGGTCTGCGCGACGAACTCGACCTGCTCGCGCGCTGGCTCGGGCTGCGCGCCGTCGTGCGGGGCCGGCCCCGGGCCCGAAAGAAGTCATGAGCCTCAATCTGGATCCCAACGCGCACGCTGTCTGCAGCGGCCGGTTCGGCGCGATGCTGGTGTTGGTCGCAGCGGGTTGCGTGATCGCCGGTTGTGTTGCCACTCAAGCAGTGCAGGCCGACGCAGCTGGAATTGCAAACGCGCCCGTGTCCAGCGCCACCCGGGTACCCGCGGCCGAATTTGCCGATGGGCAAGCCGCGCAGTCGCTCGTGCAGGTCATCGACGAGCGCTTGACGCTGATGCGCGACGTGGCTGCCGCAAAATGGCTGTCGGGCGCGCCGATCCGCGATGCCGCGCGTGAGGCCGACGTCCTGCAGCGAGTGGCGGTACGGGCGGAGTCACTCGGCCTGGATGCCGTGACGACGCAGGCGTTCTTTGCCGGGCAGATCGGTCTGGCTCGCGACGTCCAGCAGCGCTGGCATGACGAATGGAAGCAGGCCGGCCACTGCGCACCGTGCGACGACCCCGCGGGTCTGCAGGCCGTGCGTGAGCGCATCGATGCGGCGAACGAAAGACAGCTCGCCGCGTTGTACCTGCTGGCCCCGTTGCGTGACGACACGGCCGCCGCAGCGATGGTGCAGATGCAAGCCAAAGTTCGGCGCCATGAACTTCCGGCCGACGCATCCACGGAATTGATGACTGCCTTACGGCAGGTCGTTCGGGTCGCGGGTGGCCCTGTCCTGGACCGCGTGCGGGCGACACATTTGCTCCGTGTTGCAACCACCGGCGATTACGCTCCGTTCAGCCTCGACGCCAATGGCCACTTGTCCGGCGCGGACATCGAGCTGGCACGCGACCTGGCCACGCATCTCGGTGTCGAGCCGGTGTTCGTCCGCACCAGCTGGCCTGGCCTGGCCGATGATCTGCGCGCCGGACGCTTCGATGTGGCTCTGAGCGGCATCGGCTACACCGAGGAGCGTGCTGCGCTGGGCCTCTACTCTGCTGCCTACCACTACGGCGGCAAGACGTTGATTGCGCGCTGCGCCGATCGCGAGCGATTCGACACGCCAGCCGAACTCGATCGCCCCAACGTCCGCGTGATCGTGAATCCGGGTGGGACCAACGAGCGCTACGTGCGCGAGCACGTGCACCAGGCGCAGATCGTCGTGCATCCAGACAACCGCGGTGTGTTCGCGGAGATTGCGGCGGGCCGGGCCGACGTGATGGTCACCGATGACGTCGAGGCCGAACTGCAGGCTCGCCGCCGACCCGGCGAGTTGTGCCGAACGTACCCTGGCACGTTGACGCGAGGCGAAAAGCGGATTCTGATGGCGCCCGACCCCGCACTGCAGGCAGTGGTGGACGAGTGGCTGGCAGGGGCGATTGCCGCTGGCGAGCCAACGCGTGAGCTCGAACGAGCCATGCAGGCGTACGTGAGCGACAATCAAGCCCACTGAACGAGTCGAACGGTTGCAATACTGATGAACGAGACAGGTGCCCGAATGCGGATGCGACTGCTGGGATCGATGGCGGCGCTGGTGTGTGGCCTTGCGGCGACGGCGCACGCTGCGGCACCGGACAACGTACGGGCTGATGCGCGCGTCATCCTGGACAAGATCGTGTCCATCCCGAGCTCCGCCGGCCTCGGCCAGGTTCCGGCAGTCGCCATGTACCTGGCGGATCGCTTCCGGGCGGCCGGTTTTCCCGAGGACGACATTCACATCCTGCCCTCGGGTGAAACGGCGTCGCTCGTCGTGCGCTATCGCGGCAATGGCAAGGGCGGCAAGCCGATCCTCGTGCTCGCCCACATGGACGTCGTCACGGCGAAGCCGGAAGACTGGGAGCGCGATCCGTTCAAGCTGGTCGAAGAGAACGGGTACTTCTTCGGCCGCGGCACGCAGGACGTCAAAGGCGAGATTTCCCTGATCACTGCCACGTTCCTGCGGCTCAAGTCCGAGGGGTTCGTGCCAACGCGCGACCTCATCATTGCGTTCACGGGCGACGAAGAGACGCAGATGGACACCGCGCGCGAGCTCGCGACCAAGTACCGCGCACTCACGGACGCGGAGTTCGCTCTGAACGGCGACGGGGGTGGCGGCTCGCTCGACAGCAGCACGGGCAAGCCGCAGTACTACAAGGTGCAGGGGGCGGAAAAATCCTACGCCAGCTTCACGCTCACCGCCCACAACCCGGGCGGGCACAGTTCGCAGCCGCGGCCTGACAATGCCATCTACGAACTCGCCGATGCGCTCAAGGCGCTGCAGGGATACTCGTTCCCGGTGATGTGGAACGACTGGACGCTCGGCAGCTTCAAGGCGTCGGCTCCCGTTACCCCAGGTGAGCTGGGGGAGGCCATGGCGAAGTTCGCGGCTCACCCGGGCGATGCCGGGGCCGCCGCCATCCTGGCGAAGACGCCGGCCATGATCGGCCGCACACGGACCACCTGTGTCGCGACGCTGCTCACCGGCGGACACGCGGATAACGCGTTGCCGCAGTCAGCGACGGCCACGGTCAATTGCCGGATCTTCCCCGGCACCAGCGTTGCCGAAGTGCGCGACTCGCTGCAGCAGGTCGTCGGCGACAGGATCGAAGTGCAGGTGCTCGGCGAGCCGCATTCGAGCCCGCCCTCCCCACTGCGCGACGACGTCCTCGAGGCCGTCACCAAGGCGGTCCGGGCGAGCCATCCCGGAGTGCCGATCGTGCCGGACATGGCTCCCTACGCCACCGACGGCTCCATCTTCCGTGGTGCAGGCATTCCAACGTACGGCGTCAGCAGCCTGTTCATGAAACAAAGCGACGAGTTTGCCCACGGCTTGAACGAACGCGTTCCGGTTGCGGCGTTTTACGCCGGATTGGATCACTGGTACGTGCTGCTCACTACGCTCGCTGGCACGAAATAGCGGCTTCAGGTAGACTGCCGCCACAGTTTGCCGCCGCGCAGTCCGGTCTGCGCACGAGGTTCTTCAGCGCTTCCCTCCCTGGGAACGCCTATGCGGCCCCTCCTGCAGACTGATCGAAGTCTGCATTTCGCTGCTCGATTCATCAAAGTTACGGCGCCAGCCCGGTGCCTGCACGCGCATACGCGCGCAGGTTTGGCGCCCGGAAAAGTCATTCAATGTCATTTGAAAACTTCGGCCTCCAGGCCGAGCTCGTGCGTGCGGTCCAGGAATTGGGTTACACGCAGCCCACCCCCATCCAGTCGCGCGGTATCCCCGCGGTGCTCGAAGGCCGTGACCTGCTCGCCGCCGCCCAGACGGGCACCGGCAAGACGGCCGCCTTTGCGCTGCCGCTGCTGCAGAAGCTGCACGAAGACCAGCCGAACCCGCGTGGTTCGCGTGCACCGCGTGCACTCGTGCTGGTCCCGACCCGTGAACTCGCGGCACAGGTGCAGCAGTCCATTGCCGATCTCGGTACCCACCTGCGCCAGCAGTCGGCGCTGATTTTCGGCGGCGTCAGCCCGCGCCCGCAGATCGACCAGCTGCGTCGCGGCGTCGACATCGTCGTCGCCACGCCGGGTCGTCTGCTCGATCACGCGAACGAACGCAACATCGACCTGCGCAGCGTGCGCTACCTGATCCTCGACGAAGCCGATCGCATGCTCGACATGGGCTTCATCCGCGACATCCGTCGCGTGCTCGCGATGCTGCCGCCGAACCGCCAGAACCTGCTGTTCTCGGCGACGTTCTCGGAAGACATCCGCGGACTCGCGAATGGGCTGCTGCGCAACCCGCTCACGATCGAAGTCGCGCCGCGCAATGCACCGACCGAGCTGGTCGATCACCGCGTGCACCTGGTCTCGCAGGGCGAGAAGCGCGCCGTGCTCAGCCACCTGCTCAAATCCGGCCCCAATGCGCAGACGCTCGTCTTCACCCGCACCAAGCACGGCGCCAATCGCCTGGCGGAGCAGTTGACGCACGACGGCCTGCAGTGCGCCGCGATCCACGGCAACAAGTCGCAGAGCGCACGCACGCGTGCGCTGGAAGACTTCAAGGAATACAAGGTGCAGGTGCTGGTCGCGACCGACATCGCAGCACGCGGTCTCGACATCACCGAACTGCCGCAGGTCGTCAACTACGAGCTGCCGCACGTGCCGGAAGACTACGTGCACCGCATCGGCCGCACGGGTCGTGCCGGTTCCACGGGCCAGGCGCTGTCGCTGGTGTCGGACGACGAGCGTGATCGCCTGAGGGCAATCGAGCGCGTGCTCGGCCGCAAGATCAGCGTGCTGCCGCTCGACCGCACGCAGATTCCGCGTCCGTCGGGCGAGGGCAAGGCGCGCGAACCGCGTCACGTCGATCCGCGTGCACAGCAGCAGCGTCACTCCAAGCCGCTGGGCCAGCGCACCGGCGGGCAGGCACATGGCCGGCCGGGCGGTGGCGCCCGTCGCCCCAAAGCCAGGAGCTACGGCTCGCAGGCGTAAGTCCAGTTGAGGCCCGGCACTGTCCGGGCCTCAACTTTTCTGGATCGCTACTTTGGCTCGACGCACGGTTGTGAGTGCGATAGCGAACAGAACCAGGAGGCGGAAGTCCGCTGAATCCCACATTGAGCGCGCTGCCGCCCTGCTGGCCGCCCCCCCCAACCCGGGGCCCGCGGGCCCGGCGCGCGCGGCGCAGCACAAAACCGGCCCCCGCCAGCGCTGTTTGCCGCGTTGACGATCGTGGCATCCGTCTGGGAGACGCACCGGCGGCGCTGGTGGCCGGGGGCCTCGTCATCCTTGCGGTGGCCGCTACATCGTGACCCGCCGCGGGAGCGCACACCCTGCTGGCCGCGACACTCCGCGAACTCGAGCGGACTTGAGCAACTCAGCCCGCGCGCGCCAGCCGCAGCAGTCCCCCCCGGGCCCAACTCATCCTGTGCGGTTCCAGCTCCACCTGCTCTCACGGCCGACGATGTCGGGCGATCGCTCTGGGTCGTCGATGCCGCGGTCGTTGCTTCGCGGCGAGCGGCCACTCCAGCGCTGCTGTGGGCTTGTCGTCGGGCCTCGCGGGGACCCAGCCGGCCCCTCTCCGTTTGCCCCCTGGGGGTTTGCCCCCCCCCCTTTCTTTTCGGCCCGGGGCCCCCCCTGGGGCTCCCCCGGCGCCCCCCCGGGGCGTCCCTTCCCCGAAGCCCGCCGTCTCAGTGCGTATCGAAGCGGTAGGCGTCCATCGACAGCGCCGCGCCTTCCATGCCCGCGTAAATCCGTCTCGACGTCACTGCGGACCCCGCCGCACCGAGCGCAACGTACAACGGCAGGAAGTGTTCCTCCGTCGGATGCGCACGTGCGGCTGCAGGTGCCTGTTCGCGGTACGCCAGCAGTGCCGCTTCGTCGTCGCTCGCCAGCTGACTTTCCAGCCATTGGGAAAACGCCGACACATAGGGCAGCGGCTGCAACGCATCGCGACTCGTCATCCAGTCACGCAGGTTGTGAGTGACATGGCCCGAGCCGATCACGAGCACGTCGCGCTCGGTGAGCGGCTGCAGTGCGCGTCCCATCTGCAGGTGATGCGGGGTGCCGAGTCCCGGTTGTACAGACAGCTGCACGACGGGTACATCGACAGCCGGGTACATCCAGCGCAGCGGCACCCACGCACCGTGGTCGATGCCGCGACAGCCATTGCTCGATGAAGCCATCCCTGCGTGGCGCAGTAAGGCCGCGGCTTCCTCGGCGAGTGCGGGCGAGCCCGGTGCGTCGTAGCGCAGCTTGTACAGCGGTTCGGGGAAACCCCCGAAATCATGGATCGTCTTCAATTGGGCGCCGCCCGTCAGCATTGGCAGGGACGTTTCCCAGTGTGCCGACACCATCAGGATCGCCCGTGGTTTCGGCAGCGAATCCGCGATGGCGCGCCACGCCTTGCCGGCACCGCCCGGATCAAGCGCGTGCATCGGCGAGCCATGCGAGAGAAACAGCGTGGGGAAACGTTGCATCGAGGAGCGGGGGAGGTGAGGCGTGTTTTACTTCACCAGCCCTTCGGCCTTCAGCGTCTTCTGCACCGCCGGACGCGCCGCGACGCGCGCACGGAACTGCTGCACGGCCGGCCACGACGCGAGGTCGACCTTATGGTAGTCGGCCCAGTTCAGCACGACCCACAGATAGGCGTCGGCAATCGAGAACGTGTCACCCGTCAGGAACGGCTGCTGCTCGAGGGTCTTCGAGATGAACGTGAACCGGTTGCCGAGCGCCTGCACGGTCCGCTCGCGCACATCGGCCGGAGTCTGCGGATTCCACAACGGGCCGAAGCCCTTGTGCACCTCGGTCGAGATGAAGTTGAGCCATTCCATCAGCTGCCAACGTGCCTTGGTGCCGAAGACAGGCGCGATCGTGCCCGGCTGCTGGTCCGCGATGTACTGCAGCAGGACACCCACTTCCGTGAGCCGCGTGCCGTCATCCAGCTCGAGCAACGGGACGTAGCCCTTCGGATTGATCGAGTAGAAGTCGGTCCCGTTCGGCAGCGTGTGCTTGACCAGGTCCACCTTGACCGACTCGTACGCCAGGCCGAGTTCGTTGAGTGCGATGTGCGGTGCCTGCGAGCAGGCGCCGGGTGTGTAGTAGAGCTTCATGGGTTGCGCCTTCCTGGGTTACGTCTTTGACTGCGGCTGATCGTGTATTCGTGCCCGGGCCGTTTGCGCCGGGCTTGGGCACATCCTGATCCAGTCATATTGAGGGATAAAGAGAATATCGATGGATTAATACTTGCGTAAAATGCAACAATAGACCGATGGATCGCTTCCTGGCCGTCAGTACCTTCGCCAAAGTCGTCGAACTGGGGAGCTTTGCGCGGGCCGCCGAGCGGATCGGTTTGTCCACCTCGGCCGTCTCGCGGCAGGTCTCGGAGCTGGAATCACACCTGAACGTGCGGCTGCTCAATCGCACGACGCGACGACTGTCGCTGACTGAAGCCGGGCAGTCGTTCTACGAACACAGCGTGCAGTTGTTGTCGGACCTCGCAGATGCCGAGGCCTCGGTGCGTGCGACGGCAGCGGAACCCAAAGGCACGCTGCGCCTGACGTGCGGCGTCAGCTTCGGGACGCGGTACCTGGCGCCGGCGCTTGCGGAGTTCAGTGCGCTCCACCCGGATCTGCTGCTCGACCTCGAACTTTCCGATCGCGTCGTCGACCTGGTCGAGGAGGGTTTCGACCTCGCAATCCGCATCGGACACATCGGATCGCAGGGCATGGTGTCGAAACGGCTCGGCTGGACGCAGATCGTCTGTTGCGCTTCGCCAGCGTACGTCGCGCGGCGCAGCGAACCGATCCGCACGCCTCTGGACCTGCAGCAACACGAGTGCCTGAGCTACACCAACGTCGGCATGCCGAACACGTGGCAATTCGAAGGCGAGGGCGGGCGCGAATCGAGTGTGTCGGTGCGTATCCCACCGCGGCACCGCGCCAACAACGGCCAGGTGCTCGCGTCGCTCGCAGTGCAAGGCATGGGCATCGTCTACGCGCCGGATTTCATCGTGGCGCACGAGATCCGCGCCGGACAGCTCGTACCGTTGCTGCCGGACTACCGGCCTCCGCGGTCACCTATCGCCGCGGCCTATCCGAGCCGGCGGCACCTGTCGGCCAAGGTGCGTTCGTTCGTTGAATTCCTGGCGCAGCGCTTCGAGCAGCAGCACGAGTGGAGCCTCGATGACATCCTCGGTGCGCGCGGGCTGCCGGGCGCATGATCGCTGCTGCAACCGGAACCTCTTGCTTCACTTCACCTGCATGGGTGCGTCCGGCTTCCACGCCGGATCGTCGAAGTACTGGCCGTAAGCCTGCAGCGCACCGTGGATCAAGGCCGCGCCGTCGTGGCGTGACCGCGTTGTGTCCTCGCCGCGCATGAGCGAAACGCCCTGCAGCAGGTCGGCGACGATGAAGTGCAGGTTCGCGTCGGCATCCGCCGGCAACCGGCAGTTGGCCACGATCGACTTCACCTGCTGATCGATACGCGTTTCGAGCGCGGCGTACTGGTCGTCGGTCTGCTTGCCCGCGTGGATCGCCGGATGGTCGGCGTCGAAAGCCGCGCGGATGTTGGCCATGCCCAGTCGCAGTGGGGCATCCGTCTGCCATTTCTGTCCGTCCTTCAGCTGCAGTTGGGCCACAGCGCTACCGGAGCCGTGCGCTTCCTGCTGCTGATGCTCGTGCTGGGCCAGCGCAAGATTCGGCGCCGTTGCGAGCAGCGTGAGACTGGCCAGTGTGGCGAGCAGGTTCTTCAGTTCCATGGGTCCTCCGTGGGGATTCATCCGCCGAACATCTTCTCGAAGAGCTTCAGGATCATGTCGAGCGCCGCCTGTGGATTGCTGCCGGCTTCGGCCGCAAAGTAAAACAGGGCGCCGACGTAAAGCACCGACACCAGCGCCACCAGGTGGCCGAGCAACAGCAGCACGCCGTCACGTTCCGCCATGCCGAGGCACAGCAGGATGACACCGATCGCCGGCAGCGTGTTGGCGAGAGGAATCAGCGGCAGAGGCGCCATCAGCGCGATGACGGCGGCGACGAGTGCAATGCCATGCACGGTATTGACGCCCGGCGTTGCCGTCAGCCCGAGCATGCGGGGGCGCACGAGATGCTCGAAGCGATCGAATGTCCGTATCGCTCGCTCGAGTGTGTGCTGCACCGTCTCGCTCGGCAACGCGTGATCGAGCACACGATCGGGCAACCAGGGCACGCGGTTCATCGTGACGGCGTACCCGATCAGCAGCATGGGTACCCCGAGTGCCGTGCTCATGAACGGCAGCGACACCGGCAGCAGGAAGGGCATCGCGAGGATCGCGCAAAAGACCAGCAGGCCCTGTTCGCCGACCAGCAGCAGCAATTCGCGCAGCGTGACCTGGTGCCCCTCGATCGCATGCCGCGTCGTCGCCAGCGCTTCGGAGAGGCGGACTTCGGGATTGCGGAACTGGACGGCCGTCATGAGTCGTAGCGTATGCGGCGCACGACGGCACGGTACCCGAGCGCGCCGACAACGCCGGCCGCGACCAGCACCAGGATGAGCTGCACCAGCCGCCAGTACACGTGGTCGACCAGCGACACCAGTTGCCCAGTGGCTCGCTCCGAGGCCTGATTCAACGCCGGCATCTTGCCATCCGCCTGGCCGAGCAGTATCTGGAGCTGCTGCGCCGTTTCGCCCATCACGCGCAGTGCCTCGGTGTACTCCGTCACGTCGAAGGGCCGCGACTCGCCGCGGGCCGTGTCCGACGCAGGGCGGTCAAAGCGTGCCAGCAGCACGTCCAGGGCAGCGACGGTCTCGCGAACCGAGTCGGACGTCGTGCCGCCGGCCTCGAGCGTCGAGCGCAGCTCGACGACCAGCGCCTGCAACTGGCCCTGGCGCTCGTCCAGGATTCCGGTCAGTTGTTCGATCGCAGCGGACCGCTCCTCGGCGAACAGGCGCGGCAGGTCCTCGGCGAGGGTGCTTTGCTGCCTGCGCAGCGCCGCCGACGCGATCGACGTTCTCGAGCAGCACCGCCGACTCCGGCGTCACGGCCAGCTCGAAGGCGAGACGCTGCGCCTCCATGCTGATGAGCTTCGGCGCGCGCTGACCGTAGTAAACGGCCCGCTCGGCCAGTTGGCGCGTCTGCGCGAGTTCGCGGACCGCGGGGTCGAGATTGCTGAGCGGATCGATACCCAGGAGCGAGAAGATGCTGCCCGACGAGGTGCTGCCTGTGGGCGTGGCACCGGTCGCAAACGCGAAGTCCTCGAAATGTATGAATGGCACCGCACGCACGACCGGATTCTGCCGGTGCCAGGCCTCGATGCCCGTGCGCAGCTCCACGATTTGCGCTTCACTCAGGAGCTGGGGTGCGAAACTCCAGGCGCGGCTCTCGAGCGCCTTGTGCGCGGCGAGCAGGCCCTCGGCGCGCGGGCCGTAGAGTTCGCCGACCCAGCGGTCCTCGATCACCATGCGGCTCAGGGTGGCGAACACCAGCATGTCGATGGTGTTGAGTTCCGGGTTCGGGCCCGCCGCGATCGTGAACGCGCTGGTAGCCTGGGACACCAGCCATGACTGCGCCGCCAGCCGCTCGACCGGATCGTCGGTGGACTGCTGGAACATGCCGACCCGCTCGGTGATCCACGCGGTGTACTCGTCGGCGAAGCGCATGACGGAGAGCTGCACCTGCAGCAGCGCGGCGGCACGCTCCTCAGCGGCCCTGTCGCGGAACAGCGACCTGGTGACTGCGCACCCCGACAGCAAGGTGACGCAGGCGAGCAGTACTAGCAGAACCCTGGACACCAGGGGAGGGTGAATCATGATGACGCCGTTTTCGCCTGGACGCAGGGTTCGCGGGTGCATTGTATCGCCTGGACCCCACAAGACCATGCAGCAGTGGAGAACAGCGCTACCATCCAGTCACTGCGGGCACGGCAGAGAGAGGTCACGGCTTTGGCACTGCGGCAAGTCCCCTGCGTCGTGCTGGTCACGGGCGCATCATCGGGTTTCGGACGAAGGACAGCGGACGCGCTGCGACAGCGAGGACATCGGGTATACGGCACCAGTCGCAACCCGACCGCTGCGGCGCCCGATAGCCCCACCCTGGTCGCAATGGATGTGGACGACGATGCGTCGGTCGCGGCAGGCGTCGCGCATGTGCTGGCAGACGCCGGCAGGATCGACGCCGTCGTGAACAACGCCGGCCTCGGCTACGCGGGCGCGCTCGAGGACACCTCTGTCGACGAGGCGCGGCGGCAGTTCGAGACGAACCTCTTTGGCGTGCACCGCGTCTGTCGGGCGGTGCTGCCGCACATGCGCGAGCGCCGCGCCGGCCGCATCGTCAACATGAGTTCGCTTGGCGGGCTGGTGACCGTGCCCTTCCAGGGCATGTACTGTGCGTCGAAGTACGCGCTGGAAGCCTACACGCAGGCCTTGCGCATGGAGGTGCGGCCTTTCGGCATCCAGGTGGCGATGATCGAACCCGGCGACTTCGCCACGGGCTTTACCGCGCATCGGCGCATGACTGCAGCCAGCGCACCCGGTTCGCCTTATGCCGAGCGTTGCCGCTCGGCCGTCGCGAAGATGGCGGAGGACGAAGGCGTGACCACGGACGTCCGGCCTGTCGTGCGTGCAGCGATCGACTCGATCGAGTCGGACCGCCCGCCGTTGCGCTATCCGGTCGCGAGCCGGCTGCAGCTGGCGCTGGTTGGGTTGCGGCACGTGCTGCCACAGCGACTGTACGAGAAATTGGTGATGGATCACTATGGCGTGGGTTGACGCGCACGGCATCGCCAATGCCTCGAGACGCGCTTCTGCTGGAAGGACTTTGTCGTGCGCATCGGCTCGGAAAACCAATCCGTGGCCGTGCGTCTCATGCGGGGCGTCTGACCGACGGCGGCGCAGTCGCGGACCGCTGCTCTGCCGGGCAGGTTGGATCGTCGATTTGCCGACCCTGCGAGACCTGCATAGAATCAACGGCGGCCAGCGGGTGTAGTTCAATGGTAGAACTGTAGCTTCCCAAGCTACCGATTTGAGGCTGGTCCTCGTCGACATCCAGCCAATCCCGCCGCTGACGCCAATCGACGTGTCCGATTCCATGCCCTTTCGGGCCAATTCAGCCGATTGCTGAGCCGATACCGGTTCTCGGGGTGGTTCTCCACCATTCGGGTCCCCAGATCGTGGTGCTTTACCCCCATGTTGTTGTCCATGCGGGTCCGGATAAGGGATGGTGAAGGGTTAAACCGGGATTCCAACCAGAACGTGTAAACCGGCGTGCAATTCTGACCAGGGGGGGGTGCGGCAGAAAACTTGGACTGGTTAAGCAGCGATTCCCAACTTTCTGCGGTACTCGACCGGGCTGCACGAGCCCAGTGAGATCTTAACCCGTGCCTCGTTGTACCAGCGAATGTAGGCGTCCAGGGCCGCGACGAACTCCTCGATGGTTGTGACCAGCCAATCGCGCGAGTAGAAGAACTCGTTCTTCAAGCGACCAAAGAAGCCTTCGCACGCAGCGTTGTCCGGCGAGCACGCCTTGCGTGACATCGATCGAACGAGTTGGGCCTCTGCGATCCGAGATAACCAACCAGGCCAGCGGTAGTGGCCACCGCGATCCGAGTGCACCATCGGCCGCTCACTGCCGACGGTCACGGTCTGGATGGCCGCATCCAGCATCGTGTTGACGAGTTCGGCGTCCGGGCGCGTGCTGATCGACCAGCTCACGGCCATGCCGTCGAAGCAGTCGATCATGGGGGAGAGGTACACCTTACCAGCCGGGATCTGGAACTCGGTGATGTCGGTGAGCCACTTTTCGTTTGGCGCGCTCGCGCTGAAGTCCCGGTTCAAAGGTTGTCCGGTGCCGGGCTGATCTCGCCCATGTACGAGCCGTATCGTCGGCGTCTGCGCGCGATGGGCACCAAGCTCTGCTGCTTCATCAGGCGCCGAACCACCTTCTCGGAGAGGTTTACCGACTGCTTGGCGAGCGAGCCATGCATCCTGCGGTAACCATAGCACCGGTAGTTGCGCTCGAAGATGTCCGTCATGACGCCGCGAACATCGGCGTACTTGTCGGTAAACCTGAGCCGGGCTCGATGGTAGAAGAAAGAACTGCGCGGCAAGCCGACTTCTCTAAGCAGTTCGGGAAGTGCATACGTTGATCGCAGGGCATCAACCAGCTCCATCTTCTCCCGGTTCGTCAGGAGCCGCCGGTCGATGCCCAGGTCTTTTTTTAGGAGTTCGTTCGCCTTCTTCAGCAGGTCTTGCTCGAGTCTCAGGCGCCGGACATCTCGCCGCAGGGTCTCGATCTGCCGCTCCAGCTCCGCGCGTTCGGTGTCGGTTGCGGGGTCTTGTCGGCGTTTCATGGATGCGGATGCCTCGTGACCGAGTAGCTGATGCTTCCAGTTGTACAGTGTCAGTCGCGACACGCCCAGCTCTTGAGCCACCGATTGCGCGCTTCCTTGCCGCATGCACAGCGCGACGACCGCGGCCTGCTGCGTATTCCGATGATGGTGACCGGTCGTTCCGGGGATCGTGACCGGTGCGGCGCGTGATGAGGTGCGCTTGAGTTGAGTGTAGCTCAGTCGGTCACGATGGGGATTCCGCAGGGCTCTTTGGGTCGGGCGTTCGTCGGCGCAAGGATTCGCCCTTGAGGGTGATGCGATGCGCGTGATGCACGAGCCGGTCGAGGATGGCATCGGCGACCGTGGGCTCGGCGATCCAGGCGTGCCAGTGTTCGATCGGTAACTGTCCGGCGATGACGGTGGCGCGGCGGTCGGAGCGATCGTCGACGACGTCGAGCAAGTCTTCGCGGGCGACGGGCGCCATGGCATGCAACCCCAGTCGTCTAACACCAGCAGGTCGAGCTTGGCGAGTGCGGCGAGCCGGTACTTATGGGTGCCATCGCCGC
This sequence comes from Pseudomonadota bacterium, assembly GCA_016704655.1. Taxonomy (GTDB): domain Bacteria; phylum Pseudomonadota; class Gammaproteobacteria; order Steroidobacterales; family Steroidobacteraceae; genus RPQJ01. Next base: position 102,727 of record JADIZR010000007.1, on the reverse strand, counting down.
GCGCGATGCGCAGCTCTTTGAGGAGTCGCGGGACGCGGGTGTAGAGCGTGGTTCTGCCGAGGCGGCAGGCGCGTTGCGCGAGTGCACAGGCGAGCCATGTCTTGCCGACGCCGGTGGGTCCGGTGATCAGCACGTCCTGGGCGCGCTCGAGCCACTCGCCGTGGGCGAGGCTCGCGAGGAGGCGACGGTCGAGGCCGCGACTGGCGCGCTGGTCGATGTCCTCGAGGTTGGCGGTCGCGTACTTGGAGCTTGGCTTTACGCAAGAGCGCCGTCAGGCGCTTGGCGCCACGGTGAGCCGCTTCGCGCTCGACCAGCAGCGCGAACCGATCCTCGAACGGTAGCGTCTGCGCCGGTGGCAGGGCGAGCTGTTCCTCGAACGCGGCGGCCATGCCGCCGAGCTTGAGCGTGTGCAGATGAGCCAGGGTCTGGTGGACGATCATCGGTGGAGTCTCCTTCGGGTCATTGGTAGTAACGGGGGCCGCGGACATGGGTGTGATCGGGTGCCGTCCAGTCGGGCGGGGCCGTGAGCGGGGTAGTCTCGAGCTTGTTCTGCAGGATTGCTTTGACTGACCTATAGCTCGGCGCGCCGAGGGCGATCGCGCGGGTGCAGGCGGCCTCGAGCCGGTCGCGACCGTGCTGCTCGGCGAGGCGCAGCAGGCCGAGGCAGGCGCGATAGCCCTGCTCCGGATGCGGCCGCGTCTCGAGGATGCGCACGACGACCGCGGCGCACGACGGCCCGACGGTCCCGCCCCAGCGGATGAGGCGCTGCGGTGACCACTCGAGGTGCGCACGATGGGCAGCCGGCAGGTGCTCGGGCACCGTGCTGTAGCCGCCGCGCTTCGCCGAGCGTAGGTGCGCGGCAACGCGCTTGCCACGGCAGAGGATCTCGAGGGCGTGCGTCGTGACGCGCAGCTCCACCGCCGCGTGCACCAGCTCGTGTGGCACGCTGTAGTAATGGCCATCGAGCACGACGTGGTAGTCGATGTTGACCTTGGCCGGCCAGTAGCGGGCGAGCTCGTAGCGGCTCGTCGGCAGCGGTCGCAGTGCCGGCCGATCGAGCGTCTCGTAGGCACTGCGCCGACTGCCCGGCAGGCGCTTGAACGGCCGGCTGTTGAGGTAGCCGAGCAGCTCGCCCACCGCAAGGTCGACCTCGGTGACCGTCGCGAACCGACGATGACGCAGCCGGGCCAGGATCCAGCGCTCGACCACCAGCACCCCTTGCTCGACCTTCGCCTTGTCCTTGGGCTTGTACGGGCGCGCCGGCAGGACCGCCGTGCCGTAGTGCGCCGCGAGGTCGAGCAGCGTCGCCGAGGCCTGCGGCTCGTAGCGATCGGGATCGGCGATCAGCGCCCGGGCGTTGTCCGGGACCACCAGCTCCGTCACGCCCTCGATGTACTCGAACGCGCACCAGCCCTCGACCCAGTCGGCGAGCGTCTGGCGCGGCGTTGCGCAGGCGAACGTGTAGCTCGAGGCACCGAGCGCGGCGACGAAGATCTGCGCGCGCTCACCGGCCTCGCCGTACGGGACGCTCTGACCGGCGTAGTCGACGAACAGCTTCTCCCCGGCGCGGTGGACCTGACGCATCGAACGGCGCAGGCGTGCGACGAAGTCGCGGTAGCGCTGCGCGAACTGCGAGTACTTGTACGTCGACTCGCCCGGGTGCGCCGCAACGTGCTCCTCCCACAACAGCCACAGCGTCATGCCCCGGCGCTTGAGCTCCTGATGGATCGCGGCGTAGTCGGGCTGCACATGCCGCAGCGGCAGCCGGCGGGCCGGCCGCAACCGTCGGGCGAGTTCGTCCTCGCTCATCGCGAGCAGCTCGGCCGGCGTCAGCTGCGCCGCCTCGGCGTGCGCGACGTACTTGGCGACGACGCCCTTCGAGATCGACAACGCCCGCGCGATCCGCTCGTGCGAAAGGCCCGCCTCGTACTTCAGTCGATACAGCTCGCGGATGCTGCGCATGGTCAGTGTCCTGGTCGGCATCGCCTCTCCGGTTGGCAAAACCGGTCAGGCTACGCTTGCAAAACACCTCACCACCGCCGCCGTTCCGGACGACCGTGACCGGCCGTTCCGGAACCGTGACCGCCCGTTCCGGGCGGCCACAAAATCGGTCACGATCGGTCGGAACGACCGGTCATGCCTTGCCGGAATCGCCGGTCACACTCCGCCGGAATGCCCGGTCACGATCGGCCGGAATACGCAGCCTGCTTTACCGCGGGGGGAAGCTTCCGGGATGTTCCGACGACACGCGTGCCCGCCTGCGGATGCAGCTCGCGGACCCAGTCGTAAAGCAGCCTCTGCGAGGGGTAACCCAGAGCCCCGATGGTTGCTGCGAAGCAGCGACCGTTGTCCAGATAGTGCTGAACCGCTCGCTCCTGCTGCGCCTTGGAGTACCTCGGTCGGCGAGCGTAGCCGGTCGGCAGGTCATGGCGCTGCTCAAACTCCCGATGCCAGCTCTTGAGGGCGTTCTTCGTTGGGTAGCCGATGGCGAATGGTCAAGCGAACTCGTTTACCCAGCTTGATGTAGAGCCTCACAGCCCGAAGTCGATCTTCGTATGAATACATGAACTACCCCTTCAAGTAGTCCAAGAAATCGTCCGCACCTCCTGCTGGTCAACTTTGGACGCCGGTTGACACCTTATCCGGACCCGCATGGACAACAACATGGGGGTAAAGCACCACGATCTGGGGACCCGAATGGTGGAGAACCACCCCGAGAACCGGTATCGGCTCAGCAATCGGCTGAATTGGCCCGAAAGGGCATGGAATCGGACACGTCGATTGGCGTCAGCGGCGGGATTGGCTGGATGTCGACGAGGACCAGCCTCAAATCGGTAGCTTGGGAAGCTACAGTTCTACCATTGAACTACACCCGCGCTGGCCGCCGATTCTATGCACGTTCCCGATGGTCGGCAAATCGACGGTCCGACCTTGCCGGTAGAGTAACGGTCGGGCACCGATCAATCGCCCCGCGCTTTCGCATCAGCTTGCTACCGTCGCGACGATGCCCGCGTGGATGCTCAGGGCCGCGTGGACGCTCCGGGATCACCGGGGCATTCCGCGACTGAGCGCACCACGTACACCGGGCGCCGCTTCGATTCCATGTAGATGCGGCCCACGTACTCGCCGAGGATGCCGAGGCTGAGCAGCTGCACGCCCCCGATGAACACCACGGCGACGAACACCGACGCATAGCCGGGCAGATCTACGCCGTACACCATGGTGCGGACCAGGATGAAGCCACCGTAGATGAACGAGATGAACGCGAAGATGGCTCCGATCACCGTCGAGACGCGCAGCGGCGCGGTCGAGAAGCTGGTGATGCCCTCTACCGCGAGATTCATGAGCCTGGCGTAGTTCCATTTCGTCTTGCCGTGGGCACGGGCCGGGCGCGTGTACGTCAGGACCTCCGACGGAAAACCCGGCCAGCTCAGCAGGCCCTTCATGAAGCGCTGGCGCTCGGGCAACGCACGCACCACGTCAGCTACGGTGCGGTCGATCAGGCGGAAGTCGCCCGCATTCGGCGGAAGGGGCGTGTCCGCGAGGTGGTTGTGCACCGCGTAGAACGCGGCCGAAGTCGAACGCTTGAGCCATCCGTCGGAGGCCCGGTTCTCGCGCACCGCAAGTACCACCGGGACACCGTCGAGCCAGCGGGCGATCATCCGCGGGACCAGCTCCGGCGGATCCTGCAGGTCGGCGTCCATCGGAATCACCGCGTCGCCGGTCGCGAAGTCGAGGCCCGCCGACAGCGCTGCTTCCTTGCCGAAGTTGCGCGACAGGTCGACGACGACGACCTTGCCGAAAGGTGGCCGGGCCACCGGGGGGCACGGTTGCACTAATCATGTTCAGACCTCGCTCGATCCGGGGGACGGTCGGCTTCCGGCCGCTGCCGGACGGCCGCCAGGGCTCGATGATGCACGGGACGCTCGTTCAATTCCTCAAGTTTGCCGCGGCCGGCGCGGTCGGGACGGTCTGCCACTACGCCACGCTCGTCCTCTGGGTCGAGGTCCTCGCCTTGCCGGTCGTGGCAGGCGCACTGGCCGGATTCTGCGTCGGTGCGCTGGTGAATTACCTGCTTGCCCGGCGGTTCGTGTTCGACAGCGACCGGCCACACGGGTCGGCGCTGCCCCGATTCGCCGTGGTCGCAACCGCCGGGGCTGCGATCAACACTGGCATCGTCGCGCTGCTGTACGGAGGGGGAGTGCACTACCTGGTCGCCCAGGCAGTCGCGACCGTGGCTGTCCTCGCCTGCAATTTCATTGCGAACCGGCACTGGACGTTCGCCGGCTGAACGGTTGTCCGCACGGGCTGCGCGGCACTCGTGGAGGCTCAGGGCTGCTCGGTACCGCTGGGCAGGCCCAGGCGAATCACGGCGCAACCCTCCCCCGCCGTGAATTCCACAGTGCCCCGGAGCGCGGCCGCCATGCTCGCGGCGGTCAACCCGGGAAACAGGTTCTGTTCCTGCACGCCCAGCACCACGTGCGTCACACCCAGGCTGTCGAGGGAAGCGCGCGCCCGCACGGCGGTCCTGTGATGCTCAGCTGCAAGGTATGCCTGAAGCATGTCGAGCTCGTATTCCCGGAAGCGCTGCCATGTCGGCGTGCCGGCGGCGACGCCGTGGCGCAACTCCGGCGAGAACTGCCGCATCGTGCCGGCTCCAGCCGCAGATGCCCGGTCGGCCGGAAAAGGCGGCGATCCGCCCGGCCCAGCCGTAGTCGAGCGGAATCTGCGGAATGAACTCGGCGGTGCCGCAGAGTTCGCCGATGCGCACCCGCTGCGGGAGGCGTCGCAGATGGTCGACGATGGCGGCGTCGCAGGGGTACTCCCGCTGCAGGAATGCACTCGAATCGAGCCCTGCCCTGTCCGGCGTACGTGCGAGGCGATCGGCAAGCGCGTAAGCGTGCGTCGTCAGCCAGAGCCCAACGACGACGCTGGCGACGATCACCAGGGCACGCACGTACGTGCGATCGTTGAGCGCTACACCCAGGGCCGGCGCGAACGCGAGCACCGCCAGGAACGGGATCAGGTAGTGCCCTTCCAGCCAGAAGCGCATCGCGAGATTCCAGCGCTTCCACTCGACGACCTGCCGATGCGCGAAATCGCCCACGACGAATTCCGGCAGCAGCCACACGGCGAAGACCGCCGCCGCGAGGACCACGAGCGGTGCGCGATCCTCGCCGGCAGGTGTGCGGCCCGGCGCAAGCACAATAACCAGCAGCGCGCAGGTGATCGCGACCGCCGCGCCCGGACGCCCCACTGCGATCATCATCGCTGCAATCGCGAGCGTCAGCCAGACCCGGCGGTCGATCGTGAGTCGTTCGCCGACGCGCGCCTTTGAGCTCAGGTACAACAGTCCTGCCGCGCAGGCGGCCACGAAGAACACCAGCGGCCCGGCCTGTGCCGCGAAGAACTCCAGCAGCGGACTCGCGATGCTCGTCTCCACCCAGTACCAGCGGATCGAGGGCGTGTTGTGGCGCCACACCGCCGGCAGCGAGAGCACCAGGGCCGCTGCCGCAGTCGCGCCGAGGTTGACCAGGAGCGCATGCAACAGCTGTCGCTCGCCGCGCCACCAGCGGATGCCTGCGAGTGCCAGGGCCGCGCTACCGATCACGACCAGGTCGAGCAGCACACTGCCGCTGTGCGACAACTGTACGGCGGCGGCCAACGCGCCCACCAGCAGCACTCGCGGCCAGTGCGGGCGCGTCGCGGACAGCAACAGGGCGACGGTGCCATACAGCGCCACCTGCAGGAAGAACACGCGCTGGAATGCGTGATGGTCGCCCTGCAGCAGCAGGAAGAACGGATACTGGGAGTACGTGTACGGGACGACCTCACGCTCGAGTGCCCACCAGCCGAGGTCCGTGCCACCGAACAGCGCACCGAGCACGAGGGACACGGCCTTGGCGTGGACCGACAGCAGCACGCCGATACCGAGCCCGATCCCCACGACCTTGACCTGCCGCTGCGACAGGCGATTGTCGCCGGATGCAAGCAGCGCGCATGACCAGGCGCTCAGTGCAAAGCTGCCCAGCAGCAGCTGGAATGCGTCGGAGAAAACGAACAGCCCGCTGCTGGCCGACGGATCACCGGTCAGCAGCCGCCAGGCCCACGCGACGAGCCCGGGCAGCGCTTGGAGGAGCACGTAGTAGTCGATCGGCTCGCCGGCCAGCCAGAGGTTCTCGGGCGGGAAGCCCTTGCCGAACAGGAAGGCCTGGATCAGCGAGAAATTGAACAGCTTCTCGGACCCGACGTGCGCATAGTCGTGTACCCAGAAGATCGACGGCCAGCCCGCGCGGAGATATACGAGCACGCCAAGAACCACGGCGTAGGTCCCGAGCAGGAGGACGTCGGCCCGCGCGTCCCAGGCAATGGTGTCCGCATCCGTCCGGCCCGCAGCAAGGCGTCGGCAATGCGATCGACCCCACGCCCAAAGCCCGGCCATCGACAGCAGCGTCAGGGGCACCGCCACCGTGTACGTCGGAATCACGCGCGCGATGAGCGAGAACAGCAGCAGCGCCAACGGCGCGCCAAGGGTCATGCTGACCGACACCAGCGGTATCCGGCGCACGTTGCCGAAGGCGAGCCGGCAGGCCGGCATCGCTGCGACACCGCAACCGATCACGACCAGCAGGTACAGGACTATGGGGCCGGACATTGTTCCCACCATCCTGCCATAACTCGCACAAGGTGACGGTGTGGCCCGACGCGGCGTCGCGACGGTAGCAAGCTGATGCGAAAGCGCGGGGCGATTGATCGGTGCCCGACCGTTACTCTACCGGCAAGGTCGGACCGTCGATTTGCCGACCATCGGGAACGTGCATAGAATCGGCGGCCAGCGCGGGTGTAGTTCAATGGTAGAACTGTAGCTTCCCAAGCTACTAGCGTGGGTTCGATTCCCATCACCCGCTCCACTTCTTCGCTTGCCCGTTTCTGCGTCATTCGACGCGTCCGCGTAAGGCATTCACTCAAGCGACTAACTTCAGCCTCGGATTCAGCCCCGCTCTAGCCGCGAGGCGGACGAGCAAGTCGAGGCTGAACGAACTGATCTTGCCGCGCTTGATGTCGGAGACCCTCGCCTGGGTGACTGCAAGGATCTTTGCCGCCTCCGCTTGCGTCATGCCGGAGTCTGCCAGCCAACTTCCAAGACCTTGCAGAAGGAGCGAACGCATCTCCATCTCCGCGGCCCGATCCTCGGCATAGAGATCCTGAAATACGCTGCGGACATTCTTCCTAGCCATGGGATGCCTTCCTGGGAACTCGGGCGAGCCGCTCTCGTGCCAACTCGATGTCTTGAAGTGCGGTCTTGGGCGTCTTCTTACGAAAGCAATGCAGTACGTAAACCGCTTCGGGCCGCATCGCCAAATAGATGGTCCGAAACGCTCCGGACGGATCGCGAACCCGGATTTCACGGACGCCGGACCCGATCGATGCCATGGGCTTCCAGTCGTCAGGGTCGAGTCCGCATTGAACCCGAAAGAGCTGGTGACCCATGTCGTCCATCGCGGTAGCCGGGAAGGCCTTGAGGTCGGACTTCGAGCTTCCGAGCCAGACGACAGGTTTCAAGGCGAGAGCATAGTCGTGCAGACTCTTTTATGCAAGATACAGCATAATAAATTTCCGCAGGATCTGGCATTCACACGCCAATCACACGCGGTATCGCCGGCATTCGTAACTGATTGATTCAGCGTGCGGGGCAGCATGGCTCACGTGGGTTCGATTCCCATCACCCGCTCCAAATTCCCGCCAGGCTGAGACGGCGTCAGCCAGCTCCAGCCAGAGTTTCTCGCGCGAGCTAGTTCTTGATCGCGCGGTCGTCCCAAGTCTGCATTCTGTCCCGCGCTGGCTGGTGTCGTCCGGCGCCGGCTCTGGTTTCACACGCGGGCGACGGTTGCCGACGTTCGTTTGCGGGCGGATCACGATTCTCGAAGCGCACATTCGCGACCGGGTACTGTCGGCCACCAGCGGACTGTGGATATGTTCGAACGGCGCACGGTGTCGGCCAAGGAATCGATCAGCCGAAGCGAAACGTCCGCGGTACGTCTATCCCGGATGCGAGTGGAATGGCGTTGCTGTACGGTCGTTCATTGCCCCTGCGGAGAAGGAAATGGGTACGGCAACTGCGTCTTTCGGTGCATTGAAGGTTGGATTGCTGGCGGCCGTCATGTTGACGGTGGCCGCGGAAGCGTCTTTCGCGCAAGGATTACCGGCGGCGGCGCCCAAGGTGCTCGCCGACGGTGCCGGCGCGAAATCCGGTCGTTTCGACCACATGCACAAGACTCGCTTCATCGAAATCTTCCTCGCCCATCGCGATGCGAAGTCCGGCAAGCTGGTCGCTGAGTGCTACAACAGCATGTTCACGACCAAGGGCATCCCTGCGACGAAGGACACCGCTCCGCAGGCACAGGTCGAGGGTCTCGATTTCGCCAAGATGAAGACGGATCTTGGTGTCCTCGGCGCGTCATTGAACGGACCAAAAGTTTGGCTCCCCGATTGGACCGAGATCGAAATGGGCGTCGAGCGGGACTTCAATGGCATAAAGGCTTCCTGGGTCGCCCAACTGGACATGGGCGACAACGCCGGCGGTGTCGCAGAAAGCACGCCCTACAAACCCATGACCATCGCACGCAAGAGCGGACTGGGTTGGAACAAGGGCACTACGGTATTGCTTCTCGACGATGCGGAAGGCAACACCTGGATCATGAAGGGCTTCCAACAGGGCCTCGAACCGCAGCACACTTTCGAGCAGTTCGTTGCCGCAGGCGCCAGCAACTTCAAGAAGCTCCCGCCGGGCTGGAAATTCCGGGTCAAGACGCTGGACAAGAACTACATCGAGGTGCCGGTCGGTGGAGTTGCCACGATCATGCCGGACGAGTTCTTCAACGTGTACGACAAGACCGGCCCGGGCATGAGCAACTACAAGCCCTGAAGACACCGAAATGAAGAATCCGCGTACCGCCGTACTGGCAGTGATCGGGCTGGCTTGCCTCGCGATGAACGCGGCGTCGGCGGCTGACAAGGTGACAGTCGACAACTTCGTTCGCGCTGAGACGGACATGACGATGAAGCGCTACGCCGCGCAGGGCGCTTTCGGTACGTTTCTGCACATCCGCGGCATGACGCCTGTCGATAAGCAGGACGTCATCCGGATGAACCGTGACACCCTGTACTCGGCCGGCGTGTTTGACCTCACGACCCCGGTCACGATCATAAAGCCGGACCCTGGCCACCGATTCCAGTCGATGCTGGTCATCAATCAGGATCACTCGATGCTCCCCGTAGAGCATGGGGCGGGGCAGGTTCACCTGACCCGCGAGAAGGTGGGGACACGGTATGTCATGGTCCTGTTGCGTACCTTCGCTGACCCCAACGACCCGGCAGACATGAAGGCCGCGAACTCACTGCAGGACCGCGTCCGGGCGGAGCAAGCCAGCGTCGGAACCTTTGAGGTTCCCGATTGGGACGAGGCATCGCTTCGCACAGTCCGTGACGCGCTCAACGTGCTGGCCGCGACCAAGGCCGACGCCTCGGGCATGTTTGGAGACAAGGCGAAGCTCAACCCGATCGATCATTTGCTCGGCACGGCCTACGGATGGGGTGGCAATCCCAAGGAAGCCGCGGTCTATCAGAACGGTGTGCCGCCGATCAACAACGGTCAGACCCCTTACGTCCTGACGGCCCGCGACGTTCCTGTGGATGGCTTCTGGTCCATTACCGTCTACAACGCCAAGGGATTCATGGAGCCTAACGACCGCAACGCATATTCAGTGAACAACGTCACTGCGAAGCGGAACGCCGATGGCAGCGTCACCGTTCATTTCGGCGGTGACCCCTCGGCCGCGAACTACCTGCCGATTACTCCGGGCTGGAGCTACGTCGTTAGGATGTATCAGCCGCGCAAGGAAGTCGTCGACGGTACGTGGAAGTTTCCGGACGCACAGCTCGCCAAGTAAGCAATGGTGTCCGGCGCCGATTAAAGTCGCGCACGACCGCTTCGCGTCGATCCCGGGCCCTCCAACGTCCGCAAATGGGTCGCAGCTCTCGTCGAACTGCAGGTTCGCCGGAAATTCACACGCCAATCGCACTCAGAGTCGACGTCGTCTGTAAGTATTTGATCCGGCGGGCGGAGCCGGGCAACTCACGCGTGTTCGATTCCCACCACCCGCTCCAATTCCTCGCCAGGCTGAGGCCACATCAGCCAAGTCCAGCCAAAGTAACTTCAGAAGGTCGGGCGGCGGTCGCTGGGCCTGACGCTGGCCGGCGCTGGCTGATGCTGGCGTGGTAATCACACCGAGCAACGGCCGGTCGGATCTGGACTTCATATCGCGAGATAGCGAGCGTATCGCCGACTGTTAACGTGCGCCAATGGCAGTCGACGGCGTCGTCAAATCAGTCGAACGCCGCTGACCCGCATTACAGCGGGCGAGTGCCGCTTCGCGCCTCGCGCCGGGGCTAAGGTTGCTTCGGTCGCATCCTGGAAGAAGCGAGTAATGCCGGCGGCTGGTCCCTCCAGCACGAAGCGCCGAGCAAGATCAACTGCAACTGCCGGACGAAGTCTTCGGTCATCTCGGCTTCCAGCAGCGGTTGTCCCGCCGGAAGATCCAGTATTTCCGGCGCCGCACCCAGCATCGCCGTGACGATCAGTCCGCAGATCATCTGCAGGCTCGAGGTCGACAGCCCCTCGTAGGCACCGAGGCGGCGGAGGTCCTGCGCCATCTCGTGGGTGAAGTGGCTCACCTCGTTGCGGATCGCAAGACGCAGGATGCGGCTGCCGCCAGCACGCTCACTGGAAATGAACAGGAACAGGAGCCGGTTCTGCTTCACGTAGTGCTGGTAGACGAGCACCGAGCGGCGAACCATTTCGCTTTTTCCCTCGCCCACCTGGCGCGCCTCTCGCAGGAGCCGGCGCAGCGTGATGCCCACCTCTTCGACCAGCGCCAGGCCGAGTTCGTCGGTGTTGCGAAAGTGGCGATAGAACGCGTTCGGCACGATTCCCGCCTCGCGCGCGATCTCGCGGATGCCGAGGCTGGTGAAGCTGCGTCCCTCGCCGATGAGGTTGAGCGCCGCTTGCAACAGGCCGTTGCGCGTCAGGTTCTTGCGCTCGCCGCGCGTCAGCGAATCCTCGCGCTTGGCGACGTGCGGTGCGGGCGCCATGGGCAGTCCTCGTATGGCGGAAGAAACGGAGCAGTGCACCGGGAGTACCGGTGTACATATGTATCTTACCTTATCGAGCCGATCGCAGCGCAAGCATGACATCAGGGGTTGGCACGCAGCAGCAGTCCTTTAAGGATAGCCGTTCCCAGCGAATTACCAATAGTTGACTTTCAGTGGACACTTGTACACAATGCAGTCAACCGGAATCACCGGGTCGATCGAGCGGGCCAGGAACCCGAATAGCAATGACCAAGAGTGCTGCGACCAGTGTCAGGACGGTCCGCAAGGCTTCCGTCGGATCCCGGGCGGTAACGGCTCACAAGGTGATTGCCAAGGCGGCACGAAAGCCCGCGGTGATGCGACCGGCCCCACACGCCGTCGACGCACGCCGGACGATCAGCCCCGCCACGCGCCCCGCGCGGGCTGCGGCCGCAGCGCAGCCGTCGCTGCGCTTCCACTACCCGGAGTCGCTGCGCGCAAAAACGCACGCCGTGCTCGAGGCTCTGGAAGCAGCGCCCGAGTACCCCGGTCATGCGGAAGCCATGGCGCAAGTGGTGAGCGAACTCGTCGAAGCCGGCATGGACTACTACTTCATGCGCGCACTGAGGCAGGTCGACGTTGGCTTCGTGGCCGAGCAAACGGCGCGCGTCGGCATGTCGGGGGCGGTCACGCTCGTCAACTCGATGAGCCGTAAGTACATCGTGCGGATGGGCAGCGCGCAGCTTCTGGTCGTCGCGCGACACATACGCGAACTAGGCTGAGTCGCGCGACGCCAGCCCCATCGTTGCTGTCACCCGTTCGAATTCGCATTTGCCGTTGTCACGAGACCCTCACCATGCCGACCTACAAAGCACCGTTGCGCGACATGAACTTCCTGATCAACGAGGTCCTGGACTTTCCGTCGCATTATGCCCGCCTGTCCAGCGGTGGCGATGCGACTCCCGACATGGTCGAGGCCATTCTCCAGGGTGCCGCCAAGCTGTGCGAAGAAGTGCTCGCACCGCTCAATCTCTCGGGTGACAGCGAGGGTTGCCATTTCGAGGCAGGCCATGTCAGCACCCCCGTCGGCTTCAAGGAAGCCTATCGCGAGTTCGTCGAGGGCGGATGGCAGGGCCTTTCCTTCCCCGGCGAATATGGCGGCCAGGGTTTGCCGACGTCGCTCGGCATCTTCAAGACTGAAATGATGGGTGCGGCCAACTGGTCGTTCAACATGTATCCGGGGCTGAGCCTGGGTTGCATCGAAACTCTTTTGCGCTACGGCACCGAGGCGCAGAGGGCGATGTACCTGCCGCCACTCGTCAGCGGCGAGTGGACCGGCACCATGTGCCTGACCGAGCCGCAGTGCGGCACCGATCTCGGGCAGGTGCGAACCGTGGCAGAGCCACAAGCGGACGGCAGCTACAGGCTCAGCGGCACGAAGATGTTCATCTCTGCAGGCGAGCACGATCTGGCCCCGAATATCGTGCACATCGTTCTCGCCCGACTGCCCGGCGCACCAGCGGGAACACGCGGCATTTCGCTGTTCGTCGTGCCCAAGTTCCTGGTCGGCGAAGATGGGTCGACACGTACGCGTAACGCAGTGACCTGCGGCTCCATCGAACACAAGATGGGTATCCGCGGCTCCGCAACCGCCGTGCTGAATTTCGACGCTGCCGTCGGCCACCTGATCTTCGAGCCGAACAAGGGCCTCGAAGCCATGTTCACGTTCATGAACACCGCGCGCATCGGCACCGCCATTCAGGGCATCGCACATGCGGAAGCCTCGTTTCAGGGTGCCCTGGCCTACGCCCGGGAGCGCCGCTCGATGCGTGCCGTGACGGGGAAGAAGGAGCCGGACGCGAATGCCGATGCGCTGATCTGGCATGCCGACGTGCGTCGCATGCTGCTGACCCAAAAAGCCATTGCGGAAGGCGGTCGCGCCATGATCTACGCGGCGGCCCAGACCGCCGACCTCATGGTCGATGCGGGACGGAGACAAGACCGCGCGACGCAGGACAAGCACGACGACACGCTAGGTTTCTACACGCCCATCCTGAAGGGCTTCCTGACCGAGATGGGACTGGAAGCCGCCAACCTCGGCATGCAGGTCTTCGGCGGTCACGGCTACATCCACGAGCACGGCATGGAGCAGATCGCGCGCGACGCACGCATCGCAACGCTGTACGAAGGCACCACGGGTATCCAGGCGCTCGACCTGCTCGGCCGCAAGGTCCTGCTGGAGACGCGCGGAAAATGCGTGCGCGACTTCAGTCGCATCATGCTGCGTTCGGCGAAGGCCCATTGGCTCGCGCACGGGTCCATCGGCCGCATGGCGCGCTCGACGGCAAAGCGCGCCATTGAGTGGAACCTGCTCACGCTGCAAATCATGCGGCGCGTTGGCAAGGATCGCGACCTCGTCGGCTCGGCAAGCGTCGACTATCTGATGTATTCCGGCTACGTGATGATGGCCCATTTCTGGGTCCGGCAAGCCGCGGTCGCCCAGACGTTTCTGCGCAACGGCAAGGGAGCCGAATCGGCGGAGTTCTACCGCGCCAAGATTCAAACCGCCGAGTTCTACTTCGACCGGCTGCTGCCGCGTGCCGATGCCCACCGCAAGAGCGCACTGGCACCGACGCGTTCCCTGATGCAGATGGGCAACGGGGACTTCGCGTTTTCCTGATGCGCCCACGAGGACACGTTATGAACATGCTCAAGCAACTCGACTCAGAAGCGCGCCCGTTGGTGGTGGCACTCGTCCTGGCGATCGCGATCTCGGCCGCTTTGTTCCTGAATCATCTCTTGGACATCGGCTGGCACCGCTGACCCGGACGCGCCGGCGTGACGCTGGTGGGCGCATGACCGTAGAAACGTCTCACGGGTGCGCAGCAACCGTGACGTCAAGCGACGAAGCTCTCGCGTTCGTGCACGACTTCGCGGCCAGGCATCACGACTACTTTGAAGGATTCGCCGCGCCCTTCATTGAGCGAATCTCGCATTAGGCAGCACCGGCCCAAGTTCCGCTTCGGGATAGGCTCGGTCGTGCAGGGCGGTTGCTTTGCCTATTTACAGCTGGGAGGACATGGACGACGAGAGCCTTTCCATCACCTTTGCGTACCATGGGCGATTCTTCCAGGATTCGTAGGTGATGCGTCGTGACTGCGTCAGGTCCCGCTCGAAAACGTCTTCGAGTCGTTCCGCGAACGCCTTGTCGTAGACGTTGAGATTGGCTTCCTCGTTGAGGCGGAAAGAGCGATTGTCGAAATTGGTCGAACCGACCGACACCAGTTGCGAGTCGACGATCATCGCCTTGCAGTGAAACATGGCCGGCTGGTATTCGTAGATTGCGGCCCCGGCCTGCAGCAGTTCGCCCCAGTCGGAGCGCGAGGCCTGGCGCACGACCAGGGCGTCTACCTTCTTGCCGGGCACGATAATGCGTACCTTGACCCCGCGCGACAGCGCTGAACGAATGGCTCGACGTGTCAGGGCGTCCGGAACGAAATAGGCGGCCGCCAGGTCGATCGTTTGCTCCGCGGCGGTGATCGAGAGCAGGTACATCAATTGCATGCTGTCGCCGCCACCGCTGGGCGAACTGGTGAAGACCTGCGCGAGCGCATCTCCGACCGGCGCCAGCGGTGGGAAATACTCGATGCCCTGCAGCACCTTTCCGGACGTCTTGATCCAGTTGTCCATGAATGCCGCTTGCATCTGGGCAACGGCCGGTCCCTCCAGCCGGTAGTGCGAGTCTCGCCAGTGATCGGCATCCTGAGCGTCGCCGACCCATGGATCGGCGATCCCCACGCCGCCGGTGAAGCCGATCTTGCCGTCCACGACCAGGAGCTTGCGGTGGGTACGGTTGTTCATGCGCCCCAGGTTGTACCAATGCAGCGGGTGGTAGTGCTCGATCTCGATTCCGCTCGCCCGCATCTCGGTGAGCATGGCCTGCTCAATCTTCTGGCTGCCCAGCCAGTCGAGGAGTACATGAACCTTGACGCCGGCTCGCGCCCGCTCCTCGAGTGCCCGGGCGAAGGCCCAGCCGATGTCCCCTGACCAGTAGATATAGGTCTCGAAGGTGATGGTGTGCCTGGCGCCGCGAATGGCGGCGAGCATGGCCGGGAAAATCTCGTCGCCGTTCTGCAGGCCGTGGACGTGGTTGCCATCGATGATGGGCGGGCCCAGCAAGGTACCCAGCTCACGGCGGAACTGAGGGTCGCCAACGCCGTAGTGGTGTTCCAGCGATGTCTGGATCTCCTTTTCCGCGGTGACGAAATTCATGAACACCACGACCGCGACCACGGCGATCAGCGCGCCCACCACCCCCGCAATGATCGTTCTCTTCCTGTTCCAGGCCATGAACCCGCATTCCTATTCGTGTGCGATGGGCTTCTCGGCAAACAGATAGTCCTGCAGTTGCTTCGAGAATGCAGGATCCCTGCGTCGAATGCTGGATATGTTGCTCTCCTGTACCGTTGATCTCAGGCGATTACGCCACGAACCTGCGGATCTGTGCTTGAGCGTCCGCCAGTGTCGCGACGACTTGCGTTCTCAAGTCCGATCCGACCCGCTCTTTCGCCTCGTTCAGGTCGTCTGGTGAATTCCACAGACCTACGACCAGGTTCAACTCCGGAAATCGGCGACGAAGGCGCATGCGAAGGCGGCGAGCATGCGTGACGGCCGCGGGTGGCACGGCGGAGATGCAGACCACATCGGCTCTGCTCTGTCCGACGTACTCGACCAGTTCGCTGGCTGCACCCATCGCCGCAGCGGGGACGGTCTCGACGACACAGCCACGGATGTCTACGATCTGCGCGAGCATCATTGCGGCCAGTTCATCCGCCTCGCCGTGAGCAGGCAGACAGAGGACTCGGACGCCGGGCAGGGCCGCCCGATCGGCAGTGCCGGAGCCTGTCTGCGCGTCCTCCACGTCCTCATTGCCCGCCTGCTGCTGCGGTTGCAGCTTGCGCTCACCCCGTTCCTGGATCATGGACTTGAGCGTCTGCAGGATGAACGTGTGCCGGGTCTCCTCGATCTCGCCGCGACGCCAATGCGTTTCGGCTGAGCCCAGCGCCGGGATCAGTACCGTGTCGTAGACCTCGACGAGCGGTGCGTGCTCGAAATATTTTTCGAGCAGTTCGGC
The DNA here is from genome assembly GCA_016704655.1 of Pseudomonadota bacterium. GTDB lineage: Bacteria > Pseudomonadota > Gammaproteobacteria > Steroidobacterales > Steroidobacteraceae > RPQJ01. The sequence continues at coordinate 86,463 of JADIZR010000007.1, read as the reverse complement.
CGCCTCTTCGTCATCGCCCGCAAGGAGCCGCTGATAGACCCGCTTCGTGGGCTCGAACACCGGCTTGTCACCCAGCAGCGTGTTCAGGAAGGACAACTGGGGAACGCGCTTGCCGACCACCAGCAGGCACACGGTCAGCGGGGTCGCCAGCAGCAGTCCCACCACTCCCCACAACCAGGTCCAGAAGACCGCCGCCAGCAGCACCGCGACAGCCGACACGCCCGTGTTCTTGCCATACAGCCACGGTTCGAGGGCGTTGTTGGTGACGAGTTCCAGGACCACGAACAGCCCGATCGTCAGGCCCGGCGCCATCCAGTCGCCCGAGATGGCCATCGACAGGCCAATTGGCATTGCCGCGGCAAGCCACGGGCCGAGGTAGGGAATGAATCGAAGGGTCGTGGCCAGGATCCCCCACAGAGTCGGGTTGGGCACGCCGATCAAATAGAGCCCGACGCCCACCGCGGTGCCGTAGATTGAATTGACCAGGAACGCCGCCGCGAGATACCGGCTGACTCGGGTGCCGGCGTCCTCCAGCACCTGAGTCGTCAGCGACACCTCGCCCTGTCCCACCAGGAGGATGAACCGATCCCGCAGGTCGTCCCGACGGACCAGGAAGAACACCACGAGAATAATCACCACGCCGACCGAGCCCAGCACCTGCAGCACCGTGCCAAACACGCTGCCAAAGACCTGCAGCGGACTCGCCGGCGACGAAATGATCCGGACCGCATAGGGCCATTCCTTGGTCCCCTGCGGCGCCTGTGTCAGTTCGGCGGGCGACAGGTTCTCGCTCATGCCCTGGGCCGTTCTCGTGACCCTGCCCAGCGTAGCGCCGACATAGGCGTTCGCCGACTGCAGCTTCACCTTCAGATTGGTCTCGTATTCGGGCATCTTCGGGGCGAGGTCCGACACCTGAACGACGGCCATCCACGTCGCGCCGCCGAACACCGTGAAGCCAACGAGTGCCGTCACCATCACGGCCGGGACGCGACCGAGCCAGTGTCGCTCGAGCCAGTCACACACGGGACTTAACAGGAAGCTCAACAACACCGCGAGCGTGATCGGGACCAGCACACCCTTGGCGACGTAGAGGGCCGCGACGATCACGGCGATCGACGCCAGCATCCGGGCCGACTTCGCGAGGTGGTCAGTGGCTGCCATGAGACTTGCTGCCGGACAGGCTCCACGGTATCGGCGAGAGATCCCCGGTGCTCGAAGCGCCAGCTCAACTCGTGAGATCAGGATATGCCCGAGAGTCCGAACTCATCTGTACGGTAGGGCACGGTCGGGTCCCTGGTGACGTATCTGAACGTATTGACGAGATGCGGCCGCCGGTCCGAACATCCAAAGGCACTCGTACCGATTCAGGAGCAAGTCGTGACCGCGTACAAAGACCAGGTTCAAGGCCGCTTGAAAGAAGTGCAGGGCAAGATCAAGGAAGCTGCCGGCAAGCTCGTGGGCAACAAAGAGCTTCAGGCCAAAGGCAAGGCTCAGAAGACTCGCGGGAAGGCGCAGGCGAAGTTTGGCGACGTCAAACAGAAACTGAAAGCCACGAAGAAGAAGGCCACGAAGAAGAGGGCTGCGGCGAAGAAGTAACGGTGCCTGACGTTGGCCCGGTTTCCGCGGAGAGCGTGGTCCCGATGGGCAAACGCGCCGCGCGCCGCGCGCGACACTTGCGCATGCGCTGGGTGCAGATTGTCCAGCCGCCTGAGCGTCCGTTGTTGTGATTCGCGTGAGGAGCCCCGCCAGGTTGCCGGGCTTCTTGCGTTGGTGATGGCGATATCTCTTCAGTCTGGGTGCCTGGCACCGCGAAGCCTCGCCGTGACACGAAACGGGGGTGTCGTCGCTTCTTGATTCTACGCTGCCACCCACCGAGGCAGCGTTGCGCCATATGCACAGGCTCGACCGGTGGCATCGCGATATTCTCCTGGGTCCGTCGTTCTGGAACTCCGACAGGCCGCTTAGGGTCGCTCTTCACCGTTAAGTGTCCGCTTTCGGGGCGCGGTTCAATCGGGAATGGCGCTGCGCCGCACGGTCACACGTCAATCACACGCCGGAGCAGCGCTCTTCGTAAGAGATTGATCGAGTGGGCGGAGTTGGGCAACTCACGCGGGTTCGATTCCCATCACCCGCTCCAGCCTTCCTGTGATGCGGCCAGGTCATCTCTTCGGCTGGTTCGCCGCGATGATTCTCTTCGCGCTCACAATGCTGCCGCGAAGCCTGGTCGTATCTCCCACGTAGCCGCCCAGCGCCTCTGTCGCGCGTGATTCCAAGCTCTTCGCGTCGATGAGGCGGCGACGCGCCAAGGCGGCGATGTCCGCCCGGTCCTGTTCGGAGAAGCGACCGAGCTTGCTCACCGCGAGGTCGAGCGGCGTAAGGATCCTGACATCCAGCACCCGTGGATCGATTCCGGGCAGCGTGAGTGGCAACGAGTCGACATGGGTGTCGTCGTGCATCAGTCCAAGCGTATCGTTGTACTGGCGATCGAAATACAGCAGCCTCGCCGTGCCATCCTCGTCTCGGTAAGCGACGTCCAGCCGATCGGGCAAGGCAACCCGACGCGAGAAGACGGCGTCTACATCGACCGAAACACGCTCTCCCGTGTGGAAGTGCAGCGCAGCGCCGCCAGCAACATACATCTGGATGGGGAGGGCGTTCGGCGCGACATCCTTCAATGCTGCCGCGATTCGCGACGCGAGCTCGACGAAGGCTGCGACATACTCACGCCGAGTGTAGGGCTCAGGCTGCATGGTTCAGCTGCGACTGCACCATTGGTAATAGCCGCGCGGGCGGTAGCGGCGTGTCTGCCAGCCACTTCTCGAAGACTCGCGGCTCCGAGGCTCCGGGGTGGAGCGATTCCGCGAGGTCCAGGTAACGACGCCTGTCGAAGCCGGGAACGCTCGCAAGCATGACCGCGAGCCCGGCGAGAAAGAACCGGGGACCCAGTTCGCGCCATTTCGCCTCGCTGGTCGAGCCGGAGCGCAGCAGGTCTATCAGGCGCGCCTCGAACCGTCGGTCGACGACGGTTGGCCAGAGTCCGGTCGCATGGGACCGCCCCACCGACGGGTGGCCTGCCGTCAACTGCATGCCGAGGGCGTTGCTGAGTGCGGCAAGCGTGGCGACGTCGCAGTTAGATCGTGATCGCAGGCGGCAAAGCGTTTCCTTCGGCAGTCCCGAGCGCCGTGCCCACTCGGCATCCGACCAGCCCGCATCGCGCGCCATGCCGGAGAGCGCCCGCAGCAGGGTCTGAACTGGATTCGTTGATTTCGGCATCAACTACATACTGGCACGATATTGACGCCAGAGTCAACGATCTCGAACCATGAATGTGCAGCAAAGGCCCGATCGAGGCCGTCTTCATTCGGCAAGGCCTGGAGGCTGCGAGGCAGTTGAGTGGCGCGGCCGGGACATCCACTCTCGCATGCCTGCCGACCGCACGTGAGTCGCACGCGGGCGTGCAAAGTGGCTTGTTTTGTCGCTGAACTGCGCGCGAGTTGCGTGGGTTCGATTCCCATCACCCGCTCCAGCTTCACTCCGACTCGACGAGCGCGCGAGGTTTCGCCGGCCGCATCGGCCGGGTCCACTCATAGGTGCTCGAGACGAATGAGGTCGTCAGGCCGCCTTGCCTGATGCATAAATTCGCCGGACCCTGGGCGGCCGCTTCCGCGCTTGCCACAAGGCGTAGTTGGCCTGCATGTTAAGCCACATCTCAGCGCTGGTCCCCAGCGCCCCCTCGAGCCTCAGCGCCATCGATGCGCTGACGCCCGCGCGGCCGTTCAGTAGCGCAGAAAGAGCCTGCCGCGTGACACCCAGTCGCTCGGCGACTTCACCGATGGATACTCCTTCCGGGAGATACTCGCGGAGGACTTCGCCGGGGTGCGCAGGGTTGCGCATATTGCTCATGGCCGATGCCTGCCAGTGGTAGTCCGAGTAATCGGCGAGTTCGACATCGTGCTCGACGAATCTAAAGATAGCGCGCCAGTTACCATTAACCGCGATTGAGTAAAACCCGCGATATTCCCCGGTCAGGGGATGCAGGCGCCACCCGGGTGCCGCGAGGTCATTCGGCTTCGTCGCGGCGTCCCGGGCGTACAGCGTCCGCTATTGGGGCGCTTTTCTTTCGCGAGGAATACTATCCCTTGTCCACCAAACCCTGGGAACTCCAGAGGTTCGCCGGACGTTCATTCACACGCCAATTACTCGCAGGCCTGCGGTCGTCCGTAAAATGCGGTCCGCACGGCAGCAACCTGTCTGGAATCTCAACGGCACGTCGTTCCGGCCGGGGTACCACTGCGTGAACCCTCGGTTCAGCATGTAGGACTCCTGCGTGACAAGTACAGTCACCATCCTCGTCGAAAGACGTGGCTGCATTGTATTCAGGTGGACGGCCGCCCCTTCTGCACGACCCATGCAACTCAGTCCACGAGCCACGCGATGATTAGCCGGAGGATCACTTGAATGCTCAGGAGACGCGAATTCTTGATGGCACCCATGGCGGCCACCGCTCTGCTGGCCAGCGCGACCGGCGCAGCGCCTCCCGCGTGCCGCTTCGACGCCGCGGCGCGGCTTCGGTCGCTCGAAGTGGGCCCGGCGCGCCTTGGCGTTTGCTTCGTCGACACCGTGACCGGCGAAGTCAGCGGCAACCGCATGGAGGAGCACTTCGCGATGTGCTCGACGTTCAAGCTGGCGCTGGTCGCAGCATGCCTGCGCGAGTCAGACCAGGGCCGCTTGGATCTTGCGCAGATACTTCCCTATTCAGAAGCAGACCTCCTCCCCTGGGCGCCGGTGACGGGCAGGAATCTCGCCAGCGCAGGCATGAGCATTGCCGCGCTGGCGCAGGCGGCCCAGGAACTGAGCGACGGGGTTGCCGCAAACCTTCTGGTCAAGCGCCTGGGCGGGCCGACCGCCGTCACCGCAAAGTTCCGCGAAATGGGCGACACGGTGACCCGTCTCGACCGCTATGAACCGGATCTGGGCCTGGTACTTTCCGCCGACCTTCGCGATACCACTGCGCCCCTTGCGATGGCGCAGCTCGTTCGGCGGGTCACAACCGGTGATTTTTTGAAAAGTAGTTCGCGGGAGCAACTGCTCCTGTGGATGCAGAATACAGGCACCGGCCCCAATCGGCTGCGCGCCGGCCTCCCTTCGGAGTGGCGTACAGGGAACAAGACCGGCACCGGACGAACGGAAGGAACTACCAACAAGTGCAATGATGTCGCAATCACTTTCCCGCCCGGCATGCCACCAGTCATCATCGCCGCGTATTTCGACAGCGGCGAGTACACCGCGCAGACCGAGCGTCGGCACGAGGACGTCCTCGCTGAAGTGGGAAGGATCGCCGCCCAATGGGCCGTCGCCTAGTTGCGCCAGAGACTCAACCGAAGCCCAGCGGTGAGCGATGTGATGTCCGTAGCTTGCGTGCGCAGGTGGTGAGTGCTACAAACGTAGTACGCCGCATAAGCTGCAGGACTTGACTCATGGCTGAGACGACTACGATTCGCTTGCCACCCAAACTGCGCGCGCGCATCCACGCGCTAGCGAAGCAATCCGGACGCTCGGCCCACAGCTTCATCCTTGAAGCGGTAGAGCGGCATGCCGACTACGAGGAGCAGATGCGCAGCCTCGTCAAGGAGGCACTGGCCGCCGACGAGGAGATCGAGCGGACGGGCGAGGTGTATCGCGCGGTTGACGTGCATGCCTGGGTAGAACGCCTGGCCCGTGGTCAGGACGCTGCGCGCCCGAAGCCGTGGCGACGGTAGTCTATTCGGCGCGGGCACTGTCCCATCTCGAGCGCGCCTTTGAGTTTCTGGCAAGCGAGAATCCGGACGCGGCCATCGCGGCGGCCGGGGCCATCCGCTCTGCCGTCGAGAACCTGGCCGCGCACCCGTTGATCGGGCGGCGCGTGCACGGCGACATTCGTGAACTCGTGATTTCCTTCGGCCAGACGGGGTACATCGCGCTGTACCGGTTCGTCGTCCCGCAGGACGAGGTGAGGGTGCTCGCGATCCGGCATCAGCGGGAGATCGGATTCGTACCATAGGCAGGTTGCGCCGTCTGCTGTCGGGGTGTGGCCCCCCCGGTGGGTGGTGGTTCGGTTGCTGGCCAACGCGACCACTCAGCTCTCGCGCGTCAGCACCATGTGCACGTCACCGAGCGCGCGCTCGGCAAAGCCTGCCTCGCAGTAGGCCAGATAAAACTCCCACATCCGGATGAAGGTGTCCGGGTAGCCGAGCCTGCGCACCTCGTCGAGGCGGGCGTGGAAGTTGCGCCGCCACACCGCGAGCGTCGTCGCGTAGTGCGGGCCGATGTCCTCGAGGTGCACGAGCCGGAGGTCGCTTGCGGCGACCATGGCGGCGGTTAGCGCGCCCACCGACGGGATGCAACTGCCCGGGAAGATGTGGCGCTTGATGAAGTCGACCTCGTCCCGGGCGCGTTCGTAGTGCCGGTCGGCGATGGTGATCGACTGCAGCACCATCCGCCCGTCGCGCGTCAGCAGGTCCGCCGAGCGGCGGAAGAACTCGCCGAACTGTCGGTGACCGATGGCCTCGATCATCTCGATCGAGACGAGCCGGTCGTAGCGGCCCCGCAGGTCGCGGTAGTCCTCGAGCAGCACGGTGATCCGATCTTCGAGGCCGGCAGCCCGCACACGTTCCCGCGCGAGCTCGTATTGGCTGGGCGAGATCGTGGTCGTCGTCACCCGGCAGCCGTAGCGGCCGGCGGCGTGCAGGGCGAAGCCGCCCCAGCCGGTGCCGATCTCGAGGACGTGGTTCGCCGGGCCGAGCTCGAGCTTGTGGCAGATCAGATCGAGCTTGGCGCGCGAAGCGTCGGCGAGGGTCATGTCCGGGCGCTCGAAGAGCGCGCACGAGTACATCATGGTCTCGTCGAGCATCAGCCGGAAGAAGTCGTTGCCGAGATCGTAGTGCGCGGAGATGTTGCGACGGCTGCCGGCCCGGGTATTGCGATGGAGCCATTGCGCGGCGAGGCGCAGCGGTGCGGAGAACTTCGCGAGGCCGCCCTCGAGCGAATCGAGAGCCGTGCGGTTGACGAGCATCAGGCGCAGCAGCGCTGTAAGGTCCGGCGTTGACCAATGGCCGAGCATGTACGACTCGGCGGCGCCGACCGAGCCGCCATAGGCGAGTTCCGCAAAGAACGACGGATCGCGCACTTCGATGGTGGCGACCATGCCCGCGGCCGGTCCGCGAAATTCCTGGACGGTATCGCCCTCGTGCACGCGCAAGGTGCCGCACTCGAGGGCCGCGAGGCGCCCCAGCACCAGCTGCTTCGCCGCGGTACCCAGCACGTTCGGGCGGGGCGCGCTCGGCGCCAGGTCGATCAGGGTCGTGTCGTTCATGTGCGTCGCTCCTCGGCCTGACCGGCCGGGTGGGCGTGAAAGGGAATGCGCCTGAGCCACAGGCGCAGGGCCTGCCAGTAGATCCGGCGGACAATATTCAGGGTGGCGAACGGGTACCGCGCCAGTGTCCAGGCGAGGCTCGCACCGCCGATCTCGCGTCGCTCGAGCGCGAGGGCAGCGTCGAACACCCGCTCGCCGTTCCGGCGGTTCACCATGCGCACTCCCAGGGTTGCGCCGGGCTCGCTGAAGGTCCAGTCGTAGTCCTGGTCCATGGGCATGAACGGCGATACGTGGAACCGCTTGCCGAAGCAGAAGCGCAGTCCATTGCCGTCGCGGGTTCCGTTCGTGGCGGGCAGCACGTAGGCGTGGCGCTCGCCCCAGGGCGTGTTCGTGATTTCGGCAACGACCGTTTCGACGGTCTGCCCGTCGGGTTCGTAGCAGTAGTAGAAACTCACCGGGTTGAAGCAGTGTCCCCAGGTGCGCAGCTGCGTGAGGAGGCGCACCGGCCCCGCGGGGCGTCGACCGGTCTCGGCCTCGACGCAGTCGCGCAGGGCAGTGTCGAGCGGGACGGCGGCGTCGCCGAGGTAGTCGGCGCGGCGCAGCCATGCGAGCGCTGGACGCCGTGTCGACCACAGCCACCGGCCACGGAACACCTCGTCCAGTTCCGCGAGGTCGAGCCACGCGTAGCAGAGCGGGTAGTCGAACGCGTGCGACACCGGGCGCCGCCGGTGGTGGCTAAGCCGACCGGTGTAGAGCGCGCTGTGCATGGTCGTCCCGGAAATGCCCGACGGCGGCGAGCGCGCTCGCGACCCCATCCTCATGGAAGCCGTTGCGCAGCCACGCGCCGCAATAGTAGGTGCCTCGCGCGCCGTCGATCTCGCGGTGGCGAGACTGTGCGGCCACCGACGCCGGGGTGTAGAGCGGGTGGTGATAGGAGATGCGCTTGATGATGCGGTCGGGGTCGATCGCGTCCGTGTGGTTCAGCGTCACCAGGAACGGCGTCGGCGCGTCGAGACGCTGCAGGATGTTCATGTTGTAGGTGAGCGCCACCGGACCGGAGTCAGGTCGCACGTGGTAATTCCACCCGGCCCAGGCCAGGCGGCGGCGCGGCAGCAGGCGCACGTCGGTATGCAGCACCGCCTCGTTCGCCTGGTACGGGATGGCACCCAGCACTTCGCGCTCGGCAGCGCTCGGGTCGGCGAGCAAGCCGAGCGCCTGGTCGCTGTGACAGGCGAGGAACACGGCGTCGAAACGCACCGCCTCCTGCCCACGGGGCTTCACGAGCACGCCGCCCGGAAGTCGCCGCACGTGTTCCACCGGAGTCGCGAGATGGATGCGGTCGCGGAACGGCGCCGTGAGCTTCTCGACGTAGCGCGCCGAGCCGCCACCGATGGTGCGCCACGTCGGCCGGTCGTCGACGGTGAGCATGCCGTGGTTGTGCAGGAAGCGCACGAAGAAGCGTGCCGGGAATCCCATCATCCTGGCCGGGTCGGTGGACCAGATTGCAGCCCCCATCGGCACGACGTAGTGATCGACGAAAGCACGCCCGTAGCGGCCACGCGCGAGGAACTCGCCGAGCGGCAGCTCGCCGCCTGCCTCGTCGAGCAGGCGCGGGGCCTCGCGGTTGAAGCGCAGGATGTCGCGCACCATGCCGAGGAACGACGGCCGCAGCAGGTTGCGCCTTTGCGCGAACAGCGCGTTCAGCGACGTGCCGTTGTACTCGATTCCAGCGACCTCGTCGCGCACTGAGAAGCTCATGGAGCTTTCCTGCGACGCGACGCCGAGTTCGTCGAGGAGCGCAATGAAGTTCGGGTAGGTGCGGTCGTTGAAGACGATGAAACCGGTGTCCACCTGCCAGGTCCGGCCGTGCATCTCGACTGCGTGCGTGTGCGTGTGGCCGCCGACGTGATGGCCTGCCTCGAACACCGTGACGTCGTGTTCGCGGTGGAGTTCGCGGGCCGCGACGTTGCCCGCGATGCCGGCGCCGACGACCGCAACCTTCACGGCTGCCTCCGTCGGCCGTGGCGCCCGGCCTCGAGGACCGACAGGGGCACCGGCCGCAAGTCGCGCACGATGCCGAGCGCGGCGAGCAGCCGCAGGCCGTACCAGCTCAGGTCGAGTTCCCACCAGTAGAAGCCCTGGCGCGCGGCCCCGGGGTAGCGATGGTGATTGTTGTGCCAGCCCTCGCCGAAGGTGACGAGTGCCAGCAGGAGATTGTTGCGTGAGTCATCGTTCGTCTCGTAGCGTCGCGTGCCCCAGCAGTGCGCCAGCGAGTTGATGACGAAAGTGGCGTGGAACAGCACGACGGTCGAGATGCAGAAGCCCCATACGACGAGCTGCCAGGCGCTGGTGCCCAGCGACGGGTGGGCGGCCTCGAGCCACGCGCCAAGTGTCCACAGTGCCACGAAGAGTGCAGCCGGCACGGCCACGTCGTAGCGGTCGAGCCAGCGGAGCTCGGGATAGCGCGCGAGGTCGCGGACCAGGCGCGTGCGCGTGGCGAAGTTCTCGCGCGCCAGGAACCAGCCCATGTGGCTTCGCAGGAAGCCTTCCTGCCGGGCCGAGTGGACGTCTTCGGGCTGGTCGGAGTGCACGTGGTGATGGCGATGGTGCGCAGCCCACCACAACGGCCCGCGCTGCACGGCGGAGGCGCCGAGCACGGCAAACACGAACTGCCAGCCACGCGACGTGCGGAACGCGCGATGCGAGAAATAGCGGTGGTAGAAGGCTGTGATCGCGAACATGCGCACGGCGAAGAGAGCGACGGCGAGCCCCGCTGCGAACGGGCTCCAGCCGGTCCAGATCGCGCCCAGGCAGCCGAGATGCAGCGCGACGAACGGGACGACCCGTGGCCAGTCGATGCCGCGCGGATCATCGCGCAGCTGGTCGCCCTCGGCTGAGCTGTCGACCCAGCGGCGCAGCGCGACGACGAGGCGGTTGCTCACGGCTGGTCTCCGCGCGCCTGCGCGGGTTCCGGCCAGCGCTGCGGCACCTTGCGCAGTTTCGACACGTCGTAACCCATGGCAGCGACAAAGTCGGTGAGGCGCGTGTAGTCGGCCTCGCTCAGCTGCGGTGCGCGCGCCATGATCCAGACGTAATCGCGGGCCTCGCGGGCGATCACGGTCTGGCCGTAGTCGTCGGACAGGTACGAGATGCGGTAGTCAGCCTTGATCGGCCACACGAACTGCATCCCCCACACCGCGTTCGAGGTCCGGTCCACCACGAATCCGCGCGGCGTATAGAGTCGCTCCGGCCCGTCGTAGCCGCCTGCGTTGAACGTGAACGTCGTGGCGATGGTGCCGTCGGGGTCGAGCTTGTAGGACTCGATTGCGTTCCAGGCGTCCCGCTCGATATAGGTGGGAATGGACGCGATCACGTACCAGTCGCCCATGAACCGCTCGAGATCGACGTGTTGCACGACGGGAACCGGCGGACGCGGCACGCTGCTGCAGCCGGCAACGGCGATCGCGGCGATCGCGGCGAGCGGCGAGAAACTGTCTGTGGGGCATGGAATGAACGCTCATCAGAGTTCGTAACGCAGTGTCCGACCGCCCGGCGTCGGCGCCTCGAGGGCGACCCAGCGGCCGTCGGCATACCAGAGATCGATCTGCAGGTTGGGGGCCGACAACCGATGGCGAGTCGCCGCGACGGTGCGTCCTGCGACGTTGACCCGTTCCGTCCCACGTTCCGCGACGCTTACCGGCAGCAACTCGCCCGTCTGCGAGTTGAGGAGGCGCGTCGCGCGGAGGATGCGCGGGTCCCAATAGGCAAAGCTCATGACGCAACCCGGCAGGCGCGCGTCCCCGGACGGACCGTCCACCACCACGGCGTCGTCGTACGCCACTGCGGCGACTTCCTCGACTCGGCCATTGGTCTCGGTCCGGGACTCGAGTTCGTCGAGGCAGGCGCCGCGCCAGCGCTCGCGCGCGGTGTGCCGGTAGCTGTAAGCATTCAGCAGCAGGAACCGCACGTCGAACTGCGCGCGGCTCTCCACCTTGGTCGACGCGCCGTCCCCGCGCACGACGTAGCGGTGCCAGCCGACTTCCCTGCCGTCGAGCAGCACCCGGAAATTCCACTCGCCGTCTGCCGCCGGCGCGGTCGGACTCGAGGTTGCTGTCGGGGCCACGACCAGCAGCGAGGCGAGCACCGCGATGCCGCGCAGCGGCGCCGACCAGGTCAAGGCTTTCATGATCCCGTGGACTCCGTTGCAGGGCGCTCGAACAGGTAGTGGCTCACCCACCACTCCTGGCCGTCGCGGTAGCCGAAGAGCTCGGCGCAGGCCATGAAGAAAACGCGCCAGCGCTGCAGCCACTGCGGCGCGGCCTGCCCGTACGTCGCGGCTAGCACTTCGAGCACGGCCTCGCGCCGCGCGTCCACGTTCGCGAGCCAGGCGTTCGCCGTGCGCTCGTAGTGCGTGCCGTCCCAGCGCCAGCGGGCGAGGAAGCGCAGGCGGTCCTGGAAGCGCAGGGCGAGGTCGTCGCTCGGCATCATGCCGCCGGAGAAGAAGTGACGACTCATCCAGTCGGACGGCCCGCCATCCACGAACGCGTACGGCGTCGAACGATGGCAGAACACGTGCATGAGGAACCGTCCGCCGGGCACCAGCCAGTCGTGCGCGCGACCGAAGAGCGTGCGCCAGTTGCGCATGTGCTCGAACATCTCGACCGATAAGATGCGATCGTAGCGGCCGGGGGCAGTGAAGAGGTTCATATCGGCCGTGATCACCTTGACGTTCGTCAGGTTGCGGTGGCGCGCCTCGGATTCGATCCAGGCGCGTTGCGAGGACGAATTCGACACCGCCGTGATGCGGCTGCCGCGGTAATGCGCGGCCATCCACAGCGTGAGCGAGCCCCAGCCACAACCGAGCTCGAGGATCTCCTGGCCGTCCGCCAGTCCTGCGTGCTCGCAGGTTGCCGCAAGCGCGCGGGCCTCGGCCGCCTCGAGCGTCTGCGTGCCTTGCGGCCACCAGGCGCTCGAGTACTTGAGGTGCGGTCCGAGCGCGAGATCGAAGAAGCGCGCCGGCACCTCGTAGTGCTGCTCGTTTGCGAGGTGCGGCACGGGCGCGAGTTCAGCAGCGTCCATAGCGGCGACGAAGGCTTCGGTCGCGTCCGCGGCGCGCTCGCAGTCGCCGGCCGCGATCTCGCGCAGGCGCTGCTCGCAGAGCCGGCGGATCCCGGCGCGTACGACGGCGTCCGGCACGAGGCCCTGTTCGACCCAGTCGAGGGCGCGGCGGGTGGCCTCGCTCATGTAGTCTGCTCCTCAGAAGAAAGAGTGATTGCGAGGAGGCGCACGCCGTCCTCGAGGTCGACGCCGAGCGGGATCGCACCGGCAGTGGTGATGGCGCGGCGGTGCCGCACCGAGGTTGCGCCGCCGACGAAGACCGGCACCGCGACCGACGACACGAGTTCGGCCAGGCCGCGCTCGAGCGCTCCGTCGTGTGGATCCACGGAGGAGGAGATCACGATGCCGTCCCCGCCCGAACGGCGCAGTGCGGTGGCCATGTCGGCGAAAGGCGTGTCCGCGCCGAGCAGCACCGGCCGGAATCCGGCGTTGCGCGCCTCGAGCGCGAAGAGCAGCAACCCTACCTCGTGCTGCTCACCGGGCGCGCAGGCGATGACGAGCCGGGGGCCGGACGCGTAGCGCATGCGGTGCTGCAGGCGCGCGCCGAGCTTGCTGCGCAGGTAGGTGGCAAAGAAGTGTTCTTCGGCGATTGCGCCGTCGATCTCTTCCCAGCGCGCGCCGAGCCTCTCGAGCAGCGGCAGCACCACGTGGCGGGTCACGCTCTCGATGGGATGCAGCGACAGCGCTTCGTCGTAGACGTCTTCGAGGCTCTGTTCGTCCAGGCCAGCGATCGCGGCCGCCATCCGGTCCTGGTAGTCGGTCCAGGGGCTCCCGCCGGCATCTGGTGCGCGCGAGATCGCCTCGGCGTCGAGGACCTGGCGCACGCGACTTACCGGGATGCCCCGCTCGACGAGCGCCAGCACCCGCCGGATCTCCTCGACGTTGGCGTGCGTGTAGAGCCGATGACCGGACGGGGTACGCACCGGGCGCAGCAGGCCATAACGCCGCTCCCAGGCGCGCAGCGTGACGGTGCTGACGCCTGTCAGGGCGGACACGGTGCGAATCGGAAACTGCTCCCGGGTGGGCATTGACGGGTGATCGAGCTGGGATAAAGTTGTACATAAACTATACAGAGCTTCCCAGAAAGTCAAATATAGTTGGACAAGTATTGTACAACACGGGGCAGGCTTGAGCCTCGACGGTGGGGTCGAGGCGATAGGGGGCGCGTGATTCACGTCGGGGCCGGCGGGGGTAACTGACTTCTTCGACGTCGTCCGCGGCCGACTCACTCAGGCTTGCGCATGGCGGGTGCTGGCGCTTGGCAGCGCCGAACGCACACTGTACTAATGCCCGATTAACGCCGACCGCGCGAGGGCTTCCGGCGCGCGCACCCATTCAGCGAGAACACCATGAGCCGACTCGACCCGATCCAGTCATTTGCCAACCTCCGCCACGAGTTCGGCGAGCACGGCGGCGTGAACATGTCGGTCGAGGCCAGTACGACGTTCACGGTGATCGACCCGACGACAATGCCCGAGATCTTCCAAGGGCACCTCGGCCCGGACGTGGGCGGCTGTTACCTGTACGGGCGTCACTTCAATCCGACGGTCTACGTGCTGGGTCGCCAGATCGCGGCTTACGAGGGCGCGCAGGCGGGTTACTGCACTTCGAGCGGGATGGCAGCCATCGCGGCGACGATCATGCAGCGCTGCGGCACGGGCGACCACGTGGTGGCCAGCCGCACCGTTTATGGCGGTACGTTCGCCTTCCTGCACGACTCCCTGCCCGCCAAGGCCGGGGTCACGACGACGTTCGTGGACGTCTCGGATCTCGCCGCGGTCGAGCGTGCGATCACGCCGCGCACCAGGGTCCTCTATTGCGAGTCGGTGTCCAACCCGACGTTGCGAATTGCCGACATCCCGCGACTCGCGGACATCGCGCACCGGCACGGTGCGATGCTCGTCGTCGACAACACATTCACGCCCCTGATCGTGGCGCCAATCCAGCTCGGTGCGGACGTCGTCGTGCACAGCCTCACGAAGTTCATGAACGGCGCCAGCGACCACATCGCCGGGGCCGTGTGTGGCACCACCGAATTCATCATGCAGCTCATGGACCTGCATACGGGTTCGCTGATGCTGCTGGGGCCCACCATGGATCCCCAGGTGGCCTTCGATATCAGCCTGCGCCTGCCTCACCTGGGCCTGCGCATGGCGGAGCACAGTCGCCGGGCGCATGCCATGGCGACACGTCTCGACGAACTGGGGTTGCCGGTGACCTACCCCGGCCTCGCGAATCACCCGGACCACGCCCTGCTGCAGCAGCTGGCGAACCCGGATTTCGGGTGCGGCGGGATCCTCGCGCTGGACCTTGGCTCGCGCGAGCGCGCGTTTGAATTCATGGGCCTGCTGCAGAACGAACACCAGTTCGGCCTGATGGCGGTGAGCCTGGGTTACAGCGAGACGCTGATGTCGTGCTCGGCGTCCTCCACCAGCAGCGAGATGCCGGAGGAAGAACTCGTGAAGGCGGGCATCAGGCCTGGCCTGGTGCGAATGTCGATCGGTTACACCGGGGCGCTCGAGCAGCGCTGGCTGCAGCTGCGATCGGTGCTCGAGCGACTGGGGCTGGTCAGTCGCGCCGATCCTGGTTAAGACGATCGCTGCGGCGCGGAGCTGTTGGAGCTTCCTGCGTGCACGAGGCTGGCGTATCGATCAGTGAGCTAGCCGTGTGCGATCGGCGCCGTGGTGAAGAGATAGTCCTTGAGTTCCTTCGAGAACGCCCCGTCATTGCGGCGTATCCATTCCAGCACCATGGCGGCGTGCTCTTTCTCTTCGTCGCGGTTGTGGGCCAGGATGGCCTTGAGTTCCGGATTCTTGCACGCGTCCACGCGCTGCTGGTACCAGTCGACGGCCTCGAGTTCCTCGATCAGGGAGACAATCGCGCGATGCATGTCGCGGGTACCTTCGGTGAGGTCGCTCGCGGCCTCGTGCAGTTCTTCATGGCTCATGGGGGTTCTCCTCTTTGATCATCGGCGGCGCTCGGCGCAGCGCCGGAAAGCTGGCGGGTGTCGTACCTGTGACGCGTCGCGCAGGTTACGGAACACGATCAGTATGTCCGATCTTTCGGTGCTTGCCAGCAGTCGCCCGTAAAGCGTCGCGTTGGCGACCTCGGCCCGCGACTGCGTCCGGGTATCCGGTCGCGTCCCGGTCCCATCCAACCGTCTTTCTGATGCCTGCCATGGTGCTCCGGCCTGGCCAGGCCTCTGTATTAGCCAGACATGATCATTCGGCTGTTGACGCTGCCCGCAGAAGTTGCGAGCTTCGCGCCCATGGCCAACACGCTCTGGGTGGGGACGCGCAAGGGACTCTTTGCCTTGCGTGGTATTGCGAGCCGCCGCGACTGGAAGCTCGTCGGGCCGCAGTTCCTGGGCCCCGTCATTCATCACGTCGTGCAGGACCCGCGCGATCCGAAAGTCGTGCTCCTCGCGGCGGCGCGAGTGTTGGCGCCGGGCGTGCGCGGCTGCGGGAGCGGGGGAGCGGGGCGTAGCGGGCGATGGGTAGCCGCAATCCAAAGTACCTGTGGGCGGAACTGCGGCGGCGGCGCGTGGTGCGTGCCGCGCTGTACTACATTGCGGGCGCGTGGGTCCTGGCACAGGCGTTCGACCTGCTGCTGGATGCATTCGATGCCTCGCACCACATGCGCTTCGTCGTCGCCAGCCTCGTCCTCGGCCTGCCGGTTGCCACCGTGCTCGCCTGGATGTTCGATCTCACGCCCGCTGGCATCGAGCGTACACCTGCACTGACCGTCCCGGCAGCCGACCCACCCGAGGACTCGATCGCGGTGCTCCCATTTGCGAATCTGAGTAGCGAGGCGGCAAACGAGTATTTCTCGGACGGCCTGGCGGAGGAGATCCGTAACCAGCTGGCGCGGGTCCAGGGTCTGCGCGTAGCTGCGCGCAGCTCGTCGTTTGCGTTCAAGGGCCGCCACGACGACGTGCGCGAAATCGGACGGCGCCTGAACGTTGCCTCGGTGCTCGAGGGTGGCGTGCGCAAGCAAGCGGATACCGTGCGCATCGACGTGCAGCTGGTGAGCGCGGTCGACGGTTACCAGGTCTGGTCGGAGACTTTCGAGCGGCGGCTCGATGACATATTCAAGTTACAGACTGAGGTGGCGTGCGCTGTCATCGCCGCTGTGAGGCCCCGCGCGGCTGCTGCGGAGCGTCCGCAGCTGGAGCCGGCGACGCAGAGTTTCGATGCCTACAACCTGTACCTCCTCGGGCGCCACCACTTCCACAAGCGCACCGAGGCATCGCTGCGGCGGGCGATGGACTGCTTCCGGCAGGCGATCGAGCGCGATCCAGGCTATGCACTGGCCTATTCGGGTCTCGCCGACGCGTACACGCTGGCGGGCACCGGCTACTACGGCAACATACCCATGGGCGAATCGATCGCGAACGCCCACCCTGCCGCCCTGCGGGCGCTGGAACTTGCGCCTGCGCTGGCGGAGGCACACGCCTCGCTGGGTCTGATACGCCAGAACCAGCGTGACTATGCGGGCGCCGAGCGGTCGCTCGCGCGGGCCATCGAGTTGAACGCGAGCTACACGATGGCATACGTCTGGCGTGGCCTGGTGCTGACGTCTGAGGGCCGATACCGCGAGGCCGCCGCGCACATGCGCGATGCATTTCGGCTCGATCCGCTGTCGCCGATCATCAACACCAATGTCGGGTTCGACGCCCTGCGTTTTGGTGATGTCGCGGAGGCCGGGGCTCGCTTCGCCGCAGCAATGGAGATCGACCCGGCGTTTCAGGTCCCGTATTCGGGCATGGCGCGATTGCACGCGTCGCGCGGTTCCCTCGAGGAGGCGCTGCGCTGGCTGGAACGCGCGATCGAACGCGCGCCGACACGGGCGTTTTATCTCTCTCGCAAGGGTCTCATCCTGGCACAGCTCGGCCAGGTCGACACCGCCATCGCGGTCGTCGACGCAGCCTGCTGCAACCCTACCGGCAACCACTTCGAAGCCGACCTGGTGGTGGGCCTGCGCCTCGTGAGCGGCAACCGCAAAGCGCTTGAGTCGATAGCGAACGATACTTGTGGGTCCGTCTGGGGTCCCGCCCAGCGCGCGCAGGCGCTCATTGCAGTCCATGACCTGCCGGGGGCACGCCAGGCGTACGCCGAGGACCCACCCGATCCGCGACGCGCGATCAACGATCTGGTCAACGACGAATGGGTCTGGCGCCTGCCGCACGTGGTGAACTACGCCCATTTGCGAATCCTGGCCGGTGACACGAGCGGGAGGGGCGCCCTGCATGAACTCGTCGTGCGAGCCGAGGAATTGCGCGCGGACGGCATCGTGAACGCTGATGCCATCTATTGGGTTGCGAGCGCGCATGCCGTCATGGGCGAAACGGAGCGGGCGCTCGAAGCACTCGAGGAGGCGGTGACGCGCGGCTGGCGCCACGCGTGGTGGACCCGGCACGACTGGAACTGGGTCGGTTTCGAGGGCAACTCACGTTACCGGGGCCTGCTCGCGCGCGGTGCCGTGGGCGTGCCTTCCAGCTCGTGAGATCACCGGGTTCGAACGGCACCTGAGAATCGGCAACGTCTCGTCTCCCGGGGCGTGGGTTGATGTATCTTGCCGCAGCATCTGCTCAGAACGCAGGCTGGGATCCCACGGGTACACAGTGATCGAGCAAGTCCTGGAATCCTCGACAGTGCCGCTGGCGGCCCAACTGAACGCCGCATGCCAGTGCATCTGGGTCGACCGCGCGAAACTGCGCGACCAGCTGCGCGCCAATCTCGGCGACGCGGCCAGCCTCCTCGAAGCGCGGGCTGGACTCGTCGCGGGCAGCGTCGTGTTTCTTGCGCCAGGCGAAGCAACCGCCATGGACCGGACCGTCCGGTTGATCACGCTCGCACTCTCCAGCGGCCCCTTCCAGCAGCAGATCGCTCGCAACGCACCCGAGCTGGCTCGTCGTCCCCAGACAAACGCGGGCGGGATCCTGGGCTTCGATTTTCATCTCGGCGGTCCGACTCCGCAGCTCATCGAAATCAACACCAATCCGGGCGGCCTGCTCGTCAATCTCGAGCTGGCGCGCGCCGCCACGGCAGCCTGCGACTGCTTTACCGAGCCTGTGTCCGTGCTGGCCGCCGCCGGCGTGGCGATCGGTCAACTGGAGCCGCGCATCTCGGATAGCTTCCTGGCGGAATGGACGAGCGTTCGCGGCGAAGTGCCACTGCGGACCATCGCAATCGTCGATGACGAGCCGCAAAGCCAGTATCTCTATGCCGAATTTCTCCTGTATCAGCGATTGCTCGAACGCGCCGGATGGCGCGTCGTGATTGCCGACGCCACGAGCCTTGAGCTGAGGGACGACGCGGTATTTCTCGGCGAAGAGCGTATTGACCTGATCTACAACCGTGTGACCGACTTTTACCTGGCCGACGAGCGACACTCCGTCCTGCGACGCGCCTACGAGTCGGGTCTTGCGGTGATCACGCCGCATCCGGCCGCGCATGCGCGATGGGCGGACAAGCGGCTCCTCGCATGGCTGGGTGATGACGAGTTGCTGCAGCAGGCAGGTCTCGGTGTTGATGACCGCTCGCATCTGCGGCAGACCATTCCGGCGACGGAAGTCGTCGAACCCGCCGCGGCCGACGATCTCTGGCAGCGACGCAAGAGCCTGTTCTTCAAGCCAGTCGATGGTTTTGGCAGCAAGGCCGCGTACCGGGGTGACAAGCTCACTCGAACCACGTTCGAGCACATCCTCGCGCATCGCTACGTTGCGCAGACTCTCGCCCCGACGTCGTTTCGGCGTATCCAGTCGACGGACGGCGCGGAAGCCGATCTCCGCGTCGATGTCCGCAATTACACCATGCACGGTGCAACATGGTTGCGAGCTGCGCGCTTGTACCGGGGACAGACGACGAATTTCCGGACCGCCGGCGGCGGCTTCGCGCCGGTGCTGACCCTTCCAGCCTGACTGGCCCGATGCTGAACGCCGATTCCTGTTTGTCCTCTCGCCGGCAGCGGTTGTGCCGCTTGCTGACCATCGCCTGCACAATGGCGATAGTCGCTGTCGCGCCGGGGGCCCGCGCGGAAGTCGACACCCGCCCGCCTGCGCAGCCCGATCCACACGTCGCGCTCGACCGCACCCTCACGCGGATCGGGTTCGGCTCGTGTGCCGAGGGCGGCAAGGAGCAGGCGATATGGGAAGCGGTGCTTGCGGCCAGGCCCGAGCTCTTCCTGTTCCTGGGCGACAACGTTTATGGCGACACCCGCGACATGGCCGTTCTTCGCGCCAGGTATGCACAGCTCGCGCAGCAGCCCGGATTCGTGCAGCTGCGCGACACCACACCCATCGCGGCGACATGGGACGACCATGATTTCGGTGAGGATGACGCTGGTGGCGACTTTCCGCAGAAGGACGCTTCCCGCCAGGTGTTCTTCGACTTCTGGGGCGAGCCTGCCGATTCACCGCGTCGGGCGCGCGATGGCGTGTACGCATCCTATGTCTTCGGCCCGCCGGGCCGGCGCGTGCAGGTGATACTGCTCGACCTGCGCTACAACCGGACGCCGCTCGTACGGCAGGAACCGGGCGCCCGCAACTACCGTTCCTGGGCGTGGGCACGGCACAGAAAAGGGCTCGAGGTGCCGGGTCCTTACGCTCGCAATCCCGACTCCGCTGCGACCATGCTCGGTGAACGTCAATGGCAATGGCTCGAGCAACAATTCGAGAAGCCGGCCGAGGTGCGATTGATCGGGTCGAGCGTGCAGGTACTCGCCGACTTTCCGGGTTGGGAAGGATGGTCGCTGTTCGCGCACGACCAGCAGCGATTGATCGAGCTGATCCGGCGCAAGCGCGCCAGCGGCGTGCTGCTTCTCAGCGGCGACATGCATTACGCCGAGCTGTCGAAGCTCGACGTCAACGTGCCCTACACGTTGTGGGACCTCACTTCGAGCGGGCTCACCGAGACCTGGCCCGCCGCCACGCCGAACGCCAACCGGGTGAGCGACGTGATCCGCGAGCCCAACTTCGGGCTGGTCGAGATCGACTGGCAGGGTGCGCAGACGACGGTGACGTTGTCCATCGTGGACCAGGGTGGAGCGCGGCGCATCGAGAAGCGCGTCTCCCTGGCTGACTTGAGCGAGTCGCCCTGAACGCGCACACAGGATCTCAGCGCGGCCGGCGGGCGCTACGCTCGACGACGTTGAGATCGAGATGGTTGCGCATGTATTCGTTCGCGGCGTCGCGCCGGGGCGTGAACTCCCACGGTGTGTAAACGCCTGAGCGTAATGCCGCCATCACGAACCGTCGCCGCGCCTGGTCCTGCAGTACGTCCTCGTGCAGCCGCGCCAGGTTCCACCGCTGCGCGACTTCGGCCCGGAACTCGGCGATGGTCGCGGTCCGCTCCGGGCGGCCGGCAAGGTTGACCCGCTCGCCGGGGTCTGTCGCAAGGTCGTACAACTGGTCCGGATCGACCGGGCAGTGCACGAACTTCAAGAGCGCCCCGGCGCAGCATGACGATCGGGGCGCAGGCGCCCTCGGCCGCGTACTCGCCGACGACGGTTCGGTCTTCTGCCGCGCCTGCACACAGCGGCAGCAGCGACTGGCCGGCCAGCGGTTCGACGGCGTCGGTCACCGCACCGCCCGACAATTCAATCAGGGTCGGCAGCACGTCGACCAGCGAGACCGGAGTCGCCACGCGGCGTGCGCGGAAGCGAGCGGGAGCGTGCACGATCAACGGGATGCGCGCGGACGCCTCGAAGAAGTTCATTTTGTACCAGAGCCCCCGCTCGCCCAGCATGTCGCCGTGATCGGCGAGCAGGATGACGACCGTATCGTCCTCCAGTCCGAGCGACTCGAGCGTCTGCAGCAGCCGGCCAGTCCAGTCGTCGACGTACGAGACGTTGCCGAGGTAAGCTCGACGCGCACGACGCACGTCGGCATCGTTGATTGGCGTGCGTTCCATGTCACACGCCGTGCGCAGACGCAGCGTGTGCGGGTCAGTGACCACGTCTGCCGCAGACACCTCGGGCAGCGGGATGTCGACGCCCTCATAGCGGTCCCAGTATTCCTGCCGCGTCACGTACGGATCGTGCGGGTGCGTGAAACTGGCGACGTGCAGGAAGGGACGCCGATCATCGGCGCGGGCTGCATCGTGCAGTGCGCGCACGGCGTGGAAGCCGACTTCGTCGTCGAACAGCAGCTGGTTCGTGACTTCAGCCACGCCGGCGCCGACGACACTCTCCATGTTGTGATACCACCAGTCGATGCGCTGGTCGGGCCTGCGCCAGTCCGGCGTCCAGCCGAAGTCCGCCGGATAGATGTCCGTCGTGCGACGTTCCTCGAAGCCATGCAGCTGGTCGGGGCCGACGAAATGCATCTTGCCGGAGAGC
Source organism: Pseudomonadota bacterium (assembly GCA_016704655.1). Classification (GTDB taxonomy): domain Bacteria; phylum Pseudomonadota; class Gammaproteobacteria; order Steroidobacterales; family Steroidobacteraceae; genus RPQJ01. The sequence goes on along the minus strand of JADIZR010000007.1, from coordinate 64,655 downwards.
ACGGTGCGATAGCCCGCGGCGCGGGCGTAGTGCGCAAACGTCGGGATCGTGCTGGCGAGATAGGCGGCATTGTCGTAGCCGCGGGTGGACGAAGGCAGCTGCCCCGTCATCAGGCAGTACCGCGCCGGTGTGCACAGAGGGCTGTTGGTGTATGCAGCGTCGAACACCACGCCTGCCGCGGCGAGGCGATCGATGTGCGGAGACTGCGTGACGCGGCTGCCATAGCATCCGAGTGCTGCCGGGGTCAACTGGTCGTACATGATGACCAGTACGTTCGGTGTCCTGTTCATGCGGTGATCCTAGCATTCGCGCCAGGCGGCGCGAGCGGGACGAGTTCAGTCCCGCGCGATCTCGTCCGCGACCAGCCCCAGTACGCGGGGCGAGAAGCCCAGGCCGACATGCGTCTCGCTGACTTCGATGTGGCGCACGTCTGGCGACCATTTGTCGATGCAGGCCTGCCACGCCACGATGCCGTCGCGCTTCGAGTAGATCGCGGTGACCGGCACGCGCAACGGTGTCGCGTAACGGCGCTTGACGGCCCGCTCCATCTCTTCGAGGTCGTGACCCCGTGACCGATACCACTCGGATGTGGCCGTATAGCGCGGGCCTCCGATCACCGGGCTGCCGAGCGTGACGATCCTGCGCACGCCTTCCGGATGCTCCCGCGCGTACTCGCGGGCGATGTAGCCGCCCAGACTCCAGCCGACCAGAACGACGGGCTCGCCGTACGCAGCGATGGATTCCCCGACGATGCTCTCCAGCTGCACGCGGAATTTCCGGGCATCGCCGTTGTTCACGCCCAGCCCCCAGTCACGGACGCGATGGCCGCGACGGCGCAGGAACGATTCCATGACGCGCATCGACCGCGGTCCCGCGCCGAAGCCGGGAAGCAGAATGGCAGTGCGCGGATGCACGGTGCGTCGGGCCTTCATCGTCAGCAAGGACGGCGCCCATCGCAGCATGTCGACCGGCAGCCGCAGTTCCTGCAGTGCGTCGAGTCTGCCCGGCGGCGTGATGGGTTCGTAGTCGATGGTCATCTGGCGGTGCGACAGCGCTCGAAGCGGGCCAGCAATGCGTCGTGGACAGCCGGCTCGACCGGCCCGATCGCGATCCATTCGAGCGCGAGATCGTCGAGCGCAGCCGGCGTGACGCGTTCACCATGCCCCATCGACTCGACGAGGCGTCGCATCTGGTATTCACGCCGCAATTCCAGATCCTCCGGCGGGGTGGGTGCACCCGAAATCAACTCCGCGCGGATGCACAGCAGCCGCAACGCCGCCTCGTTCGCGGCAACGTCCGGGTTGACTGTACCGGCGGCGACGGCTGCGAGCCGTTGCTCGAGAATGCTGCGCACTGCCTTGGGAGCATGGGCGAGGTTGGCGACCGCAGATGTGGCGGACTCCCGCAGTGCCTCGCACTCGGTGGGCGACCGACCCCGTACGGCTGCAAGGGCGTACTCGCGGATCCGGGCGGCGACCGCAAATCCATCGGTCCAGCCACGGCGCGCTGCCGTCCCGCGAGTCCTGTGCACGGCTTCGGCACAAAGGTCGGTCGCGTGCGAAAACCGTTGCTGCAAGGCACGCGCGGACGCTCGCGGCAGGTCCAGCGACTCGAATTTTGCGCACAGCTCGTCCAGTTGCGGCACGGCGGACAGCAACGACTCGTCGGTCAGCCCGGCAATCCGCTCCAGCTCTTCGCACACGCCGGTCGCCAGCGCCTGGTTGGTTTCGAGGGTGACCGCGTACGCCGCCGCTTCCTGTGAGCTGCGCTGAAAGACAGCGTCGCACTGCTGCCGGAATTCGTCCCAGAGCGCGTTGTCCAGGTTGCGCGGAACGATGCCGACGGATTTCCAGGTTCGCTGCAGGTTCCTGGTTTCGTCGATGGCTTTGCGCGTGTCCTCGAGGTTGAGGAGCTCTGCTGTACGGGCGATCAGGTCACGCCTGGTCTGCACGTTGCGCGCGTACTCGGCATCGAGGCGCGCCTGCAGCTCGTCGACCAGCGCATGAAAACGCGCCTGCAGCGGCTTCACGATCGCCTGGTCCACCGGCGCGTAGTGACGCCACTCGCGCCGCGACTCGACGATGGCCTGGTTGATCGCGCGCCAGTTCGGGTGCTCGCCCGCCTGCTCCGCAGCAAACGTCGTCAGCCGTTCGATCAATGCTTCGCGCCGTTCCTGGTTTTCCTTGCGCAACTCGGCTTGCCGGGCGAAGTGCTCGCGACAGGGTTCGTAGGCGCGGTCTGCTGCCTGCTGGAACTGCTGCAACTCGTCCGCGGGATCCTCGCCCGTGCCCCGGTTTAGAGTCCGCCATTCGTCGCGCAACCGACGGATCTGCTGCGCGAGTTCCTCGGGCGACAGATCGGCGCCGACCAGCGACTGCATCTGCTGCACCAGCTCGGCCCGCTTCGGCACGACCCTGAAGGTCTTCCAGTCCTGCAGCTCGGCAAGCTGCGAGTCGACCTGTTGCAGCTGCCGTGCAAACCACGCGGGCAGGGCAGGGGCCTCAGGCAGTTTTTCCGCGATCGAGGCGCGCAGCCGGGCAGCGCGTGCCGTCCCGCCGTGATCGAGCGCCGCCCGTGCCTGTCGCAGCAGCCCCAGGATTTCGTGTGTCCTGGCTTCGTCTGCGGCTCGTTGCGCCTGTTCGGCCTCGCGCAAGGCCTCGCGTTCGGCATCGCTTCTCTGGGCCTGCTCGGTTGCCGCCGCTGCTGCCGCCTGCGCTTCGATTTCCCGCTGACGCTGCGCCTCGGCAGCGGCGACCGCGGCGGCCCGCTGTCTCGCGGCTTCCGCTTCGAGCGCCTGGCGGTGCTGTACGACGACTTCGTGCGCACGTTGCAGGTGCTGGGTTACTTCGTTGCGCAGGTCCGGCTTCGCCTGGGGCTCGAGCGCACGCCACCGGGCCTCGAGCTGTGCGAGAGTCGTCGGGAACGACGCATCGTACGGGCGCCCGCAGTGTCGGGCGATGGCCGCGGCAGCTTCGTCCAGATCCGCCTGCAGCTGCTGGGTACTGCGAATCTCGGCGAGCAGGTCATCGCGCCGGGCGGTGAGAATCCGATGGACGTTCTTGTCTTTCCCGTGGCGCGTGGCGGGGATCAGTTCCCGCAGCTGGTCCGGATCCGTGACGCTTCGCGCCGCCAGCTGGCGGATTCGCGTCGAGCTTCCCTCGAGTACCCACTTGCCGATCGCGGCCGTGTCACCGGCGGCGATGGCTTGCGACAGACTCGCTTCTTCTTCGCGGGTGCGCACGGAAGGGTCAGGTGGGGGTGGCGATACAACTCGGGTATCGCGCTCGCTGTCCGCCGGCGGCTCTGCCGTGGGCGATGGCTTACCAAACAGGCGTGAGAAAAGTGACATCGTCAGTTCATGGTTCGGGCCGGCCCGCCCCGCCAACCCCCGAGCTACCTGCGTCACCTGGCTGTCGCGGACCGAGCGAGCAAGCGACCGGCGATGCCGTGACCGCGGCTTGTCATTCCTGTCTCTGGTTTCGTCAGAAAAGTCCGCCCGGGCCCCTGCGGGGTGAGCGCAAGGCTAGCGGGTTGCGGAAGGTATCGAGCACGACGCCCACAGGCCGGACCCGAGCGGCGTGGGGACCGGCTGCCAGCCGCGTCGCCGCGGTCGCCGTTTCCCCCGGCGCGGCGGGCGAAATTCCGCTAGAATTCAAGCAATCCCGATGCGTCTCATGCGGCGCATTCAGCACGATGCACCGACTCAAGAACTGGCAGCTGTTTGCGATCTGCGTGCTCACCTGGGGCACGACCTGGTTCGCAATCACGTTCCAGATCGGGCACACCGCGCCCGAGGTCGGGGTGGCGATGCGCTTCGCGCTGGCCGGAGCGGTGATCCTGGTCCTGTGCGTGTTGCGACAGGAGGACCTGCGCTTCACGCCAGCCCAGCACGCGATTTTCGCGTTGCAGGGTGGCTTCATGTACGGCGTGTCGTACGTCTGCGTCTACCACGCGGAGCAACACCTCGTGTCGGGGCTGGTCGCAGTGGGCTACTCGGCTTCCCCGCTGGTGGCAGGCCTCGGGGCTCGCGCGCTTTTCGGCGTCAACCTGCGGCCGCGCTTCATCCTTGGCGGCTGGCTCGGCATCGCCGGCGTCGCGCTGATCTTCTGGCCTGAGTTCGGTAAGGCCACTGGCGATCGGAACGCTCTGCTCGGTGCGCTGTTCACGGTGGGCTCCGTCTTGCTGTCGACGGTCGGCAGCCTGACGGCCAGTCGCAACCGTGCTCGCGGCCTGCCGTTCTGGCCGGCGCTCGGGTTCGGCATGCTCTACGGAGCCGCCGTGTCGGCGTTGCTTGCATTGCTGCAGGGCCAGAGCTTTGTTCCACCGGCCATCGCCTCGTGGTGGCTGGCCCTGTTCTACCTCGCCCTGGCCGGGTCGGTGCTGACGTTTGCCTGCTTTCTCACCCTGCAGGAGCGAATTGGCCCGGGTCCCACGGGCACTATCGGCGTCATGACCCCCCTCCTTGCGCTCGTGGTGTCGATGGCCTTCGAGGGGTTCCGCCCGGACGCTCTTACGTTCGTGGGCGCGGCGCTCGCCGTGGGCGGCAACGTCCTGATGCTGCGGCGGACCTGACGCGTATCGGTATCAGATCATCGCCTCTATCAGGCGTGGGCCACGGTGCTTGAGCGCCGACGAGTACTGCGCCGCAAACTCCTCGCACGTCGTTGAACGGCTGGCCTCGACGCCGAGGCCTTCCGCGATCTTCGTCCAGTTCATTTCCGGGTTGTGCAGGTCGAGCATCGACATCGCGACCGGACCGCTGCCGATCGCACCGACGCGCCCGAGTTCGATGTTGAGGATCGCGTACGAGCGGTTGGCGTAGATCACTATCACGACGTCGAGCTTCTCGCGCGCCATCGTCCACAACGCCTGCATCGTATAGGCCGCGCCGCCGTCGCCATGCGGACAGATCACCTTGCGGTCCGGCGCAGCGATGGCCGCGCCAACGGCGAGCGGCAGGCCCTGGCCGATCGACCCGCCGGTCAGGGGCAGGTGCGTGTGTGGCCGGGCCCGCGCCATCGTCGTGAGCAACGCGAACGATGCGGTTGCTGATTCATCGGCAAAGATGACGTTGTCGGGCGTCATCGCGGCAATCACCTGCGCCACGCCGAGAGCGGTCAACGGGCCGTTCGGCAGTTCCGGCAATTGCAGCGGAATCCGCACCGGTGAGCGCGCAGGAGCACCCAGCGAGTCGGCCAGCGCAGCGAGGGCCTGGGCGCCGTCCTGGTGAGCGTGAGCAAGGTAACAGAGGTGCGAACCTTCGGGCGCACACCAGCTCGGCTTGCCGGGATACGCGAAGAAGGACACCGGCGGCTTGGCGCCGACGAAGATGATCTGCTCGAAGTCCTTCAGGAAGTCGACGATCTGTTCCGCGAAGTAGGGAATGCGTTCGACTGGAACGCGACCTGCGCCGAGTTCGGCATGCGGCGCGAACGTGTCGCACAGCAATCGCGCGCCTGTCTTTGCCTGCACGCGACCGGCGGCCTCGAGGCCCGCGCCGTAGAGCGACGCACCGCGTAACAGCAGCGCGGTTTTCCTGCCATTCGACAGCAGCCTGGCTGCGGCATCGACGGCAGCCGAACTGACGGGTGTGGGCAGCAGGTCCGGCAGCTTCTGCTCGGCGCGCTGAGCTTCGTTCCAGGCGGTGTCGGCCGGGAGAATCAGCGTGGACACGCCACCGGGCGCCGAGCGGGCAGCCTGGACCGCCCGCGCCGCATCCGACGCGACGCCGTCAGCACTCTTCGATTCGTGAATCCAGGAGGACACCGGGCGCGCAAAGCCGACGATGTCGGACGTCAATGGCGCGTCGTACTGCAGGTGATAGGTGGCGTGATCGCCGACGATGTTCACGAGCGGCGTGCTGGCGCGACGCGCGTTGTGCAGGTTCGCGAGGCCATTGGCAAGGCCGGGCCCCAGGTGCAGCAGCGTCGCGGCCGGCTTGCCGGCGACTCGCCCGTAGCCGTCGGCTGCGCCAGTCACCACGCCTTCGAACAGGCACAGCACGGACCGCATCTGCGGCACCGAGTCGAGCGCGGCGACGAAATGCATCTCCGAAGTGCCGGGGTTGCCGAAGCAGACCTCGACTTCGCAATTGACCAGGGTCTGCAGCAGGGACTGGGCGCCGTTCATGGTCGTTCTCCTTGTCAGGCCGCTATTTTAAACCCAGGGCCAACCGGATCGCCCACGCTACGGCGCCGAGTGCCATGACGCTGCCAGCCCAGATCACGACAAACCAGAGCAGGCGCTGCCAGCCTTTGGGCGCCATCGTCAGTGGTAACCGCCGCCGCCCGGTTCGATCTTGCCGCGGAACACCCAGTACGAGTACGCGGTGTACACGAGGATGATCGGGATCAGGAAGGCGGCGCCCGCGAGCAGGAACTTGAGGCTCGATGGCGGCGCAGCCGCGTCCCACAGTGTGACCGACGTCGGCACCAGGTACGGGAAAAAGCTGATCAGCAGTCCGACGAAGCACAGGACGAACAGCGCCAGCGACGCGAGGAAGGGGCTCAGTTCCTGCCGCCGTCGCAGGCCGTTGAAAAGGACATACGCAGCGAGAGCGACAAGAGCCGGAACCGGCGCCACGAACAGGATCCGCGGCCACGAGAACCAGCGCTGCATGAACACATCACTGAGGAAGGGCGTCCACAGGCTGACTAGCCCGATGGCGGCCAGCGTCGCGCCGCCGGCAACAGCGGCGAATCGATACGCCCGCTGCTGGGTGTGACCCTGCGTCTTGTAGATGAGCCAGGTCGCGCCGAGCAGCGCATAGCCGAACACGAGCGATACGCCGGTGAGGACGCTGAAAGGCGTGAGCCAATCCCACCAGCCACCGTCATAAGCGCGGCCCGCCACTGGAATTCCCTGCACCAGCGCGCCGAGCGCGATTCCCTGGGCGAACGCGGCCATCGTGGATCCAGCGGTGAATGCGCCATCCCACAGGAACTTGCCGCGCTGTGTCTTCCAGCGAAATTCGAAAGCCACGCCGCGGAAGACGAGCCCAAGCAGCAGAGCGATCACGGGCGCATACAGCGCGGGCATGATGATCGCGTAGGCCAGCGGAAAGACGGCGAACAGACCGCCGCCTCCAAGCACGAGCCATGTCTCGTTGCCGTCCCACACCGGCGCAACCGAGTTCATCATCTCGTCGCGCTGCATCTCCTCGGGCATGAAGGGAAACAGGATGCCAACGCCGAGGTCGAAGCCGTCGAGCACGACATAAGCGAGCACCGCGAAGGCGAGCAGCCCTGCCCAGATCAGCGCGAGATCGAGGTGCATCATGCGCGCGGCTCCTTGCCCATCAGGCGCAGCATGTAGAACGCACCGGCACCGAAGACCGCGAAGTACACGATTGCAAATGCGGCGAGCGAAGCGCCCACTGCCGCGGCATCGATCGACGATGCGCTGTCCGTGGTTCGCAGTAACCCGTAAACGGTGTAGGGCTGTCGGCCGACCTCGGTGGTGATCCAGCCTGCAATCACGGCAACGATGCCGATGGGGCTCAAGGCGACTGACGCGCGCAGCAGCCACGGCTGGTCGTACAGGCGTTTTCGCGCCCGCAGCGCCAGGCTCCACGCACCGACCGCGAGCATCGCAAGTCCGGCCCCGACCATCACGCGGAAGCTCCAGAACACGATGGTCGCGTTCGGGCGATCCTCGCGTGGCCATTCCTTGAGCCCGCGCACGGTGCCGTTCCAGTCGTGGGTGAGGATCAGGCTGCCAAGCTTCGGCACCTCGACTGCGTACCGTGTCCGCTCCTGCTCCATGTCCGGCCAGCCGAACAGGATGAGCGGCGCGCCCGCGTGCGTTTCGAAGTGACCTTCCATTGCCGCAACCTTGGCGGGCTGGTGCTCCAGCGTGTTGAGCCCGTGCAAGTCGCCGGCGACTATCTGCAGCGGCGCGACGATTGCGGCCATCCACATCGCCATCGAAAACATGATGCGCGAGGCAGGCAGCGTCGCATCGCGCAACAGATGCAGCGCACCCGTGCCACCGACGATGAACGCCGTGCTGAGGTACGCGGCCAGGAGCATGTGCACGAGCCGGTAGGGGAAGGATGGGTTGAAGATGACTGCGACCCAGTCCGCCGGAACGAACTGGCCGACTTCGTTGATCGCGTAGCCGGCCGGCGTCTGCATCCAGCTGTTGACCGAGAGAATCCAGAACGCGGAAATGAACGTGCCGAGCGCGACCATCAGCGTCGCCAGGAAGTGCAGTCGCGGCCCCACGCGCGACAGGCCGAAAAGCATGACGCCGAGGAATCCCGCTTCCAGGAAGAAAGCGGTCAGTACCTCGTAGCCCATCAGCGGCCCGATCACCGGACCGGCCTTGTCGGAGAACACGCTCCAGTTGGTGCCGAACTGGTAGCTCATGACGATGCCCGACACGACGCCCATGCCGAATGCCACTGCGAAGATCTTCTTCCAGTAATTGAAGAGGTCGAGGAAGACGACGCGGCCGGTGAAGAGCCAGAGGCCCTCAAGCACGGCGAGATAGCTGGCCAGCCCGATCGAGATGGCCGGGAAGATGATGTGGAAGCTGATCGTGAAGGCGAACTGCAGCCGCGCGAGTGTCAGTGCATCGATATCCATTGCCCGTCCACGGCTCTTCTTGCGTGGAGCAAGACTAGCCCCTTGGCTGCCGGCTGTCCCGGGCTTTGCGGCGAGCGTGCCTCAAGGCGGACGGAGCGGGTAGGGCCGGGCGGCGGGCGCGGCGGGGCGGCGGCGCCCCGGGGGGAGGCGCGACCGGAGGGCGGCCCGCGGCCCCAACCCGCCAACGGACAGAACGCGAGCAGCCCGCCGACAAGGAAAGGGACGACCCGGGGGGGGGGGGGTGCGCTTCGGGGGGCGCGCGGGCGCGGGCAAAGCGGCCTGCCAGGCCCGGGGGGGGGGGGGGGGCGGGGACCGCGGACCCCCCCCCGCCCCGCCCCCCCCGGGCGGCCCGGGCGCTCGGGAGCGGCGGCAGCCGGCCCGGCGCGGCGCCCGGGCCCGGCGCGGACCGCCACTCCGCCCTCGTTCGAGCACGTCGGCATGGACAGCGGTCCGGTGCAATAGCGCCCTCCCCCCCCCCCGACCGGTAAGCTTCCGGTGCTCAGTGGCAGGCGCCGCAGCAGGCTGCCGGCCGTCCATGTAGTGAGCGTACGCGACGATGGGGGGGTACGCCGGCCCCCCGGGGGGCCGGCACGCCCTTGTGCGCGTCCCGGCATCGCGCGACCATCGATCGCCCCCGCCGGGCTGTAATGGATCGGAACGCGATGAACCTCACGTTGGGAATGATTGGACTGGGTCGGATGGGCGGCAACATGAGCCGTCGCCTCGCCCGCGCCGGCCACGCCGTGGTCGCGTGGGATCGTTCACCCGAAGCCCGCACGGGATTGACCGACGAGCCGCGCATCGAGCTCGCCGGCACACTGGAAGCCCTTGTATCGAGCCTTCCCACGCCCAGGATCGTCTGGCTGATGTTGCCTGCTGGAGCGCCAACGGACGAGACCCTGCAACGGCTCGTGCCGCTGTTGTCGCCGGGCGATGTCGTCGTCGACGGTGCCAACGCGATGTACAAGGACAGCCAGCGGCACGCGTCGGACCTCGGCGCACACGGCATGCTGTTCGTCGACGCCGGCGTCTCGGGTGGCGTCTGGGGCCTCGAGAACGGTTACGGACTCATGGTGGGTGGCGACGGCGCGGCTGTCCGCGCGATCGAACCCGTGCTGCAGGCGCTGGCGCCAGCACCGGATCGCGGCTGGGTGCACTGCGGCCCGGCGGGTGCGGGGCACTTCACCAAGATGGTCCACAACGGCATCGAGTACGGAATGATGCAGGCCTACGCCGAAGGGCTCGCATTGATGCGCGCCAAGAGCGAGTTTGCGCTCGACCTGCCACAGATCACGGAAGCCTGGCGACACGGCACGGTGATCCGGTCCTGGCTGCTGGACCTCACGGCAGAGTTTCTGGCCAGGGACGCCACGCTCGAGTCGACGGTGCCGTTGGTCGCGGATTCCGGGGAAGGCCGCTGGACGGCCATCGAGTCGATCGAGCTCGGCGTGCCGACGCCCGTCATGACGCTCTCGCTGATGGAGCGCTTCGCGAGCCAGGGCAAAGGCGATTTCACCAACCGGTTGCTGGCACGCATGCGCCAGGCCTTCGGCGGGCACGCGGTGCAGACGAAGTGACCGTCAGCCGCAGGGCGTCGTGATCGGGACCGACGGCGGGTCGTACCAGCCGCCGAACCGTTCGACCATGCGTGCCGCGGCATCCGGTCCCCAGCTGTTCGCAGCATACGGCGTGGCCTGCGGACCGCTGGCCAGCAGTCGATCCACGATGTCCCAGGCCACCTCGACCGAATCCTGGCGCGCAAACAACGTCGCGTCGCCACGCATTGCGTCACCCAGCAGTCGCTCGTACGGAGTCATCTCGTCCGCCTGCGAATTGCAGGCATAGAGTTCCGTTTCTTCACCAACCATCGCTTCGCCGGCGTCCTTGGTGCGGACGCCAAGCGCGATCGCAATGCGATCCGGTCCGAGCCTGAACCGCAGGTAATTCGCGCGCGGCGGCACGGTTTCATCGAACAGTCGCTGCGGCGGACGCCGAAATGTCGCCATCACCTCGGTCGCTGTCACCGGCATCCGTTTCCCGGTCCGGATGAAGAACGGCACGTCGGCCCAGCGCCACGAGTCGATCTCGAAGCGCAGTGCTGCGTACGTTTCGGCGTCCGAGTTCGGACTTACCCCGTCCTCCCCGCGATACCCCTCGTATTGGCCGCGCACGATGTCGCGGCGTTCAGGATGCCGGATGGCGCGCAACACCTTCATTTTTTCGTCGCGCATCGCCTCGGGGCTGGTGCCGACGGGCGGTTCCATCGCCAGGATCGCCAGCACCTGCAGCAGGTGGTTCTGCACGACGTCCCGCACCGCGCCGAGTTCCTCGTACAGCCGGCCACGGCCCTCGACGCCGAAGTTCTCGGCCATGGTGATCTGCACGTGCTCGACGTGCGTGCGGTTCCAGAGCGGCTCGATGATGGAGTTGGCGAAACGGAAATACAGCAGGTTCTGCACGGCCTCCTTGCCGAGAAAATGATCGATGCGAAAGATGGAATTCTCATCGACGACCTGTTGCAGCGCCCGGTTGATCGTCTGCGCGCTCGACAGGTCGCGTCCCAGCGGCTTCTCGACGACGACACGGGCGTTCGCTGCGCAGCCCGAACTGCCGAGCTTGGCGGCGACCGCGGCGAACAGGCTTGGCGGAATGGCCAGGTAGTGGCAGGGACGCCTGGCGCCGCCCAGCGCTGCGCGTAACGCCGCGAAGGTGGTGTCGTCACGGTAGTCGCCATCAATGAGCTGCAGCCTGGCTTCGAGTCGCCGCAGCGCCTCCGGGTCGGTATCGTCGCCGTACTGCGCCAGGCTTTCCCGCAGCCGGACGATCAATGCCTGCCGCGTGACTCCGCCGCGCGCGACGCCGACCACGATCTCCGGCAACCGCCTGCGCTTTTCGAGATTCTCGAGCGCGGGCAGGATTTTCTTGAAAGCAAGGTCGCCCGTGATGCCGAAGACGACCAGGGCGTCGGAGTACTCACTATTCATTGGAGCGGCTATCGGGGGTGTCGACGCCATGGACGGGTTACGGTCGTTCCGGCAGCTGCAGATGCTTCAGCACCCGGTTGAGGTTCCTGCGGATTTCGGTGAGCTGGCCCAGCGCGGCGAGCGTCCGCATGAAGTCCTTTAACGGCTGCAGCGGATAGCCGCCGTAGTGTCCGGACACGGGCACGTCGCTGGTCACCGTTGAGCGCCCTGCCAGCACGACGTCGTCCGCGAGCTTGAGGTGCGCCGAGACCACGCTGTTGCCGCCGGTCATGAAACGTCGTCCGATCGTCGTCGACCCCGCCATCATGAAACCGGCCGTGTAGAACCCGTCTTCGCCCAGGTCGCAGTTGTGCGCGATGTGGCAGAGGTTGTCGAGCTTGGCACCGGAGCGGACATAGGTTGACGACAGTGTCGCGCGATCGATCGCGCAATTGCTGCCGATCTCGACTTCGTCACCGATGCGCACGTTCCCCAGGTGCGAAAGCTTCTGCGGTCGCCGGCTCGAGCCCACCGCATAGCCGAAGCCGTCGCTGCCGATGCTGGTGTGCGGATGCACTTCGCAGTCCCGCCCGAGCTCGCAACCGGCGCCGACGAAGACGTGCGGATGCAGCAAGGTGTTGGGGCCAAGGCGCGCGTCGTTCTCGACGACGACGTGCGACCCGATGCAGCAGCCGTCACCGATGATGGCGTTGGCGCCGATGACGCAGTACGGTCCAAGGAGCACGCCCCTGCCGATCGAGGCTGACGCATGGACGATGGCCGTGGGATGACGTTCGCCCCACTGGGTGAAGCGCTCGCGTTTGCGGTCGAAATACTTGAGCAGTACCGCCATTCCCATCGACACGGTCTTGACGGAAAAGGAGCAGCCGAAGGCGGCATCCGTTGCGTCCAGCTGATCGGCGATGTCGCGCTGCACGACGAGAATGGCGGCTCCGCGTTCGCGCGCGTTGGCGAGCTGTGCCTGGTCGCTGACGAAGACGAGGCTGTTCGGACCAGCATCGCAAGGCATGTGGCAGTGGGTGGCAGCCGCGTCCAGTTCGCCGTGCAGGTACGTGAAGACGTCCCCATGGCTGCCCTGGACCGTGCGTGCATTGAGCATGGGGAATCCCTTCTTGTAATTGACGGCCGGTGCTCTGTGGCCCGGCCGGAAGCAGCCTCAGGCGGCCGCGTTCGCCAGCGTCACGCGCGCGGTCACCCTGCCGTCGAAGTCCAGCCACTGGTGATTGGCGAAATCGTACAACTTGCAGCGCTGCACGACGTCCATGTACGTGCGCCGGGTGATGCGGTAATCGCAAAGATCCGGGAACTTGTCGCGCAGCACCTGCTGGGCTTCACGCAGCGAGAACATCGGAATTCCCGGGTTCAGGTGATGCGCGTTGTGTTCCATGATGTTGTGCATCAGGCGGTCCATGCCCCACGGGAAGCGCACGCAGGCGGTGGATGTGAGGTAGGCACGGCAGCGCTGCCATTCCTGGCGGTTCTGGAACCAGGCGATGCCCGGGTTCGTGTGGTGCAGGTACACCACGAAGCCGATCACGCCGTTCCACAGCAGGAACGGTGCGACGACGGCCAGCGTGATCAGCAGCGCGACCGACTGCTCCGTTGCGGCTGCGGCGTACACGACGCCGCCGACCCATGCGGCGGTGAACGCCGTCACGAGCAGGCTGTCGAGCTTGTACTTGCGACGGCTCGAGCCGACTTCCTTCTTGCTGGCGAAGAACAGCTTCTTCCACCACATCTCATACAGGTAATACGCGCCCCAACCGAGGCCTGACCGATACCACCGCTCGAGTGCCCGGCGATAACCCGGCAGCGCATCGAATTCGGCCTTGGAGTAGGGCGCCCAGACCTGGTCGCGGCCCTTGAGGTTATTGAAGCCGTGATGCGCCGTGTTGTGTCCCATCTCCCACAGGCTGAACGCGGTCAACGACGGCAGGAACGCAATCCGTCCGCAGATGGCGTTGAGTCCCGCGCTCGAGAAGAAGCTGCCATGGCAGGCATCGTGGCCGACGAGAAAAAGCCGGACGATTGCCAACGTCACGACCAGCGTGCCGAGCAATTTCAGCAGCAGGCTATCGGCCAGCAGGACGATCGCGGTTCCTGCGCTGAAAAGCGCGATATCGAGCAGCAGCACCAGGGCCGGCAGCAGGATCTGGGTCCTGGAAGTCTCGAAGGAACACAGCAGGGCTTTGCGGTTCCAGGTGTTCGCTGGCGTGCTGGCTTGCATGTCGTGGGGCGCCTCATCGGTCCGTAGGGAGACAGTGCGGACGCGACAGCAAAAGGCGGCGCGCGGTCGCACATTCTACCCCAGGTGGGTCGGCATGGCTTGACGCAGTGCAATGCGCAGTCTGCAGGGTTCAGGCCAGCGCAGCGAGCAGCCCGGCCCGCGCGTCAGCGCGCGGGCTCTTTTTCCGTGTCGAGGCGGTCGTGGCGCCGCAGCATCTCCTGCAGTCGCGCGTGATCGATCGCCACGAGACGATTGCCGTCGATGCCCGTCATCGTCCGTGCCGCCACCAGGGCGTTGACGATGGCCTCCTCCGTGGCCAGCACGGTGGCTTCGAACAGGCCGTCGAGCCGGTCGTTCGGAACGAAGGCAGCCTGCTGCAGGCTTTCCGTCGCGGTGGCTGCGGCCGAATTCGCCGTCGAGAACGCGAGGAAGATGTCACCCGAGCCGTTGCCTGCCGTGCCGCCGGTGCGCGCGATTCCCATCGCAGCGCGCCGCGCGATGCGCTTGAGCTGCGTCGGCAGCAGCGGTGCGTCGGTGGCGACGACGACGATGATCGAACCGAGTTCGTTGACGGGACCGCTCTCCTTCGTGAACGGCGCGTCTTCGGGCCAGTCGCGGCCGATCGGGATGCCGGCCACCTGCAGCTGCGAACGACGGCCGAAGTTCGACTGCACCAGGACGCCGACCGTGTAGTCGGCAATGCCATGCACCCGGACGCGACGTGACGACGTGCCCGTGCCGCCCTTGAATTCGAACGTGTGCATGCCCGTGCCGCCGCCGACATTGCCTTCGGCGATGGCGCCTGCGCGCGCGCCGTCGAGTGCGGTAAAGACGTGCTCACGCTGCACGTGGAAGCCATTGAGGTCGTTGAGGTAGCCGTCCCAGGTCTCCGCCACCACGGGCAGGCCCCACAGCTGCTCCGTGCCGCCGTGCTGCAGCATCCATGCGATCACCGAATCGCGCACGACGCCGACGCTGTGTGTGTTCGTGATCAGGATCGGAGTGCCGACGATGCCGGACTCTTCGATCCAGATCGTACCCGTCATCTCGCCGTTGCCATTGCCGACGGCGTAGCCGCCGAAGACTCCGCTCAGGTCCTTGCGGCCGCGTGGCAGCACCGCGGTCACGCCAGTGCGCACCGGTCCCTTGCCGACCTCGAGCTTGCCGTCACCCGCAATCAGCGTCGTGTAGCCGACCTCGACGCCCGCGACGTCGGTGATCGCATTGAGTGGCCCGGGAGTGCCCGGGAACGGAATGCCGAGGTCGCGGGCTCGCGGTTCAGCAGCGGCGGTTCCCATGGTAAGGATCACTCCGAGGAAAGCGGCGTGGAGGAGGGCGCGCGTGAAGAATCGAATTCCGTGCGTGGACATGTGCGTCACCGTTGGCGGTGGCGCCGGGGAATGTCCAGGCGCCGAAGGAATGCACGGTGTGCCTTGCAGCGAGCGAGACCCGTCGAAAATACGGCTTTGGCGCAGTTAGTCAAGGCGCGTAATCCGGGCGCGCCGCCGGGTATGCTTGGCTTTCGAATACCGGCAGGGGGAAGTCGTGAATCTAACCAATCGTGCCCTTTCGCGGCCGAATGTGCCTGCGTCCCGTGGCTGCGTATTCCTGGCCGCCTTGCTCGTCGTCCTGACTAACATCGTTGTGGCCCAGGCGGCTGACGCGCCGCCGGCATTCGCAAGCGCTGCCGACACCGATCCGGTTAAGCTCGGCTGGATGGCGGGATATCCGCCGCCGCCCGACAAGCAGGTCCGGTACGACGACGGCAGCCACTACCGTTTTCCGCAATGGCGCTGGAGCTTCTCGCACTGGCGCGAGGTCATGCCATCGGCGGAAGTATTGCGGGGAACGGGTCCCGTGGCTCCGCTGGCCCGCGCGGAACGCGATGACCTCGATGCGGTCACCTTCATGCCTCTCGGCGGATCCACGGCGCTCAACTGGGCGGATTCGCTGGCGGCCAATTACACCGATGGCATCGTCGTGCTGCATCGCGGGCGCATCGTCTACGAGCGGTATTTCGGCGCGCTCACCGCCGAGCAGCCGCATATCGCTTTTTCGGTCACGAAGTCCGTCATCGGCACGCTGGCAGCGATGCTGGTGGCCGAAGGCAAGCTCGATGCGGCGGCGCCGGTGTCGCGCTACCTGCCCGAGCTCGCGGCCAGTGGCTTCGGCGATGCGACGGTGGGCCAGGTCCTCGACATGACGACCGCGCTGGATTTTTCCGAGAACTACGTCGGCGGTTCAGATTCGTTCCTGTCGTTCGCGCGCGCTGCGGGCGTGTTTCCGCGCCCGGCGGGGTACGTGGGCCCGTCGTCGATCATGCAATTCCTGCCGACGATCGCGCGCAAGGGCAATCACGGCGAGGCGTTCAATTACCGTTCGCCGAACACGGAAGTGCTCGGCTGGCTGATCGCTCGAGTGACCGGCAAGCGGCCCGAGGTCGTTTTGCAGGAGCGCATCTGGAGCCGGCTGGGCGCGGAAGCCGATGCGTTCATCGCGCTTGACCCGTCGGGCGCAGCGGTTGCGTCCGGAGGCTTCAATTGCCGGTTGCGCGACCTCGCACGGTTCGGCGAAATGGTTCGCCTGCAGGGCAAATATAACGGGCAGCAGATCGTGCCCGCAGCTGTCGTCGCAGACATTCGCCGGGGCGGGAGTCCCGAGGCATTCGTGCCCGCGGGTTACAAGACCTTGCCGGGCTGGAGTTACAGGAAGCAGTGGTGGATCTCGCACGACGACCACGGCGCCTTCATGGCTCGCGGCATCCACGGGCAGGCGATCTACATCGATCCGAAGGCGGAAATGGTCATCGTGCGGTTCGCGTCCCATCCGCTGGCGGGCAACATGCACTTCGATCCAACGTCGCTCCCGGCGTATCGGGCGATCGCCGATCAGCTGCTGCGTAAGCCACGCTGAACGCGTCGCTTCCTCGGTATAGTGCCGCCTTGTCGGCCAGTCACTGGGAGCGCGCGGGATGACGTTGCGGCAAGTCGGGAAAGTGTTGGCATGGCTCGGCGGCCTGCTCGTTGTCGGCCCGGCCGTGGCAGCGATGTGGTTCTGGTTCACACCCGTCGGGCTGAACAACTACGTCAACAAGATCACCCTCCAGCTCACCGCCGACTCGCCGCAGATCCTCACCCAGCTCGGTTTCATCGACAACACGCCATTCGACTTCCACAGCGGCAAGCTCGATGACCAGACCAAGGCGCACGAAGACGAAGTGCTGGTCCGGCTGCGGAAGGCGCGCGCCGGTCTCGATAAGTACGGTCCTGACGGCCTCGCGGGCCAGGAACTCATTACCTGGAAGACCACGGCGTGGTTTCTCGACGACCTGATCCGCCGGGGCGAATTTGAGCACAACGGTTACCGTGTCAACCAGATTTCCGGCGTCACGGTCAACACTCCGCAATTCCTGACCGACGCCCACGTCATCAAGAACGAGCGCAGCGTCGAGCGGTACCTGTCGCGCCTCGCCGAGTTCGGACGCGTCCTGCGCGAGGCGAAGGTACGGGTCGAGGACGACCGTGCGGCCGGCGTGATCCCGCCGGATTTCGTGATCGACCAGTCCCTGGTCGGCATGCGCGCGTTCATCGCCGACAGCGCCGCGAACAATCCGCTGGTCACGACGCTGCCGGCGAAGCTGGAGAAAATCGAGTCCCTCACGGCAGACGAGCGCCAGGCCTACGTCAAGCGCGCCGAAGAACTCGTCGCCAGCGAAGTGATTCCGGGCTACCAGGCGATGATCGCGCTGTTCGAGGACATGCGGCCGCAGGCTAGCCACGACGCCGGCATCTGGCGCATCCCCGACGGCGACCGCATCTACGCGGCCGCGCTCCAGTCGAGCACGACCACCAGTCTGTCGGCCGACGAGATCCACGTGCTTGGCCTGTCGGAGGTGGAGCGCATCGAACGCGAAATGGTGGCGATCCTGGATGCCCAGGGCATCCAGGGAACGACGCTTGCCGAACGCATCGAGCAGCTGAACACCGCTCCGGCGCAGAACTTCCCGAACACCGACGCGGGCCGCGCGGAAGCGATCGCGTACCTGCACCAGATCAACGATCGTGTCATGGCGGCAGCGCCGAAGTTCTTCCTGACCATCCCGCCGCAACCGCTCGAGATCGTGCGGGTGCCGGAGTATTCCCAGGATTCGTCACCGGGCGGCTACTACAACCCGCCGGCGCTTGATGGCTCGCGCCCGGGTCGCTTCTACATCAACCAGAAAGACACGGCCGACAACCCGAAGTGGAAGCTGCCCACGCTGATGATTCACGAAGGCGCGCCGGGTCATCACTTCCAGCGCTCCGCGCAGCAACTGATCAAGGGCGTGCCGATGTTGCGCAAGGTGCTGCCGTTCGGTGCCTATGCCGAGGGGTGGGCGCTCTATGCCGAGCGTGTCGCCAAGGTTGATATGGGATTCTACGACTCGGATCCACTCGGGGACCTCGGCCGGCTGCAGGCCGAAATGTTCCGTGCGGTGCGCCTGGTCGTCGATACGGGCATGCACGCCAGGCACTGGTCGCGCGAGCAGGCGATCGAATACATGGTTGCGAAGACGGGCATGACCGAAGCCGAAGTCACGCGCGAGATCGAGCGCTACGTCGTGTGGCCGGGCCAGGCCACCTCGTACAAAGTCGGTCAGCTGGCGATACTGCGCATGCGCGATCAAGCCGAGAAGGAACTCCGACCAAAGTTCGATCTGCGCGGGTTCCACGAAGTGGTCCTGATGAACGGCTCGATGCCGCTCGCCGTGCTCGAGGACGTGGTGCAGGAGTGGATCAAGGCGGAACAAGCCAAGCCGTCCGCCTGACTGTCTACCTGTAGCCGGACGTTTTGCGGTAAGGAGGTGGGGTGCCGCCCGGGCGGGCTGCCGCGCGTATTTCACCGAGTACCCACCACCCTGTCGAAGTGCTAACTTTTCGGTCATGAACACCATCGAATCAGCCGTCTCCACCGACGCCAAGGCGTCCGGCCCGCTGACCGACCAGAGCGTCGCCAAGCAGTTGCTGTTCGGCAACGTCCTGGAAGAAAACCTGTTCCCGTACCCCGCGATCAACGACCGCGATCGCGAGGTGCTCGGCATGATCGTCGAGTCCATCGACCGGTTTCTCGAAGGGAAGCAGGCCGATTTCGCGCGCTGGGATCGCGCGGCCCGCCAGCCCGACGAGTTCGTCCAGTCGCTGCGCGAGCTCGGCCTGTTCGGCTTGATCATCCCCGAGGAGTTCGGCGGTCTCGGCCTGTCGAACGCAGCCTATGCGCGCGTGCTGGCCCAGACCAGCAGCTACGACAGTTCGGTGTCGCTCACGATCGGTGCGCACAGTTCCATCGGCATGAAGGGTTTGCTGCTGTTCGGCACGGCCGAGCAGAAGGCGCGCTACCTGCCGAAGCTCGCCACGGGCGAAATGATCGCCGCTTTCTGCCTGACCGAATCCGGCGCCGGCTCCGACGCTGCTGCCATTCGCACCGCCGCGAAACGCAATGCGGATGGCAGCTTCACGCTGAACGGCGAGAAGCTCTGGATCACCAACGGTGGCATCGCGGATTTTTACACGGTGTTCGCCCGCACCGACGGACCGGAAGGCAAGGTCACAGCCTTCATCGTCGAAGCCGCCTGGCCCGGCGTCAGTCACGGTGCGCACGAAGACAAGATGGGAATTCGCGCCTCCTGCACGACCACGGTTGCCTTCAATGACGTGCGCGTGCCGGCAGAGAACGTGCTCGGCGAGGTCGGCAAGGGCTTCAAGGTTGCGATGGGGATCCTGAACAACGGCCGCACGGGCCTCGGCGGCGGCGCCGTCGGCGGCATGAAGGCGCTCATCCGCCGATCCGTGGCGCAGGCGCAGGAGCGTAAGCAGTTCGATCGATCCATCTCGGAATACGGACTCGTGCGGGAAAAGATCGCGCAGATGACGGTCGAGTGCTTCGCCGCGGAGAGCGCGGTCTGGATGGTGGCACACTACATCGACAGCGGCTGCGAGGATTACTCCGTCGAGGCAGCGATCACCAAGGTGTTCGCCAGCGAGGCCATGCAGCGCACGGCCTACGAGAGCCTGCAGATTGCGGGCGGCAACGGCTATATGCGCGAATTGCCCTACGAGCAGTACGTGCGCGATGCCCGCATCCTGCCGATCTTCGAAGGCACCAATGAAATTCTCCGGCTCTACATCGCGTTGTCGTCGCTGTAGGACGTGGGTGCTTCGCTGAAGGAACTGCAGTCAGCGGTCAGTTCGATCTTCAACGATCCGATCAAGGGTTTCGGCGTGCTCTCCGGGTATGCCGAGCGGCGCTTCGCCCGCGCCACGGGCCTGGGTGCCGCAGTCAAGGTCAGCACGCCAGTCGCACCGGCATTGCGGCCACTGGTGGATATTTACGAGAGCTACTCCCGTGCAACCGCACGCGTAGCCGAAGGCGTGCTGCGGAAATACGGCAGGGGCATTTCCGAGCAGCAGCACTCGCAGCGGCGCATCGCGGACCTAATGATCGACCTGTTCGTCGGACTCTGCGTTATTTCACGCGCGGATTCGATCATCAGGAGCGACCCGGCTTCGGCAACCCAGGTGACCGACATCGCCAGGGTATTCACTCACCAGGCGCGTCGTCGCATGGTCCGCAACGTGCGCGGGTTGAGCCACAATGAGGACCAGTCGATCGAGGCGCTGGCGGGTGCGATCCTGGAAAAGGGTCGCTATCCGTGGGACGTACTCTAGGCGGTCAGGTCTTCGACCTGCGTGACGGTGGCAGCGAATTCCAGGCCGAAAGCAGGCGGGCAGGGTGCGCCGTTCTAGCGCGAGAGGTCGAGCATCAGCTTGCCGATGTGGACGCTCGATTCCATGACACGATGGGCCTCGGCCGCCTGTTCGAGCGGATAGACCTGGTGAATGACGGGGCCGGCGCGGCCGGCGTCCAGCGCGGGCCAGACGCGCTCGCGGAGGTCCCTGGCAATCGCCGCTTTCTGGGCCGTGGTTCGCGGGCGCATCGTTGACCCGGTGATGGTCAGGCGACGCCGCATGATGTCGAACAGGTCGAGGCCTTCGACGCGCGTGCCCCCCTGGGTTGCAACTTCGACCAGTCGGCCGTCCAGCGCCAGGCACTTGAGGTTGCGCTCGAAATATGGTGCCCCGACGATGTCGATGACCACGTCGACTCCACGACCGCCAGTCAGCTCTGCGATGCGCTCGGCGAAGTCTGCCGTCCGGTAATTAATCGCAGCGTCTGCGCCCAGTCGCACGCACGCGGCGCATTTCTCGTCGTTGCCGGCGGTGGTGTAGGCGCGCGCCCCGAACTCGCGCGCGAGTTGAATGGCCGTGACACCGATCCCGCTGCTGCCGCCGTGCACCAGCACCGTCTCGCCGCGTGCGAGACGTCCATGAATGAACAGGTTGGCCCAGACGGTGAAGTACGTTTCGGGCAGGGCTGCGGCGCGGACGGCGTCGTAGCCCACTGGCCAGCGGAGGCACTGCGCGATCGGCGCAGCGCAGTACTCGGCGTATCCGCCGCCATTCGCAAGCGCGCACACACGCTCGCCGATGGCGAAGCCCTGCGCCTCACTCCCAAGCGCGACGACTTCGCCTGCCACCTCGAGACCGATGATCGGGCTCGCCCCGGGAGGCGCCGGGTACAGCCCTTTGCGCTGCGCCACGTCGGGACGGTTCACGCCTGCGGCCTGCACCCGGATCAGGACTTCGTCGGGTCTGGGTTGCGGCACGGCGGTCGTGCCGATCGTCAGGACTTCGGGTCCGCCCGCGGCAGTCGCGGCAACGTAGCGCATGGTCTCGGGAATCATGGGGTGTCCGTCCGTCAGTCACTAACGCAGCCATTTTTCCAGTTGCGAATACACTTCGGGGCGACCGAGCAGCTCGAGGTGTCCCATCTCGTAACCGATCCACTGCCGCTCCGTCGGGAGCTCCAGGGTTCGCGCGCTGTCGGTGTGCTTGCCGAGGGCACTGTTGAGCGGAACCAGACCGTCACCGACCAGTCTTTCTGCAAGCGCGCTTCGACGCTTGCCGAGAGTCGCGGCAAGTGCATAACAATCGACGTCGTCCGGCAAAGGGACAAATTCATGCTCGAAGTCCGTGATGCTGCCGTAGCGCAAGCCGGTGATCCCCGCGCTGCGGGCCTTGCCCAGGCTCGTGAACGGGGCCACGTACGGACTCAGTTCCATGAGGTAATCGAGACGGCTACCGCCGCGTTCGAGCGGTGCCCCGTGGTGAGGCGTGCCCAGCGAAAACAGCTTGCGCAGCAGGCCCCGCCACGAATGCCCGGCGGCAGTACCGTGATGAATGGCGCTTCTCGCCACGAGGCCGCCCATGCTGTGGCCCACGATCACAAGCTGCGTCACGGGGACTGGCCAGCGCTCGAGCAACGCCTCCAGCATCGCTGCGAGGCTCCTGCCGTTGGTGTCGATGGAGCGGCCGCTGTTGTAACGCAGCTGGACAATCGTGTGGCCGGTTGTCTCCGCCACGTTCGCGATGCGGTGATGACCGTCGCGCGCCCAGTGCTGTTCGTTGAGGCACAGGCCGTGGATTGCCAGCAGCACTTTGCCGGACGCGTCCTGCACGACGTCGCCGGGTCGCTCGGGATCCACGAAGTCGCCTGCATGCAGGAAGCTCATGTCGATCGCCAGCGGGTTGGCCGTCCGCTCGAGGTGATCGCCGTAGACGCCATTGATGGCCGAAACCCACGCGTTTCTGCTCGTCGAGGATTCGCCTTCAGGCAGCAGGGCCGCTACGGGAGCGAGGCCTGCGTCGAGCCCCTTGCCGATGATGCGTGTCGTGCCGCGGATGCTGCGGTAGATGAGGCCGGTCAGGCCGCGTGTCGATTCCGCCCGCGACGCACCGAGCGGCGGATGCACGAGCTGGATGGTGTGGTGCATCTTCTCCACCAGCGTGGTGATGCCGAGCGTGGCATCGAAAGCCAGCCGTGCGGCACCCCGCAGGTCGGAGACGTTCGTGCGCGTGATCGTGCTCATGGGTGCGTCCTGGATCAGTCGGTGAGGGCGCGCATGACGGCGACTGGATCGTTGCAAATGGCGCGCAGCAAGGCGCGGGCGGGGCCGGTGGGATCGCGCCGCCCCTGTTCCCAGTTCCGCAGCGTCGACACTTCGATCGACAGGAGTTCTGCGAACTTCGACTGGCTCAGGCCAGTCGCGGCGCGGATGGCGCGCACGTCGATCCCGGTCTGGCTGCGGGGGCGGGGACGCCCGCCGACAACCCGCGCCAGGCGGGTCAGCCGGCGCACGCGCTGCTGGCGCAGTTCGCGCGCGGATTCCAGCAGCTTGATGAAGACGTCGTGGCTCATCGCCGCAGGAAGGTACGTCAGTGACGCATGTACGTCAATGGCGTACTGTGCGCACGTGTGGTGTCGGCGCCACGCCAGGTCGTTGCAGGGTCGTCGCTCAGGCGGCCGGACTGCCCCGTTCGTACCAGTCCTTGCTGGAATTCACGATCTTCACGACCAGCAGCATCACCGGCACTTCGATCAGCACGCCGACGACGGTGGCCAGCGCGGCACCCGACTCGAAGCCGAACAGGCTGATGGCGGCCGCCACGGCGAGTTCGAAGAAGTTCGATGCACCGATCAGTGCCGAAGGGCAGGCGATGGAGTGCTTCTCACCGAGCGCCCGGTTCAGCACGTACGCAAGCGACGAGTTGAAGAACACCTGGATCAGGATCGGCACCGCGAGCAGGGCGATCACCAGGGGCTGCTGCAGGATCGCCTTGCCCTGGAAGGCAAACAGCAGGACCAGTGTCGCGAGCAGGGCCACCACGGACCACGGGCCGATCTTCGCCATGGCCGCATCGAACGTCGCTTGTCCCCTGCGCAGCAGCGAGCGGCGCCATAGCTGCGCCAGGATCACCGGAATCACGATGTAGAGCACCACCGAGGTGATCAGCGTGTCCCACGGTACGGTGATCGCCGCGATGCCCAGCAGCAGTCCCACGATTGGAGCAAAGGCGATCACCATGATCGAATCGTTGAGTGCGACCTGTGTCAGCGTGAACATGGGATCGCCGTTCGTCAGCCGGCTCCAGACGAACACCATTGCCGTGCAGGGGGCGGCGGCCAGCAGGATGAGCCCGGCGATGTAACTGTCGATCTGTTCTGCCGGCAACCAGGGTGCAAACAGGTGACGGATGAAAATCCACGCCAGCAACGCCATGGAGAACGGCTTGACGAGCCAGTTGACGAACAGCGTCACGCCGATGCCGCGGACATGCCCGCGCACTTCACGGAGCGCGCCGAAGTCCACCTTCACCAGCATCGGAATGATCATCACCCAGATCAGCACGCCTACGGGCAGGTTGACCTTGGCCAGCTCCATCCGCCCGAGCGCCTGGAAGAGGTCGGGGAAGTAGTGCCCCGCGGCAGTGCCGACGACGATGCATATGAATACCCAGAGCGTCAGGTATCGCTCGAAGACACTCATGGGTGCCGGGGCCGTCCTCCTTTCGACGTTACCGCGCGGCGCGGACACGATCACGACGTTCCGATCCGGGCCACCTTGCGCGAGAGGGACAGTTGATCGAGTCCGGCGATCGGCAGACTCGTGAACAAGCCGATGCGCCGGTCGAGCGTGACGTACGTATCACGGAAGGCTTTCTCCTTTTCCGCGTCGGAGCCCTGCACCGCGGCCGGATCGGGCAAGCCCCAATGCGCCGTCATCGGCTGGCCCGGCCAGATCGGGCAGGCCTCGCCCGCTGCGCTGTCGCAGACCGTGAAGACGAAGTCGAGCGCGGGTGATCCCGGCTGCGCAAATTCGTCCCATGACTTGCTGCGCAACCCGTCCGTCGCGTGCCCGGCCTGCTGCAGGAAGGCCGCCGCGTACGGATTGACCCGGCCAACGGGATGGCTGCCGGCACTGAATGCCCTGAAGCGTCCGGCGCCGCGGCTGTTCAGC
Organism: Pseudomonadota bacterium; assembly: GCA_016704655.1. Lineage (GTDB taxonomy): Bacteria > Pseudomonadota > Gammaproteobacteria > Steroidobacterales > Steroidobacteraceae > RPQJ01. Next base: position 39,962 of record JADIZR010000007.1, on the reverse strand, counting down.
AGGACCTCGGCGAGGATGCTGCGTGCCGAGTTGCCCGTGCAAAGGAACAGCACGTTGTAAACCTTGTTGCTTTCGTTCATTTTTTCCCCGCGGGGACGTGGCGAAGATCAGTTGGCGTGGAGCTATTGCCAACTGCAGCGGCAACCGTGGTGCGAACTTGCGTCATGCGGCTTTGCTCTTGCGACGGGTGACGACAGGGGCTGCACATTCCGGTGCACACGTGGCGGCGAGGCTGCAGCAGTTGTCGGTCAGGTAACTCACCAGCGTGCGCATGCGTTCGAAGTTGGGGCTGTAATAGATGAACCGGCCGTCCTTGCGTGCCGCCACCAGGCCCGCCGCCGCCAGTTCCTTGAGATGGAAAGACAGGGTGGGGCCTGGGATTGCCAGCCGCTCACTGATCTCACCGGCCGGGTAGCCGTCCGGTCCGCGCTGTACCAGCAGGCGGAAGACCGCGAGCCTGGATTCCTGCGCGAGAGCGGCGAGCGCAATGACGGTATCCTTTTGATTCATATTTCTAAATATATCGAAATATAGACCCGCAGAGCAAGTCCGGTCGAGCCGGAGTTGCACAGGCGGGAACAAACCCGCGATCGGTGACGACGCGGTGAAACCGTCGCCGTCGGTGCTACTCGGGCAGCATGTCGCCTGAGCCGCCGAATTCCTTCGGGAAGTCCTTGAACTTCGGCAGGCCGTCTTTCACGGCCATGACTTTCTCGCCGTAGTGCACGTGCACCGCAGGCTTGTAGCTGAGCCCGGCCACCGAGCCCGCTGGCACGTCGACCATGCCCATGCCCGGATGATCGACCAGGACCGCGGCGCCGCAGGTCCTGCAGAACTGGCGGTGACTGTTCTCCGTCTTCTTGTAGAGGCCGAGGTTGTCGGCGCCTTTCGTGACTTTTACGCTCGTCGCGGGCCAGAGCGCAGCCGCGTGGATGGGCGCGCTCAACCAGCCGCGGCACGAACTGCAGTGACAGAAGGCCTGCACCGCCGGCTCGCCCGTGATCTCGAGCTGGACTGCGCCACACATGCAACCCGCTTGGTAAGTCGACATTGGTTCTCCCTGGCCAGTGAATGCGACCGGGGGTCGCAACGCAGCAAGAATAGTCCGCCTGGACGGTTTCGCGCACGTGGCGTTGCAACATGAACTCACCGCGGCAATGGGACATCGCCAGCCGCGCAAAATCCCGCGGAATCCTGCTTCAGGGAACCTCGACCAGCAGGCTGCAGCAGGTGACGCCCGCTTCGGCCTTGGCCAGTTCCACCTGCGGCACGGTCACGACGGTCAGTCCCGCGGCCTCGAGCCGCGCGCGCGTACGCTCGTGCTGCAGTGGATGGATCACCGCACCACCCAGCGCCAGGGCGTTGGCCGCGTGCGGTTCCGCGGGATCGGTTGTCAGCGCCCGATAACCGGGGAAGGCATCTGCTTCGACCCAGGCCGGGTTCAGCAGTATCAGGTCGTCGGCGACGCATGTCACCGCGGACTTCAGGTGCAGGCAGCCCGTGAAAGCCAACGGGATCACATCATAGCCAAAGGGCGCGAGTTGATCGGCCAGTTGCTGGATTGCTTCGCGGGACGTACGCGTGGACAGGCCAATGTAGATCGTGCGCCCGGCGACCAGTACGTCACCGCCATCCAGGGTTGCGGGAGCGCGTACGTGAACCAGGGGTCGATGGGTGGCGAGCGCAGCCTCCACGGACGTCGTTTCCGGTTGCCTGGAAGGCGCACCGGGTCGAGTGATGACAGCCACGTTGTCGAGCACCACGGCCGCGTCTTCGACGAAAACGCCGTCGGGCAGGTGCGGAGTCGAGGGCAAACGCCGCACCCTCGCGCCGAGGCGTTCGAGCTTCGACTCGTATAGTTCGTGCTCGGCAATTGCGCCGGCGACGTCGAGCGGCTCACGCTCGAGGTGCGTCAGCTCGCAATCGGCAAGCGCGGGGCTCACCTCGCGGGTGTAGGCAATCAGCATCGCTCTGGTCCAGCCAGGTAAACCGGTCGTAGCCCACATTAGCAAGAAACGACGAGCCGCTGACGGGTCAGCGCGTCTGGCACTGTGCTCAGTGGCCGGGGCCGCGCCAGAGTTCGAACCGTTCCGTGACCCCGTCGCGCGTTCGCACGATGTGCGCGCCAGAGGTGTCCCGCAGAAACAGCAGCTGATCCCGGGTGATCGGCGCCGTCAGCGGCAGGGCGCCGCGTGAAGGGACTGGAATCGGTGGTTCGTTGACGCCGATCGCGCGGAATCCGTCCGGCATCGGCTGCAGCGACAGCGTTCGATCATCGGCAATGACTTCGTAGTCGCTGTCGCTTTCCTTGATGGCGCGCTTGTCCAGCGTCGACCAGGAGTAACCCACGAGATGCGTGGCATGCCTGCCGGACGTGTTGACGTCCACAGCGGTCAGTGTGACGTAGTCGCGCGCGTTCACACCCAGTTCGGGGCGATCGCAGGCGAAGACCATGGGTTCGCCAGCCACCGTGATCGTCGCAGCAGTGCGTTCGTCGAGGTATTCGCGCGGACCGGCCGGTTGCTCGCTGGCGCAGCCTGCCATGAGGATTGCAGCGAGCAATGTTCCAGCTGCCAGCGCGACCGAGACGGTCCTGCAGACCTGTGTCCCATCGCCGCCGGAATGACCGCTAGAAGTCATAGCGATAGCCAAGGCTGAAATAGTAACGCGACGTGTCCTCGGAGCTCGTGCCGAGGTCGCGCGATCCGAACTCGGCCCCGCCCTCCACCTCGAACGTCAGGTGCTTGCCGCGCATCTCCGCCCGCAGCGCCGGTGAATACACGAGCGATGTCGACCGGTCGCTCTCGAGCTTGCGTTGATCCAGGCGCAGCCGGGGGCCGACGCGCCAACGCTCGCCGACAGGCAGCTGGGCGCCGACGCCGAGCGAAAGCATCTGCGCGCTCTCGCCCGTCTGGTACTGCAGGCCCAGTGACGTGACGTCGCCGCGGCCGAACAATCCGTAGCCCATGGCCTGCGTCGAGACCGCGGTGTCCGTTCCCGACGACGGCGTGGCGGGCACCCCGCCCGATTCGCGCGTCGAGCCGAGAGTCATGGTCGACGCATCGAGCGACCACTGCCATCGCTCGCCGAAGGGTCGCGATACGCCCGCCGAGTACATCGTCGACTCCGACGTGCGGTCGAGCGCAAGTTGCTCGATCTCCTGGGGTGTGTACAGGCCGAACAGTTCGTCGAACCGGCGCACTGGCTGCCCAATCATGGCATTGCGCGTCGACAGGCCTGGACTCTTGCGGTGATCGAGGTTCAGGTTCAGCGTCCAGCGCGCAGGCAGCGCGAACGTGCCCAGCAGCAGCACGGTATTGAGCGTGCTGTAGTGGATGTCGAAATCCGCGAGTCCGACCAGCGTGATGCCGGGCCGGAAGTACCGCACCTCGGTGCCGACGGCCTGCCGGTCCGTCACGCCGGAATACTGCTGGTCGACGGCATAGAACGAGAGATCCCAGGCGTTCGCGAGCGTGCCGACGTCAGCAGAGATGCCGACGAACCTGCGCTCGCTGTCCGGCCCTTCGCGTGTCGAATCCACCGGGAAGCCGAAGAAGCCATTGACGCGCAGCCGGGGCCACAGCTGGTACCCCGCCTGCATCCCGTCGAACGTTCCCATGAGTCCGGCCGAGCCGCCGGCCTGGCGGCCGAGGCGGGCGTACCAGCCTGCAATGCGGTCGGCGAACTCGGCAAACAACATCGACACTCGAGATTGGCTTCCCGGCCCGTCGGCAAGCATGTCGTAGCTGTAACCCGCGCTCGCGCGTGTGGTGAAGTCGAAGCGTTCGCCGTGGCGACGCGCAACGAGACTCACGTCGCTGAGCAAGGCGTTCTGCGTCGTCTGGTCGCTGACGGCGAGACCGCTCTCGAGGTGACTCTGGTCCTGGCGATAAATCTGCGAAAAGCCGCCGTAGACTCGCCACGGGGATTCGTCATGGTCGCTATCTGCCGCGCCACTGCGACCAGGGCGGCTGGCCCAGGCCAGGGCCTGCAGCCGCTTGCGCACGCGCGTGGGGCCGTCGCCGGTTGGATACCGCTGCAGATAGTCCTCGTATTCGGCCTTGGCGTGAGCGACCTGGCCGCTGCGTTCGCGCGCAAGAGCGAGCATTTCCTGCGCTTCGGCCCGTTGCGGAAACTCGGGTTGCTGCGTGATCTGCGTCAGCAGCGGGATCGCCGTGGCGTAATCCTTGTGGCGGAACGCAACTTTGGCCTGGGCCAGGGTTCCCTTGATTTCATCCGGCGTCATCGAGGCGTTGACCTGCGGGGCGGTTGACCGCACGGTCGCCACGCCCGAAGGAGTGCCGATCTCGTTCAGCGTGTCGTCATCCGAAATCGCGATCCAGGCTTTCGGGAATTCGCTGCGCGAATTGGCCAGTGCCTGCCTGGCTGCCGCCTCGTTGACGAAAGGCCCGGCCCGCAGGCGGTACCAGCGCTGCTCGTCGACGACGGTCGCCGAAACGTAGGTGCGCGTGCCCGCGACCTTTGCGGCGGCTGCGAGTGCATCGGGTGTGAGGGGTGGTCGACGAGGCCAGGTTTACGGCGTACGTGGAGGTGCCCTGGGGCATTTCCTGCACCGTAACCTGCGGTGTCTCGGTGCGCAGCAGCCTGACTCGCAACAGGCGCCCGTCGATCGAAGGCGTCAGCACGAACGTTTCGGGCTTCGACCAGCCGATCCGGACCTGGACCTCCGAGCCGAACGGTCGCACGACGTCGACCGAGCGCACGAAACCCGCCGCGCCGGCCAGCAGCGGCTGCGGTTCCGAGGCAGATGTCCGGCCACAATCCGGGCCCGCCGAGAAGCGGACCTGCAATGCTTCGCCATCGGTAGCCGGCGTGTGCGACAGGTAGCGCATCGAACAGCTGAAGAGCAGCGTAACGGACACGTAGCCGCGTTGCTCGCTCGCCACGACGTCTTCGACGATCCGGCCCTGTGCCCGGAGCGGAGTGGCCGCCAGGTTGGCCAGGACGGCGCTGGCGGCGAGCAGCAGTCGAATACCTGGGCGCATCAGTGAAGTTCCGTGTCCGTGATGCGATGTTCCGGACCGGCGCGGCTCTTCAAGATCTTCGTGAGCGTGGAGTCCGTATAGGTGTGGCACGCTCCCGAGCAGTTACGCAGTTCACTGACGGTGTACTTCACGTTGCCGTACTTGGTGTGCGGATCGGGCTTGAAATTGCTGGAATGGCAACCTGCGCAGTCGGGTTTGTAGGCCGGCGTGCGCCAGGTGGCGGCATCCGTGCCGGTCGTGTGACAGCTCCTGCAGGTCAGCGCCACACGATGATCGCCCGGGTAGCCGCCACCCACGCGGTGCTTGAACGTGTTCGGCGACCAGGCCGTCGTGGTGTGGCACTGGTTGCAGTCGAAGCTGTTGACCGGGAAGGTCATGTGGCTGGTCGACGGGCCCGTCGCGCTGGAGCCGTTGTGGCAACCCTTGCAGTTCGTGATGCTGGTGTGATCCACCTTCGCCGGTGTCCAGGCCAGGGTTGAATGACAGCTGCCGCACTCGGCTGTCGTCGGCAGGTGCGTGGTGGGCTTGCCCGCCGCCTGCACGCCATCGTGGCAGCTGGAACACGTTCCGGTGACGTGCGCGTGATCGACCCGGATCGTCGGCTTCCACGCCGTCGACTGGTGGCAGCTGTCGCACGCGTTGTCACTTGCGATGTGACCCGAGTTCTTGCCGGTCGCAAGCGTGCCGTTGTGGCACGAGAAGCAGGTGCCGATGACCTGTGTGTGGTCCACCTTCGCCGCCGGCTTCCAGCCAGTGGGGGTATGGCAGGACTCGCAGGTATTGCTCGTCTGCAGGTGACTGGTGTTCTTGCCCGTCGCGTTCACGCCGTTGTGGCAGGTCGCGCATGCGGCCGTGATGCCGTCGTGCGTGAAGCCCGTCGCTGGCTTCCAGGCCTGCGTGCCGTGGCACATGCTGCATTCGGACGTCGTAACGACGTGCGTCGCCGGTTTGCCCGTCGCCTTGATGTTGTTGTGGCAGTTCGAACACGAACCCTGCACCTGCGCGTGGTCGACGCGGGTCGCGGGCTTCCAGGTCGTCACGGAGTGGCAGGCTTCGCAGGTCGATGACGTGAACAGGTGCGTGGCGTTTTTGCCCGGCGCCTTGATCCCGTCGTGGCAGCTGGCACAACCGCTGGTAATACCAGTGTGCGAGAACGTTGCCGGCTGCCACGCGATCGTGGCGTGGCACGTGCCGCATTCGCCGCTGGTCGGGATGTGGTTAACGCCCTTGCCGGTCGCCCTGGCGCCGTCGTGGCAACTGGCGCAGGTTCCCGTCACCTGGGTGTGGTCGACGCTCGTTGCCGGCTTCCAGGCCGCCACGGCGTGACAGGACTCGCACGTGCTGCTGCTGGTTATGTGCGTCGTCGGCTTGCCCTGAGACTTGATGCCGTCGTGACAGTTGGCGCAGTTGACCGTGATGCCCGTGTGGTCGAAGCGCGCTGGCTGCCATGCCAGCGGCGAATGGCAGTTGTCGCAGGAGTTGTCGCTCGGAATGTGAGCGGACGGCTTGCCGGTGGCCAGGGTGCCATCGTGGCAGGAGAAGCACGCGCCGGTGACCTGCGCATGATCCACGCTTGTGACGGGCTTCCATGCCAGCGTGGCATGGCAGGCAGCGCAGGCCGTGCTGGAGGCGATGTGACCCGCGTTCTTGCCGGTGGCCGTCGTGCCGTTGTGGCACGAGGCGCAGCTGCCGCTCACCTGTGTGTGGTCGACCTGCGTGACCGGGCGCCACGAGAACGTCGCGTGACAGGCGCCACAGGAGGTACTCGAGATGATGTGCGTCGTGCTCTTGCCGGTGGCCCGAGTACCGTCGTGGCAGGCTGAGCAGGTTTCCGTCAGCCCGGTGTGTGAAAAGTTGGCGGGCTGCCACTGGACGGTCGTGTGGCAACTCTCGCAGGCATTGTCGGACAGGATGTGCGTGGCGTTCTTGCCGGTTGCAACGGTGCCATCGTGACAGGAGACGCAGCTGCCGAGCACCTGGGCATGATCGACACGCGACGCGGGTTGCCAGGCCGCGATGACGTGACATGACTCGCAGGTCGTCGAGGTATTGATGTGGGTCGGACTCTTGCCTGTGGCGCGGGTGCCGTCGTGACAGGAGGCGCAGTTGGTGGCGATCCCGGTGTGATCGAACCTGGCGGGAGTCCAGGCGTTGGTCGCATGGCAGCTGTCGCATTCCGCCGACGTGGGAATGTGATTGGCCGGCTGTCCGCTGGCCGCGAGTCCGTCGTGGCAGGTCGAGCAGCTGCCCAGCACGTTGGCGTGGTCCACGCGCGTTGCCGGCTGCCATGCCGTCATCGAATGACAGGCCACGCAGGTGTTCGTCGCCTTGATGTGACGCGGTCCGGTGCCGGTGGCCCGCGCCCCGTCATGGCAGCTGGCGCAGCCGTCGACGATACCGTCGTGAGCGAAGCTGGCTGGCTGCCACGCGACTGTCACGTGGCAGGTGTCGCACGTCGCGGTAGTCGGTACATGCAATGCGTGCTTGCGCGTCGCAGACGTGCCGTCATGGCACGACGCGCAGGAGCCGCTGACCTGCGTGTGGTCAATGCGGCTGATCGGGGCCCAGGCCGCGATCGTGTGGCACGACTCGCAGCTGCTCGTCGTCTGCGGATGAGTGGCCCGCTTCCCCGTTGCTCTGACGCCGTCGTGGCAGGAGGCGCACACGCCGGTGATGCCGGAGTGGTTGTATTTCGCGGGACTCCAGGCCGTATTGCTGTGGCAACTCGAGCACTCCTGGCTGGTCGTGAGGTGGCCCGCCGGCTTGCCCTGCGCCTGCAGCCCGTCATGGCAGGTTGCGCAATCACCGCGCGCTTCCAGGTGATCGAATCGTCCTGCCGGTATCCAGCCCGAGGTGGTGTGGCACGCGCCGCAGTTGTCCGTGGAGGCCACGTGAGCCGACGGCTTCGGTGTCGCTCCGATGCGCGACCTCTGTGCATGGCACGCCGCGCACACTCGTGGGGTGCCGGCGAACACGGCGTCGACGTGGCAGCTCTCGCAGGCCTGCAGACGATGCGCGCCAGTAAGCTCGAATCCTGTCGTCAGGTGGTCAAAGTTGCGCCCGGTCACCTGGGCTGACACGGTGCCCGCAGCCAGCAGCAGCAAGGGCAGCAGTGCACGGCAGATCCATTGCAGCTTCATGGTTGCCTTCCCATCACTGCAGCCGCGCAGCCTTGAAAGTCGTGGTCACGTGGCAGCGCTGGCATTGCCGACCGTACTGACCGAGGTGCACGTCGTCCTCGGCATGGCACGCCGCGCAGTCCTGCGACAGCTTCGCCAGGTGTGCGGGCTGCTTGTGACAGCCTGCGCAGGCCACCTTCGAGTGCGCACCCGTCAGGGCGAACTTGGTGGATTTGCCGTGATCGAACTGCCACAGGTTCCAGCCGTTGACCGAATGGCATGTTTCGCAGTCCCGGCCGAGTGAGCCCTTGTGACGATCGTCCGCCTCGTGGCAGTCGACACACGTCTGCCGTGCGTCCTTGAACGACGTTGAGCGATGACACGCAAAGCAGGGAACCGCGACGTGGAGCCCCACGAGCGGGTACGTCGAAAAGTCGTGATCGAACTGCAGATGCCCGCGCCACGTCTCCACGCCGTGACACTGCGCGCAGTCGGTGTCCAGGTTGCCCGCATGCACGTCATCCGCCCGGTGGCATCCGGCACACTCCGTGCCGAGCTTCTGGCTGGCGATTACCCCGGTGTGGCAGACATGGCAGTTCAGCTTCTCGTGCGCTCCGCGCAGCTCGAACTTGCCATCGCGGGTGTGATCGAAACTCGAAGGCGTCCAGCCGCTTGCGGCATGGCACTTCTCGCAGCCTGCACCGAAGCGGGTGGCGTGCGGATCGTCGCTGCGGTGGCAACCCGCGCAGTCCCTCGGCAACGGGTCCTTGAAATTCGACGTCTTGTGACACGTCCTGCAATCGAGCGAGGAGTGCGCGCCCGTGAGCGCAAATCCGCTGGTCTTCAGGTGGTCGTACCTGGTGCCGGTCCAACCGGTCGTCTGGTGACAGTCGGCGCAGCCGGCCCCGCGCGCGCCACCGTGGACGTCATCAGGCGCGTGGCAGGCAGCGCACTGGGTTGGGGTGTCCTTGTACCGGTTGCCCAGGTGGCAGGACGCACAGGTCGCCTGCACATGTTTGCCGGTCAACGCGAACCGGGTCTTTGCGTGATCAAACCGCACGCGTGACCAGCCTCCGGCGTCGTGGCAGCTGGAGCAATCGCGGCCAAGCTTGCCCTCGTGCAGGTCGTCCTGCTTGTGACACTCGACGCACGCGGACGCCGCTTCGCGATGTTTGCGGCCTTCCTGGTGGCAAGCCGTGCACGCTACTGTCGCGTGTGCTCCCTGCAGCGGAAAGTCCGTCTGGGCATGCGGGAACGAAGCCGGCTGGAGCTTGACGATGTCGGCCGGCCGGCCCTTGTGCTCGGTGTGGCAGGCGCCGCACTGGGCGGCCTCTGCTCCGCGCAATCGACCATGGAATCCTTTGTGTTGCGCAATATCGGCGGCAACGGGCTCATGACAAGTGCGGCAGAGGACCGCCTGCCGCGAACGATCCGCGCGATCGTGGCAGCGCGAGCACTCCTGTTCGTATTTCGCGTGACCCGCGATGACCGGCCCGGGCATCAGCAACGTCTCGAGGTTCGCCGCTCGGGCGCTCAACGGTGACATCGTCAGGCCCAGGATCGCGAACAGGAGTCGGCAGGCGCTGTGCCAGCGGGGCATGCGGGCGACTCCGTCCAGTCAGTAGATGTGTACCGCGACCACATGGACGGTCCCGGCGATGATGAGCATGACGAAGAGCGGCAGGTGCAAGGCGTGCCACAGCGAGAAGAGCTTCTGGAAAGCACGAAACTCGAGCACGCGCCGCGCCGCGCTGATGCGATCGTCGATGTAGCGATACGCGATCAGTTGCAGCGATTCGCGGGTCGGGTCGTGACGACGGTCGGCTCCCGCAGCAATGGCTTCACGGACTGCACGCCGCAGTCGACGTCTTGCGCCGATTGCCCAAGCTGCACCCAGCAGCGGTTGCAGCAGCAGCGCGGTCGCCGCAAAGCGGCGCTCGATGACGGTCTGTTCCGCGTCGATGTGCCGCGCCAGCGCAGGCAGGAAGGACACCGACGACGTCAGTTGCAGCCGGCTCGAGAACTCCCGCAGTTCGTCGAGCGTGGCTTCGCGTCCATTCAGTTCCTGGTGGATGTGACCGTAGAAGTACCGGCCGAAGAGTCCGCTGCCGGAAACGATGAGCATGCAGACCAGCGCGACGTTGCTGTTGGTCGCGCCAAGGCTGAAGTTCGAATGAAACAGGATGAGCGCGGGCCCGAAGATGCCGAGCGTCATGTGCAGCCTGAACCAGGCGCGCGTGGACCCGAGGTAGCGTGCATTCGGCATTCGCTTGCGGACCGGATAGAGGAGCAGCAGCAACATCGCGCTGCCGCCGGCGATTCCGAGCGCATAGCCGAGACCGGACTGCGGGGAGAGGTAAGCGGACGTCGGCAGGTTGATGCCGAAGGCGATCGCTGCGAGGACGGCCATGAAGTAGATGCTGGCTGGCGTGAGCAACCGGCTGCGGTTCGCCGCTCCCTTGGCGGCTGCCGCGCCTGGAGCGGCAACTTTCTTGCGGGAGGTGTCAACGGTTGCAGGCGTCGTGATGCGCGGCGCGCTTTCGTCGACGACATCGTCATACCGTTCCCGGAGAAGGCGTTGTGCAGTCATTGTCAGCCCTGGCCGGCGGCAAGTCGCGACGCTTCGGCGATGTTCGCTTCGATGATGCGGGCGTCGGACGAATTGGCTGGCACCACGGCCAGCAGGTTGCGCCACGTGCTGACGGCGTCGCGGTAGTGGTGTTCCTCGTGCTCGAGGCTGGCTTTGAGCCATAAAGCCTTGGGATGCCGCGGGTCGAGCGCGAGCGCCTGCGCCAGCGCATCCGCGGGCGCTCCCTTGAGGCTCGATCCGGCCGAAGCCAGTGCATCGGCGTAGTCAGCCCAGGAATCCGCGTTCATGCGGCCCGAGGCCGCAGCGCGACGGTAGGCCTCGACGGCTTCGCCGGATCTTCGTTGGCGCCGGAGGTCGTCGGCCTGCGCGATCAGGTCCGTCGATCTGGCACGCGCAGCAGCGCCTGGCACCATCGCCGACGCATTGGCAGCAGGCGCGGCGCGCATCTGTAATGTCGTCATCACGACATCGCCGAGACCGCGTTCTGCAAGGCGCGGATGGCCGACCGGCACCGAAGCCATCCCGGTAACGGGCTCGAGCGTGTCGGTCGTGCTGTCAGTTTCGAATACGGTCGGTCCCTTGCCGACGAACACTCCCAGTGCAAAACCCGCCAGCGCGATCAGCGCGGCATTTCTCGTCTGCATCGTCGTCTCCCGCCAGTCGGAGTCGACCGGAGACGAGAACATAGCGAGGCGGGAGGTTGAGGGACACCGACCCGAACGATTAGTTGATGTAATCGTGACGCAGTCGACACCGTGCGGGCGAGCGGGATGCGAGGCTTGCTCCAGGCGCTATGTTTGCCGCATGCGTCGACCGCGACTACCCTCGACGATTGCAGGCTCAACATCGATGTCGTTGCTCGCCGTCTACCTGCTGCCACTCTTACTGATATGGGGCTGGTACCTCGTCCGGCGTAGACGACACGAGGATGCGAGCCGCACCGTGCGGGAGCAGTCGGTCGCCGCGGGCTTGATCGACCCGCTTCCCTGCATCCCGTGATCGATCCCGTCCGTTGCATCGGGTGCGGATCGTGCGTGAAAGCCTGTCCGGAACAACCGGAACACCATGTGCTTGGGCTGATCGACGGCAAGGCGCACCTGGTGAGTCCGACGGATTGCATCGGGCACGGTGCGTGCCGTGCCGCGTGTCCTGCGGACGCGATCACGCTTGTTTTCGGCACGGAACGCCGTGGCGTGGAGATTCCATTGCTGAGCCCGGAGTTCGAGTCGACCGTGCCGGGGCTCTTTGTTGCGGGGGAACTGGGGGGAATGGGCCTCATTCGCAACGCGCTGGCGCAGGGCAGGCAGGCGGTCGACGCGATCCATCGCAAGCTGCGCACAGCCATCCCAGGGCAACTGGATCTCGTGATCGTGGGTGCGGGTCCCGCAGGGTTTTCGGCCAGCCTTGCCGCGAAGTCGCACAAGATGCAATTCGTGACGATCGAACAGGAGAGTCTTGGCGGCAGCGTCTTCCAGTATCCGCGGGCCAAGCTCGTGATGACGCAACCGGCAGAAATTCCATTGGTGGGCAAGGTCAGCTTTCGCCAGACCTCCAAGGAAGACCTGCTTGCGTTCTGGCAGGATATCGAACGCAAGACCGGGGTGGCCGGCAGCATGCGGTATCGTGAGCGCGTCGAGAGCGTCGATCGCGATGGTGCGCAAGGCTTCATCGTTCGGACCTCACTCGCGGAATACCGGGCAGCGAAAGTACTGCTGGCGATCGGCCGGCGCGGCACGCCACGCAAGCTCGACGTGACAGGCGAGGACTTGCCCAAAGTCGTCTACCGGTTGATCGACCCGGAGCAGTACCGCGGACAGCGCGTCCTGGTCGTGGGTGGCGGTGACAGCGCCCTGGAGGCGGCTGCCAGCGTCGCGGAAGCGGGCGGCCAGGTCACACTCTCCTATCGTGGCGACGCGTTCACGCGTGCCAAGCCCCGCAACCGCGACCGGATCGCCGCTGCCGAACGCGCCGGACAGTTGCAACTGCTGCTGCAGTCAAAGGTCGAGCGCATCGAGCAGGAGCGGGTTCTGCTGCGCAGCCAGGACGGTCACCTGATTCTGCCGAACGACGCGGTGATCGTCAGCGCCGGCGGCATCCTGCCCTCCGACTTCCTGCGGCGAGTCGGGATTCACGTGGAGACGAAATATGGGACGGCATGACCCTTCAGCTGCTCGCGCCGCCGCGCTGGCCACCCTGCTCCTGTGTTCGTTCGGTGCGTTGGGCGCAGTGCAGGCAGTTGCCGCAACTCCATCAAAGTTCGCGGCGCCGGACCTGCTCGAGCCGGCCAAGAGCGCGCTGCGTCTGAAGCAATTCGCGGATGCAGCCGGGCGGCTCGCGACCGATCCGCTGGCCGGCGATTCACGCGCGCAATACCTGTTGGGCACCCTGTACCTGGCCGGTCTCGGCGTCGGCGAGGACTCGCAACGTGCGCGGACTCTCTTCGAGGCCGCGGCAGCCAAGGGCGAGCCACGCGCGGCGTATGCACTGGCAGCGCTTGCGGCGTACGACTCGCCTGCAAACGAATCAGCGGCACGGACCTGGCTCGACACGGCCGCGGCGGCTGGGCACGCCGATGCGGCGCGCCTGCTGCAGGCAGGCCAGTTGCCACTGCAAGTGGATCCTCGCGTCCTTGCAACCGAACCCGCAGTGACCTTGTCGATGACCATCGCAGCTGTGCGCCGCGGTGACGTCGACACGCTGGCCGCGCTCTGGCCGCTACTGCCGGAAGATGCCAGCGACGCATTCCGTCGTTCGGTGCTGCATCACGCAGCCGAGTCGGGCGCTGCAGAATCGGTGCGCTGGCTGGTTGCACACGACGCCCGAGTCGATGCGATCGACGCGCAGGGAATCACACCCTTGATGCTGGCCGCGACGGCCGAGCGCGCGGACGCCCTGGAAGTGCTGATGCTGTCGAAACCCGACATTGCCGCGGTGGATGCGCTCGGGAACTCGGCTCTGCTCTACGCGGCGCGCCGTGGCCGCGTCACACAGTCCGAGCGCCTGGTGGCCGCGGGCCTTGACCCAAAGTTGCGTAATGCGGGCGGCTGGAGCGCCGTGGATTACTCGGTGCAATCAAGACAGGACGCGGTCACCGGCTTCCTGGTCCAGCACGGCGCACAACCGGCGCGCAGGCGCACTACGGGCGCCGGACCCGGCCCAAGGTCGGCTGGCCCAATTCTTCGCGCTGCGGCAGGCGATGCCTATGCCGGTTGGCCGGACGTGGCGCTCGCAGCAAGTCGCACCGATCCGGCCATGCTGAAATCGGTGCTCGGCCGGGGCGGCGACCCGGAGGCTACGACGGCCGCTGGCCAGCCAGCACTGCAGGTCGCCATCGCCGCGTCTTCGTCCGCCAGCGTCGGTGTGCTGCTCGCAGCAGGCGCGTCGCCGACGCGCCCGGATCGCGCGGGCCACACACCGCTGGGCGTGGCCGTCAGTCACGGACGCAAGGACATCGTGCGGATGCTGCTCGAGCGCGGTGCCAATCCGAACGAGCATGGCGCCAGCGACGGCGCGCCTTTCACTACCGCGGTTCGCCGGGGTAATGCAGGCATCGTGCAGGTGTTGCTGGCGCACGGAGCCAGAGCCGACACGGGCAAGGGCGATGACGCGTCGTTGGTCCTCGCGACGCAGCGAGGCGATGCGGCCATGGTGTCGCTGTTGCTGCGATCGGGTGCGAGTCCTGAAACGACAGATGCCACCGGGTACACCGCGCTTTGGCACGCTGCGTGCCGCGATGACGCCGCGGTCCTTGCGCTGCTGCTGGGTGCCGGAGCCAATGTGAATGCGGCGGCCGCCGACGGCGTTACGCCCATCGCCTGCGCGGCGGCGCGCGGCAACGACGCGGCATTCGACAAGCTGCTGCGTGCAGGCGCCGAGGTGCAGGCACTCAGCCGCTCGGGCGACACACTTCTGATGCTCGCGGCTCGCGGCAACCACGCCGTGATCGTGCGCAGGCTGGTCGCATTGCGAGTTGGGCTGGATGCGCAGAACACGTTCGGCGATACCGCGCTGATCCTGGCGAGTCAGGCAGGCGCGGGCGACGTGGTCGACCTGTTGCTGCAGGCGGGTGCGAAGAAGACACTGCGCAACCGTGACGGGATTGCCGCAGCCGATGCGGCAGCCGCGCGCGGCTTTGACGCCGTTGCGGCACGCATCCGATCGAGCTAATTCGAACGCTCGCAGCCCTGCATTGGGATCGTGACCTCGACCCGCAGCCCACGGTCGGCATCGCCATTGCGAAAGCTCACGCAGCCGCCGTGCAACTCCGTGATCCGCTTGACGATCGATAGCCCCAGTCCGCTGCCCGTGGCCGTCGCTTCAGCCGCGCGGTAAAAACGTCGGCCAAGTCGTTCGAGTGTTTCCGGTGTCACACCGGGTCCCGTGTCCTCGACGGTGAGCCGGATCTGGCGGTCATGCTGCACCAGCCCCACCCGTACCTCGCCGTGTGGTCCGCCATGTTGAAGTGCGTTGTCGACCAGGTTACGCACCAGCGCCTCGAGCAATGCGCCGTCGCCAAGAACGCGCCCGGGATCCGACGCCTCCAGCGCTACCGAATTTCCATCCTGCATTGCTGCCGGCGCGCTGTCCGCCAGCACACGTTCCGCAATCGCACGCAGTTCGCACGAAGTCGCACTTGCAAGGTGACCGGCTTCGTCCACACGGGCAAGCTGCATCAGCTGCGTCACGAGCCGTGTCATTCGATCGCAGGCCTCGATGCCATGACGCAGTGCCGCGTCGCGGACGTCAGGGTCAATGGTTGCCAACGCCACCTCCGCCTGCGCGCGCATTGCAGAGACCGGCGTACGCAATTCATGGGCAGCATGCGAGGTAAACCGTCGTTCTGAATCGAGCGAGTCACGAACCCGCGACAGGAGTTCCTCGAGCCGTTCGGCGAGACTCGTCAACTCGACGGGCATCGGTCCCGCGGCCAGCGGCCGAACATCGTCGGGGCTGCGGTGGGCGAGTTGCTCCGCCAGCCGCCGTAACGGACGCAGCGAACGACCAACGACCCACCAGATCGCGAGCCCGAGCAGGGGCAGTGCGACGAGCTGTGGGACGAGTGCGCTCAGGGCGACGCGTCGCGCGATCCGTTCGCGCGTTGCGTGGTCTTCCGCCACGTGCACGACCACGCCCTGCGCGGCTTCGGTTGCCGAATACACGCGCCAGAAAATGTCACCGAACACAGCTTCGCTGAAACCGCTGACCGGCCCGGCGAACGGCGTCGTCGGGGCGTTGGCTGAGCGAAGAATGAGCGTCCCATCCGCCTCGCGCACCTGGAAGGCAACCTTGGTGCGGAAGTCCGGCGGGCGTCGAATTCTCATCGAAGTCGAGTTCCTCGAGTTCGTGGCCCGCCTGCGCCACCAGCATCCGCGCGGCCTGGGCCAGATGTGCGTCGAGCAAGGCATCGATGCCCCGATGCGCTTCGCGGTAAGTCAGGGCCGCAGACGCCAGCCACGTGCCGGTGAGCGTGAGTAGCAGCAGCGTGAGCATATGCCGGCGGATCGAGTGAGTTCGCACGTTTCAGTCTTCGCGCGGGATCATGTAGCCAACGCCACGCACTGTCCGGATGAGCGTGGGTGCGAGCTTGCGCCGCAGATGATGGACGTGAACCTCGATTGCATTGCTGTCGATGCTGCGGTCCCATTCGTACAGCTGGGTCTCCAGCTGAGTGCGTGTGACGACCCGGCCCGCACGCAACACCAGTTCCTGCAACAGCGCGAACTCGCGCGGCTGCAGTTCGACTGGATTGCCTTCGAACGTTACGGCACGCGAGGCGAGGTCCAGCGACAGGCTGCCCACGATGATCGATCCACTCGCAATGCCCTGCGCGCGACGAGCAACGGCTCGCAGTCGGGCCGCGAGCTCCTTGAGTGCGACAGGCTTCACGACGTAGTCGTCGGCGCCGAGATCGAGGCCGCGCACGCGATCATCGACGGCTTCTCGCGCAGTGAGGATGATCACGGGCGTGTGATCTCCGCGATTTCGCACACGCTGCAGCAGTTCGAGTCCGGACATGCGCGGCAACCCCAGGTCGAGCACGATTGCCGTGAATTCGTCGGAGGCCAGCGCAGCTTCTCCTGCCGCGCCGTCTCTGATCCACTCGACCGCGAAGCCATGCTCGCGCAGGCCGACCTGTAGTGCGTCGCCGAGCAATGCATCGTCTTCGACCAGCAGGATTCGCATGTCTCAATCGTCGTCGGTTTCGCTTTCTGTCGCCAGTTCGGATTGTTCGCCCTGTCCCGGGTCCGGCACCCGGCGCCACGCCTCCGGAGGTAGCGGTCCAGCCCCAGAAGCCGAGAATCGCAGCGACCATCGCCAGCCCGAGGCCACGGGCATTGCGTGGCTCGGTGCCTTCGGCAACGCCACGCTTGAAGCCGGTGATCATCGAGTGCACGAGGTTTTCGCGCTGCATCAAGCTGCTGAAGGCGACGCCAAGAATGTGCAGGCCAACGAGCACGAGCCAGGCGCTGGCGAAGACCTCGTGCAGGTCCTCCATCGACTCGCCGCCCTGCTCGTTGAAGTTGAGGTAGCCGGTTACGCCGGTGGCCACGCCGAGAATGAGCAGCCCGAAGACAGCCCAGCTGCCCGCAGGGTTATGACCGACGTAGCGCGGAGCACAGCCTCGCACCTCGTCGCGCAGGTAGCGGAACGCCGCGACGGGGCTGTGGACGAACGAGCTGAATCGCGCATACCGCGGGCCGATGAAGCCCCACACGAGACGGAACGCGAGCAGCCCGAGAACGGTGTAGCCGAGCGCAACGTGTACGTTGCGCAGCCGCTCCGATTCGGAGAGGACGTAGGCACCGGCAAACGAGGCGGCAAGCGCCCAATGAAAGATGCGGGTTGGCAGGTCCCAGACCTTGGTGTTGCTGGTCATCGGCGTTACCTCGGAATGCGGACAGAATGCTCGTCGAACTGGTCACGGTCGGCACCGGCATGACACGCATTGCAGTTGGCAGCGCTGCGTACGGCTGGAGAACGAAACTGTTGCGCTGATACTTCATCGTGCTCCTCGCGGAACCAGCCTTGCTGCGTGATCCGCGGCGCTGCCTTAGCGGTGGCCGCGCTGGAGACGGCGGGATCCACGCCCAGCTGCGTCGCCACTGCCGCACGTGTCGTGCTATCGAGCGATGCATCGACACCGAAGTGACGGTCGAGCGATGCAAGCACGACGGCCCAATCCGCTGGCCGCAGCAGTCGTGTTGGATAGGCGGTGTGGCATGCGCCGCACTCCTCCGCGTAGGCGGTGGGTTTGGCGGCTTGGGCGGGTGGAACTGCCGCCACGGCGGCATGGGCGAGAAACACGGTTGCGAGTGACCAGACGATCCGATCGATGCGACGAATGCCCGAACGTGTGCGCATTGTCAGGCTCCTTCCCTTGCGCCCAGGAGGAACGCGATCAAGTCGGCCTTTTCTGCAGGCGTACACGGACGACCGAGCGTATCGCTGCAATTGCGCTTGAACCATTTCTCGACCTTGGCGGCATCGCGAAGCCGCTCGGGATTTGCGACGGGTGAAAGCGGGCCGATCGCCTTGCCGGTGATGGCGTGGCGTCCCGTAGCGGTGGGCTGATCCGTGTGGCAGGTTGCGCAACTCCAGTCGCGCGGCTGCTGGTGAAACAGTCGACGACCCGCCGCGGGGGACGGCCCGGCATAGGATGCCGACGTGGTGCGTGCCTGCTCGGCATAACCCCGCATCAGCGACTCCGGCGTGTCGGTGAGGGCGGGGGCCGCGAGCAGCACCGTGGCTGCAAGGAGTGCCTTTCTGAACATCGATCCATCTCCTGAATGGGGATCGATGAGAAGGCTAGGCGGCGAAGCTTATCGGCGCCTTAAGGCCCGGGAGGCCTGGAGCCGTCGCTCCCGGTGGTGAGGAGACGCGCCGGTAAGTGCGCGTCTCCCGTTTCCAAATCGGCTACGCCTGTACCTGGATCATCCGCGTGAGGTTGGCGGGCGTCGGCGCGGGCCAGCCGGCTTCCTTAGCGACGCGCATCATCGCCTGGTTGGTGTCGAAGTAGACCTGCCAGTAATGGTCGGTGTGACAGTACGGGCGCACCGCGATGACCGTGCCGAGCAGGTTGATGTCGAGCAGGCTCACTTCCGGCGCGGGTTGCGCGAGGACGTTCGGGATCTGCGCAACGGCCGCCTGAAAGCGCGCGATCGCGTCGTTGTGATCCACGCCACCGGCCAGTTGTGCCGTGCGCTCGACGCGACGGTGCGGCAGCGACGAGAAGTTCTGGATCGTGTCGCTGAAGATCTTGCCGTTGCCGATCAGCGTGAGGACGTTGTCGGGTGTGACGATCGTGGTGCCGAAAAGGCCGAGCTCGTGCACGGTGCCCGTGACGCCGGCGATGCTGACGAAGTCACCCACCTTGAACGGCCGCAGTACTAGCATGAACGCGCCAGCGGCAAAGTTGCCGAGCATGCCGCTCCAGGCCGCGCCGATCGCGAGACCCGCGCCGGCCAGCATCGCAGCGATGGAGGTCGTCTGAATGGCGAAGTATCCGAGGATCCCGAGGACCAGGGCGATGTTCAGCGCGACGGTGATGATCGAGCCGAGGTAACGCGTCAGCGTCGGGTCGATCTGGTTGCGGTGCATCGTGGCCTGCACCAGGTGAATGACCCGGCTGATCAGCCAGCGACCGACGAACCAGAAGACAATGGCCGCGGCCACCTTGACGGCGAGGTCCGCCACCGTGGTGCGGAGGAAAGTCTCGACTGCTGCCATGTCCATTGAATGCTCCCAAAAGTTGGTCTGAGTCGTCCCGGCCCCCGCGCAGCAGTTTCAAGAGAAGGCGGCCGTCCGTCAATCGTTGCGTCCGGGGCCACGCCACGCGGGTGACTCGACCGTACGAGCTTGCATACTGAGGTTCTGGCTGAAACTATTGGGATTGCCGCGGTCCCGTCCGGACCCTGGACATCAATCAGAAATGTGAAGGGGAACAGCGTGAAAATAAGCCGGCTCGTCGTCCTTGCTGCAGCCATTGGGCTCGCGATCCCGGCTGGTGCTCAGGAGAAGGTTGTCGTGGGTTCGGATGCCTACCCACCGGCGGCCGACCCCGCGACGTTTCACAAGGTCGCCGGATATTCGCCTTACGCCGGACGGCGTTACCCCGAGCGTCCGCTGTTCGGCGACCAGCACGTGCACACGAGCTGGTCGGGCGATGCCGGAATGGGCGGAACCACGCTCGGCCCCGAGGAAGCGCTGCGTTTCGCGCGTGGCGAGGAAGTCGTTTCCACCAGCGGCCAACCGGTGCGCCTGTCGCGTCCGCTCGACTGGATCGCGGTCACCGACCATTCCGACGGCATGGGCACGATCGCGATGATCCGCGACGGTAACGCGGAAATGATGACGGACCCGACGCTCAAGCGCTGGCACGATCTGATGGCGAAGGGCGGGGCGGATGCGCAGGCCGCGATGCTGGAACTCATCGCCGCCCAGACGCAGAAGAAGCTGCCGCAACTCATCATGGACCCGCGGTTTGCGAAGACGACGTGGGAGCGCAACAACGACTTCGCGGAGAAGTACAACGAGCCGGGCCGCTTCACGGCGCTGATCGGTTACGAATGGACGTCGAACGCCGGGGGCGGCGATAACCTGCATCGCAACGTCATCTACCGCGACGGCAAGGCGAAGGCGGATCAGGTCCTGCCGATGACGACGTTCGTTTCCGAGAATCCGGAAGATCTCTGGGCCTGGATGGCGAACTGGGAGAAGCAGACGGGTGGCCGGCTGCTCGCGATTCCGCACAACGGCAACCTGTCGAACGGCCGCATGTTCGAGCTGCAGACCTTCAAGGGCGGCCCGATCACCAGGGAGTGGGCCGAGCAGCGCGCGAAGTGGGAGCCGTTGTTCGAGGCTATCCAATACAAGGGCCAGAGCGAGGCGCACCCCAGCCTGTCGCCGACCGACGAATTCACCGCAGGCTACGAACTCTGGGATCGCGGCAACCTGACCCTCGTGCCGAAAAAGCCCGGCATGATCGCGCATGAATACCTGCGCGAGGCCCTGAAGAACGGGCTGCTGCTCGACCAGCAACTCGGCGCCAACGCGTTCAAGTACGGCATGGCCGCGGGGACGGACACGCACAACGCGCTGGTCGCCGCGGAAGAGGACAACTTCTACGGCAAGTTCGCCTCCAGCGAGCCCAGTGCCGAGCGCGCCGACGAGAACGCGATGAAGTTCGGCGACCGGGTCGTCAAGGGGTGGGAGCTGACCGCCGCCGGTTACACGGCGGTCTGGGCCACCGAGAACACGCGCGAAGCGATCTGGGACGCAATGAAGCGCAAGGAGACATACGCGACCACAGGTTCGCGCATGTGGTTACGCTTTTTCGGCGGCTACGATTTCGTCGCGGCCGACACCACCACGCGCGCCCCTGCCATTGCTGGATACAGGAAAGGCGTGCCGATGGGTGGCGACCTGCAAAAGGCCGCCGCTGGCAAGGCGCCGACGTTCCTCGTCGCCGCGGCCCGCGATCCTTACGGCGGCAACCTCGATCGCGTGCAGGTCATCAAGGGCTGGGTAGACAAGGCCGGCAAGACGCACGAAAAGATCTTTGACGTTGCGTGGAGCAACCCCGAGCAGCGCAAGGTCGATGCGCAGGGCAGGCTGACCCCGGTCGGCAGCACCGTTGACGTCGCCACGGCTTCCTGGACCAACACGATCGGCACGCCCGAGTTGATCGCCGTGTGGAAAGATCCGGAGTTCGATCCCGCAGCGCGCGCCTTCTACTATGCGCGAGTGCTGGAGATTCCAACGCCGCGCTGGACGGCATACGATGCGGCGTACTTCAAGGTGAAGATGGATCCGAAGGTGCCGACGACCACCCAGGAACGCGCCTGGAGTTCACCCATCTGGTATACGCCCTAGCCGCGGCCTGGCGCCCCGTGCGTAGCGACTAGTCGCGCGGCTCCTGCTCCTCGTCCCGCTTCGCCGCGAAGGGGTAGGCGCTTTGCGCTCCGACCTTTTTCGGCGGGATTTTCAGCGACAGGAACATCGTCAGCACCAGCACGACGACGGTGAATCCGAGCGACCAGGACACCGGGATCTTGTAGATGTCCAGCAGCAGCATCTTCGTGCCGATGAAGACGAGCACGATCGCCAGGCCGTACGAGAGCAGGTGGAAGCGCTCATGCATCTCCGCCAGCATGAAATACATCGCGCGCAGGCCGAGGATCGCGAAGACGTTCGACGTCAGCACGATGAACGGGTCCATCGTGATGGCAAAAATGGCCGGGATCGAGTCGACGGCGAAGACGATGTCCACGATGGCGATCAGCAGGATGACCACGAACAGCGGCGTGGCCAGCTTTACGCCGTTCTGTATGGTGAAGAATTTCTCGCCGTCGTAGGTTGGCGAGATCTGCATGTGCCGGCGAATCCATTTGAGCGCCGGATTCGCCTCGAGGTCGGGCTCGTGCCCCGTGGCGACCCACATCTTAATGCCGGTGAAGACGAGGAAGGCGCCGAAGAGGTAGAGAATCCAATGGAACTGCGCGATCAGCCAGGCGCCGATCAGGATCATGATGGCACGCAGCACGAGCGCGCCCATGATGCCGAACATCAGCACGCGCTTCTGGTAGGCGGCCGGTACGGCAAAGTACGTGAACACGAGCAGGAACACGAAGATGTTGTCGACCGCAAGCGCCTTTTCGACCAGGTAGCCGGTCACGAACTCGAGCGCCTTGGCGTCGGCGACTGGATTGCCGTCGGGTCCGCCGAGGTACCACCAGAGCCCGGCAACGAAGACGAACGAGACCGCGACCCAGATCAGCGACCAGACGGCTGCTTCCTTCATCGTGACCTTGTGGGCGCCCTGCTTCTCCATCGCGAAGAAGTCCACGACCAGCGCGACCAGTACGAAGGCCACGAACAGGGTCCACAGCAACGGTGTGCCAGTCGTCATCATCCAGGTATGTCCCTGCAGTGAGTTTCGGTGCTGCGGTCAGCCGCCGGTGAGTCCGGGTAAGGCAACGATGAACGAGCGGACTCGTTCGTGCAATTCGGGACTTGCCGGCTCCTGGGTCGATACGCACGGCGCATCGATGTCAGGCGGAGGTTTGATTTGAATCGCCCGGCAAGCTGTGGCTAGCTGCCGCTCACCGGCACCAGCTGCGCCTCAAGACAATCAAGGAGTTGCAGGTGCAGATATCCTTTGGCCACCCGCGCGCGTCATCGGTTCGAGCATCAGGACGTAGTACGCGGTCCGCGAAGGCAAGCCGGTCGGGATCCACAAGTTCATCGGCAAGCGGCCGATCATGGCCTTCGGCAATTCAGACGGCGACTTCCAGATACTCGAATTGATGACGGTCTACGCGCCAGCGAAATAGATCACGAGGAGGATCCATGGCAGGAAGGTACTCGGCGCGAGCCATTGCCCGTTGGGCATGCCTCGGCGTGACCACTGCCGGTTGCGGACGATGTGCCGGCTCGTATCAGGTGAGCGGGACGTCAATTGCATTCGATGCAACGGGCCTGTCGCTCACGGTACTCGAAGCCGTGTATCTTCGCTGACGTCCAGCCGCTGCCAAGAATTTGCGAATGCCCACGCCCTTCCACGCCCGTCTGCTGTCCGGTCTGCTCGTTCTGCTGCTGGCGGGCTGCTCGTCGCTCGCGCCGCGATCCGAGCTGCCGGCCCAGAATGCCGTGGCACTCGCACAGGGCACCGTCCTCGACGACCTCATTGGTCAGGCCGAGGCCGCGCATCCTGGCCGGTCCGGCTTTCGGCTCGTTCGCGAGGGGCCCGAGGCGTTTGCGATTCGCGCGCATACGGCGCTGGTGGCCGGCCGCAGCCTCGACGTGCAGACCTACATCTGGAAAGACGACGCAACGGGTGCTTTCCTCGCCTATCGCGCGATCGAGGCTGCCGATCGCGGCGTAAAGGTGCGCTTGCTGGTCGATGACATGGACGCTCGCGGCAAGAACTACAAGTTCGCGGCGCTCGCCGCGCACCCGAACATCGAAGTGCGCATGTTCAACCCGTTCGGGTCGCGCACCGGAGCCCTGCAGTTCGCCTTCGAAGCCCTGGGCAGCTTCAGTCGCATCAACCGGCGCATGCACAACAAGTCGTGGATCGCCGACAACCGCATCGCCATCGTCGGCGGCCGCAACCTGGGCAACGAATACTTTGGTGCGAGCAAGGGGGTCAACTTCGTCGACCTCGACTTCGCGATGGTGGGACCGGTCGTGCGCGACGCCTCCGCGTCGTTCGATCGTTACTGGAATTCCCAGGCCTCCTATCCCATGGCGCTGCTGGCGCCCGACGACGTCACGACCGCAGCCCTCGATGCGCTGCGAAAGTCTGCTGCGTCACGCGCGGCCGTTGCGCACGATCATCCCTTTGCGGTCGAACTGCGCAACAGCGACGCGATTCAGCGCCTGGTGGCGGGCGACTGGCCGATGCACTGGACGTCGAGCTATCTTTTCGTTGCCGACGATCCTGCCAAAGCGTTCGACGCTGGCGGCGGGCCGGTGGAGTCACAGGTCCTGGCCATGATCGGGCCCATGCTCGAGGACGCGAAGCAGCGCATCTCCATCATCTCGCCGTACTTCGTACCCGGAAAACAGGGCAGCATCTTTTTCGTGAGCCAGGTCGGCGCAGGCACGGAGGTGCGAGTGCTCACCAATTCGCTCGCAGCCAACGACGTGGCGATGGTGTACGGCGGGTACTCGAAATCGCGACCGGCATTGCTCAAGGGCGGAGTGCAGATCTGGGAGCTGAAGCCCCTGCCTGGCGTGCAGGCACAGCGGAGCATGTTCGGCTCGTCCGGCGCGAGCCTGCACACGAAAGCCCTGGCGGCAGATTCCTCGAGACTCTTCGTGGGCAGCTACAACCTCGATCCGCGCTCCACGTCGCTCAACTGCGAGCAGGGCGTGTTCATCGAAGAACCGACGGTTGCGACTCAGCTCGAGGCGATTTTCGACCAGGAATCGTCGGGTGAGCGCGCGTGGGCCGTCACGCTCGAGCATGGCAAGCTGCGCTGGAGCGACGGTAAACACACATACGACGATTCGCCCGAAGCCTCAGGCGGACAGAAATTCCAGGCCTGGCTGGCGAAGGTGCTGCGGTTGGATTCCCAGCTCTAGAACGGCGCTCCGGCGTATCGACGGAGCTGTCCGATGGAAATATCGCATCCCATGCGCGACCATGGGGCCATGGAGAAGCCCACCGTGCCCGCGTCGTTCGACTATTCGTGCATCCCCGACATGCCGGCGTCCGTCTTCGTCGCGCCGCTCAAGAAACCTTCCGGACTGGGCGACGACTGGCTCGAGCCCGCGCAGCGCAAGTACGGCCTGGAAGAGCACCGGATCTGGGACGAACTCTACCAGCGTCAGATCGGGCTCATGCCAGGTCACGCCTGCCGCGAATTCATGCGCGGACTCGAACGCCTCAATCTCGGCCGCGGCGGCGTGCCGGACTTCAGCGAGATGAGCGAGGAACTGCGCAGTCTCACCGGCTGGTCCGTCGTGCCGGTGCCGATGCTGATCCCCGACCACGTGTTCTATTACCACCTCGCTAACCGACGCTTCCCGGCCGGCAACTTCATCCGCTCGCGCGCGCAGTTCGATTACATTCAGGAGCCCGATGTCTTCCACGACGTGTTCGGGCACGTGCCGCTGCTGACCGACCCGATTTTCGCGAGCTACATGCAGGCGTATGGCCGCGCCGGCTGGAAGGCGCTCAAGTACAACCGTCTCAAGGCACTGAGCGCGCTCTACTGGTACACGGTGGAGTTCGGCCTGATCCTCGAGGACGAGCAGCTGCGGATCTACGGCGCTGGAATTCTCTCGGGCCCGACGGAAACGGTGTTCTCGATCGAAGGGCGGTCACCGAATCGGATCCACCTCAACGTCGATCGCGTCATGCGCACCGACTACACGATCTCGGACCTGCAGGCGACCTACTTCGTGATCGAGTCGTTCCGCGAGCTGTTCCACCTGACGGAGCAGCGCGGGTTCGAGCCGATCTATGAGTCGCTCGCGCCTGCGTTCCAGTACGCGAAGACGGCCGCGCTCGACACGGATCACATTTATCACCGCGGCACGCAGGAGTACGAGCTTCGGGGCGGGCGAGGTTCGGGCGCGAAGCCCGTCTGAGCGGCGGCCGGTTCAGCCGATGGGTTGCGACAGGTAAGTCGCAGCGACTGCAATCGCGGCGCACAGCAGCACCGCCTGCGCTGCGCGCATGGCGGAAGTAGTAGTCGCGCATGTCGTGGCTGCGATCGTCCTCGAGATCCGGTACGGCCAGGTGACTGATCAGGTACAGCAGTATCGGCACTGAGAGCAGCAGCAATGCCTGCAGCACAGGCCACGGCGCGTGCTCATGAAAGCGCCAGATCGTGAACCAGCTGACGACGTGGCCGACGAATGTCAGCGCGATCCAGCAACCGTGCACCCAGTAGAGACGCACGCGGTCGCGCGCCTAGATCAACTGACCCACGCTGGTCACGAGCAGCGACACGCCGAGGCCCGCGACAATCGCGTACTGGGCCAGCAGGAACTCGAAAGCCGTCACGCGGTGATTGACCCGGGAGTGCCGTAAGGTCGCGAGTTCACTTGAGCTTCTGCCCGGGGGTCAGCGTGTCCGGCACGGGTGAGAGCGCCTTGAGTTCGTCGAGACCCTTGCCGGCGATCGAGGCCCACTGCGAGAACAGCGAGCGGAAGTCCGCCTGGTTGGTGACGCGGCTCGCCGGCTGCAGGGCAACCTGCGAGCGCGTTTCCCGGCGATCGACCACGCGCCCGAGCAAGGCGTTCGTCCGCGAATCGCGCACTTCGAGGTTCAGCGTCGCTTCGCCGGCCTCGGCGGCGTACGTCTGCACCCGGCCCGCTTCCATCGTGTCGGGCGCGTTGATGTAGAGGTTGACGATCGCGGTCGACAGGCGGAGCACGTCGGGACCAGGCGTTGTGACCACCTGGTAGCCGGCTTTTTCCAGCGCCTTCGTCCAGACGTCGGTGAAGTTGGAGGAGGCAGCAGCCATGATCTTCGCCGCTTCGTCGTCGTCGATCTTGCGCGACACTGAACGGGTGTCGTTCATGTTTTTCTGCCAGTCCTTGCGGAAGGCGACTTCGGTCCTGTCCAGCATGACTTTCGTGTAGGGCCGGAAGTCCGCGCCCGGCAGGACGTAGACGAGGTCCATGCGCCTGGGTTTGATCTGGACGAGGCCGTCCCAGTTGTCCCGTGCATCCTCCGCGCTGGCGACAGCGCCGAACGTGACCAGACAAACCGTAAGGGCAGTTGTGAACCAGCGGGTTCGGGTCATCGTGAATCTCCTGCCTATTCGCATCAGGCGCAATCTTACCGCCGAAACTTCCCATGGACCTCGGCCCAGGCACCCGACAAACCGCACGAGCCGGCAACCATCGGCAACTGGCCGTGGCGCGGCCAGCGCACTTCGGTAGACTCTGCGGCCGCCCAGTTCGGGGACTGATCCCCGGACCTGCATTCCGAACCGTCCGTGCCTCGGGGAGCGATATTGCAAGTCCGTCGAATTCTGCGTGAGCCGCTGCTGCATTTCCTGCTGCTCGGCCTGGCTGTGTTCGCTTACTACGGGCGTGTGGCGCCGGACGACGACGGCAAGCGCCGCATCGTCGTGTCCCAGGCCGAAGTCGACCTGCTGGCCACCCAGTTCCAGGGCACCTGGAACCGGCCGCCGAGCCCGGTCGAACTCAACGGGCTGGTCGATTCCTACGTGCGCGACGAGATCCTGTACCGTGAAGGCGTTGCGCTTGGCCTCGACCGGGACGATGCCGTGGTCAAGCGCCGCGTCCGCCAGAAGCTCGACGTGCTGTTCGAGGAATCGATCGCGCAGAATCCTGCCACCGACGCCGACCTGCAGTCCTATCTCGATGCGAATCCTGCCGCGTTCCGCCAGCCGGCGGTCGTGAGCTTCGACCAGATCTACTTCGGTTCCGACGCAGACACGCAGGACCGGCTCGAACAGGCACGCGCGTCCCTTGCGCGTGGCGCAGATCCCGCGACGCTGGGCCAGGCCACCCTGCTGCCGTCCCGCCAGGACGCCATGCCGCTCGATCTCGTCACCCGCGATTTCGGCGAGGAGTTCGCCGGGCAGCTTGCAAAGTCTCCCGTGAGCGAGTGGACCGGACCCGTCGTGTCCGGGTTCGGCGTGCATCTTGTCCGCGTCAACGACATCCAGGCGGCGCGGTCGCCCGCACTCGCCGACGTGCGCGACGTCGTGGCTCGCGAATGGGAAAGCGAACGGCGCAAGCAAGCGCACGCGACCGCGCTCACGAAGCTGCGCCAGCAGTACCAGGTCGAGATCCAGGCAGCGCTGCCGCCGGTGCCGTCACCTTGAGCGCGCGCTTGCTGCGGCTGGTAAGCGTGCTCGCGCTGTTCGTCGCGTTCGTGACGCCGGCGATGGCCGACGATTTTCGACCGGCCTACCTGCAGCTGAAGCAGCTCGATGCCACGACGTACGACGTGCTCTGGCGGGTCCCGGCACTCGATGCGACTACGACGCTGCGGTTGCAGCCAGTCTTTCCGCCGGGCACCCAGGACCTGACGGAGCGCACCAGCAGCTATGCGGGCAATGCCGCGGTACTGCGTTGGCGCATCCGGGTGGAGGGTGGCATGGCCGGCCGGGCGGTTGAATTCCCGCAGCTGCCGGGCAGCCGCGTAGACGTGCTGGTGCGAGTGGAGCGCGCCGACGGTACCGAGCAGCTGGGTCGCGTGTTGCCGGTCGATCCGCGTTTCACGGTGACCTCGAGTCCTGGGCGCCTCGAAGTGGTCAAGACCTACACCGTGCTCGGTATCGGCCACATCCTGCTCGGCTTCGATCACCTGCTGTTCGTGCTCGCGCTGCTGCTGATCGTCGACGGCACGCGCCGACTGATCGTCACCATCACGGCTTTCACGGTCGCACACAGCATCACGCTCGCGCTGGCCTCGCTCGGCGTGCTGCACGTCCCGGGTCCACCGGTGGAGGCGCTCATCGCGCTCAGTATCGTCTTCGTCGCGGCCGAGATCGTGCATGGTCGGCAGGGCCGGCCCGGGCTCACCCAGCGCTATCCCTGGATCGTGTCGTTCGCGTTCGGGTTGCTGCATGGGCTGGGATTCGCGAGCGCGCTGGCCGAGGCCGGCCTGCCGCAGAACTCGATCCCGCTGGCGCTGCTGTTCTTCAACGTCGGGGTGGAGATCGGGCAGCTGATCTTTATCGCTATCGTGCTCCTGCTGCTGGCGGCCGGCACGCGAGCAGCGGCTTCGATGCGACTGAGCAGCCCGGCATGGCTGTGGCGCGTGCCTCCGTATGCGATCGGCGGACTCGCAAGCTACTGGGTGTTCGAGCGCGTCGCGGGGTTCTAGCGCGACACGCCAACTCCGAGATGAGCATGCCGTTACTGACTTTGCTCGGGCTGATCGCAGCTCCCACAGCGCCCGACATGCCCGCGGCCTTGCAGGTCGTGGCTGTCGCGCCGGACTATCCCGGCAGGCTGCAGGGCGACGGGCAGTGGCTGATTTACCTCGACGGTCCGGTCGATCCAGGAGCGACGTCGCGCGTCGTGAGACTGATCCTCACCGAGCGCATTACCCGCGCCGTCGTTTACCTGAACTCGCCCGGTGGCAGTCTCGTGACCGCGATGCAGCTCGGGCGTGTGCTGCGCGAACACGCATTCGACACGCGCGTTGGAACCCGCACGATGGACGCGGCCCGGGCAACGGCGGGGACGTGTCACAGCGCGTGTCCTTTCGTCCTCGCCGGTGGTGTTCGGCGTTCGGTGGAGGCGGGATCCGCAGTCGGGTTGCACCGGGCGGAGAATCGCGTGCCTGTCCGCGACGAAGACGCTTTCCGGCATGTCGTCAGGACGCAGGTGGTCGAGTACCTGGCCGAGATGGGAGTGCACGCCGAAGTCGCGAACATCATGGACACCATTCCGCACGACCGGATTCGCGACCTCACCGTCGACGAGGCGCTGCGGTTGAATCTCCTGACCGAGAGGCGCTGAATCCGGGTGAGCGCCCGCGCGGCTGATCGCCAACCGAATCGAGAGGACACCACGATGGCAGCTTCGACACCGGAATTCATGCGCACGCCTGACGAACGATTCGACGACTTGCCGGGTTGCTCGTTCGCTCCACACTACGCCGAAAACCTGCCGGGCTTCGAAGGCCTGCGCATGCATTACCTCGACGAAGGCCCGCGCGACGCCGGCCATGTGTTCCTGTGCCTGCACGGGCAACCCACGTGGAGTTACCTGTACCGGCGGATGATTCCCGTGTTGCTCGGCTCCGGCGCGCGTGTGGTTGCGCCCGACTTTTTCGGCTTCGGGCGCTCGGACAAACCCGTTGACGACGCCTGGTACACATTTACGCGGCACCGCGATTCGCTGCAGGCGTTCGTGCGGGCGCTCGACCTGGGCAACATCACGCTCGCCTGCCAGGACTGGGGTGGCATCCTCGGCCTGACATTGCCGATGGACGACCCGCAGCGTTTCACGCGTCTGCTGGTCATGAATACGGCGCTGGCAACTGGCACGCAGTCACTGGGTGCAGGCTTTGACGCCTGGCGCGCGTGGGTCAACGCGAACCCGGATCTGCGCGTCGGCGCGCTGATGCAGCGCGTCTGCGGGCACCTCACGGACGACGAGGCGGCCGCCTACGACGCGCCATTCCCGGACCAGCGGTTCAAGGCGGGCGCCCGCCGCTTTCCGAATCTCGTGTGCGATCACCCGGACGCGGACGGCGCGGAAACGTCGCGCGCAGCAGCACGCTGGTGGCGCGACCAGTGGCAGGGTCAGGCGTTCATGGCCATCGGCATGCAGGACACCGTGATTCCACCGCCGGCGATGCACGCGCTGCGTCGGCTCATCCGGAATTGCGCACCGCCGCTCGAATTGGCCGAGGCCGGGCACTTCGTGCAGGAGTGGGGTGATGAGGTCGCGCTCGCGGCGTTGAACCACTTCGGCTGAACGGACGCTGCTCTCGCGATCAGCCGCTGTCGCGCCTGCGACGTCGTCAGTCCGCAGTCTCAGATCCGTCGCACGACAATGTCCAGCTGGGTGGGCGCGTCCCGCGTGATGACGCGGTTCACTGTGTCGCTGATGAATAACAGTTTGCCGCCATCCTCGATGCGCACCTGCACGGCGTAGGTATGGGAGGGCTGGATACGCGACGCGTCGTACGCGAGTGCGAATTCGAACGAGACCTGTCGTCCCGCCGTGGCGATGACCTGTTCGGCGATCAGCACGGCAGGTGCATCAGCCAGTGAAACATCGACCAGCTTCACGGTGACTACTGCCGACGGCGGCAGCGCGATGCGCTCACGGTACGTTACGGAACCAGTCACCTTGCTGGTGGCCGTGCCAGTGCCGGATGCGGGCACGACTGGCGTCGCAGTGCATCCGGCAAGCAACAGCACCAGGCTCAGCAGGCCACGAGGGAAGGGCTTCAGGCAGGACATGTTTGCTCCAGTGACTGGCTCAGCCGCGTCCGATCCGGGCCTGCCCCGCCACGTGCCTGGAGCGAACGGCTCTCTTCGCTCGAGCGCTCCTGGCGCGTCTCTGCGGGGCATGATTCTCCAGCAACCTGCGCTCGAGCTGCGTCGCGTCGCGCTCGGCATCGAACACGAACTCACGCATTGTATCGGCTGTCTGGGTCCATGGCCGACCGCGCAGACTGACGAGGCCGTACTGCAGGTGCATCCACGGCTCCGTGGCGAGCAACTTGAAGCGTCCGCTGTCGAGGTCCTCCGCGATGCAGGGCAGGATCGAAGCCGACACGACATCCGAAGCCGCGACGATGCGCTTCACCGGTGCGAGACCATTGCAAGCGATCGCGGGAAAAGGCCGTGCCGATGGCAGTCGCGACGATCCTTCGCGGTGCGCAGCCAGCATGGGATCGAGCACTCGGGGCGGGATTCGCGAAGGAGTGACGAAGGGCCAGGTCATCACGTCGGCTGCCCGAATCGTCGCACCGCTCGTCGTCAGGGGATGGCCGGCGCGCGCAAAGAAGTACACGGGGTGCCGCACGGGCATCGGCACCACGTCGAGGTCCGGCTCGCGCGCCAGCAGACTGGTTTCCGCCACGAAAAAATCCAGTGTCCGGCTGCGCAACTGGTGGACGAGGTCGTCCCAGTCGCCCGAATTCAGTTGTACGCTGACTTGTGGAAACTGCTCGACGAAGCGCGCCACCGCCGGTCCCAGGAACGAGTCCGTCGGGTACGGGCCGCCGCCGACGTCCACCCGCCCGGTGCGCATCGCCGCATGACCGATCGCCTCACTCTCGAGTTCGTCGGCCATGCGCAGCAGGTCGCGCGCTCGCTCGATGTACAACCGGCCGAGATCGGTGGGCACGACGCCGGTCGTCGAGCGCTGGAACAGGCTGCTGCCGAACCGGCGCTCCAGGTTCTGGATGCTGCGTGAGAGTGCGGGCTGGCTGATGTGCAGCGCGGCCGACGCGCGCACGAAACTGCGGTGTTCGGCCAGCGCGACCACCTGGCGCAATTGCTGGAGCTCGAGAGCCATGCGTTAAGGATATAGCATCGATATCAAACATGCATTGGACACATGGCTCCGTTTGAGCCAAGTTACGCCCCGGCCTTGCCGGCGAGGCCTCGGGATACTGTACCCGGCTATTACAGAAGTTACTTTGATGGGTGGGGACCCAGACAACATGCAAAAGAAATTCGCAGGAGTTTTCGGCGCCGCGCTGTTCGCGGTGCTGGGCGTGCTGGGCGGAACCGCCCAGGCGCAGACGCAGACGCAGAAGCCCAACATCCTCGTCATCTGGGGTGACGACATCGGCGGCTTCAACATCAGCGCGTACAACCGCGGCATGATGGGTTACAAGACACCCAACATCGACAGCATCGCCAGCGAAGGCGCGCTGTTCACCGACTGGTACGGCCAGCAGAGCTGCACCGCCGGTCGCGCGGCATTCATCACGGGCCAGTCGCCGATCCGCACCGGTCTCACCAAGGTGGGCCTACCGGGCGCGCCGGAAGGCATGATGGCGGCCGACCCGACCATCGCCACGCTGCTCAGGGCGCAGGGTTACGTCACCGGGCAGTTCGGCAAGAATCACTTCGGCGACCGCGACTCGATGTTGCCGACCGCACACGGTTTCGATGAGTTCTTCGGCAACCTCTACCATCTCAACGCCGAAGAAGAACCCGAGAACGTCGACTACCCGAAGAACCCCGAGTTCAAGAAGAAGTTCGGGCCGCGTGGCGTCATCCACAGTTTTGCCGACGGCCGGATCACCGACACCGGTCCGCTGACCAGAAAGCGCATGGAGACGATCGACCGCGAAGTGACGGCAAAGGCGCTCGACTTCATGGAACGTGCAGCGCAGTCGCGCAAGCCGTTCTTCCTGTGGTGGAACTCCACGCGCATGCACATTTTCACCCACCTGCACGCGGAGGCCGCGGGCAAGACCGGTCTTGGCATCTATGCCGACGGCATGGTCGAGCACGACGGCCACGTCGGGCAGGTGCTCGCCAAGCTCAGGGAACTGGGGCTCGAGCAAAACACCATCGTCATGTACTCGACCGACAACGGCGCCGAGACCTTCACCTGGCCTGACGGTGGTACGACCATGTTCCGCGGCGAGAAGAACACGCAGTGGGAAGGCGGCTACCGTGTGCCGACCATGATCAAGTGGCCTGGCGTCATCAAGCCGGGCACTGTGATCAACGAGATCGGTGCCCATGAAGACATGCTGACGACGTTCCTGGCCGCAGCGGGCGACACCGACGTCACGGCCGACCTGCTCAAGGGTCGCAAGATCGGTGCGACGACCTACAAGGTCCATCTCGACGGTTACGATCTGGGGCCGGCGCTCAGGGGCCAGGCGGAGTGGCCGCGCAAGGAGTTCATTTACTGGACCGACGACGGCAGCGTCGCGGCGCTGCGATACGAGGACCTGAAGGTGACCTTCCTCGAGCAGCAGGCCGAGGGTCTCAAGGTCTGGCAGGAACCGTTCGTCGAGCTGCGGGCGCCGAAGCTTACGAATCTGCGCATGGACCCGTTCGAGCGCGCCGAGGAAGAGAACGCGATGGGGTACCAGCGCTGGTACATGGAGCGCATGTTCGCCATCGCGCCGGCCGGTGCGTACGTCGGCCAGTGGCTGCAGAGCTTCAGGGAGTTTCCACCGCGGCAGAAGCCGGGTAGCTTCAACCTCGACCGCGTGATGGAGGCGGTGACGCAGGGCTCGAAACAGTAGGCCAATCGCCGCCAGGACCAGAAATTCCACGGCGCCCGCGCGGGAGCCGCCTGCATTCCCACCCCCGCAGGCGGATTCCCGGGCGGTGCGCCGTGGCTTCTTTCTGACAAGGCCGAGAACGCGCAACGAGGGGAGCCTTCGATGCGTCAGGCACTGGTCGCGGTGGCACCATGGATGGCTGGTGGACCGGTGTGAACTGGTGGGCCAACAAACGCTGGAAGGCGAGCATCGGCTACGGCAACATCGACCTCGACCGCTTCGGCGTCACCGGCAACACCAGGACCTTGCTGACGCGCCTGCAGTGGATTTATTGACACAGTGACCGGACGCCGCGCGGCGCGTCGCCCGCGGAGAACGCTGCAGTGGAGAGTGGCATGGCTGGATTCGACAGTCTCAAGACTTTGCTGGTACTCACAGTCTGGGGCGCGTGCGCTCCACTGAATGCGGGAGCCCGTGACACTGGGGCGGTGGGAAATCCTGTGCCCAGCGCACACGTTCACCCGCAGGCACAGCCGCCCTCGCAGGCGACGGTGGCGTTGCAGCGCATGGCGCGATCGTCGCTGCCGTTCGAGGACAAGCGGGACTTCGAGGAGTCGAAGCGAGGGTTCGTCGCGGCGCCCACGTACACCGAAATCAAGACCGCGCGAGGCACACCAGCCTGGAATTTCGGCCGCTACGCGTTCCTCGACACAAAGGAGGACTTCGACAGCATCCACCCGTCGCTGCAGCGGCAGGCCGTGCTCAATGCGCAGTACGGACTCTTTGAAGTCGTGCCCGGCCGAATCTGGCAGGTGCGCGGCTTCGACCTCTCCAACATCACCCTCGTCAAGGGCGATTCCGGCTGGATCGTCTTCGATCCGCTCGTCTCGCAGGAAACTGCCGCCGCGGCGCTCGCATTTGCCAATGAGCAACTTGGCGCCCGTCCCGTCGTGGCAGTCGTTTACTCGCACTCGCACATCGACCATTTCGGCGGTGTGCGCGGCGTGATCGAAGAGGCCGACGTCAAGGCGGGCAAGGTGCAGGTCATCGCGCCCGTCGGCTTCATGGAGGCGGCCATCTCGGAGAATGTCTACGCCGGCAACGCGATGATCCGTCGTGCGATGTACCAGTACGGCATGCTGCTGCCGTCCAGTCCGTTCGGCCATGTCGACCAGGCCATCGGCAAGCGGGCCTCCTCGGGTACCACGGGCCTGATCGCACCTACGCGGCTCGTAGCCAAAGACATAGAGGAAATCGTCGTCGATGGCGTGACGATGGTGTTCCAGAACACGCCGGGCACCGAAGCGCCGGCCGAAATGAATACCTGGTTCCCGCAGTTCAAGGCGTTCTGGGCCGCGGAGAACATCACGGCCACGATCCACAACATCTACACGCTGCGCGGAGCGCTCGTCCGCGATGCGCTGCAATGGTCGAAATACATCAACGCGGCCCTGTACCGCTTCGGCCCGCAGGCCGAGGTGATGTTTGCAGCGCACACCTGGCCCCGCTGGGGCAACGCCCGCATCCAGGAAGTCATGCGCACACAGCGCGACGCGTACGCGAACCTGAACAACGACGTGCTGCACTTCGCGAACCAGGGCGTGACGATCAACGAGATCCAGAATGTTTACCGCCTGCCCGCCAGCCTGCAGCAGGATTGGGCAGCGCGCAGTTACCACGGGTCGGAAGAACACAACAGCCGTGCGGTCATCAATCGCTACCTCGGTTACTGGGACGGCAATCCGGCCACGCTCGTGCCGACCTCGCCGCGGGATTCCGCGCCGCTGTACGTCGAAATGATGGGAGGTGCCGACAAGATCGTCGCGCGATCCCGCGAACTGTACGCGGCCGGCGAGTATCGGCTGGCGATCGAGCTGCTGAACAAGCTCGTGTTCGCGCAGCCCGCCAAACCAGGCCGCCAGGAACCTGCTCGCCGACGCTTTCGAACAGGTGGGCTACCAGAAGGAAAGCTCGAGCCTGCGCAACAGCTTCCTCGCCGCTGCGCATGAACTGCGGTCGGGCATCCCGAGCGGCCTGCTGCCGCAGTCGGCTTCGCCGGACACCGTGCGCGCCATGACGACGGAACTGTGGCTCGACTACCTGGGTATCCTGCTCGACAGCCGCAAGGCGGACGGGCTGGCCTTCAGGATCAACCTCGTGACGCCCGACAACGGTGAACAGCATGTGCTCGAACTCAGCCATGCGACGCTGACGAACATCCAGGGGTACCAGGCGCAGGACGCGGACCTCACCATCACGATCAACCGCGCGGACCTCGAGCCGATCATGATGCGCAAAGCGACATTCGCCTCCCAGGCCGCCGCCGGCCGGGCCAGCCTGGCCGGCAATGCGGACGTGCTGAAGCAACTGATGGGGAGCCTTGGCGAGTTCGATCAGTATTTCGAGATCATGCCTGGAACGAAAGCGTTCGTCCCGGCCCCGCCAGCACCCTGAGCCCGAAGTCTTTGCAAATGGATCGAGCGGGATGACCGTGTTGCGGATCAGCGTGCTGGCGGGCATTGCGATGCTCGCCCTGGCTGCCTGGCATTTCCTCGCCGGGCGCCAGCCAGGCGTGCCCGCGGCGACGGCAGTAAGCGAGACAGTCGCCGCCGCGGCTGCCTACGTCGGCTCGCAGTCCTGCGCGCAATGTCACGCGGCCGAATCGAAAGCCTGGCAGTCCTCGCAGCACGCCGTCGCCATGCAGCACGCCACCGAGCAGGCCGTGCTGGGAAACTTCAACGACGCGACCTACAGCTTCCAGGGCGTCCAGACCAGCTTCTTCCGTCGCGACGACAAGTATTTCATCCGTACGGACGGACCCGACGGCCAGCTCGCGGACTTCGAGGTCAAGTACACGTTCGGCATCGCGCCTCTGCAGCAGTACCTGGTCGAACTGCCCGGCGGGCGCCTGCAGGCCGCCGCCGTGACCTGGGATGCGCGGCCGCGCGAACACGGTGGCCAGCGCTGGTTCCGCCAGTATCCCGACGAGCAGATCGACCACACGGACGAACTCCACTGGACGCGTCGGTCGCAGAACTGGAACTTCATGTGCGCCGACTGCCACTCGACCCAGGTGAGCAAGGGCTACGACGCCACGGCAGATTCGTTCAAGACGACTTACGCCGAAATCGCGGTGGGTTGCGAAGCGTGTCACGGGCCCGGCTCGGCACACCTGCAGTGGGCCCAGCGCAAAGGCAACGAGCCGGGCAAGGGGCTGACCGTGCAGCTCGACGAGCGGCGTGGCGTGGCATGGGTCCGCGACGAGGCTGGAAAGCCCGTGCGCAGCAAGCCGCGCCAGACCGAGCGCGAAATCGAGGTTTGTGCCCAATGTCATGCGCGTCGTGCGCAGATCGCCGAAGGGTACGAGCCTGGGCGTCCGTTCCTCGATCACTACCTGCCTACACTGCTGACGCCCGCGCTGTACCACGTCGATGGCCAGCAGCAGGACGAGGTGTTCATCTGGGGCTCGTGGCTGCAGAGCCGCATGCACGCGGCCGGCGTCACCTGCAGCGACTGCCACGATCCGCACACGCAGAAGCTGCGAGCCCCCGGTAATGCAGTCTGTGCGCAGTGTCACGATGCCCAGAAGTACGACGTGGCCGCGCACCATCGTCACGAGCCGGGCACCGCGGGCGCGCAGTGCGTCAACTGCCACATGCCGCAGACCACGTACATGGTGGTCGATTCGCGGCGCGATCACAGCATGCGTGTGCCACGACCCGATGAAAGCGTGGCGCTCGGCGTGCCGAATGCCTGCAATGCGTGCCACACCGACCACGATGTGAAGTGGGCGGCCAAAGCGGTGCACGACTGGCTCGGCCGCGACGCCACGGGCTACCAGACGTTCGCGTCGGTCTTTCACGCAGCAGAAGGTGGCGAACCGTCCGCACTGGATCGGCTCGCTGGTGTCGCTGGCGACACGGCGCAACCCGCCATCGTGCGTGCCTCTGCGCTCGCGCGACTCGCCGGCAGCGGCCAGTTCACGCGCGACTTCGCGCAGCGCATGTCGCAGGACGCCAGTCCGCTGGTGCGACTGGCAACGGTGCAGCTGGCCGACGTGATGCCCGCCGAAGCGCGCGCCGCGGTTCTTGGGCCGCTGCTCGGCGATGCCACGCGCGCCGTTCGCATCGAGGCGGCGCGGTCGCTGGCGGGCGGCCAGGACCGGCTGCCGCAAGAACTGCAAACACACTGGGATACCGCGTTGCAGGAGTACGTCGCCACCCTGCAGTACAACGCGGATCGGCCGGAGTCCCGCGTTGCGCTCGGGGGGGTCCGGGCGACATTGGGCGAGACCGGCGACGCCCAGGAGCAGTTCGCTGCGGCAGTCCGGCTCGACCCGGAGTTCGTGCCGGCTTACGTCAATGCGGCAGACGCGCTGCGTGTGCAGGGCCGTGATCAGGAAGCCGCCGACATGCTGCAACAGGGACTGCAACACGTGCCTGCGAGCGCCACGCTGCACCACGCGCTGGGTCTCGCGCGTGTGCGACTGCGGCAGACGGAACTCGCGCTGTCGTCGCTGCGGCGTGCGGTCGAACTCGATCCGGCGACTGCGCGCTACACATACGTTTACGCGGTGGCGCTGCATTCGACGGGGCAGGCGGAGGAATCGATCCGCCGCCTGCAGCAAGCCACCAGCGCTGGCCTTACGATCGCGACCTGCTGATGGCGCTGACGTCGTTCCAACTCGAGTCGGGCAAGCGCTCGGATGCGCAGGCGACGGCCCGCAGGCTCGTGGCCGCCTATCCGCCGACCCGCAGGTGCGGGTGCTGGCAGCCCAGGCGCTCGGCGAGCAACCGCCCTGATCAGCTCGAGGTGCTGTTGCCGAGGTTCGTGCTGCGCAATTTTTCTGCCGAACCAATGCCGAGCCGCTTGACCAGTAGCATGGCTTCGCGCATCGAGAGGTCGAGGGGCTGCACGCGTGACGCCTCGACATAAATTACGTTGCCCGACATCGGCGTCGGCGACGCCGGCAGGAAAATGACGCGCCAGCCGTCCGGCAGCTCTTCCATCTGGTAACCGAGCATCCACCCTTCGTCGCCGCGCATCAGCACCGGCTGCATGTCCCCGCCGGTCTCGAGCTGGGTCAGGCCGTCGGCCAGCGACTTCACCATGCGGTATTGCGGCAGGCCGCCCAGGAGCGATTCCTCGAACCAGTGCGTGACGCGGCGCCCCGGACCTGTTCGCGCCAATAGCCCCGCGAGGAACGCGATGACGAGCAGGATCGCGACCGCGACGAGCGTGACGACGCCAACACCGCCCACGTGACTGACCGGCAGCACGTCAGCGAGCGGTACTGCGAGCTTGGCGGCCAACTGCAGCGCGTGCCGCAGCACGAGCACGACCAGCACGACCGGCACGAGAAACATCAGGCCGCCCACAAGGGTCGCCTTGAGGAACGCTTTGATCGTGTTCACGGCAGCTCCGTTGGCAATGAAGTTCCAGTCTACACTGCGACTCCCTGCCCTCGACCTCGAAGCCTGTCCATGACTGTACGCCGTCGCAAGAACTCGCTGTCGCAGCGTCCGCGCGTGGCCATCGTCGGCGCCAGTTTTGCAGGACTGCGGGCGGCCCAGCGTCTCGGTCCCGAGTTCGACGTGACGGTGTTCGATCCAGCGCCGTGGTTCGAGTGGCTGCCCAACATCCACGAACTGGTCTCCGGCGCCAAGCGGCCAGCCGACCTGAGGTTGCCACGCAAGCGACTCGTCGCTGCAGCGGGGCACCGTTTCGTACGCGCTGCCGTCGCCGCCATCGACGCCAGGCACGGCACGCTGTCGACAGCGACAGGCAAGGTCCACACCTTTGATTATTGCGTCGTCGCCGTGGGCGGCATCAACGAGACTTTCGGCGTGCGAGGCGCGGAACGTCACGCGATGCCATTCAAGAACGTCGAGCAATGCAGCGCGATCG
The DNA here is from genome assembly GCA_016704655.1 of Pseudomonadota bacterium. Lineage (GTDB taxonomy): Bacteria > Pseudomonadota > Gammaproteobacteria > Steroidobacterales > Steroidobacteraceae > RPQJ01. The sequence goes on along the minus strand of JADIZR010000007.1, from coordinate 182 downwards.
GGCGCCGACTGGCGGCGCTGATGAAGGGCCGGGCGCCGCGATCGATCGTCATCGTCGGGGGTGGCTTCGAGGGCGTCGAGGTCCTCGGCGAAATACTGCGACGTTACCGGTCACGCGCCAACCTGACTCTGCACCTGGTTGAGTCCGGGCCGCGCCTGATGGCGAGCGTGTCAGCGGGATCG
>JADIZR010000006.1 GCA_016704655.1 Pseudomonadota bacterium | reverse complement strand
AGCGGATAGCGATCCCAGACCATGAGGGTCGGCATGATCGGATCGGCGGCCAGTTTTGATAGTGCGGCGTAATGGGTGTTGGCGTCCTCCATCCGGCCCTGCCGTATCGCCGCCATCGCCTGTGCGTAGTTCCAGATGGCCGTGACGTAAGGCAGATCCGGCGCCGGATTCGGCACCGCCCGGATCTCGTCCCAACGCCCGAAGCGAACGTTGTCGAACCAGGGTGTCATCCAGTAGTGCTGCAGACCCGCGAAACCCGGTTGTCGCATCAGGTCCGGCAGGTTGACGCGTTGCGCAGTCGTGCGCGCAGCGTCCTGCGCGACCTTGCTCGCCCCCTCCATGCTGGCCGCGAACCACAGGAAGTGCGGATTGTGGGGCACATAGCCGAGTGGATACACGCCCTTGGCGTTGGGTCCACAGGTGGCCAGGTAATCGTTGTCGGCCGCGATGGCCGTCTGGTTCGCGACGACGGCATCGTGCCAGCGCCCCACGCGCGCGTAGATGTGCGCGGGCATGTGCACCAGGTGACCCGAGCCCGGAATCAGCGTGCGCAGTCGATCGGCTGCCACGACGCCCCGCTGCGGATCGGCCGAAGCTTCGACGGCATGCACGTAAAGGTGCAGTGCCCCCGCGTGGTTCGGGCTCTCTTTCATGACCGATTCCAGGAGCGACACGACGGCCGCGGTGTTGCCCTTCGGCGCCAGCTTCTCGTCGTAGTAATCCCAGGGCTGCAGGTCCATGAGGGCTTCGGCGTGGAATACCCTGGCATCCAGGTCGTCAGGACGCTGCGCGACAAGCGCACCGGTTGCCTTCGCGTAAGCTTCGTCCAGCACGCGACGGTCCTCTGGCGGATTCTCGGCGTACCGCGATTCGAGCGCGTGGATGAAGGCGCGTTCGCGTTCCGTGACCTTGGGCGCGAGCGCAACGGCTCGCTGCAGGCTCTGCCAGGCCTTCGGGTTATCGGCCGGGTCCATCTGTGCGTTGACGTGCGGTCCGAGCACCAGCGCGGCTCCCCACCAGCACATCGCGCAATCGGGATCGAGTTGCGCTGCCTTCAGAAACGATCGTTCGGCGGCGTCATGGTTGAAGCCGAAGGTCAGCATCAGCCCCTGGTTGAACCAGCGCTGCACTTCGGGGTTGCGCGTCGTGATCTTGAAGTCGTAATTACCCAGTCCGGGCAACAGTGCCGCGCCGACAGGTGCCTCGAGCGGCGCGGGCTGTGCCGCCGCGCTGACCCGTGCGCTGTGCGCACCCACCCAGGCTCCGGCGATCACCGCCGACAGGATTCCGGCCACCACCAGCATGCGGTTCATGGCTTTCCCCCTCCACCGGCCGTCCCTGCCGTGCGCGACATGCGCGCGATCGACGGCACGCTGGGGTGCGGTTTACTCCCTTGTCGAGACTCTGTCCAGATGCCGGGCGGGCGCTTCAGAAGGCGTCGGTACCGGAGAGTTCCTTCTCGATCCGGTCGGCGCTGTACATCACGACCTCGATCACTTCCCGCAACGCCGCCGCGTCGGCGTCCGCAGCCACCTGCGCCGAAAAGACGACCAGGTATTCATCTTTGCCCTGGTTCACCTGCCAGGCGCCCAGGACCATGCGGACGTTCTCCTGCAACAGGTGTACCGCCAGGTCGGCGGGCACGGCGCCCTTGCCACGCGCCGCCACGGACCAGACATCCCGCACTTCCAGCGGCGGCAACGACGTCGTTCCGGAGGCGACCCACACGCGCTGGCTGCGGGTCTCGTCGACCTTGTAGTCGAGCCGGTAGTCGCCTTCGTCGATCAGGAAGCCGAGCTGCGCGCCCTTGAGCGCGGTCTCGACACGCGCGTCGGGCGTCGTGGCCGTCACTGGTGATTGCGCGTGTGCCATGCCTGCTGCCGTCAGCAGCAAAGACAAGGCTGCCAGGAGGCGCAGCAGCGAGGTCGGCCGGCTCACGGCTTGCCCTGCCGCGGAAAATCGACACGGGCAGGTCCACGATGCCGCGGCCGCACGACGACGGTGCCGGCAAGCTTGTCATGCCAGCCCTGTTTACGCGGATCGAAGGCGACCCAGACGATGCCGAGCATCAGCGGCAGCATTGCAACGTAGTAGCCGAGGTACCGAATGACGAGTTGCCGGGTGCTGGCCTTGCCGCCGGTCCCGGCATCGACGACCCGTGCACGGATCGCGATCTTGCCGGGCGTCGCCTGCCGGTAGGTCCAGAAAACGATGACTGCGATCGCCGGCAACAGCCAGTTGATCAGGAAATCGGCGGGCCCCTGCAGGAACGCGTCCGAGGTCCAGTAGGCGCGACCATAGACCAGGGTTACCAGTGGCGCGCAGATGACCAGCAGCAGCACGGTGTCGATCATGGCCGCGCCGACGCGGGGCCAGAAGCCGACGTACTCGAGATCACCTGTGTCCGGTGCGGCCTGCAGGTTTGCGGACATCACGACCTCACTTCGCAGTTGACTTCGACGACCACGGCGAACCACTTGCGCCGCGCGCGGAAGACGCTCTGCGCCGTCCTGCCGGAATCGATGTTGAGGCTGTCCCTGAAAGTCGTCTGTGGCGGGGCGTCGTACCCCCGGCCGGCCCCCCCCGGCCCGCCCCCCTAGCGCCGCGGCGCCCCAACACCACCCCCGCCCCGGCCCCCCCCCCCCCCCGCGCCCCCCCCCCCCCCCCCCCCCCCCCCCCCCCCCCCCACGCAGCCGGCAACGAATGTGCCGGCTGGTCCGCGTTGTTGGTGCGGCGGGAGCGTGCTCGCGCGGCGGGTTCGATCTTGACGTCAGAGATCGATCAGCTTGTCGGGCGGATCCCTCGACCGTATGAAGGTCTGTGCCAATGCGGCTGGCGCGACCCACCTGGACGATCAACGCCAGCGCGAACGGTCCGCCGCCTCAGCCAGGCGGCCAGGTCGGCGATCCTGCCCTGCCCATGTACCAGCCGCCCACCACGGAGCGCGCGTCCGCTGCGAAGATGACGTATCCCCGGCGCAGATCTCGCCGATGGCCCACTTGTCCTCCTTGGATCCGCAACCTGAACTCGCGTGGCAGCGGCTGGCCGACCGATTTGCCTTGTCTCCATCGTCGTGAGCCGTCATGATCAGCGGGCAGGGCTCGGCTGTCCGTACACGATGGAAAAGTCACGCCGAGGCTCGGTGCCCGGACATTTCGGGACGCTGGCCCCGCGACCGCGACCGCAGGCTGGACAGTCCCGCGAAAATCCGGTGCTCCTCAGGCCAGCTGGTCGAGCGGCCGGGATCGAACGCCCCACGCCCTGGATCCGCGCCCCGCTCGTGACTGCCGGCATTTCCCCTCGTCGAGAAACAGGCGGCCGCCGCGGCAGGCGGTCGCCTCCTCGATCCAGCGATCAGTGCCCGCCCACGCCCCCGACACTGTCGACCCCGCCTTGCAGCGGCGGCGGCCGGCAATTCCGACTGTCGATTCCGCACGGTCCGGCTCCGCTTTCATCGGGTCTTCCGATGTTGATTCATGTTGTTGCCGCCCCACCTGCGCCCCCCGCCCGATCAACTCGTCATCAACGTCGGGCCGCCCTTGGCTTCCGCACGTTGATAAGCCGGTCTCGCGCGCATGCGGCGGTGGTACGCATCGATGTGCGGGTACCTGCCGCCCGCCCCCGAGCGCGCCAGCAGGGCTTCGATGCCGAAGCTCATCTGGAAATCCGCCATGCTGATTTCACTGCCGGCGAACCACGCGTTCTGCGCGAGGTGATTCTCGATGAAGTTGAGGGAGTTCTGCAGGTTGGGATCGATCAGCGTCGACTCCACCTTCTCGCACAGGCTGCGCGCGATCGGCTTGACGAAAAACGGCATCGGCCGGTTGGGAATGGCGCTGAACACAAGCTTCATGACCAGCCAGTTCATGAGCGAGCCTTCGGCGTAATGCATCCAGTACTTGGCCTGCCAGTACGCCGGGGTTCCGGCAGCCGGCGCAAGGTGCGCAAGTTCACCCGTGCCGAGGTGCCCGTACTTCCCGACGATGTACTCGATGATGACCGCGGATTCTGCGATCACGGCGCCATCGTCGGTGACCACCGGCGACTTGCCGAGCGGATGAATTGCCTTGAGTTCTGGCGGCGCGAGCCGCGTGACCTTGTCGCGCCGATAGACCTTCAGCTCGTACGGAGCACCGAGTTCCTCGAGCAACCAGAGGATGCGCTGCGAGCGCGAGGTTTCGAGGTGGTGAACGGTCAGCATTGGCTCGGCCCCGCTCATTTGACCAGCCTGATGATGCCGCACGCTTCGCGCGCGCCGCCCGCACAGCCCTTCCTGAGGTCCGATTCTTCGTCGCAATACGTGTCGGCCTGCGTGTGCACGACGATCGCGCTGCCATCCGCGTCAAAAATGCTCAAGCGACCCGGCGCCAGCGTGACGCGGTTGGTCGTGTGACGCAGCGAGCCGACGCCGCTCTTGACGTCGAGATTGATCAGGTCACCCATGTGAAACGGGTGATTGACGTCCGTCGCCGGGACCGTGTCCATCGCCGAATCGGGCCGTGACTGTCCCGCGGGACCCGGGTCGTGGTGTCCACCGGCCGCGGAGCACGGCTCACAGGCGCCGACTTCGTGGATGTGCACGGCGTGCTTGCCATCGGGCAGGCCCTTCATCTCGAGGTCGACCGTCACTTCCTTCACGCCTTCGGGCGTCACCTGTTCCTCGAGCCTGGCTGTGCCCGTGATCGCGGCGTTCGTGCAGCCCTTAAGGTCGGCAACGGCAGCGAGGCCGTCGGCCGCGGCAATGACTGGCAGGGCGACGAGGCTCGCGAGGATCAATTTGATGGTTCGATGCACTGCAGGCTCCTGGTGTCTGATGCTGCGTCGTTCAGCGATGGAACACCGCACTGCGCGGTGCCGTCGTCACGTTTACTTGAAGTCAGGGCCGGTTGCGGCCCAGCTTGTCGTGGCTGCTGACCCAGTCGCCAGCCAGCACGGCAGATCCCAGCGAGACGTCCCCCGCCAGGACGACGGCCGCCACGATTTCTGCCAGCCGGTCGGCCTTGCCGTCACCGTAACAGCCTAGCATCTCCAGGCATTCGCGCTGCGTGCCGAGGCCCGTGCCGCCGCCATAGCTGGCGACGATCAGGGACGGCAGCGTGACCGACCAGTAATAGTCGCCGTTATCCAGCAGCTGCGCGTAAGTGATGCCGGCGTGCGACTCCGCGACGTTGGCCACGTCCTGGCCGGTTGCAATGAACATCGCCGCGATGCCGTTGGCCGCGTGGGGACCATTGTAAGCCGAGCCCGCCATGAATGAGCCCGCCTGACTTACCTGGCGCGAGCGGAACAGCGTCTTCGCGTCGACACGCATCATTCGCTGCAGGGTCTCGTTGCGGATCGTCACTTCCGCGATTACGCGACGGCCGCGCGTGCGCAGCGTGTTGATGGCCGAATGCTTCTTGTCGGTATCGATCGACCCCGACAGGATGTAGCCCGGGTGCAGCGGGTGCCGGGCCTTGATCCATTCGCACGCCGCCAGCGTCGCCTTGCCTGTCATGTTCTGGCCGGCCGCGTCCCCCGTCGTGTAGTTGAAACGCGTGTACAGCAGGTTGCCCACGGCGTACTGCTCGACGTCGGTCAGTTTGCCGATCCGCGTGGTGGCCTCGGCAGCCGCGCGAATGGCGTCGAAATGCTCGACGAGCCACTGCCCGAAATCGCGCGCTTCACGCGCATTGGCAAATTCGAAGACGGGTGCGCGCTGCATGGAGCGCTTGACCACCGTGACGGTCACCCCGCCGCTTGCGCTGAGCAGTCGCATACCGCGGTTGTAACTCGCGACGAGCGTGCCTTCAGTGGTGGCAAGCGGTATGTAGAAATCGCCCGTCGCGTGTTCGCCGTTGATCCGCAGCGGCCCCGCCAGGCCGACGGGTACCTGCGCCACACCGAGAAAGTTCTCGATATTGCCGGCGACCTGTGCCGGGTCGAGGGTGAACGAACCGACGTGCTGCAATGATGTGCCAGTCCGGCTGGTCACGAATTCGCGCCGTTGCTGCGCCATCTCCGCCGTGTAGTCGTTGGCGGGATCGCGGGGTATTGGGATGCGGTCGTTCACGGTCCCTCCTCGGTACGTCGGTGCGAACGCGATCGCCCGACGACTCTCAGAACCAGTTGAAATTGAAGCTGATGCTGACCCGTTCGGCATGCATCGGGTTCGGCGGCACCTCGTGCCGCAGCCAGCTCTCGAACAGCAGCACCGTGCCGGCTGCAACGGGCATCGTCACCCACGGCTGGTTCTCGGGCCTGGCACCCTCCGTGCGCGGCGGCGCTGCCATGTAACGATCGAGGCGCGGATCTTCCAGTTTCAGGCCGGGCACGCCCCGGGGAGTACGCACGTAATACGTCCCGCTGATCGTCGCGAGCGGATGCAGGTGCAAACCGTGCGTGACGCCGCGGGGCATCATGTTGATCCAGCAGTCCGTCATCGACAGTTGGCGGCCCGCGAGATCGTACTCGAGCGTGCGAGCGTAGGCCCGCACGTGCCGCTGCAGCTGCGTACCCAGCTTTGCAAACGTCGGCGACAGCGTGTGCATCCGGTTCAGCGAACCGTAGGAGGTGTAGCCGCCCGGATACCGCTTTTTTGACCACGCCTGTCCGGCCACGTCGTCCGCACGGTATTGCTCGCACTCACGCAGCAGGCGCGTATTGAACACATCCCAGCCGGGTGCCTGCAGCTTCGCGATGTAGACGCGCGTCGGGAATAACGAAAGGACTGGCATCGTCGGTCTCGCGGGGCGCCAATCGACCCGGGGCGGCCCGCCCGGCCCGGGGCCCGCTGGTCAGTCCTCGATCGGCTGACGGCGGCGCGATCGTCTCGTCGGGCGTGTCCGCTGCAGGACGTCGCGTGGGCGGTACCGATACTCGTAGCGGTGATCGAGCGGGGCAGGCCGTGCCCGCAGGTACAACTCCAGGGCCTCGCCCACCACCTCGGCTTCGAGCTCAGGCAGCAGCAGTTTGATGGGTTCGTTGGGCATTCGCGTACCGCGTGCGGTGCTCAGGGCGCAGCCACGGACTCGGCGGCCGACGCGCTCTTCGGCAACTCGAACTCGCCTTTGGAGGTGAAGCGCTGCGTGCCGAACATCGATGCGCCGTGCAGCTTGCCGCTCATCGAATACGTGACCTTGTCGACGGGTTTGCCGTCCAGCATGCCGAGCACCTGGCGTGCCATACGCATCATTGAGACCGTCACCGGCACGGCAACGACCGCTTCCCCGAAGCGCGGTACGGTGCCGGCCTGGTCGCTCACGCCACTGGCAAAAGCGCGGCCCATGACGTCGAGGTTGAGCGACACACCGTCAAAATCGATCGGTGTGTCGTTGGGGTTCTGCACGCGCAGCTTGACCAGCAGGCGCAGCTCCATGCCCTCGCCCGGTATCGACTCGACTCCTGCAACGGTGACTTGCAGCGGGTCGCGACTGGGCATCGACGCGCACGCGGACAGCATCAGTGTGGCAAGCAGCAGCCAGGTTCGGACCGGTCGGAATGATCGAAACAACATCGGGCAGTGCCTCCCCATTACCGCCATCGTGACGAACTAGATGCGCACCAGCGACTTGAACCCGCCCCAGAACATGCGCTTGCCGTCGAAAGGCATTTTCTTCTTCGGATCCATCATCGACTTGAGCCGGGGATCGGTCATGACCGCCTTGTTGATGCGGTCGCGTTCGCGACGCGTCTTGTAGACGATGTAGGAAAAGATCACCACTTCGCCCGGCTTCAGCTTGACGCTGCGAGGGAACGACGTGCGCTTGCCCACGGTGACGTCATCCGCGACGCATTCGTGGTAGTCGATCGCACCGTGCTCGCGCCAGACCTTGCCGGCCTTGCGTGCCATCGTGCGGTAAGCCGCGAGCTGGCCCTTGGGCACGGGAACGACGAATCCATCGACGTAGGCCATGGGAAACCCTCCTTTGTGACGCAGCGGTCAGTGGCGAGTGTAGCGCTTCACCAGTTCGTGCAGGAACTGGCGCGCATCGAGCAGCGACTGCACGCGGATACGCTCGTTCAAGCCGTGAGCTCCGCTGCCGGCTGCGTCCGCGAACACCCCGGAAAGGCCGTAGGTGGGCGTGCCCGCTGCATTCAGGAACCGGCCGTCGGTAGCGCCCGTGGCCATCGTCGGGACTACGCGGGCGTCGGGCCACAGCGTCTTGGCGATGGCACGGATCGGATCCAGCATCTCTGTCGTGAGCGGCGGCACCGGGGCTGGCAGTCCCATTTCATCGCCAAAATGGACGCTGATTGAGTCGTCCGCGATCACTCGGATGATGTCTGCACGCACCTGCTCCATCGGCACGCCCGGCAGGATGCGGCAGTTCACGTTGACCTTCGCACGCTGCGGCAAGGCATTGGGTGCGTGGCCACCCTCGAATTGCGTGGCTACACACGTAGTTCGGAGCATGCCGTTCCAGCTCGGGTTGGCGGTCCACAACCTCTGCGCCGCCGCGTCGTTGGACGGGTCCGCGACGATTGCACGCATGTCGGCGGCGACCTCGGCTGAGGTCACCTCCGCCTGCGCCAGAAAGTAGGCGCGCGTCGTGTCATTCAGGTTTACCGGAAACTGGTGCGCCGCCAGACGCGTCAGCGCAGCGGCCATGCGGTTGATCGGATTTTTCGCGCGTTGGCCGCGAACTGTGACCGCCGGGGTGAGTCACCTCCAGCCTGAAATCCTGGTAGACCTTCTCGCCTGCCTGCACGTCGAGCGAGAGGTGCTTGCCGCTGGCATCGAGCAGTCCCCCGGCGCCTTCATTGAGGACGAATTTTGCCCGCATCAGGGCAGGATGGTTCTGCAGCAGCCAGAGCACGCCGTTGAAGTGCTCAGAGGTTTCTTCGCCGCAGGTCAGCGCCAGGGTCACGCCACGCTGCGGCCGGTACTGCTGTTCGCTCCAGCGCACGAGCAGGTCGGTAAAGATCGAGGCCATGGCCTTGTCGTCGCTCGCGCCGCGCGCGTAAAAGAACCCGTCTTCCTCGACGAGAGTGAACGGGTCGCGCACCCAGTCCTCGCGGCGAGCTTCGACGACGTCGATGTGGGCCAGCAACATGATCGGCTCGAGCTTCGCATCCCTGCCAGGATACGAGGCGATCAGGGAGCCACTTTTCGGGAACTCCGCCGGCGCCAGGATCTGCATCGATGCGGCGGGCATGCCCGCTCGTTGCAGTCGTGCCGCCATTTTTTCGGCTGCAGCCGTACAGCTGCCGACGGAGAGCGTCGTGTTGGTCTCGACGAGCTCCCGGTACAGGTCCCGGAAGGCAGCCTCGCCCGGCTGCGGCGCGGATGCTCCCATCGCAATAGTGACTGGCGTGACGGCCGACACGGCCAGCATCATCATCGACCACAAAATGCGGCTCGTACGTTGCAGGGACTGAATCATTTTTTCACCGCTGGCCTGGGGAGCCGAGGTTGCAGGATGGACGAAAGCAGGTCGGGCGTCTTCTCGATGCGCTCGAGGTGCGGATAGCGCAGGCCGTCGTGGTAATCGAGGCTGACGGTGCTGAAACTATCGGCGCTGCGAATGAGCAGTTCCGTCGGCAGCTTCGGGTCGGCCTTGGCCGCTTTCAGCGCGTCCTGCAGACGCCCGTGCGTGTACGCCTTGCCATTGACGGCGACGACGGTCGTGCCGGGAGCCAGGCCGGCCTTGAACGCAGTCAGCTTCCTTGTCCGACGGTGACGGTTCGTCCCTGAAGGCCAGGCGCCAGCCGCTGCGCGCCAGGCCATCGAGCGGCGCACCTGGACCGTGAGCATCGAGCCGTGCGCGCAACATGCTGGCCCAGTCGTAAGGAGTCACCGCGTTCAGCGTTGCAACGACATCTTCGAAAGTGTACGTCAGAGGTTCGATACGTCCGTCCTCGACGCCGCAGAAGGCGCGCGCGAAATCGTCGAGCGAACGCTTGCCTCGGGTCAGTTCGCGGATTTTCGTGTCGACGTCCAGCCAGACAAAGATACCCTCGGTGTAGTAATCCTTGCTGCGTTGCCAGCTGTCGTAGCTCTGCCGGCCCCGGTAATTGACGATCGGTTGCAGCGTGGTGTCCTGCAGGTTGCGCCAATGCCGGCCGGCGCGGCCGAGGTCGTAGTTCGCGGCAGACCGGGCAAGGACGTCGCGCGTGAGTTCTGGCGACCAGAGGCCCGAGCGGCTCGTGAGCACCAACCCGAGGTACTCGGTCATGCCTTCGTAGACCCAGAGCAGGCTCGGGCCCATCGGCACCTCGTAGGACGGTGTCCAGAGGTCGGCAGGACGCCGGAACTTGCCGTTCCAGGAGTGGGTCATTTCATGTGCCAGCAGGTCGCGGCCGTTGCCGTTGCTGTCCCAGTCCGTGAAATAGCCGAGCCCGACGCCGTTCTCGCTCGACTCGTGGTGCTCGAGGCCGATGCCGGTGAAGTGGTCGCTGATCGCCAGCAGGAAGTCGTACTCGCGGAAGTGCCGGGACCCGAACAGCGCGATCGACTCACCGACGATGCGACGGTGCTTGTCGAGCTGCTCGTCCGTGGCCTGCAGTTCCTGCTTCGTGTCGGCGAAGATATTGAGCCGCACCGGACCGTTCGTGCTCGGGTCCAGTTCGACGCGTCGATAGTGCGGACCGGCGAACAACGGTGAATCGACCAGGGTCTCGAGCGGCACCGTCGCAAACCGCACGGTGTCGCCGGCGCGCTCGGCGCCGCGCAGTGCCGAGGCAAACTGCCAGCCGGCCGGCAACCGGATCGAGGCCGCCACCGGAATCTGTCGGGCGTAAAAGCCCGCCGGATACAGCAGGGTCTTTTCCCACTGCAGGCCGAGCAGATCCGGCGTCATCGTGACGCGCCCCTGGCTCGTGTCCGTGGGCGTGACGAACTCGAACTCCAGGTGCAGTTGCTTGACGCCAGCAGGCACGTCGACATGGAAGGCATGCATCTCGACCGGGTCGCGTTGCCATTCGAGCCTCTGGCCCGCATCGCTGCGAACGATCAGTCCGGCGAGTTTGTCGATCGGACCGGTCGTGGAGTGATTGCCGGGCAGCCACTTCGGATAGAGCAGCGTCGTGCGGCCTGGCCCGGCCACCGGCAAAGTTTCCTTGACGCGAAACACGCGATGGTCGAGGTCCGTCGCGTCGACCTGCAACTGGATCACGCCGGGATACGGCACGTCCCGTGGCGCCGGAATTTCTGCGCCTACCGCCGCGGCCTGTGCCTGGCCGGCACAAAACAGCAGCGCCGCGAGTCCACTGAACATTCGATTCCTTGCCTGTAGCATTCGTCGTCGCTTCCGGTTCAGGTGAGCAGTCGTTCGCGCAGGCGCTCGAGCAGGGCGGGTTCGAGCGCGAGTTCGTCCAGCAGGTACTGGCGAACCGAGCCGTGGCGCGCTTCGATGGCACCCAGGCTTGCCAGGATGTATTCGGGGCGCGCAGCCAGCATCGCTTCCTGCGCCCTGGCCGACAACGCCAGGATGGACTCCACCGTCGCGGCGAGACCCGCGCCCGTGCCATCCTGACCCAGCAATTGCGAGCGCAGGTCCACCGCCGTGTTCGTCAGTGTGTAGTCTTCGACGATGGCTTCACGGCGCACGCCGAGTGATTCGAGCACGAGGGCCACGGCCACCCCGGTGCGATCCTTGCCTGCCGTGCAATGGACGATCGCCGCCCCCGGCGCCGCGTGGTCCAGCGCCGCAAACACGCCGGCAAGCCGGGGCTGCAAGCCGAACGGCAGCCGCTCGTACATCGACACCATCGCTGCGTGTACTCCGGCTTCGTCATTCGAACTGGCGAAGGCCCGGTCACGGATTGGCGAAGATTCCTGTTCGCTGTCCCACTCGAAACGACGGACCTCGGCACCGAAGGATGGGTTCGGATGCAGGGCACGCTCCGCGGTCCGGCGCAGGTCGCAGACCGCTCGCACGCCCAGCGCCTGCACTTGCGCGGCCGCCGCGGCCGACAGGCGAGCCAGCAGTCCTGATCGATAAAGCCGGCCCCAGCGCACGCGCGCGCCGTCGGTGGTCTCGTAGCCACCGCAATCGCGAAAGTTACAGCCACCCACGAGAGGCAGGACGCGTGCAGGAGTCATCCGGCAATGATCACATGCAGCGTGCGACGTTTCCACCGCGCCAGTCGACTACAATGGAGCAACGCACGTCGGGACGTCATCGTTTCCCGCTGGAGCACTTGCCTGCATGAAGCACCCTCTTCCCGCCGCCTTCCTGACCTTCCTGACCTTTCTCTCTCTGCTGACGGCACCCGCCCGTGCTCAGCAATCGTCCACGGATACGGCCGACGATTCCGTGATTGCGGCGACCATCAAGGTGGCCCTGCTCGACAACAGGAACACCAGCGGCACGCGGATCAACGTCGACTGCTACCACGGCGTGGTGCAACTGAGCGGCTTCGCGCGCTCGGAGGCTGAAAAGACCTATGCGACCAAGGTCGCCGCTGGCGTGTCGGGTGTGAAGCAAGTGGTCAACAACGTCGCGGTCGCGCCGGCCACGTCGATCGGCACCCGGCTCGACGACAGCCTGGTCACGGGCAAGGTCAAGGCCGCACTGATGGATGCCGCCGACGTCAAGAGCCTGCAGATCAACGTCGAGACGCACGACGGCGCCGTGCAGCTCGCGGGTTTTGTGGCGTCCGCCGCGATGAAGGACAAGGCAGGTCGAATCGCAGCGGGTGTCGCCGGCGTGAAAAGCGTCGACAACGTGCTCGTCGTCAGGCCTCGCTGACGTTCGCGCTGGGCACCGTCGGGACGGTCGTCCAGTAGGCATACATGTGCATGCGGCCGGTGCGGACGTCGCACATGGCGCGTTTCGACTGCCCCTGCTCCACCCATTGCTTGATGTTCACGCGTGCCGGCAGCTGCACGGGCGTCAGGAACTGCGTTTCGAGTCGCGCATCGGGCGACGGCACGTCGACGGGTCGTTCGGCGAGGCTGCGGGCAAGGGTCCACATGCCGTGCGAGATCGCGCCGCGCAAACCGAAAAATCGTGCAGCCCGGTCGCTCAGGTGAATCGGATTGTAGTCGCCCGCAACGCGCGCGTATCTCCAGGCGCGATTCTGGTCCACGGCCAGTTCCGTGAGCACCTGGGCGTCCTTCGGGGCCTTCGGCGGCCGTGGGGGCCGCCCGCCCGTTCGCTGTGCGGAGTCGGGCCAGCGCGACAGGAATACGCAGGTCTCCCGCCACACGGTTTGTCCGGCCCGCAGGACGTCCGTCACGATGTCGCAGGTGAGACCGGCGTCGGTCCTGCGATAGTTGCGAGCCGAGACCACGACGTTCAGGGTCATGCCAGCTTCCAGTGCCCGGGGCTGCGCGATCGTGTTGGAAACGTGAATCAGGCCCATCGGGCGCAGCGGGAAAGACGGGTGCCCCATGATCCGCAGGTGCAGCGGCATGGCGAGGACGTGCGGGAAGGTGATCGGCACGTAACCGTTGCGCACGTCCGACGCGTCGAAGGCGCAGACCGAGGCGTACTTCGCCACGGCCTGCGGGTCGATCAGCACGTTGTCGAGCCGCACCTCGAACTCGGACGGCTCCTGCAGCGTAAGGATGTCAGGACGACGTGTCAGCAGGGCGCGCGGATAACTTCCCAGTACGGAAGGCTGCTTCGACAGCTTGAGGTGAACGGTCCGGGTTGCCACCTCAGGGCTGGACCTGGTTGATGACCACGTCCAGGTTCTCGCTGCCGCCTTTCTTCTGCACTGCGCGGCCGATGAGGTCGCCGCTGGCAGTGACCGCCGTGCCGCCGTACGCGACACGAGCGACGATCTCCACGTCGTTCACCGACGACAGGTCGCGCCCCGCGATCATCGTGTCGGCGTCGCTCAGGACCACCACCGCCGGCAGGTCGTCCGTGGTGATGCGCGTCGCGGCAATCGGCGGGCCCGGAATGCCGGGCTCACGGGCGGCCACGAACAACAGGGCACCCGGCTTCATATTGCCGGCGAGCGACGGGTCGACCTTTACGCTGATGCGAATCGTGCGGCCCTTGGCGGCGACGCCGCTGCTACTGCCGCCGCTCATCACGGGCCCTGCTCCCGGCCCACCGCCTGCAGCCGCCATGGTCGGGGCCGCGCTGCCCGCTCCTGCAGCGACATCGACGCCGAGTTCCCGCAGCTGGGCCGTGATCACGTCTCGGATTTCCGGGGGCGGGTTGCCCTCGAGGAGCTTCATCCAGTTCTTCTTCGCGGTCTCGTTGTCGCCCGCGCGAACGGCGATGACACCCTGGTACCAGAGGGCCTTCTGGTTGTCCGCATCTGCCGCAAGCGCTTCGTCGATGATCGCCCTGGCACGCGGCTGCACGGCCGGGTCATCCGTCAGGACGAGCGCCTCCGCGAGGTCGAGCTGCAGGTCGATGTCCTTCTGCGGTGCAAGCGCGTTGGCCTTTTCGTAGGATTCCGCGGCCTTCGCGGCGTTACCGCCCACCAGGTACGTGCGGCCGAGCATGCGCCAGCCTTCGCGATCGTTCGGATCCCGCGCGAGCCGTGCCTCGAGCGAGGCAGTCACCTCATTCATCGCCCCGGCTGTGCCGATTTCGCCGTGGCCCGCAGGCACCGCCTCTGCCGACATCGGGTTGTCCCAGGGGAACGTGTGCAGCTTGGCATACAGGCCGATGGCACCCAGGCCCACGGCGACCGCAAGGGCAAACGCGAGAGGCGCGGCCCTGGGTGCGGCAGGCTCGCCCTTGTTGGCGGCCGGCTGCCGTCGCAGCAACGGATAGATCACGAGCGCAATGGCCACGATCACCATCAGCGCGACGACGACGAGGAATGCAGACGACATCACGATTGTCCAGCCTCCGGGCCGTCCGTATCCGCCTGCGCTGCCTGCTTGCGGATGATGCGGAGCCCTATGAAAGTCCCAAGGAGCAGCAGCAGCACGGGAGCTGCCCACAGCAGGTAATTGACCGGCGTCATGCGCGGCTTGTAGAGCACGAAGTCGCCGTAACGATCGACCATGAAGGTGCGGATCTCGTCATCGGTCTTGCCGGCGGCGATCATTTCGCGGACTTCGCGCCGCAGGTCCTGGGCCAGCGTGGCGTTCGAGTCCGCGATGGTCTGGTTCTGGCACACGAGGCAACGCAACTCGCGGCCGATCGTCTCGTAGCGCGCCTGCAGGGCCGGGTCGTCAAAAGCGCGCTCGGTGTCGATGGCGAGCGCCGGGACCGCGCCGGCGACCAGCAGCGCCATCAGCACGGTGCGGGCGAAACGTGAAAAATGCAGCGACGTCATGTCCTTCATCCCCCGGTCGGCGCCATGCTGGCGTTGGCCGCCTGGA
Source organism: Pseudomonadota bacterium (assembly GCA_016704655.1). Taxonomy (GTDB): domain Bacteria; phylum Pseudomonadota; class Gammaproteobacteria; order Steroidobacterales; family Steroidobacteraceae; genus RPQJ01. The sequence continues at coordinate 241,583 of JADIZR010000006.1, read as the reverse complement.
TGCGCGGCAGGAATTCCTGGGTCCAGACCTCCATGGTCATCGGCGCGATGTGCTTGAACAGCACCTTGCCGTCCGGCCCGATCAGGAAGGTTTCCGGGGCGCCGTAGACGCCCCAGTCGATCGCCACACGGCCTTCGGGGTCGGAGGCGACGACTGCGTAGGGATTTCCCAGCGCGCTCAGCCATTGCTGTGCTGCAGCCCCGTCGTCTTTCCAGTTCAGCCCGATCAGCGGTACCGCGCCGGTCCGCGCGATCGCCATCAGCGTGTCGTGTTCCTGGCGGCAACCGCCGCACCACGTGCCCCACACGTTCAGCACCCAGGCCTTGCCAGCCAGTTCCTTCGAAGCGACCGGATAGGCCGGGTCGTGCAGGCTGGGCAGCGTGAACTCCGGCGCCTGCTTGCCGATCAGCGGCGAAGGCACGTAGGACGGGTCGCGCTGCAGGCCCACGAACAGGAACACACCGAGCAGCAGGGCCAGTGCGAGTGGTACGCCGAACTTGAGCATGTCGATTGTCCCGGAACGTCAGGTGGCTTGCGCCGTTTTGCCCAGGCCGACCTTCGCGTCGGCCTCGGACTTGCGCGTGCGATAGCGGCGATCGGTGATTGCGATGAATCCGCCGATGGCCATCACCAGCGCCCCGAACCAGATGAAACGGACCATCGGCTTGTACTGCACCCGCACGCTCCAGGCGTTGGCACCCAGGTCGTCGCCCATGGCGATGAACAGGTCGCGGTTCCAGTTCACTGCGATGCCGGCTTCAGTCATCGGCATGGTGCGCACGCGGTAGACGCGCTTCTGCGGATTGAGCTTGGCGATGACCTTGTCGCCTTCGGTGATCGTGAAGTGCGCCTGCGTCGCGTCGTAATTGGGGCCGGCCACCTGCTCGAGGCTGTCGAAGCTGAACTTGTAGCCCTGCAGTTCGACGGACTCACCCGGCCTGAGCGCGATGTCCTTCTCGATGCGATAGGTCTGCACCACGGTGACGCCGATGCAGAACATCGCGACGCCGATGTGGGCGACGGTCATGCCGAGCACGCCGCGCGACAGCGACTGCTTTTTGCGCAGGCGCTGGAACGGCTCGTACAGCGACGACAGGATCACCCAGAACGCCGCCGTGAGGCCCACCGACGCCATGAAGTTGAAGCCGCCATAGGCAAGGACAGGAATGGCCACGCCCGCGACGGTCGCGATGGCGAGCATGGTGGCCAGCGCCTTTTTCTTTTCTTCGAGCTTGGCGTGCTTCCAGGCCGCATGCATGCCGACCGCGAGCAGCGCCATCAACGGCAGCGTCGGGATCAGGAACACGACGTTGAAGTACGGCGGTCCGACCGAGATCTTGCCCATGTTGAGCGCGTCGAGGAACAGCGGGTACAGCGTGCCGATCAGGATCAGCGCCGTGGTCACGAGCAGCAGCATGTTGTTGAACAGGAGGAAGGACTCGCGCGAGACCACGTCGAAGCCGCCCTTGGCGCGCAGCGCGGGACCGCGCCATGCGTAGAGCGCCAGCGAGCCGCCGACGCAGAGGCCGAGGAATGCGAGGATGAAAATGCCGCGGCTCGGGTCGCTGGCGAATGCGTGCACCGATACCAGCACGCCGGAACGCACCAGGAACGTGCCGAGCAGGCTCAGCGAGAACGCGATGATGGCCAGCAGCAACGTCCAGCTCTTGAAGAGCCCGCGCTTTTCGGTGACGGCCAGCGAATGAATCAGCGCCGTGCCGACGAGCCAGGGCATGAACGATGCGTTTTCGACCGGGTCCCAGAACCACCAGCCGCCCCAGCCGAGTTCGTAGTACGCCCACCAGCTGCCAAGCGCGATGCCGCACGTGAGCATCATCCAGGCGACGGTCGTCCACGGGCGCGTCCAGCGCGCCCATTTCTCGTCGAGCTTGCCCTCGAGCAGCGCGGCGACCGCGAATGCGAACGCGACGGAGAAGCCGACGTAGCCGAGGTAGAGCATCGGCGGATGCACTGCCAGTGCAAAATCCTGCAGCAGCGGGTTCAGGTCATGACCGTCCTGCGCGGCTGGCACCAACCGCTCGAACGGGTTCGAGGTGAACAGGATGAAACCCTGGAACCCGATGCTGATGAAGCCGAGCACGCCGAGCACGCGCGCGGCGAACGTTTCCGGCAGGTTCTTGCTGAAGACGGCGACGGCGATCGACCACGCCGAAAGCGAAAGCGCCCACAACAGCAGCGAACCCTCGTGCGCGCCCCACACCGCGGAGAAGCGGTAGAACGTCGGCAGCGCCGAGTTGGAGTTGTTCGCGACGTACAGCACCGAGAAGTCGTTCTTGTAGAACGCCCAGGCCAGCACTGCGAACGACAGCGCGACGAACACGAACTGCCCGGCGACGGCGGGCCGTGCCGCCGCCATCCAGCGGCGGTTCCCGATCGCGGGACCGGCAAGGCCGAAGAAGGCCTGCGCGCAGGACAACAGCAGCGCGAGGATCAACGCAAACAAACCAAGTTCGACGACCATGCGGTGGTTGCTCCGGTGCGGGCTAGTGTCGGTCGCTGGTGATCAGGTGCTGCGCCGGCCGGCTGAATTTGCAGCGTCCAGGTGCGGCTTCAGGCTGTCCGCCACTTCGGGCGGCATGTAGTTCTCGTCGTGCTTGGCCAGGACTTCTTCGGCGACGAAGCGGTTGCCGTCCATCCTGCCGCGCGCAATGACGCCCTGCCCCTCGCGGAACAGGTCAGGCAGGACACCCGTGTAGCTCACCGGAACCTTCTGCGCGTAGTCGGTCAGGATGAAAGTGACTTCCATGCTGCCCGGTTTGCGGGCGAGGCTGCCGTTCTCCACCAGGCCGCCGACCCGGATGGCCCGGGACGCCGGTGCTTCGCCGGCGTGCACCTGCGTCGGGCTGTAGTAATAGAGCAGGTTCTGGTTGAAGGCATTCAGTGCAAAGGTGGTGGCGATGCCGACGCCGGCCACGATGGCGACGACGGTGACCATGCGCTTCTGTCGCGGTGTCATGATGATCTCTCCAAGGCAAGTTCATTTCGCCGCCTGGCGGCGGTCTGTGCTTCGGCTTCGGAGCGGCGAGCCGCCCACCAGTTCCAGAGCAGGATCAGGGCCGTCAGGCCGTAGGAGGTCCACACGTAACCCGCGTAACCTCCCATCTCAAAAAACTCTTTTAAGTCCATGATTATGCTGCTTCTTTAAGCCAGTTTGCGTTGCGTTCCCGACGCAGGATCTCGCCCCGCAGGCGGCGGGACACGGCCCAGCCGAAATACAGCTGGAAGCCGATGATCATGAGGAACAACGGAATCAGCATCGCCAGGTCGATCGAGGGCTTGTCGAACTTGGTTACGCTTGCCGGCTGGTGCAGCGTAGACCACCAGTTGACCGAGTAGTGGATGATCGGCACGTTGATGACGCCGACCAGTGCCAGCACGGCGCTTGCCCGGTCGGCCCGCTGGGGGTCGTCGAACGAGGCCCGCAGCGCCATGTAGCCGAGGTACAGGAACAGCAGCAGCAGTTCCGAGGTGAGCCGGGCATCCCAGACCCACCAGGTCCCCCACATCGGCTTGCCCCAGATCGAGCCAGTGGCCAATGCCAGAAACGTGAACGAGGCACCGATCGGCGCACAGGCCGCCGCTGCCGCGTGCGCCAGCTTGATGCGCCAGACCAGGCCGACGCCAGCCGCCACCGCCATCACGACATACGTGAACATCGACATCCAGGCGCTCGGCGCATGGACGTAGAGGATGCGGAAGCCGTCGCCCTGCTGGTAGTCGGCCGGCGCCTTGACCAGGCCCCACCAGGTGGCCAGCAGTATCAGGGCCAGCGACGCCCAGCCGAACCACGGAGCCAGGCTGCCCAGGATGCGATAGGCGTGCGGCGGCGATGCGAGCTTATGGAACCAGGTCCACGACATGTTGTTCCTCTTGACCGGTCAGCGTGCGTTGCGTTCAGTGGATTGCGTCAAATACCTGTCAATTCTCGACGCTGATGCGGATCGCCGCAGACATTGCGATCGGTCCGAGACTCAACGCCATGAAGAAAATCGCCGCGAGCAGCTGCAGCGGACCGGCCGGGGAATCCCCGTCCATCTGCATGGACACCGCGCGGGAACCGAAGATCAACAGCGGCATGGCGAGCGGCAACACCAGCAGCGACAGGAGCACGCTGCCCCTGCGCACGCCCACCGTGAGCGCCGCGCCAATGCCGCCGAGGATACTGAGCGTCCCGGTGCCGAGCAGCAGCGAAGCCATCAGGACGCCCCAGGCGCTGGTCGGCAGCCCCAGGCCCGTGCCGACGATCGGCGACATGATCACCAGCGGCAGGCCTGTCAGCACCCAGTGGGCCGCGACTTTGGCCAGCAGAAGATACCCTAGGGGTTGACCGGAGAGTACCCATTGCTCCGTCGTGCCGTCCTCGACGTCGGCCCGGAACAGGGCTTCGAGCGCGAGCAGCGAGGCCAGCAGCGCCGCCACCCAGACCACGCCACCGCCGATCTCCCGCAGCGCCGAAAGGTCCGGCGTGGTGGCGAGGGGGAACATCGTCGTGACGACCACGTAGAAGATGAGCGGCTGCGCCACTTCGTCCCAGCGACGCCAGGCCAGCGTCATGTCGCGCTGGAAGACGAGCTTGGCGGCAGCGAGCGTTGGCGTGCGCACGGCGGTCATGGTTCGAGCTCCAGACGGCGCAGGCACGGCGCATCGTCGAGCAGCCGCTGGTGGGCTGCTGCAATGGCCAGGCCGCCGTTTTGCACGTGGTCGACGATCAGTTCTTCGACCAGCCGGATGCCGGCGGTGTCGAGGTTCGTCACGGGTTCGTCGAGGATCCAGAGCGCCGCATCCGCGAGCAGCAGGCGTGCCAGCGCCAGGCGGCGCTTCTGGCCAGCCGACAGCGAGCGGGCAGGCAGGTCGCCCCGGGACAGGATGCCGACGCGATCGAGGGTCGCGTCGATGGTCTGCGCCGTCAGCGTCGTGCGCAGGCCAGCCAGGAACTTGAGGTTCTCGCGGGCCGTCAGGTCGCCCTTCAGGGAATTGAGGTGGCCGAGGTGACCCAGTTCGAAATTGAATTCGTCGCGGCGGCCACGGACCGACTGCCCGCGCCACCACAGCTCGCCGGTTTCGGCGGGCAGCAGGCCGCAGATCACTCGCAGCAGCGTCGTCTTGCCGACGCCGTTGGGACCCGTGACCTTGAGAAACTCGCCGGGGCGAACTGAGAAAGACACGTCACGAAGGATGTGCCGGTCCCCTCGCCATGCGTTGATTGCGCGGGCCTCGAACACGGCCCCGTCGAATGTCATCAAGCCTCCGCGCGATCTGCCTGTTTTCGCGCCCCGATTGAATGTTACAGGGTCGCGATTCGGCGCGAAGTCTAGCAAAACAGACTCATTCCAAGGTCGGGGATTGCCGCAGTCAGTCTGCGGGTTCCAGCCGGACGAGATCCGTCCCTTCCTCGACCCTTTGACCCTTCTGCACCTTGACTTCGACCACATTCGCGGCCCAGGGCGCCGTGAGCGAGTGCTCCATCTTCATGGCTTCCAGCACGAGCAGCACCGCACCCTGCTCCACCTTCTGGCCGACCTGCACGCGAACATCGAGCACGTGACCGGGCATTGGCGCCAGGAAATGCCCTTCGTGCTCGGCCGAAATACGATGCTCCGCACCGGTGTCCTCGACGAAATCGAAGCGCAGGCAGTGCCGGCGCACGACCAATCGGCCGTGATCCAGTTCGACGCGCGCTCGCACGGGGTGGCCGTCGACGTAGCCTTCGAGCACATCGGCTGCAGGGCGTCGCAAGGTAACCCGGTGCGTCTTGCCATCGAGGACAACGGCCAGGCCCTCGGCCTCGCGTCGGAACGAGAGCCAGTGCTGCAGCGGCCGGGACTCTGCAACTGAGGCAGGCGCGCCGTTCGCGTCGAGCCGCAAAGCGACGCGCACGCTGGCCGGTCCGTTCAGCCGGAACCCCGTGGCTGCTTCCCACGGGCTCGCGGCGTGACTGGCGTGCCCGAGTTCGTCTCCCGGCATCGACTGCAATCGGGCTGCAGCCGCGATCAGCCAGGCTGCGTGGATCTCGTGCGCTGCAACGCCCGGCGCCAGCGACGGATCGGTTTCGAGCAGTCGCGTGCTGACGTCGCCCGCTCGCACGGCAGGCGCGCCGAGGACCTGCCAGAGGAAGCGTGCATTGGTGCGCACGCCTTCGACTTCGGTGGCTTCGAGCGCCTGTTGCAGCCTTTCGATCGCCGTCGCGCGATCGGGCGCCCAGACGATCAGCTTGGCAATCATCGGGTCGTAGTGGACCGTGACTTCGTCACCCTCCTCCACGCCGGCATCGACGCGCACGTCCTGTGTCGCGGCAGGAAAGCGCAGGCGCGACAGACGTCCTGTGGACGGCAGGAAGCCGCGCTCCGGATCTTCAGCGTACAGGCGCGCCTCGACCGCGTGGCCGCGACGCGGGATTGCCGCCTGGTCGAGCGGCAACCGTTCGCCCGAAGCGACACGCAGCTGCCATTCGACGAGGTCGAGCCCGGTGATCATTTCGGTGACAGGATGCTCGACCTGCAAGCGCGTGTTCATCTCGAGGAAATAGAACTCGGCGCCATCGAACAGGAACTCGACCGTGCCGGCGCCGCGATAACCGACCGCCTTGGCCGCCGCCACCGCCGCGGCGCCCATCGCGGCGCGCGTCGTGTCGTTCAGGCCGGGCGCCGGGGCTTCCTCGATGACCTTCTGATGGCGGCGCTGCAGCGAGCAGTCGCGCTCGTGCAGGTGCACGGCGTTGCCGTGCGCGTCGGCGAAAACCTGGATCTCGACATGCCGGCCCTTCTCGACGAAGCGTTCGAGCAGCACTCGATCATCGCCGAAGGACTTTGCAGCTTCACGGCGCGCACCGGCGAGAGCTTCGGCAAAATCGGCTGCGGCGCGCACGATGCGCATGCCCTTGCCGCCCCCGCCCGCCGTTGGCTTGATCAACAGCGGGTACTTCAGCGAGTTTGTCGCCGCAAGCAACTTTGCGTCGGACTGATCGTCATCGTCGTAGCCCGGCAGCACGGGCACGCCGGCCGCGGCCATCAGTCGGCGTGCCTCGCTCTTGGAACCCATGCGGTCGATCGATGACGCGGGCGGACCAATGAACACGATGCCCGCCGTTTCGCAGGCACGGGCGAAGTCCGCGTTCTCGGACAGAAAGCCGTACCCGGGATGAATCGACTCGCAGCCCTGCTGCTTGGCCACGGCCAGCAGCTTGTCGCCGTCGAGATAGCTCTCGCGGGCGGCGGCAGGACCGATGCAGACGGCCTCGTCCGCCATCCGTACGTGCAGCGCCCCGCGGTCGGCTTCCGAATACACGGCGACGGTGCGCAGGCCCAGCCTTCGCGCGGTGCGGATGATGCGGCAGGCGATCTCGCCGCGGTTGGCAATCAGGACGCTCTTGAGCATGGCTTGCCTCACATCCTGAAGATGCCGAAGGGGGTCTCGCCTTCGTCGGGCCGGCAAGTGGCCGCCGCGAGCGCGAGGGCCAGCACGTTGCGCGTGTCGGCCGGGTCGATCACGCCGTCGTCCCAGAGCCGCGCGCTGGCATACGTGGGGTGACCCTGGGTTTCGTACTGGCCACGGATGTCGTCGCGGAACTTCTGTTCGTCGTCCTGCGACCACTCCTCGCCCCGGCGCTGCAGGCCTTCGCGCTTGACGATCGCCAGCACCGTCGCGGCCTGCTCGCCGCCCATCACCGAGATGCGCGAGTTGGGCCAGGTCCAGAGGAAGCGGCCGCCGTACGCGCGACCGCACATCGCATAGTTACCCGCTCCGAAAGAACCGCCGATGATCACGGTGAACTTGGGCACGGACGCGCAGGCCACCGCCGTCACCATCTTGGCGCCGTCGCGCGCGATGCCGCCGGCTTCGTACTTGCGGCCGACCATGAAGCCGGTGATGTTCTGCAGGAACACGAGCGGCACGCGCCGGCGATTGCACAGCTCGACGAAGTGCGCGCCCTTGAGCGCAGCTTCCGAGAACAGCACGCCATTGTTCGCGATGATGCCGACCGGGTAACCGGCGATCCGCGCGAAGCCGCAGACGAGCGTCGTGCCGTAGAGTTCCTTGAATTCGTCGAATTCGGATGCGTCGACGAGGCGCGCAATCACTTCGCGCACGTCGTAGGGGTGACGCGTGTCCCGCGGCACGACTCCGTACAACTCGTCGGCAGGATAGGCCGGTGTTCGGGCCGGCGCGGGCGGTGGCTTCGAGCCGCTGCGGTTCAGGTTGCTGACCAGTCGCCGCGCCATCCACAGCGCGTGCGCATCGTTGTCGGCGAGGTAATCGACCACGCCGGATTGTCGTGCGTGTACGTCGCCCCCTCCCAGCGTTTCGGCGTCGACGCGTTCGCCCGTGGCGGCCTGCACCAACGGCGGTCCCCCCAGGAAGATCGTGCCCTGTTCGCGCACGATGATCGCCTCGTCGCACATCGCCGGGACGTACGCGCCACCTGCCGTACACGAACCCATCACTACGGCCAGCTGCGGAATTCCGCGCGCCGACATCTGCGCCTGGTTGTAGAAGATGCGGCCGAAGTGCTCGCGGTCAGGAAAGACGTCGTCCTGACGCGGCAGGAATGCGCCACCCGAATCGACGAGGTAGATGCAGGGCAGACGATTCTCGAGCGCCACTTCCTGCGCGCGCAGGTGCTTGCGCACGGTGATGGGGTAATACGTGCCGCCCTTCACCGTCGCGTCGTTGCCGACGATGACGCATTCGAGGCCCGACACACGGCCAATGCCGGCCACGACACCCCCGCTGGGAATCCAGTCGTCGTACAGGTTGTGTCCCGCGAGCTGGCCGATCTCGAGGAAGGGCGTGCCCGGATCGAGCAGCCGGTCGATGCGATCGCGCACCAGCAGCTTGTCGCGACTCTCGTGCTGGGCACGTGCCGCCGCGGAGCCGCCTGCGCGGACCTTCGCGGCAAGTTCACGCAGTTCGGCGGCCAGGCCACGATTGACGGCCTCGTTGGCCGTGAACTCGGCGCCATGCCGGTCGATACGGGTCTGCAGCACGCTCATGCTTCGAGTCTCCCCTTGCGCAGTGCGCGGATCAGCGGCGTTCGAGCGCGGCCAGGATGCGCTCCGCCTGCTTGACGTGCGGTCGGTCGATCATGCGGCCGTCGAGCGCCACGGCACCCTGCCCGCCCGCCGCAGACATCAGTTCGATGACGCGACGTGCCCAGGTCACCTCGTCGCTGGTCGGCGTGAACGCAGTGTGAATTGGTGCGAGCTGTGCCGGATGGATCGCGAGTTTGCCGACGAAACCGTCGCGACGGGAGGCCTGTGCCCGACGCTCGACCGCGGCGACATCGCGGAATTCAATGTCGGTCGTGTCGTAGGCAGCGATCCCTGCGGCGGCAGCCATCAGCAGGCACGACGATCGCGCCAGCCGGAACGTGAATTCGAATTCGCCGTCGGCGGTGCGATTGGCCGAGGCACCGACGTCGGCGGCCAGGTCTTCGGCTCCCCAGGTGTAACCGATGACCCGAGCCGGCGGTGTGGTGAAGCTCGCACCGCTGAGCACGGCGTTCGCGGTCTCGGTGATCAGCGCGAGCACCTTGATGGAGCCGTACTCGAGTCCGTGCTGCTCTTCGAGCGCTTCGAGCCAGTGATCCAGCCGGTGCAGGTCGGCGCCGCTGCGAGCCTTCGGCAGCACGATGCCGTCGGGACGTGCCGCAGCCACGGCTGCCAGGTCGGGAAGCGCGTCGTCGGTCTGCACGGGGTTGATGCGGACCCACAGCGGGATTGATCTCCCGGTCGTCCGTAGCAGGTCGGCTACGTTGAGCCGGGCTTGCGGGCGCGTGACCGGAGTGACCGCGTCCTCGAGATCGCAGATCACGGCATCGGCGCCGCTCGTCAGCGCCTTGGCGAATCGCTCCGGCCGGTCACCCGGCACGAACAGCATCGAACGCATCAGGCTGCTCCCGCCGGCAGCTTCTTCATCAGCGCCATTCGCTTGCACACGGCCACTTCTTCGTTGCGCTGGTTGAAGCAGCGGTGGACGAACGTGACGATGCCTGCGCCCGGGCGGGACTTGCTTTCGCGCATCTCATGCACGATCGATTCGGTGCGCAGGGTGTCGCCGATGAACACGGGCCTGGGAAAGCGGACCTCGTCCCAGCCGAGATTGGCCACGGTCGTGCCCAGCGTGGTGTCGGCGACAGAGACGCCGACCATCAGGCTCAGCGTGAAGCAGCTGTTCACGATGCGCGTGCCGAACTCGGAGGACTTCATGTATTCCTCGTCGAGGTGCAGGGCCGCCGGGTTGTGCGTGAGCGCGCTGAAGATGAGGTTGTCGGCCTCGGTGACCGTCCGGCGCAGCACGTGCTCGAACCGCTGTCCGACGCTGAACTGTTCGTAATAAAGTCCGCCCATCGGCATCGTCGTTCCCCCTCGGCGTCAGGCCGTCGCCGCGAACAGCTCGCGACCGATCAGCATGCGGCGGATCTCGCTGGTGCCCGCGCCGATCTCGTAGAGCTTCGCGTCGCGCAGGATACGCCCGGTCGGGTAGTCGTTGATGTAGCCGTTGCCGCCGAGCGCCTGGATGCCGTCCAGGGCCACCTGCGTCGCCTTCTCTCCGGCCAGCAGGATGCAGCCCGCCGCGTCCATGCGCGTGGTCCGGCCCGCGTCGCAGGCCCTGGCCACGGCGTAGACGTAGGCGCAGCACGAGCTGAGCGTCGTGTACATGTCGGCCAGTTTGCCCTGCATCAGCTGGAACGAGCCAATCGGCGCGCCGAACTGCCTGCGCTCGTGCACGTAGGGCACCACACAATCGAACACGGCGCGCATCAGTCCCAGCGGCCCGCCGGCGAGCACGACACGCTCGTAGTCGAGGCCGCTCATCAGCACGCGGGCGCCCTGTCCCACCTGTGCCAGGACGTTTTCGGCGGGCACCTCGCAATCCTCGAACACGAGTTCGCAGGTATCCGATCCGCGCATGCCGAGCTTGTCGAGTTTCTGGGCGGTCGAGAAGCCCTGGAAGCCCTTTTCCACCAGGAACGCGGTGACGCCCTTGTGCCCGGCGGTCGGGTCGACCGTGGCGTAAACCACCAGCGTGTCGGCGGTCGGGCCGTTCGTGATCCACATCTTGTTGCCGTTCAGCACGTAGCGATCGCCCTGCAGACGCGCGTGCAGGCGCATGCTCATGACGTCGGAGCCGGAGCCGGGTTCGCTCATGGCCAGCGCACCCACGTGTTCGCCTGAGAGCAGCTGCGGCAGGTACTTTTCCTTCTGCGCCTGCGTGCCCCAGCGGTGGATCTGGTTGACGCAGAGGTTCGAGTGCGCCCCGTACGACAGCGCCACGCTGCCCGAGGCACGGCTGATCTCTTCCATCGCGATGACGTGCGCGAGGTAACCCATGCCGGTGCCGCCGAACTCCGGCGCGACCGTGATGCCGAGCAGGCCGAGGTCGCCGAACTTGCGCCACAGGTCCATCGGGAATTCGTTGTTGCGATCGATGTCGGCCGCGCGGGGCGCGATCTCGGTGGCGGCGAAGCTGCGCACCGACTCCCGCAGGAGGTCGATGTCCTCACCCAGGCCGAAGTCGAAATCGAACATGGCGGTCACCCCGGAGTTGCACGGTCGGTCAATGGGCACTATATTGTCCGACAATCGGACTATCCGTCAATCGGGACGTGTCATGAGCGAGTCGACCCCCGCCTACAAGGCCCCGCTGTTCGAACCCCTCGCCCGCCAGCCGGCCTCGCATCGCATCGCGACGGTCATCGAGCAGAAGATCCTGCGGCGCAGCCTGCGCCCGGGGGATGACCTGCCGACCGAAACGGAACTCGCCGAGCAATTCGCCGTCAATCGGTCGACGGTGCGCGAAGCCTTGCGACGCCTGGAATCGGCCGGGCTCGTCGGCCGTGAAGGTGGCAGCAAGCGTCTCAAGGTCACCCGCCCCGGCCACGCGGAGACCGCCTCGCGCGTCGGTCGCACGCTGGCCCTCGACGACGTTACGTTCATCGAATTATGGGAAGCCATGCGTGCGGTGGCGCCTCGCGTTGCTGCGCTTACCGCCGAACAAGGCAGCGCGGCCGACGTCGCGCAACTCGAAGCAATCGTTTCGGCTGTCGAAACAGCCCGCAGTGCCGACGGTGCCGTGAACCAGGTCGTCGAGTTTTTCGGCAAGCTGGCGGAGCTGAGTGGCAACCGTGTATTGCAACTCGCCATGCAGCCCGTCACGCGATTGCTCGCCCCTTCCCTGCGTCGCATGATCGACCGCGTGCCGCAGGGTCGCACCCGCATCCTGGTGGCACAGCGCTGCATCGTCGAGGCGATCCGCGAACACAAGCCCGACGAAGCCGAGTCGTGGATGACGCGCCACGTGCAGGACTTCCGTCGGGGCTACGAACTCGCCGGCATCGCGCTCGACACGAAGGTCGGCGTCGGTTCGATGGCCGATTAGGCGTGGAATTGAAGGTCGTGCCAGCGCCACGGGGGCCGATCGCGCGCCAGCCTGCCCGATCGTCGCGGGCCCTTCGCGCTCCGCTAAACTGCGGCTCGGGCCCCGGTGGCGAAACCGGTAGACGCTACGGACTTAAAATCCGTTTCCCGCAAGGGAGTGCCAGTTCGAGTCTGGCCCGGGGCACCAGCCGCCCTCAGGCCCGACCCGGGCCTCCGCCCAGCACACGTGCCGGCAGCATCACCAGCGAACGCAGAAAGGCAAACAAACCTGCCACCGCGATGCCGATCAACCTGAACGGCAGCGAAACCAGCCACACGAGCGGCCACAGCAGCACGGCCAGGATGGCGAGCGGCCAGCAGACAACGAGCAGCAACAGCCACAGCAGGAACTGGAGCATTCAGGTTTCCTCCTCCGACAGCTGCGAATGTACAGGCACCCGCCCCGCGCGCCCGTCTCACCGCTCCCACGCACGGTTCGGCGCACACTCGCCCCGTGTCGACAGCGGCCATGGCTTGCGACGCTGAGGCCAGCGCCCCGGAGACGGTCGGCTACCTTTCAAGGGGGGGCGCGCGGTCACAACTGGAAGAGCCGCGGGCCCCCCCCCGCCGCGCCCGGCCCCCCCCCCCCGGTCCGCGGGGCCCCCGCCCCCGCCCTGCCCCGGCGGCCCGGGCTTCTTCCTGGAAGGGGCCGGGGACCGCTCCCCAGGTCTTTGATTCCGCGCGTGGGCGGATCGAGATCGAGCCCTCGCCCGCCTAAGCTCCGGCCACGGTCCGGCATGACGACGCCCCCCCCCCCCCCCCCCCCCCCGGAGCCTCCAACCCCCCCATGATCGAACTGTTCACGGCCGCGACACCCAACGGCCACAAGGTCTCCATCGCACTCGAAGAACTCGCGCTGCCCTACGACATGCGAGTCATCGATTTCGCCAAGGGTGAGCAGCGTGAGCCCTGGTTCCTGCAGATCAATCCGAACGGCCGCATTCCCGCCATCGTCGATCATGGAGCCGGTGACTTTGCCGTGTTCGAATCCGGCGCCATCCTGATCTACCTGGCCGAGAAGACCGGCAGGCTCATGCCTGCGGACAGCAAAGGTCGCTCGCTGGTGCTGCAGTGGTTGATGTTCCAGATGGGAGGCGTCGGCCCGATGATGGGCCAGGCCAACATCTTCTTCCGCTACTTCCCGGAAAAGATCCAGCCGGCGATCGATCGCTACCATGCCGAGGTGAAGCGCCTGTTCACCGTGCTCGATGGTCACCTCGCCCACAATGAATTTCTTGCGGGCGACTACTCTATCGCGGACATCGCCAACTGGGCGTGGGTGCGCACCGCCAAGTGGTCGGGCGTGCCATTCGACGACCTGCCGCACCTGACGCGCTGGGTCAACCAGATCCGCCAGCGTCCGACCGTGCAGGCCGGCATCCTGATGCCACCCTCGAAACTGAGCGGTGCCGAGGCCGACACCGAGAAGGCGCGCAAGTTCGTCGAGGAAGCCCGCAAGATCGTCGTGACGGGCGGACCCGATCTCGACTCTGAATAGCCGCAACACCCACCGACCCACGAGTTGTCCCCAGGGAGACCCGAGCATGAAGCTGCACACCTCGATCGGCGCGCCCAATCCGCGCCGCGTCAACATGTTCCTGCTCGAGAAAGGCATCACGCACATCGAGCGGCAGAACTACGACCTCAACGCGGGTGAGCATCGCAGCGCGAAATTCACGGCCATGAATCCGATCGCGCGCGTGCCGGTACTCGAACTCGACGACGGTCGCTTCCTGGCCGAGTCGCGCGCCATCTGCACTTACCTGGAGAGCCTCTACCCGGAGCCGAACCTGATGGGTGTCGATGCCGAGGAGCGAGCCTTCATCGAGATGGCGGACCGCCAGGTCGAACTGACGCTGCTCGCAGCCGTCGCCAACCACGTGCGTCACTCGCACCCGGGGCTGCTGCCGCTCGAGAACCCGCAGTTCGCCGATTACGCGGCCGAACAGGGCAAGCGCATGGTTGCGGCCGCCGCCCTGTTCGATCAATTGTTATCGAAGCGGCCCTGGATGGCGGGCGACCGGTTCACGATTGCCGACATCACGGCGTTCTGCGGCCTCGAGTTCGCACGGCTCGTGAAATTCCGTCCGGCCGATGCGGGCCTGCAGCATCTGGCAGACTGGCGCGAGCGCGTGGCGGAGCGTCCAAGCGCCAGGCTCTGACCAGAGCTTCAGGGCCAGGACTCGAGCTGCCGACCCATGCCGAAATGCGATGGGCCGCCTTCTCCCGCAGGCCGGTCCAGATAGCGCGGCCTCCCTGTAGCTCTCTGATTCTGCAGGCCTTAACATCGGCCGACGGTCGCCTCGTGGCGGCGCTGGGGACTTTGGTGCATGGTCGCGACTGAGCTCGACAACGATGCGAACCTGGAGCGCATCCTGGCGGAACACGCCGGGATGGAAGGCCCCTTGCTGCCGATCCTGCACGCCGTGCAGGACACCGTCGGGCACATCAGCCCCGCGCACGTGGCCCGCATCGCCAAGGCCCTTAATCTTTCACGCGCCGAAGTCCACGGCGTTGTCAGTTTCTATCACTACTTCCGGCAGCAGGAACCAGGGCGTCACGTCGTGCACATTTGCCGCGCCGAGGCGTGCCAGGCCATGCACTGCGAGCAGACCGAGCAGCACGCCAGGCGCGAACTCGGCGTCGACTACGGCGGCACCAGCGCAGACGGCCTGTTTACCCTCGAAGCGGCCTATTGCCTCGGCAACTGTGCGGCAGGTCCGACAGTGATGGTCGACGAGAAACTCTACGGTCGCGTGACGCCCGAGCGACTGGCGGCGATCCTTGCAGATTGGCGGAGCCGCTGATGGCCTTGCGCATCTACATCTCCCGCGATGCCGCCGCTCAAGCCCTGGGTGCCGATGAAACCGCGGCAGCGCTGCAGGTTGCGGCCGCCGCGAAGGGCACGTCGATCACGCTCACGCGCGTCGGTTCGCGTGGCATGGTCTGGCTCGAGCCGCTCATCGAAGTCGAGGATGCGAGCGGCCAGCGCATCGCGTATGGCCCGGTCACGGCCGACGACGTACCCGGCCTGGTGCAGGCGGGCTTGTTCGACGCCGCACCGCATCGGTTGCGACTGGGACGCGTCGAAGACATGCCGTGGTTCGCGCAGCAGGAACGCCTGACGTTCGCGCGCGTCGGCGTGATCGATCCTGTCAGCGTCGACGATTACGTCGCGCATGGCGGCTTTGCGGGTCTCAAGCGTGCGTTCGGCCTGTCTGGCGCCGAAATCGTGGGCGAAGTGCTGGAGTCCGGCCTGCGTGGTCGCGGCGGCGCCGCGTTTCCGACCGGCATCAAGTGGCGCACGGTGCTCGAACAGCACTCGCCGCAGAAGTACGTCGTGTGCAATGCGGACGAAGGCGACTCCGGCACGTTCTCGGATCGGATGCTGATGGAAGGCGATCCGCTCTGCCTGATCGAAGGCATGCTCATCGCGGGGCTCGCGGTCGGTGCCACCAGGGGCTACATCTACCTGCGCTGCGAATATCCCCATGCCGGGCATGCCCTGCGCGAAGCCATCGAGGCGGCGCGTGTGCGCGGTTATCTCGGGCCCGACGTCTGCGGCAGCGGCAAGGCGTTCGAGCTCGAAGTGCGCATGGGTGCCGGCGCCTACATCTGCGGTGAAGAAACCGCGTTGCTCGAAAGCCTCGAGGGCAAGCGGGCCGAGGTGCGTTACCGCCCGCCCCTGCCGGCGATCAAGGGCTTGTTCGGCGAGCCGACCATCATCAACAACGTCATTTCGCTTGCCTCGGTGCCGATCATTCTCGAGCGCGGCGCGGCGTACTACCGCGACTTCGGCATGGGTCGCTCGCGCGGTACGCTGCCCATTCAGCTCGCTGGCAACCTGAAGCGCGGCGGACTGGTCGAGAAGGCCTTCGGCGTCACGCTGCGTGAGCTGCTCTACGACTTCGGCGGCGGCTCGGCCTCCGGTCGCCCGCTCCGGGCCGTGCAGGTCGGCGGCCCGCTCGGTGCCTACCTGCCGGAATCGCAGTTCGACACTCCACTCGATTACGAGGCTTTCACGGCGATCGGCGCGCTGGTGGGTCACGGCGGCATCGTCGCCTTCGACGACACCGTCGACATGGCCCGCATGGCGCGCTACGCGATGGAGTTCTGCGCGATCGAGTCCTGCGGCAAATGCACGCCCTGCCGCATCGGTTCCACCCGCGGCGTGGAGGTCATCAACCGCATCCTGCTGGGTAACGAGAAGCAGGCGAACCTTACCCAGCTCGAGAACCTTTGTGAAACCATGCAGCACGGCTCGCTGTGCGGCCTGGGCGGCATGACCCCGTTTCCGGTCATGAGTGCGATCAAGCACTTCCCCGGCGACTTTGCTCGCGACCGCTGAGGCACGAGGAGCTACTGATGTTGGCGATCAATGGCAGGGACGCGGGCACACCGGCGGCCCAGGGCGAGTCGGTCACGCTGTCGATCGACGGCGCCCTGGTCACCGTGCCAGCGGGCACGTCGATCATGCGTGCAGCGGCGGCAGCAGGCGGCGCGATCCCGAAGCTCTGCGCCACCGACACGCTGAAAGCGTTCGGTTCCTGTCGCGTCTGTCTCGTCGAAGTCGAGGGTCAGCGGGGCTTCCCCGCGTCCTGCACGACACTGGTCGCACCCGGCATGAAGGTGAAGACCGAGAGCGACAAGCTGCGCCAGTTGCGCAAGGGCGTGGTCGAACTCTACGTCTCCGACCATCCTCTCAACTGCAAGGGCTGTCCCGCCGACACGCACTGCGAACTGCAGAGCGTCGCGGCGGACCTGGGCGTGACGACGAGCCCGTACGGCTTCGATGGCGCGAACCACCAGGCGGCTCCCTGCGATGACAGCAACCCGTATTTCCAGTTCGAGCCGTCGCTCTGCATCGCCTGTTCGCGTTGCGTGCGCGCCTGTGACGAAGTGCAGGGCACGTTCGCGCTGACGATCGCAGGCCGCGGCTTCGAATCGCGCGTGGTCGCGAGCCAGGACGAGCCGTTCCTTGATTCCGAGTGCGTCTCCTGCGGCGCCTGTGTCGAGTCGTGCCCGACGGCGGCGCTCAGCGAGAAGCCGCTGGCGCTCATCGGCCGGCCGGAGAAGGCGGTCACGACCACCTGTGCCTATTGCGGCGTCGGCTGCTCGTTCGAGGCCGAGGTCAAGGGTGAGCAGGTGGTACGCATGGTGCCGAGCCGCGACGGCAAGGCGAACCGTGGCCACGCCTGCGTCAAGGGCCGGTTTGCCTACGGCTATGCCACGCATGCGGATCGCATCACCACGCCGATGATCCGCAAGCAGACCACCGATCCGTGGCAGCCCGTCAGCTGGGACGAGGCGTTCAGTTACGCCGCGTCCGAGTTCCGCCGCATCCAGGCCCGGTACGGACGCGAGTCCGTCGGCGGCATCACGTCCTCCCGCTGCACCAACGAGGAAGCGTTCCTGGTGCAGAAGCTCGTGCGCGCGGCCCTCGGCACGAACAACGTCGACACCTGCGCTCGCGTCTGCCACTCCCCCACCGGGTATGGCTTGAAGCACACGCTCGGCGAATCCGCAGGCACACAGGCGTTCGATTCGGTGATGAAGTGTGACGTGATTTTCGTCATCGGCGCCAACCCGACCGATGGCCACCCGGTGTTTGCGTCCCGCATGAAGCGGCGGCTGCGTGAAGGCGCGAGGCTGATCGTGGCCGACCCGCGTGCCATCGACCTCGTGCACTCGCCACACATCCACGCCGACTTCCACCTGCCGCTGCGGCCCGGCACCAACGTTGCGCTGATCAACTCGATCGCGCACGTCGTCGTCACCGAGGGCCTCGTCAACGAGGCTTATGTCGCCGAGCGCTGTGAGCCCGCTCCGTTCCAGAAATGGCGCGACTTCGTGTCGCAGCCGAAGAACTCGCCGGAAGCACTGGCCGAAGTCACAGGCGTACCGGCCGCACTGGTGCGTGGCGCCGCCCGCCTCTACGCAACCGGCGGCAACGGCGCGATCTATTACGGACTTGGCGTGACCGAGCACAGCCAGGGCAGCACGATGGTGCTCGGCATCGCCAACCTCGCGATGGCCACGGGCAACATCGGCCGCGAAGGCGTGGGCGTGAACCCGCTGCGGGGCCAGAACAACGTGCAGGGTTCGTGCGACATGGGTTCGTTCCCGCACGAACTCGCCGGCTACCGGCACGTGTCGGACGCGGTCACGCGCTCCCAGTTCGACGCCGAATGGGGCGTGCAGCTCGAGCCCGAGCCGGGCCTGCGCATTCCGAACATGTTCGAGGCCGCGCTCGACGGCAGTTTCAAGGCGCTGTACGTGCAGGGCGAGGACATGGCGCAGTCCGACCCGAACACGCAGCACGTCACTGCCGCGCTCTCCGCGCTCGAGTGCCTGGTCGTGCAGGACCTCTTCCTGAACGAAACTGCGAAGTACGCACATGTGTTCTTCCCGGGTTCGTCGTTCCTGGAAAAGGACGGCACTTTCACCAATGCGGAACGCCGCATCTCGCGCGTCCGCAAGGTGATGCAGCCGCTCGCCGGGCTGGCAGACTGGGAGGCGACCGTCGGTTTCGCCCGCGCGCTGGGTTACGAGATGCACTACTCGCACCCGTCCGAGATCATGGACGAGATCGCGCGTCTCACCCCCACCTTCACCGGAGTCTCGTACGCGAAGCTGGACCGTCTCGGCAGCATCCAGTGGCCCTGCAACGACGCTGCACCCGAGGGCACGCCGACCATGCACATCGGCGAGTTCGTCCGCGGCAAGGGCCGCTTCTATGTCACCGAGTACGTGCCGACCAGCGAGCGCGTGAACGTGCGCTTCCCGCTGATCCTGACGACGGGCCGCGTGCTCACGCAGTACAACGTGGGCGCACAGACGCGTCGCACGGCCAACAGCCAGTGGTACGAGGAAGACGTGCTCGAGATTCACCCGCAGGATGCGGAGGACCGTGGCATCGGCACTGGCGACTGGGTCGGCATCACCAGCCGCGCGGGCGAGACGGTGCTGCGGGCCACGGTCACCGAGCGCGTGCAACCAGGCGTGGTCTACACCACGTTCCACTTCCCGGATTCGGGCGCCAACGTCATCACCACTGAGAACTCGGACTGGGCGACCAACTGTCCCGAATACAAGGTGACGGCCGTGCAGGCGGTGAAAGTGCAGCGGCCGTCCGAATGGCAGCGCCGCTTCCACGAGCAGAACGAGCAGCAACTGGGCCTGTTGCGCGGCGCGACGACGGCGGCGCGTTCACGGCAATGACCCGGGAAGTCATGCAATGAACGTCGGCAGCCTGGTGACGATGGCGAACCAGATCGCCGATTTCTTCGTCTCGGAGGCCGGCGTCGACGCTGCCCCTCAGGAGATTGCCTCGCACATCACCAAGTTCTGGGACCCGCGCATGCGCACGCAGATCATCGCGCACGCGGCTGCGGGGGGTGCAGGACTCAGCCCCACGGCACTGGCTGCCGCCAGGCAACTGCGGCCTCCGCTCGTGAAAGCCGCCTCAGCGGCGGTCTGAACCCGCAAGGTTGATCGCGGCCTGCAGGGTGTTGGCGAGCAGCATCGCGATCGTCATCGGTCCGACGCCGCCCGGCACGGGCGTAATCGCCGCCGCCACCGCCGCAGCCGGCAGGTAGTCGACGTCACCCACCAGCTTGTCGCCGACGCGGTTGATGCCGACGTCGATGACGACGGCGCCAGGCTTGATCCAGTCGCCCTTCACGAACTGCGGGATGCCGAGCGCGGCGACGAGGATGTCGGCTTCGCGGCAGAAAGCCCGGATGTCCTGCGTGCGGCTGTGGCAGAGCGTCACCGTCGCATCGGCACCCTTCTGTCCCAGCAACGCCGCCATTGGCTTGCCGACGATGTCGCTGCGGCCGATCACCACGGCGTGCTTGCCCGCGGTCTCGATGCCGGAAATCTTCAGCATCCGCATGACGCCGGCTGGCGTGCACGGCAGGAAGCGTGGCCGCCCCTGCTGCATCAGGCCGACGTTTTCAGGGTGAAAGCCGTCGACGTCCTTCGCGGGCAGGATCGCATCGAGGATCAGCGTGGTGTCGATGCCCCGCGGCAGCGGCAACTGCACCAGGATGCCGTGCACGTCGGCGTCCGCATTCAACGCCTGCACCAGTGTCAGCAGCTCGGCCTGGCCGGTGTGGGTCGGGAGGCGGTGCAACGTGCTCTTGAAGCCGGCCTTTTCGCAGGCGATCTGCTTGTTGCGCACGTACACGGCACTGGCGACGTCGTCGCCAACCAGGACGGCCGCAAGGTGCGGAATTACGCCCGTGCGCGTCCTGAGCGCCTGGGCGCCCGTCGCCGCTTCTGCCCGGGTCTGCTCCGCAATCTGCTTGCCGTCGATCACCGTCGCCGTCATGAACTCGCTCCGCTTGAATTGCGTGGATCCCCGGGAGGATACAGAGGGCTGCCGTCACGCAGCCTGAAAAAGGGTGTCGTTGCCGCAGGCAGCGGCGTGTTGCCGAGGATCAGGTCGGCGCTCTTCTCCGCCACCATCATCGTCGGGGCATAGGTGTTGCCATTGGGCACGTAGGGGAACGCGCTCGCATCGACGACGCGCAGGCCGTCGAGACCGTGCACCCGCATCGAGTCCGGATCGAGCACCGCGTCGGGTCCCGTTCCCATCTTCGCGGTGCAGGTCGGGTGCAGGGCCGTTTCGGCGTCGCGCCGCACCCAGTCGAGGATCTCTGCGTCTGAATCCACGTCCGGCCCCGGCGAAATCTCGCCGCCATTGAATTCCGCCATGGCCGGCTGGTTGAGAATGCGCCGCGCGACGCGGATTGCCTCGACCCACTCGCGACGGTCCTGGTCGGTCGACAGGTAGTTGAACTGCAGCGCCGGGGGTTGTCGCGGGTCGCTCGAGCGGATCTGCACCGAGCCGCGCGCATCGGAATACATCGGTCCGACGTGCACCTGGTAACCGGGTCCCTGCGTCGGCGCCGTCCCGTCATAGCGGATCGCCATCGGCAGAAAGTGGAACATCAGGTTCGGGTAGTCGACGTCGTCGTTGCTGCGACAGAACCCGCCGCCTTCGAAGTGGTTGGTCGCACCGATGCCCGAGCGCAGGAAAAGCCATTGCGCACCGACGCCGAGCTTGCGCAGCCAGCCGATGTGCGGGTTCACCGCCACCGGCTCGCGGCAGGCGTACTGCACGTAAACCTCGAGGTGGTCCTGCAGGTTGGCGCCCACGCCAGGCAGGTCGGCGACCATCGGCACGCCGAGCGGTTGCAGCACGTTCGCTGGACCGACGCCCGACAGCTGCAGGAGTTGCGGCGTGTTGATGGCGCCGCCGCACAGGATGACTTCGCCGGCACTGATCGTCGCCGGCACACCCTTGTACTGGATGCATTCGACCCCGACTGCCCGCTGGCCTTCGAACACGATGCGCTTGACGCAAGGCCAGGGTGCGCACGGTGAGGTTCGGCCGGTGCATCACGGGGTGCAGGTAGGCGCGTGCGGCGCTGTGGCGCCGGCCCCGGCAGATGTTGCGGTCGAAGCGGGCGAAGCCTTCCTGGCGATAACCGTTCACGTCGTCGGTGCGCGGATAACCCGCCTGCACTGCTGCGGCGAAGAACGCGTCGAACAACGGGTTGGTCGCCGGTCCGCGCTCGAGCACCAGCGGGCCTTCGCCCCCGCGCCATGCGTCGGCGCCCGCCGTGCAGGTCTCCATGCGCTTGAAGTAAGGCAGGCAGTGCGCATAGTCCCAGGACTGCATGCCCGGATCGGCTGCCCACCGCTCGTAATCGAGCGGGTTGCCGCGCTGGAAGATCATGCCGTTGATGCTGCTTGACCCGCCGAGCACCTTGCCGCGCGCGTGATAGACGCGACGGCCGTTCATGTGGGGTTCGGGCTCGCTCGAATAGCGCCAGTCGTAGCGCGAATTGCCGATCGGCATCGAGAGCGCGGCCGGCATGTGGATCAGCGGATCCCAGATGAAATCGGAGTGGCCGGCCTCGAGCACCAGCACCGACGTGCCCGGATCGGCGCTCAGCCGGTTGGCCAGCGCGGATCCGGCGGACCCGCCACCGACGATGACGAAATCGTAATGACGCCTGCTCATCTGGTGGCCATGGTCGCTGTGCGAGGCCGCTCAGGCAAGCCGCGCGCCTTGCCGGCGCAGTTCTGCCTGCACCAGGCCGATGTCGATGCGGTCCAACGGCTGCCCGTGCTTGAGCGAGACCGCAGCCGCCGTACCTGCACCCTGCCCGCTCACAGCGCAGCACATCATGTTGCGGACGGCAGCGTGCGACACCTTGTCGCCGCCGATGCTGCGGCCTGCAACCAGCAGTCCCTGTACCCCCTGCGGCACCAGTGACCGGTAGGGCACGTGAAAGTAGCGGCCCGTGGTCGGCAGGATCAGCAGGCCGTAGCCGTCGATGAATTCCGGGAAGATGCCGATCGAATCGTCGAAGCGACCCTGCTCACGCACGTCGGCGGCGGTCATGTTGTAGAGGGCGTCGATCTTGCGTGTGTCGCGGATGCCCAGCGTCATGCCGAAATTGCGCAGCTTCGCACCCTCGCAGCCGGGCATGAAGTGCTTCAGCGCTTCGACCGCGTGCACGGCTTGCCGTCGGCCTTCCATTTCGCCGCGGGTCAGGTCGGCCGGATCGGTGCCATCGGCCGCGAGATGAATAAGGTTCAGGTAAGTGAGGTCGCCTTGATCGCTCACGGCACCCCAGGTGCCCGCGATGGTCGCGAGCGACGCCGGGATCACGCCCGCCTTGACCGCCTGCTTGAACGGCTTGCGCAGGAAGGGCGAGAACATCTCGTCTTCCTTGCCGGTGGTCTCGATCTGCCACTCACCGCCGCCCTTCCAGTCGTTGTAGGTCTGCGGGTCGGCCTTCACGGCGTCGATGAAGCGCTGCTTGTTGACACCGGTCATCGAGAACATGACCGACACGGACATCATTTCTTCACGCGGCGTCTTGCGCACTCTTGCGCCTGCGCGGGTCGCGACATCGGCATCGCCGGTGCCGTCGATCACCCGCCTGGCCAGGATGGCCTCGCGACCGGCCTTGCTCTCGGTGATGATGCCGCGTATCTCGCCCGCCTCGACGATCGGCGCGACAAAACTCCGGTGCAGCATCGGTTCGATGCCGGCTTCCTGCACCAGCACGTCCGCGACGTACTTGAACATCTCGGCGTCGAGCGCGTGGCTCAGCGACTGCGGCTCAGGGCTGGCGGCGCCCATGGCCCTGGCACGGCTCTCGAACTCCGGGCCGATGCCCTCGCTGTCGATCGTCGCTTCGTGGCGGTACCAGGCGAAGCCCTCGACGCCCACTTGCGTGATGTTGCCGCCGAAACAGCCGTATCGTTCGACGAGCGTGGTCCTGACGCCGGCACGGGCCGACGCGAGCGCCGCGGCCAGGCCACCGGGACCGCTGCCCACCACGAGCACGTCGGTCTCGTGGACCACGTCGATCTCGCGTGCCGGTTCGGTGATCTTGCGCATGCTGGTCTCGGTGCAGTTCTTGTTCTCGACCCGTGGGCTCAGGCTGCCGCCGTGCCGGGACGCAGGCGCTGCTGCTCGGCCTTCCAGTCGATCGGCTTCACTTCGGGCACGACGACCAGCCAGGCCACCAGGCCGCACAGGGCGACCACGCCCGACACGATCGACGCCGCAGTGTAGTTGCCGGTGCTTTCCACGAGATATCCCGTGACGACAGGGGCTGTCATGCCCGCGACATTGCCGACGGCGTTCTGGATACCCATCCAGCGTCCCGTGGCACGGGGTCCGGCGAAAGTCTGGGTGACCGAAGGGTTCGCCGGGCTGTTGAAGCCGTCCATCACGCCGGTCAGCAGCAGGATCAAAGACGCGGCCACGAGCCCCGTCACCAGCGTGCTGCCGATCAGGCAAAGGCCCACGCCGGCACAACTCAGCGCCAGCGCCGTCTTGTAAGCGCGGTTGAAGCTGGCGCCGCGCCTGACCCAGCGGTCGAGCATGTAGCCGACGAGCAGGATGCTGGCTCCGTCCGCGACGAAGAACGCCGTCGTAGCATACGTCATCATCTCGAGCGTCAGCCCACGCTCCCTGACGAGGTACAACGGCAGCCACGAGAACACGAAATAGAACGCGTAGTTCGAGCAGAACGTGCCCAGCATGCCACCCCACAGTGCGCGTTGACGCAGGATCACGCCATAGGACGGGTTGTCGCCCGCCGCAGCCGCGGCTGTCGTCACGGCAAACGACGCCTGGCTCTCCCGCTCGGCCCGCAGGCGCCTGCGCCAGAAGAACAGCCAGGTCAGCGAGGCGCATCCCATCACGACGAACATCGTGCGCCAGCCGAAGTGCAGCATGATCATGCCGCCGACCAGCGTACCGATGGCCGGACCCAGCACGGCACCGAACTGCATGGTGGCCGTCGCCAGCGCTCTCTGCGTTGGCGGCACGTTGCGGACCAGCAGGCTCAGCGCACTGGGATAGAACGTGGCCTCGCCGGCGCCCATCAGCAGGCGCAGCACGACGAGCGAGGCCAACCCCCAGACGAGGCCGGTGGCGGCGGTCGCGAGGCTCCAAAGCGCGAATCCGCCGGCCAGGACGATGGCCGGCCCGATGCGGTCGGCCAGCCAGCCCATGACCGGCTGCAGCGGCGCATAGGCCCAGTAGAAAACGGCGAGCACCCAGCCGATCTCGCTCGGCGAAAGCTGGAGTTCGTCCTGCAGCAAGGGCGCGGCCGTGGCGATCGCGCCGCGGTCGATGTAGTTGATCATCAGCGCGAGCGACAGCATGACCACGAGGCCGGCCGGCGCACGCCCGAGCAAGGACGAATTCTGTTGCATGTCTACCCGGCTCCCCCGCCTGTGCGCCGAGTGTAGCGGCATCGTGCCGTTGCGCCATTGAATGAATTTGCTTGTTCTGCAGAAACGGCCTTGCGGCAGAATTACGCCTTGCCCGGCGCCCACGCGCGGGCTCGCACAGGGTGACCAGAGCATGAGCATGAAAGTGGCGGTCGTGACGGGAGCGGCACAGGGTGTGGGTTTCGAGACGTCGCAGCTCTTCGCGACGCTCGGCTATCACGTGGTGATGACGGACGTGCAGCCGCTGGACGGTCCGGTTGCCTGCCTGCGGGCCGGGGGCGGTCAGGTCGAGGGCATGGTGGGTGACGTTTCGTCCGAGGCCTTCGTCGAATCACTCGCAAGCCGGGTAGCCCAGGCGCATGGCGCCGCGGACGTGCTGGTCAACAACGCGGGCATCAGCATGATCCAGCCTGCGGAAGACACCACGGCCGACCAGTGGCAGCGCGTGATGAACGTGAACCTGCTCGGACCCTTCCTGCTCTGCAAGCACTTCGGGCGGCAGATGCTCGCGCGCCGGTCCGGCAGCATCGTCAACGTAGCCTCAGTCGCGGGGCTGGGTGGCGTGATTCATCGTGCGGCGTACAACGCCTCCAAGCACGGCTTGATCGGCCTCACGCGCACGCTGGCTGGTGAATGGGGCGGCCGCGGCGTTCGCGTCAACGCCGTGTGCCCCGGCTGGATCAAGACCGAGATGGACATCAAGGACATGGGCAGCGGCGCGTACACCGACGACGACATCATCGACCGCGTGCCGATGGCACGGTTTGCAAGTCCGGCCGACGTGGCCGCGGCAATCGCGTTCCTCGCCGACCACCAGAGCAGCGCATTCGTGAACGGCGTCAGCCTGCCCGTGGACGGCGGCTGGACCGGTGATGCCAGCTGGGATGCGCTGCGCAGGAAAACCCGCGGCTGACCGGCACCGCCGCCGGCACATTTGCGGAACAGATCGACCTTTCGACAGGGGTGACACTCATGGCTCGATTCACGCTACGGCGCGTAGGGTGCGCGCTCCTCGGTGGTACCGTTTGCGCAGCAGTCCTCCTGACGCCGGTGCAGGCAACGGCCACTGCTGGCAATGCGGTGTTCGTCGTACAGACCAGTGAGGGCAAGGTTCGCGGTGTGCCTGGCGAGGGCGTGCGCGAGTTCAAGGGCATCCCTTTCGCCGCGCCGCCGGTCGCCGAGTTGCGCTTCGCGCCCCCGGCCCCGGTCCAGCCCTGGCAAGGCGTGCTGGAGGCGACCACGGTGCGCGAGGCCTGCCCGCAGGCTCGCCGCTTTGGTCTCACGGAAGAGAGCAACGTCGAGGACTGCCTGCACCTGAACGTCGCCGTGCCCACGGCATCGCGCAAAGAGGCGCGTCCGGTGCTGGTCTGGTTGTACGGCGGCGCCTTCGTCGGTGGTTCCACCCGTCTTTACCCGATCGATTTCCTCGCGCGCGAAGGCGACATGGTCGTCGTCTCGGTCAACTATCGGCTCGGACCGCTCGGCTTCATGGCCCACCCGGCGTTCGGCACCGAGGCCAACGGCGGCTACGCGCTCGAGGACCAGCGTGCCGCGCTGCGCTGGGTCCAGCGCAACATCGCGGCCTTCGGCGGCGACCCTGGCAATGTGACGATTGGTGGCGTCTCCGCGGGTGCGGCGAGCGTGTGCATGCACCTGATTTCGCCGGAACGCACGTCGGGCCTGTTCCAGAAGGCGATCATCCAGAGCGCCGGCTGCACGTTCAACATGCGCAGCGTCGACGAAGGATTGCGGACCGGCCTCGCGGTCGCGGACGTCGTCGGTTGCACCGATCCAAAGGCCGCGTTGCAGTGCCTGCGCAGCAAGCCAGTGAAGGAACTCGTAGATGCCGGCACCGTAGTCGCAGGTGCCGATTACCTCGCCTTTGCGCCGATCTACGGCAATGGCACGGTGCCACGATCTGGCGCGGAAGCCTTCGCGACCGGCAACTTCGTTCGCGTGCCGATATTGAATGGCGGCGCCAGTCACGAGATGCGGCTCTATGTCGGTTACGAAGTCGCAGCCGGCGGCAAGATCACGCTGGACAACTACCAGGATCGACTCCGTGCCTTGTACGGCGACAAGGTCGACACCGTGCTGGCGGCCTACCCCGCCGATCGCTATTCGTCCGTACCGACTGCTCTCGGCACGGCCATGTCGGACTTCATGCCGGGCGGTGGCCTGAACAGTTGCCTGTTCCTGCGCACGGCGTGGCTCGCGTCACGCTGGGTGCCGGTGTACCAGTACGAATTTGCGGATGATGCGGCGCCGCCCGTCATGAACGATCCCGGCATCGAACTCGGGGCCGTGCACACGTCCGAGATGCCGTATCAGTTCCCGGGTTTCTCGAACACGAGTGTGCTCGATGGTCCGCCGCTCGCAGCGCCGCAGCAGGAGCTTGCGCGGCAGATGGTCGCGTACTGGAGCAGCTTCATTCACACGGGGCGTCCGGCGGGCGCTGGCCTGCCCGAGTGGCAGCCGTTCGACCCGTCGCGCCAGGCGCTCAGGCTCAAGCCGGGTGCCGTCGGGATGTTCGACGCCTCCGGCGCCCATCAGTGCCCCATGTGGGAGCGGCTCTATCCGCAGGATCTTGCGCGTTGACGCAAGCTCGGCGTGCAAATATTACGATCATTGTAATTATTTTGGTCAATCGTCATGCGACGTGAAGCGACGGCAATGAACGTGCGCCAGAACCTCGGCGAGCTCCTGAACCAGGTGCAATACCGTGGCGACTCGATTGTGGTCACCAAGGACGGCAAGCCCGTGGCGGCGCTCGTCGACTATGCGCTCTACGAACGCATCCGCAGGCTGCGCGAGTCCTTCGTGAGCCTGACCGACAAGCTCGGCCAGGTGTATGCCGATGTCCCCGTCGAGACGGCCGAGGCCGAGATCGACGCCGCGATCCGTCACGTCCGCCGCCGGCGTCACCGGTAGCGGCCCATGAAGGTCGTACTCGACACCAACGTGTTGGTGTCGGCGCTGCTGAAGCGCGACAGCATCCCCGGCCGGCTGCTGCAGGCGGTCTGGGACGGAAATCTCGATCTCGTGCTGAGCGAGCCGTTGTTGGCGGAACTGCGCGAGGTGCTGAACTACCCGAAGATTCGCAAGCGGCTGGTGGCGAGCGCCATCGACAGCGAGCTGTTCGTCGAACTGCTGCCGTTCTTCACGGTTCAGGTGGACCTGACGGGTGTGGAGGTGCCTCGTCCGCGCGACGCCGGAGACGAGATGGTGCTCGCGACCCTCGTGGCGGGTCAGGCGGAGTGGCTGGTGTCAGGCGATGAGGATCTGCTCGTAATGGCAGACCAGTTCCCGATCCTCAGTCCGGCGGCATTCGTGGCGCGGTTCCTGTCATGACGGCCACTCCTCACTGCGCGCAGCAACCTTCAGACCTGCGCAGAGCTACCTATGACATTGGAACCTGGCGTGGCCAGGCCACCGAGCCAGTCCATGAAGGCCTTCACGCGTTCGACGGCGTAGGCGTCCTGGCGACAGATCACGCCCCAGGCGCCCGGGCACGTCACCTGGTGCTGCACCGGTTGCACCAGGCGGCCGGCGGCCAGGTCGTCCTCGGCGTAGGGCCCGTTCACCAGCGCAACGCCGCGGCCTTCCAGCGCGATCTCGAGCGCCACGGCGAGCGTGTCGACGACGATCGCGGGTCGCATCGAATACTGCAGCTGCGCGGTTTCGAACCAGATGTCCCAGTTGTGCTGTTCCGAGTAGATCTCGACCAGCGGGAGCTCGAGCAATTGCGCCGCCGTCGGGGCAGGACCGAGCCTGGCCGCGAGTGCCGGACTGCACACCGGCTTCAGCGTGTATTCGAACAGCGGCACCCAGCGGTATTCCGGGCCCGGCACCTCCGGGCAGTAGACGAGGCCGACGTCGGCGCTCGATTCGTCGAAGTCCCACTCGAATGCGCAGGTGCTGAGTTGCAACCGCACGTCCGGATGACGCGCCACGAAATCGGGCAGCTTGCGTGCCAGCCAGCGGATCGAAGCAGTCACGTAGGTCTGCACTCGCAGCGGGGTGCCAGCACGCGTGCGGCGCACGGTCTCGGCGCCCTCGATCAGCATTTCGAGCGCGGTTCGCACGTGCTTGTAGAGCAACCGGCCCTCGGCGGTCGGCACCAGCGAACGTCCGGTGCGGGAGAACAGCGGCACGCCCAGGTCCTGCTCGAGCACCTGGATCTGGTAGCTCACCGCCGGGTGTGTCAGGCACAACTCTTCGGCCGCCTCGCGCACGCTTTCACGTCGCGTCGTGGCCTCGAAGCCCTTGAGGGCATTCAGTGGCGGCAGCTTCCGCAGGTCGATCTTGTTGCGCAAACGCTTCTCCGACTCAGGGCACGAGCACGATCTTGCCTGTCTGCGCCTTGCCGAGGAAGTCGAATTGCGCCAGGGCAATGTCTGCGAGCGGGTAAACGGCTCGGACCACCGGTTGCAGCGCACCCTGCTGGATCAGCTCCACCAGGCGAGCAAACACCGCCGGTGTCGTCACCGTGCAGCCCAGCAGGCTGAGATCCTTGAGATAGAGCGTGCGCAGGTCGAGTGGCACGACGGGCCCGGCGATCGCTCCTGCAACGGCATACCGCCCGCCTCGCTGCAGTACGTCGAGCAGTCCGGTGAAGGCGTCGCCACCGACCACGTCGACGACGACGTCCACCGAGTCGCGGCCAAGCGCGTGGACAAGGTTCGCGCTGCGCTCCACGGTCTGCTGCGCGCCAAGCGCGAGGACGTCCCGTGCCTTGTCGCCCTTGGTCACGGCGATGACGCGAGCCCCGCGCAATCGAGCCAGCTGCACGACCGCGGAACCGACCCCGCCGGAGGCTCCCGTCACGAGCACGGTTTCACCCTGGGCGACGTTCGCTCGCGTGAGCAGGTTCTCGGCCGTACCGTACGCGCAGGGGAACGAGGCCAGTTCGACGTCCGTCAACGCGCTCTCGATCCGGGACGCGTTGCTCGCTGGCACGGTGGCGAACTCGGCAAACCCGCCGTCGCGTTCCAGTCCGACATAACCAACGTTCGCCAATGACCTGTCGGCTGGACGCAGTACCGGATCGACGATTACGCGCTGGCCGATCCTGGCCTCGGCAACACCCGCGCCAACCGCGACTATCCGACCGCACACGTCAGTGCCCTGGATGCGCGGGAAAACGAACGGGTTGCCGGCCCAGCCACCGTCCGTAGCCTCGTTCGCTGTCCGGGCCACGGCGTCCGCCGTTGCCGTCGCAACGGACTTCGAATACCAGCCGATCCGGGTATTGATGTCGGTGTTGTTGACGGCCGCCGCGCCGACTTGCACCAGCACCTCGCCCGCCGCGGGCGCTGGCACCGGGACATCGTCGCGGTACTCGAGCTGCTCGAGGCCACCGTGACCCTTGAGCAAGACTGCTTTCATGGTGCGCGGAATCACGGCGCGGTCCTGTTGCTGCACCCGGTCATTGCCAGCCCGCGCGCTGGTACCCTTCGTCGGGGATCACGTAGTAGTCACCCTTGTCGGCGCAGAAGATGTGGCCCTCGGTGACGAGTCCGGTAGGACCGTCGAACAGGCCGGTGGCAATGGAAATCCGCTCCGGCTGCGCATCCGCCTGCCAGAACAGCGTCGACCCGCACTGCGAGCAGAACGCCCGCTGCGCCGTGTTCGACGCGCGGTACCAGCGCACGCGCTCGCCCCGCAGCAGGTGGAAATCGCCTTTCGCCGCGCTCGTGGCGGACAGGTAATGCCCGGTCTGCTTGCGACACTGCGTGCAGTGGCAGGCGATCGAATTGCGCAATGGACCGTGAACCTCGAAGACGGTCTCGCCGCACAGGCAGGAGCCGCGATGAAGGGTGGTCATGCCGTTTTCCTCGCGCGCGCCCTGGCCTGCGTGCCCGGTGTGACAAAAAGGTCGGCGAGCTGCTCGATCATCGCATTGCCGAGCTGCTCGACATCGGCAATCGCGACCGCCCGCTGGTAGAAATCCGTCACGTCGTGACCGATGCCGATCGCAACCAGCTCCACGGGTGAACGGGTCTCGATCCACTTCACGACGTTGCGCAGGTGCTGCTCCAGGTACCCGCCTGGATTCGCCGAGAGCGTCGCTTCGCACAACGGCACGCCGTCCGAGATCGCCATCAGGATCCGGCGCTGCTCGTTGCGGCGCAGGAGGCGCTCGTGTGCCCAGAGCAGGGCCTCGCCATCGACGTTGTCCTTGAGCAGGTCTTCCTTGAGCATCACGCCGAGGTGCCGGCGGGCGCGGCGATACGGCACGTCCGCCGGCTTGTAGACGATGTAACGCAGGTCCGTAAGGCGACCCGGAGCGGAGGGACGGCCGGCCTTGAGCCAATCCTCGCGCGATTGCCCGCCGCTCCACTTCTGCGTGGTGAACCCGAGGATTTCGACCTTGACGCCGCAGCGCTCGAGCGTGCGCGCGAGGACGTCCGCACAGAGCGCCGCCACCATGATGGGTCGCCCGCGCATCGAGCCCGAGTTGTCGAGCAGGACGGTGACGACCGTGTCCTTGAAATCGGTGTCGGATTCTTCGCGGAACGCGAGCGGAGCCAGCGGGTCGGTGACGACGCGCGCGAGGCGGGCCGGGTCGAGCGTGCCCTCCTCCAGGTCGAACTGCCAGCGCCGCGTCTGCCTGGCGAGCAGCAGGCGCTCGAGCTTGATGGCGAGCCGCGCCACGGCAGGCTGCAGAGCTCGCGATTCGCGGTCGAGGTTGCCGCGCAACTGCCCGACTTCGTCCTCCGTGCACAACTCCGTTGCGCTCACGATCTCATCGTGCGCCGTGGTGAAGATGCGGTAATGCCGGTTCGGATGATCGGAGTCGTCGTACATCGGCTCACGCTGCATGCGCTCGCCCGCGGGCTCGGCTTCCGGTTTGCGCTCGGGCTCGTCTTTCGCGTCAAGTCGCGATCCCACGACTTCGCCCGCATTGAGCTCCGGCGCGTCCTGCTCCATTGCGCCAGCCTGCTTTTTGACCCCTCCAAGCGGACCGGCGTCGGTCTCGTCACCGGGAACAACCGCATCGAGCGTCTTGATCGCGGACTTGCGTCTTTCTGCGGCTGCACCGAGTTCATGGCCCAGGTCCAGGTCTGCGACCAGGTCGTGGACGGCAAATGCGTAACGCTGCTGGTCAGCGACGTTTGCCGCGAGCGACTCGAGACCCTCTGCGGCACGCTTGTGCAGGTCGTCCCGCCAGCGCAACAGGAGTTCGGCAGCCGCGGGCGGCGACTGCAAACCCGTGAGCTTTTCGCGGACCAGCAGGGCCAGGGCCTGCGCCATGGGTGACGGACGCGCTCCGAACGGCGTCGAACCGGTCTTGCGCGTCAATTGTTCGACGAGTGCAGCGGTGAGGTTCTGCGCCACCCCGGCCAGGACGTTGCTGCCCAGCGCCTGGCAACGCATGTCCTCGACGGCATCGAAGATCTCTCTCGCGCGCGCGCCGGTCGGTCGGAACCGGGTATGCAGTCCCGGGTCGTGATACGCGCTGCGCAGCGCCAGGTGATCGGCATGGCCGCGAACGCGGGCCGCATCGGCCTCGGCGAGCGGCCACTTTACCGGCGGCAGGCGGATCGAGTTCGACGACTGGCCGGGCAGGCTCGGGCCGAAAGTCACCTCGAGTTCCTTTACACCCGCCAGGGCCCGCGTGGCCTGCACCAGCGCACGCTCGCCGCGCTCGGCGGGCGCGAGCGGCGCCTGGTGCGGCCGGTTGCTCAAACGACCTTCACGCGGGTGATCGCCTCCGGCAATTCGGCGGCGAACGCGCGCTGGTAGAACTCGGCGACGGTCGGCCGCTCGAGTTCGTCGCACTTGTTGAGGAACGTCACGCGGAACGCGAGGCCGATGTCGCCGAAGATCTGCGCGTTCTCGGCCCAGGCGATGACCGTGCGCGGGCTCATCACGGTGGAGATGTCGCCGTTCATGAAGCCGTTGCGCGTCATGTCGGCCACGCGGACCATGGCCATGATCGTGCGCCGGCCTTCGAGCGTGTCGTACGCGGGCGCCTTGGCCAGCACGATCGCCGCTTCGGCGTCGTGGTCGAGGTAGTTCAGCGTGGTGACGATCGACCAGCGGTCCATCTGGCCCTGGTTGATCTGCTGCGTGCCGTGGTACAGGCCGCTCGTGTCGCCGAGGCCGATCGTGTTGCTCGTGGCAAAGAGCCGGAAGAACGGATGCGGGCTGATGATGCGATTCTGGTCGAGCAGCGTCAGCTTGCCGCTCGCCTCGAGCACGCGCTGGATCACGAACATCACGTCCGGGCGCCCCGCGTCGTACTCGTCGAACACGAGCGCGATCGGACGCTGCAGCGCCCAGGGCAGCAGGCCTTCGCGGAACTCCGTGACCTGCCGGCCGTCCTTGATCACGATGGCGTCGCGGCCCACGAGGTCGATCCGGCTCACGTGGCCGTCGAGGTTGATGCGGATCAGCGGCCAGTTGAGGCGCGCGGCCACCTGCTCGATGTGGGTCGACTTGCCCGTGCCGTGGTACCCCTGCACCATCACGCGCCGGTTATGTCGAAACCCCGCGAGGATCGCGAGCGTGGTGTCGGGATCGAAGCGGTAGCTGTCGTCGCGTTCGGGCACGTATTCGCTGTGCTGCGCAAACGCCGGCACCATCATTTCACTGTTCACGCCAAATTCGCGCGCCGGAATCTCCATGTCCGGCCGCAGGGCAATGAGGTCGTCCGACGCCGTCATGTCATGAGCCCAGGTGAATCCACGCCGACTTCGTCTGCGTGTAGCTCAGCAGGCCTTCGAGGCACTTGTCGCCGCCCTGCCCCGATTGCTTGTGGCCGAGAAATGGCGACGTCGGGTCGCCGTGGTCGAAGCAGTTGACGTAGGTCGTGCCCGCCTCGAGACCGCGCACGGCTGCGTGCGCCGAACGCAGGTTGCTGGTCCAGACCGAACCGGCCAGGCCATAGATCGTGTCGTTGGCGATGCGCAGCGCGTCCTGCAGGCCGTCGACCTCGATCAGCGCGGCAACTGGCCCGAAGATTTCTTCCTGCGCGATCGTCATGCGGTTATCGACGTTTGTGAACAAAGCCGGGTTGACGTAGTAGCCCGGCCGGTCCGGGACGTCGCCACCGAACTCGAGCTTTGCGCCCTCGGCGCGGCCCGCGGCGATGTAACCCAGCACCCGTTCGTGCTGCTTCTTCGTGACCAGCGGTCCCATGTTCGTCTCTGGATCGAGCGGGTCGCCGGCGACGTAAGCGTGCTGCCCGCGTTCGATGAAGCGCGCCGTGAATTCCTGCGCGATGCGCTTGTCCACCAGCAGGCGTGAACCCGCGCTGCAGACTTCGCCCATCACGCCGAAGATGCCGTTGATGGCGTAGGTGACGGCGCGGTCCATGTCCTCGAGGTCGTCGAGGAAGATCTGCGGCGACTTGCCGCCGCATTCTAGACTCACGCGCTTCATGTTCGACTGGCCGGCGTAGACGAGCATTTTCTTGCCCGTCACCGTCGAGCCCGTGAATGAGATCTTGGCGACGTCGTTGTGCAGCGCGAGCGGCGCGCCGGCATCGGCGCCGTAGCCATTGATCACGTTGAGCACGCCCGGGGGTGCGCCGGCTTCGATGAACAATTCGGCGAGCAACAGGGCGGACAAAGGCGCCTGCTCTGCGGGTTTCAGCACCACGGAATTGCCGGCGGCCAGTGCGGGCGCGATCTTCCACGCGATCTGCATCAGCGGGTAATTCCACGGCGTGATGCACCCGACCACGCCGAGCGGTTCACGCAACGTGTAGTGAAAGGCATCGACCGCGGTCGCGGTGACCGTGCCTTCAACCTTGTCGGACAATTCCGCGAAGTAGCGGAAAGTCAGTGCGGACTGCGGCACGTCCACCGACACCATGTCCCGTACGGGTTTGCCCATGCACAACGAGTCGAGCAGCGTGAAGCGCGCGGTGTGCTTCTCGATCAGGGCCGCGAGTCGATTCAGGACCTCCAGCCGATCGCGCGGGGCCATCCGACGCCAGGTGCCTTCCCTGAACGCGCGGCGTCCGCTGGCCACTGCGGCGTCGATATCCGTGGCGTCGCCTGCGGCGACCTCACACAGCGGTTCGGCGGTTGCAGGATTGACGACGGTGAACCGCCCGCCCCGGGTTGCAACGTGTTCGCCGTGAATGAAGTGGCCGGTCGCATAGTGCAACTCGGCGGCCAGGCGGTGCCACTCGGCGGGGCTTTGCGGAACGGGCATGGAGGACCTCGGGCAAGCGGGGGTCGCAGGTCATGGCGACAGGCCCGCAAGTTTAACGATTTCGGGGTCCTCGCGACCGCTCGACCGGACGGTTTCGCTGCGGCTGCTTTTCCCGGTTGGTAGATAAAACTTTAGGCGGCTGGCCGCGCTAGTGTGCGAGTCTTGCGGGCGCCAGGACAGGTTCCCTGCCCGGCGCCGAAACCTACGGAGTGGCACGTGACCGATACCCCGACCCCGGCTCGCCGGCCGTCCGGGCGCGACGCCCGCAGGGCGCAGCGCGCGGGCCCCCTGCCCGACCATCTCCGCCCCGTGAAGCCCGGCATGGAATCCGGGCGTTACCAGCCCCTGACGCCGGATGACGTCCAGAAGATCCACCGGACGGCCCTGCGGCTCCTGTCGGAGGTCGGCCTGGCCGACGCTCCGGAAAGCGGCGTCGAGTACCTGACACGCGCCGGTTGCACGCTGAACGACAACGGTCGGCTGCTGTTCCCCGCCTCGCTGGTCGAGGACACGCTGGCCAAAGCCGCCCGGCATTTCGTGCTGCACGCGCAAGACCCGCGTTACGACCTCGAACCCTGGGGCAAGCGTAGCTATTTCGGCACGGCCGGCGCCGCCGTCAACATCGTCGACCCGCGCACCGGTTACCGCGAATCGACGATCAAGGACCTGTTCGACATCGGCCGCATCGTCGACGTGATGGAGCACATCCACTTTTTCCAGCGCGCAGTGGTGCCGCGTGACATCCCCGATCCGTTCGAGATGGATTTCAACACCTGCTACGCCGCCGTGTCGTCGACGACGAAGCACGTCGGCAGCAGCTGGGTGCAGCCGGAGCATGTCGAGGCCTCGCTCGAGATGCTGCACCTGATCGCCGGCGGCGAGCAGCAGTGGCGCGAGCGTCCCTTCGTCAGCCAGTCGAACTGTTTCGTCGTCCCGCCCATGAAGTTTGCGACCGACGCCTGCAAGTGCCTCGAAGTGGCGGTCCGCGGCGGCATGCCCGTGCTGCTGCTTTCGGCCGGCCAGGCCGGCGCCACGGCCCCCGCGGCTCTCGCGGGCGCGCTCGCCCAGGAAGTGGCGGAAGTCCTCGCGGGCCTCGTGTACGTGAACGCGATCAAGCCGGGCCACCCGGCCATCTTCGGCACCTGGTGCTTCGTGTCCGACCTGCGCACCGGCGCGATGTCGGGCGGCAGCCCCGAACAGGCGCTGCTCTCCGCCGCGGCGGGCCAGATGTCGCACTTCTACGACCTGACGGGCGGTACGGCCTCCGGCATGACCGACTCGAAGCTGCCTGACGGCCAGGCGGGCGCCGAGAAAGCGCTCAATCACGCGCTGGTCGGCAACGCGGGCGCGAACATGATCTACGAGTCGGCCGGCATGCACGCGAGCCTGCTTGGGTTCTCGCTCGAAAGCCTGGTGATCGACAACGACATCATCGGCGCCACGCAGCGCACGATCAAAGGCATCGAAGTCAACGACGAGCGCCTGTCCTTCGAGACGATCAAGGACGTCTGTCTCAACGGGCCGGGCCATTTCCTCGGCAGCGACCAGACGTTGCAGCTGATGCAGACCGAGTACCTCTATCCAGGCGTCGGCGATCGCAAGAGTCCCAACGAGTGGAATGAACAGGGTGGGCTCGACGTCGCGCAGCGCGCGATGGCGAAGGTCGAGGAAATTCTCGGCCACAACTTCCCGTCGCACGTCGCCGAAGCCGTCGATGCCGAAATCCGCCGTCGCTTCCCGGTGAAGCTCGACCGGGCGCACATGCTGCCGCCCGCCGATTCGGCGGCCGCGCGGCGAGTCGGTTCGCGCTGAGCTAGGGTCGGGACCGATGGCACTTCCGGCACACGCCAACGTCGTCATCGTCGGCGGCGGCATCGCCGGGTGCTCGATCGCCTATCACCTGACGCGCATCGGCATCACCGACGTTGTGCTGCTCGAACGCAAGCAACTCACCTGCGGCACCACGTGGCATGCGGCCGGCCTGGTGGGCCAGTTGCGCGCGACGCGCAACCTCACCGAGCTGGCGAAATACACGGCCGATCTCTACCACTCGCTCGAGGCAGAGACCGGCCAGGCGACCGGGTTCAAGCAGAACGGCTCGGTCAGCGTGGCCAAGACGCTGGCACGGCTCGAAGAGCTGCAGCGCGGCGCGTCGATGGGCAAGACGTTCGGCCTGCGCATCGACGAGCTCACGCCGGGCGAGATCAAGGAGCGCTGGCCGTTGCTCGAGGTTGGCGACGTGGTCGGCGGGATCTTCCTGCCCGGAGACGGCCAGACCAATCCGATCGACACGACGCAGGCGCTGGCCAAGGGTGCGCGGCAGCGTGGCGCGCGAATCATCGAGAACACCCGGGTCGAACGCATCCGCGTCGAGAATGGGCGCGCCGTCGGTGTCGAGACGGCAGCGGGGTACATTGCAGCGGACACCGTGGTGCTTTGCGCCGGCATGTGGTCGCACCGCCTGGCGGCCGACGTCAACGTGGCCGTGCCCCTGCACGCCGCCGAACATTTCTACATTGTCACCGAGCCCATCGACGGCCTGCCAGGCAACCTGCCCGTCCTGCGCGTGCAGGACGAATGCGCCTACTACAAGGAAGACGCGGGCAAGCTGCTCATGGGTTGCTTCGAGCCGGTCGCGAAGCCGTGGGGCATGCAAGGCATTCCCGAGAGCTTCTGCTTCGACTCGCTGCCCGAAGACTACGATCACTTCGAGCCGATTCTCGAAGCCGCGGTGCGACGCGTGCCGGCATTGGCCACCGCAGGCATCGCCCTGTTCTTCAACGGCCCGGAAAGCTTCACGCCCGACGACCGTTACTACATCGGCGAGACGCCCGAAGTGCGCGACCTGTTCGTCGCCACCGGATTCAACTCCGTCGGCATCGCCGCGAGCGGTGGCGTCGGCAAGGTCGTCGCCGACTGGATCCGCGACCGCCGGCCACCCATGGACCTTGCGGACGTCGATGTGCGGCGCATCGTGCCGTTCCAGGCCAACAAGCGCTACCTGCACGATCGCACGACCGAGACGCTCGGCCTGCTGTACGCGATGCACTGGCCGTATTACCAGTACGCCACGGCGCGAGGCGCTCGCCGCACACCGCTGCACGACCGACTGCTCGCCGCCGGCGCCTGCATGGGCGAGACCGCCGGCTGGGAGCGTCCCAACTGGTATTCGACGCCGGGCTCGACCCCACGCTACGACTACTCGTACGGTCGACAGAACTGGTTCGACGCCTGCCGCGAGGAATGCCTGGCGGTCCGCGACGCCGTCGCGCTCTTCGACCAGACGTGCTTCGCCAAGTTCGTCGTGCAGGGCCGCGACGCCTGTGCAGTGCTGAATCGCCTGTCGACGTCGAACGTCGACGTGCCGCCGGGACGCATCGTCTACACGCAGTGGCTCAACGACCGGGCCGGTATCGAGGCCGACCTGACGATCACTCGCCTCGCCGAGCGTGAGTACATGGTCGTGACCTCGGCGATCTGCCAGACACGCGACCTGGCGTGGCTGCGGCGGGCGCTCGAGGCACAGCCCGACGCGCACTGCACGGTGACCGACGTGACGTCGGGTATCGCCATGCTGGGTGTCATGGGACCGCGCAGCCGCGAACTCCTGCAGACCGTCTCGGGCGCCGATCTCTCGAACGAAACACACCCCTTTCGGCCACTCGCGCGAGATCGAGATCGGCTATGCGCGCGTGCGTGCCAGCCGCATCACCTACGTCGGTGAACTCGGCTGGGAGTTATACCTGCCTGCCGAGCACTGTCTCGATGTCTATGAGCAGTTGCTGGAAGCCGGTGCGCCGCTGGGACTGGCGCACGCCGGCTACCACGCGATGGGGGCGTGCCGTGTCGAGAAGGGCTACAAGCACTGGAGTCACGACATCGGCGACGAAGACACGCCGCTCGATGCCGGACTCGGCTTTACGGTGGCCTGGGACAAGCCGGGCGGCTTCGTGGGCCGTGACGCGCTGCTGGCGCAGAAGGCCGCCGGTCCGCTGCGGCGACGCCTGGTGCAGGTGATGCTGGAGGACGCGTCGGACACTGCTCCCTTGCTCTACCACGAGGAGCCCATTGTCCGTGACGGCGTGATCGTGGGCTCGATCCGCTCGGGCGCCTGGGGCCACCGGCTCGGCCGCTCCATCGGCATGGGTTACGTGAGTTGCGACGACGGCGTGGCGGCAGACTGGCTGGCGTCCGGACGCTGGGAGGTCGAAGTCGCCTGCCGCCGGCATCCGTGCCGGGTGCAGCTGCAACCTTGGTATGACCCGCGCAATGAGCGCATCAGGAGTTGAGCAAAGCATGAAGACGCATGCCAGGGTGATCGTGATCGGCGGCGGTGCCGTCGGCTGCAGCGCTCTCTACCACCTGACGCAGCTCGGGCTCACGGACGTCGTGCTGCTCGAACGCGACGAGCTCACGGCCGGCTCCACCTGGCACGCGGCAGGCAACTGCCCCAACTTCTCGACCTCGTGGAACGTGATCAAGCTGCAGCGTCACAGCACCCGGCTGTACTCCACGCTCGCGGAGAAAGTCGGGTACGACATCAACTACCACGTCACGGGCAGCGTGCGCCTGGCGCACACACGCGATCGCGTCGACGAGTTCAGGCACGTCGTGTCGCAGGCCCACGCGCAGGGCATCGAGTTCGAGATGCTGAGCCCGGCCGAGATCGTCGAGCGTCACCCGTTCGTCGACACGACCGGCATCCTCGCCGGCCTCTACGATCCGTACGACGGCGACATCGACCCGGCGCAGCTCACGCAGGCGCTGGCCAAGGGTGCTCGTGACGCGGGCGCGAAGATCTATCGCGGAACCAAGGTCACGTCGATCGAACGCCTGCCGTCCGGCGAATGGCGGGTGCACACGGACAAAGGTACGATCCAGGCCGAGTCCGTCATCAATGCGGCCGGCTACCGCGGCGGTGAAATTGCAGCAATGGTCGGCGAATACCTGCCCATCGTCACGCTGTCGCACCAGTACCTGATCACCGAAGACATTCCGGCCCTGGTCGAGCGCGGCGATGCTCGCCTGCCCCTGCTGCGCGATCCGGACGTCAGCTACTACATGCGCCAGGAACGCCAGGGCCTGATCCTGGGCCCGTACGAGTGGCAGGCCACGGCGCACTGGCTGGACAGGATTCCGGACGAATTCGCAAACCAGCTGTTCGACGACGACCTCGGCCGTCTCGAGCAATACATCGAAGCCGCGTGCGAGCGTGTGCCGATCCTCGGCACGGCCGGCGTCAAGAAGGTGATCAACGGCCCGATTCCGTATGCGCCCGATGGCAACCCGTTGATCGGTCCTGCACCGGGCCTGCCCGGCTTCTATCATTGCTGTGCGTTTACGTTCGGCATCGCGCAGGCAGGCGGCGCCGGCAAGATCATTGCCGAATGGGTCGCGCACGGACAGCCCGAGTGGGACGTGTGGCCTCTCGATTCGCGGCGCTATCTCGAATTCGCCAATGACAAGTTCGTGCTGGCCAAGGCGATCGAGACCTACCAGCATGAATACGGCATCGGCTATCCGGCCGAGGAGCGCGCCGCGGGTCGCCCGGCCAAGACCTCACCGGCCTACCTGCGCCTCGCTGCGAAGGGCGCGAAGTTCGGCGCTCGCGGAGGTTGGGAACGCGCGGTCTACTTCCCGAAGGCAGGCGATCCGACCGAGCCGGAAGCCTCTTTCCGTCGTCCGGCGTGGCACAAGGCGATCGAGCGTGAGTGCGAGGCCGCTGAGAAGCGCGTGGCCGTGCTCGACCTGCCGGGCTTCACCAAGTTCGAGGTGACCGGTGCGGGTGCGCCCGCGTGGCTCGATCACATGGTCGCCGGCGTGGTACCGAAGCCCGGCCGCACTGCGCTCAACTATTTCCTGAACGACAAGGGCGGCATCGTCACCGAGATGACGCTGACCAACCTCGGTGACGGTCGCTACTGGCTGATCAGCGCCGCCGCGGGTGAAAAGCACGACGAGCACTGGCTGCGTGAGCATCTGCCTGCGGACGGCTCCGTGCGCATCGACAACGTCTCGGCGCGCTACGGCTCGCTGATCGTGGTCGGCCCGAAGTCGCGCGAGTTGCTCTCGCAACTGACTCGAGCCGACCTGTCGAACGCAGCGTTCCCATGGCTGTCGGTGCGCACGATCGATATCGGCTACACCAAAGCCGTCGCCCTGCGCGTGAACTACGTCGGCGAACTCGGCTGGGAACTGCACGTCCCCGTCGAACACGTGCTCTCGGTGTACGACCTGATCTGGGCCGCGGGTGAGCCGCTCGGCATCGCCGACTATGGCCTGTACGCGATGGACAGCCTGCGCCTCGAGAAATGTTACCGGGCCTGGAAAGGCGACCTCACGACCGAGTACACGCCTTTCATGGCGTCGCTCGATCGTTTCGTGAAACTCGACAAGCCGGGTGGCTTCATCGGGCAGGCAGCGTTGCAGCGCGAAGCCGCAGCGGGACCGAAGGAACGCTTCGTGCCGCTGATCGTGGAGGCGACGGATGCCGATGCTGCAGCCGTGTCGATCGTCTACGACGGTGATACGCAGGTGGGCCTGGTGACGTCGGGCGGCTACGGGTATCGGCTCAAGCAGAGCATTGCACTCGCCTACGTCCGCACGGACCTGGCGGTGCCCGGCACCGTGCTCTACGTTGAGATCCTCGGCGAGCGCCGGCGCGCCGTCGTCGGCAAGGAGCCGCTGTACGACCCGGACAACCTGCGCCTCAGGGGCTGACCGCCCGCCGGTTCAGCGCAGGTGGTCCTGCAGCAGCGCCTTGATGAAGCCGGTGATCAGCACGACCATCAAGGCGAGGTAAGGCAGCGCCATGACGATGGTAGCCGACTGCAGACCCTTCAGTCCGTCGTCGCCTCCGAGCACCAGCAGCGTCGTTGCCACCAGTCCGATCAGGAACACCCAGAGCACGCGTTGCGGGCGTGGCGTGTCGGTGCGACCGTTCGACGCCAGGTTGTCGGCCACCAGTGCGCCCGAAT
The DNA here is from genome assembly GCA_016704655.1 of Pseudomonadota bacterium. GTDB lineage: Bacteria > Pseudomonadota > Gammaproteobacteria > Steroidobacterales > Steroidobacteraceae > RPQJ01. The sequence continues at coordinate 199,225 of JADIZR010000006.1, read as the reverse complement.
CGACCGAGGTCACGGTGAAGATCACCAGCAACAGGATCACCAGCAGCGAAGTGACGGCGACCAGCGGCAACTGCCCGAGGAACTGGAAGATCGCGCTGTTGACGTCCTGCACGCCACCGGCGAGAGGACCCGCGCCGTCGATCACCTGGGCGATGGCCCCACCACCGAAAGCGGTGAACCACAACGCCGCGAACGCCGCCGGCGCCACCATCACGACACCCACCATCTGGCGGATCGTGCGCCCGCGCGAAACGCGTGCAATGAACACCCCGACCAGGGGACCCCAGCTGCACCACCAGGCCCAGTAGTACACCGTCCAGGCGTGATACCAGTCCGTGTCGGGGCGCAGCCTCCAGTCGGACAATGGCAGGATCAGACGCGCGTAGTCGGCCAGCGCCACCAGCAGGCCCGTCAGGTAGGCGCCGATACCCATGCCAACGGCACAGAACGCCAGCAGCAGGATGGCGAGTGCCATGTTGAGGTTGGAGAGTCGCAGGATGCCGACCTCGATGCCGGTCCAGACCGAGTACCCGGCCGTCAGGCAGACCGCTGCGATGAAGAGCCCCTGCACTCGCGAGACCATCGGGCGTGCCGAGGACCAGGTGCATGCCGGCGGCCGACTGCATCGCACCAAGGCCCAGCGACGTCGCGAGGCCGAACGTGGTCAACACCACGGTGAAGATGTCGACGCCCTGGCCGATGGGCCCGGCATGGCGCTGCCCGATCAGCGGCGACAGAGCCGAGCTCATCGCGAAGGGCAAGCCCTTGTTGTACGCGAAGTAACCCACCACGAGCGCCGTGACGAGGTAGACGGCCCAGGGGTGGAGGCCCCAGTGGAACAGCGCGGAACCCATCGCCGCGTGTGCCGCCGCGGGCGTTCGTGGCACGACGTTCAAGGGCGTATCCGGCCAGCCGGTGTACGCCGCCACCGGCTCAGCGACGCCCCAGTACAGCAGGCCGACGCCCATGCCGGCCGCGAACAGCATCGAAAACCACGACACGAAGCCGAACTGCGGCGTTGCCTGCGGCCCGCCGAGGCGAACCCGGCCGAGGGGCGAAAGCGCGAGAACCACGCACAGCACCACGAACAGGTTACCCATGATCATGATGAAACTGTCGAAGTGCTGCAGGATTCCGCCGCGCAGCCGGGCGACGTGCGCATTGAATCCGACCGGGTCGAGCAGCGCCGCAGTCACGGCCAGCACGATCAGCGCCACCGCCAGCGGAAAGACCGTGCGGTGCACCCGGAGGCCCAGGAACTCGAGCCCGCGATCAGGGGTGCTGTCGTGCAGTTTCACGTGCGCCGGGTGCCGGCAGTTCTGTGCACCGTCGCCGGCACGTTCATGCGACCGACTCGCGGTCGATCTCGCACAGCAGTTCGACCACATAGGTCGCGAATGAACGCCAGACCTCGAGCCTGAATACCTGCTCCGCGGGGCGCCACAACACGATCTCGGCCTTGCCAAATACGGTGCGCGTGCACATGCCTGCCGGAAAATCTCGCAGGTTGAGCGGCAGCGGGCACTGGGACTGCAGCAGCCACTCGGCGCGCGGCCCGTGCAGGCCAATCCCCACCTGGCGGTGACTGACGTCGACCAGCGAGTACGCGTGCCCCTGCAGGGCGCGCGCCAGTGACGCCTCGATCAGCTCAGCCTCGCCGTCCGGCGCGAGCAGCAGTTGCTCGTCCGGCCCGAGCCACAGCGCGGCGCGATTGCCGTCCGTGGTGGCACGACAGGCCGTCTCGGGCAACGACAGGCCAAACCCCTGCCCTGCGGCAGCTCGGGTGGCGGCCGCACCGCGCAGGATGAAGCGCGCGGCAGGCACTGGCGAGTCGAGCCAGGCAGCCGTGGGCAAGCTGACAATGCGGCGGAGCGCGGCGTCAACCATGGAGTCGCGCTCCTTCGACGTCGTAGAACACTGTTGCGGTGACCTGCACCGCAATTTCACCACCGGGCATCGGCACGTAGAGGGTCTCGCCAATGCGTGCGCGACCTCCGCGCAGCAGCGCGAGCGCGATCGAACGTCCAAGCACGGCACTGTGGTACGAGGACGTCACGTGGCCGATCATCTTCATCGGCGCGTGCTGCCCGGGCGTGGCAACGATCTGCGCACCTTCTTCCAGCACCACCTTGGGGTCCACGGTCAGCAGTCCGACCAGCTGCTTGCGATCGGGCGCATGCATCGTCTCGCGCGCGAGCGAACGCTTGCCGACGAAATCCGGCTTCGACTTCGCGATGGCCCAGCCGAGGCCCGCGTCATCCGGCGTCACCGTGCCGTCGGTCTCCTGGCCCACGATGATGTAGCCTTTCTCCGCGCGCAGCACGTGCATGGTTTCAGTGCCGTACGGCGTGATGCCGTGCGGTTGGCCGGCGGCATGAATCGCCTCCCACACGGCGAGCCCGTAATCGGCGGGGACGTTGACCTCGTAGCCGAGCTCACCGGTGAAGCTCATGCGAAAGAGGCGCATCGGGACGCCGCAGATGCGCCCCTGCGTGACGCCAAGATGCGGCAGTGCCGCGGCCGACAGGTCGACGTCACTGACCAGCGGCGCCAGCACGTCACGCGCACGCGGACCCTGCACGGCGATCACGGCCCACTGTTCGGTGGTCGACGTCAGCCAGCAACGCAGGTCCGGCCATTCGGTCTGCAGGTAGTCCTCCATCATCCCGAACACGCGCGCGGCGCCGCCGGTCGTGGTGGTGACGTGGAACCGCTCCCCGGCGATGCGCGCGATGACACCGTCGTCGTAAATGAATCCATCGTCGCGCAGCAGAATCCCGTACCGGGACCGCCCGACCGCCAGCGTCGAGAAACCGTTCACGTACAGGCGTGACAGGAACGTCGCGGCGTCGGGGCCGACTACCTCAATCGTGCCGAGCGTCGACGCGTCGAACATGCCGACGCCGGTGCGCACGGCTTTGCACTCACGATCGACGGCCGCGTGCATGTCCTCGCCGGAGCGCGGGAAATAACGCGCCCGCTTCCACTGGCCGACGTCCTCGAACACGGCGCCCTGCTGCACCGCCCAGTCGTGCATCGACGTCGTTCGGACCGGATCGAACAGGTCGCCACGGTCGTAACCCGCAAAGATGCCAAACGTGACCGGGGTGTAGGGCATGCGGAAAGTCGTCAGACCTACCTTGGGGATGGTCCGGCCGAGTTCGCCCGCCACGAACGCGAGCGCGTTCATGTTGGAGGTCTTGCCCTGGTCCGTCGCCATGCCGGTGGTCGTGTAGCGCTTTATGTGCTCGACCGATTCGAACCCTTCGCGCATGGCGAGCGCGAGATCCTTGCTGGTCACGTCGTTCTGGAAGTCGACGAACGCACGCGCCGGCTGCAGGGGGCTGGCCTGCGGCAGCACGCCCGGCAGGCCGTGCATGCCGAACTCAAGCGCCTGCACGCGGTATTCCGGCGCCGCGACCGAATACCCTGCCGCCAGCGCCGACGCCGCGCCCACGCGCGCGCCGTCATTCAGGACCTGGGTGTAACCATCGATCCCGCGGCACGAACCTGCCGACGATTCCGGCTCAGCCGAAACGGACGGCAGGAACGCCTGGCGTGCCTCGTTGAATTCGAGCTTGCCGCGCGACTGCGAGAACAAGTGGACGCTGGGCGTGTAACCGCCCGAGAGCAGCAACGCATCGCACTTGACGCGGCGGGTGTCGTTGACCGTGCCCCGCGCCAGCACGCCGATCGTCACCTCGCGCACACCGAGCCGGCCACGCGTGCCTAATACGGTCGCGCCCGTGACCACTTCGATGCCCGCTTGCCGGGCAAGGTCGAGCGGCGCGCCGGTCGCATCCGCTCGCACATCGGCGATCAACGCCACGCGCACGCCGGCCGCGTGCAGGTCGAGCGCGGCTGCATAGGCCGCGTCGCTGCCGGTGACCAGCACGACGTTCTGCCCCACTGCTACGCCGTAGCGGTGCAGGTACGTGCGAGCCGCCGAAGCGAGCATCACGCCTGGACGATCGTTGCCAGGGAACACCAGCGGACGCTCGATGGAGCCGGCGGCAATCAGCACGCGTGCCGCACGCACCTGCCACAGCCGTTCACGCGGCATGTCGGCAGCCGGCGCGGGAAGGTGCTCCGTAATCCGCTCGTTCAACCCGATCAGGTTGTGCGGGAAATACCCGAAAGCTGTCGTCCTGGTCAGCAGCGTGACATTGGCCCGCGAGCGCAAGGTTGCCATCGAGTCGCGTATCCAGTCCGCGGTCGTCGCGCCGTCGATCGTGGCCGCCGGCTCGTCGAGCAGCGAGCCGCCAAATTCCGGTTGCTCGTCGCACAGCATCACGCGCGCACCGCTGGCGGAGGCCGTCAGCGCTGCGGCAAGACCGGCAGGACCGGCACCGACGACCAGGACGTCGCAATGCGCGAAACGCTGCGAGTAACGGTCTGGATCCGGCAACGTGGGCGACTCGCCCAGGCCTGCCGCGCGGCGGATCACAGGCTCGTACAGCTTGTGCCACGCGGCGCGCGGCCACATGAACGTCTTGTAATAGAACGCCGACGGCAGCAGCGGCGACAGCAGGTCGTTGACGGCCTGCACGTCGAAGTCGAGGCTCGGCCAGCGGTTCTGGCTCCGGGCAACGAGCCCGTCGTACAGCTCAACCTGGGTCGCACGCAGATTCGGCGTGCAGCGCGCCTCGTCCCGCATGACCGTGACGAGGGCGTTGGGCTCCTCGGATCCCGCGGCGATGACGCCACGCGGACGGTGGTACTTGAACGAGCGGCCGAACACTTGCACACCGTTCGCCAGTAGGGCGGAAGCAAGCGTGTCGCCGGCGAAGCCGCTGTAGCCCTTGCCGTCGAAGGTGAAGCGGATCGCGCGCGATCGATCCACGCGTCCGCCCTGCTGAATGCGACGGCCGCTCACGGCTTCTGCCCCGCCTGCTGGAGCACAGGCATCGACTCACCGGCGCGGTAGGTCGCCAGGAACTGGTCGGTGGTGGTGTCGCGCAGGGCATTGAAGAAGCGCGCACAGCCGCGTACGTGGCGCCAACGTTCCGCGTGGATGCCCCTGGTGTTGTCGCGCAGGTACAGGAACTCCGTCCACTGGTCCGGCGTCGTGGCCGAGGGATCGGCGGGACGGGCGACGTGTGCCTGTCCCGCGTAGGCAAACTCGAGTTCCGGGCGCAGGCCGCAATACGGACACTGGATCAGCAGCATGGCGGCCTCAGTGCGCGACGGCCGCGGCGGCCGCCTCGTCGATCAGGTGGCCGTCGCGGAACCGTTCGATCGTGAACGGCGCGTTGATCGGGTGCGGCTCGTCCCTGGCCATCGTCCACGCCAGCAGGTGACCTGCTCCGGGCGTGGCCTTGAAGCCGCCGGTGCCCCAGCCGCAGTTGACGTACAGCCCCGGTACCGGCGTCCTGGCAATGATCGGCGAGCGGTCTGGCGTCACGTCGACGATGCCGCCCCAGTTGCGCAGCATGCGCATGCGACGGAACGCCGGGAACAATTCGCAGACTGCAGACAGCGTGTGTGAATTCACGTGCAGCGCGCCGCGCTGCGTGTAACTCGTGTAGGCATCGGTACCGGCGCCAATCACCAGCTCGCCCTTGTCGGACTGGCTGATGTACGCATGGATCGAGCCCGACATCACCACGCACGGTACGACCGGTTTGACGGGTTCGGAGACCAGCGCCTGCAGCGGGAAGCTTTCGAGCGGCAGTCGCACGCCGGCGAGACCCAGCACGACGCTCGTGTTGCCGGCGGCCGAAACGCCGACTCGACGGCAACGGATCAAGCCGCGCGAGGTCTGCACTGCCTCCATTGCGCCGGACGCGTCACGCACCAGGCCCGTGACCTCGCAATTCTCGATGATGTCGACGCCAATTGCATCGGCAGCGCGCGCATAGCCCCAGGCCACGGCATCGTGCCGGGCGGTGCCGCCGCGACGCTGCAACGCCGCACCCAGCACGGGGTAGCGAATGTTCCGCTCGATGTTGAGTGGCGGACAGTAGGCCTTGGCTTCCTCCGGCGACAACCACTCGTTGTCGACGCCGTTGCCGCGGTTGGCGTGAATGTGACGCTTGGCCACCTGCACGTCATGCACGGTGTGCGCCAGCATCATGACTCCACGCGGCGAGAACATGACGTTGTAGTTCAGGACCTGCGACAGGTCTTCCCACAGCTTGAGCGCGTGGTCGTACAGCGCCGCGCTCTCGTCGAACAGGTAGTTCGAACGGATGATGGTCGTATTACGACCCGTGTTGCCGCCACCGATCCAGCCTTTCTCGAGCACGGCCGTGCGGGTGATGCCGTGCTCCGACGCGAGGTAATACGCTGCGGCCAGCCCGTGCCCCCCGCCACCGATGATGATGGCGTCGTACTCCGCTTGCGGCGCGACACGGCGCCACTGCGGCGTCCAGCCCTGCTGGCCGCCGAACGCTTCCTTGAGCAGAGTCCAGCCGGAGAACTTCCGCATCAGGCCCTCAGGTCGGTGTTCTGCGGATCGTACGGCGAGTCGACCAGCACCGTCGCACGCTTGCGTTCGCCGAGCACTTCAACGCTGAGTTCGGTGCCGACAGCGGCGAACTCGGGTTTCACGTAGCCGATCGCGAGGCTCTTGCGCAGGCAATGCCCATAATAGCCCGAGGTGGCGCGGCCCACGAGCTTGCCATCGGGCGCGAAGATCGGTTCGTTGCCGAGCGGATCGGCATCCGTGACCCCGTGCACTTCGAGCGTGACGAAGCTGAGCGGCACGCCGTTCTTCTGCTGCCGCTCGAGCGCCTCGCGACCCGTGAAGGGTCCCTTGTCCATGCGCACGAAACGCGCGAGACCACCCTCGAGCGGAGTGTTGTCGCGCGTCAGATCGCTGCCCCACATGCGGTATGACTTCTCCATGCGCAGCGACTCCATCGCGCGCATCCCCGCCATGCCGATGCCGTGTTCGGCGCCCGCTGCGAAGATTGCGTCGAACAGGCCGTGCGCGTACTCGATCGGGAAATGCAGCTCCCAGCCGAGCGCGCCGACAAAGTTCACCCGCAGTGCATAGACGTCGGTCGCGAGTCCAGCTTCGATCACCTGCCCCGTCAGCCAGGGGAAAGACGCGTTGTCGAGCGGCACGTCCGTGAGTTTCGCCAGCAAGTCACGCGCCCGCGGCCCGGCGAGCACGAACACGCCGCGGGAGCCGGTGACGTTGCGCAGCGTGACCGAGCCGTCCGTCGGCAGCTTCTTCTGCAGGAAATCCGAGTCGTAGCGCTCGGCCGCGCCCGCACTCACCACGTAGTAGTGATGGTCGGCGAGCTTGGTGATCGTGAACTCCGAACGGATGCCACCGCGCTGCGTGAGCGCGTGACACAGCGCAATGCGGCCGGCCTTCGTCGGCACCTTGTTCGCCACCAGGCTGTCGAGCCAGCCTTCCGCACCCGGGCCCGTCACTTCGAACTTGGTGAAAGGCGTGAGGTCGATCACGCCGACCTTTTCGCGCAACCGACGGCACTCGTTGCCGACGTGCTCGAAGTAGTTGGTGCGGCGGAAGCTCCAGACGTCCTTCGGCTCGACGCCTTCCGGCGCGAACCAGTTGGCGCGTTCCCAGCCGTAGCGCTGGCCGAACACGGCGCCTAAGCGCCGCAGCTTGTCGTACACCGGGCTGGTCTTGGCCGGACGCGCGTCGTGGCGCTCTTCATCCGGGTAATGAATCGTGAAGACGTCGCGATACGCTTCTTCATTCTTGGCCACGAGGTAACGCTTGCTCGTGTAACCCCCGAAGCGACGCGGATCCACCGCCAGCATGTCGATACCGGGCTCGCCTTCGACGATCCATTCGGCCAGTTGCCAGCCTGCGCCGCCCGCCGCGGTGATGCCGAAGCTGTGGCCTTCGTTGATCCAGAGGTTCCTGACGCCCCACGCTGGCCCAACCATCGGGCTGCCGTCGGGCGTGTACGCGATCGGGCCGTTGACGATGTCCTTGATGCCACAACGCTCAAGGCCCGGCACGCGTCGTTGCGCCGCTTCGACGTGGGGCAGCAGGCGTTCCAGTTCGCCGGGAAACAGGTCTTTGCCGAACCAGCTCGGCACGCCATCGGCGAAGCGCGCAGGCGCGCCGGCCTCGTACGGGCCGAGGATCCAGCCCATGCGTTCTTCGCGGAAGTAATACGATTGGTCAGGCTCGCGCAGCACTGCGAGCTCGCGGCCGCCCGCATTGCGATACGCCTTCAGCTCGGGTGATTCGTCGTAGACGATGTACTGGTGTTCGACCGGAATCGCCGGCACCTTGAGGCCGAACATGCGGCCCGTCTGGCGCGCGTAGTTGCCGGTGCAGAGCACGACGTGCTCGGCGGTGATCTCACCTTTGCTCGTCGTGAGTTTCCACTCGCCGCTCGCCGTCTGCACGGCAGCCGTGACCTCAGTCTGTTCGTAGATTTCGGCGCCTGCGGTGCGCGCCGCCTTGCGCAGCGCCATCGTAAGGTCGGCCGGCGCAATGTGGCCATCGTCCGGGTGATAGAGCGCGCCGATGACTGCCGGCGTGTCGGCATCGCCACCGAGGTTGACCAGCGGCCACAGCTCCTTGACCTCGGCGGGCGAGATCAGCTGGAACGGCACGCCGATCGTGTTGGCAGTGCCGCAGTACTTCCTGTACTCGTCCATGCGATCGCGGCAAGTGGCGAGGCGCAGGTTGCCGGTGACGTGGAAGCTGACGTCCTGGCCGGTCTCGGCGGGCAGGCGCTTGTACAGGTCAACCGAATACTTGTGCAGCTGCCCGACCGTGTAACTCATGTTGAACAGCGGCAGCAGGCCCGCGGCATGCCAGGTGGAACCCGCTGTCAGCTCGGTGCGCTCGAGCAGCACGACGTCCGACCAACCCTTCTTTGTGAGGTGATAAAGCGTGCTGACGCCCACCACGCCGCCGCCGATGACCACTACGCGCGCATGCGATTTCATCCGGGTACCCCTTCCGAGACGGCGCGCGTCCGTATGGGCCAGTTCCCTCACGGTTGCACGAGCTTTCGCCGCAGTTTAGCAACGGCACCGAAGGTGAGCACTCCGTTTGCGACAGAGCCTTATTTAAATGCGTCAGCCGGCCGTATACTCGTTGGTACCGGCCCAGTCCGGCCCGGGGGACGTTCCTGTGAGATTGTCCGCGACCGACGCGCACCGGCACTCCGCCACTCCCAGGACGCGCTATGCGTTCCTGACGTTGCCTGACTATTCCATGATCGCACTGACCAACGCGATCGAGCCGCTGCGCATGGCCAATCGCGTTTCGGGCCAGAACGCGTACGAGTGGCTGGTCGTCACACCGGACGGTGAACCCGTCACCGCCAGCAATGGCCTGATGCTGACACCGACGAGGCGCCTGGCCGATGCCCCCGACGTCGACATGGTGTTCGTCTGCGGCGGCGTCAACGTCCGTGAGGCCGTCTCCCCTGCCCTCGTCAACGTGCTGCGCAGGCTTGCCGCCCGGCGCATGCCGTTAGGCGCGCTCTGCACGGGCGGGTACGCGCTGGCACAGGCCGGACTGCTGGACGGCTACAACGCGACGATTCACTGGGAGAACCTGTCGGCGCTGCGCGAGCAGTTTCCGCGGGTGCTGATGTCGGATCACCTCTTTACGATCGACCGTAATCGTTACACGTGTTCGGGCGGCGTCGCTCCGCTCGAACTGATGCTCAAGCTGATCGAGGACAAGCTCGGCTCGCAGGTGTCGCAGCGCGTCTCCGAGCAGTTCATCGTCGAACGCATTCGCGATGCGGACGACCGGCAGTACGTTCCGTTGCGCGCGCAGGTCGGCAATGTGCATCGCAGCGTGATTGCAGTGGCGTCGATGATGGAAGCCAACATCGAGAATCCGCTGCCGCTCGAGCAGATCGCGCGGCAATCGGGGCTGTCGCGGCGGCAGATCGAGCGCTTGTTCCAGCGGCACGTGAACTGTGTGCCGAAGCGGTACTACCTGGAGCTGCGCCTGAAGCGGGCACGGGAACTACTGGTCCAGACGTCGATGCCCATCATGGCCATCAGCACGGCGTGCGGGTTCAAGTCACCGCCGCACTTTTCGAAATGTTATCGCGGTCACTTCGGGCGGCCTCCGACCGCCGAGCGGCAGCCTCGGCGCGGGTCAGGCACATCGGCGTAGCACGCGACAAGAGCGCCACCTTTCGGGATCAGTGCCTCGTGCTGCTTGCAGGCCACGCCGTGTTCAGCAGCTCAATGGCCCTCTGGCGCGGCCAGATCACCTCGGCGAATGGGCGACTTGAGCGACACGGGGTTTCGGCAAGTTTGTCCTCTGCCGAAATGAGTGTCGCCTCGTCCCAACCATTGACGGGCAGGTAGTAAGGCAGCGCTTTCGCGAAATCGACGAGCTGCCCGGTCACCGAGCGGTCAACCGTCTTGCCGACGCACACATGGGTTGTCGCTTCGATCTCGGAGGCAATGACGTCCTCGCTGGCACCAAGGCGCTGGAGACGCGCTCCGACAATCTGCGCAAGTCGGTCGGGCAAACCCTTTACGTCGCGTGCCGGCGTGACGATCGCCAGCCTTGACGCGCAACTCACCAACAGAAGCAGTGGGCGCCGATCAATGACAAGGTGGTTGACGTACCAGTCGCCGAGCGCATTGTCCGAGACGGCAACCTCGCCTCCGGCCTGAGGCAGCGATCGCAAGACTCTCTGCGTTGCCCGCAATATGACCACTGCTCACCAGGGTAGATTCAGAGTTCAAGCTGAGATGCGAATCGAGCCCAGCCGACGCGAGTCGGTTCAAGAGATCGGCGGCGTGACAGTTCGCGCTGTTGGCTGAAGCTCGCTGTCAGGCGGCCTTCCTTCGAATTGCCTTGTCGAGTGCCTCAGCCATCCGGGTCTGCCATCCAGGGCCGGTCGCCTTCCAGCGAGCAAGTGTTTCCGGTGGAAGGCGCAGCGAGATGGAAGTCCGCGCCTTTCCGGTCCTGGGTCTACCACGGGGTTTGAGCATCCGGCGCGCAACGGTCGACCCGAAAAGCTGCGGCAAGACGTCGGCAGCTGGCTTCGCCCTGTCGAAGGTCTCTTTAGTCCATTCGGGATTCACTGCAACCCTGCGTTTCTTACTCGCCTTGAGCTTCATACCTTTTGATCTCCCGCCGGTTGGCTCTACGAAGGCTGATCACATGAACCACATCGGCACGAGGAGTGAAGACCAGTGCGTGCAGTCGGCCTGCGATCACGCCCAGGGCCTGGAATCGACGCTCTCCATAATCAACTCGGAGGTCTTCGACAACAAGCGCGCCGTCCCATTCAAACTCCGCAACAAGCTCGAACGGAATGCCGCGCATGGCAATGTTCCGCTCGTTCTTCTTCGGGTCGAAGCTGATCGGCACGCTTTATTGTATATACGTATATACGATATTGCAAGACCGAGGGTCACGGGCCTGGCACTAGTCTGAATGACGCTGCGGTGCGACAGATTACGAGCGCATCCGCAAGCCCTGAGGATCGACGAGGGCCTCCGCGCTGCGAACCGCGGCCCTGCGCTCACCCATCAGTTCCACGGCAAACCCGTTCGTCTCCCCCGCCACCGCGTTGTCGACATAGCCAAGCGCGATCGACTTGCCCACCGTGTGGCCATAACCACCCGAGGTAACCCAGCCGACGACCTTGTCGCCGTGCCAGATCGGCTCGTCGCCAATTGCATCGGCGTCCTTGGCATCGACCGCCAGCGTGATGAGCTTGCGCACGCCACCACTGGCCTTCTCGGCAGCCGCAGCGGCCTTGCCGATGAAATCCGCCTTGTCGAGATGCACGAAGCGACCCAGGCCCGCCTCGTAAGGCCCGTAGATCGGACGGAACTCACGCGCCCAGTTGCCGAAGCTCTTCTCGAGCCGCAGCGAGTTGAGTGCACGGCCGCCGAAGTTCTTCAGGCCGTGTGCCTTGCCCGCCTCGTGCAGCAGGTCGTACAGCGTACGCAGGTATTCCGACGTCACCCACATCTCGTAGCCCATCTCGCCCGTGAACGAGACGCGACCCACGAGTGCTGGCACCATGCCGACATCCATCTGCGCGAACGACATGAACGGGAACGCAGCCGTCGACAGGTCGTGGTCGACGAGCTTCTGCAGCACCGTGCGCGACTCCGGGCCAGCCACCGACAGACCAAGGTATTCCATCGCGCACGGGCGCACGGACACGCCGGTCGGCGGCAGGTGCTGCTCGAACCAGCGCAGGTAGAACACTTCGGCGGCATACGTGCCTACGACGAAGAAACGGTCGGCCGACACTCGGCACAGCGTGAAGTCGCCGATCAGCCGCCCGGCGTCATTGAGCATGGGCGACAGCGCGATGCGGCCCACGGCAGGCGCTTTGCAAGCCATGATTTTCGACAGCCAGGCTGCGGCACCCGGGCCCGTGATCTCGAACTTGCCGTAGTTGGATATCTCGATCAGGCCGCAGGATTCGCGCACTGCGCGGCATTCCTCGGCCACGTGCGGATGCGCATTCGAGCGGCGGAACGTCGCGTCTTCCTTCGCCGGCGTTCCCTGCGGCGCGAACCACAGCGGATGTTCGAGCGTGCAGTAGTCGCCGAAGACTGCATTCTCAGCTTGCAGCTTTTCGTAGATCGGTGTGGTGCGCAGCGAGCGTGCGGCCTCGAGTTCTTCGTTCGGGAAGCGGATGCGGAAGCGACGTGAGTAGTTCTCGCTCACCTTTGCATTCGTATAGGGACGGTTGGCCCAGTCGCCGTAGCGTGCGACGTCCATCGCCCAGATGTCCGCGCCTGGATCGCCGTTGACCATCCAGTTTGCGAGCGACAGGCCCACGCCGCCCCCCTGGCTGAACCCGGCCATGACGCCGCAGGCCACCCAGTAATTCTTCAGGCCCTTGATCGGGCCGACGAGCGGGTTGCCGTCCGGCGCAAAAGTGAACGGACCGTTGACGACCTTCTTGATGCCGGCGCTTTCGAGGCGCGGGAAATGTTCGAACGCCACCGTGACGCTCGGCGCGATGCGCTCGAGGTCGTTCGGCAGCAGGTCCTGACCGAAGTCCCAGGGAGTGGTCTTTGGTGACCAAGGCACACCCGCGCGCTCGTAGGTGCCGAGCAACATGCCCTGCCGCTCCTGCCGCATGTAGATCTCGGCTTCGAAGTCGATGACGTGCAGAAGCTCGGGCTGGCCCTTCAACTCCGGCAGGTCCTCCGTGATGAAGTACTGGTGCTCCATGGCGAGGATCGGCAGTTCCAGGCCGACGAAACGGCCGACTTCGCGCGCCCAGAGGCCGCCCGCGTTGACGACGTGCTCGGCGTGGACCGTGCCCTTCTCGGTGATCACGTCCCAGGTGCCGTCAGCACGCTGCCTGGTGTCGATGACGCGGTTCTGGCGCATGATCGCCGCGCCCGCAAGCTGCGCGGATTTGGCGTAGGCGTGCGTGACGCCATACGGATCGACGTGGCCTTCGATCGGGTCGTAGATCGCACCGAGGAAGTGCTGCTCGTCCAGCAGCGGATAAAGCTTCTTTGCTTCGGTCGACGAGATCAGCTGCAGGTCCATACCCAGATAGCGGCCGCGCGCCACGGCCATGCGCAGCCAGTCGACGCGCTCGGGGGTGCCGGCCAGCATCAGGCCGCCTGTGATGTGTACTCCACACGACACGCCTGAGATCGCTTCAATTTCCTTGTACAGCTCGATCGTGTATTGCTGCAGCTTGGCAACGTTTGGATCGCCATTGACCGTGTGCATGCCGCCTGCGGCGTGCCAGGTCGAACCGGACGTGAGCTCCGCCCGCTCGATGAGCAGGACATCCTTCCAGCCCGCCTTCGTCAGGTGATACAGGACGCTTGCGCCCACGACGCCGCCGCCGACAACCGCCACCTGCACATGGTTCCGCATGCGTATCAACCTCAGACTGCAATTGAATAAACCGACAAGGGGTTAGGGGATAGGGGTTAGTGAAGAGTGGCGCGGCAGCGTATGGTGCAGATGCACCTCCGAATATCCCCTAACCCCTAGCCCCTCATCAAGTCATCGGCGGCGCGCCGCCCGCGGCCGTGCGTCGATCCACGAACGCGTTCATCGCTTCAACCACGCCCGGATCGCGCTCGGGCGCGACGTAACGCGCCAGCGTCTCGTGATAGACGGCGTTGGCACGCTCGGTCGCGGTCTTCGCGCCGTCGTTTTCCCAGGTGCCGTAATTGCGCCAGTCGGAGATGAGCGGCGTGTAGAACGCCGTGCGATAGCGCTCCATCGTGTGCGCGCACGCAAAGAAATGGCCGCCATAGCCGACTTCCGCGATCGCGTCCAGCGCCATGTCCGACGCTTCGGCGCCTACCGGCTGGAACACCTCCGCGAACATCTGCAGCATCTCGATGTCCATGATGAATTTCTCGTAGGACGTCGAGAGCCCGCCTTCGACCCAGCCAGCGGCGTGCAGCATGAAGTTGGCGCCGCCCATGAGCGCGCCCCACAGGCTCATCTGCGCTTCGTACGCAGCCTGCGCGTCGGGCGTGTTCGAAGCTGTAGCACTCGACGAACGCCACGGTACCTTGATGTAGCGTGCGAGCTGCCCTGCCCCGAATGCGGCCTTGACATATTCGGGCGTGCCGAAGGCGGGTGAACCCGACTTCATGTCGACGTTCGAGGTAAAGCTGCCGTAGAGGATCGGCGTGCCCGGTCGTACGCTCTGCGCCAGCGTGATGCCGGCGAGCGCCTCCGCATGCGCGAGCGTCAGTGCGCCCGTGATCGTGACCGGCGCCATCGCCCCGGCCAGCGTGAACGGGGTAATGATCAGCACCTGCCCCGCCTCGGCGAAATCGATGATGCCTTCGGCCATCGGAATGTCGAGCTGCAACGGCGAGTTCGTGTTGATGACGGTCCACACGTAGGGCTTCTGCTTGAACTCGTCGGCGCTCACCTGGTGCGCGATGCGGATCAGCTCGAAGCAGTCCGCGATCTGCTGCGAGCCGCGCGAGAAGATGAAAGGCGCCTTGTCGGACAGCAGCAGCATCGACCGCGTCGTCTCGTAGTGACGCAGGTGCACCGGCACATCCTGGGGTTCGACGGCGCCACCGAGCGTGTGGATGACGTCGAAGCTCTGCGACAGCTTCATCAGGTTGCAGAAGTCCTCGAACGTGCCGGCACGACGCCCGTGGTGGATGTCCATGATGTTCGGCGGACCGGACGTCGGCGCGAGGCAGACATTCCTGCCGCCCACTTTCACGTTGAATTCCGGATCGAGCGCCTGGAACGTGAATTCACTCGGTGTCGTGGCGAGCGCCTTCGCGACCAGCCCGCGATCGATGCGCACCACCTGCGTGTCTTCGTCCACCGTCGCACCCGCCTGCGCGTAGCGCTTGCGTGCGATCGGCGAGAGCACCTTCATGCCCTGGCTCTCGAGCAGCGAGAGCGCGGCCACGTGGATGGCCGCCACCTGGTCATCCGAGTAAACACGAGGATTCTCGTACGGGTTCACGATCGTGCGGTAGGCGCGTGCCCGCGCGGGCACGGGAGCAGCCGAGGGAGTGGCCGCGGGACGGCGGCGGCCCGCGTTGCGGCGCGGGCTGCTCGATTCGATTTCACTCATGCGCGCTGGACTCCAGGATGGATCGCGCCCGCCCGATCCGCTGCGTTCACCGGAGGCTGGGTGTCCGGGCCGAACTGTTCGATGAGCCACGAGCGGAACAGCGCCGTGGCGGTGTCGCTCAACGCTTCCGGGTCGGTGACCAGGTAGTAGCCGAAGCCATCGCTGAGCGTCGCGTCATAGGGCTGCACCAGCCGGCCTGCGACCAGGTGGTCACGGAACAGGTCGAGGTCGACCAGCGCAATGCCGGAACCGCTCAGCACGTACTGCACCGTGAGGATCTCGGTGTCGAAGACGAGCCCCCGCTCGACGTCCAGACCATGCAGGCCCGCCTGCCGCGCGAACTGCGACCAGAAGTGCCGACGCGGCAGCCCCTCGACCCGCATGTGCACGAGCTCGTTGTCGCGGACGAACTCTTCCAGGTCCTTCTCGACGTGCCGCGCGGCGACGTCCGGGTGACAAACCACGCCGAGGCAGACCGGCCAAAGCAAGTCGCTCACTCGCTCCGTGACCGTGGGTCGCGTGTACAGCACTGCGATGTCGACATCAGCGGCCGGCGGGCCGATCCCGTAAGGACTGACCAGGTCGATCTCGACCTCCGGGTGATCCGTGCGGAAGTCCTGCAGCAGCGGCACCATCATGTGTGCGGCAAAGCTCGGCGGCATCTGCACACGCAGGGTGCGCAGCCGCGGCGTGCGTGCGTCGCGGATTTCGTCAATGGCATGTTCCAGCCGGTCGAACGAGCGCGAAACGACGGGTAGCAAGTGTTCGCCGGCGGCAGTCAGCATCAGTGAATGGGGCCGGCGCTCGAACAACTTGACGCCGATGAGGTTCTCGAGGGAGATGACGTGCCGGGAGAGCGCGCTCTGCGCGATGTTCAGCGCACTGGCAGCGCCGGTGAAACTGCCGTAGCGCGCGACGCCTTCGAACGCCCGCAAGGCGTTCAGGGGGAGCCAGCGGCGGTCGATGCGGACTTTTTCGATCATGATGCCCCCCCGGAACGGCCTCGCCGGCCCGGATCCGGGCTGGGCGCAGGACAGCGCGATAACACTTACGGCCCGGCAAGCGTGGCGCATTCGCGACAGATACGGCAATGCTTTTTTTGCTGTCTGGTTAATGCTTTTTTCAGATAATCATTTTGTGGACGCAAGCGCGTTTCTGCTGATATGGTCCGGCGCAACCGGCGTTTTCCCTGATGGGACTACGTGGGTTTCACAAAGGGTAGCGAGCCCCTGCCAGCGGGGGCCGTTGCGTAGACAACACGAAGCCTTGGGGGTCCGAAAGCGCATGAATTACAGACTCGCATCCGCGGTAGCCGCCGTGCTTGCCGCCAGCCCGACTCAAGCTGTCTGGGCGCAGGCAGCGTCCGGTGGGCTCGAGGAGGTGGTCGTCACTGCGCAGCGTCGCGCAGAAAGCCTGCAGGACGTCCCGTTGGCGATCCAGGCCCTCACCGGCGAGACACTCACGCAGTTGAACATCTCGACGGTCGAGGAGTTCGTCAAGTTCCTGCCCAGTGTCACGACCGCCACCCTCGGACCAGGCCAGAGCAACATCTACATACGCGGCCTGAGCATTGGATCGCTCGGCACCCAGGGATCGGGCACCAACGGCCCCTGGCCGAACGTCGCGGTGTACCTCGACGAGCAATCCACGCAGGTTCCGGGTCGCAACCTCGACGTCTACGCAGCCGACTTCGAGCGCATCGAAGTGCTGACCGGGCCGCAGGGCACGTTGTTCGGCGCCGGCGCCCAGGCGGGCGTGCTGCGTTACATCACCAACAAGCCGCGATTCAATGAGATGTCCGGCAACGTCAAGGTCGGTTACGCGAATACCGCGGACGGCGACGACAGCTACAACTTCGAGGGGGTGGTCAACATCCCGCTCATCGACGACAAGCTGGCCATGCGTCTCGTGGGCTACATGGACCACCGTGGCGGTTACATCGACAACGTCTACAGCACCTTCACGAGGCAAGGCACCGACTTGGGCTTTGCGCGCCGCACTGGCGGTGTCGTTCCGACCGACTCCCTGGTGATCGACAATGCCGACATTGCCGGCGACAACATCAACGAAGCCGAATACAGCGGCGTCCGCGGCAGCCTCAAGTGGCAGGTCACCGATGACTGGGATGCCCTGCTGGCCGTCGCCTACCAGAAGATCGAAGGCGAGGGTGTCTTCTACCAGCATCCAAACGGTGCCGAATCCGGTTGCGGAGTGAACCCGAACTGCACCACGTCGACGCAGCGGCTGAAGCCGCTCCAGGTGACGGTCTTCACCCCGGGCTCGACCGAGGATGAGTTCGTCAATACCGCGCTGACGGTCACCGGCAAGGTCGGCACACTCGACCTCGTCTACGCCGGCGCGTACCTGACGCGCGAAGCGCAGTCGCTCTCGGACTACACGAACTACGCGCGCGGCGTATGGGGCACGTATTACCAGTGCACCGGCTTCTCGGGCGCCAGCGTGGACAAGTGCTACTCGCCCGCGAGCTTCTGGGACGACAAGAACGACAGCACCAACATGAGCCACGAGATCCGCCTGAGCAGTCCGGCCGACTGGCGCATGCGCTTCGTCGGCGGCCTGTTCTACGAAGATCGCTCGGTCGAGGCCCAGACGGACTGGCACTACAAGTCGGTGCCGGAGTGCCCGGACAGCGGCGTCTCCACGGGCAGCTGCTTCCTGTACCTCGATCCACGTGCCGCGCCGAAGTTCCAGTCGGCGGCGGGAGACATGAACAATCCGAATCGCCGCGCTTCGGACATCGGCTTCTTCAACGATTTCACGCGTGATTACTCGCAGTTCGCGGCGTTCGCGTCGGTCGACTTCGACATCCTCGAGAACCTGACCCTGACTCTTGGCACCCGCTATTACGACATCGAGAATTCGATGGTGGGCGCGAACATGGGCAGCTTCTTCTGCAAGGTCTACGGTACAGGCGAAACCGGCCCCTGCAACGGCGACCTTTATGGCTATGGCGACGTCACTGCGCCATACGGCACCAACGTCAGCGAACAGGACGACAACGACAACCAGGCCGACGGTTTCAAGAGCCGCGCCAACCTGACGTGGCGCATCAACCCGGACGTGATGGTGTACGCCACCTGGTCCGAGGGGTACCGGCCTGGCGGCTTCAACCGCGGCTCGGCTTGCGGCGCCAGGGACCCGGTCAGCCTGGAAAACCAGTGGTGCTTCCCGACGTCCTACGAATCGGACGACCTGACCAACATCGAGGCTGGCTGGAAGACGCAGTTCTGGGGCGGGCGGGCGCAGTTCAACGGCTCGATCTACCAGGTGAAGTGGGAGGACGCGCAGACCGGCTTGTTCGCGCCGGAGCTCGGCTTTCCGAACCTGCAGTCCTTCCTGAACGGCCCGGAGTACGAAGTCAACGGCGTCGAGTTCAATTTCGTCGTCGCGCCGATGGATGGCCTGACGATCTCGGGGGCCGGCTCGTACAACAAGGGCGAACTCACGAACTCGCCGCAGGTGATCAGCAACAACCCGGACAGCCCGACCTTCGGCCAGCCGGTGACAGAGTCGTGCGTCGCAGTCACGGCCGGCGTCTGCTCGGACGTGCGTAGCGTGCAGAACCTTTTCGGCACGCCCGGCACGGAGATGGCCAACTCGCCTGAGTTGCAGTTCAACATCCGTGCGCGGTACGAATGGACCTGGGGCGAGTACAACCCGTACGTTGGCGGCGCGGTGCTGTACCAGGACGAGTCGTTCTCGTCGGCGACCGTGAACAATCGTTTCGTGCAGCCCTCGTTTACCACGATGGACGCGTCGTTCGGCGTGGGTAAGGATGCCTGGAACGCCGAGTTCTACGTGGTCAACCTGACGGATGAGAACGAGAGCATGTACACGACGGCCTCGCAGTTCATCCTGGTCGAAGTACCGATGCGGCCGCGGACCATGGGTCTGCGCCTGGCCTACAACTTCGGCGGCAACTGATCAGCCTTGGCCTCGACGCGGGCCGGTGGGGCAACCCACCGGCCCGTTTTCCTATTGGGGCATATTCCTCCATCATTGCCCGATGACTTCCGTCTCCCCACCCCCCGGCCTCGATGCGGACCTGCGCCAGCTGCAGCAGCTGATCGAGCAGCGTCAATTCGACGACGCACTGGCCTCCTCCGATCGCCTGCTCGAACGGTTTCCAGGGCACCGCGACCTGCTTTACATGCGCGCCGTGGCGCTGCGCCACCTGCATCGCGTCCCGGACGCGCTGGCGACGCTGGAAACACTCGAGGACACGCACCCCGCCTACCCACGGCTGTTCCAGGAGCGCGGGCATTGCCACGTATTTTTGAAGCAGGCGCCTGAAGCGATCCAGGCTTTTTCACGCGCCGTCGAGTTGAACCCTGCGTTGCCGGCGAGCTGGCGCCTGCTGGCATCGCTCTACCAGATGGTCGGGCGCACGCAGGAATCCGCCAATGCGTCGCAGCACGTCGCCAAGCTTGCCACGCTGGCTACCGAGGTGGTGACGGCTCGCAGCATGCTCGCCGACGGCAACCTGCGCGAAGCCGAGGACCTCATCCGGACGTACCTGCGGCGCAAGCCGGACGACATCGAGGCCTTGCGGGTGCTGGCGCTGGTCGCGCACCAGAACGAATTCTCGAAGGATGCGGCCACGCTGCTCGAGGCCGTGCTCGAGGCCTCGCCGGGCTATCGCGCGGCCCGGCACGACTATGTGCTCGCCCTGATCGCCCTGCACCGCCACAAGCAGGCCCGCGAGCAGATCGAGATCCTGATCGCCGCGGAGCCTGACAACCCTACCCATCGGATGACCCTGGCGAGCATCCTCGTGGGCGAAGGTTCGACGGAGGCCGCCATAGCACTGTACGGCGAACTGGTGCGGCAGCAACCTGGTAACCCGGAGCTGCACTTGTCGCTCGGCCATGCGCTGAAGACACAGGGCCGCCGCGAAGATGCGGAACGCGCCTACCGCGAAGCGGCCCGGCAGCGCGTGAATTTTGGCGACGCGTACTGGAGCCTCGCCAACCTGAAGACCTACCTCTTTGCCGACGAACAACTCGCGACGATGCGCGAGCAGGTCGACGCCCGGCGTACCCCGTTCGTCGACCGCTACCACCTCTGTTTCGCGCTCGGCAAGGCGCTCGAAGATCGTGGCGAGTACGCCGAGTCGTTCCGGTTCTACGCCATGGGCAACGCGCTCAAGCCGGAAGAGTGCAGGTACCAGCCGGAGGTTTTAGAGCGCACTATTAAGAGTCAGATTGAACTCTGCACGCCGGAATTCTTCGAGCAACGGCGAGGCTACGGCTGCGACGACCCGTCGCCCATCTTCATCGTCGGCCTGCCCCGGGCCGGCTCGACGCTGCTGGAGCAGATTCTCGCCTCACACTCGCAGATCGAAGGCACCATGGAACTGGCCGACATTCCGCGGCTGGTCAGCGCGCTCGACCTGCATGCGGGCGGTGCACGCTACCCGGGTGTCCTGGCCCTGCCCTCGGCGGACGATTACCGTGGCTTTGGCGAGGCCTACATTCGGGACACGCGACACTACCGGATCGGTAACCGGCCATTTTTCATCGACAAGATGCCGAACAACTTCCGCCACGTCGGCCTGATCCACCTGATGCTGCCGAACGCGAAGATCATCGATGCGCGGCGGGAGCCCATGGCGTGCTGCTTCAGCAACTTCAAGCAGCTGTTCGCCTCAGGCCAGCAGTTCACCTACAGCCTCGAGGACATCGGGCGCTATTACGCACTGTATGTGCGCCTGATGGATCATTGGAACTCCGCCTTGCCGGGTCGCGTCTTGCGCGTGCAGCACGAGGACGTCATCGATGACCTCGAAGGCAGCGTGCGGCGGATCCTGGACTACTGCGGCCTCGAATTCGAGACTGCCTGCGTCGAGTTCCACAAGAACGAGCGGCGCGTTCATACCGCAAGCTCCGAGCAGGTCCGCCGCCCTATCAATCGCGAAGGCGTGGACCAGTGGCGCAACTTCGAGCCATGGCTCGGCGAGCTTCGTGCGGCGCTGGGGAAATAGGGGACGCTCACCTATTCCCCGGAAATAGGTGAGCGTCCCCTATTTCCCCGCTTACGCCGGCCGGATACCCGTCGCGCGTTCTTCGTCCTGGATGATGCGTTTTGCCGAGCGGAAGTAGTGCCACGTCGCCCAGGCACCCGCGGGCACCAGGCAGAGCATGGCGAGCCGCAGCGACTGGCCGTTCGCGACATTGTCCGGAGCGAATGCGTCGCTCAGGAAACCGACGAGCTGCGGCGCGACGATCAGGTTGCCGACGTTGGCGACGAACAGCGTTGCGGCACAGAACTGCGCCCGCATGCGCGGCTCACACAGGTTGTTGAGCAGGCCGAAGCACGGGCCGATGTAGAAGTAGATGGCCGGGATGAAGAGCCAGAACAGCCACTGCGCCAGTTCGAGGGAGCGCGTGCTGTAGATGACGCCCGACACGACGGTCGCGAAACCGACTCCCCAACCCATCATGCGCACGATCCTGCGTGGATCCTTCATCTTCGGCTGCGCCAGCCACCAGCTCGTGGCGAGTGTCGCCAGGCCGCCGCCGATCAGGTGAACCGGCCCGAGGATCGAACCCGCCTCGCCCGGCGTCAGCCCGAAATTGCGGATCAGGTAGGTGGGCGTCCACCACATCAGTCCCCAGCCCCACAAGGCGGTGAGCGCGCTGGCGGCCATCACGTGCACGGCTGACCGCTGGGTCCACAGGAACCGCATGCTTTCGGGGAACGAGGCGCCTGCGTGGTCGCCGCCTTTCTTGTCGAGCTGGCCCCGGCGCGGCTCCCGCACCGTCAGGAAGATCACGAGTCCCACGATCACGCCCGGTATGCCGAGCACCAGGAACACCGTGCGCCAGTTGTAGTGGTCGTTGACGATGCCGGCGATGTCCGCGCCGATCCACGCGCCGATCGGCGCGCCGAGCGAAAAGATCGTGAGTGCCATCGGGCGCTTCGACGCCGGGAAATAGTCGGAAATGATCGAATTCGCGCCAGGCGTGCCACCTGCTTCGCCGATGCCCACGCCGATGCGCGAGAGCAGCAGCTGGATGTAGTTCTTCGAGAGTCCGCTGAAGGCCGTCATGACCGACCACGCGACGAGGCAGACCGCGATGATATTGCGCCGATTGCCGCGGTCGATGAGCCAGGAGATGGGGAAGCCGAGAACCACGTAGAACAGGGCCAGCGAGACGCCGGTCAGGAAAGCGATGCCTGAATCCGTCAGCTGCAGCTCGAGGCGGATCGGTTCGAGCACCGTGGAGATGACGTACCGGTCCGCGATGCTGAGCGTATAGACGAGCACCATCATCAGCAGCACGTACCAGCGCTGCATCGTCGTGCCCACTCCACCATCGGCCGCTTCCGGCCGCACTGCTGCCATCATCTGGAACTCTCCCCCGAACGTGCCGCGAATCCCGCCGGTCTGTTGCCGGCTGGGCTGGACCCGGAGGGCCCGCGTGAGGCAGCACTGTTGTACTGAAATTCAGCCCCAGTTACCAGTCACATCGACAGCGGATTTGACACAGTCGCAGACACCTAGAAAACCTTTCGGATCTACTGATTTTTTTTGCTTGTTCGGCCGGAGTCCGTGCCAGTAGCCTCTCCCGCACAAACATCGGCAGACCGTGCGCACAGCGAAAGGCGGCATCTGCAGTCCGGCGGGCAGGAGACCAGCACGTGAGCATGCAGACCAGGATCGGCTTCATCGGGCTTGGCAACGTGGGGGCGTCGCTGGCGGGTAACCTGCTGCGCCACGGCGTGGACCTCATGGTGCGCGATCTCAACGAAGACGCGGTCGCCGAATTCGTCGCCAGGGG
Organism: Pseudomonadota bacterium; assembly: GCA_016704655.1. GTDB lineage: Bacteria > Pseudomonadota > Gammaproteobacteria > Steroidobacterales > Steroidobacteraceae > RPQJ01. The sequence continues at coordinate 175,935 of JADIZR010000006.1, read as the reverse complement.
TGCCACGCGCGCTGAATCGCCGCGCGCCATGGCGGCGGCCTGCGACATCATCATCACCTGCCTGCCGTCGCCTGCGATCTCTGCGCAGGTCGTGGAAGGCCCGGGCGGCATTCTGGACGGCTTGAGTCCCGGCAAGCTCTGGCTGGAGATGAGCACGACCGATTCCGCCGAAATCAAGCGGCTCGCGCCGAAGGTCGAAGCCACAGGCGCGACGGCCATGGATTGCCCGGTTTCCGGCGGTTGTCATCGCGCCGCCACGGGCAACATCTCAATCTTCGCAGGCGGCACGCGCGCAGCGTTCGAGCGAGCCCTGCCCGTGTTGTCAATCCTGGGTCACCAGATCCTGCACACCGGCGCGATCGGCTCGGCTTCGATGCTGAAGGTGATGACCAACTACCTCTGCACCGTGCACCTCGTGGCGCTTGCCGAGGCCCTCACGACCTGCAAGGCCATGGGGCTGGACATGAACACTACCTACGAGGCGATCCGCATCTCGTCGGGCAACTCGTTCGTGCACGAGACCGAGTCACAGGTGATCCTGAACGGCAGCCGCGACATTGGCTTTACGATGGACCTTGTGGTCAAGGACGTCGGCCTGTTCGACCAGCTCGCGATCGACCACAAGGTGCCGCTCGAACTGTCGCCGCTGATTGTGAAGATCTTCAAGGATGCGGCTGAGAAGTACGGTCCGCGCGAGAATTCGCCGAACATCATCCGACGCTACGAAGAACCTTGCGGTCTGAAGGTGCTGGGGACGGGCTTCCCAGCCACCATGGTCGACGACAACCCGAAGGAAGCGGGCTTCGAAGTCGTCCCGAGGAACAGGTCCAGTGATTAGTGATTAGTGATTAGTGATTAGTGATTAGTGATTGGTCAGAGGAGCCGCTGCAACTCCGGGTTAGGCTGCACCTCCGACGAATCACTAATCACTAATCACTAATCACCAGTCACTAATCACTACCTGAAAATCACCGTGCGGTTGCCATTCAGGAACACCCGGTGTTCCGTGGCGAGCCGCACGGCGCGCGACAACGCCCGGCGTTCGGAATCGCGTCCCGCCGCCACCAGCATGTCGGGCGTGAAGGCATGGTCCACGTGCTCGACGATCTGCTCGATGATCGGGCCTTCGTCGAGGTCCGCTGTGACGAAGTGCGCCGTTGCGCCGATCACTTTCACGCCGCGGTCGTACGCCTGGTGATACGGTTTCGCGCCCTTGAAGCCCGGCAGAAACGAGTGGTGGATGTTGATCATCTGCCCCGGGTAACGAGCGCACATGTCGGCCGGCAGAATCTGCATGTAGCGCGCCAGCACCACCAGGTCCGTGCCGGTCGAGTCAATGAGCTCGATCAGCTTGCGTTCCTGCTCCGGCTTGGTCTGGGCGGTGACCGGCAGATGGAAGAACGGGATGCGGTTGTGCGCAGCGACCGGCTGCAACGAAACGTGATTCGACACGATGGCCGTGATGTCCATCGCCAGCTCGCCGATGCGATGACGATAGAGCAGGTCCTCGAGGCAGTGGTCGTAGTTCGAGACCATGATCAGGACCCGCGTGCGTGCGCGCGAGTCGTGGATCTGCCATTCCATCTGCTCGGCATCGGCGACTTCCCGGAACTGCTGGCGCAGGTCGGCGAGGTCCACTTTCTCGCCCCGCACTGCGCAGAACGTGACGCGCACGAAGAACCGTTGCGAGATCGTGTCGTCGAACTGCTGCATTTCGACGATATAAAAGCGCCGCGACGCCAGGAACGTGGTCACCCGCGCAGTCGTTCCCATGCGGCTCTCGCACGTGGCGGTCAGCACGAAGGGATGGTCGGTGTCGAAACTCATGCAGTACTCCGCGGCCTGATCGGGTCCGGTGTGTCCCGGGGGGCGCAGATTGTCAGAATGCGACGATGCCGCGCAAGCACGATCCGTGGCGTCGACGGAGTCTGCATGACAGCCTTCGCCGTCGGCGGTGCCAGGCATGGACCTAGCGAAAAAATAGATTCAACCGAGCGCTGCCGTGCACCGGTCGCACCGGGCGGAGCACGCTCTTTACACCGCGCGGCAAATGTCGCATCGTGACAAGCCTATGTCGCCGCAGCGTCACCGGGAATGGCCCGGGATGCCTAGAATCGGCGCAGTACCGGGGAGACAGCAATGTCCGATGACCAGGCCGAAGCTTTCGATCTCAACAGCCTGAGCGACGACGAACTCGTCGAGCAGGTTCACGACGATCTCTACAACGGTCTCCGGGATGAGGTCGTCGAAGCGACCAACCTCTTCCTCGGTCGCGGCTGGGGACCGGACAAGGTCCTGAACGACGCGCTCGTCGAAGGCATGCGCATCGTCGGCATCGACTTCCGCGACGGCATCCTGTTCGTCCCCGAAGTGCTGCTCGCCGCCAACGCGATGAAGGCCGGCATGGAGATCCTGCGGCCGCTGCTGGCCGAGACCGGCGCCGAGCCGATCGGCAAGGTCGTCATCGGCACCGTCAAGGGCGACATCCACGACATCGGCAAGAACCTGGTGGCGATGATGCTCGAAGGCGCCGGCTTCGAAGTGATCGACCTGGGCATCAACAATCCGGTCGAGAAGTATCTCGGTGCGATCGAGGAACACCAGCCGGACATCCTCGGCATGTCGGCCCTGCTCACGACCACGATGCCCTACATGAAGGTCGTGATCGACACGCTGAAGCAGAAGGGCCTGCGTGACAAGTACATCGTGCTGGTCGGCGGCGCCCCGCTGAACGAAGAGTTCGCGAAGGCCGTCGGCGCCGATGCCTACTGCCGCGACGCGGCCGTGGCCGTGGAGACCGCCAAGGCGCTGATCGCGGCGCGACGCTCGGCCATCGCTGCCGCGGCGCACTGACGGTGCGATGGACGGCGAAGCTCCCGTCCTGGTCATCGCGTGTGGCGCCCTCGCCCGCGAGATCGTCGCGCTCCAGAAGCTGAATGGCTGGTCGGCACTGGACATCCAGTGCCTGCCACCCGAACTTCACAATCGGCCTGAACGCATCCCCGCGGCCGTCCATGCAGCCATCGTGGCGGGACGCGCGAACTACGAGCGGATCTTCGTCGCCTATGCCGATTGCGGCACCGGCGGACGACTCGACGAGGTGCTGCAGGCCGAGCACGTGGAGCGCCTGCCAGGCGCTCACTGCTACGAGTTCTTCGCGACCTCAGCAGCGTTTGCAGCGCTGGGTGAAGCGGAGCCCGGCACGTTTTACCTGACGGATTTCCTGGTGCGACATTTCGACAGGCTGGTCATCGCAGGGCTCGGAATCGACCGGCATCCCGAACTGGCCGACGAGTATTTCCGCAATTACCACAAGCTCACCTACCTGGGTGCAGGTGGTGGATCCGGAGCTTGCGCGCGCGGCGCGTGTTGCCGCCGAGCGTCTCGGCCTCGAGTACGAAGAGCATTTCACGGGGTACGGCGACCTCGCCGACAGCCTCGCGTCCGTGGCGTCCCGCCGCGAACATCCGGTGTCCTGGGAGAAGACTGCATGGCGTCGTTGATCGTGATCTCGTGGCGTGACGTTCCGGCGCAGATCGTGGTGAAGCGCGGTCGTGAAACGGCGAAGATCCAGCTGTCGCACCGGTTCCAGGAAGCCGTCGACCGTGCTGCCATGCGTGCGGGTCGCGGCAGCTCCGATGCCTACCTTGAAGACTGGCGCCGCGCTGCGCCCCAGCCCTGCGGCGACGAGCTGCAGGCCGAGGCGCAGGCTGCCGCCGAAGCCATCGAAGCCCGTTATACCGACGAGGATCTCGAACGCCTGATCCGCGCGAAGGGTATCGACGTCACCCTCCCCGAGCCGTTCAAGCCCGCAGCTGAAGCTGGCAAGGCCTGATGTACACGGTCCGACTCTGGTCCGTGCGACACGCCCGCGGCCTGGCCAGCTTCTACAAGGGATTCGAGGGGGTGCTGAACAGGCTGCACCCGCTGTTCAGCCGCATCGGCTACCAGCGGCTCGAGCGTCCCGTCGCGGCGGTCGAGCGGCAGGTGAAAGGCCTGCTGTTCGACTGCAAAATGTGCGGTCGTTGCGTCCTGAGTTCCACCGGCATGTCGTGCCCCATGAATTGCCCCAAGCAGTTGCGCAACGGTCCCCTGCGGTGGCGTGCGCGCGAACGGCAACTGCGAGGTCAAGCCCGAGATGCGCTGCGTCTGGGTCGAATCGTGGCGCGGCGCTGAACGCATGCCCGGCGGACTAGATGCGATACGCCAGCTGCAGCCGCCGGTAGATCGTCGCCTCGAAGGTACCTCGGCCTGGCTGCGGGTCGTACGTGAAAAGAACGGGGGCCCGGCATGAAGTTCGAAGACGAACCGGTACCGGGCTATCCGCTGCCGATCCTCCCCGGCCACACCTCGCCGGGTCGTTTCGAGCGCGTGCTGCGTGCCGGCGCGTTCGCCGTCACGGCGGAGCTGGCGCCGCCGGACTCGGCTGATCCCGAGGAGGTGTACAAGCGTGCCCGGGTGTTCGACGGCTACGTCGACGCGATCAACGCCACCGACGGCAGCGGCGCCAACTGCCACATGTCGAGCCTCGCGGTCTGCGCACTGCTGACGCGCGTCGGTTACGCACCGGTCATGCAGATCTCCTGTCGCGACAAGAACCGCATCGCGATCCAGGGCGACATCCTCGGCGGGGCGGCCATGGGTGTCTGCAACGTACTGTGCCTGACGGGCGACGGCGTGCAGGCCGGTGACCACCCGCAGGCCAAGCCCGTGTTCGACCTCGACTCGACGTCCCTGCTCGGCATCGCTCGCGGACTGCGCGAAGAACACCGCTTCGAGAGCGGCCGCAAGATCACGTTTGCGCCGCGTGTGCTGCTCGGCGCCGCCGAGAACCCCAACGTCTCGCCCGTCGAACACCGCGCAGTACGCCTCGCCAAGAAAATCGCGGCAGGCGCGCAGTTCGTGCAGACGCAGTACTGCTACGACATTCCCCTGCTCCGCCGCTTCATGACCGCGGTCGAGGATGCGGGTCTGCTCGAGCAGGTGTTCATCCTGATCGGCGTGGGGCCGATCCGCACGGCCAAAACCGGGGAATGGATGCGCAAGAACGTGCCGGGCATCCACATTCCAGACAGCGTCATCGAGCGCATGAAGGGCGCCAGTGACCAGACCCGCGAAGGCCTCAACCTCTGCGTCGACCTCATCCAGGAGGTGCGCACGATCAAGGGCGTGAGCGGAGTGCACGTGATGGCCTATCGCCAGGAAGAAGCCGTGGCTGAAGTCATCGACCGCTCGGGTATCCTCGCGGGCCGCACCCCGTGGTTCCCGGGCCGCGACCAGCAGATCAACGAAGACAGGAAACTTTCATGACCGACACCGTCATCAGCTCGGCGACGCGCGAGATCGTCATCGGCTTCGACCGCCCTTTCGTCATCATCGGCGAGCGCATCAATCCGACCGGACGCAAGCTGCTGGCCGCCGAAATGGCCGCGGGCGACTTCAGCCGCGTCGAAGCGGATGCGCTGGCGCAGGTGGCCGCAGGCGCGCACATGCTCGACGTGAACGCGGGCATCCCGCTGGCGGACGAGCCGGCGATTCTCGCCCGGGCCATCCAGCTGGTGCAGTCGATCACCGACGTCCCGCTTTCGATCGACTCGTCGATCGTCGCCGCACTCGAGGCCGGCCTCGCGGTGTACAAGGGCAAGGCGCTCGTCAATTCGGTGACCGGCGAAGAGGACCGGCTCGAGACCGTGTTACCGCTGGTGAAGAAGTACGGCGCGGCGGTCGTCGCGATCTCGAACGACGAGACCGGCATCTCCGAAGACCCGGACGTGCGTTTCGAGGTGGCGAAGAAGATCGTGCACCGCGCGATGGATCACGGTATCCCGGCGTCGGACGTCGTCGTCGACCCGCTCGTGATGCCCATTGGCGCGATCAATCATGCTGGCGTGCAGGTGATGCGGCTCGTCAAGCGCCTGCGTGAGGAGCTCAAGGTCAACACGACCTGCGGCGCCTCGAACATCAGTTTCGGCCTGCCTGCGCGCGACGGCATCAACAGCGGCTTCCTGACCATGGCCATCGCGTCGGGCATGACGTCCGCCATCACCAACCCGCTGCACGGCGACATCGTCAGAGCCTGCATGGCCGCAGACGTGATGATGGGTCACGACCCCGACTGCGCGCGCTGGATCCGCCGCTTCCGTGAAGTTCCACCCCCCGGCACGGGTGCTCCCGGCGAGCAGCGCGGTCGCCGCGAGGGTGGCGCGAGACGTCGCGCAGGCGGCGCCCCGGGTGCGGCCTGAGGCGAAGACGACGTGACACGGACAGATCCCCTCGTCGTCTTCACGCCCTCGGGTAAGCGTGGACGTTTTGCCGTCGGCACTCCGCTGCTGACCGCGGCGCGCCAGCTCGGCGTCGACATCGATTCCGTCTGCGGCGGCCGCGCGATCTGCGGACGCTGCCAGGTGCTCGTCGCCGAAGGCGAGTTCGCGAAGCACGGCGTGCGCTCGAGCGCGGCCTCGCTGTCGCCGGTCTCGGAGACCGAACTGCGCTACGGCACGCGCAAGGTGCTGGCGGAGGGCCGCCGGCTCTCGTGCCAGGCCAGGGTCGAGGCCGACGTGGTGGTCGACGTGCCTTCGAACAGCCAGGTGCACCGCCAGGTGGTGCGCAAGGAAGCCGAGGCGCGCGACATCGAGCTGTACCCGCTGGTGAAGCTGCACTACGTCGAAGTCGCCGAGCCGGACATGCACGATCCTTCAGGCGACCTGCAGCGGCTCGAGCTGGCGCTCGCGCGCGAGTGGCAGCTCAAGGACCTCGAATGCGATCTCTCGGTCCTGCAGCAGCTGCAGTCCGCCCTGCGCGCCGGACAGTGGCAGGTCACGGTGGCGGTGCACGACACGTCGCGAATCGTCGCGGTGTGGCCGGGATTTCATGAGACGGCGTTCGGTCTCGCCGTCGACGTCGGTTCGACCACGATCGCGGCGCACCTCTGCGATCTCGTGAGCGGCGAAGTCGTGGCTTCCGCCGGACGCATGAACCCGCAGATCCGCTTCGGCGAAGACCTCATGAGCCGCGTTTCGTACTCGATGATGAATCCGGGCGGCGCGGCGCAGATGACGGCGGCCGTGCGCGAAGCCTTGAGCGAGCTGGCCGCTGAAGTGGCCGCAGCGGCGGACATCGAGAAGGAATCGATTCTGGAAGTGACGCTGGTCGGCAACCCGATCATGCATCACCTCGTGCTCGGCATCGATCCGGTGGAACTGGGCGGTGCGCCCTTTGCGCTCGCCATTGACCGTGCAGTGACCGTGACGGCGGCCGAACTCGGCATTGCCCTGCATCCCAACGCCCGGGTCTATGCCCTGCCCTGCATCGCGGGTCACGTGGGCGCGGACACCGCGGGCGTCATCCTGGCGGAACGACCAGACCTGACCGAAGAGATGACGCTGCTCGTGGACGTCGGCACCAATGCCGAGATCGTGCTCGGCAACAGCAAGCGCCTCGTCGCCTGCTCAAGCCCCACGGGCCCCGCGTTTGAAGGTGCGCAGATCAGCTGTGGCCAGCGCGCCGCACCCGGTGCGATCGAACGCGTGCGCATCGACCGCGAGACGCTCGAGCCGCGCTTCAAGGTCATCGGCTCCGACCTCTGGTCCGACGATCCGGGCTTTGCCGACGCCGTCAGGAACACGGGCGTCACCGGCGTCTGCGGCTCGGGGATCATCGAGGTGATCGCCGAGATGTACCTCGCCGGCGTCATCACCCAGGACGGCGTCATCGACGGCGCGCTGGCGGCCAGGTCACCTCGGGTCGTGGCCAGTGGACGTACCTACTCCTACGTGCTGCACGAAGGCGCCCAGACGCTCTGCATCACGCAGAACGACGTGCGCGCGATCCAGCTCGCCAAGGCGGCGCTGATGGCCGGCATTCGCCTGCTGATGGAACGGCTCGGCGTCGAGAAACTCGACCGCATCCGGCTGGCCGGTGCGTTCGGCGCGCACATCGACGTCATGTACGCGACCGTGCTCGGCATGATTCCGGACTGCGACCTGACGAAGGTCACTTCCGCCGGCAATGCTGCAGGCACGGGTGCGCGGATCGCGTTGCTTGATTCCCGTTCGCGCCGGACAATCGAGACGCTGGTCGGGCGGGTCGAGAAGGTCGAGACGGCGGTCGAGCCGCGGTTCCAGGAGCATTTCGTCGAGGCGATGGCGATCCCGCACAAGACGGCCGACTACCCCAACCTGCGCAAGGTCGTCGAACTGCCGCCGCTCAAGACGGCAGCGCAGCCGGTAGGTGAGACACGCGGCAGCAGGAACCGCCGACCGACGCGCTCGACGTGAGTCGCGCCTTTTGCGCCAGAGGTCGCGCAAGTCCCAGGGCGAGTCAGGCGTCCCGATCGGTGCCTGCCGCGCCGGAAGGCAGACCCGTCGATCGAGGACCGCCCCGGATACAGCGCCCGTGGCTACAGGTACTTCGCCAGCCAGGCGTGGACCTCCTGGAAGAAATAGCGGCTGTTCTCGCCCTTCAACACCCAGTGGTTCTCGTCGGGGAACACGACGAGCCGGCTCGGCACGTCCTGCCGTTGCAGCACCGTCCAGAACTCGAGGCCGTTGTTGAGCGGCACGCGGAAGTCCTTTTCGCCGTAGGTGAGCAGAATGGGAGTGCGCAGGTTCTCCGAGCGATAGAACGGGCTCTGCTCCCGCCACAGCGGAATCGGGTCCCAGGCCGGGCCACCGATGTTGCGCTCGCGATTGTAGGTCACGTCGCTCGTGGTCCACTGGCTGCGCAGGTCGTAAAGGCCGGCGTGACTCACGAGAGCCCGGTAACGGTCAGTCGAGACCGCGAGCCAGTTGGCCAGGTGTCCGCCATAGCTTGCACCGCCCGCGGCCTGCCGCTTGCCGTCGATGAACCGGTAGCGTTCGAGGGCCTGGTCCGCCGCCTCGTTGATCTCGTTGGCCGGCCCGGCCAGCGGATCGCCCTGGATGCTGCGCGCGAAGTCCTCGCCGAAACCCGTCGAGCCACTGTAGTTGGTGAGCAGCACCACGTAGCCCGGGCTCGCGAGCAGGTGGTAGTTCCAACGGAGGACGAAGTCGTCCTTCCACATGTTGTGCGGGCCGCCATGGATCACCACGAACAGCGGGTACTTCTTCTTCGGGTCAAACCCGGGCGGCTTCACCACCATGTTGTGGATCTGCTTGCCGCGCTTCGAGGTGAACCAGAACGTCTCGGCCGGCTGCCAGTCGATCGCCGCGGCGCGCGCTGTGCTGAACGTCGTGAGCGCCGACCAGCGGCCCGTCGCGAGGTCCACGCGTCCCACCTCGTGCGGGCTGACCGAGTTCGACCATATCGCACCGACCATCGGCGCCGCGGCCGTGCCGCCGACCGCAATGCGCGTATAAGTGCCGGAGCCGAGCTCGCCGACCTGCGATGGCGCGCCGCCCGTAAGCGGTACCTGGAACAACTTTTCGTGTCCAGCCTGCTCCGCGATGAAGAACACGTGACGGCTGTCGGGCGCGGGAACGTACTGGCCCACCGACTCCGCGACACCCTCGGTGATCACCGTGCGCTCGCCGAGCGACGGCCACGACCATCGCACCAGGCGGTCGGTCGAATACACCCAGCGCGTCGAGGCAGGCTGCACCTTGGCGAGCAGCGTCGCGCCATCGGGGGTGAACTCGGGCGAGGAGTAGTCCCCCTCCTCGCCGGTCAGCCGCCGTGGCTCGCCGCCGGTCAGCGTCACGTGCCATAGCGATACATTGACCGTGGTGCGGGCACCCTCGTGTCGGTTGGTGGTCGCTGCGAACACCACGCCGCCGCCGTCGGGCGTCCAGGCGGCATCGAGGGTTTCGCCCTCGTTGCCGAGCTGGCCACCGAAACCTCGCTCCTTGCGCAGCGCACTGCCTGCGAGCAAATCGCGGGCGACGGAGGCGCCGTCGAGTGGCTGGACCATGAGCGACGGGCGCAGCTCGTCGAGCCAGCGATCCCAGTGGCGGATGGGAAACGAGTCATAGGCGCGTGCGTTGTATTTGCGCGCCTTGCGGTCGGCAGCGGCCTTGCGGTTGTCCTCCAGCGTGACCGCGCCCGGGTGCGTGGGCCCTACAAACAGAATTGACCTGCCGTCCGGGCTGAAGCGCGGCGATTTGGCACCGCCGGGCCAGCTGGTCACGCGCTGCGCCTCGCCACCGCCGAGTTCCAGCACGTAGATCTGCGCCACCTCGTCGTCCTCGCGCGTGGCCGAGAAAGCGATGCGAGTGGAGTCCGGACTCCAGACCGGGTCGCCCTCTGAGCTGCGGCCTGAGGTAAGGCGGCGCGGTGGGCCGCTGCCGTCGGCTGGCATCAGCCACAGGTCGCTGCGCCGCTGCTCTTCGTCGTAAGACGGCTCCGCGACCGCGGCGATGAACCAGCGGCCGTCCGGGCTGGCCGCCAGCGCGCCAGGGCGCTGCATGAGCCAGACGTCCTCGTGAGTGATCGTCCTGCGAGCCGGTTCGGTGGCCCCCTGTGCGAGGCCCGCGACCAGGGACAGGATCAGCAGCGGGCGTGCAGGCACGGAACATAAAGTGACGCATGAGATCGCTCGCTATCGATGATCGTGAGGCGGCCGGCCCGCCTCCGGCCGAGTCTAACGGAACCCCCGCCCCGCCCTGGCCCGGCCGCGCCCAGAGGACGCGGCCCGTTCCGGCTTGCCCGAGCCACGCCGTGAATGCAGCGGAGCGCATCGATCTTGCTCGAACGGTGCTCGGCGATGGTGCCAGTGCGGAAAATGCGCAACCCCGCACCTGCCTGTGCGGCGACGGAGCGGAACACCGGAACCCGCGGAACCGCCGGGGCGGCGCGCGGGGTTCCGCGTGGTCTCGGTGGCGCCGGCGGCCCGTCGGTACGGGTCCGGGCCTTCCTCGGCGCTCCGTGTCGAACGCCGCAGCTCGAGCGTGAAGAGCGAAGCGGCACCGTCGCCGTGTCGCTGCTTCGCTGCCACCATCGCTTCGCTCGCTCGAGCAGGTCGCGACGCCGAGGAAGACCCGGACCCGTACCGGTGGGCCTTGCGACGTACCCTCACCCGACCTGCGGACGCTCTCTCCTGCTGAAGCGGGAGAGGCGAACGCCTCAGATGTTCGAGTCGGGCGTCGCCGCCTTCTGCCGGTTGATGTAATCGAGCAGCGCTTCGTCCACGGCGGGATCAAGCGGCGGTGGCACATACTCGTTCAGCTGGCGCTTCCAGAGCGCATTGGCGCGCTGCGCCATGTCGAGCGAGCCTTCGGCCTGCCACTGCTCGAAGCTGTTGTTGTCGGCCAGCGGCGAGCGGTAGAACGCGCTTTCGAAGTTGGCCTGCGTGTGCGCGCAACCCAGGAAGTGGTTGCCCGGCCCCACTTCCCTGATGGCATCCATGGCCTGGCCGTTGGGCGACAGGTCCACACCGGCGAGCAGCGTGTGCATCATCCCGGCCTGGTCCACGTCCATCATGAATTTCTCGTAGCCCATCGCGAGGCCGCCTTCGAGCCAGCCCGCGGTGTGCAGCACGAAGTTCACGCCGGCCAGGCACGTCGGCAACAGGGTCTGCGCCGACTCGAACGCGGCCTGCGCGTCGGGCACCTTCGAGGCGCACAGGCTGCCGCCCGAGCGGAACGGCACGCCAAGCCGCCGCGCGAGCGCCGCCATCGTGTAGAGCACGAGGGCCGGCTCCGGCGTACCGAACGTGGGCGCACCCGACTGCATCGAAATCGACGAGGCAAAGCTGCCGAGCACCACCGGGGCGCCCGGATTGACGAGCTGCGCGAATGCCATGCCGGCAAGCGCTTCGGCGAGCGTTTGCGCTGCCGTGCCGGCCACCGTGACGGGCGACATTGCGCCGGACAGGATGAACGGTGTGATGATGGTCGCCTGGTTCGCGCGCGCATACACCTTCAGCGCGCCGAGCATGGTCGCGTCGTAGACCATCGGCGAGTTCACGTTGATCAGGCTGATCATCATCGTGCGCAGCTTGCCGGTGGCAGGATCGATCGCTTCGGCGCCGAAGGCGATCTTCGCCAGTTCGACGCTGTCCCGCGCGCGCTCGGGTGCAGTGACCGAGCCCATGAAGGCTTTGTCGCTGTACTTGAGGTGGCTGTACACCATGTCGAGATGGCGCTTGTTGACCGGCAGGTCGACCGGTTCGCAGATCGTGCCACCCGAGTGGTGCAGCGAATTCGCCATGTAGGCAAGCTTGACGAAATTGCGGAAGTCGTCGATGCGGGCGTAACGGCGGCCTTCGTCCGCGTTCAGGATGAACGGCGAACCGTAAGCAGGGGCGAACACCGTCGAATTGCCGCCGATGCGGACATTGCGCGCCGGGTTACGCGCGTACTGCACGAACTCGGGCGGCGCGTTGTTCTGCACCAGTTCGCGGCACATGCCACGCGGGAACCTGACGAGCGAACCCTGCACGTCGGCGCCGGCCGCTTGCCACAGCGCCAGTGCTTCGTCGTCCTCGCGGAACTCGATGCCGTACTCCGCAAGGATCGTCTCGGCGTTCTGCTCGATGATCGACAGGCCCTCGTCGGTCAGGACCTCGAAATACGGGATCGAGCGTGTGATGTACGGAATCGAGGCGCCGGCACGGGCTGCACGCGCGGCACGCTTGGCGTCACGGCCGCTGGCGCGTTGCGGGCGCCTTTCGGCGGCGGGCTGCTGTTCTTCCATGTTGGACATGGTGGTTCCGTTCCCGGCTGCTAGGAAACCAGTATGGTCGCCCCGCCACTGGGCGACTGATCAATTTGCGACAACGACTTGCCCCCGCGCGCCACCGATGGCGACACGCGGGGACCCGGCCTGAGTTCAGAGCGACCCGAATCGGTAGGTGGCGCTCAGCCCGTACCAGCGCGGCCTGGCATAGACGCCAGCGACCACGCCCGCGAACAACGAGCTGTCGAACGCGTACACGCGATACTTCTCCTCGAACAGGTTGTCGACGAAGACCGCCACACCCCAGCGACCGTCACCGCTGTCGTAGCTCAACCGGGCGTTCGCCACGGTGTAGGCGTCCTCCTGCTCGACCGGTGCGCAGAGCACGGTGAAGCAGAATTCGCTCGAGTACAGCACGTCGCCCTGGATGCCGACCGTGCCGCCGGCCAGGCCGAACTCGTACCGGGCGAGCGCATTGCCCGAGAAGTCCGGCGCCTGCGGCAAGTCGTGATCTTCGATCGTGACGGTGTCCGGCAGCGGCACGTCCTTGACCTTGGTGTCGAGGAACGAGGCGCCGAGGCGCAGCGTAAGCCCTGCGATAGGCCGCGACGTGAGTTCGGCCTCGAGGCCGGTCGTCTCGGCGTCGAGGTTGATGACGGTCTGCACCGGGCCGAACTGCGCGAAGGCCTGGTAGTCCGAATAGTCATAGTAGAACGCGGCGACGTTGAGGGTCGTCGAATCGCCAAACATCGTCTTGGCACCGAGCTCGAACGCATCCAGCGTTTCCTCGTCGAAGGGCATGCCCTCGAGGAACGCGCGCGGAATCGTGAGACTGCCGTCCGGGTCGTACGGCGTGCCCGTCGAGAACGTGTAACCACCGCTCTTGCTGCCACGGTTGAAGCTTCCGTACAGCAGCAGGTCATCGGTCAGCTTCCAGTCGAGCTGCACGCGTGCGGTCACGCCGTCGAAGCTGTTCTTCGCGTCAGCCGGCGTGATCGACCCGCCCGTCGGCGCGACTTCGTTCCGGTTGAAGATGATCGTGACCGGCGCCGAGAGCCCCGGCACCTCCGGCGCCGTGCCGAAGTAAGCTCCCTCGCGTTCGTCGCTCCAGTAGCGCGCGCCGACGATCAGCTTCCAGGCGTCGGCGAACTGCCATTCGTCCTGGGCGAAGATTGCGTACGAGGTCGTCTCCTGCGACATCTCGATGGTCGGGTCGTAACCGTAGAACGGAGTCGCGAACTTGCCAGTGTAATCCCCGTCTACATTCATGCCGTTACAGGCCCGCCACCCACGTGTGGCTGCCCATCTGGCCCGACAGGCGGAATTCCTGCGAATACTGCTGGAGGTCGCTGCCCTGGTAGAACAGCACGCCGTCCACAGGCGACGCATCGCCGCCTTCGAGATAGAACTTGGTGGCGTCCTGGTAGTCGGTGATCGAGACGAGGTGCAGGTCGCCGATGTCCCAGTCGAAGTGCAGCGTGGCGCCCGTGATCTCGCGGTCGACGTAGGAACGCTGTGTTTCCGCGGTCTTCCACGGATCGCCGCCGCGGCTCGGCGTGATCGCGTCATTACGATACCCCGTACCGCCCTCGCCCGGCCCAGTGCCCCAGAAGGCGCACGATTGATCGCGCTGCGTGAACTCGCCCTGGAACTGGTCGTTCGGGCACGCAGGCTCCTGCGAATAGATGCCGGCCTGGGTTTCCTTGTTCGCCTTCATGTAGCGGACGATCAGGTTGAGGTCCGTCGTCTCGGAAGGCTGCCACGCGAGCTGCCCGCGCACGGCGTAGTGGTCGTTGCCGCCGCGGTCGGGCACGCCAGCGACGATCGATTCCATGTAGCCGTCGTCGGTGTTGCTGATGGCAGCGATGCGAGCCTGGACGTTGTCCGCCAGCGGTCCCGACAGGGCCCCCTCGACGATGAACTGGCTGTAGCTGCCGACGGTGGCAGTGGCGTAGCCTTCGAAGTCCTCGGTCGGCTTGTTCGACACGAACTGGATGGCTCCGCCCGTAGCGTTGCGGCCGAACAGGGTGCCTTGCGGCCCGCGCAGGACCTCGACGCGTGCAAGGTCGAAGACAGGGAAGCTCGCGACGTTGATCGAACTGGCGTAGCTGTCGTCCTGGTACACGGCGACGGGCGGCTCCTGCTGGTCGCCGTAATCGTTCTGCGACACGCCGCGGATGTTGAACACGACCTGCGAGGATGAATACGCATTCATCTTCAGGCTGGGCACGGCGCGTGTAATGTCCGTCGCCATGGTCATGTTCATGTCGGTCAGCATCTGGCCACTGAGCGCGGTAACGGCGATGCCGACGTCCTGCAGGTTTTCCTCGCGGCGCTGGGCGGTGACCACGATTTCTTCGATGCCGGAACTGGCGCCGACCTGCTGTGCATGCGCCGGCAGCGACGAACCCATTGCAAGCGCCGCCGCGACGGCACCGGCGAGCGATCCTGAAACACGGGCAGCCGGGGTCAGCAGGTTTCGAATTGACATAGACATCTCCAGCATTGGAATCGACCAGTCAGGCTAGGTTGGAGCTCGAGCGCGTGCGTCGCTGGTGGCGAGCGCACGGATGACGTCGGTGGGTCCGCAAACGCCCTGCACGACGCCGTTCTCGGCGAGCAGTACGGGGTGTCCGGACCGACACCATTGGATGAGCTGGCGCAGCGGCGTGTCCACGTCGGCGACGATGAGGCCCTCGCCTTCCGTCGGCGAAGTGCGAATGCCGAGCGTCTGGCCCTCAAAAGCAGCAGCGATTGGACGGCCCTGCCCGTCGAGGGGTCCATGGGCGCATGACCATGCGGCCGTTCAGGACCGACAACGGATTCATGTGCTGCACGAACTCACCGACGTAGGCATTCGCCGGACGCAGCACGATGTCCTCGGGCGTGCCGGTCTGCACGATGCGTCCGCCCTCGAGCACCGTCGTCTGGTTGCCGAGCTTGAGCGCCTCGTCGAGATCGTGCGTGACGAACAGGATCGTCTTGCGCACGCGCGCCTGCAGCGCGAGCAGTTCGTCCTGCAGCTTGGTGCGGATCAGCGGGTCGAGCGCCGAGAACGGTTCGTCCATCAGCAGGATGGGGGCGTCGGTCGCGAAGGCACGCGCCAGCCCGACGCGCTGCTGCATGCCGCCCGACAGCTCATGGCCGTAGCGGTCGGCCCAGCGCTCCAGGCCGACCAGCTGCAGCTTTTCATCGACGATGCGACGACGCTCGGCAGTGGAGTCGCCGCGCAGCTCGAGCCCGAGCCCGACGTTCTCGCGCACGGTGCGCCATGGCAACAGGCCGAACTGCTGGAAGATCATCGCGATCGTGCCGCGACGCAGGCGGCGCAGCGTGGCCGCATCGCACCTGGCGACGTCGATCTGCTGGTCACCATCGTTGACGAGCACGCGGCCGCGCGTGACGCGGTTAAGACCGTTCGCTGCACGCAGCAGCGTCGACTTGCCGGACCCTGAGAGACCCATCAGGACCGAGATCTGGCCGCGCTGGACCGTGAGGCTCGCCTGGCTCACGCCCACGACGACGCCCGTGGCGGTCTCGATCTCGTTGCGATCGCGACCTTCGTCGAGTCGCTGCAGCGCGGCCTTGAGCGCGGCCTCGCGCCTGCGTCCCGACTCGGCCGAGAACAGGATATCGACCCGGTCGAACTCGAGCGCTGCGCTGCTCATTCCTGCCCCTTCTTCTCGGCCGGCCGGCTGATGCGATCGAGCATGATCGCGAGCAGCACGATGGCCAGGCCCGCCTCGAACCCCATGCCAACCTGCACGGTGTTGAGCGCGCGCACGACCGGCACGCCGAGCCCGCCCGCCCCGACCAGCGCTGCGATGACGACCATCGACAGGCTGAGCATGATGCACTGGGTGATGCCGGCAAGGATCATCGGCCGGGCGCTCGGCAGTTCGACCTTGAAGAGGAGTTGCAGCGGCGTGGCGCCAAAGGCCTGCCCGGCCTCACGCAGCGTCTTCGGCACGGACGCGATGCCGAGCTCCGTCAGGCGGATCGGCGCGGGCAACGCGAAAATGATCGTCGAAATAAGGCCGGGCACGATGCCGAGTCCGAACAAGACGAGCGTCGGAGTCAGGTAGACGAACGTCGGCAAGGTCTGCATCAGGTCGAGCACCGGACGCATCGCGGCGTACACGCGCGGTCGTTTCGCACCCCAGATCCCAAGCGGGACGCCAATGACGGTAGCGACCATTGCGGCCACGAGGACCAGCGTCAGCGTTTCCAGCGTCGCGTCCCAGTAACCCTGGTTCATGATGAAGAGCAGCGACATCACTATGAACACGGCGAGACCGACCGAGCGCCGCAGTACCCACGACAGTCCGGCGATCAACAGGATGAGTACCGGGGCCGGAACACCGTTCAGGATCCGCGCGACCACGTTGGTCGAACCGGTCAACACGGCTGCGATGCCATCGAAGAGGCCGCGAGCGTGTTGCTTGGTGTATTCGACGAACGTCGTGGCAGCGTCGCCGACCGGAATCTTGTTGGCCGTGATCCAGGTTTCGAAGGCACTCAGGTGACTGAGCTTCGCGGGTTTATCGACGGCCCGCAGCGCGGGTCGGCCATCGAAGCCGTGAACGCCTTCAAGCCAGGTTGCCACGACCGGTTCACGCCTGGCGAGCCACTCGACTGCGAGGTCGGCGGTTCGCACCTTGTCGCTCAATATGCGGTCCATCCACTCGTTCTCGAGTTCAATCGTGAACTCGAGGTTCGCGAGCAACCGTGCAACGTTGGGACATTCCTGCAGGTAGCCCTTGCGCACCAGCGTGCTGACCGTGGCCGCGCCGAAATCCGGGCCAAAGCTCGCATCGCCACCCGTGAGGTAACGAACGTTGAAATGCGTGTTCATCGGGTGCGGGGCCCATGCCAGGAACACGACCGGCTGCCTGGTCCGGTAGGCCCGTTCGACCTGCGCGAGCATGCCCTGCTCGCTCGACTCGACCAGCTTGAAGCCGCCAAGGCCAAACTCATTCTTCCTGATCAGCTCGAGGATGATGTGGTTGCCGTCGTTGCCTGGCTCGATGCCGTAAATCGATGCCCCCAGCTCTTTTCTGAATCGCTGGATGTCCGCGAAGTCCTTGAGACCCGCATCGTGCAAATAGTCGGGCACGCCGAGCGTGTACTTCGCACCGACCAGGTTGTGGCGGACGACTTCGACGGACCCGTCATCGGTGTAGGGCTGCAGCATCGCTGCCTGCGCCGGCATCCAGTTGCCGAGAAAGACGTCGATGTCGCCGTTCTTCATCGACTCCAACGTCACCGGCACGGAAAGCACCGTAATCACAGGCTTGTAGCCCAGGTCGGCAAGCATCTGCGCGAGCACGGCCGTCGTCGCGGTTTCCGCAGTCCAGCCGATGTCCGCGAGCCGTACCATGCGGCAGCTGGGTGGATCGGCCGTCGCGGCCGCAGCATTTGCGTTACCGGATACAACCGCGAGCAACGTGGCCGCCACGATGCCCAACGACCGCAGCCCACGGAGCAGCGGGCCCCTCCCCGGGCACCAGCTTGCACGCATTGTCTTCCCCTGCGTAAATTCTTCTGACGCATTGGTAACAGGGAGCGGCCGTCCGCGTCAAACATGGCTGCAAAACACGGTCATCGCCTGCCGCGCGACACAATCTCGCAGGCTATACTTCGGCGCGCGCTCCGGCGGAGAGCGACTCACCACAGACGAGCCCGGCCGCGAGGACGCGGTGACGAGGCCAACGGAGCGAGCCTCGATGGAGATCAACGAATTCTCGATGGACTTCTTCTCGCTCGCGGGCAAGAAAGCCATCGTTACCGGCGGCAACACCGGTCTCGGCCAGGCCTTCTCGCTGGCACTCGCCAAGGCTGGCGCCGACGTGTTCGTGCCGAGCGTCATGGACGATGACGGTACGACCGGCCCGCTGCTCGCGGCAACCGGTCGTCGTTATGAGTACCTCAAAGCCGACATCACTGCGCCCGGCGCTGCCGCAAAAGTCATCGCCACCTGCGTCGAGCGGTTCGGCGCCGTCGACATCCTGGTCAACAGCGCCGGCATCTGCCCGATGGCCGAAGTGCTCGACTTCGGACGTCCGCAATGGGATGCCACCGTGGCCGTGAATCTCACGGCCGCGTTCGAGTTGAGCTACGAAGCCGCGCAGAAAATGATTCCGCAGAAAAGCGGCAAGATCATCAACATCTGTTCGCTGTTTTCGTTCCTGGGCGGCCGCTGGTCCTCCGCGTATGCAGCGACGAAGCACGGTCTCGCCGGCTTCACCAAGGCGTACTGCGACGAACTGGCGATGCACAACATCCAGGTGAACGGCATCGCGCCGGGATACTACGCCACCGAGATCACGCGCAAGACGCGCAGCAATCCTGAGACCAACCAGCGTGTGCTCGACCACATTCCGGCCGAACGCTGGGGTGAGCCAGTCGACCTGATGGGAGCACTCGTTTACCTGGCGAGCAGGGCCTCCAATTACGTCAACGGCCACCTGCTCGTCGTCGACGGCGGCTACCTGGTGCGCTGACGCGAGATGGCGATCCGGGGGCGTTACATCGTCGGCGTCGACAACGGCTCGCAGAGCACGAAGGTCGTGATCTACGACCTGGAAGGCAATGCGGTCGCAGAAGGCCGGCAGGTGCTGCGCGCGGCAAGTCGCCCGCGTCCCGGCGTCGTCGAGCATCCCGATGACGACTTGTGGGATTCGATCGTCGGCGCAAGTCAGCAGGCGCTGGCGAATTTCAGGGGCGATCCGCGGGAGATCATTGGCGTCGGCCTCTGCACCATTCGCTGCTGCAAAGCATTCCTGCACGCTGACGGCTCGCTCGCGCAGCCCGTGATGAGCTGGATGGACACTCGCGCCTACCAGCCGTACATGCCGGAGAATCCAGCGGTGGCCTTTGCGACCACCTCCTCCGGCTACATCACGCACCGCTTCACGGGCGAGTTCAAGGACACCGCGGCGAACAGCATCCTGTTGCAGTGGCCCATCGATACCGACACGTGGCAGTGGAGCAGCGATCCGGCGCTGCTGCAGCAGTTCAACGTGCGGCGCGAACAGCTTTTCGAGCTGCTGCTGCCGGGCGCGATCGCCGGTCGTGTAACCGCCGCGGCCGCCGCCGCCACTGGCATCCCAGCTGGACTGCCAGTCGTCGTCACGGCGAACGACAAGGCTGTCGAAGCACTCGGCTCCGGTTCGCTCGACGATCGCACCGCACTGATCTCCCTGGGCACCTATATCGCGTCGATGGTGCATGGGGAGCGTAACCGGCAGGACGCGCAGCATTTCTGGACCAATTTCGGCTGCGTCCCGCACCGCTACCTGTACGAAAGCCACGGCATCCGCCGCGGCATGTGGACGCTCACCTGGTTCATGGACCTGCTCGGGCCGGAGTTCGCTGCAGCGGCGGCTGCGTGTGGCGTGACGCGCGAGCACGTGCTGGAACAGGAAGCGCTGCACGTCCCCGCCGGCTGCGACGGACTCATGAGCGTGCTCGACTGGCTCGCGCCGACCGACAAGCCGTTTCGCAAGGGCATCATGCTCGGCTTCGACGCGCGCCATACGCGTGCGCACGGCTACCGCTCCATCCTCGAGGCGATCGCGCTGACGATGAAGGACAACGTCGACGCCATGACGGACGAACTCGGCATCCAGCTGCGCGAAGTCGTGATTTCGGGCGGCGGCTCCTCGAGCCCGCTCTTCATGCAGATCTTCGCCGACGTCTTCGGGATTGCCGCCTCGCGCGCCAGCGGCCCGGGCGGCGCCAGCCTCGGCGCGGCGATCTGTGCGGCCGTGGCCACCGGCGTGTATCCGGATTTTGCGACTGCCGTCGCCCGCATGGAGAAGCCTCGCGAGACGTTCGCACCGGATGCCGGCAACACCGACGTGTATCGGCGCCTGAATGCAGCCGTCTATCGCGACATTCGCCAAGCAACTGACCAGGTCCTCGAACGGTCCTGGCCGCTCTTTCACTGACACCGGCACGCGCCGGACCCGACCGAAAAGGACCGCAACATGGCCTTGAGCAAGACCGCGATCGTCCAGGGACTGCAGGGAATCGTTGGCGGCGCCAACGTCATCACGGACGAGAAGGAACTGCAGCAGAGCAGCATCGACCGCCTGCGCCTCTATGAGGACGTTCACGGCGTCTTCACGCGACCGATTCCGGCTGCCGTGGTGATGGCACGCAGCACGCAGCACGTTGCCGAGGTGCTGAAGTACGCCAACAAGAGCCGCATCAACGTGGTGGCGCGCACCGGCCGTACCGCGACCGAAGGCGGTCTCGAGACGGCCGTTGCCAATTCCATCGTGCTCGACGGCTCCGGCATGAACGGCATCCTGAAGATCGATACCTACAACATGCAGGCGACAGCGCAGTGCGGCGTGTGCCTGCAGACGCTCGAGGACGAGGTGCGCAAGCACGGTCTCACCACCGGTCACTCGCCGCAGTCGAAGCCGATCGCACAGATGGGCGGCCTGGTTGCCACGCGCAGCATCGGCCAGTTCTCGACGCTGTACGGCGGCATCGAAGACATGGTCGTCGGCCTCGAGGCGGTCTTCGCCGACGGCACGATCACCCGGATCAAGAACGTGCCGCGTCGCGCCGTGGGACCGGACATCCGCCACGTCGTCATCGGCAATGAAGGCGCGCTCTGCTACATCACCGAAGTCACGGTGAAGCTCTTCCCGTACCTGCCGCAGAACAACGTTCGTCGGCTACACGCTGAAAAACATGCGCACGGGCTTCGAGGCGCTGCGCAAGGTGATGGTCGAGGGTTACCGCCCCTCCGTTGCCCGCCTGTACGATCCGCCGGACGGCGGCTTCCACTTCTCGAAGTTCGCGGCGAAGGATGACTGCGTGCTGCTGTTCATGGCCGAGGGCCCGGCGGGCATCGTGAAGGCGACGATCGAGGGCATCGAGCAGATCGTCAAGGCATTCCCGGAGTGCAAACCGGTGGACGCGCACCACCTCGAGGAATGGTTCGCCGACCTCAACTGGGGCCCGGACAAGATCGCGAACGAGCGCAAGGAAATCGTCGCCACGAAGACCATGGGCCGCACCACGGAGGTCTCGGCCGACTGGAGCACGATCTGCGACATCTATGAGAACGCGCTGCGGCGCCTGCGGGTCGACGTGCCGGACATCACCGTGGCCGGCGGGCACAGCTCGCACAGCTACATCAACGGCACCAACATGTACTTCATCTACTACTACAACGTGAACTGCCCGCCCGACCAGGAAGTGGACAAGTACCGCACCGAGATCAACCGCGTGATCTGCGAAGAGACGCTGAAGCTCGGCGGGTCGGTCGTGCACCACCACGGCATGGGCAAGGCGCGCACGCCGTGGATCCGGGAGGAGTACGACTCGTCGTACTACATCCTCGAGCGCCTCAAGCGCGCCTTCGATCCGAATGACGTCATGAACAAGGGCTGCATCATCCCGGACTGACACCGTGGCCAACCGGTATTCAATTTTCAGCCTGCTGAAGGAGTCCCTGCGCGGCCACCGCGGCTGGGCCCCGGCCTGGCGCGATCCGGAACCTAAGCCCGCCTATGACTTCATCGTCGTCGGCGGTGGCGGCCATGGGCTGGCAACGGCCTACTACCTGGCGAAGAACCACAACGCTCGCAACGTCGCCGTGCTCGAGAAAGGCTACATCGGCGGCGGCAACGTCGGCCGCAACACGACCATCGTCCGGTCGAACTACCTGATGCCCGGCAACATCCCGTTTTACGAGTTGTCGATGAAGCTATGGGAAGGCCTCGAGCAGGACCTCAACTACAACGCGATGATCAGCCAGCGCGGCGTGCTGAACCTGTTCCACAACGACTCGCAGCGCGATGCCTGCGTACGGCGCGGCAACGCCATGCACCTGCATGGCGTCGACGGTGAGCTGCTGAACCGCGAGCAGGTGCGCAAGCTGCTGCCCATGGCCGACTTCGACAACGCGCGGTTCCCGATCATGGGCGGCCTGATGCAGCGACGCGGTGGCACGGTACGTCACGACGCGGTCGCGTGGGGCTTCGCGCGCGCCGCCGACAGCCTCGGCGTCGACATCATCCAGAACTGCGAAGTGACCGGCATACGCCAGGACGACAACGGCGTCACGGGCGTGGAAACCACACGCGGCTTCATTGGCAGCCGCCGCATCGGCATGGCCTGCGCTGGCAACACGAGCCGCGTCGCGTCGCTGGCCGGCCTGCGCCTGCCGATCGAAAGCCACTTGCTGCAGGCATTCGTGTCGGAGGGCCTCAAGCCGCTGGTGCCGTGCGTCGTCACCTTCGGCGCCGGCCACTTCTACATCAGCCAGTCCGACAAGGGCGGCCTCGTGTTCGGCGGCAACCTCGACGGCTACAACTCGTATGCGCAGCGCGGCAACCTGCCGCTGGTCGAAGAGGTCTGCGAAGAGGGCGTAGCCCTGTTCCCGTGCCTCAGTCGCGTGCGGATGCTGCGCTCGTGGGGCGGCATCATGGACATGTCGATGGACGGCTCGCCGATCATCGACCGCACGGCCGTCGACGGCCTCTATCTCAATGCGGGCTGGTGCTACGGCGGTTTCAAGGCTACGCCGGCTTCCGGCTGGTGCTTCGCGCACCTGCTCGCCACGGACCAGCCCCACGAGGTCGCCCGGGCCTATCGGCTCGACCGCTTTGCCACCGGCCGGCTGATCGACGAGAACGGCTCGGGCGCGCACCCCAACCGACACTGAATCATGCGTATCCCCTGCCCCCACTGCGGTCCCCGCACGCACGAAGAATTCACGTACTACGGTGACGCGACCGTGCGTCGCCCGTCAGCGACCGGTCCCGACGCAGAAGCCGCGTTCTACGACTACGTCTACACCCGCGACAATCCTTGCGGCCTGCACCGCGAGCTCTGGTTCCACCAGGGCGGCTGCCACGAGTGGCTGGTCGTCGAGCGCGACACGCGCAACCACGACATCAAGGGTGCGGTGCCGGCACGTTCCGTATTCAGCGCGGACGACGCCACTTGAGCTCCCGAATTGCGCAGGGCGGCGCGATCAATCGTCAGCAGGTCTGTCGTTTCACCTTCGACGGCGCCGGGTACAGCGGCTACGCGGGCGATTCGCTCGCTTCCGCCCTGCTGGCCAACGACATACGGCTGGTCGGTCGATCATTCAAGTACCACCGGCCGCGCGGCATCCTGAGCGCCGGGTCCGAGGAGCCGAATGCCCTGGTTGAGCTGCGCAGCGGCGCTCGTCGGGAACCGAACACGCGGGCGACGGACATCGAGTTGTATGACGGCCTCGAAGCGACCAGCCAGAACCGCTGGCCGTCGCTGAAGTTCGACGTCCAGGCGATCAACGGGTTGTTCTCGCCGCTGTTCGTCGCCGGCTTTTATTACAAGACCTTCATGTGGCCCGCCTCCTTCTGGGAGAAGGTCTACGAGCCGCTGATCCGGCGCGCCGCCGGCCTTGGCAGGGCCGCACTCGAAGCCGATCCGGACCACTACGAGAAGAGCTGGGCGCATTGCGACGTACTGGTGATTGGCGCCGGTCCTGCAGGTCTGGCCGCTGCGCTGACGGCGGCACGAACCGGTGCGCGAGTGATTCTCGCCGACGAGAATTTTGTGCTGGGTGGCCGTTGCCTCGCGGAACGCCGCACGATCGACGGGCAGCCTGCCGCAGACTGGGCCGCGCAGGCAATCGCCGAACTGCGTTCGATGCCGGACGTCCGGCTGTTCCCGCGCACGACCGTATTCGGCGTCTTCGATGACGGCGTGTACGGGGCCGTCGAGCGAGTGAACGACCACCTGCCCGTCCCGCCGGAGTTCCAGCCGCGGCAGCGTGTTTGGCGCTTCATCGCGAAGCAGGCAGTGCTGGCGTCCGGCGCCATTGAAAGGCCGCTCGTGTTCGGCAACAACGACCTGCCCGGGGTGATGCTGGCGGGCGCCGTGCGCACCTACCTCAATCGCTACGCCGTGCTGCCCGGCCGCCGCGCAGTCGTGTTCACCGACAATGACGACGGCTGGACCACGGCAGCGGACCTCGTCGCGGCCGGCGGGCAGGTTGCCGCAATCGTCGACTCGCGCGAACCCGTCATCGTGTCGGAACTTGCGCGCCGGTTTCCGGACATCCAGGCCATCGCCGGCGAAGTGAACGGGGCTCGCGGTGGACGCCACGTCGAGTCGGTCGAGGTCACCAGCCGTACAGGCACGTCGCACCGTATCGATTGCAACCTCGTCGCCATGTCGGGCGGCTGGTCGCCGACGCTGCACCTCACCTCGCACAAGGGCAACCGGCCGCGCTGGGACGAGGAACGTTCGATCTTCGTCCCCGACATGCTGCCAACAGGGATGCGGGTAGCTGGCGCCGCCAACGGCGACATGACGCTGGGCGAAGCACTGGTGACGGGATTCCGGCAGGGTTTGACAGCCGCGGCCAGCTGCGGCTTCAGCGGGTCGATGCCTGCCCTGCCGCGCGTCACCGAAGAGTCGGCACGTCGCGTCCCGCTCTGGCGTGTACGGCAGGCCCTCGGCAAGTGCTTTGTCGACTTCCAGAACGACGTGACCACCGACGACGTCGAACTGGCCGAGCACGAAGGTTATCGCTCGATCGAGCACCTGAAGCGTTACACGACGCTCGGCATGGCCACGGACCAGGGCAAGACGTCAGGCGTCACGGGAATCGCGCTGCTGGCACAGCGGCGCTCAATCCCGGTCGCGGCGACGGGCACTACGACGTTCCGGCCGCCGTACACACCGGTTGCAATGGGCGCGCTGGCCGGGCACCACCGCGGCATGGACTTCCGTCCCACCCGCTACGCACCCTCACATCGATGGGCCAGTGAACTCGGTGCTTCGTTCACCGAGAGCGGTCCGTGGCTGCGTGCACAATGGTTCCCACGCGCCGGCGAAACCGACTGGTTCGAACCCACCTGCCGCGAAGTGAAGGCCGTGCGCTCCACCGTCGGCCTGTGCGACGTCTCCACGCTCGGCAAGATCGACGTGCAGGGGCCGGACGCGCTCAAGTTCATCGAACGGCTGTACGCCAACAATTTCGCGACGCTCGCCGTCGGCCGCACTCGCTACGGCATCATGCTGCGCGAGGACGGCTTCATGTTCGACGACGGTACGGCCGCACGCCTGGCCGAGAACCGCTACCTGATCACGACCACCACGGCTCACGCCGTGCAGGTGTACCAGCACATGCACCTGTGCCACCAGACGCTGTGGCCCGAACTCGACGTGCAGTTCGTGTCGGTCACCGACCAGTGGGCACAGTTCGCGGTGGCCGGTCCACGCTCGCGCGCACTGCTGCAACGCGTACTCGACCCGCGCTGTGACTTGTCCAACGAGGCATTCCCGTTCATGGCGTGCGGTGAAGTCGCGCTGCGCAACGGCGAACCCGCCCGCCTCTTCCGCATCTCGTTCTCTGGCGAGCTGGCCTACGAAATCGCGGTGCCCGGCCACCGTGGCGATGCCTTGATCCGCACACTGCATGACGCAGGCCAGGACCTGGGCGTCGTGCCTTATGGCCTCGAGGCGCTCAACGTGCTGCGCGTCGAGAAGGGTCACGTCGTCGGCAGCGAGTTGAATGGCCAGACCACCGCGCACGATCTCGGCTTCGGCCGCATGCTCTCGACGCAGAAGGACTTCATCGGTTCGGTGCTCGGTCGCCGGGCGAACCTGATCGACCCTGCGCGTCCGCGACTCGTAGGTATCAAGACCGTCGATCGGAATGCGAAACTGGCCGGCGGCATGCACTTCATTCCGCAGCATGCGCAACGCAGCATCGAGCACGACCAGGGACACGTGACGTCCGTCTGCTACTCCCCGATCCTGGAACAATGGATCGGCCTCGGTCTGCTGACCAACGGACCCGACCGTCATGGCGAGAAGGTGATGGTGGTTGATCCCCTGCGGGGTGCCGAAACCCTCGTTGAGATCTGTTCGCCCGTGTTCATCGATCCGGAAGGAGCGCGCCTCCGTGGCTGACGCCTTGCACTTCACCTACAGCCCGGGTCGTCTCGGTCGCCGTGAAGGCGCGCCCGGCCTCGTCCTGCAGGAACTCACGCAGTTCGCCCTGGCCAGCGTCATCGCGCGCAAAGGCCAGGCAGCGCAGGCTGTGGGTGCAGCGCAGCGGGCCTTCGGCGCGTCGCCGCCGACCACTCCAACGATCGCCGCAGGCAGCGACATCGCCTTCGTCTGGTCGGGGCCGGGCCACTGGCTCGCGCTTGGGCCGCAGTCGACGGAATCCTTCGAAGCACGCCTTGGGACCGTGTTCGGCACGCATGCCTCAGTCTTCGATCAAAGTGGCAGCCGCGTGCTGCTCGAACTGCGCGGTCCGCGTGTGCGTGACGTGCTGGCAAAGGGTGTCTCGATCGACCTGCACCCGCGTGCATTCAGGACGGGCGACGTTGCGGTCACCACGGCGTCGCATCTTGCCGTGCACCTGTGGCAGGTCGCGGACGAACCTGTGTATCGCCTGCTGGTCGTGCGGACCTGGTTCGACAGCCTCTGGCGCTGGCTCGCCGCCTCCGCGGCCGAATACGGCTGCGAAGTCATGGCCCCGACGCCGTACACGCTGTAACGTCCATACGTACCAGGAACGCCTGGCCGGCCGTTAAAGGTTCACTGCAATGCACCAGGAAATACGCGACGGTCTCACCCCCACGATCGGCAACACGCCGCTGATCCGCCTGCGTCGCGCCAGCGATGCCACCGGCTGCGAAATTCTCGGCAAGGCCGAGTTCCTCAACCCGGGCGGCTCCGTCAAGGATCGTGCGGCCCGCGGCATCCTCGATGACGCCGAGCGCCGCGGTTTGATCGCGCCGGGCGGCACGTTCGTCGAAGGCACGGCGGGCAATACCGGCATCGGCTTCGCGCATCTCTGCAATGCACGCGGCTACAAGTGCGTGATCGTGATGCCCGACAACCAGTCGCCGGAGAAGGCGGCGCTGCTGCGCACGCTGGGCGCCGAAGTGCGCGTCGTCAAGACCGTGCCCTACGCCGACCCGAATCACTATCAGAAGCTGGCACCGAAGGTAGCCGAAGAACTTGGCGCAGCCATCGGCAACCAGTTCGACAATACCGCGAATCGTGACGCGCACTACGGCACCACCGGCCCCGAAATCTGGCGTGATACGCAGGGACGCATCGACGCGTTCACCTGCGCCACCGGGACCGGCGGCACGCTCGGTGGCGTTTCCCGTTACCTGAAGGAGCAGAGTCCTGCGGTGCGCATCGTGCTGGCCGATCCGATGGGCAGCGCCCTGCACCACTGGGTGAAGCATGGTGAACTGAAGTCGTCCGGTTCCAGCGCCGTGACCGAGGGCATCGGCATCGGTCGCATCACCGCCAACCTCGAGGACTCGCCGATCGACGATGCAGTACAAGTCGAGGACCCGGAGATCGTCCGCACGACCTACGGGCTGCTGCGGGAGGAAGGCTTCTTCCTTGGAGCCACCAGCGGCACGAATGTCGCTGCCGCGATTCGTGTCGCACGCGACCTCGGTCCGGGGCATACCATCGTCACGATCCTGTGCGATGGCGGGCACAAGTACGTCTCGCGGTTCTACAACCGCGAATGGCTCGAAACCAAGGGGCTGCTGCAGTACGCCGGCTAGCTGCTCGTTGTGCCGGGATCGCGCTATAGTCGCGCAACTTCACGAATGATCGCCCCGGGGGCCTGCTCGACATGACCGATTCCTCGCTCGCACGGCGCGGCACCAGCGGTCGCTGGTGGCTGGCCATGCTCGCCTGCCTGTTGGCACTCACTGCCCAGGCGGGTGATCGCTTCTGGCCGCCGATCGTTGACCCCCCCACGGGCCAGCACACTCCGGGCCGTTTCGTCTGGGGCGACCTGGTGACGTCCGACGTCGCCGCTGCCGCCGGGTTCTACGGCAAGGTGTTCGGCTGGACTTTCGAGACCTACGGGGGCGACGACGACCGCGACACCTACACGCTGGCCCTCGCCGACGGCCTGCCGATCGGCGGCATGGTGTTCGACCAGCGGGCGATGAAGGGCAAGACGCCTTCCGCGCGCTGGGTCGGGCTGATCTCGGTCGACGACGTCAAGGCCGCCGCGGCCGCCGTGACCGCTGGTGGCGGCAAGGTCGTCTACGCACCCGTCATGCTGGGCGAACGCGGCGAAACGGCCGTTTTCAAGGATCCGGAAGGCGTGCTGTTCGGGGTCGTCAAGTCGAAGAACGGTGACCCGCTCGACTACGCCGGCGACCTCAACGAATGGTACTGGGTCGACCTCTGGACCGCGGACGTCGAAAAGGCAGCCGAATTTTATCGTGCCGTTATCAGCTACGAAACAGCGCCGGTCGCAGACGACGGTCCACGCAGCGGCCTGCGCCTGCTCTCGGGTGGGCTCGCGCGCGCCGGCATCATGCAGAAGTACAACGAGAAATTGAGTGCCACCTGGCTGCCCTACATTCGCGTTGCCAACGCGGGGGCATCGGTCGCGGCGGCCAGGGCCGCGGGTGGCAAGGTAGTCCTGGAACCAGTCGCGCTGAATCTCGCGACGGTGGCGATCATCGCCGATCCCACGGGGGCTCCCGTCGGCATTGTGCAACTGCCGGCCCCGGAGACGCAGCCATGAGCTCGCGCAACAACGTGCTCCTGGCCCGCCTGGCGATTCTGTCGGCTGTCGCAACGGCCCTTATCTCGCTCGGCGGGTGTGCCAGCGACGGCGGCGACTCCAGCTACAGCGGAGTCTCCACCAGCGTGAGCGTTGGCTATGGTTACGGTGGCTATTACGGCGGTGGCTATTACCCAGGCTATTACCCTGGCGGATATCCGCCGGTCGTGGTGGTGCCGCCGGATCGACCGGGCAATGGAGGCGCTGCGGGCAACCGTCCCGACCGACCTTCCACGCTTCCCGCCTACGGGGACCGGCCGTCGACGAAACCTGCACCGATGCCATCGACGCGGCCCTCGAACGTCAGTCGGCCCACCAGTCGACCGTCACCCCGGCCTGCACCGCGGCCGATGCCGCGAGGCAGACGCTAGAGGCATTCGCGCGCGATTGCGAGCCGCGCTTGCACTCGCGGTACCTGCTGCCGACTACGGGCTCGCGCCGGCGAGTCCCAGCAGGCGCCCGGTGTGCCGCGCGATCATGAGTTCCTCGTTGGTCGGAATCATCCAGGCGGACACCTTGCTGTTTGCCGATGAGATGCAGGTTGCGTGCGCGTCGTTGGCCGCCCGGTCGAGTTGCAGCCCGAGCCAGGCGGATGCCTCGCAGATCTTTCGCCGCACCACTGCAGAGTGCTCGCCGATGCCTGCCGTGAACACGATGGCGTCCAGCCCGCCGAGCACGGCGGTCAACGCTCCGATCTCGCGCGCAGCGCGGTAGACGAAGTAGTCGATGGCCAACCTGGCACTGGCCGCATCGCTCGCGAGCAGGTCGCGCATGTCGTTGCTGATACCGGAGATGCCGAGCAGGCCGGAGCGCTTGTACAGCACGGTCTCGACTTCCTTGGCCGACATGCCTAGGCCCTGGAAGAGGTAAAGCACCACCCCAGGGTCGAGGGCTCCCGGACGCGTTCCCATGCAGAGCCCATCCAGCGCCGTGAATCCGAGCGAGCTGTCCACACTGCGGCGCTCACGCAGGGCGCACAGGCTGGCACCGCTGCCGAGATGGGCGACGATCACTCGCCCCGAAGCAACTGCCGGCGCAATATCCGGTAGCACGGATGCAATGTATTCGTACGACAGGCCATGGAAACCATAGCGCTGCAGGCCGCCTTGGCGCAGCTCCGCGGGCAGCGGCACCAGTTCCGCAACCGCCGGCTGGCCGCGATGGAAACTGGTATCGAAGCACGCCACCTGTGGCACGCCGGGCAGGCGCTGCGCCACGGCGTCGATCGCACCGAGGTTGTAGGGCTGGTGCAACGGGGCCAGCGGTTCGAGCTTGCGCAACTCGTCGAGCAGGGTCGGCGTAACGATCACGGGATTCCTGTGGTCCGACCCGCCATGCACGACACGGTGCCCGACGCCGACGATGCGAGCACCGGCAAACGTTTCGTTCAGCCACTCCACGAGCAAGGCGAGCGCGGCCCGGCCATCGGCGAGCGTCGTGGCAAGTTCCGGCACCGGCAGCCTGCTGCCGTCCGCCGTCTTCGCGGACATCCGCGGTGTCGAGCCGATGCCCTCGATCTGGCCGCGCCCCAGGGCCTGCCACGCGCGCGCCCCGACACACGGATACATCGCGAACTTCAGGCTGGAGGAGCCCGCGTTCAGCACCAGGACGACGTCTGCCGGAATCGAATTATTCATGGCTCAGCCCGCCCTGCGAGATCAATACTCGTAGAACATCTGCTGAATGCGAACCGGGTCCGTCGTCCTGGTCAACGCCAGTTGCAGCAGCACGCGCGACTTGGCCGGGTTCAGTTCGCCCGAGGCGATGAAGCCGTTTTCGTCGTCATTGACCTCGTTGTTACGGAGCACGATGCCCGCGGCCAGGCGCGTGCTGCGGACCACGACGATGCCGTTCTTCGCTGCTTTGGTGAGCAAGTCGAGTGCCGGAGTCGTCATGTTGCCGTCACCTACGCCCGCGATCACCAGGCCCTGCGCGCCGTTCCTGATGGCCGCATCGATGAGGTCGGCGCTCATGTTGGCGTGAGCATAAATCACGTCCACACGCGGCAGCTTGTCGAGCCCGTTCACCGAGAACTCAGTGGCGTTGCCCTGCTTCCTGTCCATCGGCTCGAACCACATGACCTTGCCGGTGTGGACGACTCCGGCCGGCCCGCGGTTCAGGCTCTGGAATGTCTGCACGCTGGTCGTGTCGGTCTTCATGACGTTGCGCGCATAGTGGAACTCGTCGTTCAGGCAGACCAATGTGCCCTTGCCCTTTGCGCGCGGGTCGGAGACCACGGCCACGCCGTTGTAGATGTTGCCGGGGCCGTCGGCGCTGATGGCCGTGGCGGGCCGCATCGAACCCACCATCACCACCGGCTTGTCACTCTTAGTGACCAGCGACAGGAAATAGCTCGTCTCCTCGAGCGTGTCCGTGCCGTGCGTGATCAGGACGCCGTCGGTGCCGGATTCCGCGAGGACCGCATTGACGCGTTTCGCGAGCTTCAGCCAGACCTCGTCGTTCATGTCCTGGCTGCCGATGTTCGCGACCTGCTCACCCGTGATCACGGCCAGCTTGCCAAGGTTTGGCACGGCGTTAAGCAGTGTAGTCACGTCGTAGGCGCCGGACTTGTAGCCGTAGTCGGTCGCGCTCGCCTGCGCGCCCGCGATCGTGCCGCCCGTGGCAAGCACGTGGATGTTCGGCAGGTCCGCTGCGTGCGATGACGCGGCACTGCCCCACATTGCGACAAGCGTCGCAACGCTCAGAATGTTCGATCGGCCGTGAATGACCTACTCCTTCGCTTGCGGGACCGGCGGGGCAGCCGGTACCGCTTCGAATCCGCCGCCAAGGGCCAGGTACAAGTTGACGCGCTGGACGAGTCGCTCTGACTGTACTCGCAGCAACGCGGACGTCGTGCCGTTTACGGCGAGTTGCTGCTGCGAAACCGCCCGCATATCACCGGAGCCGACCTTGAAGCGTTGTTGCCCGAACTCCAGCGCCGCCTGGTTCTCGGCCACCGCGCGGAGCAGGATTGCCTCGCGCCGACTGGCAGTAAACTCGGCTGCGAGGGCGTCTTCGACTTCCGCAAATGCGCGGGCACCGACCTGCCCGTACTCGGCTATCGACCGCTTCTGCTCGGCCGTGCGGATGCGGACCTGGGTCTGCAGGGCACCTGCATTGAACACCGGCTGCAACAGGCTCGCGCCCCCACTCCAGATCGGGTTATCGCTGTTCTTGAGGACGAACAAGTCGCTCGAAATGTCGATGACCGATGCCGTCAGCGCGATGCTCGGCAGCCTGGCTGCCTTGGCTTCCTGGACGGAGTAGAACGCTGCCGCGACACGCTTTTCGGCTGCGATGACGTCCGGACGACGCTCCAGCAACTCCGACGGCAGGCCGGCCGGCACGGGCCCCGGCTGTTGCGCCAACTGCGTAGCAACCTCCAAATCGGCCACGGGGTAACGCCCGACCAGTGCTTCCAGCGCTCGCAACGCCTGGTTGCGCGAAAGTGTCAGCTTTTCGACCGTGTCACGCAGGCTTTCAACGCTGCCACGCGCTATCGCCGAGTCGTAGCCATCACCCTTGCCGACGCGCTGGCGCTGTTCCGCGAACGTTACCAATTGCTGCGACGTAGCGACGGTGTCCTCGGCCAGTCGTGCCTGCAACGTTGCCTCGACCGCGAGGAAGTAGGCTTTGGCCACCAGCGCCGCGACCGACTGCCGCGCGTATTCGGCATCCGCCACAGCGGACTCGAAGGTTGCCTCCGTGCTCGCGCGAGCTGACCGCACCCGGCCCCAAAGGTCGAGCTCCCAGTTTGCGTACAGCCCGGCACCGTTGAGTCCGCTCGAGTCACCGCCCATCTTGCCGCCGCCACGGGCCATAAGGTTGACCTGCGGCCACAGCGTCGAATCGGCAAGCTTCACGTACTCGGCGGCGACCTGCACGCGAGCCGCGGCAACCTTCAGGTCGAGGTTGTTCGCGATCGCTTCGGTCACCAACGCATCGAGCTGCGAATCACCGAACGTCGCGACCCACGCACGTGCTACTGGCCCCGTCGTCGCGCCGTCCGCCGTCCACTCGTCAGGAGGATGCACGCCGGCAAGCGCTTCGACGCGGTAATCCGCCGGCTTTGGGGCCGGCTCCAGCGCACAGGCCGAGAGCAAGGCGAGCACCGCCAGCCCCAACGTCGTGTCGCGCATGCTCATGGCATCAATGCAACTTGAGGATGAGATAGTCCGTGTACGCACCGACGCGCAGGATGACCATGCGCACGATGTGTATCATCTTGCCGTGCTCCGTATAGATCGCCGCGTGGCCTGCCGCGCCGGCCGCGATGAGCAGGCCCTTGTCGGCGTCCTCGATGTCGAACTTGACCGCGAACCGGTTGGGCGGCGCCGCCAGCACTCCCGTCATAGGTATCGTGCCGCTCTGCTGCATCTGGCCCATGCCCTGCGCCCAGATGACCGAATCGACCTTGGCCCGCACGATGCGTCCAGGGCTCGTCTTGAGCGAGAACTCGGCGTAATTGCCAGGCGCCACCTGGTGCAGTTCGTTCTGATTGAACAGCGCGACGACTTGACCGTCTGATTCGACGAGCGTCATCACCGGGTTGACGGGCATGCCGGCCACGAACGCACCGGGACGCAGCGCGAGGTTGATGACATAGCAGTCACAAGGTGACAGCACCGTGGTCTGCTCGAGTTCCCATTCCGCGTTGGCCAGGTCGGCCTTGATCTTGGCGACCGAGGCAATGTCGCCGCCCACTGTCGCGGACAACTGGGCGCGGACCTGCGCCTCGTTAGCCATGGCCGTGCTCAACTGCGCATCGAGGTCCCGCAGGTCGGTCTCGGACTGCTCGAGGTCGAAGCGATTGCCGGCCCCGGTAGCCGCAAGCTCCCGGTTCTGCTGAACGCGGGTCTGCATGAGCTTGATTCGCGAACGGATCGCCGCGGTATTGCCGGCCGCAGAGCGCAACTGCTCGCGCAATTGTTCGCCGCCGCCCTTGGCGCCGACGAGCTGGGCCATCAGGCTGTTCACGGTCAGCTGGTATGGCGTCGGGTCGACACGGAAAAGCACGTCGCCCTTCTTCACCAGGCGGTTGCCCTCTTCCACGGGAACTTCAATCACCCGGCCACGCACCTGCGAGACGATCGGGACCGTGTACTTGAAAACCCGCACGTCGGCGGACGACGGCGCCACGACGTTCAAGGTGAGGATCATCGCCGCCATCGCGACGATCGGGATGATCGCGACGGTGACCTGGCTCACCGTGTTCCAGGGCAGCCACTTGAACTTGATGAAGATCAGCCAGACGAAAAAGCTGTAGATGCCGAGCAGGAGGACTTCCATCAGCGTGCCCCCTCCCCCGGACCCGCCAGCCGCGGCTCGAGTGCTGCTAACTGGTCGCGGACCGATGTCAGCTCATCCGGCGCGCCGCCCTGCGCCAGCAGCCGGTCGAGGTCGGTGCGCAAGCGCAGGACGACGTCGTGCATGTGACGCGATTCATTGCTGCGCTTCTCGGCCACATCGGCGTAGTAGTCGTCGTGCTTGTCCGTGCCGTAGGCCAGCTTGTGCAACACCGGCTTGCTGTAGGCCCACAGCCACGCGAGCGGCCAGAGCAGGCCGCCGAATACCAGTGACAGCAGGCACAGCACCTGGATAGCCTCCTGCTGCGGATGATGTCGCTTGTGCGCGATCTTTTCGGGCAGGATATGGACGAGCCAGAAGACCACGATGGCGATGATCGGAACCAGGACGATCACCACCAGCGCGATTACGTTGGCCGCCTTGGCCAGCGCATCGCCTTGCAGGAACGAGGCGTGCGCCGGCAGGGCAGCGAGCAATGCAGCCAGTGACGCGACCCGCAGGCCGATGCGCGCCGGCAGGGTCCTGTTGGAGGGTAGGTGAGTCATCGCAATCCTCGCCTGCTGATGCATTTCATTGTTTTGATTGCCCGGCTTCGGCGCCGGCGTTCAGCGTGACAGGTTCTTCGCGCGAATCAGCTGCAATCCAGCTGTCGAGCAGAGTGTAGGCCACGGCCAGCACGACCGGTCCAACGAAAATTCCGACGACGCCGAAGGCGATCAGCCCACCGATAACGCCGGCGAAGATCAGCAGCAGCGGCAGGTCGGCGCCCCGCCGGATCAGCAGCGGCCGCAGGAAATTGTCCATGGTGCCGACCACCATCGTCCACACCAGCATGAACGTCCCCCAGCCGGATCCCAGGGTCGTGTACGCCCAGATGGTCGCCCCGATCAACACGAGAAATGGCCCGAGCTGGACGATGCACAGCGCGAACATGATCGCCGTCAGTACCCCGGCAAACGGCACCCCGACGATGACCAGCCCGATACCGCCAAGGATCGATTGCACCAGCGCCGTGACCACGACCCCGAGTGCGACACCGCGAATTGCCTGGCCCGCCAGCACGACCATGCGGTCGCCCTGCTCGTCGGCAAGCCTGCGCGCGAATCCGCGAATCCACGCCGCCCAGGCTTCGCCACCAGCGTAAAGCACAGCGGTCAGGACCACGATCAGGCCGAACTGCACGAGGAGCAGCGCGAAACTGCCGGCTTGCTTCGCGAGCCAGGCGGCAGCCGTGCGCAGGTACGGCTGCGCCTGAGCCAGGACATCAGCAAAACCTTCCTCTACGAGGCGGTTCCATGCCGCCTGGACGCGCTCGCCGACTAGTGGAACCCGGTTGAGCCACTCCGGCGCCGCGGGCAGTTGCAGTTCCGGCAGTCGGGCGAGCAGCACGGCGAGTTCGTCGACACGACCGAGCAACGCCTGCAGCGCGACGCCGAGCGGTACTATCAGGATAGCGAGCAGGCCGAGCGACATGACGGCGACTGCCGGTGCGCGATGCCCCCCGCACAAGCGTTGGACGCGACGCAGCATCGGCCAGGTTGCCACGACGATCATCGTCGCCCAGACGAAGGCGCCCAGGAACGGCGACAGGATCCACAGCGAACCACCAATCAGTCCGCCGATGAACAGGACGGACAACGTGGTGCGACCGAGCTCAGGGCGCTGCGTGGTCATTACCGATCCGGCTGCCACGACACTTGACCGTACAGCCCTTCAGCTTGAGTCGCGACGCTGCTCATTGCCCCCCCTCCATCGACGTTGTGCGAGCGCCGCAGTATCGCCCACCTACTTCACATTGGCACGCTCCCACGCGCGCACCCGGATTCGCGCTGCATCGAAGATGCGTTCGTAGTTACCTTTGCGGACCTTCAGGCTCGCCTCGGGCGTCAACTGAGCCCAGATCGGATCCCACAGGTTGAACACTCGGAGTTGCGTCGCCTGGTCGGCCGGTGCGACGTTGTCCGTGCCGAACATGATGCGGTCCGGGTAGCGGTTCAACATCGCCACTGTGTTGCTGGTCGCCTCCGGCGAAGAAACGGCGTACTTCGCCACCTCGTCCCAGGAAATGTCGAAGTAGACGTGGCTCAGCGTCTGATCGCTCAGTATCGATTCGACGATTTCCCGAAACCTCGGGCTGCGCTCTGCCGCGCCACTGCTCGCCTGGCCCTGGACCGGGTGGACGACGCGACCGAGACCCATGTGGGCCCAGACGATCGTGGTTTTCGGGTGACGGCGCAACAGGTCCTTCATCTGCGTCAGGAAGACGGGTTCCGCGCCTGTCTTGGCGAACGGCATGTCGATGTCGTTGTGCAGGATCACGACGAGCCCCACCTCGCCCGCGAAGCCGAGCAGGCGGTCGAGTGCGGGGTCCGTCAGGCTGGCCGTGTCGCCAGCCACTTTCGACGACACGAACTCCTTGTGGATCGAGAACTCGCCGATGCCAGTGAACACGCCCGGGTATGTTCCGGAGCACGCGCCGGATGTGGTCCGCCGCATACATGTCGGCCGGATTGAATCCTGTGATCATCGGGTCTAAGCGCTTG
Source organism: Pseudomonadota bacterium (assembly GCA_016704655.1). Taxonomy (GTDB): domain Bacteria; phylum Pseudomonadota; class Gammaproteobacteria; order Steroidobacterales; family Steroidobacteraceae; genus RPQJ01. The sequence goes on along the minus strand of JADIZR010000006.1, from coordinate 138,903 downwards.
CGCTGCTCGGGCGCGAGCTTCAGGTACGCGTTCGCGATGAACGCGTCGGTGAACGAGTAGTAGTACAGGGGCGCGTCGGATTGCAGGTAGTAGGTCGGAGCGAAGTCGCCCGAGTTCTCGTATGACCAAGTCTGCTGCAGCGGAATGCCAAACAGCGTGGAGCGGCCGACCTTGTCGCCCATGATCTCGAGGTACTTGTGGATGTCGGTACCCTGTTGGATGTAATTCGTCAGGTGAAAATGCGCGTCGTGAAACAGGAAGTCGGAGGGCGTTGCAGCCTGGGCCAGGTCACTGGCGAGATGCAGCATAGCAACGCCGAACGTTGCGACGAGCGCAATGGCCAGGCGTCGGGGCTGGATTGGATTACACACGGCTGAATCTCCAGGTTAGAAGAAGATCGAGAAGGACGATGCCAGCGTCCAACCGTCCTGCCCGCCGGTGTAATAGCCGAAGGTGCTGCTCACCGGCGAATCATTGACATCGAGCAGTTGCACGTTGAGCCGGTGGTTGCGCGTCGGATACGGATACCAGTTCATGCCGATGCCGTACTCGGAGCTGTCGCCGAAGCCAGCGTCCTCGTCGCCGTAGATCTGCGAGGTCACGCCATAGACCTCGAGCTTCTGCTTGATCGGGAAGAACGAACCCTGTGCGTAGAAGCCGGTGTCCTTGATCTCGCCGACCGGCAGCAGGCCGTCGGCGTCAAAGTTGTCGAGCCAGCGCTGGTAATACTCGGCCTGCAGGAAGATGCCCTTGTACTTAAAGCCTGCATCGAGCGCGAGTACGCGGTAGTCGGCATTTTCGATCGTCACGCCGGGCGCCAGCGCGCCGGTTTCGAACAGGTTCACGCTGTCTGCCAACCGCAGTGTGGTGTTCTCCGGGCTGTCACTGGAATTGCGGAAGCTCTGCTCCGGGCTTTCCACGTACGACATGCCGAACCGGGTGGCGATTTCCTCGTGCCACTCCCAGTCGCCGTAGCCACCGCGCGGGCCGAATTCGTGCGTCGTCGGCATCCACCAAACGGTGCCACCGTAGGTGTACTTGCGGTCCAACTGGGACGCCTTCACACCGAGCGAACTGTTGTTATTCGAAACTGTGGCGCTGTACCAGAGACCTGGAATCGCTTCGCCGGTCGCAAAGATGCCCGAACCGAAGAACGGCCGGAAGAACTCGTCCGCCATGACCCGGTCGTGGGCGAGCCAGAAGGGATGCGAACCGTTCAATGAACGCGACCCCGGGTTGCCGGTGAGGCCGGCGTACAGGCTGAACTTTCGGCTGAACTGGTAGCCGATGTTCGCGAAGATCGCGTCCTGGTCGGTCGCGTTGACCGTCCAGAGCGTGATGTTGTAAATGAGTTTCTCGCTGCCCATCCAGCCTTTCAGGAACACCATGATCCGGTGCGATAGCAGGTCGCTGCGTATGTCGACCGGACGCTCGTTGCCAAGGTGGTCGGTGAAGACCTGGTCGTCGTCGTGCTGGCTCATGTATCGCGCCATCGCGTAGGCGCTGACCGAGAGCTCGCCAATCTCGTTTCGACCGACGAGGAATCCGTCACCGGGGTCGTAGACGCCCCAGGTCTCGACTGTCCGCGGCGTGGGAGACCGCGCTTCCGGCGAAACGGCGGCCTCCTGTACCTGCCCAGCAGCGGCCGCCTGTGGCGGCACGGCCGAACCCGCAACCGCCGGCGGAACAGCTGGCGAGGTGAGCGCAACCGGAGCCGTCGTGCCGCCCTGTCGTGCCAGCTCCCGTTTCAATTCCTGGATCGCCGCGTCACGCTCTGCAAGCTGCTGCTTCATCGCAGACTGTTCGGCCTCGAGCTGCTGCAGTCGCTGCTCGACCGACACGGAAGTGCCCTGCGCGCTGGCGAGAGTCGCCGACATCGCGAGCGCCGCTACGACTGAGGTCCTTAAGAATGACATGGTTCGATCTCGCACTGCAGAAAGAAAAAAGGCCGGGGCATCGTTGCCCCGGCCCGTAACGGCAGGGGGGTGCCGTTACTGCTTCATCATGAGCGCCGCGACACAGGGTACCCGTTCATACACTCAGTTCGGATTCGGTCCGAATACGCCGACGCCGAGTTCACCTGCGATGTCCCGGATGGCGTTCAGCGAACGGACGCTGTTGCCGGCTTCGTTCAGGCGCGGCGAAAACGCAGCGATCGCGAACCGACCTGGCACGACCGCAACGATCCCGCCACCGACGCCGGTCTTGGCCGGCAAGCCCGCGGTGTACATCCAGTCGCCCGATTCGTCATAGAACCCGGCCGTCGCCATGATCGCCAGGAGCTCCGGCACGTGCTTGGCCGGCATCACCTGCTTCTTCGTCAGCGGGTTGACTCCGCCGTTGGCCAGCGTGGCACCCATCATGCCGAGGTCCTTGGCACTGACGCCGAGGGAGCACTGGCGCGTGTAGACGCGTAGCGCTTCTTCGGGATCGCTGTAGAGACGACCCCAGTTGTAGAGCAGGTTCGCGATGCCGCGGTTGCCAAAGGCCGTCGTGTATTCCGACTCGTACACTTTCTCGAGCACCGTCAGCGGGCGACCGGCGAAATCGCTCATGTTCTGCTGCACCTTGTTCCAGCGTTCCGCCTCGGACTTCGCCTGGACGAGGCTGACCGCGGCGATGGCGCCCGCGTTCACCAGCGGGTTGACAGAGTCTTCGTACACCCCCAACGCCAGCTTCGAATTGAAGGCCATGCCGGTCGGCTCGACGCCGATTTTTTCCTTGAGGACGGACGGGCCCTGCTGCGTCATCACCAAGGCGGCCGTGAACGGCTTCGACACGGACTGGATCGAGAACTGGTAGTCGACGTCACCCGCGCTGAATACCTTGCCATCCTTTGTAACGATCACCACGCCGAACAGGTCGCTCGGCGTCTCGGTGAGGATCGGAATGTAGTCGGCGTTCTTGCCGTCCTGCAGGCCCTTGTACTTGGCGTAAGCGGCGTCGACCAGGCGCTGGAATTCCTTGACGGCGGGGTCTGGCATCGGCCCTCTCGCGTACGCCGGCGCTGCCAGAGCGAGAGACATCGTGGCAACCAGCCCGGCGGCCAGCGAATTCCTGTTGATGGCTTTCATGATCGTTTCCTTCGATTCGTGCAGCATCAGAGCGTGATGCCGAAGTTGTACTTGACGGTGAACTGGAAGCGGACATTGTCCTCGGACGCGTCGTCGTTGTTGGTGCGCTCGCCCCACATGAGCTCCGCACCCACCATCACGTTTTCGGCAGGGTAATACAGCACGTTGCCCGAGGCGTAGTCGATCTTCTGGAACGCGCCCGGGTCCTGGAAGTTGGTGTTGTCCACTTCCGTAAAGCTGTAGCCGATCGAACTCGACCACTTGTCATTCCACCAGTGGTCGTAGTAGGCCAGCACGCCCATGAGCGGGACAGCTTCGGCTTCGAGATCCGCCACGATTCCAGCGTCCCAGTTCGCCGACGGGGCGAGGTCCATGCCGCCGTCGTTCATGTAGTTCGCGATGCCTTCGCCGTAGACGACCTGCAGACGGATCGCGTCCTTCTCGAGCACGTTGAACACCGCGCCGACGTTGATGCCCCAACCCAGCTCGCTTCCCTCAGTCCAGCTGTCTGTCGGATCCGCACGCAATTCATAGCCCACCTTGCGCAGGATACCGCCCAACTGCAGATGGCCCCAGTCGCCGCCGTAGCGGAACTGCGCCGTAAGGTCGGGCAGTTCTTCGTCGTTCCTGACTTCGACGTCCTCGAGCCCCTCGATCAGGCGCAGGTTGCCAGAGTCGATGTCATTGCTGGGGCGCTCGATGGCGATGGCGAAGTGGCTGCTCTCGGTCTTGTAAGGCGTCCAGCGCATCTGCACGTTGCGATAGAACACCATGCCCGACGGGCCCCAGTAGTCGATCGTGTTCGGGAACACGTCGATGTCCATGAAGAGGCTGTTGGTCTGGCCGGCCAGGAACTGGCCCCACTCGCCATAGAAGTGTCGCAGGCGCATGGTCGTCTGGCCCGCATCCACGCCGGTGCCGAACAGGTCGAACTCGAACTTGAAGCTGAGCGGCGCTGTGGTCGAACCCGTCGGCATCGTGCCCTTCACGCCGAAGCGGCTCTGCTTGACGCTGATGCTCGCCTGGCCGTCCTCGCCGCAGGCGCCGTCGAAACAGATCTTGGAAGGCCGGAATGCATCGTCCCAGTCCGGGTCGAGACGGCCGCCGATGTCCTGGATGTAATCGGCCTGGGCGAAGCCATAAAACTCAAAGCTGCGGCCGGAATCCTCAGCCACGGCCGGGGCACTGGCGAGCAACGCGGCCGACACGGCGGCGGCCAACAAACCCTTCGAATTCAGAACTATGCGGGTTTCCATACGAACTCTCCTGTCGTCGACCGCCGCACGCATACGCGCTACCGAAATCCAACGATCGCGACTCGCGTCACACCGGCTAATGCGAGCAATGTATGCTCCGAATCTGGGTAAAACATTTGAGATTGTGACAATCCCGGTGAGCACCTTGGGCAGAATGAATAGGCATTTGCACGTACAGGAGCCGGGCTCGATTCCTTTCGTCGGCAGCGCGCGCATCGCTGCGTTCCTGCCCCTGCCTGAGATCCTCAGCGAGTTCGGTATCGACGTGCGAGACGTCATGCGCGAAGCCAGGGTGCAAGCCGACATATTCGACGACCCGGACAACCTGATCCCCTACCCCGATGTCGGGCGACTGCTCTCTGTGAGCGCCAGGCACACAAGCTGCGACTACATCGGCCTGCTGGTCGGCCAGCGTAGCCGCTCGGCCAGCTTGGGTCTCGCTGGTCAGGTTGCACTCTGCGCGGACACCGTCGGGCAAGGACTGCGGAACCTGTCCAACTATTTCACATTGCAGAACACCGCGGCGACCGTCAGTGTGATCACGTCCGGCGGCTTCACCCGCTTCGTGTATGCGATCGCCGAGCCCCAAATGGGCGACACGCGGCACATTCAACTCGGCGCGATAGCGCTGGCGTTCAACATCCTGCAGGAACTGTGTGGATCCAAATGGCTGCCAATCGTGATCACGGTTGCGAGCAAGGCCCCATCGAACCTGCGGCCGTGTCAGAAATTCTTTCGCGCGCCAGTGCGCTTCGACAGCGATGAAACGGCGTTGGTCTTCGATAGCCAGTGGCTCGAGTGGCCGCTTCCGTCGCTGGATCCACTCAAGCGACGCCAGATCGAGGCTGAGGTGCGGGCAAGACACATTTCGATCATGGCCGACTTCCCGACGACTTTCCGCCGCGTACTGCGCAAGCAGTTATTCACCGGCGAATTCTCGATGGACTCCATCGCGGCACTGCTGGGCATTCACCGCAGGACGCTGGATCGACGACTCAAACAACATGACATGTTCTACAGCGAAATGCTTATGTCGGTTAAGTGCGAGGTTGCCTGCCAATTGCTGCGCGATACCCACCTGAAGATGCAGCAGGTTGCAGAATCGTTGCAATACGTCAGCGCGGCCAATTTTTCCACGGCTTTCCGCCGCTGGACCGGACTCACGCCGAGCGCTTACCGGCGCCAGGCGCGCTGATCAACCACCGAGCGGTGCCGGATGAAGAACTTCGCTCACCGTCGGAATCGACGCCCCTCAAGACGTCGGCATCGTGACACGCCCGCAGGCTTGCCAGAACCTCAGTTCGAGCGGGCCCTAGAACGACGCGCTGTAGAAAATCATCGGCCCGCTGTAGGTCCAGTCCAGTGAACCGTTGAAGTCGTCTTTGTCCACGTCAACGTCCAACGTGAACCGGTTGTAGCCGAGGCCGACGCCCAGCCACTTCCTGGGCTGCCATGTGACCAGCACGCGATAGTCCTGCAAGCTGCCGTCGATGTCGTCGATCGACAACGCGAAGTACTGCGCCGTCACATCCAGCCAGAAGTCGTTCGAAAGATCCCAGATGCCGCGCAGCCCGATGACCGGCAATGGCGCCGCGACGCTGGCTTCGTTGCTGATGTCTCCTTCCAATTGGCCGGCGGACGACTCGGCCTTGGCCGCGAGGGAGGCGCTCAGATCGGTGTAATGCAAGCCTATGGATGCGTCCAGTTCATATTTTTCGCGCTTGATGAAGGCGTATTCGTAGGCGACTTCGATGACTGTAAAATCGAATTCAGCGTCGATCTTCGCGTTGGTGGGGTAAGTGTCGCCGCCCCACTCGATATCCCTGTCGAAGGTCCTGCTGTTGTCACGATTCATGTCGAACGCGATCGCCTTGACCTTGTGCCGTCCGCTGTCGCCGAAGCGCCAGAAGCTGTCCAGTCGTATGCGTGTGGAATCGCCGCCGCCCAGGGCTTCGTCGAAATCCACCTTGTCACCGTTACCGGTATCACCCTTGAGCTGGATGGTCGGCTCGGTCGTGAGGATGAACGTGCCAAGCGCGACCTGGAACGAGTCGGTGAGCAGGTTCGGCGATTGTTCGGCGAACGCCGCCGGGGATCCCAACAGGAGCAAGGCCACACTCGCGCACACCGTCCTTGAGCTTGTAAGACGCGCACGTGAAGTCGATGATTCCTGGCACATAATCTAGGCTCCCGGTCAGGGTTCGCGTTTAGAATCGATCGCATCCTAGTCCGGCCCACAACTCTGAGCAATCCGCAGTTGCGTTGGATATTTCGTCGGGCGGCGTCGCGCCCAGGAGCTTCATCGATGTCGCGCGTCTCTCTCCGGCCACACATGGTCGCAGCGCTGGCCGGCTGCCTGATTGCCTGTTCTACATATGCCGCGGATTCAGGCACACCTGAGGTTTCTGCGGTCACATCATCACGGCCCCGCGTCGGCCTGGTGTTGGCTGGCGGTGGAGCCAAGGGCGGCGCCCATGTCGGCGTGCTGAAAGTGCTGGAAGAAATGCACATCCCCATCGACTGCATCGCCGGCACCAGCATGGGCGCCCTCGTCGGGGGGGGCTATGCGTCCGGCATCCCTGCGGACGAGCTCGAAAAGTTCGTGGTCGGCATCGACTGGAAGAAGGTGGTCGGCGGGGCTGGGCAGCGCGACCTGCAGACCATCGAGCAGAAGCGCGCCGGGGCGACCTACAGCAACGACATCGAAATGGGCCTGCGGGAAAAGCGGGTCATATTGCCTGCGGGCATCCTCAACACCAGCAACATCGAGGACCTGCTGCGAAGCTACGTGGCAGCCTCACGCTTACAGGGAGACTTCGACAAGCTGCCGATTCCCTACCGGGCCGTCGCGACTGACATGATCAGCGGCAAGATGGTGGTGCTCAAGGACGGCGACCTGGCGACGGCCATGCGCGCCAGCATGGCGATCCCGGGCGCTTTCGCCCCCGTCATGACCGAGCAATACATTCTTTCGGATGGTGGCATGGTCCGCAACATCCCGGTGGACGTCGCACGCAACCTGTGCGCCGACGTAGTCATCGTCGTCAATCTCGTCGAACAGGAACTCCAGCGCGAGAAGCTGCAGACCGCCACTCAGCTGATCCTGCGCAGCTCCGACGTGGGAATCATGGCCAACGAAAACCTGCAACTGGAAAGCCTGACGGATAGGGATATTCGCGTCGACGTGATCATGGGCGACATCACGACGACCGACTTCGAGCGCGTGCCGGAGACGATTCCTCTGGGCGAAAAGGCTGCCCGCGAAATGGCGGCCAAGCTGGCTCCGCTCGCGGTGCCGGAGGCTGAGTACCACACATGGCGGGCCGGCGTCACCGCAGGCCAGAACATAGAGACCCGGCTGGCAGACGTGCAGTACAAGGGCATGGAGCGCGTCAATCCCGAATACCTCGAGGGCCGCGCCCAGGTGAAGTCGGGCGACAAGGTCGACACTGCAACGATCAGCGCCGAGGCGCAACGCATGTCCGCCCTGCCCGAATTTGAGTCGGTCGAATACCGGCTGACGGGAGACCCCGGCGGCCCCACGCTGGAGTGGTGGCCGCAGGAGAAGACTTACGGACCGAACTACCTCAAGTTCGATCTGGGCCTGTACGGTTCCGAAGACGGCGACCTGGGCTTCGTCGTTTATGCCAAGCACACGCGGACCTGGCTCAACTCGCTGGGCGCTGAATGGCGCAACGAGATCCAGCTCGGCTATTTCAACAATCTCTCGACCAGCTTCTACCAGCCGCTCGACGTGAACCAGCGGTTCTTCGTGGAACCGAAGGTGTTTTACACACGTTCCTGGGAGGACGTGTTCTACGACAATGAACGGCTGGCGACCTACAAGTTCAGCGACTTGGGCGGCACGGTCGACGTCGGCGCCAATCTCAGCGACAACTCGCAGGTCAGGTTCGGCTACATGTACACCCGGCGCAAGGCCACCGTCGAGACGGGTTCGCCGATCCTGCCGGAAGACGAGCGCGACGACGCCGGTCTGACGATGTCGGCGACCTTCGACAGTCGAGATACGGCGTTCAACCCGACCCGGGGTATCGCGGCGGCGCTGGAGTATGCCTACGTCGACGAATCGCTTGGCGCCGAGCTCGATTGGGAACGGCTGGAACTCGGCATAGGCATGGCAGTACCTGTGCGCAACGACGTCGTCTGGATGACACTGGCCGGCGGCACTGATCTCGACAGCGAGATCCCTCCTGACCGCTACTTCATGCTGGGCGGCCCCGGCAGCTTCCCGGGATTCGAGCTGGGCGAGCTGCGCCTGACCGACTACTGGACGGCCAGCGGCAGCTACCTGTGGAAGTTCAAGGACCTCATGTCAATCCGGGGCCAGGCACTCTATGCCGGCGTACGGCTCGAAGCCGGGCAGGTGTTCGGTCGTCTCGAACAGCCCGTCTCGCCCGCTTTCGACGACGACGAGATGATTTACGGCGGCTCGCTATACCTGACGGGACGCACGCAGGCCGGTCCACTGACTCTGGGTCTAGGCATGACCAGCACCGACTCCTGGAGTTTGTGGATAGCGGTCGGGCGGCCGATCGGTAACGGCACCATTCTCGAGCGGGGTATCTTCCGCTGATCGCCGTAAGACGCGCTGACGCCGGCGCGGCGGTATCTTAGGGCAGAGGCAAGTCATGACGGGTAACCACCAATTGAGGAGAATCAGCATGAGGTTGCGCAAACCAGCGCTGGCAATAGGCATGTGTGCGGCACTGGCCATCGGCGCAGCGGCCGGCGCGCTCGCCACAGAAGCACCGCCGCAGACGACGCCAGAAGGCCTCGTGCTGCAGAAAAGCACGAAAAGCCGGATCGTTTACCTGAAGTCGGGCGCGACATTCACGCAGTACAACCGCGTAGCGATCCTCGATCCGCTGGTCGAGTTCGAAAAGGACTGGCAGAAGGACTACAACAACAGCCATCGGGGCTTCGAGGGGCGGGTGTCCGACAAGGACATCGAACGCATGAAGGCGGGACTCGCTGCCGAGTTCAAGAAGGTCTTCACGAAAGAACTGCAGGACAAGGGTGGCTACCAGGTCGTCGATACCGCCGCTCCCGATGTGCTCGTCCTGCGCCCGGCGCTGCTGAACGTCGAGGTCAACGCCCCGGACCTGATGACCGCGGGCGTCAATGCCACTGTCGTACGCTCGGCCGGACAGATGACGCTGTTCCTGGAACTCTGGGATTCCGAGACCAATACGTTACTGGCGCGAATCATGGATGCCGAAGCCGACATGGACTCGTTCGCAAAGCAGGCGAATCGTGTGACAAACGTGCAGGCTGCCGATCGTATACTCGGCGACTGGGCCAGCGACCTGCGCGTGCGCCTCGACGAGATCAAGGGCAAGACGTCGAAGTAATTTCGCCCGGGTCGGCTGCTTCTCCTGTGGCTGCTGATCGCGGCGCAAGCATGAATCATGGGAGTGATGTCGTGAGCCAGGAAACGCATGAGCGCGCATCGAAGCCGACGCTGAAAGAACGCGCCATCGAAGAGCTGCACAGCTTCAAGCTGATCGCTGGCTACCTGTTCGTCTGCTTCGCCGTGCTGATGTTCTACGAATCAACGCTGCCTGGGGGCGCGGAGGCCGGCGTCTTCAGCCTCGGCACCGCCGCCATCAAGGCGGCGGTCCTCGCCAAATTCCTGCTGCTCGGCCAGGCGCTGGGCGTGGGCGAGAAGGCGCGTGTCACGCGGTGGGGTCCCGCCGTTTTCGCCAAGAGCGTGCAGTTGTGGCTGCTGGTCATCGCGCTCTCGGTAGCGGAAGAGTTGCTCGTCGGCAGGGTTCACGGTAAATCTTTCGGTGCGACGCTGGCCGAGTTCGAAAGCCGCTCGATGGCGCACGTGCTGGCCAAGAGCCTGGTGGTGCTGCTGGTCCTGTTGCCGTTGATCGCCACGAGGGAATTCAGCCGGACGCTCGGCCCCGGCGTGTTGCGCGGGATACTGGCCGGAAAATCAAAGGTCTGATTCCGGGCGAAGCAGGCATCGTCGGAACGCCACCGCGACTGTGTGTCCCGCAATGCGGAGCCGGCTTTCCGGTTGGCTCAGGCCTGAAGCAATTTTGAATATCGATATATTTATCAGAGACTTACAATGTCTATTTCACGTTAAATAGAATTTCATGAAGCAGATTTCGGCGCGTGGATCGAGGAGGCCAGGGTCGAAATCGAACCGGTATCTACGCGGCGGCGACCTGCTCGGCTGGCGCCACTTCGCGTTCGATCCTGCGGGCACTCGTGCGCTCGGCGACACGCAGGTCGTAGATCGTCTGCAGGTTGAGCCAGGACTGTGCATCGCCACCGAAGTAGCGCGCCAGGCGCATCGCCGTGTCGGCCGAGATGCCGCGGCGCTTCAGCACAATGTCATTGATACGCGGCGTCGGCACATGCTGCACATGCGGCGCATGCCGTTCTTAAGTGCCATGACTCGTCGCGTGGAGAAATGGAGGCTAGGGTCGGAATCGAACCGGCGTACACGGCTTTGCAGGCCGCTGCATGACCACTCTGCCACCTAGCCGCGATGGCCCGAAACGTCCTCCCAGAAACGCATAACCCCGGGAGTGCCCGGGGTCATGCGAGGATCTGGAGCGGGTAACGAGGCTCGAACTCGTGACCTCGACCTTGGCAAGGTCGCGCTCTACCAACTGAGCTACACCCGCTTGGGCTCACGAAAGCGAACTTTCGTCAGCCGCAAATTCTCGCTGCCGAGCCCCTTGCTGTCAAGAGACGGTCGTCTTGCGCAGTTCTGGCCAAGCGATCTGCAAGTACAAAACCATCGACCAGAGCGTCAGGACCGCCGCTATGACCAGCAGAGCGATGCCAATCTGGTAGATCGGGAGCCAAAGCAGGTCGCTGCGATAGACCATCAGGCTGAGCCCGACCATCTGCAGGATCGTCTTCCACTTGCCGAGCGCTGACACCTTGACCTTGGCCCGCGCCCCGAGGTGGGCCATCCATTCCCGCAGCGCCGAGACGGTGATCTCGCGGCCGACGATCACCATTGCCGAGACCACGATCCATGGGTTCTGATCGTGGGCCACCAGCAGGATCAACGCGATGGCGACCATCAGTTTGTCGGCCACGGGATCGAGGAACTCGCCAAGCGGCGTGGTGACGCCGAGCTTGCGTGCCAGGTAACCGTCGATCCAGTCGGTGACCGCTGCGAGAATGAATACGAGCGCCGCAAGTGGATCGCCCCAGGGCCCACCCCAGTAGAATAGCGCGACAAACAGCGGCACCGCGATGATGCGGCCGAGCGTAAGGGTGTTCGGGAGGGACTGCAGGTTCAAGACGGCGACTCGGTCAGGCCCCAGGGTTCATTCGTTCGTAAATTTCTGCGGCCAGTTGCCGGCTGATGCCGTGCACCCTGGCCAGGTCTTCCACCGACGCCTGCCGGATCCCCTGCAGTCCGCCAAAAGCCTTCAGCAATTCCCTGCGCCGCTTGGGCCCCAACCCAGGAATCTCCTCAAGCCACGACTCGCGCCGGCTGCGATCGCGCGATTGCCGGTGACCGGTGATCGCGAACCGATGCGCTTCGTCGCGCACGCGCTGGATCAGGCGCAGGGCCGGCGAGTCGTCCGCGAGTATAAGCGCGGCTTCCTGCCCGGGAAAGAAAAGGCGTTCCTGCCCTGCCCTGCGATCCGACCCTTTCGCGACGCTCACCACCGCAAGGTCGGTCACACCCACCCGCGCGAGTGCCGCCATGGCCGCATGCAACTGGCCCAGTCCGCCGTCGATCAACAGCAGGTCGGGCATCGGCGCCTCGCCACGCATCACCCGGGCGAAGCGGCGCTCGACCGCCTGTTCGATGCCGGCGTAATCGTCGCCCGGCGTGATGTTGCGCAGATTGAAGCGACGGTAATCACTCTTCAGCGGGCCTTCGGGGCCGAGCACCACGCAGGACGCGACCGCGGACTCACCCATCGAGTGGCTGACGTCGAAGCATTCGATGCGCTGCGGCGTCTTGCCGAGGCTCAACTCACGCCCGACGGCATCCAACTGGTCCGCGACCGTGGCACGGCTCGACGCGCGCATCTTCAGGCCGAGCGCCGCATTGTTGCGGGCCATCTCGATCCAGCGCGCGCGGGTGCCGCGGATGTTGGTGCGAATCTCCACGGCATGCCCCGCCTTCTGCGCAAGCGCCTGCTCGAGCGCTTCGGCGCCTTCCACCGGCCGCGACAGCACGATCTCGGACGGCGCCTCGCGCGCGAGGTAATACTGTGCCAGGAAACCCGCGAGCATTTCGCCTTCGTCGCCGAGACCGCCCTTGGGGAAGTAGTTCGAACTGCCCAGGTTGCGTCCACCCCGCACGAAGACGACGGCGACGCAGAACTCACCGCCCTCGTCCGCGATGCCAACGGCATCGATGTCGTGCCCGGACATCCGTGTCATCACCTGCGTCGCCTGGATCTGCTTCAGCATCTGGATCTGATCGCGCAGGCGCGCCGCCTGCTCATACGCGAGCTTCGATGCCGCCTCTTCCATGCGCTGACCGAGGTCGGCGATGACCTCGACGTTGCGACCGTCGAGTACCTTGACGGCGTCGGCTATGTCGAGCGCGTACTGCTCCGGCGTAACCAAACCGACGCAAGGCCCGGTGCAGCGATCGATCTGGTACTGCAGGCAGGGGCGCGAACGATTGGCGAAAAACGTGTCTTCGCAGGGGCGCAGACGGAACAGCTTCTGCAGCAGCAGCAACGTCTCGCGCGCCGCAACCGAGTTGGGATACGGACCGAAAAACCGTCCGGGCAGCTTCTTGGTGCCGCGATAAAACGCGATGCGCGGGTAGGCGTGGCCCGAGACGTGGATGAACGGAAAGCTCTTGTCGTCCTTGAGCAGGATGTTGTACCGCGGCTTGTGCTGCTTGATCAGGTTGAATTCGAGTAACAGCGCCTCGGTCTCCGACGCGGTGACCGTGATTTCGACGCTCGCCACCTGTGCCAGCAGCACCATCGTCTTGTCCGCGTGGACGCGGCCGTGGAAATAGCTCGAGACGCGGTTGCGCAGGTGCCGCGCCTTGCCCACGTAAAGAATGTCTCCGTCCTTGTCGAGCATGCGATACACGCCCGGCTTGGTCGGGAGTGCCGCGAGGAACGACTGCAGATCGAAGGGCAAAGGGGTCAGGGGATAGTCGGAAAGGGGTTAGGGGTTAGTCGGAACTGCCGCGCGCGAGCTGCGCCGCGCGAGCCACCACCGTGCGGAACATGTCGGGCGTCAGCCTGCGGGTGTTGGTGTTGTACCGGCTGCAATGGTACGAGTCGACCATCGTCAGGTTGCGTGGCAGCGTGTGCTCGGCGCCGTGGGCGAAGGCGAACGCGGACTGCTTGAGGCCCAGCGCGCGCAGCACCGCGCCGTGGGCAATCGCACCGAGCGCCAGCAGCACCGTGCCCTCCTTCACTCCGGCGAGCTCATGGGCCAGGTAACGATTGCAGGTCGCGATCTCGGCCGGCAACGGCTTGTTGGCCGGCGGCACGCATTTGACCGAGTTCGAGATGCGGCAGCCGATGAGGCGCAGGCTGTCGTCCGCCGCAACCGACTGCGGCGCAGTCGACAGGCCGAACGCATACAAGGTTTCGTACAGCAGGATTCCGGCATAGTCACCGGTGAAGGGTCGGCCCGTCGCGTTGGCCCCATGGAAGCCGGGTGCGAGTCCCACGATCAGCAGCCGCGCATCCGGGTCGCCAAACGGGGCCACGGGAGCGCAGTGATATTGCGGGTACCGCTGCTTGCCCGCGGCCAGAAACTCGGCAAGCCGCGGGCACAGCGTGCAGTGCGGATCGAAAGACGTGTCGGCGGGCGTCGTCATGGCGCGAGGAGCATAGCAGCCGATTGCGCGCCTTTCCCCCGGCTTGGAAAGGCTGACAGACGCTTCGAATCAGGCGTTCGATCCGGGACCTCTCCCAGAGCTTGGAAAGGCAGACACGCGCTCTGGGAGAGGTCCCGGATCGAACGCCTGACGTTACGCGCCTGAGCAGCTCGTCGGGCGGAAACGAGAGGCGGGACTAGCGGCCAATGGTTCACGCCCGACGATCCGCACGGCGCACGTAGCCGGCCAGGTGCAGAAGCGCTCAAAGTTGGGCCGGGTGCGCGCTGCGAGCAGCCAGCAAGAAGGTACCGACACCGATCGACGCGGAACTGGTCTGGCTCACAGCGTGGTGATGTTACGAGCGCCGTGCGCCTTTTCCGCCTTGTGCGGAAAAGGTGCTCAGGCGCTGTCTCGCAAGCGGTCGATCCGGCGCCTTTCCCCGAGCGCGTGTCTGCCTTTCCAAGCTCGGGGAAAGGCTCCGGATCGACCGCCTGTGACGCCAGTGCGTGTCTGCCTTTTGAAGCGCAACAGGACGTGTCGGCGACCTCTCCCGTCGTACCGGGAGAGGCGTGACAGACAGTCAGCTCAGTGGTGCGCGCCACCCGTGGCGAACTGCTCTTCCTCGGTCGACCCGTGCATCGCGGTGGTCGAGGAATGGCCTTCCTGGATCACGTTGGTGACGTCGTCGAAGTAGCCGGTGCCGACTTCCTGCTGGTGCGACACGAACGTGTAGCCACGGTCGCGCGCCGCAAACTCGGGCTCCTGCACCTTCTCGACGTACGCCGTCATGCCGGACTTCACGTACTCCTGGGCGAGATCGAACATGTTGAACCACATGTTGTGGATGCCCGCGAGCGTGATGAACTGGTACTTGTAGCCCATCGCGCCGAGTTCACGCTGGAACTTGGCGATGGTCGCGTCGTCGAGGTTCTTCTTCCAGTTGAAACTGGGTGAGCAGTTGTACGCGAGCAGCTTGCCCGGGAACTGCTTGCGGATCGCCTCGGCGAACTTCTTCGCGAACGCGAGATCCGGCTTGCCGGTTTCGCACCAGACCATGTCGGCATACGGCGCGTAGGCCAGCCCGCGCGAGATCGACTGCTCGACGCCCGGCTTCGTGCGGTAGAAGCCTTCAGGCGTGCGCTCGCCCGTGCAGAACGGCTTGTCGTTCGGGTCGACGTCGCTGGTCAGCAAGTCGGCCGCTTCGGCGTCCGTGCGCGCGAGGATGATCGTCGGTACGCCGGAGACGTCTGCCGCGAGACGCGCGGCAACCAGCTTCTGCACCGCTTCCTGCGAGGGCACCAGCACCTTGCCGCCCATGTGGCCGCACTTCTTGACCGAAGCGAGCTGGTCCTCGAAGTGCACGCCGCCCGCGCCGGCGCGGATCATCGCCTTCATCAGTTCGAAGGCGTTCAGCACGCCGCCGAAGCCCGCTTCCGCGTCGGCGACGATCGGCGCGAAGAAATCGATGTAATCCTTGTGGCCTGCCGTGATGCCCTTGGAGTGCTGGATCTGGTCGGCGCGCTGGAACGACGAGTTGATGCGCTCGACGACCTTCGGCACGGAGTCAACCGGGTACAGCGACTGGTCGGGATACATCGACATGTAGCTGTTGTTGTCGGCGGCGACCTGCCAGCCCGAGAGGTAGATGGCCTTGATGCCGGCCTTCACCTGCTGCATGGCCTGACCGCCCGTGAGCGCGCCGAGGCAGTTCACGTACGGCTCGGTGTTCACGAGCTTCCAGAGCTTTTCGGCACCGAGTCGCGCCAGCGTGTATTCGACCTGCACGCTGCCGCGCAGGCGGACGACGTCTTCGGCGCTGTACGGTCGGCGGATGCCTGCCCAACGCGGATCTTTCGCCCATGAATCTCTCAGTTGTTGAGCCGGATTCGTCATGTCGTCGTCCTCTGGTGGTATTCGTTGCGGGCAGACACGCCGGACCCCGGCCTCGTGTTGCACCGCACAATGAAGAATAGACGCGCGGTCCGGTCCGGGCAAGCGTGAATTCCCCGCATCCGGGACAATCGGGTTCATGCAGCTCGTCCTGTTCAACAAGCCCTTTCAGGTGCTGCCGCAGTTCACCTCACCGGATGGCCGGCGATCCCTCGCGGATTACCTGTCGCTGCCCGGCCTCTACCCGGCCGGCCGGCTCGATTACGACAGCGAAGGCTTGATGCTGCTGACGGATTTCGGGCCCTGGCAGGCCCGCATCAGCCAGCCGGGTTCGCCGCTGGTAAAGCGTTACCGGGTGCAGGTTGAGGGCGCTCCCACGGACGAAACACTCGAGCCGCTGCGACGCGGCCTCGTGCTCAACGACGGGCCAGCCCGCCCGACCCCGGCGCGCGTGATCCCCGAACCCGAGGGACTGTGGCCACGCGACCCGCCCATCCGCAGTCGCAAGGCGATTCCCACCGCGTGGCTCGAACTCGAACTGAGCGAGGGTCGGAACCGACAGGTTCGGCGGATGACGGCCGCGGTCGGCTTGCCGACACTGCGGCTCATTCGCTGGGCGGTCGGGCCTTGGACGGTCCAGGGACTCGCTCCCGGTCAATCGCGCGCGGTTTCGCGAACCGAGGCCGAGGCCGGGCTGTCTGCCGGCCGGCGTGACGCACCGACCGTCAGGCCGAACGCGCGACGGTCGCGATCCGCATCGCGAGCTCGAGGGCCTGTCCGTAATTGAGCCGCGGGTCGACCTGCGACCGGTAGTCCTTGGCGAGGTCGGCATCCGCCAGGCCGCGGGCGCCGCCAGTGCATTCGGTGACGTCCTCGCCGGTGAGTTCGAAGTGCACGCCACCGAGGTAGCTGCCCATCGAGCGGTGCACCTTGAACGCGGCTTCGAGTTCCGCAAGGATGTTCTCGAACCGGCGCGTCTTCACTCCCGCTGCCGTCGTCTCGGTGTTGCCGT
This sequence comes from Pseudomonadota bacterium, assembly GCA_016704655.1. Classification (GTDB taxonomy): domain Bacteria; phylum Pseudomonadota; class Gammaproteobacteria; order Steroidobacterales; family Steroidobacteraceae; genus RPQJ01. The sequence continues at coordinate 121,860 of JADIZR010000006.1, read as the reverse complement.
GCATCGGGTCGCACACCCACAGCACCGGCACACCTGTCGCGCGCACGCACTCGATCAGTCCAGGCAATTTCGCCTCGGCGTGCTTCGCGCCCATGCGATGGATCAGCACCAGTCGCCCCGCTTCCTTGTCGGGATTGAGCGCGTGGCAAAGGCCCTGCACCCACGCGGCATCCATCGACGGCCCGACCTTCACGCCGACCGGGTTCGAGATGCCGCGGCAGTATTCGACGTGGGCGCCCCCGAGATCGGCCGTGCGCATGCCGATCCACGGCAGGTGGGTGGACAGGTTGTACCAGCGCTCGCTGCGCGGAATGAAGCGCGTCTGCGCCTGTTCGTAGAGCAGGTGCAACGCCTCGTGGCTCGCATAGAACGGCGCCCGGCTCGCCTCGTGCACCCGGCTGCCGCTGATCGCCTCGAAGAAATCGAGCGAATCCGCGATCGACGACGCAATCTGCCGATATTGATCGGCGAGCGGTGAATGCTGCACGAACCCCAGGTCCCAGTACTCGGGGTGGTGCAGGTCCGCGAAGCCGCCGTCGATCAGGGCGCGCACGAAATTCAGCGTCAGCGCCGCGCGTTCATACCCGCGCAGCAACAACTCCGGGTCAGGCTCGCGCTCGACCGGCGTAAAGCCTGGATGGTTGACGAGGTCGCCTCGGTAGCACGGCAGGGTCAAGCCGTCCCTGGTCTCGGTGTCGGTGGAACGCGGCTTGGCGTACTGGCCGGCAAAGCGGCCCACGCGAATCACCGGCTTCTTCATCCCGTGCAGGAGCACCAGGCTCATCTGCAGCAGGATCTTGAGCTTGCGGGCGATCTGTCCCGAGTCGCAGTCGGCAAAGGATTCGGCGCAATCCCCGCCCTGCAGCAGGAACCGCTCCCCCCGCTGTGCCTCGGCGATCTGCCGCTTGAGCGCGTCGACCTCCCAGGACACGACGATCGGGGGCAGCCGGCCCAGGGCCTCGACCGCCCGCGTCAGTGCCGCCGGATCCTTGTAGGACGGCTGTTGCTGCGCGGGACGGGACGTCCAGCTCGAAGGTGACCACTCGGGAGACCGGGGAACGGCGTTCATCCCATTGATCCTACCGGGAAAGTTTGCGATGCAAAAGAAACTGGATGTACGGCGGGTCGCGGTTTCGTCAGAATCGCGCCCCTCAAAACAGCATTCGCGCCCGCGACCGGCCGCTTGGCCCGCCGCCGAGGCGCTACCAGGAGTTTTCGACGATGCAGAAGGTACTCATCCTCGGGGCCGGCAAGATCGGCGCCCTCATCTCCGGCTTCCTCGCGGAATGCCGCGATTACGAAGTCCACGTGGCCGACGTCAACGGCAATGCCGCCAATTCGGTGGTGGCGGCGCACGGCCTGCCGAACCTGCACGCCTACGAACTCGACGCCTCGAACCCGGCGCTGCTCGAGGCCCACCTGCGCGAACACCCGGCCGACACGATCATTTCCAGCCTGCCCTTCTACTGCAACGTGAAGGTGGCCGAGATCGCCCGCAAGGTGAACGCACACTACTTCGACCTGACCGAGGACGTCGCAGTGACGCGCTCGGTGCGCAAGACCGCCGAGGGCTCGACGCGCGCGTTCGTGCCGCAGTGCGGGCTCGCCCCGGGTTTCATCAGCATCGCAGCGAACGCGCTGATCCAGCACTTCGACGAGATCCGCAGCGTCAAGCTGCGCGTCGGCGCCCTGCCGCAGCATCCGAACAATGCGCTCAAGTACTCGCTGACCTGGTCCACCGACGGCCTGATCAACGAGTACGGCAATCCGTGTGAAGCGCTGATCGACGGCCGCGCGGTCGAGGTGGCGCCGCTCGAAGGCCTCGAGGAAATCGAGATCGACGGCATGATCTACGAAGCCTTCAACACGTCGGGCGGCCTCGGCTCGCTCGCGGAGACCTACGGCGACAAGGCGCAGACGATGGATTACAAGACCATCCGCTACCCGGGGCACTGCGCGCAGATGCGCCTGCTGATGAACGACCTCAAGCTCAACTTCGACCGCGCCACCTTGAAGCGCGTGCTCGAGAACGCCGTGCCGCAGACGCTGCAGGACGTCGTGATCGTCTACGTCGCGGTCGCGGGCCGGCAGCACGGCGAACTGCGGGAAGAGAACTACGTCAGCAAGATCTACCCGCAGGTGATCGCGGGCCGGCTGTGGTCGGCGATCCAGGTCACGACGGCGGCTGGCATCTGTGCCGTGGTCGATCTCGTGATGCAGAACCCGGGCCGCTACCACGGCTTCGTGCGCCAGGAAGACTTCAGCCTGGTGGACGTGCTCAATAACCGCTTCGGCAAGCATTACGCCGACGGCGGTGGCAAGGAGATTTCCTCGCGCATGATCGTGGCCGGCACGACCGGCCAGCAGCGTGTAGCCGGAGGTGCCCGATGATCGGCGCACTCCTGAAAGACCTGGGACTCACGCAGACCAATGCCGGCACCTGGTCGGGCGTGGGCGGCTGGCTGGACGATGCGTCGGCGAAAGCCATCGAGTCGGTGAACCCGGCGACCGGCGAGGTCATCGCCCGGGTGCGCGCCACCACGCCCGCCCAGTACGAGCAGGTGATGGCCTCGGCGGTCGTGGCGGCGAAGGCCTGGCGCACGGTGCCCGCGCCGAAGCGCGGTGAAGCCGTGCGCCTGATGGGCGAGGAACTGCGCAAGTACAAGTCGGAACTCGGCAGCCTGGTCGCGCTCGAGATGGGCAAGATCAAGCCCGAGGGCGACGGCGAAGTGCAGGAGATGATCGACATCGCCGACTTCGCGGTCGGCCAGTCGCGCATGCTCTACGGCGTGCAGATGCATTCGGAGCGTCCCAATCACCGCATGTTCGAGCAGTGGCACCCGCTCGGCGTGGTCGGCGTGATCAGCGCGTTCAACTTCCCGGTCGCAGTGTGGTCGTGGAATGCCTTTCTCGCCGCGATCTGCGGCAACGTGACCGTGTGGAAGCCCTCGCCCAAGACCGCGCTCTGCGCCGTCGCCGTGCAGCACCTGTGCAACCGCGTGCTCGAGCGGCACGGCCTGCCGCCGATCTTTCCAGCTGTTCATCGACGAAGGCACCGAGCTTGCGATCCGCTTCGTCGAGGACCGGCGCGTCGACCTGGTGTCGTTTACCGGTTCCACGGCCGTTGGCCGTGACGTCGGCATGCGCGTGGCGAAGCGCCTCGGCAAGTCGCTGCTCGAACTGGGCGGCAACAACGCGATCATCGTCGACGAGTTCGCGAACCTCGACCTGGTCGTGCCGGCCATCGTCTTCGGCGCCGTGGGAACTGCCGGCCAGCGCTGCACGACGACCCGCCGCGTGTTCGTGCACGAATCGCAGATGCCGGAACTCGAGCGCCGGCTGACCGGCGCGTACAAGCAGGTTCGCATCGGCGATCCGCTCGCACACGGCACCTTGATGGGCCCGCTGATCGACGCCGGTTCGGTCGCCCGCTTTGAGTCCGCGGTAGCGCAGGCCGTCGCCCAGGGCGGCCGCTTGCTTTGTGGCGGCAAGCGCCTGGAGCGTCCGGGTTACTTCGTCGAACCGGCCATCGTCGTCGCGCGTGGCGAGTGGGAGATCGTCAAGACCGAGACCTTCGCCCCGGTGCTCTACCTGATTCCGTACCAGACGCTCGACGAAGCGATCGAGGCGCAGAACGCCGTTGCGCACGGCCTGTCGTCAGCGATCTTCACGGATCGGTTGCAGCACGCCGAGCGTTTCCTGTCAGCGGCCGGTTCGGACTGCGGCATCGCGAACGTCAACATCGGCACGTCGGGGGCCGAGATCGGCGGCGCCTTCGGCGGCGAGAAGGACACGGGTGGCGGGCGCGAGTCCGGCTCGGACTCGTGGAAGGCCTACATGCGCCGGCAGACCTGCACCGTCAACTGGGGCACGACCCTGCCGCTGGCCCAGGGCATCAACTTCGACGTCTCGGGCTGAGCGCTAGCGGCCCGTGCGTCTCGACGCCAGGTCACGGTAGACGCTGCGGACGAACTCCTCCGGCGCCACGATGGCGCCGGGGCGCCCGAACTTCGCATCGAATTCGGCGGTGGGCCTGGTGCCCAGGATGTCCTCGATGCCCATTCCCGTCTCGACCGCTTCGCGCACCTTGCGCCCGACCGCGACGAGCATGTCGCGATACGCCGCAAGTTCCGCACGGTTCGAGACGGGACCGTGCCCGGGCACTACGACCGTGCGCGCATTCGAGCGGGCGAGCGTACCTTCGACGGCAGCCACCATTCCCGCCAGCGAACCGCCGGACTCGACGTCGATGTACGGGTACTGGCCGCTCCAGTAGATGTCCCCGAGCGCGACGACGTCGGCCTCATTCCAGCGCATGACGATGTCCGACGCCGTATGCGCGTCGGCCACGTGCACCGCGTCGAGACGATCGCCGTTCAAGTGCAGCGCGATGGCGTCCAGGGTGGTGAGCACGGGTCGGGACGCGAGCGTGATTGCGGAGGCTTCGGCATTCGCGGCCGGCGCCGCGGGATCTCGACCGCCGTGCTCGCGCAGCGACTCGTGGCCGATGACCACGGCACCTTTGTGGGCGAAAGCCTCGTTACCGCCCGCGTGATCCGCATGACCGTGCGTGACGATGACGAACTTGACCGGTGCCGCGGAGATGCGCGTGACGGCATCGACCAGGGCAGCCGAGGAAGTTGCGAGGCCCGTGTCCACCAGTACGATGCCATCGGCGCCGGACCAGACCACGACGTTGCCGCCTGCGCCCGCGATGACATGCACGCCGGGTCGAACGTCCTGCACGCGCAGCTCGGTCACGGGTTCCGGCGGATCGACCGTCGACGGCGGCGCAGGAGTCTGTGCGTAAGCAACGATGGGCGCGCACAGCGTGGCCAGGACCGCCAAAGCCCTGCCGCAAGACGTCAAGCCGCTGCGATTCACCGTCATTCGTGCGTTCTCCTGCGCCGATTATAGTCGTTTGCGCTCAACGCCGAGTTGCCCCGCGCGCTACAGGCGCCGCCGCGGAGCCTGCGGCCTCGCGCAAAGCCAACTGCAGTTGCTCCTCGAGTCGCTTCGTCGACACCGGCAGCAATGTACGCAGGTCCTGCGCGAACAGCGACAGCCGGAATTCCTCGACCATCCAGCGCAGCCGCTCGCGTTCGTGCGCGGTCATGTCCAGGTCCGCGGACAGTCGCAAGCGCCGGACCTGCTGTGCATACGGCTCGACCTGCAACTGCAGCTTGCGATCCCGCTCGACGTCTCCGCGCGCACGTTCCAGGCGACGTGCGATCGCACGCACGTATTTCGGCAACTGGGTCCACCAGCCATCCGGGGTGTCACGCACCCAGCCCGGCGCCAGCAACTCGGTCAGTTGCTCGATCACGCTGCTGCGCACCGGCGCGAAAGGCGCGCCGTTCGACAGGCCCATCTGCGCACGCACGTCCTTCAACGCCAGCAGCACGGCTTTCACGATCCGCGCGATTTCAGCCGCACGCTCGACCACGTCGCCCCGTCCCCGCTCCACCAGTGCCTCGAACTGGGCTCGCGTGCGCGGCAAATCACCGGTCTGGCCGAGCACGGCATCGGCCACGGCGCGGTCGGCGATCTCGCCAGGCAACTCCTTGCCGAATCCAGCCGCCGCCAGCAACAACGTGAACTCACGGTCCGACGACCACTGACGGCGCGCCAGTTCGTGCTGCTGCGGCAGGGCCAGGGCCGCAAGCCGGACGATGCCGGCCCGCGATGCGCGCCGGGCTCCACCCTCCGTCGTGAACAGGTGCAGGCGCACGCTGGCGCCCTCATCCTGGATCCCGGGATAGGCGCGCAGTTGCAGCCGACCGCTGCGGACAGTCGTCTCGACGGGCCAGGATGCAAAATCCCAGTGCCGGACTCCGACGCGTTCCCACGCGAAATCCGGGGCCGCCTCGGCGAAGCTCGAGCCGCCGGATGCCGCGCGAAACTCATCGCGCAGTGCCGCCAGGTCGCGACCGGCCTTGAGCAGCCGTCCGGCGCCGTCGAGCACCCGCACATTGACGCTGAGCCAGGGCGGCAGGGCCACGGCAGCCACCTGCCCGGGTTCGACGCGGATGCCTGCCTGCTGGGTCGCAAAGGCTGCCACGTGGGCGAACAGCGAGCCAGTGCCGAAGGCTGGCAGGACGGCCAGCAGTCGTTCCGCAGCGTCGGGAATCGGCACGATTTCGCGCCGCACGTCCTTGGGCAGTCCGCGCAGCAACGCGATGACCTTCTCGCGCAACCATCCCGGAATCAGCCATTCGAGCCGCTGTGCGTCGAGCGCCCGCAGCAGCGGCACCGGCACGTCGAGCGTCACGCCATCGTCCGGAGCCGTCGCGTCGAAGCGATAGTGCAGCTGCAGGTCGTTGCCATGGACGTCGATCGTCGACGGATAGTCGCTGGCCCGTACCTCCGGCAGGTCCTGGAGCAGGAACACCGGTTCCGCGGCGTCGAGCATGTGCGGCTTGGCACGCTCTTCCCGGCGCCACCAGGTTTCAAACGCTCGCGTGGAGGCGATCGCGGGCGGAATGCGTTCCAGGTAGAACCGTACAAGCGCGTCCTCACCGGCGAGCAAGTCACGCCGGCGCAAGCAGGACTCGACTCGTTCGAGACGTGCCCGCATCGCCGTATTGCGTTCGAGAAACGCAAATGGCATCGAGGGCTGGCGGCGGACGAGCGCTTCCTCCACGAACATGCGTTGCGCGGCCGCGGGGTCGACCGATGCGAAGCTGACACGGCGCCCGCTGCTCAGCACGCGACCATAGAGCGAGACTGTCTCGCGCGCAAACGCCATGCCGCGCTGCGCATCCCATTCGGCGTCCCCATACGTGCGCTTGACGAGATGCGCTCCCGCCGATTCGATCCACGACGGCTGTACCTGCGCCACCATGCGCGCATAGAGCCGATGCGTTTCGACCAGGCTGGCGGCGACGATCCAGTGCGGTGAACGTTTCTGCAACGGCGTGCCGGGAGCGATGACGAATCTCGTATCGCGCGCACCGAGGTACGTGCGGGCTTCGTCGAGCACGCCAATGCCGCCGAGGAATCCCGTCAACAACGCCTGGTGGAGCACGGCCGTGCCGGCAGCAGGCCTGTCGCCCGCGTCTTGCACCAGCGGACGCGACATGTCGTGGAGTTGCTCGCGCAGGTCGCCCCATTCCCGCATACGCACGAACGACAGGAAATGCTCCCGGCACCAGTGCCGCAACACACGGTTGCCACCGGCCGCCGGTTCGCGCGACGCCCGCCACAGGTTGAGCACGCCGACGAAATCCGAGCGTTCGTCCGCGAACAACGCATGCCTTTCGTCTGCGGCCGCGGCTTTGTCGGCAGGGCGTTCGCGCGGATCCTGGATACTCAGGAACGCGACGAGCGACAGCGCTTCGTCCATGCAGCCCGTGCGTCCCGCCTCCACCAGCACGCGCGCCAGGCGCGGATCGACCGGCAACGCGGCCATCTGGCGCCCGAGTCGCGTGATGCCCCGCTCGCCGTCGACAGCGCCCAGTTCCAGCAGCAGGCGGTAGCCGTCGTTCAACAGGCGCGCATCGGGCGCATCGAGGAACGGAAATTCCTGCGGATTGCCGAGCTTGAGGGCAGCCATCTGCAGGATCAGGCTGGCCAGGTTCGTCCGCAGCAGTTCGGGTTCGGTGTAGCGCGGTCGCGCGAGGTAGTCCTCCTCGGCATACAGCCGCAGGCAGATGCCCTCGCCTTCGCGGCCGCAACGCCCGCGACGCTGATCGGCACTCGCCTGCGACACGGGCTCGATCGGCAGCCGCTGGAACTTCGCGCGCGGGCTGTAGCGGCTGATGCGTGCGAGCCCGGCATCGATGACGAACCGCACCCCGGGAATCGTGAGCGACGTTTCGGCGACGTTGGTCGCAAGCACGACGCGACGGCGAGTGTGCCCGGCAAACACCTTGTCCTGGTCCGGACCGGTAAGTCTTCCGTACAGCGGCAGCACGTCCCAATCCACGCGGCTGCGCACGAGCAGCTCGCGGGTCTCGAGGATCTGCTTCTCGCCCGGCAGGAACACGAGCGCGTCGCCACGCAGGCCGCGCGCATCCCGCTCCAGCTCTTCGAGCGCATCTCGCACCGCTTCGGGCAGCGGTGGCGCCGCTTCGTCTTCTTCCGCGAGCGGGCGATAGCGCACCTCGACCGGGTAGCTCTGCCCTTCCACGTCGATGATGGGCGCACCGCCGAAAAACTCCGGCGAAACGCCGGGTCTCGATCGTCGCCGACGTCACGACCAGGCGCAGGTCGGGACGCTGCGGCAGCAGGCGGTGGCAGACGCCGAGCAGGAAATCGACGTTGAGGTTGCGCTCGTGGGCTTCGTCGATGATCAGCGTGTCATAGCGCAGCAGCAGCGGGTCGCCTTCGAGTTCGCGCAGCAGCAGTCCGTCCGTCATCAGCTTGACGAGCGTGCGCGGACTGGTGCGGTCGACGAAGCGCACCTGGTAACCAACGAGGTCGCCGGTGGTGGAGCCCAGCTCCGCGCTGACGCGATTGGCCAGCGCCTGCGCCGCGATACGCCGCGGCTGCGTGTGCCCGATCAGGCCGGCCGCGCCGCGCCCCATCTCGAGGCAGATCTTCGGCAGCTGCGTGCTCTTGCCGCTGCCCGTGGCGCCGCTGACGATGACGACCTGGTGCGTTTCGATCGCACGGCGGATGTCGTCTCGGCGCGCATGGACGGGCAAGGTTTCGTCGTAGACGATCCGCGGGACGGATGCGCGGCGTGCAGCGACGAGTTCCGCGGATGCCCGGACCTGGGTCTCCAGCCGGACCACCTCGCGCGGATCGGCCGCCGCGGGCTTGCGCGCCAATCGGTCGAACGTCGACTGCAGCCGACGCCGATCGCGCAGCAGGCACCCGGGGAGCAGTTCACGCAGGGCCGCAAGTCGTGCAGCGGCGGAATCAGGGGCATTCACGGCAGCTCAGCCGAGTTCCCGCTTGGCACGAACCCACAGCGCTTCAAGCTGCACCATGTCGACGTCGGTTGGGGTCTGACCGGTTGCGGCAAGGTGCGATTCGACCCGGCGGAACCGCCGCTCGAACTTGGCGTTCGCATCGCGCAGTGCGGCTTCTGCATCGACTCCCAGGTGCCGCGCCGCCTGCGACAACGCAAACAGCAGGTCTCCCAGCTCTTCGTGCGTGCGGGTTCGATCACCCTTGTCGATCTCGACCTGCAGCTCGCCGAGTTCTTCGCGCACCTTGGCGATGACGCCCCCCGCGTCGGTCCAGTCGAAACCGACCTTCGCGGCACGCGAACCGAGCTTGGTCGCGCGAATCAGCGCCGGCAGGCCAAGCGTGACGCCGTCCAGTGCACCGACGCCCTGCCCCCTGGCCACGCGCTCTGCGCGCTTGTGCTGCTCCCAGGCCAGTGACTGCGCCGCGGAATCTTCGATCTTCGCGTCAGCGAAAACGTGCGGGTGACGACGTTCGAGCTTGTCGGCGATCGCAGCGGCGACGGCGTCAAAATCAAACAGGCCGCGCTCCTCGGCGATGCGCGCCTGGAACACGACCTGGAACAGCACGTCACCCAGTTCGTCACGCACGGCCTCAGGCTCGCCACGGGCGATTGCGTCCGCCAGCTCGTACGCTTCTTCGATCGTGTGCGGTGCGATCGATGCCCAGTCCTGCTCGCGGTCCCACGGACAGCCGCCGGCCGGATCGCGCAGGCGCACCATGATCTGGCGCAGACGATCGATGGCGCTCATGCCTGCATCTCGCGCAGCAGCCGTGCGAACGTAATGAGCATGCTGGCCGTCGCGCCCCAGATCTGCCGTCCTTCGTAGGGTATTGCGTGCGTGACGACCGTGTGACCGGCAATGCTGTGATCGCGCGACAGGTGGTTGCGCACATCGAGCACGAACTCGAGCGGCACCTCGAAGACGTCGTCGACCTCGGTTTCGTCCAGCCGCAGGTCGAATCCGGGCTGCACGAAGCCCACGGCGGGAGTCACTCGGTACCCCGAAATCACGAGGTGGTCCTGCAGGTAACCGGCTCTGGTGACGAACCGTGGCTCCAGGCCGATTTCTTCCCGCGCCTCGCGCAGAGCGGCCTCCCACGGGCCCGCGTCCGCCAACTCGATCCGGCCTCCCGGAAAACTGACCTGGCCCGGATGGTTCTTCAGGTGCGATGCGCGCTGCGTCAGCAGTACCTGCAGCCCCGTGGGCCGTTCGACCAGTGGCACGAGCACAGCCGCACGCGCGGGTTCTGCCGGAAGCATTTTCCGCAGCAGGTCAATCTGTACGGGCGTGAATTGCGCGGCGTAGGGAAACTCTGGATCCCGGCCCGGGACCGTGTCCCGCAACAGGTTTTCGATCCGCGTGCGCAGCGGCCTGGTTGCGTTGAGGTCGGGGACCGTCAACTAGCCTTCTCCCTTGCCCGGCCCGCCGTGTTCGCCGCCACGCGTCAGCGCGGTCGGATCAAGCAGCTTCGCGAGACGCGCCTCGCCCAGGTCCGTCATCTCGCCCGCCACCTCGATGATCGGCCGACCTTCGGCGTAGGCCTTCTTCGCGATCGCCGCCGCCTTGTCGTAACCGATCACGGGATTCAGCGCCGTCACGAGCATCGGATTGCGACTCAGCGTGAGCGACATCTGTCGCACGTGCACGGCGAAACCTGCAATCGCGCTGCGTGCGAGCGTCCGCGACGCTCCCGCAAGCAACTCGATGCTCTGCAACAGGTTGTAGGCGATCACGGGCAGCATCACGTTGAGCTGGAAGTTGCCCGACTGGCCGGCGATGCCGATCGTCGCGTCGTTGCCCATCACCTGCGCTGCCACCATCGTGACCGCTTCCGGCACGACGGGGTTGACCTTGCCCGGCATGATGCTGCTGCCTGGCTGCAGTGCGGGCAGCGAGATTTCGGCGAGCCCGGCGAGCGGGCCGCTGTTCATCCAGCGCAGGTCGTTCGAGATCTTCATCAGCACGACGGCGAGCGTGCGCAGATGGCCGGACAATTCAACAGCCGTGTCCTGCGACGCGAGCGCTGCGAAGAAATCGCGGGCCGGGCGCAGGTCGAGTCCGGTCTCCTGCGACAACAGCGCTGCCACCCTCGGCGCGAATTGGGGATTGGCGTTGACACCCGTACCTACGGCCGTGCCGCCCTGTGCCAGCGCGTGCAGGCGCGGGCGGCAACTCTGCAGGCGCGTCACGGCGTCTTCGAGCTGGGTTCGCCATGCGCCCATTTCCTGCCCGAGCGTCACCGGCATCGCGTCCATCAGGTGCGTGCGACCGGTCTTGACCGTCTCGCCGACGTCGGCCGCCTTGCGCGAGATCGTCTCGATGAGTTCCTTGAGTGCCGGCAACAGCGATTCCGACAATGCCAAGGCAGCACCCAGGTGAATCGCCGTCGGGATCACGTCGTTGCTGCTCTGTCCACGGTTGACGTGGTCGTTGGCATGCACGGGCACGGTCGAGCCGCCGGCGTACCCGGTGGCGAGTCGCGCGATGACCTCGTTGGCGTTCATGTTGCTGCTGGTGCCCGACCCGGTCTGAAAGACGTCGATCGGGAACTGGGCGTCGTGGCGACCAGCGGCCACTTCCAGTGCCGCCCGCTGGATGGCGAAGGCCCGGACCCGGCCAAGATCACCGAGATCGAGATTGGCCCCAGCCGCGGCCCATTTGACGAGCCCGAGCGCCCGGATGAAGCCCCGCGGCATCGGGATGCCGCTGATCGGGAAATTCTGGATCGCACGCTGGGTCTGGGCGCCCCACAGCGCCCCGGCGGGCACGCGGGTTTCACCCATGCTGTCGCGTTCGACGCGGTAGTCGGTATCGGCCATGGTGAACTCCGGGGAACCGCGCAGGCGCCCCGGGCGGGCCGTGCGGTATCATCCGGAATCGTAGCACCTCACGGATGAACGCATGAGTCTCACCCCGTTGACCGCGCTTTCCCCGGTGGATGGCCGCTATGCGGCGCGCTGCGCCGACCTCCGGGAAATCTTCAGCGAGCAGGGCCTCATTCGCGCTCGCGTTCGCGTCGAGATTGCCTGGCTGCAGGCGTTGGCCGGAGAGCGACGCATCGCCGAACTGCGCGGCATCACCCCAGCCGACCTCGCAGTCGCACAGCAGATCGTCGATGGTTTTGACCCTGCGGACGCCGCGACGGTGAAGGCTTTCGAGCGCGAGACCAACCACGACGTCAAGGCGGTCGAGTACCTCATCAAGCAGAAGCTGGGTGCGCACCCGGCCTGGCAGTCACGGCTCGAATTCGTGCATTTTGCGTGCACGTCCGAGGACATCAACAACCTGTCCTACGCGCTGATGTGCCAGGAAGCCCGTTCGAAGGTGCTGTTGCCGCGCATCGACGCGTTGCTCGGCGCCTTGCGCTCGATGGCCCACGTGCATGCCGACGACGCGATGATGTCGCGTACGCACGGCCAGGCCGCGACGCCCACGACGCTCGGCAAGGAAGTCGCGGTGTTCGTACACCGCCTGCGCCAGGCACGCGATACGTTTGCGGCCGTGCCGATCCGCGGCAAGATCAACGGAGCTGTCGGCAATTACAACGCGCACGTAGCGGCGTACCCGGACGTGGACTGGCCCCAGCTCGGTCAGCGACTGGTCGAATCGCTCGGCCTGAAGTGGAACGCGTACACCACGCAGATCGAGCCGCACGACTGGACGGCGGAGTACTGCGACGCCCTCGCCCGCTGCAACTCGATCCTCACCGACCTGTGCCGCGATTTCTGGGGCTACGTGTCGCTTGGCTATTTCAGGCAGAAGATCGTTTCGGGCGAAGTCGGCTCGTCCACCATGCCGCACAAGGTCAACCCGATCGACTTCGAGAACGGCGAAGGCAATTTCGGGTTGGCCAATGCACTGCTGCGCTTCCTGTCGGAAAAGCTGCCGATTTCGCGCTGGCAGCGTGACCTCACCGACTCCACCGTGCAGCGCAACCTGGGCGTCGCGCTCGCGCATTCCGATATCGCGATCCAGTCCGTCTCTCGCGGACTCGCCCGCGTCGAGATCGATCGAGCGCGACTCGCCGACGATCTCGCGGCGAACTGGGAACTGCTGGCTGAACCGATTCAGACGGTGATGCGCCGGTACGCGGTGCCTGAGGCCTATGAACAGTTGAAGACGCTCACGCGCGGGCGGCGCATCGACGGGCCAGCGGTGGCCGAATTCGTCGACGGGCTGCCGATCCCGCCCGCGGAGAAAGCCCGGCTCAAGGCCCTGACTCCGGCGACGTACGTCGGTCTCGCGGCCCGACTGGCCCGAGAAGTCTGAGTCGTCAGCGGCGGCGTTTGACATAACGCTGCCACCGCTCGCCGACATGCCTGCACAACCCACCCGGGATTACGTCGTGCGACTCGCCACCTGGGAGCACGACCGCCTGCAGATTCAGCGCGTGCGGCGGTCTGTTTTCATCGAAGAACAGCAGATCGCGGAACGCGACGAATGGGACGAACTCGATCCCGTCGTCGCGCACGTTCTCGTTTTCGAACCCCCTGCTGCCGCAAAACGTGACGCGGTTGGCACTGGACGCCTGGAACCCACCGGTAAGATTGGCCGTGTCGCAGTGCTGCCGCAGTACCGTGGCACCGGAGCTGGCGTCGCCGTGATGCGTCGCCTCCTGGATCTTGCCGCCGAACGCGGCTTCCACGAGGTGTACCTCAATGCGCAGGTGTCGGCAGCCGGATTCTACGAGCGGCTGGGTTTCCGGGCCGATGGTCCGGAATTCGACGAGGTCGGAATACCGCACCAGCGCATGCGCCGGTCGGTCGGGAAGCGGGATGGAACATCGGCAGGACCTGACGGGGACGCGCAGCATCCTCTCGAACCTTGAGGAATACCGGATTGCGGTCTCCGAGATCGCGACGCGCGCCAATCGCACGCTTTCCATCTACACGACCGACCTCGAGCCGCTGATCTACGACCACGACCTCTTCCTCGAGCCGGTCAAGCGGCTCGTCCTGGCCCGCAGCCATGCGCGCCTGCGCGTGCTGATCTCGAATCCCGGCCGCGTCTCGCGTGAAGGCAACCGTTTCATGATGATGGCGCGCCGCCTCACGAGCTACATCGACCTGCGCAACGTCGCGCCCGAGTACCGCGACAACCCCTGCTCGTTCATCGTAGCCGACGACAAGGCCATCGCGTTCCGGCAGCAGGCGTCGACGTGGGACGGCATCGTCGAGTTCAACGACGCCTCGGTCGTCAGGCGCTACCTCGCCTATTTCGACGAGGTCTGGGCTGGCAGCCTGGTCCAGCCCGAAATGCGTGCAACCGCCGTCGACTGCTGACGCGGCCAGGGCTCGTTATAATGACGGGCATGGTATGGAAGCCTGACGTCACCGTGGCCGCCATCATCGAACGCGACGGCAAGTTCCTGTTGGTCGAGGAGCGCGCTGGCGGCCGGGTGGTGCTGAACCAGCCCGCCGGACACCTCGAGCACAGCGAAACCTTGCAGCAGGCCGTCGCGCGCGAGACGCTCGAGGAGACCGGCTGGACGTTCGTCCCGCGCGAAATCGTCGGCATCTACCTCTGGCAGCCCCCCGTGCACCTCAGCAAGACCTTCCTGCGTGTCGCGTTCTGTGGCCAGCTGGAGGGTCACGATCCTTCGCGCCCCCTCGATCACGGCATCCTGCGCACCCGCTGGCTCGACCGCGAGCAGCTGACGGCGACAGTGGCGCGGCATCGCAGCCCGCTGGTGGCACGCTGTGTCGATGATTACCTGAGCGGCGCACGGTATCCGCTCGAACTGCTGACGCACCTGATGCGCAGCGTCGAGGCCGCCTCCGACGCGTCGGCATCGATCGCTGCGAGCGGCTGAGCCGCTCACCTCTGCCTTCGCGCGTGGAATGACAGACGCGCTGGCAGCCGGCGTTCGATCCGGCCTGTCCCGTCGCGCTTGGAAAGGCAGACACGCGCGCGCCGGGACAGGCCGGACCGGACGCCCGGCTGCACGAGCCTCCGCATCCTCTCCCGCTCAATCGAATACTGAGGCGCTGCTGCAGCTGCAGCGGTTGATCCGGGACCTTCCCCCGAGCGCGTGTCTGCCTTTCCAAGCTCGGGGGAAGGTCCCGGATCAACCGCCTGCAGCGAGCGCGTGTCTGCCTTTCCAAGCTCGGGGGAAGGTCCCGGGTCAACCGCTTGAAGCGAGCGCATATCTGCCTTTCCGATCTCGGCGGATTTGCGTGGCAGGGCGAGCAAGAAAGGTAAAATCGAGACATGCCCTCCCCGCGTCGTGCTCGCGCTCTCCGGCGGTGTCGATTCCGCCGTTTCCGCCGTGCTGCTGCAGCGCGCCGGGTACGACGTGCACGCGCTTTTCATGCGCAACTGGGACCAGGACGAGGACGGTTACTGCACGGCAGCGGCCGACCTGCAGGATGCGCGTCGCGTCTGCGACGATCTCGGCATCCCGCTGCACGCGGTTTCTTTCGCGGCCGAGTACCGCGATCGCGTCTTCCAGCATTTTCTCGACGAACTGGCGGCCGGCCGCACGCCCAACCCGGACGTCGCCTGCAATCGCGAGATCAAGTTTGGTGTCTGCTACGAGCACGCACTGCGCCTCGGCGCCGACTGGTTCGCCACAGGCCATTACGCGCGCATGCAGGGAGGACGGTTGTTGCGCGGCCTCGATCCCGGCAAGGACCAGACCTACTTCCTGCACACGGTGCCGGGTGCAATGCTCGCGCGCACGCTGTTTCCCATCGGCGACCTGCCGAAGGACGAAGTCCGCAGGCTCGCGCACGAACACGCGCTGCCCGTGCACGACAAGCGCGACAGCACCGGCATCTGCTTCATCGGCGAACGCCCCTTCGCCGAGTTCCTCGCGCACTACCTGCCCGCGCAACCCGGCCCCATCGAAACACCCGAGGGACGCAGGCTTGGCACTCACCGAGGCCTGATGTATTACACGCTGGGCCAGCGCCAGGGGCTCGAAGTCGGCGGCGTGCGCGGCGCGGCCGAGAAGCCGTGGTATGTAGCGAAAAAGGACCTGCACCGGAACACGCTGGTGGTCGTCCAGCAGCACACGCACCCACTCCTGCTCTGCAACGAGTTCACCACTGAAGCCGCGCATTGGATTGCGGGCACCGCGCCGACGGCCGAGTTCCGCTGCACCGTGAAGACTCGCTATCGGCAGGCGGATCAGGCCTGCGCGATCCGCGTCCTGCCGGACGGCCGCTGCCGCGTCCGCACTGATGTGGCGCAGCGCGCGGTCACGCCCGGTCAATCGGCTGTGTTCTATCGGGGCGACGAATGCCTGGGCGGCGCCGTCATTGCCGGCATGCCCGCGATGGCCCTCGAGGTCGAATCCGAGCAGGCTTCCGGGCTATAATTCCGCGGTTAATCGCTGCGTTTTCTGCCCCGGAGGTTTCATGACTGACAGCTTCAAGACCCGCACGATGCTTGCCGTCGGCAACCAGTCGTACGAGATTCACAGCCTCCCGGCGCTGCAGGGCCACGACCTCGCCCGCCTGCCCTTCTCCCTCAAGATCCTGCTCGAGAACCTGCTGCGGTTCGAAGATGGCGTCAACGTCACGCGGAACGACATCGAGGCGCTGCTCACGTGGGACGCAAAGGCGGCCCCGAGCCACGAAATTGCCTTCACGCCCGCGCGCGTGATCATGCAGGACTTCACCGGCGTGCCGGCTATCGTCGACCTCGCCGCCATGCGCGAAGCGATGATCCGCCTCGGCGGCAACCCGCAGGAAATCAACCCGCTCGCCCCGGCCGAACTGGTCATCGACCACTCGGTACAGGTGGACAACTACGGCACCGCGGATTCCCTCGCCAGGAACAACGCCATCGAGTTCGAGCGCAACGGCGAGCGCTATTCCTTCCTGCGCTGGGGCCAGACGGCGTTCGAGAACTTCAAGGTCGTGCCGCCGAACACCGGCATCGTGCACCAGGTCAACGTCGAGCACCTCGCGCGCGTGGTGTTCGCGGAAGACAAGAACGGCGTGAAGCGTGCGTTCCCGGACACGCTCGTCGGCACCGACTCGCACACGACGATGGTCAACGGCCTCGGCGTGCTCGGCTGGGGCGTGGGCGGCATCGAGGCCGAGGCCGCGATGCTCGGCCAGCCGGTCACGATGCTGATCCCGCAGGTCATCGGCTTCCGCCTGAAGGGCGCCCTGCCCGCCGGCACGACCGCCACCGACCTCGTGCTCACCGTCACCGAGATGCTGCGCAAGAAGGGCGTGGTCGACAAGTTCGTCGAGTTCTTCGGCCCGGGCATCGCCAGCCTGCCGCTCGCCGACCGCGCGACCATCGCCAACATGGCGCCGGAGTACGGCGCGACCTGCGGCATCTTCCCGATCGACGACGAGACGCTTCGCTACCTGGACTCACGGGCGCCTGGCCGAGCAGATCGCGCTAGTCGAGGCCTATGCCCGAGCCCAGGGCATGTGGCGCACCAACGGCATGCGCGAAGCGGACTACACCGACGTAATCGAGCTCGACCTCGCGTCGATCGAACCCAGCCTCGCCGGCCCGAAGCGCCCGCAGGATCGCGTCCCGCTGCGTACGTCAAAGGCGGCCTTCCGCGGCGCGCTCAAGGATGGTCGAGGAGCGCGCGCAGAAGAACCGGCGGCGACCGGCACGGCGCCCGTCACCTCCGGCGGCAAGACGTTTGATCTTGTCGACGGCGCGGTGATGATCGCTGCGATCACCAGCTGCACGAACACGTCCAATCCCGCGGTGCTGATCGGCGCCGGCCTGCTCGCGCGCAAGGCGCGTCAACGCGGCCTGGTCTCGAAGCCCTGGGTGAAGACGAGCCTCGCGCCGGGCTCGCGCGTGGTGACGGACTACCTGACGAAGGCCGGCCTGCTGCCGACCTCGAGAGCGTCGGCTTCTACGTCGTGGGCTACGGCTGCACGACCTGCATCGGCAACTCCGGCCCGCTGAAGCCCGAGATCTCGGACGGCATCAAGGTCGGCGACATCGTCACCACCTCGGTACTCTCCGGCAACCGCAATTTCGAAGGCCGCGTGCATCCGGAAGTGAAGATGAACTTCCTCGCGTCGCCGCCGCTGGTGGTGGCCTACGCGCTCGCGGGCACGATGGACATCGACCTCAACAACGAGCCGATCGGCACCGGCACCGACGGCAAGCCGGTGTTCCTGAAGGATATCTGGCCGACCGCGCAGGAGATCCAGGAATCGATGGCGGCGAACATCAACTCCGCGATGTTCAAGAAGGGCTACGCGAGCGCCTTCGCCGGCGACGAGAACTGGAATGCGCTGAAGGTGCCCGAGGGCGAGATCTACAAGTGGGAGCCTGCCTCGACGTACGTGCGCAATCCGCCGTACTTCGAAGGCATGACGATGACGCCGGGCGCGGTTGCCGACATTCGCGGCGCGCGCGTGCTCGCGCTGCTCGGCGACTCGGTCACGACCGACCACATCTCGCCGGCCGGCAACATCGCCAAGGCCAGCGCCGCAGCCAGGTACCTCATGGCGCAGGGCGTGCAGCCCGCCGACTTCAACCAGTACGGCGCGCGCCGCGGCAACCACGAGGTGATGATGCGCGGCACGTTCGCCAACATCCGCCTGCGCAACCTGCTGGCGCCGGGCACCGAAGGCGGCGTCACGCAGCACATGCCGGGCGGCGAATTGCTGTCGATCTACGACACGGCCATGAAGTACAAGGCGGAGGGAACGCCGCTCATCGTGATCGCCGGCAAGGAATACGGCACGGGCTCGTCGCGCGACTGGGCGGCCAAGGGCACGATGCTGCTCGGCGTGAAGGCGGTGATCGCCGAGAGCTTCGAGCGCATCCACCGCTCGAACCTGATCGGCATGGGCGTGCTGCCCCTGCAGTTCAAGGACGGTGAGAACGCGCAGTCACTCGGACTCACCGGCAAGGAGAGCCTCGAGATCATCGGCCTGAACGGCGGAGCCGCGAAGGTCGTGACCGTCGTGGCGACTCCGGCCACCGGCGCACCGATCAAGTTCGAAGCGCGCGTGCGCATCGACACGCCGAAGGAGCGCGACTACTTCCAGCACGGCGGCATCCTGCAGTACGTGCTCCGACAGCTGGCGTCGCAGGGCAAAGCCGCGTGAGAAGGGGTTAGGGGATAGGGGTTGGGGTTAGTCGGAACAGCGCCGATCACTCCTCACCCCATTCCTGCCATCCCCATTTCCCTCATCCGCAGCCGCGGCGCTCAGCACAGCTCGGCACGTCTGCGTGCTGACGGGCGCGGGCATTTCCGCCGAGAGCGGCGTGCCCACGTTTCGTGACGCGCAGACCGGCCTCTGGGCAAAGTTCCGGCCTGAGGACCTGGCCACGCCCGAAGCGTTCAACCGCGATCCGAAGCGCATCTGGGAATGGTACGAATGGCGTCGTGAACTCGTGCGCGGGGTCGAACCCAACGCGGGTCACCGGGCGCTCGTCGAGCTGGCCAATGCGGTACCGCGACTGACGCTGGTCACGCAGAACGTCGACGGACTGCACCAGCGTACGGGCAGCACGGGCGTCATCGAGTACCACGGCAACATCCTGCGCGATCGCTGCTCGGCCGAAGGAACGATCGCCCGACGTTCGTCGCTCTCGATCACCGGCCTGCCGGAATGCGCGCGATGCGGCGAATTGCTGCGGCCCGACGTCGTCTGGTTCGGCGAGTCGATTCCCAGGCACGCGGCTCTCGAGGCGGGCGCGGCCGCGGCCGACTGCGACGTCTTCCTGTCAATCGGCACGGCGTCGGTCGTGTACCCGGCGGCGGGCCTCGCTGAAAGCGCCCAGCGGTCTGGCGCGACGATCATCGAGGTCAACACCGAGTCCACCGCGCTCACGCCGCTCGCCGATTTCTCGTTGCGGGGTCCGTCGGGTGAAATCTTGCCGCAGCTGTTGCAGGCCTTGCGCGGCTGACTGGACGCGCGCCGCGTTCGCGTAAGACGGTGGCCCGTTGCTGTTCCGGCGAGCGTGTCTGCCTTTCCGCTCGCCGGAACAGCAACGGGCCGCCGTCTTACGCGAGTGGGGGGCAGACACGCCCGCCGGAACAGGAACGGAACACCACCCCAAGGACATTGGCAGCCCGAACGCAGCGGTGAATCCTCACCGCGTAGAGGGTGCGCATGCTAGAACCGCCCCGACCGAACCGAGCAGCGCTTTCCGAGGTCTCATCCGGCTGCGACGCACCCAAGCCAGCCTGCAACCCCTGCCGTCCGAGATCACGCCGCCCGAGCGGTATTTCAATCGGCGCGACGTGATCACGGCGCTTGCGGCCGCCGGTGCCGTAGGCGCAGGCCTCCCCGGGAGGTTGCAGGGCCCCGCTGAAGTACACGCGAAATCCTCGATTCAGCCTGAACGAGGACCCCAATTCCTTAGAAGATATAACGACTTACAACAACTTCTACGAATTTGGCACAGATAAGGCGGATCCCGCGCAGAACTCCGGCAAGTTCAAGCCGCGGCCCTGGTCGGTAGTCGTCGCCGGTGAGTGCGCGAAACCGGGTACCTACACGCTGGAAGACATCCTGAAACCCCACGCGCTCGAAGAACGCATCTACCGGCTGCGCTGCGTCGAGGCCTGGTCGATGGTGATCCCGTGGGTCGGGTTCCCGCTCGGCGCCCTGCTCAAGCGCTTCGAGCCGAACTCGAAGGCCCGGTACGTTGCGTTCAAGACGGTCATGCGGCCTGCCGAGATGCCCGGCCAGCGCTTCCCGGTGCTCGACTGGCCCTACGTCGAAGGCCTGCGCATCGACGAAGCCATGCACCCGCTGGCGTTGCTCGCGGTGGGACTGTACGGCCAGACCCTGCCAAACCAGAACGGCGCCCCGCTGCGACTGGTCGTGCCCTGGAAGTATGGCTTCAAGGGCATCAAGTCGATCGTCGAAATCCGCTTCACCGAACGCCAGCCGCCCACGTCTTGGAACCTTTCCGCACCGCGGGAATATGGCTTCTACGCCAACGTGAACCCCAGCGTGGACCACCCGCGCTGGAGCCAGGCGCAGGAAAGGCGCATCGGGGCGAGCCTGTTCGCCTCGAAGCAGGCGACGCTGCCGTTCAACGGTTACGCCGACCAGGTCGCCGCGCTTTACAAGGGGCTGGACCTGCGCAAGTTCTACTGAGCCGCTAGCCATGAACGCTCCTGCGCGCACGGCCACCAAGCGCTTCCGGGCTGACAAGCCCGCCGTGTTCCTGCTGTGCTCGCTGCCCCTGCTATGGCTCGTGCTGCGCGCGTTCGGCGTGTCCAGCCTGTCGCTCGGTCCGAACCCGGTCGAGGCACTGCTGCACGGGCTGGGACTCTGGGGACTGCGCCTGCTGCTGCTCACGCTCTGCGTCCGGCCGGCCGCCGTCACGCTGCGCCAGCCCCGCCTGATGCGCTGGCGGCGCATGGTCGGATTGTGGGCCTTCGCGTACCTGGTGCTGCACTTCCTCACGTGGCTCGTGCTCGACCGCGGCCTCGACCTGGACGGCATCGCGGCGGACATCGTCAAGCGACCGTTCATCACCGTGGGATTCGCAGCGCTGCTGTTGCTGATCCCGCTCGCCGTCACGTCAACGGATCGTTGGATGCGCCGCCTGGGGCGTCGGTGGCATTCGCTGCACAGGCTGATCTACGTCGCCGCCCTGCTCGGCTCCCTGCACTTCCTGTGGCTGGTGAAGGCGGACTGGCGCGAGCCGGCGCTGTACATCGCCGCGTACGTGGCACTGATGACGTGGCGGTGGTGGAAACAGCGGCCAGGAGCTGGCAAGACCCTGATGCAGCTGTTGCAGCAGTCCTGAGCTGCGACGACCCTTCCGATCAGGCGCGCTTCAGCGCTGCATGCGCAAACACGCTGCCGAGTATGACCGCCAGGCCGGCATAGAACTGCAGGCTGAGTTCGCGTTGCTCGGACAGCAGCAGCATCGCCAGGACGACGGCATAAACGGGCTCCAGGCTGACCGCCAGCTGCGCGCTGAAGGCGCTCAGGTTGCGCAGCGCGACCAGTGAGAGTGCAAACGGGAACAGTGT
The DNA here is from genome assembly GCA_016704655.1 of Pseudomonadota bacterium. Taxonomy (GTDB): domain Bacteria; phylum Pseudomonadota; class Gammaproteobacteria; order Steroidobacterales; family Steroidobacteraceae; genus RPQJ01. The sequence goes on along the minus strand of JADIZR010000006.1, from coordinate 99,996 downwards.
GCAGGCGATCGAGAGCACGAGCAGCAGCGACGCATCGTGGGCATCGGGCAACGGCAATCGCGTGCTGTCCCCGCCGAACGACAGGGCCAGCACCGTCAGGAACACCGTGCCGGCGGCCAGTTCGAGGCCCGTCACGGCCAGCGGCTCGCCGGACTCGACGAAGCGCTTGTTCAGCGAGCCGAAAATCGCGACGAGCAAGGCCGACAGCACGCCGGCGGCAATGCCGAGTCGCATGCCGCCCGGGGTGCCACCGACGACGAGCATCACGCCCGGCACTGCTGCAATGCCGATCACCAGTTCGCGCGGGTCGAAACGCTTTTGGGTGATCCACGGCTCGACGACGGACATGATGATCGGCGCCACGCCCATGCACGTGGCCGCGACCGAGGCATTCGCGAGCTTGATCGCGCCGTAGAAGGTCACCCAGTGCAGCGCGACGACGACGCCGATGCCGGAGAAAATGGCCACGGTGCGGAGGCTCATGCGCCGCACCCCGCGCCAGAACGCCGGGACGAACACCAGCGCGAGCACGACGAGCGACATCCGCCACCACACCAGCGCGAACGCGGGCAGCGTGATCAGCTTGCCGAGGATGGCGGTGAAGCCCCAGATCACCACGCACAGGTGGATCTGCAGCAATGCCTTGCGGGCCGGAGGCATGGTTGGCAGCGGGCTCCGGCTGAGCCGGTCGCCCGTGAACTCAGCCCGCCTTCGTCAGGTAGCCCTGCACGATCTCGAGCGCCGTGCGGTCGCTCGGCGGCAGGTCGACCTCCGTCGTGCCAATGGGCGTCGTGCGCTCACCCCAGCGCACGAGGTGCGCACAATATGTCAAGCCCGCGCCAAACCCCGGCAGCAGCAGCAGGCTGTTCGGCTTGACCCGGCCTTCTTCGATGGCTTCGACCAGCGCGACCGCGACGGTTGCGGCGGACATGTTGCCGTACTTGTGCACGTTGACGAACATGCGCTCTGCAGGCGCGCCGACGCGCTTCGCGACCGCATCCATGATGCGCAGGTTGGCCTGGTGCGGAATCACGACGTCGACGTCGTCGACCTTGTAACCCTGGGCGGCGAGCACATCCGCGCAGGCACCGGACATGCCGAGCACCGCACGCTTGAAGATTTCCGGACCCTCGAAAATCCATGAAGTCTCGCCGTAGGGTCGACCCTGGTTGACGTAGCGGCCACCCATGCCCTTGACGACGAGCGTATTGCGCGCATCGCTGTCGCAGCCCAGTTTTTCGCCGAGCAGCCCTTCGACCTTGTCCGTAGCCTCGAGCACGACGGCAGCACAGCCGTCACCGAACAGCACGCAGACACCGCGGTTGTGCCAGTCCATGAAAGCCGAGGATCAGTTCGCCGCCGACCACCACTGCATTCTTGACCACGCCGGTGCGGATCAACGCATTGGCGGTGCTGAGCGCGTACAAGAAGCTGGTGCACGCCGTGTTCACGTCATAGGCAGCGGCGCGTTTCGCGCCCAACCGTACCTGCAGGCCCGAGGCCTGGTTCGGCACCTGGTCGTCGAAGCTGCAAGTGCCGATGACGATGAGTTCAACGTCGGCCGGATCGAGGCCCGCCGCTGCCAGTGCCCGCATGGAGCTGACGTACGCCATCTCCTCGAGTGACACGTGCGAAATGCGCCGTTCGCTGATCCCCGTGCGCGAGGTGATCCACTCGTCGTTGGTGTCGAGGAACGTCGCCAGGTCGGCGTTGGTCAGGACATTGGGCGGGAGGCACTTGCCCCAGCCGGTAATGGCAGCGTGAGTCACTGACGTCCCCCAGGGGCTGGTCCGGAATTTGGTGCGACACTTTACCAGTCTGCGAGCGCTGTGGAATGATCCCGCCGACCCATGGGAATTCGCGGGGCCAAGGGCATCCTGTGGGAGGATATGGCGGACGTCGTCGCCGGCAAGGAGCTGAAGGTGCGTTTCGCCCGGACATCTGTTTGACTGGCTCGCGGCCAACTGACCCGCGCCCCGTGGCTCAACCAAGGCACTGGATCGTCCTCGGCGCGCTGGCCCTCGGCATCAGCCTCGGCGCATGGATCGATCATTCCGGCAGCGAGCTTGCGCATTCGGTCGCGAGCGGCATCGAGGCAATCGGCACGCTCTGGCTCAACGCACTGCGCATGACGGTCGGACCGCCCGTGTTCTCGATGCTGGTGGCGGCCGTTGCCAGCGTCTCGGACGCGATGGCGACTGGACGGCTGGCGTCCCGTGCCATCGGCTGGTTCACTTTCCTGCTGCTGGTCGCGGGCACGCTGGCCGTGCTGCTGACGCAGTCCCTGCTCGCAGTGTGGCCCGTGGATCGCGCAACGGCCGACGCCTTCATCGCCGGGGCGAGCCAGGGGAATGCAACTGTGGTAACGAGCATCAGCTGGTCCGACTGGCTGCAGCAACTCCTGCCGCCGAACATCGTCGCGGCCGCGGCGGACAACGCGATCCTGGCGCTGGTGGTGTTCGCGATCCTGTTCGGCTTCGCCGCCACGAAATTGCCGGCGCCGCAGCGCAACGCATTGACGAGCTTCTTCGGCGCCATGGCGGAAGCGATGGTCGTCATGGTGCACTGGGTGCTGCTGGTCGCTCCGATCGGTGTGTTCGCGCTGGCGCTCGGCGTCGGCCGACAAGCGGGTCTTGGCGCCGCTGGGCTGCTGGTGCAGTACGCAACGACGGTCACCGCCGTGATCGCGATTGCGACGTTGTTCATCTATGTCGTCGTCGCACTGCAGGGTCGGGTGAGCGTGGGCACGTTTGCCACGGCTGTCGCACCCGTGCAGGTGGTGGCCGCCAGCACGCAGAGTTCGCTGGCGACGCTGCCCGCCATGATCGAGTGCGCACGGGAAAGGCTGCACGTGTCGCCGCGCATCGCGAGTCTCGTGCTGCCGCTGGCGGTGGCCGTGTTCCGCTACACCAGCCCGCTCGGCAACCTCGCTGTCTGTTATTTCATCGCAGCGATGTATGGCATCGAGCCGAACGTGCTGCAGATGATCGGCTCGGTCTTCGTCGCGTTCGCGGTCAGCGTCGGGTCGGTGGGACTTCCAGGACAGGTGTCTTTCATCGCCAGTGTCGCGCCGATCTGCGCCGCGCTGGGCCTGCCGATCGAGGTGCTCGGCATTCTAGTCGCCGTGGAGATACTGCCGGACATCTTCCGCACCATCGGCAACGTCACCGCGGACGTCGCCGTCACGGTACTGGTCGACGAATCGGAGCCGCGAGCGGGCTGAACGGCTGCAGGTTCTGCAGGTACTTCACGACCTCATCCAGGGTCGTCACGTCGACGTAACGACGGCCCCGGAAATCCGCCCGCCTTCACCAGCATGCCGGGCACGCTGCGCCCGAGCTGCTCCTGCAGCCACTTGCTGGTTGCAATCGCAGCATCGAGCGAAACGTCGGTCTGGTAACCGGCGCGATGCAGCTGATAAAGCAGGTCTTCGGTGGCGATGTTGCCCGTGGCTGCCGGTGCGAAGGGACAGCCGCCAATGCCGCCGAGGCTGGCATCGAGCGTGCGCACGCCTGCGTGCAGCGCGGCGAATGCGTTGGCATAGCCGGTGTTGCGCGTGTTGTGAAAGTGGCAGCGCAGCGGAATGCCTGGCACGGCTTCGCGGACTCGCGAAACGATCTCGGTAACCTGTGTGGGGACGCCCACACCGATGGTATCGGCCAGCGCGATCTCGAACGGCCGTGCTTCGGCGACGCGCCTCGCGACTTCGACGACCCGTGCCACCGCGATTTCACCTTCGAACGGACAACCGAACGCAGCCGAGACCGTCACCTGGGCCCGGACGCCCGCCTGTTCCGCCGAACGCGCGATGTCGAGCCAGGCCGCGATGGATTCATCCGTCGACACCCCCTGGTTGCGACGATTGAACGTGTCGCTGGCGACCACCGCCATGCCGATCTCGTTGCATCCCGCCGCCACCGCCCGCTCGAATCCCTTGTGGTTGAGCACCAGGCCGATGAAGTGCACGCCCGAGGGCGGCGCGCCGAGTGCCTGCAACACTGCTTCGGCGTCGGCCATCTGCGGCACTTTCTTCGGATTGACGAAGCTCGCGACCTCAATACGCCGCAATCCGGCCGCGAGCGCGCGACGAATGAACTCGACCTTGGCCGCTGTCGGGAACACGCCGGGCTCGCTCTGCAACCCATCGCGGGGACCGACTTCGACGATGTCGACGTGCGTGCTCATGGCGGCTTCCGGTCGCGGCTAAACGTCTTTAATGTATAGCAAAATAACATTCGATCCGGACCTGCACGCCACGGTTAAGAACCATGCGCAGCGAATACAAGGCTATCCCTGAAATGATCCCCACGGCGCTACAATGCGCGGCACCCTGACCCATAGCCCCGAGAGGCCGATGATGAAGAAAGCGAACCTCGTGTTGATGGCTGCCCTGGCTGCGGCCGGGCTCGTCGGCGTGGCCGGCGGCTCGCTGCTGCCCGTTGCGGTCGCCGTCGCGGCTGAAAAGGAAAAGCCAGCTGCCAAGCAGAAACTCAGCCCGGCCGTGCAGAAGCCACTCGTGGCGGCGCAGAACGCCATGAACGCGAAGAACTGGGACGAAGCCCTCGTCCAGATCCAGGCGGCGCAGGCCGTCGAGCCCAAGACGCCGTATGACGCTTTCATGGTCGATGAGCTTGGGTGGTACATCTACCTGCAGAAGAAGGACTACCTGAAGTCCGCCGAAATCCTCGAGCGCTCGCTGGCCTCGGGCCTGGTGGCCGACGCCGACAAGTCGCAGCGGCTGCGCGCGCTCACACAGATGAACCTGCAGAACAAGCAGTACGACAAGGCCATTACTCATGGCACCCAGTACCTGACGCTCAACCCGAATGACGCGGAGATTGCCCTGTCAATCGCGCAGGCCCGCTACCTGTCGGACGACTACAAGGGTGCCAAGACTGCCTCGGAGGCGCTCGTCGCTTCGAGCCCGAAGCCGGCCGAAGCAGCCCTGCTGCTCGCCTTGCGCTCGAACTACGAGCTCAAGGACGAACCCGGCATCATGCGTTCGCTCGAAGGCCTCGTGCGCCATTACCCGGCGCCGAAGTACTGGGAAGACCTGCTCAATGCACAGCTCTACCGTACCAAGGACGACCGCGGCCTGCGCTCGCTCTACCGCCTGATGAACGACACCGACACGCTCGACAAGGGCGAGGAATTCGCCGAGATGGGCGCCTCGCTCGTCAACGCCGGCTTCCCGAACGAAGCCAAGCAGGTCCTCGAGCGCGGACTGGCGAAGGGCGAATTGCAGGGCGATTCGAAGGCACGCGTGCAGGCAGACCTCGAGCGTGCCCGCACTGGCGCGACCGCCGACGCCAAGGACGTTGGCACTGCAGCAGCGCAGCTGGCGGCTGCGAAGACCGGCACGCAGATGGTTGCCATCGGCAAGCTGTACTTCAGCGCAGGTGACTACGCCAACGCCGTCGACGCGATCCAGAAGGGCCTCGCGAAGGGCGGCGTGTCCGATGCCGACGACGCGAACATGCTCGCGGGCATCGCCAATGCCCGCCAGGGCAAGTCGACCGAAGCCCGCGCCGCATTCGACGCGGTCAAGGCACCGGCACTGGCCGACATCGCGAGGCTGTGGAAGCTCAAGCTCGATGCGGCGGCGCCCGCCACTGCTACCGCTCCTGCGGCTGGCTGATCCGGCTCGCGCCGGCGAACTCGGGCCCCGTGGGTTCTTGACCCGCGGGGCCTTTTTCTTGGCGGACACCTGCCGGTTGCAGGCAACCGACCCGGGACCTTGCCCCGAGCTTGGAAAGGCAGACACGCGCTCGGGGCAAGGTCCCGGATCGGTTGCCTGCCGCCAGTACGCAGCGTGGCGAGCGTCGGAACGCAGTCTCGAGCCGCGCTACCTTGATCACCAGCCATGAGCACTGGACGGCCGGCAGCAGCTCCGATCGACCCCTGGCAGGCTGCAGGCGCCGTACGGATTCTCGGGCTTTGGCGAGAATCCGTTCAGGCGCAGTCTCGCAGGCGGTCGGTCCAGTCGTTCTTCCCGAGCGCGTATCTGCCTTTCCAAGCTCGGGAAGAACGACTGGATCGACCGCCCGAAACTGTCGCGTGTCTGCCTTTCCAAGCCCGGGGAAAGGCACCGGATCGACCGCCAGTAACTAGCGCCTGTCTGCCCTTCCAAGCTCGGGGAAAGCCACCGGATCGACCGCCATGAAAAAGGGCACGAACTTGCGCCCGTGCCCTCCCGTTCTCAACCGACCGCGGCGCACTGACGCGCCGGCGGAATCAGCGTGCGGCGATCTTCCAGAGCTTCGCGATTTCGGCGAACTGCGGATCCTTGACCAGGTCGAACGCCTTCATCGCATTGGCCTTGTCGCCCTTGCGCTTGAGCGCGATGCCGAGCAGCATCTGCGCGCTGTCCGCGTCCGACAGGCCGCCCTTGGCGACGGCCTTCTGCAGCACGGCCGACGCGTTGGCATAGTCGCCCGCGCTGAAGTACAGCTCGCCGACCTTCTCGATGTCGTCGCCGGTTTTGGCTGCAGCAAGCGCGCCTGCCGCCTTCGGCAGCGCAGCGCGCTCGGCATCAGCCTTGCGCTTGGCGGCGTCGATCGTGCGCTTGGCGCGCGTCGCCTCGTCGCCCGCAAACAGGCTGGCGTCGATTCCCTTCTGCATCACGCGCTCGGCTTCCTGACCGAAACCCGCGATAATGAGGGCCTGCGTCATGTCGGTGTACTGCCGAGCGTCCTGCAGTGCGCCCACATCCTCCGCCAGGCGATACAGCGCCATCAACGCGTGGTCATGCTTGGTCGTCTTCAGGTAGCCGTCGAGCACGCGGACCCACGTGTCGGTCGACGGGTAGTACTTCAGCAACTGGTCGAGCGCCTTCGCCGTACCGGCCGAATCGCCCAGCTCGTAGTTGGAGCGCAGCACGAGCTGCAGCAGGTCCTGGCTCGGCGTGCCGCCGCCCTTCATGACGCGATCCGCTGCGGCGATCGCGCCCTTGTAGTCCTTCTGCTGGTAGTACGCGTTGGCGACCAGCAGCTGCATGTCCTTGTCGCCGGGAACGGACTTCAGGTACTGCTGTGCCGTCGCAGCAGCCTTGCCGTAGTTTCCCGCACGGGCGTAGAGCTGGGCGAGAGTCTTGGTTCGCGACACTTTCTCACTCGCCGGCATCTGGCCGGAAGCGAGTTGGCCCTCGAGGACGCGCGCCGCGTCGGCATTGCGGCCCTGCTGCAGGTACACGTACCACAGCATCTCGTTGATCTTGTACTGGTCGAACGCTGTCTTGCCCGGCGCAGCGTCCGCCTCCTTGATCTTGCCCAGCGCCGCATCCCATTTCTTCCTGGCGATGCTGTCCTGCGCAGCCTTGAGCGGCACTCCGACCTTCTGGCTGACCTTCTGCTGCGCTTGCGCGGTTGCAGGAACCACCAGCATCGTGCCGGCGACACCGATCCAGCCCGCAATCGCGAGCGCACCGGTGAGAACGAAACTCGCCTTGCTCATCGAATTCCTCACTGGGAGTTCTAGTCCCGCTGACAAGGAAAAAGCCGCCGGAGCTCTTCGCCCCGGCAGCCCTCTTTGATCCGATGCCGCCACCGCCGCCAGGCAGGTGACGACAACCCTGTACCTACATGAACTGCTCGTTGCCGACGAAGCCGATCTTGAGCAGCCCGTTGCGCTGCGCAGCCGCCAGTACGCGCGCGACGATGTCGTACGACGCGCGCTTGTTCGGGCGGATGTGCAACTCAGGCTGCGGGTCGTTGGCCGCTTCGCGACGGAAATAGCCGTCAAGCGCGTCCACGGTCACCGGCGAACCGTTCCAGAGCACCGTGCCATCGAAGTCGATCTCGAGGTTGATCACCACCGGATCGCTCTGCTGCGCCGCGTTGGTCGGGCGCGGCATGTCGAGCTTCACCGCGTGCGTCATCACCGGAATCGTGATGATGAACATGACCAGCAGAACGAGCAGGACGTCGATCAACGGCGTCATGTTCATTTCCATCATCGGCTCGTCTTCGCCGCCGCCACCAATACTCATACTCATCGTTCAGACTCCTGCAGCGACTCAACGCGCCAGGCCGCGATCGGGTTCGGTGATGAAACCCACCTTCAGAATGCCGGCCCGCTGGCACAGCACCATCACCCTGCCGACATGCTCATACGCCGTGGCACGGTCGCCGCGGACGTGGATTTCCGGCTGGGGATCCATCACGGCAACCGACTTGAGACGCTCGAGCAGCGCCTCCTGGGTCGGGACCATCGCCGTGTTCCAGAAGATGTTGCCCTGCGCATCAACCGCAATGTTGATATTTTCGGGCTTCGTCTGGGTCGGGATGTTCGCCGCCTTCGGCAGATCCACCTTCACCGACTGCGTGATCACGGGAATCGTGATCAGGAAGATGATGAGCATCACCAGCATCACGTCCACGAGCGGCGTGGTGTTGATCTCCGACATCGGCTTCTCGTCGATTTCCGCTTCGCCCGAGGATACGTTCATGCTCATGGTGGCTTCTGTCTCCAGCGGCTTGTTAGGGCCAGCGCTCGATTACTTCTTGACGCCGCCCGAGATGACCTTGGCGCCCGCGCCTTCGATGCGCGAACCGCTGACGATCACCTGCTCGAGGTCGCTCGAGAAGAGCTTGACGCGCTCCATGATCTGCTTGTTGCGGCCGAGCAGGAAGTTGTAGCCGAGCACCGCCGGCACCGCAACCGCGAGACCGATGGCCGTCATGATCAGGGCTTCGCCGACGGGACCCGCCACCTTGTCGATCGAAGCCTGGCCGGCCACGCCGATCGCGACGAGCGCGTGGTAGATGCCCCACACCGTGCCGAACAGGCCGATGAACGGAGCCGTCGAACCGGTGGTGGCCAGGAACGGCAGCTGCGTCGACAGCGCGCTGTTGATGCGGGCCGTGGCGCGGGCAAGCACGTTGTCGATCCACTCGTGCAGCGGCACCTGCTGGGTCAGGCGCGTGTCATGGTGCTCCGCGGCGTCGATCGCCTCGGCGGCCATGCCCTTGAAGATGTTGCCCTTGCCCGACAGCTTGCTCAGGCCGGTCTTGATGTTGTCGGCCGCCCAGAAGTTCTTCTCTGCCTCGTGTGCCTGCGACAACAGACGCCGCTGTTCCCACCACTTGGTGAAGATGATGAACCAGGAATAAGCAGACATGATGACGAGCAGGACCATTACGCCCTTCGCGACAAAGTCGCCCTGTGCCCAGAGGGCGCCAATTCCGTATGGGTTGTCGACGGTTACGCTTTCGGTGGCCATTGAAATCGGTTCCTGTGTCTGTTTTCTTGATACGACGATGAGTTCAGGGAAGGATCAACTTTCGAGGATCAATCGGTCAGCTTGAAGGTCACGGCAAAGGTGTGCCACATGGCGACCGGCTTGCCGTCTTCCTTGCCCGGGACGAACTTCCAGTTGCGCTGGACTTCCTTCACGGCTGCTTCATCCAGCTTGTTGAAGCCGCTGCTCTTGACGATGGAGACTTCGCTGCAGCGGCCGTCTTCCTTCACGAAGCAGCGCAGCTGCACGGTGCCCGCTTCGCCAGCGCGGCGCGAGGCCGGCGGGTATTCCGGCAGCGACGTGCGCGAACCCTTGCCGGTTGCGGACGGTGGCGACTTGACCACAGCGCGTTCGACCGGCTTCGGCGCCGGCGGCGGCGCCGCTACGGGCCGCTCGGACGTTGCGTTCGAGATGGCGGTGGTGGGACCGGTGTCGATCGCTAGATCGATGGAAACCTCCGGCGGCGGCACGTACGGCGGCGGCTGCTCGATGTCCGGCGGCGGCGGCGGCGGTTCCTTGTCGTCGTCAGGAAGCTCTTCAATCATCTTCGTCTCAACCGGACCCATGACGGTCTGGACCATCTTGGCACCGAGACCGGACGCGAGGATCCAGAAGAAAAAGACATGGATCAGGACGGTCAGGATGAAGGCAAGCGTTCGCTTGCTGTTCTTGGCCGGATCGTCGATCGAATAACTGTAAGCCACTTCCCCTCCACTACTGTGGGCGCACGGATGTCCCGGCCTCGGCCGCGTCCTCCCCGGGACGGACGACACTACAAGACCGCAACCACCCTCGCAACCCCTGACGCTTACCGCGAAGGACGACGCAGGCTCTTGCCGAGCCATTCATTTCGTGCCTGCGCGAACACCGTCGTTGTTCTTAACTCATGCTGCGGCGCAACACGAAGCAATGCAGTTCCGATGCAGATGCAGCCGGCCCTGCCCGGTTCTGACGGCGGGCGCGACTTTACCGACGCGAGTGCAGCAACACAATACTTGTGCCGCGACAAATCATGCAGGGCTCGTCAGGCCGGCGCTTCAGCCACCTTCAATCCCCGGTCGGTCACCGCGCCGAGCGATGCGCTGCTCACCAGCTCCGCATACTTGGCGAGCACTCCGCGCCGCGCATAAGGAGCACGCGGTCGCCAGCTGGCGCGACGCGCTGCGAGCACGTCGGCCGCAACGTGCAACGTCACAGCACGCTTCGTGGCATCGATGCTGATGGAGTCGCCGTCATGCACGAGCGCGAGCGGGCCGCCGAGCGCCGCCTCGGGCGCGACGTGGCCCACGACGAAGCCGTGGCTGCCGCCCGAGAAGCGCCCATCGGTGATCAGCGCAACCTTGTCGCCGAGGCCCTTGCCCATGATCGCAGCGGTTGGACTCAGCATTTCGCGCATGCCAGGGCCGCCGCGCGGCCCTTCGTAACGCACGACCAGCACGTCGCCCGCGCGCACGGTGCCGTCGAGAATCGCCTGCAGCGTCGCCTCCTCGCCCTCGAAGACTCGTGCTCTGCCGGTGAACGTGAGGCCTTCCTTGCCGCTGATCTTCGCGACTGCGCCTTCCGGCGCGAGGTTGCCGTAAAGCACGACCAGGTGACTCTCGCGCTTGAGCGGGTTCGTCAGCGGCCGCACCATGTCCTGGCCGCTCGGATAGGGCTTCACGCGCGCCAGGTTCACGCGCAAAGCCTTGCCGGTGACCGTCAGGCAGTCGCCGTGCAGCATGCCGGCGTCGAGCAGCGACTTCATCAGCGGCTGGATGCCGCCGATGCGGATGAGGTCCGACATCGAGTACCTGCCGCTCGGCCGCAGGTCCGCGAGCACCGGCACCTTCGCCCCGATGCGCGTGAAGTCGTCGAGTTCGAGCGGCACGCCCGCCGCGTGCGCGATCGCCAGCAGGTGCAGCACGGCGTTGGTGGAACCGCCCAGCGCGATCGTGACGACGATGGCGTTCTCGAAGGCTTCGCGCGTGAGGATCAGCGACGGCTTGATGCCGAGCTTGATCAGGTTGACGACGGCCCGCCCGGCCCGCTCCGCATCGGTGCGCTTGTTGCGCGAGACGGCCTCCTGCGCCGAACTGTTCGCGAGACTCATGCCGAGCGCTTCGATGGCGGACGCCATGGTATTGGCCGTGTACATGCCGCCGCAGCTGCCCGCGCCGGGAATAGCCGTGCGCTCGACTTCCTTCAGCTGCTTGTCGCTGATGACCCCGGCCGCGTGCGCGCCGACGGCCTCGAAGACCGAGACCACGTCGCGTTTCTTCTCTCCCGGTTTGATCGTGCCGCCGTATACAAATACAGCGGGACGATCGAGCCGCGCAATCGCCATCATGCAACCCGGCATGTTCTTGTCGCAGCCCCCGATCGCGACCACGCCGTCGAACCCCTGCGCGCCCACCACGGTCTCGATCGAGTCCGCGATCACTTCACGGGACACCAGCGAGTACCGCATGCCGGGCGTGCCCATCGAGATGCCGTCGGACACGGTGATGGTGCCGAACGTGGTGCTTTTGCCTCCCGCCGCGTTCGCCCCCTTTCGCTGCCGCTTCGGCCAGCTTGTCGATGTGCATGTTGCACGGCGTGACGTTGCTCCACGTCGAGGCGATGCCGACCTGCGGCTTCTTGAAATCGCGATCGTCGAACCCGACTGCACGGAGCATTGCCCGGCTGGGCGTCTGCTTGACGCCATCGAATACGAGTTTCGAGTACGGGCGGGTATCTACTTTGCGTCGACTCATCGAATGGACTCCGGGCAGGAAAATTCACTGGGTAATTGTGCGGCCAGCGGGTGCGGCGGTCACGCGGTGTTTGCTGCCACCTGCAGTCGATGCAGCGCATGGAAGCGATAGGCCCCGCTCATGACGAAGAGCAGGGGCAACAGCAGCGCTGCCGGACCGAGTCCAGCGTGCAGGCGGTCGAGCAGGTGATACAGCGCGATCGTCAGTGGCGGCGCGACCAGCCCGCGCATGCCGGTGAGCGTCACGTGCAGCGCCATGTAGCGCGTTTCCTCGCCACGCGGGGCGAAGTCATTGTGGCCCAGCGTCCAGCCGAGGCTGCCGGCCGCCACGCTGACGCCAAGCAACACGGCGCCGGGAGCCAGCAGCAGCGGCAAGTGCAGCAGCACCGCCGCGACTAACAGCACGACCGCGGCCACCGTGAACTTGCCGTGCACCGAGCGGAACGCCAGCACGCGATGGAGATCCAGGTAGCGCGCCCACGGCTGGATCGCGAACGGCACCACCATGACCGGGATCGCGGTCGTGACCAGCACCTGCCACAACGCCGGCAACCGCAGCACGTCGCCGAGGCAGATCACCATCAGCGGCGTGAGCGAGAGCATGCCCGCCCCAAACATCGACATCGCGTACTGGTAGCGTCGGAACGCCGCGTCGCGCGCGAGCAGCGCCCGCATGCCACCGAAGCCGAACGAGGCACCTGCCACGAGCCGTGCGCGCTCGGCCTCGAGCAGTTCTTCCTCGCGCCGAACCTTGAACTGCCGGAAGGCGAGCGCTCCCGCCACGCCGCAGACGGCGCCCAGGGCAATCGCGATACGCCACCACGGACCCTCGTGCCCGAGCAGCCAGCCGATGCCGAGACCGGTGATCGCGAGCGCGATCGACGTGTTGATCGTGATGCGCCCGGTGATCCGCGCGCGCAGCCGCGACGGGTAGTTCACGCTCCAGAGCACGGAGCGCACGGTTTCGACGCCGGCCCAGAGCAGGCGCGCGGCAGCGTACAGCGCGAGAAACAGCAGCAGCCCTGCCCCGCTCCTCGGCACCAGCGCCAGCGCGCCCACGCACGCCGCCATCGCCAGCAGCAGCGGAAACAGGAACGAGATCTTGCGCTGGCCCTGTGCGCGCCTCGCATACGCCATGCTTGCCAGGTTGGCCCAGGCCGGCGCCGCGCTCACGATGGCCACGACCAGGTCCACGGCAAGCGCTGGCGCCTGGTCGCCGAACAGCGACCGGACCATCACCGCCGCGGTGCCGCCTTCAACCAGCCCGAGGCAGAGGTAGATCAGCGTCCAGGCGCGCCTTTCGTAACGCAGGTCGATCACGTGGCAGGTCGCTTCAGCGGCTCGTCCTGCGCTTGGAAAGGCAGACACGCGCTCCGGACGAGCCACTGAACCGACCTGCCTGGTGCACCCCGCCCTGTCTACGCATAACGTTCGGCGAGCATCGCGTGCAGCGCGCGCACGGCATGCGCCTCCGCCCCGACCGGGCGGCCCGGCCGATCCTTCGGGTTCCACGCGAACAGGTCGACGTGCACCCAGTCCTGGGCGTTGGTCACGAAGCGCTTGAGGTACAGCGCCCCGATGATCGCGCCTGCAAACGCCGAGGCCGAGGCGTTGTTGATGTCCGCGACCTTGCTGGCGATGTCGTCGTCGTAACCGCTCCAGAGCGGCATCTGCCACAGCGGGTCCGCCACTTGCCGGCCGGCCCGCAGCAATGCGTCGATGGTTTCCTGGCGCGTGCCGAACACCGCCGGTAATTCGGGACCTAGCGCCACGCGTGCCGCGCCAGTGAGCGTCGCGAGGTCCACCATCAGGTCAGGCTTTTCTTCGTCCGCAAGCGCAATGGCATCACACAACACCAGCCGGCCTTCGGCATCCGTGTTGCCGATCTCGACAGTGACACCCTTGCGTGTGCGAATCACGTCGCCGGGGCGATACGCGTTGCCGGCGATTGCGTTCTCGACGGCCGGAATCAGCACCCGCAACCGCACGCGCAGTTGCGACTGCATGATGAGTTGCGCGAGCGCCAGCGTGCACGCTGCGCCACCCATGTCTTTCTTCATCAGCGCCATGCCGGCCGACGGCTTGATGTCGAGGCCGCCGGTGTCGAAACAGACGCCCTTGCCGATCAACGTCACTTTCGGGTGCGTCGGATCGCCCCAGACGAAGTCGATCAGTCGCGGGGCGCACGTGGAAGCCTGCCCCACGACGTGGATGGCCGGAAAACCTCGTCGCAGTTCATCGCCCAGGATTTGCCGCGGGGCCGCACCGTGATCGCGCGCAATCCTGATCGCCTCGGCCGCAAGTCGCGCGGGCGTCATGTCGGACGCCGGCGTGTTGACGAGATCGCGAGCAAGCGCCGTTGCCCCTGCGAGTTGCAGGACGTGTGTGTGGTCGACGGCTGACGGTGCGATCAGGCGTGCCCTGACCGATGCGGGCTGTGTCGACGACTTGTAGGTGTCGAACCGGTAGCTGCCATAGGCCCAGCCCAGCGCGAGCGCGCTGGCTGCAGCGACGGTGAGTTCGTTCGTGACCCGCCAGTGGGTACTGGCTGGCAAGCGCTCCGGCAGCCCTGCCACGTGCCAGAGTTCGAGCGCGTCCAGCGACGGCAGCGCGCCGAGACCGAGAGCCGCCCGACGCGGCGTGCCGTCGGCAGACGGCAGCAACAGCACCTGGTGGCGCTCCGCTTTGAAACCCGTCGCGGCGACCCATGCTCGAGTGGGTGCATCCTGGGCTTCCAGCCAGCGAGGCAGGTCGGCCAAAAGGACGAGCGTGAGTTCGTGCGCGGTCGCGGCACCCGGGGCGTCAGCTTGGTCAACCAGGAAATCCACGGTGGGCAGGTTCCGTTGCGGGTAGAACGAACGCAGCTCGGTAGCTTAGCAGCGCGCCACCTGCAGACGCGGTCGACACGGGACCGAGCCGTCACTGGCCCGCCCTGGACTGACTCTTTTTGCACTGCGGTTGACAATGCACGGCACGCTGTGCTGCTATCCGCACCCTACTTTTTTCGCTCTCACGCGCAGGCGCTGGATGCAGTCGTCGCTCGACTCCTCCCTCATCACTTCGGTCACCCTGCTGGCCGGCCTGCTGCTTGCGTCGCTTACCCTGCTTCCCCTGCGGAGGTGCGGGGCTCCGGGCTGAGAGCGCAAAGGCGCGATTGGACATCAGGAACCCCGCACGGCCAGCCAGCCGGCGCGGGGTTTTTAGTTTTAGTCATGGCAAAAGCGGAAACGATTCCGAGGAGAAGACCAGATGCGTGCGTACTCGAAGAAAGACGTCGACAGGAAGGCGCTCAAGGGCGCGAAGATCGCCGTGGTCGGCTACGGCAGCCAGGGTCGCGCGCATGCGTTGAACCTCAAGGATTCGGGCTACGACGTCGTCATCGGCGTCCGCAAGGGCGACAGCTGGAAGCAGGCGAAGAAGGACGGCCTCGCGGTCGCCACGCCGGCCGAAGCAGTCAAGGGCGCCACGCTGGTCGCCCTGCTCACGCCCGACACCACGCAGGCCGCGAACTACAAGGAAATCCTGCCGAACCTCGCCAAGGGCGCCACGCTGCTGTTCGCGCACGGCTTCAACATCCACTTCAAGCAGATCAAGCCGCGCAAGGACCTCGACGTCGTGCTGATCGCGCCGAAGGGCCCGGGCGGCCTCGTACGCCGCCAGTACCAGGAAGGCCGCGGCGTGCCGTGCCTGATCGCCATCGCGCAGGACGCCTCGGGCACGGCCAAGGCCAAGGCTCTCGCCTATGCCGACGGCATCGGCGGCACGCGCGCCGGCGTGATCGAAACCACCTTCAAGGAAGAGACCGAAACGGACCTCTTCGGCGAGCAGGCCGTGCTGTGCGGCGGTGCGACCGAACTCGTGCTCAAGGGCTACGAGACGCTGGTCGAAGCCGGCTACCAGCCGGAGGTCGCCTACTACGAGTGCCTGCACGAACTGAAGCTGATCGTCGACCTGCTGCACGAAGGCGGACTCGCCAAGATGCACAAGTACATCTCGCACACCGCCAAGTGGGGTGACCTCACCCGCGGCCCGCGCGTCGTGAACAAGGCGACGAAGAGAGAGATGAAGAAGATCCTGGGCGAAATCCAGGACGGCAGCTTCGCGCGCGTCTGGATCCGCGAGAACAAGACGGGCCGCAAGAAGTACGACGCCCTGATGAAGAAGGACCTGGCGCACCCGATCGAGAAGGTCGGCGTGCAACTGCGTGCCCGCATGCCCTGGCTCAACCAGGGCTGAGCCCCGCTCCCCTCTCCAGTCCACCACGGTGACGACCATGTCCAACCGCGACCCGAACCGCGTGCTGATCTTCGACACCACGCTGCGCGATGGCGAGCAATCGCCGGGCTGCAGCATGACGCAGCCCGAGAAGCTGCGGATGGCGCGCGCGCTGGCCGAACTGGGCGTGGACGTCATCGAGGCCGGGTTCCCGGTCGCCTCGCCGGGCGACTGGGAGGCCGTGCATGAAATCGCGCGCGAGGTGCGGGGCCCGATCATCGCGGGCCTCGCGCGCTGCAACCGCGAGGACATCGACAAGGCCTGGAGCGCGGTCAAGGTTGCGGCGAGGCCGCGCATCCACGTGTTCCTCGCCACCAGCGCGATCCATCGCGAGCACAAGCTCAACATGGCCAAGGAACAGATCATCCATACGGCCGTCGAAGGCGTGAAGTACGCGCGCAGCCTGTGCGAGGACATCGAGTTCTCGCCGGAGGATGCCTCGCGCACCGAACCCGAATTCCTGCGTGAAGTGGTCGAAGCCGTGATCGAAGCCGGCGCGACCACGATCAACGTGCCCGACACCGTCGGCTACACGGTGCCCGAGGAGTTCCACGAAGTCTTCTCATTCCTGACGCAGAACGTCCGCGGCGCCGACAAGGTGACCTTCAGCGTCCACTGCCACAACGACCTCGGCATGGCCGTGGCCAACAGCCTCGCCGCCGTCCGCGGTGGCGCCCGCCAGGTGGAGTGCACGATCAACGGCATCGGCGAACGCGCGGGCAACGCGTCGCTGGAAGAAATCACGATGGCGCTCAAG
Source organism: Pseudomonadota bacterium (assembly GCA_016704655.1). Taxonomy (GTDB): domain Bacteria; phylum Pseudomonadota; class Gammaproteobacteria; order Steroidobacterales; family Steroidobacteraceae; genus RPQJ01. The sequence continues at coordinate 82,995 of JADIZR010000006.1, read as the reverse complement.
GTGCGCGAAGGCATCTACGGCCTGCACACCGGCATCGACACCAAGCGCCTGTTCCCAACGAGCCGCCTGCTCTCGAGCATCACCGGCATGCCGATTCCGCGCAACAAGGCGGTGGTCGGCGAGAACGCCTTTGCGCACGAGTCGGGCATCCACCAGCACGGCATGCTGAAGCATCACTCGACCTACGAGATCATGCGACCGCACGACGTCGGCATGTCGCGCACGAACCTCGTGCTCGGCAAGCACAGCGGCCGCGCGGCCCTGCGCGAGCGCATCAAGGAACTCGGCTTCGAACTGTCCGACGCCGAACTCGCGCGCGTGTTCGACGACTTCAAGGCACTTGCCGACAAGAAGAAGGAACTGTTCGACGGCGACATCGAAGCGCTGGTCCTGAAGGCCGAGACTGGCCACGAGGACGGCGCCTGGCAGCTCGAAAACCTGCACGTAGTGAGCGACTCGGCGCGCTTCGCCACAGGCCGTGTCGTGCTGCGCCACGTCGACGGCCGCATCGTGACGCAGGAATCGTCGGGCGACGGCCCGGTCGACGCCGCGCTCAAGGCCATCGAGCAGGCGACCGGCGTGTTCGTGAAGCTGCGCAAGTTCGAGGTGCGCAGCGTGTCGAGCGGCGAAGACGCCCAGGGCGAAGCCGTCGTCACCTGCGAGTACAACAACCGCACCTACCGCGGCACCAGCGTCACGACCGACATCGTCGAGTCGGGCGTGCGCGCCTTCATCGAAGTGATCAACGCCATCGAATCCTCGCGCCGCCGTGGCGCCGACCAGAACGAGACGTCGCCCGCCGCGGCCGTCTGAAACGAACGACCGGAGCTGGAATGACTGCGCAGAGCCTGTTCGAGAAAGTGTGGCAACGGCACGTCGTCGTGCCGGAAACGGCCGACACGCCTGCGGTCCTCTACATCGACCTGCACCTGACGCACGAAGTCACCTCCCCCCAGGCGTTCGATGTCCTGCGCGCCCGCCAGCTGCAGGTCCGCCGGCTCGATCGCACGCTCGCGACGATGGACCACTCGACACCCACCGACACCGCGCAGATCTTCGGCGGCCTGCCGATCAAGCTCGAGTCGGCCGCCCGGCAGGTGCGCCAGCTCGAAGTGAACTGCGCCGAATTCGGCGTGAACCTGATCGGGCTGCAGGACTCGCGCCGCGGCATCGTGCACATCATCGGGCCCGAACAGGGCGCCACGCAGCCCGGCAAGACCATCGTCTGCGGCGACAGCCACACCAGCACGCACGGCGCATTCGGCGCCCTCGCCTTCGGCATCGGCACCACGGAAGTCGGCTACGTGCTGGCCACGCAGTGCCTGCTGCAGCGCAAGCCGAAGACGCTCGAGATCGTCGTCAACGGCCGGCTTCCGGCCGGGGTGTCGGCCAAGGACGTCGTGCTCGCCGTCATCGGCAGGATCGGCGTCAATGGCGGCACGGGCCACGTCATCGAATTCCGCGGCTCCGCTATCGCCGCGATGTCGATGGACGAGCGCATGACCGTCTGCAACATGTCGATCGAGGCCGGCGCACGCGCGGGCATGATCGCGCCGGATGCCACCACCTACGAGTACCTGCAGGGTCGTCCCTTCGCGCCGCGGGGCGCGGACTGGGACCAGGCCGTCGCCGACTGGAACACGCTCAGCAGCGATGCGGGCGCGGTCTTTGACAAGTCCGCTGCACTCGACGCCAGCAGGCTCGAGCCCATGATCACGTTCGGCACCAACCCGGGCATGGTCACCACGATCAGCGGCAACGTACCGGAACGTCCGGGCGATCCCGTGTTTGCCAGGTCGCTCGCGTACATGGGGCTCACCGCAGGTGAGCGCATGGCCGAAAAGCCGGTGCAGGTCGTCTTCATCGGCAGCTGCACCAACGCGCGGATCTCGGACCTGGAAGCCGCCGCGGCCATCCTGCGCGGGCGCAAGGTTGCCAGGGGTGTGCGTGCCCTGATCGTGCCTGGCTCGCAGCAGATCAAGCTGGAAGCCGAGCAACGCGGCCTGGCCAAGGTCTTCACGGACGCGGGCGCTGAATGGCGCGAGTCGGGCTGCTCGATGTGCCTCGGCATGAACGGCGACCTCGTCGACGCCGGCCAGTACTGCGTCAGCACCAGCAACCGCAACTTCGAGGGCCGGCAAGGCATCGGCGCACGCACCCTGCTGGCAAGCCCTGCCTCCGCCGCTGCCGCCGCCGTGCGCGGTCGCGTCACCGACCCGCGCGAGTTCCTCGGCTGAGCCGGGACGCGCCAACCACACAGAACCTGCAGATGGACCCGATCACAATCATTCGCTCGCGGACGGTCGTCATGCCGTCCACCAACATCGACACGGACCAGATCATCCCGGCCCGCTTCCTGACCACCACCGTCCGCGAAGGCCTCGGTGTTTCGCTGTTCGCCGACTGGCGCTACGACAAGGCCGGCCAGCCGAAGCCCGACTTCGTGCTGAACCAGCCGGCTGCCCAGGGCTGCCAGGTGCTGGTGGCGGGTCGCAACATCGGCTGTGGCTCCTCACGTGAGCACGCTCCCTGGGCGCTGCTCGATTTCGGCATCCGCGTGGTCATCAGCACCGAGATCGCGGACATCTTCCGCAACAACAGCCTGAAGAACGGGCTGCTGCCGGTGGTCGTGGACGAAGCGACGCACGAGTGGCTGCTGGCGAATCCGGGCGTCGAAGTCGAGGTTGACCTGCCCGCTTGCACGCTGCGCCTGCCTGACGGCCGCGAAGTGCCGTTTCCGATCGAGTCGTTCTCGCGCTACTGCCTGATGAACGGCATCGACGAACTCGGGTACCTGCTGAGCCAGATGGACGCGATCGAGCGTTTCGAGCGCGCACGGGAAGGCGCATGAAGGCGCGCATCGCAGTCCTCGGCGGCGATGGCATCGGCCCCGAGGTCACGGCCGAGGCCGTCCGGGTGCTGCAGGCCGTGGGCTCGAAGTACGGTCACGACTTCGAATTCGCAGAAGCCTTGATCGGTGGCGCCGCGATCGACGCGTCGGGATCGGCCCTGCCGCCCCGCACGATCGATGCGTGCCGCGAGAGCGCTGCCACGCTGCTCGGCGCCGTAGGTGGTCCGCAGTGGTCGGACCCAGGTGCCCGGGTACGCCCCGAACAGGGACTGCTGGAACTGCGCCGCACTCTCGGCGTGTTTGCGAACCTGCGCCCGGTGCGCACCATGGAGTCGATGCTCGACGCCTCGCCGCTCAAGCCCGAGGTGATCGCTGGCACGGACATCATGGTCGTGCGGGAATTGACCGGCGGGATCTACTTCGGCAGGAAGAGCCGCACAGCGCACGAGGCCGAGGACGTCTGCACCTACACCACCGACGAAGTCGAACGCGTGACAAAGGTCGCCGGTCGCCTGGCCATGGGTCGTCGCCGGCGTATCGTTTCCGTGGACAAGGCGAACGTCCTGGAGACGTCCCGGCTGTGGCGAGCAGTCGTCGAGCGCGTGCTGCGCGAGGAGTTTCCGGAGGTGGAGTTCGAGCACATGCTCGTCGACGCCGCCGCGATGCACCTGATCCGGCGTCCCGCGTCGTTCGACGTGCTGCTCACCGAGAACATGTTCGGCGACATCCTGACGGACGAGGCCTCCATGATCGCCGGATCGCTCGGCCTGCTGCCCTCCGCCTCACTCGGTGAGGGAACCAACGGACTCTACGAACCAATTCACGGCTCCGCACCCGACATCGCGGGGCGCGGCATCGCCAATCCGTACGGCACGATCCTGAGCGCGGCGATGCTGCTCCGGTATTCGCTCGGGCTCGAAACCGAGGCCGCTGCAGTCGAGTCCGCGGTCGAAGACGCCGTCAGCGCGGGCGTGCGCACCGCAGACATTGCGCTGGCCGGCAAGGCCACTGTCGGTAGCCGGGAAGCCGGTGCCGCGGTCGTTGAACGGCTAATGTCAAGTCGTTAAATTTCAACAACTTACGGTTTTATCCACAGAAACTGTCAAGCCAGGGTTTAGAACCCCCGGCCGGTCGATTATTCGCCCGATTCCCGCTGGACTTCGACCGGATTTTCGGCGCTATACTGCGCGTCCGCAGGCGGCCCAAGGCTCCCTGCCCGCAGTTTGCGAGACCGGATTTACGAGTAGCGAGGACTTGAGTCGGGTTAGTCTTTGTCTCAGGGAATGAGGCAGCTCGGGTCCCCCGAAGGCCGGCAGAAATGCCGGCCTTCTTTTTGCTGCGTGCAACGACTCAGGCGCGACCCGCCGCGTCGAGTCCGGCCGTGAGGTCGCGCGCGAGATCGTCGCCCTCTTCGATGCCGATCGACAAACGCACCAGCGTGCTTGAGATGCCGGCCCGCTCCCTCGCCGCTTCGTCCATCGCCGCATGCGTCATGCTGGCCGGATGAGCTATGAGGCTCTCGACACCGCCCAGCGATTCGGCGAGCGAGAACAGCTCCATGCTGCCTAGCAGCGCCTTGAAATTCTCGACCCCACCCATGAGCTCGAAGCTCACCATGGCGCCGAAGCCCCGCTGCTGGCGCTGAGCAATGTCGTGACCGGGATGCGACGCCAGCCCGGGGTAGTAGACGCAGGCCACCGCGGGGTGTCGCGTCAGCAGTTCGGCGATGCGCTGGGCATTCTCACCATGTGCGCGCATGCGGGCGTGCAGCGTGCGCAGGCCACGGAGGGTCAGGAAACTGTCGAAAGGCGCGCCGGTGACGCCGATGCAATTGCCCCACCACCTCACCTGCTCGTGCAGCTCGGCCGTGGCCGCGATCACGGCGCCACCCACGACGTCGCTGTGACCGTTCAGGTACTTGGTCGTGGAATGAACGACGAGGTCGGCCCCCAACGCCAGCGGCTGCTGCCACACGGGCGACAGGAACGTGTTGTCGGCCACAACCATCGCGCCCACAGCCCTGGCGCGGGCGGCAACGGCAGCGATGTCGACGATGCGCAGCAACGGGTTGCTCGGCGTCTCGATCCACACCAGCGCCGGCTTGTCGGCGATCGCGGCGTTGAGCGCCGCGGCATCCTGGAAGTCGACGAACCGAACCTGCAGGGCTCCACGCAGGTTGAGCGCATTGAAGAGCCGGTACGTGCCGCCATAGCAGTCGTGCGGTACGACGGCAACCTGCTCCGGCTTGAACAGCTGGGTCACGAGCGAGACGGCGCCCATGCCCGAGGCGGTTACGACGGCGCCAGCACCGCCTTCGAGGTCCGCGAGCGCACGCCCGAGCGCGTCACGCGTCGGATTGCCCGACCGTGAGTAGTCGTATTCGCGCTTTTCACCGAAGCCGCTGAAGGCGAACGTCGAGGTCAGGTGAATCGGTGGCACGACGGCACCGTGCTGGGTGTCCGTCTCGAGGGCCGCCCGCACGGTGCGGGTCTTGATGCTGTCCTGGTGGCTCATGGGATCCGTCTCGGGTCTGTTGGATGCACTGGTTTATTCGAGTGTGCGGTAGAAAACGTCGCGCAGCACCGCCGACTCCTTGAAGAAGGCGTCGTGGCCGTACATCGAGCTGATCTCGATCAGCTGGCAGGCGCTGCCGAAGCGGTCGCGCAGGGTGCGCATGTCGGCGGGCGGCACCAGCTGGTCCTCCAGCACCGCGACCATGGTCATCGGCACGGCGATGGTCTCGGGTTCGATGCGGTGCAGGTCGATCGACTCCGACAGGCAGACGAACGCTTCGGGCCGGTAGGTGCGCGAATAGGCCTCGCCGCGCGAGACGATGTACGCCTCGACCGGGAACACGAAACGCCCTTCGTGGCGGGTGGGCTCGCCCGGAAAGCGATCCTCGAATTCGCGCACCGAGCGGTAAGTCGTCATGGCCAGGGCGCGCGCCAGGGCGAGTCCCTGCTCGCCCTCGCCGTGCTCGATGGCGTAGCGCACGAAATTACGCTGGACGCTGCGCCACGCCGTCGACATCGGATGAGTGCGGTGAGCCGCGCTGACCACGATACCGTGCCGCAGGCGTGCGGCGTGCTTCGCGCCCATCACCAGCGTGACCATGCCGCCATAGGACGCGCCGATGCAGCCGTGGAGGCCTGCAATGCCGAGGTGGTCCATCACCGCCACCAGGCACGCCGCCTGGTCGTGCGCACTGACGCTCTGGAACACCTCGCCGTGTCCGGGGCCGGTCGTGCGGTGGCTGCCGCCCAGGAAGTCGATGCCCAGGACCCGGAAGCGATCCGTGTCCAGTGCCTTGCCGGGCCCGGCGATTTCGTCCCACCAGCCAGGCACTCCATCGCGCACCTTGAATACGTTGCGACCCGCCGAAATTCCCCCGAGGACCGCCACTACAGGAGCACCGTCGGCGCCAGCGATCCGGTACGCGATCTCGACGCGCGCCAGCTCGCCGCCAAAATGCAGCGGGAATGGCTCGCGGTCCAGGACGAGGATTCCCTCGTCACAGGTGTAGCCCGACGGCAGCGCAATCGGCCGCAGCGCCAGTGCGGGGTCCATCGACGACGGGTCGGCAGCACCGTCCGGTGCGGTGTTTTCATCGACGACCGGTTGGCTGTTGCTCGTGGTGACGGACGACGACACTGCTGCTACTGAACTCGCGCTGATCTGGACGAACTCTGGGCACGCAGTCGAGCCCCGTGCCGCCCTGCCCATCAAAAACAGAGACCACAAGCGGGGAGTAGTTGCGCACGCGGGATGGTTGCGGCGACCAACACCCCCGTCGGTCGAAACCGGGCGGGGCAGCCTCGCTGCAACTCATCTTCCGGCGACGCGCGAGGTCCCCGTGGAGTTGGCACCAGTTCGGGCGGGTTGGGCCCGATGGTTGCCCCGGCTTCAAAGGGCCATTCCCTCAGCCGGTCTCGATGAGCGGGGAGAAGTTTAGGTGTGACAGCACGTTAGCGCAAGGAACGGCGGCGCAAGCGAGACCCAGTCCGTGCGAAGCCAGGGACGAGATTGGCTGTGGCGCCGCCAGCCGTCCCCGGACCGGAGGCCTTCCGCCCTTCCGCCCTTCCGCCCTTCCGCTCCGCTCCGCTCTTCTGCGGTTGCGCCGATCGCTCCAATGTATTAACGTGCTAGCACATTAATACATTACCGCGCATCGAGACCCGTGAAGAACCACCGTGGAATTTCCCCCCGCCAGGAAGCCGCCGCCGAACGCGCGCTGTGCCAGGCCCTGCTGACCCTGCGCACGGTCGAGGAGTGCCGTGACTTCCTGCGCGACCTCTGCACGCCGGCGGAACTGCAGGCCCTCGCCGATCGCTGGACCGTCGTCGGGCTGCTGCAGGCGGGCATGCCCTACCGCGAGATCGCGAAGCAGACGGGCGTCAGCGTGACGACCATCGGGCGAGTCGCCCGCTACCTGGGTGCCGGCAACGGCGGCTACGAACTGGCGGCGCGCCGCCTCGGAGAACGCTGATGGACCGCCAGCAACGCCTGCGCATCGCCGTGCAGAAATCGGGACGCCTCACCGACGAATCCCTCGACCTGCTCCACCGCTGCGGCCTGAAGTTCAGCCGCGGCAAGGACCAGCTCATGTGCTACGGCGAGAACATGCCGCTCGACGTGCTGTTCGTGCGGGACGACGACATTCCCGATCTCGTCCAGGAAGACGTCTGCGACCTCGGCCTCGTCGGGCTCAACGTGCTCGAGGAAAAGCGTCTCGCGATGCTGGCCCGCGGCACCACACCGCGCATCGAAATCCTGCAGAAGCTCGACTTCGGACGCTGCCGCTTGTCACTCGCGGTGCCGCAGGAATTCGTATTCGACGGCTTGCCGAGCGTCGCCGGCAAGCGCATCGCCACCACGTATCCGCACGTGCTGGCGCGTTTCCTGCGCGAGAACGCCATCACTGCCGAAATCGTCACGCTGTCGGGCGCCGTCGAAATCGCACCACGCCTCGGCCGGGCCGACCTGATCTGCGATCTCGTTTCGACCGGATCGACCCTGACCGCCAATCACCTGCGCGAGGTCGCCGTCGTGCTCGAAAGCCAGGTGTGCCTGGTCCGCACTCCGGTCGCCCTGTCCGACGTCAAGGCCGACTGGGTGCGTCGACTGCTGGTGCGCGTCGACGGCGTCCAGCAGGTGCGCGAGAGCAAGTACATCATGCTGCACGCCCCGCGCTCGGCCCTGGCGCAGATTGCGAAACTGCTGCCCGGCAGCGAATCCCCCACGGTCATCCCGCTGGACGGCACCGGCGATAAAGTCGCGGTGCACGCCGTTTGTCGCGAAACCGTGTTCTGGGAGACGCTCGAGAGCCTGAAAGCCGCCGGCGCCAGCGCGGTCCTGGTGCTGCCGGTGGAGAAAATGCTCGCATGAAGAGTCCACTCGACATCCTCGACTGGAGCACGCTCGACGCGGCGACTCGCGCAGCCGTGCTGCGTCGCCCCGTCCAGCGCAACGCGGTTGACCTGCTCGAACGGGTCCGCAACATCGTCGCTGACGTTCGCGCGCGCGGCGACGCTGCGCTGCGCGATTACACGTCCACGCTCGATGGCGTCCACCTCGAGTCGTTCGGTGTGTCGGACGCCGAATTCGCCGCGGCCGAAACCGCGCTCATGCCGATGCAGCGTGCGGCACTCGAACGCGCGATCGACACGATCACCCGCTTTCACGAACTGCAGACGCTGCCACCGCTGCGGCTCGAAACCGCACCGGGCGTCGTCTGCGAGCGCATGACCGTGGCGCTCGAATCCGTCGGGCTGTACGTACCCGCAGGAACTGCGCCGCTGCCCTCCACCGCGCTGATGCTGGCCGTGCCAGCCAGCATCGCCGGCTGTCCGGTACGCGTCATGTGCACCCCGCCCCGCCCCGATGGCTCGGCCGATCCTGCCGTGCTCGTCGCGGCCAGGCTGTGCGGAATCCGCAAGGTGTTCAAGGTCGGTGGCGCGCAGGCCGTCGCCGCGATGGCGTATGGCACGGCAACCGTGCCCAAGGTCGTCAAGATCTTCGGGCCCGGCAACGCCTGGGTTACCGCGGCAAAGCAGATCGTCGCGCAGGACGCCGACGGCGCAGCGCTGGACATGCCGGCCGGACCGTCGGAAGTGCTGGTCATTGCCGATGAATCCGCACGCCCCGCGTTCGTCGCCGCCGACCTGCTCGCGCAGGCGGAACACAGTGTCGACGCGCAGGTCGTGCTGGTGACGATTTCTCGCAAGGTGGCTGAAGCCTGCGTGGCCGAGGTAGCCCGGCAACTGGCCGCCCTGCCGCGACGTGAAATCGCGGGCAAGGCGATCGCCGAAAGTCGCGTCATCATCGTGCCAAGCATTGCGGCCGCAATGGAAGTATCGAACCGTTATGCCCCTGAGCACCTGATCCTGCAGGTCGCCCGCCCGCGCGAGCTGCTGCTGCAGGTCCAGAATGCCGGTTCCGTCTTCCTCGGCGCGTGGACCCCCGAAACGATGGGCGACTACTGCAGTGGCACCAACCACGTGCTGCCCACGTACGGCCATGCTCGCGCCTACAGCGGGCTCAGCGTGTTCGACTTCGTCAAGCGCATCACCGTGCAGGAGCTGACCGCGGACGGCTTGCGCAACCTCGGCCCGACGGCACGCACGCTGGCGCAGCTCGAATCGCTTCACGCGCACGCCAATGCCGTCACGATTCGTCTCGATGCGCTGGCGCAGGCAGGCAACGCATGAGTCCCTCGATCCTGCAACTGGCACGACCGGACATCCTCGAACTGCAGCCTTACCAGCACGCAGCCTGGGACCCTTCGCTCGAGCGCATGCACGCGAACGAAATGCCGTGGCGCGCCTCGGGCGACAACTCGATCGCCGGACTCAACCGGTATCCCGAGCCACAACCGCAGGCGCTGGTCGAGCGCATGGCGCAGTTGTATGGCGTTCCGGCGCGCCAACTGCTGGTCGGTCGTGGCAGCGACGAGGCCATCGACCTGCTGGTGCGTGCCTTCTGTCGCGCGGGACAGGACAACGTGGTGATCACGCCGCCAACGTTCGGCTTTTACAAAGTCGCGGCTCGCATTCAGGGTGCGGGCGTGCTCGAGGTTCCACTGCTGCGTGATGGCTTTGCGCTGGATGCCGGGCAGGTCATTGCCGCCGGCCTGCGCGCGAAGATCGTGTTTCTGTGCTCGCCCAACAACCCGACGGGCAACCTGCTCGACGAAGTCGCCATGCTGCGTGTCTGCACCGAACTCGCCGGCAAGGCCCTGGTCGTCGTGGACGAAGCCTACGTCGAGTTCTGCGACCGGGCGAGCCTCACGGCACGACTCGCCGAGTTCCCGAATCTCGTCATCCTGCGCACGTTGTCGAAGGCTTACGCGCTCGCCGGTGCGCGCCTGGGCACCGTGATCGCGAGCGAGGACATCATCGGACTGCTGCGCCGGATCATTCCGCCGTATGCCATCCCGGCGTCGACAGTGGACGAAGTCCTGGCCCTGACCGAGGCTCCCCAGCGCGCGTTATCGGCCGCACGCATCCGCACGCTGCTTGACGAACGCGCTACCATGCGTGAACGCCTCGAGCGCTACGCCAACGTCGCGCGGGTCTTTCCATCCGCTGCCAACTTCCTGCTGGTGGAGTGCCGCGATGCCAGGCAATTCTTCGCAGCCGGCAAGTCGGCAGGACTGATCGTGCGTGACTTCTCGTCCCACCCCGGGCTGGCGAATTGCCTGCGCATCTCGATCGGCACGCCCGACCAGAACCAGCGGCTGCTGGCCGCCGTGGAGCAGCCATGAGTGGAGCACGCGTCCTGTTCATCGATCGCGACGGCACGCTCGTGGAAGAGCCGGTCGACGAGCAGGTCGACAGCCTCGCCAAGATCCGCCTGCTGCCGGGCGTGATTCCTGCGCTGCTCGAACTCAAGCAGGCCGGCTACCGCTTCGTGCTCGTGAGCAACCAGGATGGGCTCGGCACGCACACGTTCCCGGAACCCGCGTTCCGCGAACCGCAGGATTTCATCCGTACCCTCTTCGCCTCGCAGGGCATCGAATTCGACGCAGAGTTTTTCTGCCCGCATCGGCCCGCCGAGGGCTGCGAATGCCGCAAGCCGAAGACTGGCCTGTTGACCGATTACCTGCGTGACCACCCCATCGACCCGCAGCACAGCTACGTGATCGGCGATCGCGAGACGGACCTGCAACTGGCAGCGAACCTGGGGCTCCAGGGCCTGAAGGTTCTTGCCGATGGAAGCAACGGCACCACCTGGGCGGCGATCGTGGAACAGCTGCGCCAGCCGGCCCGCACCGCGACCGTGCTGCGCAAGACGAAGGAAACCGACATCCGGGTGCGGGTCAACCTCGACCGCACCGGCCCCATCGCCATCGCGACCGGCATCGGCTTCTACGATCACATGCTGGAGCAGGTCGCGCGTCACGGCGGCTTCGCACTCGAGCTCACCTGCACGGGTGACCTGGAAATCGACGAGCACCACACGGTCGAGGACTGCGCGCTGGCGCTCGGCCAGGCCTTGCGTGAAGCGCTCGGCGACAAGCGCGGCATCGCACGCTTCGGCTTCGTGCTGCCCATGGACGAGTCGCAGGCGCAGGTCGCGATCGATCTTTCGGGCCGCGCCTACGCTGTCTTTGAGGGTACGTTCGGTCGCGAGTCCGTCGGCGGCCTGCCCACCGAGCTCGTGCCCCACTTCTTCCGTTCACTGGCCGACAGCCTGCTGGCCGCGGTGCACGTGCAGGTGAAGGGTGACAACACGCACCACATGATCGAGGCCTGCTTCAAGTGCACGGGTCGCGCGCTGCGCCAGGCGATCAGGATCGAGGGGAGCGAACTGCCCAGCAGCAAGGGCATGCTTTGAGATGACGGACGTCGCGATCATTGCCAACGGCGGCGCCAACATCGCCTCGCTGCGCTTCGCACTCGACCGGCTGGGTGCATCCTCGCAGCTGACCGCCGATGTCGACGAGTTGCGTCGCGCGCGCCGCGTCATCCTGCCCGGCGTGGGCGCCGCGGCTGACGCCATGGAGCGACTGCATTCACTCGGACTGGCCTCCGCAATACCGACGCTGACCCAACCCGTGCTCGGCATCTGCCTCGGCATGCAATTGCTGTTCAAGGGCAGCGAGGAAGGAGACACGGAGTGCCTCGGCATTTTCCCCGCACGGGTGACCCGGTTTCCCGATCGGCAGGGATTTCCGGTCCCGCACATGGGTTGGAACCAGGTCGTGCCGCAGAGCGGCTCACCGCTGACGCGTGGGCTCGGTGACGACGCCTACGTCTATTTCGTGCACAGCTACGCCGCGCCGGTCGGCCCGTGGACGCAAGCCGTCACCGACTACGGTGGCGAATTCTCGGCGATCGTCCGTCATGCGAACTTTCACGGCGCTCAGTTTCATCCCGAGCGCTCGTCCCGTGCCGGTCAGCGCCTCCTCGCCAACTTCCTGGCACTGGCCTGACATGCAGCTCGTGCCAGCCATCGACCTGCGGGGCGGTCAGTGCGTGCGTCTGCTGCAGGGACGCTTCGACGCCGAGACCGTCTACGGCAGCGATCCCGTTGCGATCCTCGGGAGCTACCGCGACCTGGGTGCGCGCTACGTGCACGTCGTCGACCTCGACGGCGCACGCGACGGCTCGCAGGGCAACCGGTCGGCAATCACTGAACTGGCGCGAGCGTTCGATGACACCACCATCCAGGTCGGCGGGGGCGTCCGCTCGCGCGAGGTCGCGGCGGAATTGCTCGGACTCGGGGTGCAGCGCATCGTGGTCGGCAGCGTGGCCGTGACGAAGCCCGCAGAGGTCCAGCAGTGGCTGCGAGAGTTCGGTCCCGATCACATCGTGCTGGCGTTCGACGTTCGCCTCGACGCAGGTGGCACGCCACGCCTGACGACGCACGGGTGGGAGTCACAGACCGAGGCGAGCCTGTGGGAAGCGGTCGCAAGTTACCTGCCGCACGGCGCACGGCACGTGCTGTGCACGGACGTCGCCCGGGACGGCGCGCTCTCGGGACCCAATCTCGCGCTGTACGCTGAGGCGGTGAGACGCTTCCCGAAGATTCAATGGCAGGCGTCGGGCGGGGTGAGCTGCGGGGCCGACCTCGTGGCACTGGCCGCCACGGGCGCTGCAGCCGTGATCAGTGGCCGCGCCCTGCTCGAGAATCGCATACCGGCCGCGGAGCTCGACCCATTCTTGCCAAGCGCATAATTCCCTGTCTCGACGTTCGCGACGGACAGGTCGTGAAGGGTGTTCGCTTCCGCGATCACAAGGTCGTGGGCGACATCCTCGAGCTTGCCGCGCGCTACTGCGCCGAAGGCGCGGACGAGCTGGTGTTCTACGACATCACGGCCAGTCCCGAAAACCGTTCCGTCGACCGCAGCTGGATCACTCGTGTCGCCCGGGTTCTCGACATCCCATTCTGCGTGGCTGGCGGTATCCGTACCGTCGCCGATGCCGAGGAAGTCCTCAATTCAGGCGCGGAAAAGATCTCGGTAAACTCCCCTGCCCTGGCGGATCCCGGCCTCGTGAACGCGCTGGCCCGACGCTTCGGTTCACAGTGCGTAGTGGTCGGCATCGACAGCCAGACGGTCGGCGAAGAGTTCGAGGTCTACCAGTTCACGGGGGACCCGGACCGCTCGTGCAGCACGCGCCGCCGCACGCTCGACTGGGTACGCGAAGTGCAGGACCGCGGCGCCGGCGAAATCGTCCTCAACTGCATGGCGAGCGATGGCGTCCGCCAGGGATATGACTTGCGCCAGCTGCGAGCCGTGCGCAGTATCTGCCACGTGCCGCTGATCGCCTCCGGGGGCGCCGGCACGATGGAGCATTTCGCCACGGTCTTCGCCGACGCCGGCGTCGATGGCGCACTGGCCGCGAGCGTCTTTCACAGCGGCGCCATCGCCATCCCGGACCTGAAAGCCAGCCTGCGCGCACGACGCGTGGAGATCCGTCCATGAACGACCTGAACCTCGCGCGACTCGACTGGGACAAGGGCGACGGCCTGCTGCCCGCCATCGTCCAGCACGCGGTCGACGGCCGCGTCCTGATGCTCGGCTACATGAACGAGGCGGCGCTGCGCCGCACGCTGACCGACGGGCGCGTCACCTTCTTCAGCCGCAGTCGCAACCAGCTCTGGACCAAAGGCGAAACCTCGGGTCATTTCCTGCGTGTCACGCACGTAAGCGCCGATTGCGACCGCGACACGATCCTCGTGCTCGCCCATCCCGACGGCCCGACCTGCCACAACGGCACGCCCACGTGCTTTGCCGACGCGCGCGAGCCGCTGGCGTCACGCATTGCGTTCCTCTCGACGCTGCAGGCGACGATTGCGCAGCGTATCGCCGACAGCCCGGAAGGCAGCTACACGGCCCGGCTCTTTGCCAGCGGAGTCAGCCGCATCGCGCAGAAAGTGGGCGAGGAAGGAGTCGAGACGGCACTCGCCGCCGTGACACGCGACGATCCCGAGCTCGTCGGCGAATGCGCCGACCTGCTCTATCACCTGCTGGTGCTGCTGAAGTCCCGCAACCTGACGCTCGAGCAGGTCGTCGGCGAACTCGCCTCACGGCACGGTGCCCGCGTTCCGGGCAGCCTTTAGGGAAGCTCTGCACAGGGCGCAGCTGCGCTGCTAACCCGCTTGCGCGATGGGCTCACGCGCGAGCCAGGACATCCACGCCGCGCCGAGCGCAGTCACGATCGCAGCCGTGGTAAACGCCGCGCTCGAACCGAAGCGCTCCCAGATCGCGCCGAAGAGCACGGCACCCGGCAGCACCAGCAGGCCGCTCGCCAGGTGGTACAGGCCATAGGCTGTCCCACGCTCGTGTGCTGAGGCGTGATCACCGATGACCGAGCGCTCGGCAGGCTCGGTCACGGCCAGCGTGGCGGCGTAAGCAATGAACAGCAGCCACACCTGCCAGGCCGGCGGCGCCGGCAGGGCTGCCAGCAACAGCAGCACGAACACACGCAGGGACCAGCCGCCCAGCAGCACGGGAATGCGACCGAGACGATCCGACACGATCCCCGCCGGCATCGCGATCGCCATCTTGGCGAGACTTGCGGCGGCCCAGACCAGGGGCACCCAGTGCACTGACATGCCGGCGCCGATAGCCCAAAGCACGACGAAGGCTTCCGGCACGCTCGCCAGTGCGAGCCAGCCCGCGGCGAGGATCATCGCGCGCAGCCTGCCGTGCAGCGAGCGCCATGAAAACGACGCGCGCGGCGGCGCAACGAAGGGCTGCCCCCGCGGCAGGCCGAACATGAGCAACAGCAACACGAGCAGTCCAGGCACGACCGATGCGAGGAAGACGTGCTTGAGCTCGACCTGCAGCGACAGCAGGGCGAAGGCGATCAACGGGCCGATGACGGCACCCGCGTGATCCATCGAGCGGTGAAAGCCGAAAGCACGGCCGCGATCTGCTGCATGCGTGGCTCCTGCGATCAATGCGTCCCTGGGCGCGGTGCGGAACCCTTTGCCGACGCGGTCGAGAAAGCGCAGCAGCAGCACGGAACTCCAGGCGGCCGCCAGCCCGATCAGGGGGCGTGTCGCGTTCGACAAGCCGTAGCCTGCGACCACGAGCGACTTCGCATTTACGCCACGATCCGCCAGGCGGCCCGCAACGAGTTTCAGCACGCTCGAGGTGGCTTCGGCAAGGCCTTCGACCAGGCCGACGATCGCAGGCCCGGCGCCAAGTGTTGCCGTCAGGAAGATCGGCAACAGCGGCGTGATCATCTCACTCGAGGCGTCATTCAGCAGCGAAACGAGCCCCAGCACGACCACCGTGCGGGGCAATGCCCGCGACACGGACGCCGCATGGCTGGCAGGTCGACCGTCGTCAGGTAGCATCTGGAACCGGGGCTCTTACCGCGTCACGCGCCTGCCCAGGAGGCTGACGATTCCCGTGGCCATGTCAGCGCTGCTCACGAACGGCCTCCTGCTTCATGCGGGGTCGTCGTACTTGCGCGAGCTGCCGCGAAACTGGTCGACCGGGTACTTGATGGCGTTCAGGCCGATCTTGCGCACTGCGGCGGCATTGAGATCGATATCGAGCTTGTCCGCCAGTCGGACCAGGTAAAGCAGCACGTCGGCCATCTCGAGCGCCACGGCGTCCTTGACGTCGGCAGGCAGGTTCGCGCTCTGTTGCTCCGACAGCCACTGGAAGTGCTCGAGCAGTTCACCCAGTTCCCCCGCGAGCGCCATCGCGAGGTTTTTCGGCGCGTGGAACTGGTCCCAGTCACGCTCGCGTGCAAAATCAGCGAGTCGCGCAGCCAGTTCGTCGAGCGAAGGCTGGTCGCGCTGGTCGGTCATGACCGACGCTCAGCCCCGCTGCCGCTCGGCGAGGATGCGCAGCATGCGGCGGATCGGTTCGGCCGCGCCCCACAGCAGCTGGTCGCCGACGGTGAACGCCGTGAGGTATTCGCCGCCCATGCTCAACTTGCGCACGCGACCGATCGGGATGTCGAGCGTGCCGCTGACCGCGGCCGGCGTCAGGCCGGCAATCGAAGCCTCGCGCGTGTTGGGGATGAGCCGGACCCAGTCGTTGCCGCCAGCGAGCAGCCGTTCGATCTCGGCGAGCGGCAGGTCACGCTTCAACTTGATCGTCATCGCCTGGCTGTGGCAACGCATCGCGCCGACGCGGACGCAGATGCCCTCGACCGGAATCGCTGCGCCGTCCGACCGGCCCAGGATCTTGTTGGTCTCGGCACTGCCCTTCCATTCCTCGCGGCTCACGCCGTTGCCCAGGTCCTTGTCGATCCAGGGAATCAGGCTGCCCGCCAGCGCTGTGCCGAAGTTCGCGTGCGGCAGGTCCGAGGAACGTATCTGCGCCGTAACCACCCGGTCAATCTCGAGAATGGCGCTCGCCGGATCGCGCAGCAGCGGGGCTGCGGCAGCGTGCACGCTTCCCATCTGCTCGACGAGTTCGCGCATGTTCTGCGCACCAGCGCCCGAGGCCGCCTGGTAGGTCATCGACGTGATCCACTCGATCAGGTCTGCACGGAACAGTCCGCCGAGGGCCATCATCATCAGCGACACGGTGCAGTTGCCGCCGACAAAGTTCCGCACGCCGGCCGCGAGCGCAGCGTCGATCACGTTACGATTCACGGGGTCGAGAATGATGACGGCGTCGTTCTTCATGCGCAGCGCGGACGCCGCGTCGATCCAATAGCCGTTCCAGCCGCGGGCTCGCAGTCGCGGGTGGACGTCATTTGTGTATTCGCCGCCCTGGCAGGTCACGACCACGTCGCACTGCGCGAGCGCTTCGAGATCGCTGGCATTGCGCAGCGCGCCGGATGGACGGCCATGGATCACGGGACCCGCGCCGCCCGCCTGCGACGTACTGAAGAAAACGGGGTCCACGTGCTCGAGATCACGCTCAAGCGCCATGCGTTGCATCAGCACCGAACCCACCATGCCGCGCCAGCCAACGATTGCAGTCTTCACACGCTCACTCCTTCCGGCCAGCAGCGGCACGCTCAGATGATCACTTCACACGCGGGCTCGCGCAGGTTGTAGTTGGAACTCATCGCGTGGCCGTAGGCCCCCGTGTTTGCGATCAACAGTACGTCGCCTTCCTGGGTGGCCGGCAGCAGTCGCTCGTGACCCAGGTAGTCGGCAGACTCGCAGATCGGCCCCACGACGTTGTAAACCTCGGTGCCCGGTTCGCCGAAGCGCGTGAGGTTGACGATGTCGTGATGCGCGCCGTAGAGCGCGGGACGGATCAGCGAATTCATGCCGGTCGACACACCGACGTACTGCACCGCGCCCTTGCCCTTCAGTTGCGTCACTTCGACCACCAGCACGCCTCCTTGTGCCACGAGGAACCGTCCCGGTTCAAGCCAGAGTTCGACCTGCGGCCACTTCGCACGGATGTCGTCGATGACTCCCTGCAGCGCAGCGAGGTCCACCGGCACCTGCCCTGGTTTCTCGGGTACCCCGAGCCCGCCACCGAGGTCGATGGCCCGTGCGTGCGGAAAGCGCTGGGCCAGGCCGCCAAGCATGTGGCCCACTTCCTTCCAGTTGCGCACGTCGAACACGCCGCTGCCGGTATGTGCATGCAACGCCACGACGCGCGCGCCCACCAGGTCGACGAGGCGCTCGACCTCGTCCATCTCGAAGAGCGGCACGCCGAACTTGGAATGCACGCCCGCCGTGCGCACGTGATCGTGATGGCCACGTCCGAAACCGGTGTCGATGCGGATCAGCACGTCGCGGTCGCGGAACAGCTCGCCCCATTCGCGCAACGCATAGACGTTGTCGATCGTCAGGTTGACGCCCTGCTCCAGCGCCCACTCGTATTCGCTGCGCGGGGCGAAATTCGGCGTGAACAGGATGCGGGACGGATCGATGCCCGGCACGACCTTCATCACGTGCTCGCATTCGCCGCGCGAGACGCATTCGAACGACAACCCGAGCCCCGCAAAGGTCTTGAGCAGCTCCGGGTGCGGATTCGCCTTCATCGCGTAGAAGATGCGGTCGACGCCGCGAATCGCGAGCAGTTGCTTTGCAGCAAGCTCGGACGAGGCCCGATCGTAGACGTAAGCGCTGCCGTGCTCGCGTGCGATGCGCTGCAGTTCGTCGCGGCGGTTCTGCCACCAGGGCGGCCCGCCCGCCGGAATCACTGGACCGAGGCCGTGGATCTGCTCCCACGTCGGACCCAGGACGTGATCGGACGGCGCGTTCCAGACGATGACGTCGTGCAGGCGGCGCACGAGGCGGTCGCCCTGCTCTTCGTCCACGACGAACGTGATGTTGAGATCGTTGGCGGCCTGCGTGACCAGGTAGATGCGCTGTTCCTCGAACAGCTCGAGTGCGTCGCCCAGGCGGTGCAGTGTCGCGCGAATGCTGCGCCCGACGAGGCTCACCGCAGCGCAAGGGCCGATGACCTCGACGCGGCAGAGCTTGGCGAGCGCTGTGACCAATGTCTCCAGCGCGCGACTGTCGAGCGTGTTGGCTGCGGGATCGAGCGAGACGGTCACGCTGGTCTCGGACGTCGACACCAGGTCGATCGAAAGGCCATGGTCCTTGAACACGGCAAAGGCATCGGCCAGGAACCCCACCTGGTGCCACATGCCGAGCGTTTCGAGCGAGAGCAGGGTAATGCCTTTCTTGATGCAGACCGCTTTCACGCGCGCGCCGCCATCACCGCCCGTCGCCGTGACGACGGTGCCTTCGAGTTCGGGCTGCTGCGTGGCGTGCACGGTCAGCGGGATCGCGTACTGCTTCACCGGCAGGATGCAGCGCGGGTGCAGGACCTTCGCGCCGCTGCTGGCAATTTCCTGGGCCTCGTCGTAATCAAGCGACTTGAGCAGCCGCGCGTTCGACACTGACTTGGGATTCGACGTGAACATGCCGGGCACGTCGGTCCAGATCTCGAGGCGGCGCGCGCGGAGCTTGGCCGCGAAGTAACTGCCCGAGGTGTCGGAACCACCGCGACCGAGCAGCACGGTGTCGCCGTGCGCGTCGCTGGCGATGAAGCCCTGCGTGATCAGCACCTTGCCGCCTGAGGCCAGCCGCTGCTGGAATGCGGTGTCGGGTTCGAAGTTGCAGGTCGCCGACAGGTAGTTCGCGCGTTCGGTTGCGCCGGTCCGTACTTCGGCGTGCAGCAACGTGCGGGCGTCGAGCCACTGCACGTCGATGCCTTCGGCCTGCAGGAACGCGGCGCCGATCCGCGTTGCCATCAGTTCGCCGTTGGCCATCACCCGCGCGCGCAGGCGGTCACTGACCTCGCCGATCAGGTGGATGCCTTCGGCGCTGCGGCGGAGGTCGGTGAAATGGCGGTCGAGCTCGGCGTCGATGTGGATACCGAGATCGCGCGCGAGGTCGAGGTGCCGACGCTCGATCTGGTCCATGACCGGTTCCCACTCACCGGTCAGCGCTTTTGCCAGCAGTTGCTCGAGGCGATCCGTGATACCGGACAGCGCGGAGTGCACGATGACGGGGTGCAGGCCTTCGATCAGCCGCGCCTTGACGACGCCAGCGACGTTCTTCCAGTTACTGACGCTCGAAACGCTGGTGCCGCCAAACTTCAGGACGACCCAGTTCGATTCGGTATGGCTGGTCATTGTAAGGAGCCGCGGGTCCGAGCCGAGCCGGAGGGGCTACTTGTCTTCGTAGAAGTCCTTGAGTTCTTTCTGCAGGCGTTTCTCGGCAAGCACGTCTTCGAGCTTGCTCCAGGCCGCCTTGCCTTTCTTCACGGCAGCCGCCTGCTTGCGCCGGTCCACCCTGTCGATGAACCGGTCGTAATTCTCTTCCTCAGCTCCAGCTACAAACTCGTCGTCCAAGTCGAAGTGTTCCTCGTCTCGTTCCATGGCGCAGCCCTGGGAGAAAGTCCTGATATATCAACGCGCTGCCCATTCAACATGGGCACAAGGCTGCGAACTATACACGGATCGGTTTGCTTCTCAACCGATTCGTTTTGCGGCGCAATGGCGCGGCGAAACGACGATTGGGGCACACCGACCCAGTCCAAGGCCCTCGGCCGCGCTCTTTTCGGCTCTGGCCACCTCCAGCACGCCGAAAGAGTTGATCAGGGCGACGTACTCGCCCGGCCGGACGTCGGAATACGTGCGCCGGAGCAGGATTTCCTGGCCGCCGGCCCGGACCACAGGCGTCGCCACCTGGCCTACGAGCGCGGCGTCCAGGTTGGTCAACAGGTTGCCAAAATGGTCCACCGTCACCACCGCCCCGTTCAACTGCCCGTCAGCCAGGGTGGGCTCGTCCAACCAGCCCGGCACGAGTTCCCGCACCACCGGTCCCAGGGCTTCGGGGCGTAACCGACCAGCGGCCAGCTCGGCTGCCACCGGCGCAAAGATGTCGCGGCCATGGAAGGTCGCGCTCGGCTGGTGGATTCCAAGATCGCGCAGGACGCTGTCGTCGAGCCGCCGCAGGATGGGGGTGGCGACCAGTCGCTCGAGCACCCCGGCCAGCAGGCCGTTGTCGGGTGCCAGGAACAGCTGGCCCTCGGCTTCGACTACGGCGACGTCGCGTGAACTGCCAACGCCAGGATCCACGACGGCCACGTGCACCGTGCCTGACGGGAAATACCTGAACGAGCGCCCGAGCCAGAAGCCGGCCTCGGGGGGCCAGTGGACCAGGATCTCGTGCGTCAGGTCGACCAACCGGGCCGCGGGGAACCGGCGCAGCACCTGCCCCTTCATCACGCCAACGAAAGGGTCCTTGTGACCAAAATCCGTCGTCAGCGTGATGACGCCCGAGGGCTGGAACGGTGCAGATGGCGCGGCGCTGGGCATGGGGCGTTCCGGGCTAAACTGGGAGGCTTATGCCCTATCTTTATCTCGTACGCCACGGCCAGCCCGATTTCGCGGGCAACTACGATTCGATCACCGACCTTGGAGCGCGCCAGTCGACCTGGCTCGGCGAACACTTCGCGGCCCGCGGCCTGCAGTTCGCCCGGGTGCTCGCGGGCACGCTGCAAAGGCAGGTGTCGACGTGCGAACTCGTCATGAACGCACTCGATGGCCCGCGCGACTTCACCCAGGACGCGCGTTTCAACGAGTACGACCACCAGTCATTGCTGAGATTTTTCGAAGGCGACCGCCTGCAGGCCATCAAGGCATCGGGTGACCGACGCGAGTACTTCGCGGCGATCCGCAGCGCCATGCAGAAGTGGTCACGGCACGACGATCTCGTCGCGGGCGGCGAAAGCTGGGCGGAGTTCGGCGCCCGGATCGGTGCCGGTGTTACGGCTGCGTGCGAAGGACTCGGGCGCGACGACAACGTGCTGATCGTGACGTCCGGGGGCGTGATTGGCCGTTACACGTCGGAGGTGCTCGACGCGGGAGCCGATGCGGCAATCCAGCTGAACCTGCAGATCCGCAACACCGGCGTGACGGAAGTGATCCATCCGGCTTCGGGCAACGCGCGGTTGGTGTCGTTCAACGCGATCCCGCACCTGGAGCGAGCCGACCGCATGCATGCGGTCACGCACTCCTAGGAAGGGAGGAAGGGAGGAAGGGAGGAAGGGAGGAAGTGGCGCGTGATTTGCGGGCCGCGCTCTTTCCGACTAATCACTATTCACTATTCACTATTTACTATTCGCGATTCACTACTTCCCCCCTTCCTCCCTTCCTCACTTCCGTCAGCCCTGCCTGACCATCTCCACGAGCTTGCGCGTATCGATCGTCTGCGCGGCCTGCTCGATCCGTGACTGGTATTGCGGTGCTAGGCCACGCGCCTCTGCCACCAGAGACGCGAACGCCTGCTTGAGCGTCGCCGCATCGAGCGTGCGACCACCCGCGTAGTAACGCTGCGCCACGCGACCGATCGCGTACGTCGTGGCGAACGTGAGGCCCGAACTGGCCGCCTGCCGGCCGAGGGACCGACCAAGGCCGCCGCCGAGACCGCCAAGCAGCCCGCCCAGCAATTTGCGTCCGATTTGCTCCACGTACTGTGAGGTGAGGCCGACACCGAGCGTGGCGATGAAATCCTTAGCGTTTGAACTGTCCATCTCGAAGCCGTACGCCTTGCCGATGCGATACACGAGGCGCAGCTGCAGCGGAATGATCGCCATCGACGCAATCGATTCCGGCAGCAGTTCGAGCGCCGCGTTGGTGATCGACGCATTCAGGATGGTCTTGTCCATCTCGGCGTCGCTGACATTCGCTTTGCCGAGCACGGTGCCCGCCACGGCGGCCGGCGTCGCCGCAGCTGTCGTCACACCTGCCGGTGCGTCAGGACCGGTAGGCTCGACGGCAGCATCCGCGATCGCGCTGGCCTGTTGCGCGACGGACTCTGCTGCCGTCGTGGGTAGCTGCAGTGCTGCTGCCAACTGCGTAAGGAAGGCCGCTTCCGCCGCATTCTGCGAACCATCGGAGTTGACGACGCCAACTGCCATTTCGTAGGCGTACTGGCGCAGACCTTGCGTATCAAGGGGCTTTACGACCTCGGCGAGGTCGGGCCGTGCGAGCAGGACTTCGCGATACAAGGCTGGCAGGTCGATGCTGGACTCGGCCCCAAAGGCTTCCGCCAGTTTGCGAACCGACTCGCGTTCGCGTTCGTCCTTGAGGCCGTCGGCGAAGGCCGCCATCAGGGCCACCGTCAAGATCGATTTCGTCTGCTGGGTATCCATATGGAGCGGCTGTTTGATTGGTCGGAGCGAGAGGATTCGAACCTCCGACCCCTTGCACCCCATGCAAGTGCGCTACCAGACTGCGCCACGCTCCGACCGGGCGCGGAGTATAACTGGGGAAGCTCCCCAATTTCGACCGAAAATTGGGGAGCCTCCCCTACCGTCGCAGGATTTTGATCAGTTCTTCGAGCTCGACGCGCAGCTGGCGCGCGAGCTGGTGGGCCTGGGTGACGTCATCGCGGGCTTCCTCGCCCTCGAGCCGATTGCGGGCGCCGCCGATCGTGAAGCCCTGGTCGTACAGCAGCGCGCGGATCTGGCGGATCACCAGGACGTCCTGACGCTGGTAATAGCGACGATTGCCCCGGCGCTTGACCGGCTTGAGCTGGGGAAACTCCTGCTCCCAGTAACGGAGCACGTGCGGCTTCACGCCGCACAGCTCGCTGACCTCACCGATGGTGAAGTAGCGCTTGCCCGGGATCGCCGGGAGTTCGTCGTTATTGCTGGGTTCCAGCATACGCTTCCACGCGAGCCTTCAGTTTCTGGCCAGGACGGAAAGTCACGACACGACGCGCGCTGATCGGAATCTCCTCGCCGGTCTTCGGGTTGCGACCCGGGCGCTGGTTCTTGCTGCGCAGGTCGAAGTTGCCGAAACCGGAAAGCTTGACCTGCTCGCCATGGGCCAGCGCCATGCGCAACTCTTCGAAGAACAGGTCGACTAGCTCACGGGCCTCACGCTTGTTGAGGCCGAGCTGGTCGAACAACGCTTCCGCGATTTCCGCCTTGGTCAATGCCATCTTTGTCTTATCGGTCTCGGATCGTGGCGGAGCACTCCCGCTCCAGGTCGGAGACGACCCTGGCCACGATGGCATCCGTCTCTTCGTCAGTAAGGGTGCGCGAAACATCCTGTAAATTCAAGCCTATCGCGACACTCTTGCGACCATTTTCGATGCCTGCCCCGCGGTAAATATCGAACACTGTCGTGTCGCGCAGCACCGTCCCCGCGGCGTGCTGGACGCAGTCGAGCAGTTTCTGCACGGGCACCGCTTCCTCGACGACGATCGCAAGGTCACGCCGCACCGCTGGAAATCGCGATACTTCGTGGAAATGCGGCACCGAGGCAGCCATCGCGACAGCGAGTTCGAGCTCGAAAACGATCGCTGAATATGTCAAATCGAGTCGGCGCTCGACGTCGGGATGCAGTCGGCCGATCCAACCGGCGTGCTTTTCACCGCGGCGGACCTCGGCCGTCTGACCCGGATGCAATGCGGGGTGCTGGCCCGGCAGGAAACGGAATTCGCTGCTCGCACCGGTCGCGCGCAACAGCGCCTCGATGTCGGCACGAACGTCGAAGAAATCGACGGCTGTCTTCGGCGCGCCCCACTGCTCTGGCACGGCGGAGCCCGCTGCGATCCCCGCGATGACCGGCACTTCCTGCAGTGCGCCGTCGTCACGAGCGACGATGAACTTGCTGCCGACCTCGAACAGGCGCACGCGCGGCTGCTGCCGACGCTGGTTCGAAGCCAGAGCCGCGGCGAGGCCCGGCCACAACGACGCACGCATCGTTGCGAGCTCGGCCGAAATGGGATTGCTCAGTGTCAGGCTCGGCGTGCCGGGAGCGAACAGGTCGTGCTGGCCCGGCTCGATGAAGCTGTACGTGATCGCCTCAAAATAGCCGCGCTGGACGAGCCTGTCGGCCGCCGCATCGCCATGAATGCGCGTCTCGGTGACCGCGGGAATCGGTTGCCGTGCGGGCTGCACCGTTTCTGGAATGCGATCGAAGCCGTGCGTGCGCGCGATCTCCTCGATCAGGTCTTCCTCGATGACGATATCGAAGCGCCAGGTCGGCGGTGTCACGCGCCACGCGCTGTCGCTCCGGTCGAGCTTCATGCCGAGCCCCGTGAGCATCGATGCAATCGCTGCGTCGTCGATGTTGGCTCCGATGACGCGGCGCGCCCGCTCTGGGCGCAGCCGAACGGTCGCCGGCTGCGGCATTTCGCCAGTGAGTTCGGCCAACCGCGTCGGGCCCGGGGTACCGCCCGCGCAGGCGCACAACAGCGCCGTTGCACGCTCGATCGCGCGTTCCTGCAACGTGGGATCGACGCCGCGCTCGAAGCGCTGCGAGGCGTCGGTGACCAGGCCGTAACGACGGCCGCGGCCTGCGACCGCGTCGGGCAGGAAGAACGCGACTTCCAGCAGGACGTCGGTGGTGTCGTCACCTATACCAGAGTGATCGCCGCCCATGATGCCCGCAAGTCCCAGCACCTTGTCGCTATCGGCGATGACGAGCACCGTTTCGTCCATCGCAATTTCGCGACCGTCGAGCAGTTTCAGCGTCTCCCCGGCACGCGCGCGGCGCACGACGATGCCACCGGCGAGCTCCCGCAAGTCGTACGCATGCATCGGCTGGCCGAGTTCGAGCATCACGTAGTTGGTGACGTCGACCGCCGCACTGATCGGCCGCAAGCCGGCGCGACGCAGGCGTTCCTGCATCCATGCGGGCGACTTCGCCAGCGGATCCAGGCCCCGGATCACGCGCGAGGCAAAGCGCGCGCAGCCCGCCCCGGCGGTCAATTCGACGGGGAAGGTCTCATTGGAGGCGGCAGGCACGGGGCCAGGGCCGGACCGGTGAGCGCCTGCCCGGTCAGCGCGGCGACTTCACGCGCGATGCCGAGGACGCTCATGCAATCGCCGCGGTTCGGCGTGAGGTTGACGTCGAGGATCGTGTCGTCGAGACCCAGCGCGTCGGTGAGCGTCGCCCCTGTCGACGTGTCCGCCGGCAACTCGAGCAAGCCGCCTGATTCTTCGGACAGCGCGAGTTCACGTCCCGAGCAGAGCATGCCGAACGACTCGACGCCACGCAGCTTGGCTTTCTGGATTTCCATGCCGCCCGGCAGCTTTGCGCCGACGGTGGCCAGCGGCGCCTTCATGCCCGCACGCGCATTGGGCGCGCCGCAGACGATCTGCACGGTTTCCGACCCTGTATTCACCTGGCACACGCTCAGCGTGTCGGCGTTGGGGTGCTTCACGCGCTCGACGATCTCGCCGACGATCACGCCAGGCAACGGTGGCGCGGCCGCTTCGACGCCTTCGATCTCGAGGCCCGCCATCGTCAGGCGCGCGGCGAGGTCCTTCGGCGCCGGCAGCGGCCCACCGATCCATTCACCCAACCATTGCAGACTGATACGCATCGTCGGTGTCCGGATCAGCCGAACTGCCGCAGGAAGCGCAGGTCGTTCTCGAAGTAGAGGCGGATGTCGTTGACGCTGTAACGCAGCATCGTCAGGCGCTCGATGCCCATGCCGAACGCATAACCCGTGTAACGCTCGGGATCGATGCCCACGTTGCGCAGCACGTTGGGATGCACCATGCCGCAGCCCGCGACCTCGAGCCAGCCCGTCTGCTTGCAGACGCGGCAGCCCGCGCCGCTGCAGAACACGCACTCGATGTCGACCTCGGCCGAGGGTTCGGTGAACGGAAAGTACGATGGGCGGAAGCGGATGCCAAGA
The DNA here is from genome assembly GCA_016704655.1 of Pseudomonadota bacterium. Classification (GTDB taxonomy): domain Bacteria; phylum Pseudomonadota; class Gammaproteobacteria; order Steroidobacterales; family Steroidobacteraceae; genus RPQJ01. Next base: position 56,585 of record JADIZR010000006.1, on the reverse strand, counting down.
TCGCGCTCGAAATACTGCTGCATGAATTCGTGCAGCACCGACTTGAGGTTGGCGAAACTCACGCCGTCGTCGACGACCAGGCCTTCGACCTGGTGGAACATCGGCGTGTGGGTCATGTCGGAATCGCAGCGGTAGACGCGCCCCGGCATGATCATGCGCAGCGGCGGCTTGTCGCGCAGCATGGCGCGCACCTGCACAGGCGACGTGTGGGTGCGCAGCAGGCGGCCGTCCGGGAAGTAGAACGTGTCGTGCATCGCGCGCGCCGGATGGTTCGCGGGGATGTTGAGCGCCTCGAAGTTGTGCCAGTCGTCCTCGACTTCGGGGCCTTCTTCGACCGAAAACCCGGCATTGCGGAAGATTGTCTCGATGCGGCGGCGCGTGCGGCTCACCGGGTGCAGGCCGCCGGGCTGCTGGCCGCGCCCGGGTTGCGTGACGTCGATGCGTCCCGCGGCGAGCTTGCGTTCGAGTTCGATACTGTCGAGTTCCGACTTGCGTACCTCGAAAGCGGCACCGATCTCGTCGCGGACCGCGTTGATCCTGGCCCCCGCGGCTTTGCGTTCGTCCGGCGCCAGGGCGCCCAGCGATTTCAGTTGCGCGGTGATCGCGCCTTTCTTGCCGAACAGCTCGACCTTGAGCGCTTCGAGATCCGCGAGGCTCGAGCATGCCGCAACCCGTACCCGGGCGTCTGCCGCCAGGGCGTCAAGACTGAGGGTCGTGCTCGTATCGCTCATCGTGAAAGCAGGGGGCTCCCTATTTTCCGGCGGAAAATAGGGAGCCTCCCATTTCCTACTCGGCGGCCGGGAGGCTCTTCTTCGCCTGCTCGACCAGGGCACCGAACGCCTCGATGTCGTGGACCGCGAGGTCCGCCAGCATCTTGCGGTCGATCTCGAGGCCCGCGGCCTTGAGGCCCGCCATCAGCCGGCTGTACGACATCTCGAACATGCGGGCACCCGCATTGATACGAGTGATCCACAGCGCGCGGAAATCACGCTTCTTCGCCTTGCGATCGCGGTAGGCGTACTGGCCGGCCTTGATGACCGCCTGCTTCGCCGTGCGATACACCTTGCGGCGTGCGTTGTAGTAACCCTTCGCCTTGGCGAGGATCTTCTTGTGCCGGCGTCCAGCGATGACGCCACGTTTAACTCGTGCCATGGGTCACCTCAGGCGTGGGGCAGCAATTGTTCGAGACGGACGAGATCCTGCTTGGCAACCATCGTGGTGCCACGCAGATTCCGCTTCCGCTTGCTCGACTTCTTGGTGAGGATGTGTCGCTTCTGCGACTGGCCGCGCTTGAAGCCTTTCGCTGTCTTGCGAAAACGCTTGGCCGCGGCCCGGTTGGTCTTCAACTTGGGCATATGACAACTCCTGAATTTTGATAGCCCGTTTCACCTCGGCCTTGCGGCTTCGGATCGAAGGCGAAAGGCGGCCGAAACCGCCCTTACTTCTTTTTGGCGCCAGCATCATGACCATCTGCCGGCCTTCCATCAGCGGATGCTGCTCGACCACCGCCATTCCGGCGAGGTCTTGCTGCAAACGCATCAGCATCTGCCGACCGAGGTCCGTGTGCGCCATCTCGCGGCCACGGAAACGCAATGTCACCTTGGCCTTGTCCCCTTCCTCGAAAAAGCGAATCAGATTCCTGAGCTTGATCTGATAGTCGCCTTCGTCGGTTCCAGGTCGAAACTTCACTTCCTTGATCTGTATCTGTTTCTGCTTCTTCTTCGCAATCGCGGCTTTCTTGTTCGTCTCGAACTGGAACTTGCCGAAATCGATGATCCGGCAGACCGGCGGTTCCGCCATCGGCGAAACTTCGATCAGGTCGAGTTCCTGCGAGGCGGCGAGTTCGAGCGCCTCGAAGCGTGTCATCACCCCGACTTGTTCTCCGTCCGCGCCGATGACGCGAAGCTGCGGGGCCGTGATCTCGTGGTTGCGCCGGATGCGCTTGGTCGTTGGAGCAGTGATGCGATCAATCCTCTAAAGCTAAAACAGTACGGCCGCGACTCACGACTTCGTCGGCAAGCTTCGAGGCGAGGGTTTCCAGTCCCATCGACCCGAGGTCCTTGCCGCTGCGCGTGCGCACGGCCAACGAGTTGGACCCTGACTCGCGGTCGCCCGCGACCAGCAGGTACGGGACCCGCTGCAAGGTGTGTTCGCGGATTTTAAAGCCGACCTTCTCGTTTCGCAAATCCATTTCGACCCGAAGCCCCTGATTTTTCAGGAATTCGGTCGCCTTGCGCACGTAATCGGCCTGCCCATCCGTAATATTCATCACCACCGCCTGCACCGGCGCGAGCCAGGTCGGGAACTTTCCGGCGTGGTTTTCGATGAGGATGCCCAGGAATCGCTCCATGGAGCCCAGGATGGCCCGGTGGAGCATGACCGGCCGGTGCACGCCACCGTCCTCGCCGACGTACTCGGCGCCCAGGCGCTCCGGCAGCACGAAATCGACCTGCAGGGTGCCGCATTGCCAGTCCCGGCCGATGGCGTCCCGCAGCACGAATTCGAGCTTGGGACCGTAGAAGGCCCCCTCCCCCGGATTCAGCGTGTACTCGAGGCCCGCGGTCTCGACCGCCGACTTGAGGGCTGCTTCGGCCTTGTCCCAGGTGGCGTCGGTGCCCGCGCGCTTGGCCGGGCGGTCCGAGAACTTGACCCGCACTTCCTCGAACCCGAAATCCTTGTACACGCTCATGAGCAGGTCGCAGAACGCGACCGTCTCGGCGTTGATCTGGTCTTCGGTGCAGAAGATGTGCGCGTCGTCCTGCGTGAAACCGCGCACCCGCATCAGGCCGTGCAGCGCACCCGAAGGTTCATTGCGATGGCAGGAACCGAACTCGGCCAGGCGCAGCGGCAGATCGCGGTAGGACTTGATGCCCTGCTTGTAGATCAACACGTGGCCCGGGCAGTTCATCGGCTTGACCGCGAGCATGCGCTCCTCGGACTCGGCGACGAACATGTTGGGCCGGTAGTTTTCCCAGTGGCCCGACTTTTCCCACAGCACGCGGTCGAGCAGCTGCGGTGTCTTGACCTCGACGTAGCCGGACTGCTCGAGCCGGTTGCGCATGTAGGTTTCGACGGTGCGCCAGAGGGTGTGACCCTTCGGGTGCCAGAACACGCTGCCCACCGCCTCTTCCTGCGTGTGGAACAGCCCGAGCTCGCGACCGACGCGGCGATGGTCGCGCTTTTCGGCCTCTTCGAGGCGGGTGAGATACGCCTTCAGCGCCTTCTCGTCTGCCCACGCGGTGCCGTAGATGCGCTGGAGCATCGCGTTCTTCGAGTCGCCGCGCCAGTAGGCGCCCGCGACCTTCATCAGTTTGAACGCGCCGAGCTTGCCCGTGCTGGGCACGTGCGGACCGCGGCACAGGTCGAACCAGTCGCCCTGCCCGTACAGGCTGATGTCTTCGTTCGCGGGGATGCTCGCGATGATCTCGGCCTTGTAGTGCTCGCCGATCTTCCTGAACGTCTCGACCGCCGCATCGCGCGGCATCAGCTTACGCTCGACCTTGAGGTCGGCCTTGGCGAGTTCGTGCATCTTCGCTTCGAACTTCGCGAGGTCTTCCAGAGTGAAGGGCCGGCTGAAGGCGAAGTCGTAATAGAAGCCGTCCTCGATCACGGGACCGATGGTGACCTGCGCTTCGGGGTAAACAGCCTGCACGGCCTGCGCCAGCAGGTGCGCCGTGGAGTGACGGATGATTTCGAGCCCGTCCGGGTCCTTGCCGGTGACTATCGCCACCGAGGCGTCATGGTCAATGACGTGCGAGGTGTCCACGAGATTGCCGTCGACGCGGCCGGCGAGCGCAGCCCTGGCAAGCCCCGCTCCGATGTTCGCGGCAACGCCTGCCACGGTTACGGGTTGTTCGAAGCTGCGTTGGCTGCCGTCAGGCAGTGTGATGACCGGCATCGTCTTTGGTCCCGTCAAGATTCACGATGACCCAGGTGCCGGGATCGTGGTGGGCGCACGTGGGATCGAACCACGGACCCCTACCATGTCAAGGTAGTGCTCTACCGCTGAGCTATGCGCCCTCAAACGAGCCGCGGAGGATACAGGAAGAGAGGGGTTACGGGAAATGGGGGGACGCTCCCCTATTACTGAATGTGGGGGTGAGAATAGGTGAGCGTCCCCAATTTCCCGGCGGGGGCTTTACCTTTGACAAGCGTCGCGAATCTGGATATCTTGAAGATATCAAACAGTGGAGTCGTACATGCCGGCAAAGCGACCTTCGGATCAGCTTGCTTTTCGTTACCGCCCCGCCGATAGCGTCGCGGGCGTTACGCGCAGCACGGCACAGAGGCTCGCCAAAGCCTTGGGCGTAGATGAAACGCAGGCAATCCATCTTGCGCTGCATGAGATGGCGGTGCGGGTTCTGCCGCAGTATGAAGCTGACAATGGCCCGCTCACCGAAACCCAGCTGCGGCAAATAAGGAAGCTGGCCGGAAAGGTCGACACGAGTCACGTGCGTTCGAGCTTGTTTGACACCTGAAACCAGTGACCTTTCGTGACTGGCCGGATCCACCCACAGCGGGCGACATCTTGTGGTGTCGCTTTCCCGATGGCGTGAGCCGACAACCGAAACCACGACCGGCGCTTGTGATGGCCGTTTTCGGGAAAGACGTTCCTCTCGGCGTGCGAGTCGTTTACGGCACGAGCCAGCGGGTTCGCGAACTATTCAGGGGAGAGTTCGCGATCCTGAAGCTGAACCACCCCCAAGCCTATGCGCTTGCCAACTTGAGCTACGACACGAAGTTCGATTTCGGCAAGCAGGTGGACTTGCCGTACTCCACGGACTGGTTCTCGGTCCCGCCCCATGCTCCTCACGGACAAGTGCCGAAACTCGGCACCTTGCATGCATCGATGGTGCGCGCCGCGATAGCTGCACACCAGGCAGCCGCAGATTAGTTGCGAACGTCCAGTTGCTACCCGGCCAGCATGCCGGGTATGCCGAACACCTGGTGCCGCAGCTTTTCGACCTGGTCGCGCAGCCGGGCCGCCTCCTCGAACTCGAGGTTGCGCGCGTGCTTGTACATCTCGGCCTCGAGCTTCTTGATCCGCTTCATGGCCTGCTCTGGCGCCAACAACAGGTCGGCCGCGTCCGCCGCCAGGCCGCGGCGGCCAACCCGGTCGGCATCGCCGCGGGCGCCTTCCATGATGTCCTGCACCGCCTTGACGATCGATTGCGGTGTGATGCCGTGTTGCAGGTTGTATTCGATCTGTCTGGCCCGGCGGCGATCGGTCTCGTCGAGCGCTCGCTGCATCGAACCCGTCACGCGGTCGGCGTAGAGAATCGCGCGGCCGTGCACGTTGCGTGCGGCCCGGCCGATGGTCTGGATCAGCGCACCCGTCGAGCGCAGGAACCCTTCCTTGTCGGCGTCGAGGATCGCGACCAGCGCGACCTCCGGCATGTCGAGACCCTCGCGCAGCAGGTTGATGCCGACCAGCACGTCGAACTTGCCGAGCCGCAGGTCGCGGATGATCTCGACGCGCTCGACCGTCTCGATGTCCGAGTGCAGGTAACGCACCTTCACGCCATGCTCGTTCAGGTAGTCGGTGAGATCCTCGGCCATGCGCTTGGTGAGCGTGGTGATCAGCACCCGCTGATGCGCCGCGACGCAGCGGTGGATCTCCGACAACACGTCGTCGACCTGCGTGCGGACCGGACGGATCTCGACTTCGGGATCGATCAGCCCCGTCGGACGCACGACCTGCTCGACGATGTCGCCAGCCGCGTGGCTCAGTTCGTACGGGCCGGGCGTGGCCGAGACGCAGATCATCTGCGGCGCGAGCGCTTCCCACTCATCGAAGCGCAGCGGCCGGTTGTCGAGCGCCGACGGCAGGCGGAAGCCGTACTGCACCAGCGTTTCCTTGCGTGAACGGTCGCCGCGATACATGCCGCCGATCTGCGGGATCGTGACGTGGCTTTCGTCGACGACGAGCAGCGCGCCCGGCGGCAGGTAGTCGAACAGCGTCGGCGGCGGTTCGCCGGCCTGGCGGCCCGAGAGATAGCGCGAGTAGTTCTCGATGCCCGAGCAGTAGCCAACCTCCATCATCATCTCGAGGTCGAACGTGGTGCGCTGTTCGAGCCGCTGCGCTTCAAGGCCTTTGTCGGCTGCGCGCAGCTCCTTGAGCCGCTCGCGCAACTCCTCGCGGATGTTCTCGATCGCGCTGTCGACGCGCTCGCGCGGCGTCACGTAATGCGACGACGGATACACGGTGAGCCGCGGCACCTTGCGCAGGACTTCGCCCGTCAGCGGATCGAAGTAGCTGAGCGTCTCGATCTCGTCGTCGAACAGTTCGACGCGCACGGCCTCACGCTCGGATTCGGCCGGAAACACGTCGATGACGTCGCCGCGCACGCGGTACGTGCCCTGCGTCAGGTCGAGTTCGTTGCGCGTGTACTGCATGTCCGTGAGCCGGCGCAGCAGCTTGCGCTGGTCGATCCGCTCGCCGCGGACGAGGTGCAGGACCATGCTCAGGTAAGCTTTCGGATCGCCGAGGCCGTAGATCGCCGATACCGTCGCGACGATGATCGAGTCGGGCCTTTCGAGCAGCGCCTTGGTCGCCGAAAGCCGCATCTGCTCGATGTGCGCGTTGATCGACGCGTCCTTCTCGATGAACGTGTCCGACGACGGCACGTACGCTTCCGGCTGGTAGTAATCGTAGTAACTGACGAAGTACTCGACCGAGTTGTGTGGAAAGTACTCCTTGAACTCGCCGTACAGCTGCGCGGCCAGCGTCTTGTTGTGCACCATCACCAGCGTCGGCCGCTGCACCTGCTGGATCACGTTAGCCGCGGTGTAGGTCTTGCCAGAACCCGTCACGCCGAGCAGCGTCTGGTGCGCCAGGCCGTTGCGCAGCCCTTCGACCAGGCGCGCAATCGCCTCGGGCTGGTCGCCCGCCGGCTGGTAGCCGGACTGCAACTGAAATGCGCGGGGAACGTCGGTCATCCGTGTGTGCGGCCGATCGGTGTCATCTGCCTTGGGAGGACCGCCAGATTAGCCTAAAATGCGCCGTCCATTTCACCCCTCCCCGGAACCCACAGTGCCCGTCCAACTCGCCGAACGCGTCAAGCGCGTCAAGCCGTCCCCGACTGTTGCCCTCACCGGCCGCGTGGCGAGGCTCAAAGCCGAGGGCCACGACATCATCGGCCTGGGTATTGGCGAGCCGGACTTCGACACCCCGACGCACATTGCCGACGCCGGCGTGGACGCGATCCGCAACGGCTTCACGCGCTACACGGCAGTGGAAGGCATCCCGGAGCTGAAGGACGCGATCATCGCGAAGTTCAAGCGTGACAACGGCATCGCTTACACGCGTCCGCAGATCCTGGCCTCGACCGGCGCCAAGCAGACCATCTACAACCTGTTCATGGCGGTAGTCGATCCGGGCGACGAAGTGGTGATTCCCGCGCCGTACTGGGTCTCGTACCCGGACATGGCGCTGCTGGCCGACGGCGTGCCGGTCACGCCCTATGCTGGCCCTGAACAGGGCTACAAGATCACGGCCGCACAGCTCGAAGCCGCGATCACGCCGAAGACCCGTGTCTTCATGCTCAACAGCCCGAGCAACCCGACCGGTGCGGCCTACACGCGTGCCGAACTCGAGGCGATCGGAGCGGTGCTGCGCAGGCACCCGCGCGTGATCATCGCCACCGACGACATGTACGAGCACATCTACTGGGCGCCGGAACCGTTCTGCAGTTTCCTGACCGCCTGCCCCGACCTCTACGACCGCACGGTCACGATCAACGGCGTGTCGAAGAGCTACGCGATGACGGGCTGGCGCATCGGCTACTGCGGCGGCCCGGTCGAAATCGTCACGGCGATGTCGACCATCCAGAGCCAGTGCACGTCGAACCCGTCATCGATTTCGCAGAAAGCCGCCACAGCGGCGCTGAATGGCGACCAGGCCTGTGTCGGCGAGATGAACAAGCACTTCAAGGCGCGGCACGATTACTTCAATGCCGGCCTCAATGCCCTGCCCGGCTTCAAGGCGCTGCCGGCCGCGGGCACGTTCTACGCCTGGTGCGACGTCAGCGAAGCCATCCGCATGCGTGGCCTGGCCGACGACAATGCGTTTGCGGAGTTCCTGCTGGAAAAGGCCGGGGTTGCGGGCGTACCGGGCTCAGGCTTCGGCGCACCGGGGCACATCCGCTTCTCGTTCGCGGTGAGCATGCAGACGCTCGAACAGGCCCTGGCCCGCATGGGCAAGGCGCTCGCCGGCCCGTGAGAGAATTGGTCTTCCTTGACTAAAAGAGTCGCCAATCGCAAAATTGGCGGCTCTTTCGAAACCGTTCCGACATAGCTCAGCGGTAGAGCAGCTGACTGTTAATCAGCGGGTCCCTGGTTCGAATCCAGGTGTCGGAGCCAACTCCAGCCAGATCGTGACGCAGTTCACGGAACGACCACCGTCGTGTCTCGTACGCTCGTGCACGGGACTCAACCTGCCGACATCCGCACGATCAATCCACGCATCCAAGGAACGCCCACCTCGTCATGAACGCAACAATGTCTCGCTATTTCCCCGCGCACAGTCACCCGGCGATAGGACGGCTTGACATGCGCGCCCGTGCGGGGCGACTGACCGCCTGGCTTGTCCGGGCTGGTGCTGCTGGCGGTGGCGTTCTTCGCTGGCCCCGCGAGCGCAGCCATCGACCTGCGCGTCGAATCACGACCCATCAGCGATCCGATCCAGGCTTACGTGACCGTCACCGACGGTGCAGGCAATCCTGTGGGTGGGCTCACGGCAGGCAACTTCACGATCACGTTGGACGGCAATCCGCTCACGATCCAGCCGTCCGATTTTTCCCTGCCTCCGTCCGCGAATCCGCCAAGAATGTATCGATCGTATTCGTCATGGACTACAGTTCGAGCGTAGAAGGCAGCGCGCGCACCGCGATGGAAGGCGCGGTCGTCAACTTCATCAACTCCATGGGCCCGGACGATTACGCGGCCATCGTCAAGTTCAGCGCCACCAATCCGGCGCGGACATCGGTCGTGCAGCCGTTTACGCGGATCGGTGCGGCAGGTGGCAAAGACAGCCTGGTCAATGCGGTCATGCTGCCCTTCCCAGGCGACGGTACGACCAACTTGTACGACGCCATCAACCTTGCACTGGACCATATCGTATCGCCGCCAGTCGGCGTCACGCTGCCGCCCGGACCCAGGGCAGTGGTCGTGATCAGTGACGGCCTGGACAACGCTTCGATCAATACGCAGAGTTTCGTGCTCGACAAGGCCAGCAGCCTCGGCATCCCGCTGTTCACGATCGCCGTGGGGACGCCCGGCACGAGCGGCAGCAACGTGATGAGTGCTCTCGCAGCAAGGTCTGGCGGCAACTATATCTCGGCGCCGAGTCCGGCGGAGGTCACCAATGCGTACGTGACGATTTCCAGCCGGCTCGACAACGGCTACCTGCTGAGCTTCGTGTCGTCCATCACCGACTGCAACCAGCACACGCTGTCGGTCACGGTTACAGGTCAGGGTACGACCGAAACGAAATTCACACGGTGTGACGCCACAACAGGTCCCGTGACAGTGCCAAACGTGGTGAATTTGACGCAGGCAGCGGCGACCACAGCAATTGTGGGTGCAGGGCTGGTGGTCGGTGCGGTTACGCAACAGTCGAGCGCCACGGTGCCTGCGGGCCGCGTGAGCAGCCAGAACCCGACATCGGGGGTGGGCGTAGCGGCTGGCTCAGCGGTGAACCTGGTGGTGTCGACGGGGCCGGTGCCGACGCCTGGACCGGTAGCGGTGCCAAACGTGCTGAATTTGACGCAGGCGGCGGCGACCACGCGATCAACGGCGCAGGCCTGGTGCTCCGGGACGATCTCGCAATCGTCCAGCACGACCGTGCCTGCGGGCAGCGTGATCAGCCAGAACCCGAACGCGGGGACGACCGTGGCGGCCGGTTCGGCGGTCGCGCTGATCGTGTCGACGGGTCCGGTGGCGGTCCCGAACGTGGTAAATATGACGCAGGCGGCGGCGACCACGGCGATCTCCTTTGCTGGGCTGGCGATCGGTACGGTCTCAACGGAGTCGAATGCCACGGTGCCTTCGGGCAGCGTGATCAGTCAGAACCCGACGGCCGGAACGAACGTGGCGGCCGGTTCGGCGGTAGCAATAGTGGTGTCGACCGGCGCTGTGGCACCGCCCCCGCCACCCCCGCCCTCGAATAACGGCGGTGGCGGTGGTGGCAGCCTTGGCTTAGGAAGCGTGGCGCTCGGCTTGGCTGCACTGGCGGCCAGGCGGCGGCGGCGGCGGAACTCAGTCGGCTGAGCCTGAATCCGTGGCCGTCGCGTCACTGATCGGTGATGCGACGGCCGCGACTCTCGCGACGGTCCCGAGCCTTCTGCGCCACTGGCGGCGCCTCCTGACTCAAGCCAAACCGATTCCTTGGTCTTAGAGACTTGCCGCTTGGCCGTTATGTGAAGTGCGGGAGTTTGTACGAGGCGCGTGCGGTATCCTTTGCCGGTAAAAGCAGACGCGAAAGGTCTGTCAATAGATATTCCTACCTGCAAGGAATCGCGGATGTTGATGCGAGCGGCTAGTCGGCACCGATCCTGGGCGCGCATGTTCGTTGCCGCGTGCGTGCTCACGCAGGTAGCGACGTCCCATGGCGCCACGGCGGGTCTGCCATTCAGCGAGGATTTCACCAGCACCAACCTGCGCGACGCTGCCAACACCTCGGCACAGTGGAATACGTCGCTCGGAACGCTTCGCCTTCCGAATCAGCTGCCGCTGGTAAGTGTCGCCGGGATGCCGGGAGCCAATATCGGCAGCGCCAACGCTTCGGCACGCTCGCTCGCGCTCGCAGATTTCGATGGCGACGGCCACCTCGACGTGCTCATAGCGGGCAGGTTCGAGGACCGTATTTTCTTCAACAACGGCACGGCCACGCCATTCAACGCGGCTACCAAGGCGGCGCTGTTGACCGGCAGCAGCGGCAGCACGCTCAGCGTCGCGGTCGAAGATTTCGATCTCGACGGGGATCTCGACCTGATTCTGGCGAAGGATGTGTCGGGGTCGGACAACCATCTCTACTTCAACAACGGCACCGCAACGCCGTTCAATCGCGTCGCACCGGTAAATATCGACGGCGTGTTTAAACGCGCGAGTTCAGTCGATACCGGCGATATCGATAACGACGGCGACGCAGATATCGTCGTTGGTTATCTTAATGCGCCGGATCGCTACTATATTAATCACGGTGATGGCACTTTCGCGACAGGCACGACGCTCAATGGCTTGACGGGGGTCGAGACGCGCGCGGTGCGGCTCGGCGACATGGACGGCGACGGACGGCTCGATCTCATCGTCGCGAAGACCGTTCAGCCTGTCATGTACCTGGGAGAGGCGCGGTGGGATCTCGCGACGGGCACCGTCGAAGGAACCTATCTGTATCGCAACAACGGCACGAGCGCGCCGTTCAGCGGCGTCAATCCGACACGCATATCGAACGACGAGAACATACTTCCATCCACCGATTCGATGGCGCTCGGTGACGTGAATGGAGACGGCAGTCTCGACGTCGTGATCGGAAACCTGGGCTTTGACCGTGTTTATCTGAACAACGCCGCGGGCCCCGGGATGAATCCGTTCGCCGGCGTGTCGGGCGCAAATGTGTCAAGCGACCAGCGCTTTACGCAAAGCGTCGTGCTCGTTGACATCGATCGGGACGGCGATCTCGATTGCATCGAGGGCAATCGAGCCCGCAACCACGGCTCGGCAGAAGACAACGTTGCAACGGACCGGATTTACCTGAACGACGGCAACGGTGTCTTCAGCGCCGGGCTCGACGTCTCGGCCGATACGACGATCGCCACCTACTCGCTGGTCGCCGACGACATTGATGGCGATGGCAGGATCGACATCGTTGCGGGCTGGGACGGTTCGGTGAGCCGTTACTACCTCAATCGAGGCGCACTCAGCGGAGCACCAGCAACGGCACAACTGCGTGGGGATGGGCAATCGCTGCGCGTCGACAACGAACCGACGCGTATAACCGGTGTCGGTTTCGACGCTGATGAAGCACCGCCGGCACACCCCAACATCCGGTACTGGTTGTCGAGCGACGGAGGATGGAACTGGAAACTCGCTCATCCGGGACGCCAGACGACGTTCCTGCCTGCCGGGGTCGCGACGGATCTACGTTGGCGTGCCGAACTGCGCGCGTTGTCGCCGGCCAACCTGCCGAGCATCGAAACGCTTAACCTCCAGTTGACGCGGTCCCGTGCCGTCACCAGTCCCTACGATCAGGAGCCAAACGGCACCGTCTCGATCGAAGCGGAACATGCCGACGCAAACTACGCGGTCAGCGGCGGCGTCTGGAGGCTGATTGCGCCCGGCGGGACGTTGGGCGGCGCGTCGGGCGGTCAGGCGATGCAAGGATCGAACAGCGGCCAGCCCCGGCTCGAGTACCGCGTCAACTTCCTCCAGACTGGCACCTATTACGTGTGGATCCGTGGCTGGGGCACCTCCTCGACCTCCGATTCGGCTTACTTCGGGTTCGACGGGAACTGGCTCGCGAACACCGTTGGCATGTCTCCGCTAAACACCTGGGTGTGGAAGGGCCCGTTCACGCTTGTCGTCGGCAGCGCCGGCGTGCACACGCTTGGCATCACGCGCCGTGAGGCGCTCGCGCAGGTCGACAAGATATTCATCGGCACGACCGTCGGCGGCACTCCAACCGGCACTGGCCCTGTCGAAAGTGGCCGCGGCAGCGTTAGTCCGAACAGCCCCCCGGTCGTCAACATCACTGCGCCAACCGACGGCAGCAGTTTCGACGAAAGCGCGACCGTCAATTTCACCGCAACCGCCACGGACGAGGAGGACGGCGTCCTGACTCCATCGATCGCCTGGTCGTCTTCCCGCGACGGCGACCTGGGTACTCCTAGCGCTGGGTTCTCAACGACTGCTCTCAGTGTCGGAACCCACATCATCACGGCCAAGGTCACCGACTCCAAGGGCGCCACCGGCAGCGCTTCGATCACGGTCACGATCACGGCCGCGACTTCCGGCACCGGCCCCTACAATCAAGATCCCGGCGGCACGGTCTCGATCGAAGCCGAGCATGCCGATGCAAACTTCGCAGCCAATGGCGGCGCTTGGGTACTGATTGCTCCCACCGACGCGTCGGGCGGACAGGCGATGGAAGCCCCGTTCGACAACGGCCAACCCCGGCTCGAGTACCGCGTCAACTTCGCCCAGACCGGCACCTACTACGTCTGGGTCCGCAGTTGGGGCACCACCGCGACATCTGATTCAGCCTTCTTCGGGTTCGACGGCAACTGGGTCGCCAAGACGGTCATCATGTCACCACGCAATAGCTGGCAATGGGAAGGCCCATTCAAGATCAACGTCGGTATCGAGGGTGTACACACGCTCGGCATCACGCTCCGCGAGTCACGCGCCAAGGTCGACAAACTCTTCATCGGCACCAGCCCCGGCGCCACACCGACCGGCACCGGACCCGCCGAGAGCGGCCGCGGCCTCTGAAGCACCGTCAGCCCTCGGTCGAACCAAACACCTGTTCCTCAGCGATCCATTTTGCGACGGCATCGGCGACGATCCGGTTGCCGTACTCGTTGAGATGCATGTCTAACCGATAAAAAAGGGCCTGTGTCGCCCCAAGCTGCCGAAACAACGGGTACAGGTCTAGCGTTGCCAGGTTTCTGGACGCGAGTTCGCCCTTGACCTCCTGAATCGCCCGCAAGACCTCCGGGTAGGTCTTGGCGGCATAGAGTTCCTCCTTGCACGGAATGAGCACGATGACGAAGCGCCCCCCCTGTGCCTCAACCTCAGACTGCAGCTGTTCCAGTGGACGGAAGAAGATCTCCTTCATATTCGGCACGCCGGCCCGCTCGAACCCGGTCGCCAGCCTCTCCTGCTCGCGGTCTGCAAGGTACTGCACGTCGCCTCCCGGAAGTTCAACGCTCTCTGTCAGTGCCTGCGGCCCGAGCGCCGGCCTGATGTGCGCATTCAGCGTTCGCAGAAGGTACGATTTTCCCAACAGGCCTCTCGCTGACGTACGCAACCGGGCAAGGTGCCCGCTCTCGATTTGTCCGGATTCCCGATGGGTCTGGCGGTAGGTCATCCGATACCTGGTGTAGTCCAGCGTTGACCGCTCGGCCAGCCACTCGTGGAAGTGAAACGTATTGGAGATGTCCCATGTCACCCAGAGAGCGGCGATCACCAGTTTCGGATGCCGCGTCTGACCGAACTTGCGATAGACACGATACAGGTGCTCGGTACCTCCGCCCGGCACGCCGAGGTTCAGGACGGTGCGTCCGTTCAGTTGCTGCTGCAGGAGCGTAGTAAACTGGCCTTCGAAACCGACACCCGGGCCAATGATCAGGGAATTGCCGAGGACGGCGACATCGACGTTCGCCGGCCATGGGTCGCGGTTCGGAAACCCCGCGTGGTCGGTCTGCAGCGTGTAGGTGAAATCTGCTTTCTCGATCTGATCACGGCGCGCGGGCGCAAGGAGGGCTCCCAGGGTCGGATCCGGCGCGTAGGTGAATTGGCCGAGGCTCTCCTGCATCTTGATCTGCTGCATGATAGGCAGCGCGCCGGTGCCTGCGCGGCCGACATCAGCGCGCAGGAACACTTCTGCGGCGAAAGCCAGCACCAGCAGAGCTATCAAGGTGACGACGAATCGACTTACGCGGCGTCGGCGAGGATGCGTGGGTTGCGTGGGTTGCGTCATGGATTGGGTCGGCACTCCAAGTAGTACTTAATAGATGCGCGAGAGTCCTCGATTCCACCAGACCCCCGGGTCGACTAACATGACGCCCGTCGCAATGTTGCCGATAGCCTGGCCGGCAGACAAAGCATGCATTGCGTCACAGATTATCAATTGCAGCTTACCCACAATTCCACTCTGAACTTGCCATGGAAATTGCCGAATGACGCCCCCCCTCGACCCGCCGCTGCCGAGCGACCGCTCCTTCTGCCTGACGTTTGCCACGGTCTTTGCACTCATCGGCGCCTGGATGCTGTTTAAGTCCAGCTCGTATTTCGGATTACCGCTCGGCGCATCAGCGTTCTTTATGGTGGCGGCGTTTGCCTTTCCCGCAGTCCTGCATCCCCTCAACGTCGCGTGGATGCGCCTCGCGGTCGTCATGAACCGGATCGTGAGTCCGGTCGTCATGGGCGTGATCTACTTCGGGCTCCTCACACCGATTGCCATGGCGATGCGCATGCGCGGCCGCGATGCTCTGCACCGCCAATTCGACGCCAAGCTCGGCAGCTACTGGATCAAGCGTGATCCGCCCGGCCCGGCCGGCTCGAGCTTTCCGCAGCAATTCTGATTCGGAGTCACTACCGTGGACTTTCTCGTCGAACTCTGGACCTTCCTTCGCGCTCGCAAGAAACTCTGGTTGTTGCCCATCGTCATCGTGATGGTAATGCTCGGCGGCCTGTTGATCCTCGCCCACGGGTCGGCCATCGCCCCGTTCATCTATACGCTGTTCTAAAACGATGAAAATCCTTGGCATTTCCGCCTATTACCACGACGCTGCGGCGGCGCTCATCATTGACGGGGAGATCGTCGCCGCCGCGCAGGAAGAACGGTTCACGCGCACCAAGCACGACCCGGGTTTTCCGGCCCATGCGGTTCGGTTTTGCCTGGATTTCGCGGGGCTGAAACCCGTCGATCTCGATTACGTCGCTTTCTACGACAAGCCGTTCCTGAAATTTGAGCGGCTGCTGGAAACATACCTGGCCTTCGCGCCGCGGGGATTCACGTCGTTCCGCCAGGCGTTGCCGCTGTGGATCAAGGAGAAGCTGTTTCAGAAGAGCATGCTCGTAAAGCAGCTCGGCGCAGCCCTCGACCCCGGGGTGGACTGGAACGGCAAGCTGCTGTTCTCCGAGCACCACCTGAGCCACGCCGCCAGCGCGTTCTACCCGTCGCCATTCGAAAAAGCCGCGATTCTCACGATGGACGGCGTCGGCGAGTGGACCACGACCTCGCTGGCGCACGGCAACGGTAGCTCGCTCGAGGTGCTCAAGGAAATCCACTTCCCGCATTCGCTCGGCCTGCTCTACTCCGCCTTCACCTATTACACCGGCTTCAAGGTAAACTCCGGCGAATACAAGGTGATGGGCCTGGCGCCCTATGGCGAGCCGCGGTACGCGAAAGCCATCCGCGAGCACCTGATCGACATCAAGGACGACGGCTCGTTCCGCATCAACCTTGACTACTTCGACTACTGCACTGGCCTGCGGATGACCAACGAGCGCTTCGATGCGCTTTTCGGCGGACCGCCGCGCAGTCCCGAGAGCCGACTCGGCCAGAAAGAGATGGACCTCGCCGCGAGCGTCCAGGCGGTGACCGAGGAAGTCGTATTGAAGCTGGCGAGCAGCGTTGCCAAAGAAACGGGTGAGCGCAATCTCTGCCTCGCCGGCGGCGTCGCGTTGAACTGCGTCGCCAACGGCAAACTGCTGCGCACGGGTGCGTTCGATCGAATCTGGATCCAGCCGGCGGCCGGCGATGCCGGCGGAGCCCTCGGCGCCGCCCTCGGCGCCTACCACATGTTCAAGGGCGGGCCACGACGACTGGCGGGAGCAGGCCGCGATGCCATGAAGGGCGGATATCTCGGACCCGTATTCGACACCGCGACAATTTGCGAGCAACTAACCGCGGCTGGTGCCGTTTACGAAATTCTCGATGACGACGCTATCGTCGATCGCTGCGCGCGCGCGCTGGCATCCGGCATGGCGATCGGCTGGCACCAGGGCCGCATGGAGTTCGGTCCCCGAGCGCTAGGCGCGCGTTCGGTGTTAGGCGACCCGCGCTCCCCGACGATGCAGAAGCTGCTCAACCTCAAGGTCAAGTTTCGCGAGTCGTTCCGGCCGTTCGCGCCGTCGGTGCTTCGCGAAAACGTGCCGGAGTGGTTCGACCTCGACGCAGACAGCCCGTACATGCTGCTGGTCGCGGACGTGCGACCCGAACATCGGATCGCCATGACGCCCGAACAGCAGGCCCTGTTCGGCATCGACAAGCTGAACATCGCACGCTCGAGCATTCCCGCGGTCACGCACGTCGATTACTCGGCCCGCATCCAGACCGTCCATGCGGACACGAATCCGCGCTACCATGCCTTGATCTCAGATTTCGTGACCTGACGGGTTGCCCGATCGTCGTGAACACCAGTTTCAACGTCCGGGGCGAGCCCATCGTGTGCACGCCAGAGGACAGCTTCAAGTGCTTCATGGGCACGGACATCGAGGTCCTGGCCGTCGGCAACGCTTACCTCGAGAAATCACGCCAGCCCGAGCATCTCAAGACACGCTACGAAGATCACTTCGCCCTCGACTGACTTTCTTCCTCGTGCGTGCCGAACCCGAGTGCTGGCTCGCGTTGGCCATTGCGCTTCTCAGTGCCTTCTCGATGTGCCCAGCAGTGTCGGGACTCAGCTCGTGTTCGAACACTTCCTTGAACAGCTCCCACAACCTGACCTTGCTGAGAACCAGGGTCCGCTGGCCCTCGGTCGTAATCTCGTAAACCCGACGTCTCTTCTTGCCGACCACCTCAGTACGGGAGCGCAGAAAGCCATCCTTCTCCAGCCCATGGAGGATCGGGTACAGGGTTCCAGGGCTCAGCACGTAGCCAAGAAAGGCGAGCCTGTCGATAATACCGATGCCGAAGATCGGGCCACAATTGGCGTGATGGAGAACATGGAGGCGGACAAACCCGCCGATCAGGTCTCGATTGCTCAAATTATCTCCCCCTCCCCAGCGACTGATGTTCGAAACGGCTTGGCCGTGAGGATATAGCGGAAGACCTCGGCCGGACCATCCGTTCCATTTACGTGTCGTCAGCGCCGCAGCACTAAATGAGCGTCTGCGCAGAACCCGCAGACGTTCTTGTGTCCCATTGGTGGAACCGTATAGTATTTCGATATTGGTTTTCGATTTTATCGCCTCCCAGTCGCTGATGACCGGCAAAGGCACGGCGAATTTCGCCATCCCGAGCATTTGAGCATTCGCCAGCAGGATCAAATCGCCATTGACTGACCAATCGCCCGGGCGCCAACGTCCATTCCTGATACGCCATGCTGCGCTCTGGCTCATCCCACTGAGCGTAATCTTCGCGCTGTTGCTGCTGGAAGGCGCCCTGCGCGTCTTTCCGTCGCTCGTGCCGGCCGAGGCCAAATTGAAGCTACTCTGGGAGGATCAGACCCCTGTCAAATCCGTTGGCGACCCGTATCTCGGCTTCGTCTTCCCGCCACATTATCAGACGGAAATCGTGTCGCACGACTTCCGCTTCGCTGTGGAGTCGGACGAGCACGGTTTCCGCAATGCTTCACCGTGGCCGGAGCGGGCCGAAGTTGTCGTCGTCGGCGACTCCATGGCCTACGGTTGGGGGGTCAATGAACGCGAGCGCTGGACCACCCTGCTCGACGACGCGCTGCCGGCGAGCCGCGTCATCACGCTAGGCATGCCAGGCACCACGCCGCAACAGTATTCACGATATTTTGAGAAATTCGGCGTCGCGCTGCGTCCCCGGATCGTTATCTTCGCAATCTTTCCGGGCAACGACATTGTCGACGCAGCAACGTTCGACCGTTGGGTCGCCGCAGGCTCGCCTGACAACTACGACGTCTGGCGGTTTTTCGAAGGCAAAGTGCCGGTCGCCGCGGCGTCTTTGTTCGACCGCAGCGCCCTGCTGTTGTCGCTGCGCAGCATGCGCAAAAGCCTCATGTACGGCCTCAGCTCAAAGACTGTCACCTTTGCGGACGGTAGCGAGATGCAACTCGCGCCAAGTATCTACGGCAAAGCTCTCAAGTCCAATACACCCGGAGAACGCGGGTTTCCAGAGCATCGTGAAAGCCACGGTGGACGCCCCGGAACCGCGCGCGGGCCATCGGCAGCCAGTTCGTGGTGCTCTTGTTCCCGGTCAAGGAGACCGTCTATCTCCCGCAACACGGGGTTCTCTTCGCAGGCCTGACGCATCCGTTGCAGGATGTCCTGCAGAATCAGGCAGGTATAGCCAGCATCGACTTGACCGGTCCCTTCCGCGAATCGGCTGCCAAGGGGAAGCAGTTGTACTTCGAGACTGACGGGCACCCGAACGTGCTCGGCAATCGAGTCGTCGCTGACACGGTGGCGCAATACCTGCGGGCGAACGCCCAGACCATCGGGCTCGACGACTGGGGTGCTGCGACAGCTCAGAGCGAGCGAGCGCCGACCCAGATAGTCGTTCCACGGGACGACGGGCAATTCGGCTTCCCGATACTTGCTCATGGCCTGCAGCGTCTTGCGGGCGAGCCACTGGTCGGTCAACAGGGGAATCTCGAGATCAACGGCAGCGCGCCGAATCCGGTAGCCGTCGGGACGACCCTTTTCATCCCAGTCGCGGGGAATGTTGATCACCAGGTCGATCTGTCCCGAGTGCATCACATCGGTGGCCTGGGGCTTGGACAAGTCCTTTGAGTCCTTGGCAAGCGCTTCGCAGGCAATCCCTTCCGCCTCGAGCATTTCGGCGGTGCCCGGCGTCCCGAACAGTCTCAGCCCCATGCACAGCAACATCCGCGCATCGTCCAGGAATCGATACTTGGCGGCCACCGGACCGAGCGACAGCAATACGCCCTTGGTCGGCGGCCGGAACCCGCTGGCCACCATGGCCTTCATGAAGGCCTCGTCCCCGTCCTCACCGAAACATCCTACCTCTCCCGTCGAGGCCATCTCGACACCCAGGATCGGGTCCACTCCCGCCAAGCGGCGGAATGAGAACATCGGCGCTTTCACCGCGACGAAATCCATATCCAGTGGATTGCGGGCGGGCACCAGTGAACGGGGTGCGCCCAGAATCAGCCGGGTGGCCTCGCGGATGAAATTCGTGCCGAGCGCCTTTGAAACGAAGGGAAAGCTCCTCGATGCACGCAGGTTGCACTCGATGACCTTGACCTCGTTGTTCCGCGACAGCATCTGGATGTTGAATGGCCCGGTGACATTCAGCTCTTTGCAAGTCTTGCTGCGATCGCGCGCACGCGCCGCATCGTCTCGAAGTAGAGCCGCTGCGGTGGGATGATCAGGGTTGCATCCCCGGAGTGGACCCCCGCGTCCTCGACGTGCTCCGACATCGCCCACAGGACGATTTCACCGTTCTTGGCGACAGCGTCAAACTCGATCTCCCTCGCCCGTACCTCGAACCTGCTGATCACGACCGGATGTTCCCGCGAGACCTCGGTAGCGGACGCGGGTAGCTCCGCAATTCCGGTTCGGTGTGCGCGACACGCATCGCCGCGCCTGAAAGCACATACGAAGGCCGCACGAGAACCGGGAACCCCCCGAGTCCTGCCACGATGCCCCCGAGGTCGGACAGCGCCGTGGCTTCCGCCCAACGCGGCTGGTCGACAGACAACTCGTCGCACAGGGCGGAGAATTTCCCTCGGTCCTCGGCTCGATCGACGCACTCCGGCGGGGTTCCCAGGATTGGTACACCCGCCTGGTGCAATTTCAGCGCCAGGTTGTTCGGCGTCTGCCCGCCCATCGAGACGATCACACCCAATGGCTGCTCCGACTCCACCACTTCGAGCACGCTCTCGAGCGAAATCTCGTCGAAAATCAGTCGATCGCACACGTCGAAATCGGTAGATACCGTCTCGGGATTGCAGTTCAGCACGATCGTTTCGTAGCCGAGTTCGCGCGCCGCCATGATTGCATTGACGCTGCACCAGTCGAACTCGACACTGGAGCCGATGCGGTAACACCCGGAACCGAGCACCAGGACCTTCTGCCGGTTCGTCGGTGGTGCGTCGCTTTCGTGCGCCCCATACGTCATGTACAGGTAGTTGGTCTCCGCCGGATACTCGGCTGCAAGCGTGTCTATGCGCGCCAGGTGCGGCCGGACACCGAGCGCCCGCCGCAGTTGGCGGACCTCGTCGGGTGTACTTCCTGCACGTGCAGCGATCGCGGAGTCGGAATAGCCTGCGAGTTTCGCCTCGCGCAGCGCGCCAGCGTCGAGACCGGTCCTGCCTCGCTGCGCGAGTTTCCGGCCGATCGCCACCGTATCCTGGATCGCTGCCAGGAAGAACGGGGCGATCCGCGTCAGGTCGTGCGCGTCCTCGACCGTCATGCCTCGTGAAAAGCCCGCGCCAGCAAGAGCACCATTCGACGTGGCGACGGGTTCTGGAGTTCGTGGCGAATGTTGCCGGAGGCAAAGGCGTCGGGGTCGAGGCCATCGACGCCAATCTCGAGCATGCGCAGCGCTTTCTGCAATGCTTCGGGAAATGAACGGCCAATGGCCATCACTTCGCCAACCGACTTCATCTCCGGCCCGATGCTCACGTCCACGCCCGGGAATTTGTCGAAGTCCCAGCGGGGAACCTTGCAGACGATGTAGTCCAGCGCCGGCTCGAAAAAGGCCGTGGTGGTCTGCGTGACACAGTTCCTGATCTGCGGCAGCGTATATCCGAGCCCGATCTTCGCGGCGACGTACGCGAGCGGGTAGCCGGTCGCCTTCGAGGCCAGCGCCGACGAGCGCGAGAGCCGCGCGTTGACCTCGATGACCCGATAGTCGCCGGTGGCGGGCTCGAGCGCGTACTGGATGTTGCACTCGCCCACGATTCCAAGGTGCCGAATCGTGCGGATCGCGATTTCGCGCAGGAACTGGTATTCGTGGTCGTTCAGCGTCTGCGAAGGCGCAACCACGATCGAATCACCCGTATGGATACCCATCGGGTCCACGTTCTCCATGTTGCACACCGTGATGCAATTGTCGTCACTGTCGCGGACGACCTCGTACTCGATCTCCTTCCAGCCCGAGAGACATTCCTCGACCAATACCTGTGGAACGCCTGCCAGCATGCGCCGTACCGCCGCTTCGATGTCTCGCTCGTCCCGGACAATGGCCGATCCCTTGCCCCCGAGCGAAAACGCACCGCGTAGGATCACTGGCAAACCGATCTCACGCGCCGCCGCCACAGCCTCGTGCGGGGTTGTGCAGGCCCTGCTGCGCGCGGTCTTGACGCCGATCTCGCACAATCGATCCACGAAGAGCTTGCGGTCCTCGGTGGCCCGGATGACGGCCACCGGCGTGCCGAGCACACGCACGCCATGCTTTTCGAGTACACCGGAGGCCTCCAGTTCGAGGCCTGTGTTCAACGCGGTCTGCCCGCCGAAGCTGAGCAGGATGGCGTCGATGCGTTCCTTGACGATGATCTGCTCGACGAAATGCGCGTTCACGGGCAGGAAATAAACGGCATCCGCGTACTCCTCCGACGTCTGGATCGTGGCGATGTTCGGATTGACGAGCACCGTGTAGATTCCCTCCTCCTTGAGGACCTTCAGCGCCTGCGAGCCCGAGTAATCGAACTCGCCCGCCTGGCCGATCTGCAGCGCTCCCGATCCCAGTAACAGCGCCCGACGCGGACGAGCTGGGAACGTGCTGCGTGCCATGTGCCTTACGTCCGGCATCTATCGCATCCCCGTGGCCATGCGCAGGAAATCGTCGAAGAGAAACTCCGTGTCGAGCGGCCCGGGCGCGGCCTCCGGATGGAACTGCACGGTGCGAAACGGGCGGTACCGATGCTGGATGCCCTCGTTCGTGCCGTCGTTCAGGTTCACGAACCACGGCGCCCAGTCGCTCGGCAATGTTCGCTCATCGACGGCATAGCCGTGGTTCTGGCTGGTGACGTAGGCATGACGCGTCACGACATCCATCACCGGTTGGTTCTGTGACCGATGCCCGTAGGGCAGTTTGTACGTCCGCGCTCCGGCCGCCAGTGCGACCAACTGGTGACCGAGACAGATTCCGAGCACCGGCAGCCCGCGGGCCAGCACGGTGCGAACGCGCTCGACCAGGGGCATGAGATCGGCAGGATCGCCCGGGCCGTTCGTGAGCACGACACCGTCCACCTCGTCGAGCAGAGGCTCCCAGCGCGTGGCGAACGGCGCCACGGTTACCGCCGCACCCCGAACTTGCAGCTTGTTAATGATGCTCGCCTTCGCGCCTGTGTCGATCACGAGGACGCGGGTGTCGCCGCCCGGATGTCTCGTGATCTCGCCCTGCGCCACGAGGCCCACCACGCGCGCCATGTCGATCGACGAGACATTCGCCTTCGCGTGTTCAATAGGGGTCGACTCCCGCAGCAGGAAACCTTGCATCGTGCCATGCTCGCGCAGGCGCCGCGTGAGGGTGCGGGTGTCCACACCTTCGATCGCGGGCACGTTGTGGCTCTTCAACCAGTCGCCGAGGGTCGTCACCAGCGAGTGATGGCTGGGCCTCGCGGAGTATCGGGTCACGATCAGGCCTTCCACCTGGATCCGTGACGACTCAAAAGGGCCTTCGGGCACCCCGTAATTACCCTGCAACGGGTAAGTCAGGACCAGTATCTGGCCGCGATACGAAGGGTCCGTCAGGGTCTCGACATACCCACTCATACCCGTATTGAACACCACCTCTCCGCCCACCTCGCGGTCGGCGCCGAAGGCGCGACCCGCGACGACCGTGTCGTCCGTCAGGTGCAGTTTCATCGACAGGCCGTGCATCAGCTACCCCATCCGGTCTCGGCGAATAGACGCATAAGAGAATTGTTTCTCATCCATTGCACGAGCCGCCTTGAACGACATCACAATTGGCCAACCACACGACTCTTGCCCAGCAGCAGCATGCGGGACAGACAGAGCGCCAGGCAGGATAGCGTACCGAGCGAGTAGCTGGATCGATCATCAGGGGATGGATCCAAATTGTGGCGCGACTCACAGACCCGTCCCGGTACAAGCTATTATGTTAGCGTCCGTAACCCAAATGGAGTCTCGCCGCGAAGAACACCGTGGTCAGCTTCATAAACTCGATTAACGGTGATGACTGCGCGGCGATCCTGAAGCTCAACGGGAGCAGTCGGGCCAAGGCGTAGCCCCAGCAGCCATTCACCCGGATCGACGGCGCAGGATGACGACCGGCACGTCGCGCCTGAGGCGCAGTCGGACGACCGTGAGCACCGAGCGTCGAATTCTGTTCAATACGGCCCTGTTGGGTGCCGGCGAAGGCATCGGCCAGCTCACGAGCTTCTGCGTCGTGGTCAGTCTGGCACGGGCGTTCGGTGCCGACGTGCTTGGCCAGTACTCGGTCAGCATGGCGGTCGGCGCTGTGGCCACCCTGCTAGTCGGGCTCGGGACGCAACCTCTCCTCATCCGCGAGATCGGCCGCGACCCCAATTCTGCCCGCGACTTGCTCGGCGTGCTTGTACCGATGCAACTCCTGCTCGGAGCCGTGGCGTGGGTTACGGCAAGCCTCGCCTGCATCCTGCTCATCGATGATGAGGGCGCGATTCTGGTGATTGCGGCGACCTGTGGTTACCAGATACTGTCGCGCCTGGCCACCACGCTCCTCGCGCCGTTCCAGGCAACTGAGCGGATGCAGGCTGTCGTTTCCGGACAGATGCTGCAACGCATCTTGACCCTGGCGTTCGCGCTCACGGCGATCTGGCTCGGTGCCACCCCGGGCGTGGTGACCCTTGCCCTCGTCGCCGGCGCTGCGATTCTGATCGCCTTCTCGTGGATCGTCACCTCACGACAGTTTGGCCGTCCGGCCCTTCGCCTCGATTGGCAAAGAGTCCGCAGTCTGCTCCATCTTGCCTCGCCATTCCTTAGCCTCACAGCCCTCAGCGTGGTATACGCACGTGGCGGTCTCATCATGCTCAGCGCGTTGGCCGGCCCGGTCGCCGTCGGACTCTACGCCGTTGTCGACCGCTGCATGGTGGCAGCCTCCCTCGCACCGGGCGTATTCAATTCGGCCGCCTATCCAGCATTGTCGCGACTCGCGCATGACTCCGCCCAGGAAGCGCGGACGCTGCTCGTGCGTTGCCTCAGGCTGATGATGGTTGGCACGGTCCCGCTGGCGGCCATGATCACCATCTTCGCAGACGACTTATTGACGCTGCTCTTCGGCAAGGAATTCCTCGCTGCGTCTGCGGCTCTACAGGTGCTTGCATGGACATTGCCATTGCGAGGTGCCCAGTGGCTCCTGGGTTCACAGCTTGCGGCGTTGGACCAGCAATCGACCATGGCAAAGCACCGCTTGGTGGCACTCGCGGCATTCCTGGTGCTGACGCCCTCTTTGATCCTGGCGTTCGGTTTCCTCGGCGTGGCCTGGGCCGTTCTGATCTGCGACGGGCTGCACCTCGCGCTCTACTGGGGCATTTTGCTGCGCATACGTTCAGCGCCGTCGCTTGCGCGTTCGTCGGTTCCACCTGGCTTTGGCTGTCGCAACGTTGCTTGCCTAGCGCGGTGGCGACAGACCTGCCCCTGCTCGTCCGCGCCGTGCTCGCCACCGCGATCATGTCGGCCAGTCTATTGGCTTTCGGAGCCATTCGACGGCCCGACCTCGCGTTTTTCATTGCGCTGATCGCGTCGGGCCGGCGTGCCCCCGCTGATCGGTGATGGACGTGATTGGTGGTTTGCGTGCTTGCCACTAATGCGACGATGCGCCAACGATGCTGAGCCCGCCGACCGAAAATTCGCCAGGAAGTACGGCGAAAATCCCGCGACTCGCCATCCTGGGATTCGACGCCATGGTCGCGACATTCGTGCGTCGCTGGGCCGCTGCCGGGCGGCTGCCGACATTTGCACGGCTCCTTGACACCTGTGCGTGGACTCAGTTCGACCTGCCTCCAGACCATTCGAGCGGCATGGTCTGGCCGAGTATCAACACAGGCCTGGCGCCCGCTGATCATAATGCCTACTTCGGAACGCGCCTCGTCGAAGGCACCTATACGCTACGGCCACGATGCCAAGCGGACCTGTGCGGAACACCGTTCTGGCGCGAGCTTGCCGCACGAGGGCGCCGGCTCGTGCTGATGGACGTACCTTTTTCGCAGATCGATGCCGACTGCGGCGGCCTGCAGATTGTTGGATGGGGCCAGCATGAGAAGCTCGGCAAACGAGCATGCTGGCCGCCACGACTGCTTACCCAGATCGAGCGGGATTTCGGTCGCTACCCCGTCATCCCGTCCGTCGAGGACACCTGGGCCCGCGGCGGGCCGGATGAATTAGTCGACGCATTGCTGCTGGGCATCGAGCGACGAACGCGCATCCTGCACCATCTGGCAAACGCCAGCGCGTGGGATTTCTTTTACGGGGTGTTTCACGAAGCGCATGGGGCCGGTCACCATCTCTGGCACCTGTCGGATGCCACTCACCCGTGCTTCAATACGAAGGCGCATGCGCGCCGCGGCGATCCGCTCCTGCGAGTCTACCGCGCCCTCGATCGCGCCCTGCACAGTCTCGCAGAGCGTCTTGGCGAGGATTCGACCCTGGCCATCATTTTCTCGCACGGCATGGGTCCCAACTACAACGGCGATCACCTGTTTCCTGAGTTGCTGGCCCGCTTCAATCGAGCGCGCGGTGGCGTCGCTCCGGGCATCGGCCCCTCAAGCCGCGTGAATCGGGCCTGGGCGTCCACGATCGGACGGTTGCCCCTCACAGCCCGGCACGACATGCGTCGCCTTCTGCCCCAGCAGGTCCGCCGATGGCTGAGCAATAAGCGCCAGCAACATCCCCGCCTGTGGCGCAATGAGTTCGCCTTCGCGCTGCCGGGACTCGATGGCTTCTCTGCCGTGCGCGTGAACCTCGCAGGCCGCGAACCCGGGGGAATCATCAGCGCTGGCCAGGAATACGACCTCATACCTCGACGCATTGCAGGACGAGATCGAATCCTGGACCGTCGGCCAAACCGGCCGTCCAGCCGTCGCACGCATACACCGGGCCGCACGCGGTGCCCAGGCAATGCGAATTGGCGTCGCTCCTGACCTGATGCTTTGGTGGAACAAGGCAGGTCCAATCGAGGAGATCCGCTCGTGCGCACTTGGAATCGTGCGCGGTGTCAGCGACGCGGAACGCTCGGGTGAGCATGTCATGCATTCGTTCGTGATGCTTCGTCGCTCAGACCAACCAGGCGCACCGCACAGCCTGTCCGGCATGGGAATTCGAGACATTGCACCCACTTTGCTTCTGCTTGCGACAACAGGCAAACCTGACCCGCAAAACTACTCGCAGAATGACCCCACGAACGACCATGCATTCGGCGCGTGATGACCGGGGCGAATCGACCGACCCGTCCGCACGCCGTAGTTGCCCTGCAACGGGTAGGTCATGACGAGGATCTGGCCGCGTCACGACGGGTCCGTCAGGGTCCCGCAGCCTGAAGTTACTGGATTACACTATTCCCAAGAGCAAGAGGACCCCTATGCCTCCGCCAAATGTGGCCAACTTCTTCCTGCTGGGCACGAGCAAGGGCGGCACCACGTCGCTGCATCATTATCTTTCCAGGCATCCTGCCGTGCTCATGTCCGACCCGAAAGAACCGCTGTTTTTCCGGGCCGAGTACGAAAAAGGGCTCGAGTATTACGCGGACAGATATTTTCACAGATATTCGGGCCAGAAGGTCATCGGCGACGCCGCCCCGCAACACTTGTACCTGCCGTACGTTGCGCGGCGCATCGCGGAGTCCATCGCCAATCCGCGCTTTGCCGTCATTTGCCGAAACCCGGTGGATCGAGCCGTGTCGGCATATTGGCACAACGTGTCCAGGGGCATTGAGACACGGTCCTTCGACGACGTGATCGAGCAGAACCTGAAACGGCTGTCGGAGGGGCCCCGGTTCGAAACGGAGGACGAAGCGGGGCTCTACAAGGATGTGTTGATCAACGAAGGAAACGCGGAACTTCAGCGGCGTTTCGGCTTTTACGTCGAGCCAGGGCATTACGATGAATTAATCGGCCATTACCGCTCGATATTTGGAAATGAACGGGTGAAGGTACTTTTCTTCGACGACCTCGCGGCCGATCCTCAGCGAGTCGCGGACCAGTTGTTTGCTTTCCTCGACCTGCCATCAGTCCCTCTCGGTGACGCGCGGGCGCAAAACGAGGCGACCAGCCGAACCGCGGCGCGGGTGTTTGACCTCGTGGGACGGATCCCAGGAGTCGCCAGCTTTTCGCCACGACTACGGGTGGCCGTCAAACGAATGATCGGCCGCCGCATGCGAGGAAACTCAGAGGCGAAACCCTCGATCGGCATCAACGCGCACCGGCAACTGATCGAGCACTATCGCGATCGAAATCGGCGCCTGGCAGAAACCACGGGGCGCGACCTCGCGCACTGGGACCAGATGGGGCCGTGACCCGCAGGCACGGGCCAACCGCCAGCCGCGCGAGTGCGTTGCAATCCTAGCGGGGAGACGTCCATTCGATCGAATTTGACTGGCACACGACCTGATAGGCCCGCGCCACCGGCCGGACCGTGCGCTGCTGGGTCAGAAAATCTACCTCGACGAGCCCGAAGCGCGCGTTCCGCCCTTCCGTCCATTCGAAGTTGTCCATCAGGGTCCAATAGAAATATCCCAGCACGGTCACGCCGTCGCGCACAGCCTCCGCCACTGATTCGAGGTGAGCCATCAGGTATCGCGTTCGCAGCTGCTCGTCGGACGTGGCGATGCCGTTTTCCGTCACCATCAACGGAACGCCGTGCCGGGCAAAGCGCCGCAACACCTTACGCAGGCCCGGGGCGTAGATCTCCCAGCCGAGGGATGTAAACGCCCTCGGCTCCCCATGATGGTCATCCCTGCACTCGCTGCCCAGCAGCATCGCTGCCCCGGCTTTCGGTCGCCAGCACACGACCTGCCGTGCGTAGAAGTTGAGTCCAATGAAGTCCAACACGACGCCCGACCGCCGACCGAGCAGCATGAAGAGTGCGTCATTGAGCGCAAAATCACGCAAGCGGGCCGTCACTCGGTCGGCTGCACTGCTGGGATTGCAGGCGGTAATGTACGGGGCGCTGTGCGCGAGCCCCACCATGGCGTCGGGCCGCAGCCGGTGCAGCACGGGATAAGCGGCGGCGTGCGCACGGCACATGTTGCGTAGCACGCGAATGGCGCGCCCCCAGGATCGCGGCTCACATGGGGGCCAGTCGCCAGTGATGTACGCTCGCTTGACGTACACAGTCGGTTCGTTGATCGTCACCCAGAATCGCACGCGGCTCGCCAGGCGAGTGGCCACGACCTGCACGTAGCGCACGAAGAAATCGACGCTGTCTTTCCTCGCCCAGCCGCCGCGCTGGCTGAACCAGGCCGGATTGGTGAAGTGATGCAGCGTGACGACCGGCTCGATGCCCCTGTACCGCAGCGCATCGATGACCGCAACGTAATGCTCGAGTTCGGCTTCGTTCCATTCGCCCTGCCGTGGTTCGATGCGGCTCCACTCGATCGAGAAGCGGTGGGCGTTATGGCCCATCGACTTCGCCAGGTCGAAGTCGCTCGAGTAGAGTTCGTAGTGACGGCAGGCTTCCCCGGACTCGTGCGGCAGGCGACCGTCCTGCTCCATCTGCCACCAGTCGTTACCGCGATTGCCGCCTTCCACCTGATGGCTAGCCGTCGCCGCCCCCCACAGGAAGCCTTCCGGGAACGCGAACAGCTCGCTTGCGGTCTGACTCGATCTTGAGAAACCAGTCACAGATGGCCCACTGGAATGATGCGCCTCAAGTTCCTCGGCGCGCTCTTGTATGCTAACATTTCGACGTAATTTCTAAAGGCTAACGCCTGTCGGTGCTGCAAAGAGTGGCGCCTGAACGCCAGAGGAGCAACCGACGATGTGCGGTCTAGCGGGTCTCATTCGGCTCGATGGCTCGCGGGCCGAGCAAGCCGACGAAGCCGTCGTTCGTGCAATGTGCGAATTGACCTCCTATCGCGGCCCTGACGACCAGGGTATTTCGGCGATCGGTCCCCTGTGCCTGGGCTCCAGAAGACTGGCGATCATCGACGTCTCCCCCGCAGGCCACATGCCCATGGCCGACCCGACCGGGCGATGGTGGATCGCCTACAACGGCGAGACATACAACTTTCACGAGACGCGCGACGAACTCGAGAGACGTGGCGTCCACTTTCGCTCGCATTCCGACACCGAGGTGGTGCTGCACGCCTGGATGACGTGGGGGCCGGCCTGCCTCGATCGCTTGGCGGGTATGTTTGCCCTCGCAATCTACGACAGCAAGACAGGTGAGTTGGTCCTCGCTCGCGACCGCTATGGAGTGAAACCGCTTTACTGGACCAGCCAGGACGGCCGAGTGCTCTTCGCCTCCGAAATCAAGGCATTGCTACCGCATCGGCGCGGCAACCGGATTGACCTGCAGAGCCTGTCGGAATGGTGGCTCTACCGGAACACTGACGCGGTCACGCCCGAGACGCTGGTCGAAGGCGTTGTACAGTTGATGCCCGGCCACCTCGCTCGCATCCATGGCGGCCGAGTCAGGATCGAGAGCTGGTACTCCCCGCTCGACCATGTCAATGAAAACGAGTACCGGAGGCTCAGCGGCGCACCCGCCGATGAGATCGTGAACGAGGTTGAGCGACAACTCGACGAGTCGGTACGCCTGCGGCTGGTTAGCGACGTGCCGGTTGGAACACTGCTGTCCGGCGGCCTGGACTCGAGCCTGATCACCGCGATGGCCGCGCGGCATTCACGGCATCTCACGGCTTTCCACGTTTCGGTCACGGGATACGCAGACCTCAACGAGCGCCGCTATGCCGAGGCGCTGACAGCGCACCACCAGATTCCCTTCATTCCGATGGACCTCACGCCGGAGGCGTTCCGGGCGAATCTCGCCCACGTCACCTGGCTCGAAGACCTGCCCCTGACGCACGCCAACTCGGTAGCCTACTATCTGATCAGCAAGGTGGCACGCGAACACGGCACGATCGTGCTGCTGTCTGGCGAGGGCGCCGACGAGTTGTTCGGTGGCTATGTCTGGAACTATCGCAGACGCCTGCGCCTGCGACGGCTGCAACCATGGCTGCAGCGACTTCCCCCGGCGGTGCACGAAGCGGCAGCATTACTCGTCTATGCGCACGCCGGCCTGCCGGTCACGGCACGGCGATTCCGTGAACTATTGCCACCAACGATCGGTCTCCTCGATCGTTATGCCCGTGCCGACGCCGCGGAGCGCTGCGAAGCCGCATACGGATTCATCCCGGATGCGGCGCAGCGCGACGTGATGGGTGCGATGCTCGCCGATCTGGGTGACTTCCTGTCGCCGCTCCTGCGCCGCCTCGACCGCACCACGATGGGCGCGTCCGTCGAGTGCCGGGAGCCGTTCCTCGATCATCGCCTCGTGCACACCGCAATCAACCTGCCGCTTGAGTGGAAGGTCGGAAAACGCGCCGACAAGTGGGTGTTGAAGCAGATCGCCATGCGGCACATGCCGAAGGGCCTCGTCTGGCGCAAGAAAATGGGATTCCCATTGCCGCTCGCCGACTATATCGCTCCGCTGGCGACCAGAGATTTCTTCGTGGGTGGGTTCTGTGAGGACGTGCTGGGCCTCGGCAGCCGCGGCATCGAGCGTCTGCTCGGCGACTGGCGTCGCTGGACGTTCGGCGCGTTCGGGTTGCTGACGCTGGAGATGTGGGGCCGCATGTTCCTGATGGGCGAAAGTGTCGATCAGGTTGCCGACAGAATAGCGACGTTGGAAAGGGCAAGTCGCGGCTCGACGTCCGGGCCAAGCTCCCGATGATTCCGTGCAGTTGACCGACGCGATCCCCAACTTCGTGGTCATAGGTGCCGCCAAGGCGGGCACGACGTCGCTCCATGGCTGGCTGTCGCAGCATCCACAGGTTTTTGTGCCCGCACAGAAGGAGTTGCACTTCTTTGCCGAACCATGGCTGCGCGAGAACTGCCGCGGTCCAGGGGACGAACGCAAACTCCAGCACCTCGCGGCCGACTGGCACGACTACCTTGCGCATTACCGCGACGCAGGCGGCTACACTGCAATCGGCGACGTTTCGCCCTCCTACTTCTCCTGGTGGCCCTCGCGGGACGCCATCCGCCAGCGCCTCGGCGAGCCGCGCATCCTGCTGCTGCTGCGGGACCCCGTCGGGAAGGCCTTTTCCCAATACACGCACCTGCTGCGCGATGGCAGGGAGAAACTGAGCTTCTGGGAAGGGCTGCAGGCCGAACCCGATCGCATCGCTCGCGGATACGGCGCGATCTGGCGGTACCTGGGCGGCGCGTCGTACGCCGAACCTACCGAGCGGTTTCTCGCGACGTGCGCATAAACACCAGCGACGTCCGCAATCGCTCTGGAGCACCCAAGTCGCGCTGGATCGCCGGCACCCTCAACAACCCGTCGTTGCGGCGCATGGCTCGGGCGGTGCTTCCGGCCGCGTTCGTGGCGCGTGTCGGCGCGCGCGCGACGGAACTGAATGCAGGCGCCAAGCCGGTTCTCGATGAACAGTCCCGTGCATTCATCCGCGAACGCATCGCGCCGGACCTGCAGCGCCTCGCGCGCCTGCTCGATCGCAAGCCAGTGTGGCTGGACTGATGCCGACGTCGCCACATCGCAACACCGCCATTGCTCGCGCCACCACCGGCGCGGTCTGGCAGATGATGGGTGTCCTGTGCCTGACGGGCTCGAGTTACGTCATGGTGATGCTGCTGGCGAGGCAACTGGGCCCGTCGGCCTATGGCGTCTTCGGCGTCGTCTACTCCGTGCTGCTCGCGTCCGAGTTGGTGATGCGACTCGGGGTTCCCCAAGCCATCACCCGCCTGGTCGCCGCTGGGGATCCGCGGGCAACGGACATCGTCGCAACGGGGCTCACCATCAGTGTCGTAGCGAATCTCCTGGCGTTGGCCGTATTCTGGTCGGTTGCTCCGATCCTCGCGGACGTGCTGAACGTTGCCGACGGCACCCGGCTCTTCAGGATCGCATCGCTCGATCTGCCGTTCTTCGCCATGTACACCTACGCGTCGCACGTCCTTATCGGCCGGCATGATTTCCGGATCAATGCCATCGGCACGTGCGCATACGGACTGACCAAGGTCGCAGGCGTTGTAGCGCTGCTCGCGACAGACCAGGTCGGAGTTGCGGGCGCACTGGTGGTGAACATCGCGGCTTCCGTGGTCGGCCTTCTCGTCCAGGGACCCACGGTCGCGTTGCACCGCCTGCGCCCGACGCTGCGCAGCCGGGCCGCGGTGGTTGGACTGGCGGCGCCGATCCTGCTGGCGGACCTGGGCGTGCAGGGCATGCTCGGACTCGATCTGTGGTCGCTGAACGCTCTTGGGACCGCAGTGGGCGACGAGGTCAAGGGCGTCTACGCCGCCGCGCTCAGCCTCGCACGCGTTCCGAATCTGCTGGGGTTCGTACTGGCGACCGTCATGATACCGTCGATCGCACGGTCGCTTGCGCACGGCGACCGGCCGACCGCCGCGCGCCTGGCGCGCGGCGCCACGTGGTTTCTTGCGGCGATGGTGCTGCCGGCCTGCGCGGTGATCGCGTCCAGTGCCGACGACGTGATGGGATTCCTGTTCTCCGATGCGTTTGCACCGGGCGGGAAGTATCTGGCGCTGCTGGTTTTCGCCCAGGGTCTCGGCTTCACGTGTTTAATCGCGCTCCAGTCCATGCTCGTCGGCGCCGGTCGCCCGCTGACGGGCGCCAAGTGCATCCTTGCCGCGTTGATCGTCGCGATCGCGTTGAACGTGACACTGATCGCGTTGTTTGGCGCGGTCGGTGCCGCCATCAGCGCACTGGCGTCTTTTGCGACGGCCGTCATCCTCTCCGGAACGTTCGTTGCGCGGGAACTCGGCTCGATCATCGAACTGCGAGTGGTAGTACGCGCCGCAATGGCGAGCCTCGCGGTAGGCGTGCTTGGCTGGATGATTCCGTCGCACGGGTGGCAGGTACTGCTGGAACTTGTCGGGCTTGGCGTCGCTTACCTTGCTATTGCCTGGCTCACGGGAATCCTGCGCCCGGAGCACATCCAGTTGCTGCTGAAAAAGCAAATAACCCGCTAGAGAAATCCGCTCCAGGCGCGGCCTTCGAACTGTCGGGGAAGATCCACGCCGAGCATCGTGAGCAGCGTGGGCGCCACGTCGACTATGTGCCCGCCGTCGAGAGAAGTGCCGGCTGCCAGCGACGGTCCCCGCGCGAACATGAATGCGTTTGCGCGGTGATTGCCGTTGTAGAACGCCGACACCGCATGGCCGGGCACCTTGCGGATCAGGCCGGCGCGCGGCGACTCGATCGCGTCGAGCACGCGGGCCTTTTCATTCCAGTTGATCACGGCATCGGGGAGATCGCCGCGACGCGGGCCCGTAAACACGCGGTCCATGTCGTAGACCTGGTCCGCCGCACGCAGTCCGTTGGCAGGATTCCTGAGCTGGTCGAGTTCCTCGCACAATGAACCGATGAGTTCCTGGTACTCCGCTCCCGGGCTCACGATGCCCAGCGGCTCCCGTCCCTGCAGGTTGACCCGGAAATACGCCTCGTTCGAGTTCGGGATGCAGAAGAGCTTCGAGCGTGACCAGTCGGTGCCCGAATTCACCCACTTCATGCTCAGCTTGTAGCGCATGGCGCGCGGCATGCAGCGCGTCACCGACTGCCGCAGGCCCAGCGGGACCGCCTGGCGGATGGCCGAGAGCAACCCCTTCTTCGGCGCCGACGAGGATGCATCGCCGCCGCCGACGCTGCCCGAGTAGAAATGACCCAGGCGGTGCAGCATCTCGGGCATGAGGTGGCAGCCCGAGTAGTTCGGTCCCATACCGTCGCCCGAGGTGACAATTACCGTGGTGTCGTCGCCTACGGCTTCGAGGATGCCGCCGATGGCCTTGTCCACGGCCGCGTACACATCGCGCACGTAGTTCTGGCCAATGACCCCTGCGGGGTGCGTCGGATACTCGGGATCACCGATGTGCCAGAGGTAGTGCCCTGCTCCGTGCGGCTCGCCGAACGTCACGAACATCATGTCCCAGTCGTGCTCGCGCGCCAGCGCCTGGACGACGCGTCCCTTGGTCTCGGCGCCCGCGATCAGTTGCTCGGCGAAACGACGCGTATCGTCCGGTACGTGCACCAGGTTGCTGTGATCGGGCGCGGGGTAACGACCGAATCGACGCTGGATCTCGCGCAGCATCCCTCGCGGCGTGGACCCGGGCTCGCCGAACCACGTCCAGGTGCCGTAGTCCACGACCTGCACGCCCTTGAAGCCGGGCAGGAGGTAATCCATGAACGCGTCGAAGACGATGCACTTGCGGCCCGCGTCGTCGAGGTATTTCCAGAATGGCGGTTGGCCGCACCACTCCGGCTCGGTCCGATGGATTGCCTGGTCGCCCGCACGGACCTGGTAGGCGTGGTACATGCCGTGCTGGCCGGGCGTCGTGCCGGTGTAGAGGGTCGGCCATGCCGAGACGTGCATCACCTCGGCGGTCGTGCCAAGGCGACCCGAGACCCCCTCGCGGCGCAGTCGCGCGAAGGTGGGAAGGTGTCCCTCGGCGGCCCACGCGTCAATGAGTTCCGCATCGGCGCTGTCGAGGCCGATCAGCAGGACGCGCGGCTTGCGGCTTTCGGTCCCGTTACCCATCAACGCACCGGGTCCGCCACGGGGTTCGCGTAGACCTCGGGCAAGGCCACCGTGCGGCGCTCACGATCCGACAGCTTGCCCGCTTCGACCATGGCGACCGTCCAGATGTTGTCCTCGCCGCGCGTTTCGGCGCGTGTCCCGTTCTGCACCGCATCGCGAAGGCTGTTCAGCAGCGAGGTCGTGCCGCCCTTCGGGTACGGCTTTTCGTCGCCCGCGGGCACCTTGTCGTTGAAGATTGGCCGGAACCACCGGCTGCTGCCGGGTCGCCACATGACGAATTTCCGGTTGGTCCACAAAACGCCCTTTTCGCCCTCGATCCACATCGAGAAACCGTAGCGGTGCGAAAGCAGGGTGCCGACGTACTGCACCTGCATGTGCCCGAAGTCGATCAACGCCTCGGTGTTGGCGCCGTGCTTGTAGTCCGTCCAGACTGGATTCCACACACGCACGTTGACACTGTGTGGATGCGCGCCGAAGAAACCGCGCAGGCTGTCGAAATGGTGGGTTGCAATCTCCTGCAACTGGGGGTATTCGATCTGGCCGAACCAAGGTCCTTCGACACGGCTCGGCTGGTGCCGCCGGTCGATCATGATCGCGTTGTCGATCGCGCCGAGGAATTGCTCGTCCAGCAGGCGCTTGATGGTGCGCTCGGACGGCCAGAACCGGTAGTTCTCGGCGACGATCACCTGCCGGCCGACGGCGCGTGCCCGCTCGAGGACCCGACGCCCCTCCTCCACCGTGACGGCCAGCGGCTTCTCGACCATGACCGTCAGGCCGGCATCGAGGCAATGAATGGAGACGTCCGCATGCGTGGCCGATGGGCTCACGACCAATGCCGCATCCGCCTTGACGCTTTTTAATGCCTCGCCGATGTCCAGGAAAAATCGGCAATCGCTCGCCGGGAGCAGGCCTTTCGCCTTCTCGAGCGAAGCCGCATCGGGTTCGACGATGGCGATGCATTCGACATCGGGATGGTTCTTGACGAACTCGACCCAATGCCGGCCACGGATGCCCGCCCCGATCTGAATAATCTTGATGCCCACGATTGCTGTCTCCGTATCGTTCCTAAGTCGCCGTCAGCTCACGCCAGACGCGGCCGTGCATGTGCTCCGGCACGGCGACGCCGAGCCGTGCCACCAGTGTCGGTGCGAAGTCCAGGATGTGCCCGTCGCGCAGCGTTGAGCCGCGGGGAATGCCAGGCCCCATGGCGACGACGAAACCCGGGCCGCGGTGCGTGCCCGGACGTGTGTCTGGCGACGGGCTCGACACGGTGCCCACGCGCGGCGAGCTGGCCGCGGTGATCGGGGCCGACGCATCCCAGCGGACGATCAGGTCCGGCAGGTAGGCGCCGCGCTCGCCCGGCATGGCCCGGTCCGTGCGGATGACGTCGCGCACGATCGGCCGGCCGGTGTGCACGTCGCGCAATGCATTGAATTCCGCCGTCAGTTCGTCGAGCACGCGCTCGAACTCGGCGCCCGGCTCCACCGTCCCCTGCGGCTCGCGGCCTTTCAGGTTTACGCGGATGCAACCTTCGAGGTCCGTCGGCAGCCAGAAGGCGCGCGTGCGAGTCCAGTCAATGTCCGCCGTGTCCACGCGCTGCGCCAACTTGTCGCGCAGTTTCGTCGGCAGCTTGCGTGCAAGACTCTTGCGAAAATCCTTCGGCAGCAGATCTCGTAACGCTTTCACCGGGTCGAACTTGCGTGCCGATGGCGGGCTGCCGTCCCCGTCCTGCTGCGCCTGCGGAGTCGCCAGGTACCCCAGGCGCTCGAGCACCTCGGGCAACAATTGCCATCCTGCGTTGTTCGGCCCGACGCTGTCACCGGAGATGACGACGACCGTCGCGTCGGGACCAGCGGCATCCTGAATCTGCCCGATCGCGCGGTCGAGTTCCTGGTAGACGGCCAGCATCGGCGATGGCAGCCTCGCCGCAGTGTCCTGGAGGCTGGCCGACCAGAGGTAGTGGCCCGCGACGTGCGTCTCGCCGAACACGGTGAAAGAAGCTCGGCGCCCCTGGCCTTTCATCAGCCAGCAGGTGGCATCGGCCTTGGCCTTGACGGATTTCACCAGGCGCCGGGAGTGTCGGCGGGGTCGAGCGGCGCAAAACCGAGGTCGTTCGCCTCGTTGCCAAGCGGATAGGGCCCGCAGGCCTTGTCGAGCTGCCTGATCAGCGCAGGCGGCGACGACCCCGGCTTGAGGTAATGCGCCCAAGTGCCCCAGTCGTAAATGAACGCACCACCGTAGCCCTCTTCCGGATGCGAGTACGGCGCGTCGAACACGGCGCACCGCTTGCCGGCCGCGTCGAGAACTTTCCAGAACGTCGGGCAACCGTAGAGGCCGGTGTGGAAGCGCTGATAGCCCTGCATGCCAGGCGCGGGCTGGAACGTAAAGTAAACGCCGTGCTCGCCTGGCGTGGCGCCGGTATAGATGCACGGCCAGGCCGAGATGTGCAACTGCTCGGCGGTGGTCTCGAGCCAGCCCCAGCAGCCCTGCTCCACCAGCGATTTCAGGCGAGGCAGGCGTCCCGCCTGCGCCCAGGCCTTGACGAGTTGCCCATCACCAAGCTCCAGGCCGATGACGACAGTCTTCCCGGAAGTGTGCGCCACCTAGAGCCAGCCTCGCACGATGACGACAGACGTACCGATGACGATCAGCGCGAGCAGCATGTCGAAGTAAATCGCGATCGGCGCGCGCCGGTGGCCGATGACCGCCTGGTACACCATCATTCCGCCGACGCACGCGAGTTTCACCGCGAGCGCCGTGCCCTGGGTGCCCTGGAAGGCCGTGCCCGACAACAACTGCCCGATCTCGATGCCGCGGTAATGCAGCATATAGAGCCCCGTCGGAATGAGTATCGCAAGGGCCGGCCAGCCCAGGCCACCGCGGAAAAGGCTGGCTTCGCGCAGCAAGTCCGCCGTCTCCTGCGGTTGAACGCGCTTCACTGCCGGGACCGACGACAAGGGACCAGATGAACATGTGCCCCAACCACAACGACAGCGCAAGGAGGTGCAGGCTTACGCAGATCAGATAGAGGTTCATGGCTGCTTCACCGAATGACCCAGCCGGACACGAGAAGCATGGCGACCGCGAGCACGAAATTGACCCTCACCGCAGTCGGATAGGGCCGCCGAGTCAGCGCGACCTGCAGCGCGATGAGCGCCAGGAACAGCCCCATCTTGGTCCACCAGAGCGGGCCTTCAGGCATGCCGCGCAGCTTCGAATTCACGATGCCGGTGAGCCACAACCCCACCATGACCAACGTGGTCACCCAGGACAGCGGCAGACGCCACTTGTAAGGAACGGCCACGTGCGGCCACCGCGAGCCGTGCGCAATTCCGAGCAATCGACCGGCCTCCCCGGTGTCGAATCGACGGCTGAGCGAAGTGAGCATGATCATCCAGTACAGCGCCAGCCCCGTGAACAGGACGCTGAAGAAAATGTGCGCAAAGACACTCCAACGGTAAACGTCCATTCCTCTCTCCTCTCAGGCCCTGGGCCGCCAGTGCGCTCTCGCAGAGCGACAGATAGCCCAGTGCCGTATCTTCCCACGAGGTGAGCTTCAAGGCCGCAGCCGACTCACCCATCTCCCGCAATCGGTCTCGCGACGGCAATGCCCGCAGGAACCGCGCCCAACTCTCCGGCTCGTTCGCAAACAGGAAACCCGTCTCCCCTTCCTTCACGAGCGTGCGGATGCGCCCGCTCGGCACGCTCACCACGGCGCGTCCCACGCTGAGATACTCCGGAATCTTCATCGTCGAATAGCCGAGTTCACCCGAGGAGAATGCCGCGGAATCGTATGGCGCCAGGCAGAGGTCCGCTGCCGCGATGAACCACGGTACCCGTTCGTGCTCGACCTTCCCGTGGAAGACCACTCGCGCCCGCGCCGACGCCGCCAGGGATTCGTACTCAGCCCTGCGCACGCCGTCCCCGATCACATGCAATTCGATCCCGGCATCGGCCGACCCCGCCGCTCGGATCGCCGGCTCGAGATTGTGGGTCCGGTCGAGCACGCCGACGTACATCAGCAGGGTCGCATCTTGCGGCGATGCCCAGACTTCGCGGGCCGCGCCCTGGTCGATTGGGTGGAACAACTTGCGGTCCACGCCGAGATCCACGACCGCGATGCGATCCAGCGGAACTCGCCAGTAGGCAGCGATCTCCTTCTTGAGGAACTCGGTCTCGGCGATCATCAGTGGCGCGCCGCGGATCGCCCGGCCCGCCAACCAGCCGCAACGTGCATGCGCACGAGCTTTGCCAGTTTCCCCGACGCCGCGTGCGCCGGATTCTGCACGATGTTCTCCACCGGCACTCCAAGCTGCCCGCGGCGACGGCACAGCTCCGAAACATAGCCGGAGATCAGCCAGCTCTTCTCGAGTACGACGTCAAAGGTACCCAGTTCGTGGTGCGCGAACCGGCGAATCGCCTGCAAATACGACAGGAAATCCCCATAGCCTATGCCGCGCATCGCGGAATCGTCGGCGCCCTCGGCGCGCTGCCTGGGTTGGATCTCGACCACTTTGAAGCCGAGCGCGTCGGTTGCGTCGACTCGCTGCCGAAATGCGACCGTCACGTCGGCCCACCGACTCAACTCCCGCGCGAGGTTCAGCACGTTGCGCGTCGGCCCGGACGAGCAGCAGGTCGTGACCGGGCACAACATAGCAAATGGACAACGCCGGCCACCCACCCGATGGTCCACCGGGGCGGGTACAAGGTGGTCCGACTGACCGTGCGACGCCGGCGACTCAGCCATCTATCAGTCCCTGCCTTCGGCTGTTGCGTAGATCCGAGCGATCAGGTCCCGGAACCTCGACCATGACAACTCCGCTCCGCGAATGCCTTGGCACTCGACCCCAACGACGCGGCCAGGGACGAATCGTCAAACACGTGAGATTCCTTTCGCCAGCCCCGCCGCGGTAGGCTCGCAAAGCAACGCAAGGTTGTCATCGAGAACGCAGCGATGGCTCGGCACATCCGTTGCCACGATGGGCTTGCCGACTGCAAGGTAATCGAAAACCTTGAGCGGAAAATTGCCGAGTGCGCTGCGAGGCGACACCAAGACGTCCGCCATCGCGACAAACTCGTCCATGAGTTCTCGCGGCTGGCGGGAAATCAGGCGGATGCGCTCCTCGGGTGCCCCTGCCAGCATCCTCCTTCCAAATTCGATCTCCTGCTGGTCGCTCGCACCGACGCAGACCAGGTAGACGTCCGGGTGCTGCTCCAACACGCTTCTGGCGGCCTCGAACAGGAGGTCGATGCCCTGGTACTCGGCGAAATTTCCGCTGTAGAACACGATTCGGGCACCGGGAGCAATCCCAAGGGCCTGCTTGCGTGCCGCCAGCGTTTCCCGCCCGACGTCCGCCAGCTGCGCCGGAAAACGCCACTCCAGAACCCGGGTACGCGGCGCTACCCTCCGAACGTAGTCTCCCAGGCCGGCGCTGCAGATGACCACCGCGACACGAGCCAGCGCCCAACGCTCGGCCCGCCTGAGGAGCCATTGCGCCGGGCGACTGCCAAGCGGCCATTTTTTGGCCAAGTGCTCCGGCAGCGCCGACGCCATGTCGTAGATCACCGGCACGCCGCGTCGACCGCGCGCGACCAAGGCGAGGAAAACCGACTCCTCGACGGCGTGTATGTACCGATAGTGGCCGCGGCGCAGTATCTGCAGCATCCGGGCGCCGATCTGCACATCAAAGACTACCTTGGTGCCCGAGAAGCCCACAGGCATTGAATGGGCGCGCAGCAGGTTCCGAACTCGGTGAATGGTAGCCCCGGGCAGGGCCACGTCGCGGCCGATCGGCACGGTCAGCAGGTCGGCCGGCATTCCAAGGTCGTGCAACGCCAGCAGGACGTAACGCACCGCAATCGGCGTACCTCGATCTGCGTAGAACGGTTGCGGCGCGACAGAGCAGGACACGGTCCGCGACTGTCTTTTCCGTACTCATGTGAACGTTGCGCCCCGGCTTCAGATCAGCGGCCGCACGACGGCCCAATAGGACG
The DNA here is from genome assembly GCA_016704655.1 of Pseudomonadota bacterium. Classification (GTDB taxonomy): domain Bacteria; phylum Pseudomonadota; class Gammaproteobacteria; order Steroidobacterales; family Steroidobacteraceae; genus RPQJ01. The sequence goes on along the minus strand of JADIZR010000006.1, from coordinate 15,256 downwards.
AAGCTACGAAATTAAAGAGGCGGTGTGCGATGTCCTCCAACGGACTGGTGGTCAGCTCAGGCCGGAACGGAATGCGTCCGCCTTTCAGGATCTCCCGGTCCGGAACCTGGCGATGCTTCTGAATGTGCCGGCGTCGCGCAACGATGCTCGGGAAACTGCGAACGATCCAGATCACCGCGTTGCCCCATTCGGTCCACCATCGTTTCTTGAGCACGATAGCGAACTGGGCCAACTCATAGAACACGAAAAGAGGCGCCAGGAGTAGCAAAGTCCGCAGCGAATAGTTCTTGAGTACGAACAGCCAGCGGTTCCGGATCAGGTAGTAGACACGCTTCGTCGTATACGTACCGGTATGCCGGATCGAGAGCCCCTCTGTGCCCTTGCCGTGATAGCAGAGCGCCGTCGGAACCGAGAGGATTTCCGGGCCACGCGCGCGAACACGCACCCCGAAGTCGTGGTCCTCGAGCTGGTAGAAGAATTCCTCATCGAACGTCACGTCAGCCGGCAATCGCGCACGATCCGCCAGGAAACAGCACGTCACGATCGAGCCCACCTTGCGCACCGCTGGATCGAGTTCCGCGATACTGCGATTTTCGTCGAGCAAGGTCTGTATTCCGAGGAAATGACATTCCGCACCGTCGTACTGGACGGTGTCGCGCCGGTGTGCATAGACGACGGCTGCCGCGGCCAGCGCCGCCCGCGGGTGGCTCTCCATTGCGCCAACCAGTTCATCAACGCAGGCCGCCGTCAGCGCAACGTCGTTGTCGATGAACAAAATGAGGTCCGAGGCTGCCTCGCGCAGACCGGCATTGCGCGCGCCGCCTGCGCCCAGGTTCGCACCGAGTCGGACGACACGGAACGGTGAAAAGTGGCGTTCGACCGTCTCGACGCTACCATCGGTCGAGCCGTTGTCGATGACCAGCATTTCTCCAAAGCGGTCGGTCAGCCGGCAAGCCGCCTCGAGCGCGTCTGGCAGGACGTTGGCTCCGTTGTAATTGATCACGCAGAGAGTTGGCCTGGTGTCGTTTGATGTCTTATTCTGCATCAGGGCTGGTATCCACACTTCCGACTGTCCCGCTGGAAACCGTGCGACCGGAAGTCGAAAGGACAGTCACAGTTAATTGTATCTTATTGAGCTTAAATAAGAATTTTTCACAGGGCACGCAGGCGTTCAGCCAGCCGCAAGGCGAGCGCCACGATGGTGAGCGTCGGATTGGCATGCCCGGCGCAGGGGAAAACGGAGCTGCCGGCAATGTACAGGTTGGTCACCCCGTGGACCCTGCAATCGGTATCTACGACGCCGTCCCTCTGGCTGGCGCTCATTCGGGTGGTCCCCATGTGGTGCGATGCATCCGTGAAGAGCGGGTCGCCGTCACCGGCTTCGAGTCTTCCCACTCCGGTGCGTTCGAGTTCGCGGCCGAGCAGTTCCTGCATCCGAAAGACGCTCTGCCTGACCGGATCCCCAATGCGCCAGTGGAGCTTCAGCTTGTTGACACCGAGCCGGTCGGTCTCCTCGCTAAGCATCACACGGCTCTGCGGATCAGGCGGCTGCTCGCAGAAATACACGGCCACATACGTCCTGGGCGCCGGGCGGCTCGGGATTGCGTCCCGCAGCGCCACATATGACCGGTACACCAGGTGTGGCATCAGTTCCTTGGGGCTCAGCAAGTAAATCATGTCCGGGATCCGGGTCATGTGGGACCGTGCGAAATCCCACCGGCTGCCGGCGTATCCCCGCCGCAGCACGACCTTCATGGTCTGAATGAAGGACTGGTACTTCGCCTCCGCGTAGCCGGACGTCTGCAACTCAAGTGTGACGTAATGGTTGAGGAGCCCCTCACGTCGCTGTGTCGAGGGGGACAGCCCCACGCCGACCTGCAGCTTGCCGTCGCTGAGCGGCCGGCCGCGCAGCATCGGCACCTTGACGCCTGCTGGCAGATGCACCTTACCGAAGACCGCCCGCGGGTGATCCATGAAGTAGCGACCCACCTGATCGGTGCCGTTGCCGATGCCCTCGGGCTGCCTGTCCCTCGAGGCCAATAGCAGCCGCGCGTTCTCGAGGCCGCCGCAGGCGAGCACCACGCAGCGCGCCCGGATCTCGACCTGTCGTCCATCGGTCGTCGCGGCCCTGACGGATTCGACCGCATTCCCCGCCGCGTTGAGCGCCAAACTCGTGACGGACGCGTTAATCAGCACGCGGGCGCTCGTCGCCCTGCGCAACTCGGAACCGAAAGCCGAGCCGAAACGGGTCGCGCTCTTCGGCCACAGCGACAGCGTCGGCGCGAACGGGCCGTCCTGGAATAGCCGGCGCTCGTCCTGCGACATGCCCTTGACCAGGAACTCCGGGGTCACGCGATCCAGCGTGGGCAACTCGAGGATCTCGAAGGTCCTGGGATAGTAACGGGTCACCTCGGCGTGCGGAATCGGCCAGCCGCTGCCAGGCACCCAGTCGCGCGCTTCAAAGTCGAGGTCGTTCAGGGTCATGTTGCGGCCGGCCCACAGGTTGCAGCTGCCGCCAAAGTACCGTGCGCGTGACATGAAGTTCTCGCGCACCGGGTACCCGGTGCTCTGCAGGTCGCACAGCGCCTGGGTCTCCGCGTCCGGCGTGAATCCCCCGCTCTCGACGAGGCAGATGTCGAGGCCGCTCCCCAGCAATTCGCTGGCGATCGTGATGCCGGCAGCGCCGCCGCCGACGATGCAGACATCGGCTTCGAGGCGCTGGGGGAACCAAATCTCGTGCGTCGATAAAGCTCACGTGAATCCCTGAGATGGCGACAACGCTCGGGCTGCACATTATGCCTGCGGGCAGGTACCAATTATCTGCGCGGCAGCCAGGACACTTTTTGAAGTACGTCGCAATTCCAACCACTGCGCTCGCGTTATCATGTCGCCCTTGCCCGAGGACCTGACCCGCGTGAATTTGCAACCCGACCTGTCGGTAATCGTGCCCTTCTACAACGAAGAGGACAACATCGTGCGAATGCACGCGGCGATCGTCGCCGCGCTCGAGCCGCTCGGAATCCCGTTCGAAATGGTATTCGTCAACGACGGCAGCCGGGACCGTACGCTGGAGCGGGCCATCGAACTCGCGCAACACGACGCGAGGCTGCGCGTCGTGCAGTTCCGCCGCAATTACGGCCAGACGCCGGCCATGGCAGCGGGGATCGAGCACGCGCGGGGCAAAGTGCTGGTCACGATGGACGGCGACCTGCAGAACGACCCGCGGGACATCGAGCACTTTCTCGCCAAGATGAACGAGGGCTACGACATCGTCGTCGGGTGGCGCTTTAACCGTCAGGACAAGCTGATCTCCCGCAAGATTCCGTCGAAGATCGCGAACTGGCTGATCGGTAAAGTCACAGGCGTGCCAATCAAGGACAACGGCTGTTCGCTCAAGGCCTATCGCGCCTCCTTGATCAAGGAAATCCCTCTTTACTCTGAAATGCACCGGTTCATCCCTGCCATGGCGTCGATTGCGGGGCCCCGCATCGCCGAGATCAAGGTGCGTCATCACGCGCGGCAGTTTGGTCAGTCGAAATATGGCTTATCGCGTGTCTACAAGGTGCTACTTGATCTCATGGTCATCAAGACTGTCGCGTCGTTCACGTCGCGGCCGCTGTTGTGGTTCAGCGTGATCGCGACGCCGTTGGCGATGCTGGGGACGTTGGCGGTGGGTCATTCCTTGTGGCACTGGGGCGCCGTCAGCGGCAAGTTGCCGCTGCCCGTCGCCGGCACCGGCGTCATCATGTTGATGGCTGCGTTCATCCTTGTCTGCGGCGGCGTGCTCGCCGAACTCGTCTACAAAGTTGGCGACATCCGTGAGCTGAACTTCTCCCGGCTCACCAGCAAGGTGTGGGACTCGTCGCCCAACGTTCAAGATTCCAAGGATCTTTCCCATGCATGAGCGTAAATCGGACGTCGAATTGTCCGTCATCGTCCCGGTGGGCAGCCGGCACGCAAACGCGCGTGAGTTGCATGACGAGTACAAGGCTGGACTCGGCGCGCTCGGCCAGGTGTATGAACTGATCTACGTGCTCGATGGCCCGCGAGAGGTCTTCGCAACCGGACTGCGGGAGCTACTGACAGCTGGCGAGCGATTCAGCGTCATAGGACTGACGCGAGAGTTTGGTGAGGCCACCGCCATCATGGCTGGCTTCGAGTTCGCGAGCGGCGAGACAATCGTCACACTCCCCGCCTACCACCAGATCGAGGGCATGGACGTCGAACGACTCGTCACGGCGCTGGGCTCCTGCGATGTTGCGGTAGGTCGACGTTGGCCACGTGCCGGCGGACCGTTCGAACGAATGCGGCGCTCGCTGTTCCATGGGTTGCTCGCCTCGGTCACCGGGATACGCTTCCAGGACCTGGGCTGCGGCGCTCGCGCCTTCAGCAGACGTGTGCTGGAGGAGATCCAGCTGTATGGCGACCAGCATCGTTTTCTCGCCGTGCTGGCGGACCGGCAGGGTTTCCGGGTCCGCGAGGTGGACCTCCGCCAGTCGTCGAAGGACCGCCATTCGGGAATCTACGGCCCGCGCGAATACACGCGCAGCTTCCTCGACATCTTCACAGTCTTCTTCCTGGTGCGATTCACGAAGAAGCCACTGCGCTTCTTCGGCATGGTGGGGGTCTCGACGTTCGTCATTGGCGCCCTGCTCGTGACCTGGATCGTGATCGAACGGCTGTTCTTCGGCCAGTCACTCGCCGCACGTCCGGCCCTGCTGCTTTCCACCCTGTTGGTCGTGTTGGGCCTGCAGCTTTTTGCGCTGGGGCTGCTTGGCGAGCTGATCATCTTCACCCATGCGGGAGCAATCAAGGACTATCAGGTCGAACGAGTGATACAGTTTCCCCGACGTGAAGCGAGCCCAGCGAGCGAATCCACCGGGCACGGGACCCCAGAAGTCAAAGATCGAATCAACAATCCGCTGGCGTGAGGCAAAGTCAGCCCATTCAGGCCTCGAAGTCTCGCGGGATGATCGACCGCCAGTGCTCAAGCGATTTGCGATAGGGATACTTGAACTCGAATCCCAACTTCTGCAGCACTCCTGGCACGATGTGTGTCGACATAGCCGCCTTCTTGACCCGCACGGGATGAATCGGGTTGTGGGTTCCCATGACCAACTGGGCCAGGCTCGCAGCCGGCACCAGCAGTTGTCCCGGAATTCTGAAGACTGGTGCCTTGCTGCCCAGGAATTCCTTCGTGATGCGCACGAGCTCGCCCAAGGGCTCGGTCGGTGACTCGACATAGTTGTAGACGACTTGCCGCTCGTCGCGACGCATGATGAAGTCGATGCTCTCCAGCAGTCCAAAGATGTAAGCGTACGACTTGTGAATCCCCGGCGAACCCGGGTACGCAAAGTAGCCACGCTTGATGGCCTTGATCATGCGCAGGATGTTGCCAGGATCTCCCGGACCGTAGACCACCCCGGGACGGCAAATTATGAGTCGGCGGCCATTGTGTCCTGCAAGCCACGCTTCGTGGATCAGCTCGGCCGGATATTTGGATCCGCCATGCGGCGTGATCGGACAGATACGCGAGTCTTCAGCCGGCGGGCCCGTTGTCGGTCCGTAGACGCTGATACTGCTAGTGAAGAAAATGTTTTGGCATCCGACCTCCGCCGCATACGCGCATACGTTGCGTGCACCTGGCAGATTGGTATCGAAGTACTCGTGGGCCTCGTGCCCCGGTTCCCGGTGAACGGCGGCCAGATTGAATATCCAGACTGGGCGCTCCGCGATCAGCGCCGCTGGAATCGGCTTGCGAACGTCCGTAATGGACGCCGATACCTTGTCCGTCGTGCGGGTGGCCGGCCTGATATCAGCGAGATGAACTCGATCGAACCGACCCGAGGACACCAGATGTTGGGCGAGATGCGTTCCAATATAACCGGCGCCACCGAAGATCACGCACGCAGCCATTCAGGGCCTCCAGCGTCACTTTCAACATCATGGACAACAAAATCCAGCGTGCCGGCACCTGCAAGCGCTCAGTACGAGTCCGACTGCGCCCATGTTCTCGTCTCAACACACAGGGTATGCTGAGCCGCTCCGCGGGGGATGCGTCTATGGATGTTAGTCCGAGCAGCCGCTGCCGAAGTCTACTACCTCGCAATGACGACGGCCACAATCGTATCTACACTTGGCCTAGCGGGTATCGGCTGCGCAGCTCTGCGGACCGTTGCCGCCTATGCGTCGTCAGGCATGTGGGACGACGTCCGCAGGGGCAATCGAGCCGTCTATCTTAGCCATGCGGCCTTAGCCATGCGGCGCCATGGATCGGACCGCGCGCAAAGGCGCCCACCTATGGCTCGCCTGGCGATCATGATTTTTTGATTGCGACACCGAATAGCTCGTCTTCGAATGCGGGGCCGGTTGGCGGCAGGCAAGTAGCGAGACTCAAACAGCGAGGCTCTGGCAGTGACTATTTTTCGTACCGTCCCCACTTGGCAGCGCGGCTCCTGGATCGCACCGTTGACGGTGTTTGCTTGCGCGTTGTTGTTGTTCTCGTTGAATCTGGATCGGCCGCCCGATCCCGACGAACTGCACCACGTGCTGGCCGCGCAGCACTTGCTGGAGACAGGGCGCCCGATGATTGCAGACGGCGAGTACTGGCGCGGCATCCTGCATACCTGGATGGTAGCCATCAGCTATCAGGCTTTCGGCGAAGGACTTTCCAGCGCCCGCTTTCCAGCAGTCCTCCTGGCAGCGCTGGTCGCACCAGCCCTGTTCCTCTGGGTGCGTCGCGAGGCGGGGAACACGGCGGCATGGCTGACGGCCTGCTCTACATAACGTCGCCGTTCACCGTGGAAATGCGCAGTTCAGCCGTTTTTATGCGCTGCAGGTCTTCACGTTCGTGCTCGGGTCACTCTGCGTGTATTACGCATTTGCCAGATCGGCCAGCCTGTTGCACAGGCTGTGCCTCGGTGCAATGGCGACGAGCCTCATCGGTCTGGCCATTTCGGTGCAGGTCACCACTCTAGTCGGTGTCGTCGGGATCGGGACATGGGGGCTCAGCCTCCTGGCACTGCTTGCGCGCCGGACCCGACGGCCCATCAAGGTGTGAGGAGGTACTGCGATCGCCCCGTCCGTGGCAGGCGTATTGTAATCGCCGCGGCGGTCATGACCGGCGCCATCGAATGGGTTTGGGAAAGGTACCAATATGTCCAACTGTTCAACGCGGACAAACGGAACGAGTTCTGGTTCTACTTCGTCCGCTTCCTGGTCCTCTACCCGACGCTCTGGACGCTCGTCGGATTCCTGGCCCTGTCTGCTGTGATCCTGCACGCCAGGCTTGCGTGGTTTGCAATCTGTGTGTTCGGCGTCAGCTTCATTCTCATGTCGCTTGCCGGGACGAAAGCAACGAGATACCTCAGTTTCGCGCCGCCATTCCTGGCCATCGTCTGGGGCCTCGGACTAGCCCAGATTGCACCCTGGGTGTCCCGCCATGCTCCAGCAATCCGAACTCGACTGTCAGAAACGCTTGCGCTGCCTGAGCGACTCAAGACGGGCACGGCAGCTGCTCTTCTCGCGCTTGCCTGCGTCATCATCCTGTTGACCAATCCGTTCTGGCTGCGGACCGCTACCGTGATTGGAAATGTCAGTTTACCGTTCGAAAGACCAGCTACCGATTGGCGCGAAGCCCGCGAAGCGCTGGCGCCGTGGACGGCCAACGCCGAGATCATGATAACCACCGAGGAACTGGGAGCGATCTACTTCCTGGGCCGCTCCGACGTGCGTTACAGCCCCTCCAAGCTTGCTGAGATCCCGGAGGATCGGCGCGTCGAATTCGGCATCGACCTGCGGACCGGGCGGCCGATCATCGCGAAACCGGAGTCAGTCCAGCGACTGATCGGCTGTTTCAGCAGCGGGCCGGTGGTGGGCCCGATAGAACACTGGGGAAGCCCAATCTTGATCAGTGATGAGGTCCAATCGATTCTAATCAGGCATGCCAAACCAATCGATGTGCCGCGCGAAAGCCATTTGTACGCATGGGGCTGGACTCGTGCGCCCGGGGAAGCCCGACCGGACCATTGCGCCGATCTGGTTCAATTCTCTGGCCGGAGGGACCACGCACGCGGACGCTAACGAACGTTGCGACAGGCCGGATGGATCACCGAACAGAGGCCCTTGCGCACCTATTGCGGCTCCATGAGATCCAGCAATGGTCGCGTGACTTCTTCCCATGAGTAGTTCGCGCGCACAAATTCATGTCCCCTGAGATATTCTCTCAGCTTCCTTCGGGTTTCCGAGCAGGCGCAGGACGGCATCCGCGTACTCCTGCGGAGTGGCGCAGACAAGAATATTGACGTCATGCTTCGCCCCCAGGGCATTGTTGGCGAGCTCTGAAGTGATGCACGGAAGCTGCATGGCCATAGCCTCCAGCAGCTTGTTCTGCAATCCAATGCTGATCAGCATCGGTGCGATAAAGACTCTGGCACGACCGTAGCTCTCGCGTATGTCTTCGACCCAGCCGCTGACATGTACGTTCTTGCTTTCAAGTATCTGGATCCGGGCGGCGGGCGTTGCGCCCGCCACCAGCAGCTTAGCGCCAGGCATCTTCTTCCAGACCAGCGGAAGCACATCGTTCACTAAGAAACAGAACGCTTCCGACGTTGGGCGGGTACGCCATGTTTCCTGTGAACACGAGATCGTAGTCCTTCGCAGCTTGTTGGGACCGGAAGTAGTCGAAGTCCACTCCATTTGGAATGACGAGGATTCGCTGCCTGTCGGGGTGATCGATGCATTCCCGATCCTGCCCGGAAATGATGACGCTATTGTCGAAGCGATCCAGCACCCTGGCTTCGTATCTCCGGAGACGCCTGTACTCCATGCGATAGAGCCAACGCAGATAAAAGGGCTCGCGTTCAACTCTTCTCTCTATTCCCTTAGCGAAAGCATCCTGATAGTCGAGAGTCTTAGGAACATCTTTGATATGCACGACATACTCACACACGCGCGTAAGTTGGCAATAGATGTGTGCCGGACGCAACTCCTCGATTGTTCGATCAACGATTCTCTGCGCCGCCTTGCTATAGAAGTAGCCGCTGGAGAACGGAATTCCCTTGAAGAATGCAGCAGCAAGATTCAGGAGCCTCGAGCCCCATGACAGATGGATGATGTGGATCTTGCTGCAATAGCGCTGAAGCACAGCCCTGGCGTCGGGGTGCACGGGCTGATCGGTGAGCGCGATGAGGGTGATGGCATGCCGCTCAGAGAGCAGCCGCAGATGGTGGAAGGCGCGCAGTTTATCGCCTTTCTCCAGCGGATACGGAACACGAGACACTAGAAAGAGAATATCCATGCCCAATTGTCCATAAGTTAAAGGGGGCGACGACTGTCCGAGCATCATGATACAAGCCCGTCTCCCCACTCGGCGCCTGACACCGACGGAGGGTACTGACGAGCTCACTTGCTTTACAGGCGAAAAAGCAGGTGTCGATAGACGTCTATTGGGCGCCAACGAACGACTTGAGCGCCGTCGAGGCTTTCAATTGAGTCCGTGGCTATTGAGCAGAATACGCCGCCTGCGTCTGCTGCCCGTGCCAATCAACTGTTCGCAATTCTCGCGTTGCTTGCCTTCACCATTACAGGAATGCGTGCATACCAATACATCGCCGGATGCTGACCGCTCGTGCCCGCAGCTCAGACCCTGTTCACCTTGAATTGGTAGATGGATGAACACGCCAGAGCAGCGGCTGCGGGAACGAACAGGTTGCAGGAATCTGCGCAGATCGAAACTGCTCCAATAGCAACGGGCCGTGGGGCCCCAGATCGTCACCTCGGATTGACGCTGATTCTGCGACTGTGGCAGTGCCGCGCTCAAGTCTCCGGCCGCTCAGCCAACCAACGATAGCCCCCACGTATCTGGCGGCCACTCACGGTGGCAAGCGTTCAACATACCCTGACACTCACCCTGCCGCCACCGTAATCCTTGGATTCCCTGCCGCCCTTCGCAAGCGCCAGAAGCTTGAAATGTGAATCAGGTCCGCCGCCGCCCCCGCTGAATGGTACGATTCGGCACATCGCAGTTGCAATATTTGCAGGGGCTCCGAGAATGCCGCGCCGAATGCTGCTGACTTTTCTCCTGACCTTTGCTCCCATGTCACCGCCGCCACCCTCCCCAACCTTTCCGGAGGACCTCCTTGGCCGCATGGCGCCGGACAGATTGAGATCTCCGGCGGCTATGATAATTGGAAGCAATGGATGCAGCACGATGCTGACATCGTTACCGTCTGGTCGGCCAAAGCCAGTACCTGGGCTGATTTCGAGACCGGCAAGGGCGACGTCGGCTATTACTTCACACAGGCATTGAAATATCTCCCAAAGACAACTCAAATTGTCCATTCGTATCCGATGCTACCGGAAGCGGTTTCCAACAGAAACTGCCAGAACCCTGAAGTGTGGGATCAGTTCGCCAGAGGTGACTTCGACAAGTACTACCAGACAATGGCGCAAAACATGAAGGCTCTGATAGTGAACTCCGGGCGCGACCCATCCACCTGTCATCCTGAGGCTAGGCTGGGAGATGAATGGAGACTGGTATCCATGGTCTGTCTGCAACAAGGTCAGCCAATTCAAGCAAAGCTGGGAGCGGGCCATCGTTATCGTCCGGTCTGTGATGCCAGGCATGCTGGTTGATTTCTCCGTCAGTCGCCCCTATCTGGGGTATACCGCCGGTCGCAACTACAACGGTACCGCAGGCGTCAGTCTCGAAGGATTCCTACCATCCGACTCGACATACAGTGTCATTTCGCGCTCACACCACGACGGCAACGCCTACACGACGTCTGATTCATCATGGCAGCAGACGCACATTTCACCCGACCCCAGCAAAGTAATCGGCTTGCGGGAACTCGTGGATGTCGCCAAAGCGCATGGCAAGAAATTTGCGCTGAGCGAATGGGGGACTCAAATGGCTGACTGCGACGCGACTTGGAAGACCGCCCCAAATCCCGCGCTGTTCATACAAAAGACCTACGAGTTTCTCTATGCAAACAAGGCAGATCTCGCGTGGGACACCCACTTTTCCGTCAGCTGCACGGCGTTGCACAGCCGCCAGTCCAGCAGCGCCGCCCAAACATATAAGACCCTGTGGGGGAGCGACGAAACGCAGCCCAAGCCCCCGAGCGGGCTTAGCGTAGATTGAGTTTACGCGGCGGCTCGCTCCGAGCTTGTACGCAAACCTGCAGGAACGCCAATGACCGGGTATGTGTCCCAGCGGTGAAGTACACGCATATTGCGACCCGCGTTTGTCACAGGACAAGGGGTGCTAGCTTCATTTGATTTCATCCCATTTTTCGACGACAGATCGGAACTGGACTACGCCGGCGTCTTGGCTCCTCGACGATGGACGATAAGTACATGGAGAATTGTTCGAGGCAAGTGGAGGAGCAAATTGCTGTTGCACAGCGCCAGGCCGAGGGCGGGTCACAGCGTTCCGGCGCCTGTTGATAGATGGGTGCACGCAAGGCGAGCCTCTATGCGTGGAAGAGGAATGACGGCCAGCTCTAGGTCTCGAGATTCGCGAACTTCGCTAGCTGCACGATAAGTACGCCTGAAGCGCGTCGTCGCAGATTTAACGCTGGACAAGCACTATTGTTGACAGTTAACCGCAAGAGATTCTAAATCCCGACACGCCCCTCTCTTCTAGCGCGCGAGCTCAAAGATTGCATTCACGTGGCTATACAGCGGCCCAGCGACCAGACGTGGCTCTCATGCGCCCGCATCCATCGCATCTGACACGACGAAAGATTCAGTAGGCACTGCTATGAACTTGCCGGATTGCCCGTGCACGACTGCGGTTCCGCTACAAACTGATCCATGTGATGTTGTGCGCGGGGGACGGGCCGCTTAACAAGATGCGCGATCGGCGACTCAACAGGCTCAATGGGTTGCGGTTTAGGACGCGCATCGGCCAACGCAAGGAAATGCGGCTGCACAGCGACCAGATGTCCATGTCGGGCGCGCTGCGCGAGCGCTGGAGCATCGGTCTCGTGTACGATCAGCTGCTCGCTGCGCAGCAATATCGCAGCCTTGCCGCTATCGCCCAGCTGAGTCGCGCAATCCCGTTGCTGCAGACCACCGGCGCGGCATCCGCGCAGCGCGTTGCCAAGTGCCTGGAACGCCGATTGAAACTTGGCTTCATTCGACTCGGGAAGCGCATAGAAATCGGGCACATCGAGCCCTTCAATGATTGTTTGCGCAATCACTGTCTGAACGTCGTGCAATTCAAGTCGGATGACGAGACTGGAGACCACGTTCAGTGCTTGGCGAGTCAGCCAAAGTAAGCGACGACCCAATGAATCTCTGGGACATCTCAGGCCAGACAAACTCGCTTAGAGTCATCAGAAGGGCCGGACCAAGAAGTTCGCTGAACCCCAGATCCAGACTTTTTGTGAACGGGACCAATGCCCAATCGATTGAGGTGACTTGTGGCTACTGTTTTTGGAAGTGGGCTGTGTGCGTGGGCTGTGTCGATCACGCACGGCTCCGCCCGGATCGTTTCGCCCGCGGGTCGACACCCACACATCCGCATTCGCTCAAATTGGCGACCTGACCCAGTCGTAGCAAACCGTGGGCTGCATGGGCTTTCGAGCTACTATCATGGCGTCACGCCCGTTTCAGTCTTGAATACGCCGGAGTTCCGGAACCACTGCGCATACTCAGAATGCCGTATGACGCGGGAGCAAGCAGCGGCCTCGGATACTTTGTGCCGCGATTTGTTCCGAGGCCCAAGGTGAGGCCCACGAGCATTTTGACGGATGAGATTCGCCTTGCGGATAGCGAAGAGGTGTTTCTGTGCCTCTCAGTTCTCGGAAATCTCGAAACGCTCGTCCATAACGGCTATATGGACCGAGCTTGGATATCAGATGACATCGTCTTCAAACTGGGCGAAGTGAGCCACGAAGACGTGTCCGAGATTGTTTCCAAAGTTTCGATTACGCGTCATGGAGCATATTTCCCGAGTATCCGCATCCCGCGCGCGCAAATATCGTTTCGACCGCGCTTCTTTCGGGATGCAGACATTAACTTCATCGATCTTCGAAAAAACTTTGATTCGGCATCCCCACTGGACTACACGGAGAAAGCGCTTCGTGCACTTTTCCTACGCTACGGCGTACGAATGTGGACTCCCGCACGATGGAGCGTCTATGTGCAGTACAACTTTGACCACCTGTACCAATTGACTCGCGATGGTGTCGAGGAAGTCCATGACGCCCGCGAGCAGTTCGACGCAGTCGCTTCGCGCCTGGCATCGGATGTTCGAAAAATGGGATTCGAGACTTTCGTTGCGAATGTCTGTAATGTGATGTCAGGCATTCACTTGAGCTATGACAGGAGGGTCTTGTCCGACGTACCGCGGCACATCGCGGTATTCGATACATCGCTGGAAAACGTTCCAGGTGATCATTCCGCACTACGCGCATTTTGTGCTGCCTACCTGCGCGCAAAACACGTTGGTCGAGTTCCTTGACGGAACTGCACCATTCTGACGATTAAATTTTCAGTAGGCTCGGTTGCTTAGAGCAAGAAAATTTGCCGTAAAGAGGCGACATTTCTCACGTCGAACCGTCCAATCCAATGCAATCAGGTGGGCGCAGTCCGCCGGACTAGTCGTCCCTGCGCTCCCTGATCGCCGCCAACAGCGCGTTTCCGCGGTCCTGCCAACGGAACATGCATTGGGCTCGATCGAAGGCTGCTTCCTGCATCGCATTGAGATCCTCGACGCGGTCGATGAGATCAGCGACACCCAACGCCAAGTCACGCAGGCTATCGCGGCACAACATAGCCTCAAGAATTTCGCTCGGAAGTCCGGCCGCGGCCTGCGTCAGTGTCGCGACGGGGACGCGACCAAAGATGTAATCGAGAAATTTCAGCTTAAAGCCTCCGCCAATCGACTCGGGCACAAGCGCAATTCGTGCCCTGTCGAAATAGGGCTGCAAATTTTCGACAGGACCAACAATTTGGGTGGCCCTGGCGTAGCGAGTAACACTCGCCGCGAAATCAGACGGCATGAAACCAACAACTTGAAACTCGATGCCTTTGGCCGCAAAGATCGGGTCTGCGACTTCCAAGAACTGTCGAAGGTTCTCCTGTTTCGCGATCCACTTGAACGAACCGACAAGCACGACCCGTCTTGGAGTTTCTGCGTCGAGAACCCTGCCCGAGCAAACGCTGCCAGAGTATCCGGGCTTAAGTACGATCGTCCGAACACCAGGTGCGTCATTCGAAAACTTCAGCGAATCCTCCTCTGTTATTGCCGCTAACGAGATCGACGCTGGAGGCGATCGCCTTTTCGAATGACTTCGTTTTCAAAAGTTCTGCCAAAGAGCTAACCGCTTTACGGTCGATCCACCGAAATTCTGATATAGGGATCTCATGACGGACGCTTCATGATCATGCGCAACATGCACCAATACTGGGCTTTCGCGGGTGCCCTGCGGCTTATGAACGTTTCCAGCGCCACCCTAGGCCATACTGGTCGAAGACAACAAAATCCCACTCTTCCTCGACCAGGAGCGCAATGCATTGCGATAAGATGAAGTCGCGTGCGCGGCAGCCACTAGCGGCATTGTACTGAATAGAGACCGTAGCGCGGATCGGGCCCGACCCGGCACGACTTCCCACCTTATCGGCCAATCCATGGGAACGCTCACGCCAGCAGTGGGCTGCAATCCTACAAGTGTGAGAGCAACCCCCGCTTCTGCAAGTGACCTCGCAAGGTTTGCCGAGTAGATCCTGTCGCCCGTATCGTGAGGGAACGGCAGTTCTCTCGCGAGCCACAATCCGCGCAGTCGACCGCGGCCGGATGTCGCCTGCTTCATTGTGCGTACCACGAATTGGCTGCGAGCGCCTTCGGGTTTGCAGCCAATTGCACGTTGATCGCCGCGATCGCGAAAACCCGATTTGCATAGCCCGACTTCGGAAAATTGGCGGAGCTTGTGGCAATCAAGTCCTGCAACCCAGGGACGGCGCGGTCGACATCCCCTATGGCATGCGGAGATGTGTGCAACACGCAGGAAGTTCCGTTGCGATGGCCGCCAACGCGCTCGCGCACCAATGAAATTCGGGACAGCGATTCATCGTCAGTATTCACCACGCATCGGCTTGACGCGTCCCGACCCAGTTTCAGCGGTCGATAGGCTCTGGAGATGTAGCCGACATCTGCATCGTATTCTCGCCAGATGATACTTATGAGCGATGTACCACATGCATCGTTACCCCAAAACAACGAAACCCGACTCTCCCGCAAGGAGAT
>JADIZR010000005.1 GCA_016704655.1 Pseudomonadota bacterium | reverse complement strand
GTACGTCGCAGGTTCATAACGATCGCCGACCCGCCGCATCGGCGACAGGATTCGCCGCGGGTGCGCTACGACCTCGCCGGCGGTCAAACCCTTGCGACAGAAGTCCCGCCAGCGGTACGGATTATCGCGGTCCGGCTCGATGGCGAGAACCGTGTTGTCCTCGACGGTGATTCGCGTGCCGCACTGACACATGCAGTAGTGGCAGTGGCTGAAGATGACTTTTTTCATCGCGCTGACTCCATCGGCATAGTCGCCGCTCGACTCACGTCGTCAACACTGCACGCCGGGCGGGGTGCCACAGTCCGCCCGAACGAACAAGTCCGTCGCCAGTGGCGTTGTGCCCGCGACGCATCGATAGGCCCGCAGGTCGGTCACGCCGGCCTCGATCAGTACCTGTTCATCGATCAGGTGCCGGCCCGTGGTCTCGCGGCTCGGCAGCGTGAGGATGTGCCAGGCCGCATCAGCCATGATTTCGGGCCTGCGACTGCGAGCCAGGTCGTGCGGCGCCACGATGTTCCGAACGGCAGCTGTGTCGATGAGCGTGCGTGGCCACAGGGTGTTGAACGCGATCCCGTCCAGGCGGAACTCGATTGCCATGGCCATGGCGAACAGGCTCATCGAGTACTTCGAGAGCGCGTAGGACGGGCAGGGGGCAAACCATTCGGGCACGATGTCCAGGGGCGGCGCCAGGGTCAGCACGTGCGGGTTGCGCGCGTTCCGCAGGTGGGGCACGCATGCGCGAAACCAGGGAAGGTGCCACGTTGACGTCGTGCATGGATCGTGTCGCTTGGGTCCGTCGCGAGCGTGCCGGTCAGGCTGATCGCCGACGCATTGTTGATGCAGATGTCGATACCACCGAAGCGCTCCACGGTCCTGCGGACGGCTGCGTCGATCTGGTCCGAGTCACGGATGTCGCAGGCAATGGGCAGGGCCTGGCCACCGGCTCGCTCGATCTCGTCAGCGGCCGTGTAGATCGTCCCTGGCAGCGTGGGATGGGCGTCGGTGGTCTTGGCAGCAATCGTAATGCGGGCTCCGTCGAGGGCAGCCCTTCGGGCAATTGCCAGGCCGATGCCACGGGAGCCGCCCGAAATGAAGAGAGTCTTGCCATTCAGGCCCGGTTGCGCCGACATCGTCGCCCTCCGCTCAGAAGATTCCGGGAACCAGCCACCAGGTGCGCTTTCTGTAGGCTGCCCATTCCGGGTAGCGGCTCATGCTGGCTTCCTTCATCGCCATGTTCGTCGCGAACATCGTGATCCAGAAGTAAGCGATCACCAGCGCGGCGAGCCAGTGCCATGCCAGCATGGCCAGGCTGCCGTACACGAGGATCTCGCCGAGATAATTGGGGTGACGCACCCACTTGAACATGCCGGTGGTGATGAGACCGCGCCGCAACCGCAGCGTGGTGTACTTCGCGCATCCGCCGCCAGCATGACGCTGCAGCCGAACATGCAGAGACTCGCGCACAAACAGAACACGGCGCCGGGCGCGACCGGATAAGTGGGGAACCGCGCGGTTCCCGAAATGAGCAGCCAACCCGCCAGCCAGTAGGACGCGAGCCCGATCGCGCCGACGATACAGCTCAGGATCGTGGCGGGGCGCTGCCAGTTCGGGTCCGGGAACAGCAGGTCCTTCATCAGCCACGTCAGCCCGTAGGTGCCGTGCATCGCCAGGTACAGCCAGGCCGCGGTCGACGTGCCTGCGCCAGTTCGTTCCGAATAGAACCAGATCATGAATGCCAGGACCGGAAAGGAGCCCGCTTTCTGCAGGTTGATCACGCTGGCGAGCCGGCATGGGCGCTGACCTCCACCCATGTCGAACAGCAGCCAGTCGTTGTACCGCCGCATAGCCCTGGCCCAGCTCGGCGCGGACGAAGCCGACGTCGTGGGAATCACGAGAACTCCTGTGAACGCGCGAGGCGGTACTGCGGGCGGCGCTGCCAGCGACTATGCATGCCGATCTCATGGCGGGGCATCGGGTCGCTCGACCGGGCGTACGAACCACCACAGCAGCCGCGGGTCAGTCTGCGTGCCCAGACGCTCGGTCGCGTGTACCAGCCCGGGTAGACCCAGAATCGCTTGCGCTGCAACGCCCGTTCAACGGCGTCGAGCACGGTGTCGATCGTGATCGGCGGCAGGACATCCAGGAATCCGGGCCAGCGAGTCGCCCGGCCCTGCTCGAGCAAAGGAGTCTTCACGGCGGGCGGACACACGCACACCAGGTGCACGCCGCGGCCACGCGTCTCCTGCTCGAGAACCTCCGTGTAGGCGATGACGGCAGCTTTGGAGGCGCCGTACGCACCCATGAAGAAGATGGGTACCTGTCCGGAGATCGACGCGAAGCTGATGAACTCGCCGTGACCTCGAGCAAGCATTCCCGGCATGGTGGCGCGGCTGACGCGCACGAGGCCGAGGAAATTGACGTCGACGATGCGGCCAACCGCAGCGGCATCCATCTCGAGCAGCGGGCCCAGCGGCATGATGGCCGCGGCGGTCACCCCCCGCGTGATCGGGCCCAGCGCCGTTTCGATCCGGCGCACGGCCTCGAGCAGTGCCTGCTCGTCCCGAAGGTCGACGACAAGTTTTACAAGTAGCTGGAAACTGTCCAAGCGCCTCGAGCCCGTCGCGATTGACATCGAGTCCCGCCACGCACCAGCCCTGGCGCAACAAGCGGCGGGCATATGCTTGCCCCATACCGCTGCCAGCCCCGGTGATTAACGCAACTTTCGCCGTCACTCGCGATTCCCCCTGCGACGCGGTCGATGATCTGGCCCGCGCGCAAAGATCGTCTGAATTCACCTGCATGGCAAGCGGAAGTTGCACCAATGGATTCAAGTTTGCGTTCGGACTTGACAAAAAACAAACAATGTCTTATTTCTCGAAACGCCATGCGGCTGCGACGGGGGGCTGCTCGCGGGTGCCAGCCGAGCCTGTCAGGGGAGAAACCGATGAATCTGCGTAACGTTCATGTCTGGACGGGCTGGACCGGCTGGATCTTCACCGCTGGCTTCCTGCTCGCGTGCTGTCCGCTGCTGGCCTGGACAATCCCGCCGCGACTCGGTCGATGGCCACGCCACTGGAGGTACAGGCGTTCTACGTCGAGAACCTGGTCCAGATCCGTGCGGGAGCCTGGATCGGCATGGTGGCAAGCGCGTTCTACTACCCATGGGGCGCTGCGATCGCTGCCATGACGCGACGGATCGAGAACGGCCGGCCGCCCATCCTGACTTACACGCAGCTCGGCGCGGTCGGAGTCGCCGTCTTCAACTCCGTGCTCTATTTCTTCTGGATGGCGTTCTGCGCGTTCCGTGCGGACACGATGGACCCGGAGCTGCTGCGGACCCTCAACGACTTTCAGTTCATCCTGCTTGAGTTCGAAGTGTTCCCGCTGAGCCTGTGGGCGGTCGCCATCGGGTTGGCCATCCTGCTCGACGACAGCCAGCGGCCGGTCTTCCCGCGCTACGCCGCGTGGGTGAACTTCTGGTTCGCCGGCCTGGTGATGACCGGGCAGTTCATGATCTTTTTCAAGACCGGGCCCCTCGCCTGGAATGGGCTGCTGGCTCTGTACTGGCCCGCGGCGGTCTTCTTCATCTGGATCTGCATCATGAGTGCGCTCGTCATTCAGGGCGTCAAACGCGGGGATGGCGTCGTCGAGGGTGCGAGCCAGGATCGCTATCCGAGCGCGCCCATTGAACCGATGCTGGTCCGTGTTGCTGCACACAATGGTTCCGGGCAGGCGGGGACCTAGCGAACATGCACAGTCAGGCGCGGACGCATGTGCGGTGAAGTCGGCATCTGGATCTTCATCCTGGGCGACATGATGCTGTACGCCGCGCTGTTCGCCAGCTTCATGATCGACCGCCGCAGCGACGTTGCGGTCTACAACGAGTCCGCCGCTACCCTGCACGCGGGGATCGGGGCAATCAACACATTGCTGCTGCTTACCAGCTCGGTCTTTGTGGCATGGGGCGTTCGGGCGGTGCGTGAGCGGATCGCCGCGGAACGTGCGCCGCTGCTGTTCGCGGCTGCATTCCTGTGCGTCTTGGCTTCGTGGTCAACAAGTACGCCGAATACAGCGCCCTCGTCCGGGATGGGTGGCTGCCGACGCCTCACGCCTTCTACACCTACTATTACGTGCTCACTGCCATACACCTCACTCATGTCCTGGCCGGGATGTGCGTCGTCCTGTACTTGTGGCGCGTATCGACGACGAGTCTTGCCCAACCGTTCGACCGGGTCCGGCTCGTTCGCGGCGTCGAAAACGGTGCGAGCTTCTGGCACGTGGTGGACCTGCTCTGGATCGTCCTGTTTCCGCTGCTGTACCTGGTGAGGTAAGGCCGTGCTGCAACTGGTCCGTACCCCCGTCACGCTGATCTGGCTGCTGCTCATGGCTGCTACCGGCCTCTCGATGTGGGTGGCCGTCGATCACGGGATCGTTGGCTACCGGGTCGCGACCACGGTCGTGATGTCCGTGGCGCTGGTGAAGGCCTACCTGGTCGGTATGTATTTCATGGAACTGCGCCACGCACCGTGGCTGCGCGGCGTGTTCGGGCGTGGTGCGTGCTCTGCGCGGCCGCGGTGCTCGGGGTTTATTTCTTCTGAGCCGCCGCGCGAACCAGCGAAAATCGCCATTCAGTCCAATACTGTCATTCGGGAGGGGGATATGAAAACTGCAGAGTCTGGACGCGATGCAAGGGTTCCGATTTCGCTGGCGCTCGCCGTCAGCTCGATCCTGACGGCTGGGCAGGTCGTGGCGCAGGACAGCCAGTCGGCTCCGGAACAGCTCGAGGAAATCGTCGTCTCTGCGCAGAGGCGGTCCCAGCCGCTTGTGGAAGTGCCAATCTCGATCTCGGCGTTCACGGGCGACCGGTTGAGCGAGGGACGTATCAACTCGGTCAACGAGCTTTCGACCCTGGTGCCGGGCATGCGTGTCGACTCGCAGGGCGGGGCGTCGCAACCGACCATCCGCGGCGTCGGCACTGCGACGGCCGGCGTCGGTTTCACCTCCAACGTCGGCGTCTACGTGAACGGGTTCTGCATCCCCGACCAGTACGATACCGACGTGCAACTACCAACCTCGTCAGCGTGCAGGTGCTGAAGGGGCCGCAGGGCACCCTGTTCGGCCGCAACGCCACGGGTGGTGCGATCCTGCTCGAGACGCGGGACCCGACGTTCGATCCGAGCTTCGAGGTGCAGGGCACCGTGGCGCGGTACAATGATTACCTCTTGAATGCGTACGGCTCGACCGGTCTGACCGAATCGATCGCGGTCGATGCCGCATTCATCTACCGACAGGGTGATGGCTTCATCGAAAACATTGCGACCGGTGCCGACGACGACGGGCAGTTCGATCGACACGCCTACCGGGTGTCGGCCCTCTACCAGGGCGAGACGGCGAAAGTCAGGTTGGCCTTTGCAGGTTCGTCGGCGGATGAACCGCTCTACAGCGCGCTCGCTGCACGGGGTGGGAATTCGAAAGCGCTCCAGGTCGGACCGCTGATCGGGGTCACCCCCATCATCGGTTCCGACGACCTGGAGGTTTCGAACACCGCTCCCACCGCCTATACGACCGACTCGAACGGTGGCTACCTGACGATCGAGAAGGACATCGGCGATGTGCTGCTCAAGTCCCTGACCATGTACCGCTCGTCGGACAGCCGCACGCTGATCGACCCGGATTCGTCCGACCTGCCGATCTTCGCCGTGAGGTTCGAGCCGAGCAGCACGACGTTCAGCCGAGTTCGATCTCACGGGGGACGGTGGGTGACACGGAGTGGGTGGCCGGCGCGTATTACATGCAATACGACAACGAATTCCGCCCCCTGGCCGCGACCGAGGCGTTCGGCATGCAGCCGTTCACCATCTACGAAGAGACCAGCACGTCCGACCAGGCCTATGCAGTCTTCGCCGATGTAACGTACATGGCGACGGACAACCTGTTCCTCACGGCTGGCGCACGCTACAGCTACGAGGACATCAGCGCGAGAGTCAGGGGGCTGTCCACGCCAGTCGGTCCCATGGACATGCCCGAGTGGAGCCACGACTGGAGCAACGTATCGCCGCGCGTCGTGGTCCGGTACCAGCTGGACGGTGAAGCGAACGTCTACGCCTCTTACTCGCAGGGTTACAAGGCGGGCATGTTGCAGCCGTCCTCGTTCACCACGGTGCCCATCGATCCAGAGAAGCTGAATGCTTTCGAAGTCGGGTACAAGACCGCGGGCGCCACGGTGCAGTTCAACGCGTCGGTCTTCTATTACGACTACAAGGACATGCAGGTGTCGAGCTTCAACGGCACCCAGGCCCTGACCGTGAATGCCGCCGCTTCCACGATCTACGGTGGCGACTTCCAGCTCACGACGCTCGTGGCCGAAGGGCTGACGCTGGGGCTTGGTGCGGCGTAGCGCACGGGAATACGACGAGTTCCCGGGCTCACAGGCGCGAACCTCGACCCGACCTCGCCGACCTACCTGCAGATCGTAAACTCGGACGCAAGCAACAACCCGATGATGCGCACGCCAGAGCTCACTGGCGTCGCCAATCTCGCCTATGAGCGTCCACTGCCGGCAGGAGCGCTGCGGTTGAACGCCGACTACTACTACACCGACTCGTTCTACTTCGATCCGAACGAGCAGTTCAAGCAAGGGTCGTATGGCCTGCTGAATCTGCGCGCCGGGTGGGTTGCACCGGGCGGGAAGGTCAGCGTCGCGGCATTCTGGACCAACGTTACGGACGAGCACTATGTGGCGACGCTGTTGCCCGGGGACTTTGCCATCCAGCAGATGTACGGCACGCCGCAGTCGTACGGGCTCACGCTCGGTTACAAGTATTAGATCCAGGGTTCCCGGGAAAAGCGCAGGACGCGTGCCGGTGCAGCGAAATCGTTACGGCGAAGGGCGTCCGGGCGATTTCCTGCACCGTGCGGCGACAATGCCTTGACCGGCATGGAGCGTGCGGGCATGGTTCGTCAAGCGCAGGCTGCAAGCCGCAATTCCACGGTCGAGTTGTCAATGAAAAAGCAATCGGGCGGCGCCCGGCACCCGTTCCTCGTGCCACCCGGGGCGCCAAGCCGTTGGAAGGTATCGAGCGTCGCGACAAGCGCCCGGAAGACATCATCATCGACGCGACGGTCGAATGCTTCAGTCGATTCGGTATTCGCAAGACGTCGATGGAAGACATCGCAGAGGTCGCGCAACTTTCTCGGCCGACCATCTACCGCTATTTCCCGACGCGGAAGCACCTCATCGTAGAGGTCCTGGTCCGCGAAGTCCGCGATCACACCCGCCTGGTCCTGCCGGTCATCCGACAACACAAATATCCGCCGCGTGCGCTGATCGAAGGCATCACGTTCGACATCGCGACCGCGCAACGGCACCCTTACACGAGCATCATCGTCAGCGAGGCCGGCAGCGAACTGCTGTCGAAGGTCAGCGGCAGCGATGAGATTCTCCTGGAAGCCATGTCGGAGCAGTGGCTGCCGGCCCTCACGCGATGGCGTGAAGACGGCTACCTCCGGGCGAACCTCAAGATGGACGACGTCGTGCTGTGGATCACGCTGTTCATCCACAATGCCCTTGGACCGAGCTGGATATCGGTGCCGAAAGCGAGGATGCGCCGGATGCTGGCGACGCTGGTCGCGCCCGCCATATTCGACCTGGACAAATTGCGGGAGGACTTCCCGAAGGAGTCCATCGATACCATGGCGACGGCAAACCCGTCGGAATCTTCGGTCAGTCGGCGCGGTCGCCAGGCATAGCCCGCCGCGCGTCGACACCGTCCTGCGACATCAATAGGCGCTTTGCAGCGCTTCGCTCACGAGCGTCTGCAGTTGCTGCTGGCCAAAGCTCGGCATGGGGCGTCCGTTGACGAAGTATTCAGGCGTTGCGGTGACTTTCAGCGCCACGGCGTCGTCGTGGTCCTGCTGCATATTTTGCGCGACTTCGGGCGAATCCATGTCCACCAGGAGTTGTTCGACATTCAATCCCACGCCGGCAATTGCCTGCAGCACCAGGTCCGGCTGGACGGTGTGATGGGGCGCCCATTGCGCCTGCGATGCCAGCAGCGCTTCCAGCGTCGGCAGGTACCTGTCCTGCTTGCGGCTCGCTTCCAGCAATTTCACCACGTAGTCCGAGCCGTCGTGGAATGCAACGTGGCGAATAGACAGGCGGATCCTGTTCGGGTTCTCGGCCATCAACTGCTTCACCACCGGGAAGAACTGCGCGCAGGTTTCACACGCCGGATCGATGAATTCAACGATATGCACCTTCGCGCCCGCGTCGCCGAGCATCGGCGAATGGACGCTCGCGAGCGGAGCCTGGTTCGTGATGGTGGCACCTGGCGCAGACTGCGACCGGTCGCCTTTGAATAGAAGAGTCCCCATCAGGACGGCGAGCAGCACCGCCACGACGGCACCGATGACGATACTCCTGCGCCTTCGGCTCGCCGCGGATGCGTTGTCCGTTTGCGGACCCTGGCGTTCTGGATTCGGTCGGTTTCTCCTGGACTTTCGGCTCATGTGGGGCTCCTGTCGCGCGCCTTGATCCGTGGTCAGCTTCCTGGCTGCCCCTGTTCCGGCGTCTCCAGGTCTTCGACGAGGCTGATCAGCTCACGGTCGAGATCCGGTTCTTCGCCTGAACACACGCCGAGCACCAGCGCACTTTCGCAGTCTTTGGCGATGTAGGCGTGACCCATCGTGCTGTCGATGTAGATGCCCTGGCCGGCCTTCAGGGTCACGGTCGTGTAGAACTGCAGGTGAACTTCGATCGAGCCCTCGAGCACGTAGATGAACTCCTCGCCTCGATGCTGGACCGGTTCGCCGAACTCGGCGAGGTTATGGGCCCGAATGCGTGTGAGGATCGGGACCATGCGCTTCTCGCGCGGGTCCGCGCACAAATATTCGTAGTCGTAATAGGGTGTCGTGATCCGGATCGAATTGTCATCGGTCGTCAGGCTGCGGCGGGCCGTCACCACGGGCGACGCAGGTTCGCGCGACGGGGCATCGGCCTGGCCGAGGAACTCGGTCATGGTCATGCTGAGGCGTGCCGTGAGCTGCTGCAGCTTGTCGTAGGTCAGTGACAGCTTGTCGGCCTCGACCTTGGCGAGAGTCGACAGCGGGATTCCCACCTTGGCGCTCATCTCGCGCAGGGTCCAGCCGTTGCGCCGGCGCAGCAGATGGATCAGTCCGCCGAGCGTGGCGCCACTACGTTCCATGAAGTCCCCCATGTTCCAGGCGACACGCGGCCGTCACCGTGATTCGCGCTTCAGCCGACCCTGGCATCCTTGAAACGCCGAGGCGAAATGTCCTCGACGATGAGGCCTTGCGCCAGGACATCCTGCGGCAACGGGTCGCGCTGCGCCAGAGCCGCGGCCGTGCGGGCCAGTGCCGGCGCCGTCTGGATGCCGTATCCCCCCTGGCCGGCGCACCAGAACAGGTCCGGTACGTCCGGATCGTAGCCGACCACCGGGACGCGGTCAGGCGCGAACGTGCGCAACCCAGCCCAGCGGCGACCGACTCGGCGAATATCGATACCCAGTGACGCCTGCACCCGGTCGACGGCGATGGCCACGTCGAGTTCGTCCGGTTGCGCGTCGCACGGCGGCGTCGGCGACTCATCCGCGGGCGACAGCAGCAACTTTCCGGCGTCCGGCTTGAAGTAGAACTGTTCGTCGGCATCTATCACGGCAGGCCACGACCTGATGTCGACGTCGCCCGGCGCGTCGACCAGCACCGCGGTGCGGCGCAGCGCACGGAGACCGACCGGCCGGCTGCCGCAGAGCGCGGCAATTTCGTCCGACCAGGCGCCGGCCGCATTGATCAAGGTTGCCGCGCTCGCAGAGCCGTCCGGCAGATCGACGGACCACGCGCCGTCGTTACGCTGGATCTTCGTCACGAGGCAGTTGTTCACGATGCTCACGCCCGCCGCGCGAGCGCCGCGCAGGTATCCCTGGTGCAGGGTGTCGACGTCGATATCCATCGCGTCGGCGTCGAGGGCGGCCGCCGCGACATATCCGGGCTTCAGCAAGGGCACGCACGAGCGTGCCGCATTCGCGTCGATCGTTGCGACGCTGCCGCCCGATGCGCGGATCTCGCGGACCATGTCCGCAAGCCGCTCGCGCTGGTCCGAGCGTGCGACATAGAGACAGCCCCGCGGCAGCAGCAGTGGCTGCTCGCAGAAACCTGCGGGCGGCAGGTCGAAAAAGGCACGGCTCGCCCGCGTCAGTGCGCGGATTTCGCGTCCGCCGTAGGACGGTGCAAACAGCGCGGCCGAGCGGCCAGTCGCGTGATATCCCGGACGCGACTCACCTTCGATGAGGCACACGCGCGCCCGTCGCGCCAGCTCGTACGCAAGCGAGGCGCCGGCGATGCCGGCCCCGATGACGATGAAGTCGTAGCGCATGTGGCAGCGAGGGGTCCCTTCGGACTTTGTGTTCGTGCTCAATGCCGAGGGTGCGATCGACC
Source organism: Pseudomonadota bacterium (assembly GCA_016704655.1). Taxonomy (GTDB): domain Bacteria; phylum Pseudomonadota; class Gammaproteobacteria; order Steroidobacterales; family Steroidobacteraceae; genus RPQJ01. Next base: position 273,176 of record JADIZR010000005.1, on the reverse strand, counting down.
GGATGACGATGAAGGCAGTGTCGCCGCTCGCGGACTTCAGCTTCGACTACCCGGACCTGTTGTTCAAACCGGTGCGGTAGCGCGTCCAGGCACGGGCGCGGGCGGGTCCGCAATCCAGCACACCCGCCCGGCCGGAAATTACTTCTTCGGCTGGTCGCCGCCAGACCAGGTCAGGAATTGCCAGCGGCCGTTCTCCTTGACCAGCACGTCGGTGTAGTTGCCGGTCACCATCTCCCGTTCTTTCTTGTAGTTCTCGCGCGCGATCTGATAGTTGTACTGCACTACGGCGACGTTCCCCGTCAGCGTGATCGAGATCGGGAAGAGTTCCTGCTCCAGGACGGTGCTGTTCTCAACCTGGTACTTGCCCCACCGCCGGAGCGAGTCCTTGCCGCGCGGCATCGGATCGCCGGTCTCCCAGTACCTCAGGTTTGGATGCACCATCGTGTCGATCCAGCTCAGGTCCTCGGCCGCAGCCATCTTCCATTGCTGCTCTTCGAGGTTCCAGATTTCCTTCTGTTCTGCATTCCAGGTCTGCGCGACGGCCGTTCCCGCCAAACCACATACGCAGATCATCGCCATGACGATTCGACTGAACATGATTTTTCCCCTGGGTGATGTCTTTATTGCCCCCGCGCGAGCCGTGCGGGGGGACAAGTGCGACACGCTACGCCTGTTGCATTGGGAAGCCAATGTTGGATCATGCTGGCCGTGCCTGGCACATCGAACACGGTGGGCAGGTGCAGTCCGGGCACTCTGCCAATGGAGGACGCGTATGAACCTGCAGGACTGGGGCGCAATCGGTGAGGTCGTCGGAGCGCTGGCCGTCGTCATCACCCTGATCTACCTCGCCAAGCAGATCGGCCAGAACACCCATGCGATGGAGGAGGCACGCAAGCTCGCGCTCGCGCAGACCTACCAGATGCGCTCCGATGCCTTGCAGGCCATGCTGGTGCACGCGGCAGACTCGGAGTACATCGGACCGATCATCATCAAGCTCACGGAACTCGGCTATCCGGAGGACGTCGAGGCGCTGGACGAGTTGACCGACGCAGAACGGCGACGATTCAGGATGTGGCAGATCGCCCAGCAGACGCACTGGGACAACATGCACTACCAGTTCCAGCAGGGTTACCTCGACGAGGAGTACTACGAGGACGCGTTCAAGGACCGCGTGGTGAGGCTCGCGCCGACATGGAAGGCGCTCGGTCTGACCAGCGGGCGCCGGAGCTTTTTCGCCGAGATCGACCGTTTGTCGCGCCAATAAGTCGTCGGTGTCGCGTTGGCGGCACGCTCGCCCGTTTGGCCGCTCGGCTCGGGATCAGTTCGGTTGGGCAGAGTCATTGCAGGAGCGCCTTGAATCTCGGGTGCTCGCGGATCGGATCGAGTTCTGTATCGTTCTGCAGCCAGGTACGCGAAAGCGCGGCCTTTTCGAGGCAGTCGAGGGCGTCGTCCGTTCGGCCAGCTTGCGAGTAGAAGCACGCGACGTTGTATAAAGTGGCCTGGTCGGCGGGATCTATCGCGATGGCGCGTTGCACCCAATCCAGCGCCTTCTCCATCTGCCCCATCTGCAGGAGGGCCGTCGAGCCGAGGTAATAGGGACGCGCGCTGTCTGGATTGATCTCAAGGTGACGCTCGGCGAGTTCAAGGCCAATGCGATCCAGCTCGCGGGCACGATCTTCGTCACCGAGGCTGCGGTAAATGGGAGCCGCTATCAGCGGAACGTTGTAATCCTCCGGCGACACGGCGGAGGCTTGCCTGAAGAACTCCAGGGCGCGGTCGAGTTGTCCCTGGTGGATACAACTGCGTCCCGCGTGGTAGTAACCCTCAAACATCTGTGGTGCCAGTTCGATCGCCGAGACGAACTCTGCCTCAGCCTCGGCGTATGCCTCCGACGCGAGATATGACAGGCCACGCGAGACGTGCGCTTCCGCGAGCCCCGGTGCAAGCGCAACCGCTTTTGCACTGGCCTCGTCCGCGTGCGTTTTGTGGGCAGCGTCGCGGGCATAATAAATAGCCATGATTGCGTGCGCGTCGGCAAGTCCAGCCCAGGCCCGGGCGAACTGTGGGTCGATATCCGTTGCGCGGCGGAACATGTCGACGGCGAAGCGCAGGCTCTGTGGACCGAACTTGTGCACGAAACTGCGCCCACGCAGGTAGTAGTCGTACGCTTTGGCGCTCTGCGTTGCGACGGCCGGCAGTTCCTGCGGGTTCAGTTTCAGCCGCAGTGCTCCCACGATCTTCTGTGCGATATCACGCTGGATCGCAAAGATGTCTTCCATCTCACAATCGTACGTATCCGACCACAGGTGCGAGTCCGACTCCGCCTCGATGAGTTGCGCGGTGATGCGGATCCGGTTGGCGTCCTTGCGCACGCTGCCCTCGAGGACATGTGCAACTCTGAGCTTGTGCGCCACGGCCGGGATGTCGACGTCCTTGCGTTTGAAGCTGAAGCACGAGGTTCGGGACGACACGCGCAGGCCACCGACGTTGCAGAGTACGTTCAACAATTCCTCGGTCAGGCCGTCCGCAAAGTATTCATTGTCGCGTCCGACGCTCAAATCCAGGAACGGCAGCACGGCGACACTGCTTCGATCGCGTGCAGGTGGAGCGTGGTCTACGGGTTGGATAGGGACAGGCGCACTGGAACCTGTAACCGAATGCGTCGTATCGCCTGCGGTCGTATCGGCACTCCCCGACGCGCCGGACTTTACGTCGCCGGTGTCGAAACGAATGCCCTGTGGCGTCACGTCGAAGACCCAGGCCAGCACCAGCGCGAGCGGCGCACCGACGATCAGCAGCGCCGCGGTCAGCGTGATCGTCCAGGGAGGCAAGCCGAGCGCGGGGAACATCACGTCGGCCACTTGCATGATGACCCAGGCGACGATCGCGTAGGCGCCGGCAACCTTGAAGACGTTGCGCTTGCGCAGCTTTTCGAATAGGAGTCGCACGCTGCCCGTTGACGATGGTTTGTCGCGCTAGCATGCACGATACCCACGCAGGATCAAGGCAGGCATGGGCATTCGGACGTATCGCCACCGGCGAGCCGCTGCGAACCTGCCGGGCGCGACTCAGACCGCCGTGCGCAAGTCGTCCCACACCAGAACCGCCGAGGTCGCCGCGCCCATCGAGCCGGCAAAGCCGCGCGGGTAACTCGCGTCGCCCACGTTGAACAAGCCCTTGACCGGCGTGCGATGCGGCACGGGCGAGCCGGGCACGGAGCGAAAGCCTGGCCACTTGCCGCGATAACAAGTCCTGGTCAGCACGCGGCAACGCGTGTCGAAGCCGGGGATAATGTCTCGCAGATCGTCTAAGACCTGCTTGAACTCGGCATCGATGTCGCCAGGCGCGAGAGCGTCGAGCGGTGCCGCCCCACCGTGTAGAGATGCTTGCCCGGCGGCGCGACGTCCGGGCAGTCGTAGGAGGGTGCGTCGACCATGTTGACGCGACGCGAGCCACACACGGCGACCGCAGAATAGTTGAGCACGGGTTCGTCGCTGACGAAGTGCAGCCACAGGATCGCGGTCGGACGCACGTCACGGCCATGCATCCGCAAGGTTGCGCCGGTGACGTGGCCCGAGCTGCTGGCGATGGCCGTCGCCGCGCCGCTGGTGACTACCGTGCCGCCTCGCGAGCGGACGAAATCCGCCATGCGTTCCCATAACCTCAGGCTGCCGCCCTCGACGTAACCGAAACGCAGCGGCGCGATGTTGCGCACGAGCTTGAAGTATTCCGCCGCCAACAATTCCCAGCTGTTGACCGTGAGCAGCGAGGCGATCGTCGACTGAAAAAGACCGTGGATGCGCGGGCTGGTCGTGTACTGGTTGAGCCAGTCACGGAAGCTGAGCGCGTCGGAGGGTTCGAGCCAGTTAAGCGCGTCGTTGAGTGCACCGCTGACCCGACGCGATGCCGATCTGTGCACAGACCTTCTCGATCGGCCCGCCGACCTGCACGGCCAGGCCGCCGGTGGCGCAGAGGTAGCCGTCGTGATCCGACGTGGAAAAGCGACCGCCCAGGTAGGCGCGCTTTTCTGCGAGCAGCACCTTGCACCCCTCATTTGCGAGCAGCGCGGCTGCACAGCTACCGCCCACGCCCGACCCCAGGACAATTGCGTCGTAACGCTGCTCCAACGACACGATTTATCTGATCTCTTCGACTACGTCGACAGTGGCATTGTCACATCCGGTGACCCGACCGGCCACCCGGATCAATCGATCCGCGAATTGCGTTGTGGCACCGCAACCCGGCGCACGATGGATTTCGACGTCGTTTGCGTTGCAGCAGGTTTTGCCGCAGACACAAATGCATTGACGCGCAAACCGGCCGCCGCGATGCTGCCGCCGATGCACTTGCAGCCCGACAACAGGCGGCGTGACTTCTGTCCGACAGGGACGGCCGCCGGACAATGATCCTCCGCCGCGTCATCGCGCATTTCCGCAGGCAGGAGTGGGCGGCGATCGCCATCGACTTCGTCATCGTCGTCCTGGGTGTCTTCATCGGCCTGCAGGTGCAGGCATTTGCCGTGGAGCGCGACCGTCAAAAGAGCGAACGCGACTATCTCACGCGCCTGCATGGCGAGGTTGAACAGCTCCTCGAGACGAGGGCGAGATATGATCGCTCGCGTACGAAGTTTTCGGTTGACCTGCTCGGCGCCGTCAAGGTGTTGGACGACGCGGAGGGGATCACGCCGCTGTCTCTCGACCAGTGCGACGCCGTTGCGGGATCGGCGCATACGACCGTGCCGCCGGCGGAACTGCCGACGGTTGCGGAGCTGTTGTCAACGGGGCGGCTGGATCACCTGTCGTCGGCAACGGTGCGCACCGCAATCCTGACCTATGTGCAGGACGCCGTGCGCGCCCGCGATCTCATCGTCGTCATCACCGATTCCGGGCGTGATCTCGGCAAGGCGCACCCCCACCTCATCACACATCATGTTGGCGCGTCGCGTATCCGAATTGAGGAAGTATGGCTGAACCCGGAATGCCGCACGGAGGCGATGCGCGCTGACCCCGCATTCAGAAATGAACTCAGTGAAAACGCCTACATGTACAACGTTTATACGACGCGCGCCGTGCTGCCGGTGAGCCGCCAGCTTGCGGCGCTGCACGCGGTGCTTGACGCAGAGATGAGTATCGCGCATCCGGAAAAGAACGACGTGACGCCGTGATCCTCCGCCGCGTCATCACTCACGTCCGCAAGCAGGAATGGACCGCGATCGCGATCGATCTCGTGATCGTGGTGCTCGGCGTCGTCATCGGTATCCAGGTCTCGAACTGGAACGCGGCGCGAGTTGATCGCGAGCGCGCCCACGGCTACCTCGAACGAATTCGCGACGATCTCGAGGCCGACATCGTCGGTTATCGTGACCGCCTGGCTTTCTGGTCGGTGGTCTCTGCGTCGGGTGCCAGGGGACTCACCTACGCCGAAACGGGCGATGCGGGCGGCGCGACACAATGGGACCTCCTGCGCGACTACTTCTGGGCGAGCCAGGTCGGGGCGTTCAACCTGACGGAGGCGACCTACCTGATGCGGGAGCTCCGCTACTGGATGTCGACGATGCGCGTTGCCGGAGATGTCGGTCGCATTTACATGGGTTTGGCCACCGGGCTGCGCGATGCAGTCGATGCGAAAGTCGGCGACGCGAGTCCCGCACCGTGATTCCTCGCCGCCGCCCGCATCGAGGACGCCGCGACGGCTACTGAAAGCGGGAGGGCGTCGACGCTACTTTGCCTGGCCGGTCGACGCCCAGTTTGACGCGCAGGAATTCCATGAACGCGCGACATTTCGCCGGCAGCCAGCGAATCGGCGTACCGGCTGGTTCCAGCGGGGCGTAAGGCATCAGCAGCATCAGGCCGAGGTAGACGAGGATCATCGCACCGCCCGTGCCGAGCAGCAGCAGGACGGAGATGACCCGCAACAGCGTCGCGTCCAGGCGGAAATATCGCGCCAGTCCCAGGCACACGCCGCTGATCACAGCGCCTTCGCTGATCTGCTGCAGCACCCGCGGCGACGCATCGAGCGGTGCGTGCGGTGACGCGGGTCCGTTCCCCGGCGCCTGCACCGACCCGATCTCCTCGAGTGCGGGCTCGAGTTCGGTCAGCGTCACGATGGTCTGCCCTGCATGCATGCGACGCATGCACTGGTCGGCCACGGCCTGCTCGAGGTCACCCAGGATCTCCTGCGGATCGGGGTCGCCCTCGAGCAGGCTCGCCGACTCGGCGAGGTACCTTTCGAGACGCGCATTCGCCGCTTCGTCGAACTGCAGAACGCTGCGATTGAGGCGGACGGTGGTGGCAATGCGTTGCATGGTTCAGTGTCCAAAGTTCGCGATCGTGCGGTTGAGCAGGTTCCAGTACTCGTCGAGCTCCGCGAGCTGTGCCCGGCCGGCGTCCGTGAGCCGGTAGTACTTGCGCGGTGGCCCCGCGTCCGATTCCTGCCACTCGTACTGCACCAGTTCCTCGCGACGCAACTTGCTGAGCAGGGGATAGAGCGTACCTTCCTGCGTGCTGAATTCCGTGCCGGCGAGACTGCGCAGGATTTCAGGCACATAGATGCTCCTGGCACCCACGATCTTCAACACGAGAAATTCCAGGAGACCTTTACGGATCGGAGCAAATTTGGATTCTGCAGCCATAATTTTGTAAGCACGGTACCTTTCTGTAAAACAGTACCTGCTTTAGAACCGCCAGTCAACGACAACGATTGGCTGATGTGCGTACCGTCCCCACGTCCTGACGGCCAGATTGCCGCAGACGGCTGGAATTCCTTGCCAAAACGAGGTAGCAAAATGCTACCAAGCTTGCTAGCCTCCTGTTGAAGGAGGTCCACCCATGCCCCAGCCCGTTAAGCTGTCCGATGCCTTGATCGACGCCGCGCGCACCGAAAGCGCTCGAGCCGATCGGTCGCTTGCCAGCCAGATCGAGCACTGGGCGCAGCTCGGTCGCATGATCGAACCGAGTCTGACCTCAGCGAACACGTTGGCGCTGAAGCACGCTGAGACCTCGCTCATTGAGGCGTTACCACCGACCGTGGAAGGCCGGGCGCTACTTGAGGCGCTCACCGCCGCGCTCGTGCGCGACGCCAGGCGCGGCAAGGTCATCCGCGGCTTCGCCGGACGTGTGCGCTACGGTACGGATCCCGATCTGCCAGGATTCGTGATTCGACTCGGGCCCGACGGCACGCGCACTTTGGGACGCCTCGTCAAAGGTCGCTTCGAGGCGGTGAACACCGCCACTGCACACACGGCGCAAGACCGTCACGATTGAGTCTTCGAGCGTGACCGAGTCGCTGCGTGATGCGCTCTCGACGCTCCTCTCGGGCGAGCGGCCGCAACTCGTGGTGATCGCCGGCTCCAACGGCGCCGGTAAAACGACGTTCTACGAAGCCTATCTCGACGCGGTGCCGCTGCCGTTCGTAAATTCTGATCGCATCGCGAAGCAGATCGCACCCGACGACCCGGCCCACGTGGCCTATGAAGCTGCGCGGATCGCCGATCAGGTGCGTCGCTCGCTCCTCGACGAGCGCCGCTCATTCATCATGGAGACGGTTTTCTCCGATCCCGAGGGTGACGAGCTCGCCTTCCTGCGGGAGGCCACTGATGCGGGCTACGCGGTCGTGCTGCTCTTCGTCGGCATCAACGGCTCCGACCTTTCCGTGCTGCGCGTGCAGCAACGCGCCGCCGAGGGTGGCCACGACGTTCCGATCGACAAGCTGCAGCAAAGATTCCCACGCACGCTGGCCAATCTTGCGGCTGCGTTCGAGTTCGTCGAACTCGCCCTGATCATCGACAACAGCTCCGTCGATGTGCCTTTTCGTCACGTTGCCACCTGGCAGCACGGCGGCGAAACATTCCGGGCGGCCAACCCGCCGCACTGGTGCCCATGACGTCATAAATTCGGTATGTTCGTTCGCGAACGCGCTTCTCCGGGCTACTATGTCACTGCACCGCAGCGCTCCCAGAGGTCCCTCATGAACGCTTTCGAACAGCAGCAAGCCAAGTTCCGCACCCAGCCAGGTTTCATCGCCGCGCTGGACCAGAGTGGCGGCAGCACGCCCAAGGCCTTGCGACTGTATGGGATCCCCGAAGGTAGTTGGTCCAGCGACGCCGCGATGATGGATCTAATCCATGCGATGCGTGCGCGCATCATCACCAGCCCCAGCTTCAATGGTGACCGGATCCTGGCCGCCATCCTGTTCGAAGACACGATGGACCGGGACATCCTGGGTCGACCGACGGCGCAGTACCTCTGGGAGGTCAAGCGAGTCGTCCCGATTCTTAAAGTGGACAAGGGTCTGGAGGCCGAGGCGAACGGCGTGCAGTTGATGAAGCCGATGCCTGAGCTCGACCAACTGCTTGTGCGCGCAAAGGCCAAGGGCATCTTCGGCACCAAGATGCGCTCGGTCATCAAGCAGGCAAACGCGGCGGGGATTCGCGCAGTGGTGGACCAGCAGTTCGAGGTCGCCAGCCGGATCATCGCAGCGGGTCTCGTGCCGATCATCGAGCCCGAAGTCGACATCAAGTGCCCGGACAAGGCCGCCGCGGAAGACCTGCTCAAGGCCGCGATCATGGCCAGGCTCGAGGCGCTGCCGTCCGGCCAGCAGGTGATGCTCAAGCTCACGCTGCCGAACCAGGACAATCTCTACGCCGACTGCATCGCGCACCCGCGCGTGCTGAAGGTCGTGGCCCTTTCCGGCGGGTATTCACGCGATGAAGCAAACGCGCGCCTGGCTCGCCAGCACAACATGGTCGCCAGCTTCTCCCGGGCGTTGACCGAAGGACTGACGGCCCAGCAATCGGACGCTGGGTTCAACGCTGCGCTTGACCAAGCTATCGAGAGCATTTTCCAGGCCTCGAAAACCTGAACGACTCGAAACAGCGAACCGGTCAGGCCGTCTTCGCCCCCAGTCCGTCAGCCGACCAACAGCACGCACGTCCTGCCATGAGCGAAGACACAAGAGCCGTTTTTTTGAGCTATGCCTCGCAGGACGCGGAGATCGCACGGCGCATCGCCGATGCACTGCGCGCGGCGGGGCTCGAGGTGTGGTTCGACCAGAGCGAACTGCGCGGCGGCGATGCGTGGGACGTGTCGATCCCGCAAGCGGATCAGGATTGCATGCTGTTCGTGCCGGTCATCTCGAAGAACACCGAGTTGCGCAGTGAAGGTTACTTCCGGCTGGAATGGAAACTTGCGGTCGATCGCTCGCACCTGATTTCCGACGACCAGGCTTTCCTCATGCCGGTGGTGATCGACGAGACCAGTGATGCACTGGCTCGAGTACCCGACCGTTTTCGCGAACGACAGTGGTCGCGACTGACCGGAGACTCTGCGTTTGCTGCTTTCGCGGAACGCGCGGCCCAGGCGACGTCGCGACCGAACGCAGGCGATACCCGGCACGCGCCGACGGACCCGCCAAAGCTTGCGTCGGGGCCGAAGGCGATTGCGGTCCTGCCGCTCGCAAACATGAGTGCCGATCCCGAGAACGAGTATTTCAGCGATGGCATGACCGAGGAAATCATCAACGCCCTGTCGAAAGTTCCGGGCATCCATGTCGCCTCCCGCTCGTCTTGCTTCGCGTTCAAAGGACGCAAGGACGTCAATGTTCGCCAGATCGGCGAGAAGCTCGGTGTGACCACTCTGCTCGAAGGCAGCGTGCGCGGGGGCAACGATTCGGATTGCGGCGCAGCTGGTCAACGTCGACAACGGCTACCAACTCTGGTCCGAAACCTACGACCGCCAGCTCGAAGACATTTTCGCGGTCCAGGACGACATTTCACGGTCCATCGTCGACGCGTTGAAGCTGCAGCTGACTGGCGACGCGGCAGGCGTCGTGGCGCCGACCAAGAGTCTCGACGCGTACACGACGTATCTCAAGGGTCGTTTTCATTTCAACAAGTTCAGCGAGGTCGGCCTGCGCAAGGCCTACGACCTCTTCCAGAACGCGCTGCTGCAGGATCCCGGATTTGCACGCGCCTACGCCGGCATCGCCGACGTATGGTGCGACCTCGCAGATGACTGGGTTCCGCCGGACGACGCGTATCCCCGCGCCAAGTCGGCGGCCGAGCGAGCGCTGCAGCGGGATCCCGAACTTGCCGATGCAATGATTTCGATCGGCAAGGTGTTGAGTTGGCACGAGTGGAAGTTCGCGGACGGCGTGCGCCACGTCGAGCGTGCCGTGGCGCTCAGTCCCAACAACGCGGAGGCGCACTGGGTCCTGGCTACAGCGCTGCCGGTGGTGGGACGCCTGGCGGACGGGATCGCCGCGGTGCGCCGCGCTCTGGAACTCGACCCGCTGCGGGTCGAGTACTTCGGCTGGGCCACGCGCCTGCTCTTGTATGCCAAAGACTACAAGGCAGCCATCGCGCAGGGTGCAGAGACGTTCGAGATCGATGAAAAGTATGGCCGCGGCTTCGTGTTCGTCGGCTCCGCGTACCTTGCGCAGGGCGACGCCGAGCAGGCCCTCGACTGGTTCCAGCGCGGCCAGGGCCTCGACACGGCCGTACGTTCCTACGATGCGATGATCGTACGGGCGCTGGCGTCACTCGGCCGTCGTGAGGAGGCGGAGGAGATCCTCGCGCGCCTGGAGGGCGAGTCACGACAGCAGTACGTGCGCGCCGAGTACCTGGCGATGGGTCACGCCGCGGTGGGCGACCTCGATCGGGCCTTCGACGCGCTTGAGCGGGCCTACCAGGCGCGCTCGGCCGGCCTGATCTATTTGCACCTAGATCCCGGTTATGAGCCGTTACGCACCGACCCTCGATACACCGAGCTGATCAACCGTATCGGACTTCGTTAGACCGCAGGCCCCGTCAATTCCTTATGTAACGGCGATCAGCCAAGCGTTATGCTGCAATGCAGCAAGAGCTGTTTCGTGGCATCAGCCCAAGGAGCACAAGATGATTGCCTATACCAATGAGTTTGTGAGTGAGCAGGGGCAAGCCCTCGTTGACCAGGTCCAGAGTTCCGTGAGCAGCCGATCGAGTCCATGCGGGAAGTCGCCGTGAATTCGGCCGCCGGCATCAAGGCGCTGAAGGCGCCAGTGCGCGCATTTGCGCATTCGGGCGTGAAGTTCGCGGCGGTATCGCAGAACGCCATGCAGGACCTGATCGAACTGGAGTCGGACGTCGTCACGTCGGCACTGACCGCTGCGGCCCTGCGTCTCGAGCGCGCCGTGGCAGCGGAAAACGTCGTTTACCTGGTGCTCGAACAGGCCGAAATGCTTGGCGCCACCCGTGATCGCATCGTGGATGAGGCGACCCGCGCGGTCGAGATTTTCAGGGTCGCCGGCCGTGACGCACGCAAGATCGGGACCCACCTGTATGGCCAGGTCTTTGAGAAGGCCGAGGAAGTGCCGCTCAAGGCGGCGGGTACCCGTGCCCGCAAGGCAAAGCGCGGTCCGGAAGTCGACCGCTCGCGCCCGTAAAGCCGCTGCCTGACGATCGGCATCTGCCGGTCTGGCCCGGCAGCCTGCTAAACCTGCCATCATTTGCGCGGGGGATCGCAAACGATGGGCAGGTTGTCGGACCGCGTGCTCTCATGGATTGACTCGAGCCTGGCGGCATTCGGCCACGGCTTCATCCTGGCGTGGACCAGGGTTGAGCGCAGTTACCGGCGGCCGTTTGCACAAGTCGCGTTGCGGCTGAAGTTCGCGTTCTATCCGTTGCTCGCGATTGGCGCGATCGCCTGGCTCGCCTGGGACTGGGGCCACGCCCGCTCGCTCAACTCGGCTGAGGATGCGATCTTCGATCGCGTGGTGCAGTGGCGGCCGTTCGAGCCGCAGCCTTCCGGCCGCGTGGTCGTGGTCGAAATCGACGAGTGCTCGATCGAATATTTCCGCGCCCGCAACGAAGGCGGCTGGCCGTGGAGCCGGCAACGGCACGCGGATCTGCTCGACCAGCTCGATCGTGCCGAGGTGGGCCTGGTCGGCTACGACGTGCTGTTCGTCGATTCCTCCCCAACAGATCCCGCTGGCGACGAAAGCCTCGAAGCAATGGCCCGAGGCGGCGGCGGCCGGTTCGTTTTCAGTTCTACGCGACTGCATCCTGACTACGACGAGGGTTCGCCGTTGCGGGCGTCGCAAGCTCCTGCGGCGTTTCCGCTGCAGCTCAGTCCACGATTTGACCCGCAGGTTGCCTTGCTGCTGCCGTACGGCGAGGCAATGGCCCGCTTCAGCGCGATTGCCAATGTCACGCGCAATGCCGACGGTGTACTGCGTGACATTCCGTTGCGCGAAACCGCTGGCGACTGGGCGTTGCCGTCGCTGCCGTTGCGCCTGGCGACCACCGCTACGGCGCGAGCGCCAGGTGACTTTGCAGCCGCTGTGCGACCGAACTGGCGCCAGGACACGCGGTTGCCGCGTATCAGCGCTGCCGACCTGTTGACCGGTCAGCCTGTCTGTCGCGATGCGACGGCGACGCCGCCGGCACTGAAGGGCCGCGTGGCGCTGGTTGGCTATACGGCTGCCGGACTCAATGATGCCAAGCCCACTCCCGTCGATCCCGTCATGCCGGGCGTCGAGGTCCTGGCCGAGGCGACCGAAGCTCTGCTCGCGAACAGTGCCATTCGGGCGCCGCCGGCGTGGCTCAAGTACATCATCGCCATGTTGTTCGCTACGCTGACCGCATTCGCCTTCTACCGCGGCGAACCGGCCACCGACATCGACTCGGTCTTCGTCGCCGCCAACGTGACCATGTTGACGGCCGCGTTCGTGGGACTCACTTACTTCGGGTTCTTCTTCGACATCTTCGCCAGCGTCGGCTTCGTCAGCCTGGTCTTCGGCCTGTGCCGGCTGTACGCAGGCATACAGCGCGGGCGGGCGGTGGGCAATGGCGACTTCCTGCACGAGTTCGCGCCGGACCGGGATCGCTGGCTGGCAATCGCGCGTCTGCGCTTCGTGCCCGACGCGCAACTCGGCGCCAGGGCCGCGGCGCGACGTCGGCGCGAATACCGCCGTCGGTTGCGACGCTTCCTGTATGCCGGCAGCGACGCGGTAATGCTGGAGGGTGTGGTGGAGCGCAAGAGCTGGCTGCACGAAGCGCTGGATGACTTGATGGTGCTGGTGTGGCACGGCGAAACCGAGGCTGCAGCTCGTGCTGCGGCCAGGCAAGATCTCGCCAGGCTCGAGCGGCAACTGGCGGAATACGACGCACGACTGTCCGATGACGGCAGCGTGCGACTGGCATTCGCTTGCGCCGAGATCGATGATGGCGCCGCGGATAGCGATCGCGGCGAGCGCCGTCGCCTGCGTGAGCTGGTCGGCCAGGCGGTGGCCGCCTCGAGCGAATCGCCGCTGGCGCGGCGAACCGAGTTCTTCGACCCTGCGGATGTGTCGTCGGGAGGATCATGATGCGCAGCATTTCAATCATTCTGTCGGCGGCTGCACTGGTCGCTTTGAGTGCGCAGGCCGAGGAGCTGCCGGCCGTCGTGCACAAGCCCACTGCTGACGTGTATGCCGAGCCCAGATTAGACGCGCCCAAGGTGGCGACCTTGCAGCGCGACACGGCAGTCAAGATCGCCGCGCAGCAGGGCCTGTGGTACCAGTTGCTGATGGCCGCAGGAGCGCCGGGCTTCGTGCGCGTCAATGACGTGCGCGTGGCCTATGCCGGCACCGAGGATGGCGAGGCCAACCTGCGCGTGCTGATGGGCGGCAAGGCCGGCAAGGGGCGCGTCACCGAAACCGCGGGTGTGCGTGGCATCGAGGAAAGCGACCTCAGGTCACGGCAGCGCTGAACCAGGGGCAATTGGACGCGATGGTCGGGCATCGCGTCGATACGTCCGCCGCCGCCGCGTATGCCGGGGAGCAGGGTTGGCAGGCGACAGCCGTGGCGTATACCGGAGAAGCCAAGGCCGCCAGGAAGTCGGGGAAGCCGCCAGTCGAACCCGCTGCTTCGAAATCGGAACTGGCTAAATCCGTGGGCGGCCTGCTCGGCTCATTCGGCGTCAACGTCGGCACGAAGCTGGACACGGCCGCTAAGGTGGTACCGAAGTCCGAGGACGAGCTGGCAGCGGAGGAGATGGCGCTCGGCCCCGAAATTGCGGGCCGCATTCTTGGCGCACGTCCATTGTGGGACGATGCGAGCGCACAGCAACGCGTCAACCTGGTCGGACGCTGGGTGCCTCGCAGACGAGTCGTCCCGAACTGCCGTGGACCTTTGGCGTGATCGACACTCCGAAGTCAACGCATTCGCCGCACCGGCTGGCTACATCCCTGGTTACGCGCGGCCTGTACGAGCTGCTGGCGTCGGACAGCGAGGTGGCGGCCGTGCTGGGGCACGAGATCAGTCACTGCGTGCAGCGCGATCACTACAAGGTGATCCGCAAGCAGGAACTGGCGTCCGTCGGCAAGGACGAGGCGGTCAAGAATGTCACGGTCGGCAACGACAGTATCGCCGGCAGCTACGCCAGGCGATACGCCGAGAAAAACGGCGCGGCCATCATGCTGACATCGCTGGATCGCGAGGCCGAGTACCGCTCGGACCAGGCTGCGGAGTTCTATCTGGCCCGTGCCGGCATGAATCCGCTGACGCTGTATGCCGTGCTGCAGAAACTCACCGCGCTCGGCAGCGAGTCGGCGAGCCTGGCGCAACTCTACAAAACGCACCCGCCGCTGGACGCGCGGTTGGATCGCATTGATCAGCGTGGCTACGGCGCGCTGGAGGCGTTCACGGCGCGGGAGTGAGTGCCGGGACGCGTTCGCTCGCGAACGCCGGGCTGCATTGTCGGGGGCCCGGGGGCCGACCAGACTTTCATAATGGCCGCTTGCCGTGCTGCTGGGCCTGCCAGATGCACTGGTCGTCGCCTGGTACCGGCGACCGCGGCCTGCAACGGTCCCCCTCGGCGATCCCCGGCCGCAGCCTCCGTGCCCGAGGACCGCCGTGTTCGGCCGCCGATGGATTTCATCTGTGGTCGCAGACGTATGACCATTCCGTCGGCGACGCCTTCGCGGTGCAGACCCGGATCGCCGAAAGCGTCGCCGGCGCGCTCGGCGTCCTGCTCGACGAGCGCAAGCGCGCCACGATGGACGCTATCGGGGTGCACGACGTCGAAGCGTTCTAGCCACCGCGGGAGTGGAGTTTCAGCGCGCAACGGTCCGTTACTGCCCCGCTGGCGCGCGCCAACGAATCGAGGCGGCGATCGCGCGCAAGCCGGACTTCGCGGACGCCTTCTTCCAGCATGCGGACTACTACGCGCATTTTCTCATCGACGAGGCGCCGGGCCACGGGCCCGCGCTCGTATCGGCAACGGGAGTCGGCATCGATGCTGCGAACCGGCAGCTCGCCGCGGACTTCGAAGCCGCGTATCGCCACGAGCGTGATCCGGACCAGAGGCGCGTCATCCAGGTCGTGCGGACGACAGTTTCCCCGGACTGGCGATCACTGCAGGACCAGATCGCGCGAGCCTTCGCCGGACGCAATGCGTGCCGCCACGGGCTCTGGATCGACCAGACTGCAAGCGTCTTCGGCCATGGCGAGGCGGCCCTGGCCAGGGACCTGCAGCGCCTGCGCTGGATCCACTCGGCTGACACGCCTCGCGATGACGCGTATGGCGCCGCTGGACCTCAGACACCTGGCCGGCAGGACAGGCCTGTCGGGCGGCGGTGTTCGGCGACCGTGGGACGGCCAATCGCGCGGCGGCGGAAATCGATGCCATGACGCTCGGGCCGGCGATCCTGCTGCGCATCACCGATCGTTGCGGTTGCGGCACCCCCTTCGACCTGCACGCGACGCCGAACTTCGCACGGCTCCTGCGCGAGGGAAACCTTCCCTGGTCGCCGCCTGCGCCGATCAGGTTTCCCCTCAAGAGCTGGTAAGCACGCAGCTAGTGTCGAGCCTTCGCCGCTGGCGCAACTTCGTAGAGGTAGTCGACGAACGCCTCCGCCTGCTGCGCATAGCCCGCGACTCTTGGATCGCTGCTCTCGATCAGCAGCCATTCGTCCGGCGCGTGCGCACCGCCGCCGCGACCCACGCCGAAGTGGCCTGCTGCCATCTTGAGCGGTGGCCCCGTGAAGACGACGCCTGGCCAGCTTCCGGCGCGACGCGGAAACAGGCTGTAATCGATCCCGGCTTTCTTTAGTGCGGCCGCACCCGCCTGGATGACGACGCTGTCCTCGGGCGATTCGGTCGGGCTGTAGCCGCCACTGACGATGACCTCGATGTCACCGAATCCGCGCTTGGCGAGATGCGCCTTGAGTTTCTCGACGGCCTCGTCCTTGGTCATGTCGGGCACCAGGCGGAAGTCCAGCTTGGCCTCTGCACGACCGGGGAGCACTGTCTTGCCGCCTGGCCCCGTGTAGCCGCTGACGAGGCCCTGGATGTTGACCGTCGGCTGCGAAGCCAGGCGGTAGGTGCTGGTAAGAAAGTCCTCGTCCTTGATCCAGTGGCGCACACCCAATACTTTCTTGACGGCTTCCTCGTCCTTGGGGAGGCTCGCGGCGAGCAGCTCTTTTTCGCGTGGCGTAAGAGGGCGCACGTTCTCGAACCAGCCGTCGACCGTCGGCGTGAAGCCGTCGTCGGCCACCAGCGTATCGAGTGCTTTGACAAGATGCCAGGCGGGGCTGTCGACTCGCGCCATCAGGCTCGAATGGACGTCCTTGGCGGGACCGCGGCCCCACTTGTCGCCGCTCGAAATCAGCTGGACTTCGATCACGCCCTTGGCGCCGAGGTCGAGCGACATCGAACCGTCACGAGCCTGGCCGGTCGACGGCATCATGACGCCCACTGAGCGCTGCAGTGCCGCCATGATTTCTGGATCTGCGAGCAACGTCGGAAAGTTGGTCGAGCCGATTTCTTCCTCACCCTCGGCTACGAGGACGAGGTTGACCGGTAGCTTGACGCCCGCATCCTTGAACGCATGCAGCGCAGTGAGGAAGGCCATCTGCGGGCCTTTCTGGTTGACCGCGCCGCGACCCACCAGCGCCTGTCCCTCGCCCGGTCGTTCGACGATCTTCCCCTCGAGCGGGGGCGACGACCATTCCGCCGGATCGAAGTGCTTGACGTCGTACATGAAGTAAATGGCGAGCATGTGCTTCGCCCCGGCGTCGAGCGTCGCAAACACGCCCGGCACGCCGCCGCTCTCGACGACCTTTGCCTGCTGGAACCCGGCGTCCAGCGCCAGTTGGCGCATGTACTCGGCGCCTTGCGGCGTGTTGACGCCCATGTTGGCGATGGTCGGCAGCGCGATCCACGCGCGCAGGCGCTCGATCGCAGCGGCCTGGTCGGCCTTGATGGCGGCGACGACCTTGTCGTGGCCCGGGTGTTGCGATGCCGCGCTGGCGGGTGCCGTCGCGAAGGTCACAAACAGTGCTGCCGCGCAGCCGATCATCAGGTGCCTGTCGAGTCGCATCGCCACTCCAGTCTCGGGTTGAAAATACGGCGGTCAGACTGGACCGCAGCGAAGTTGAAGTCCAGCCAGGTTTCCCCCCGACGCGCACCCCCGCGCCGCGGGGCGGGCTGGTGTTGGGCGTAATGGCGGTGGTGTTCCTTCCCGGTGGTCCCCGCCTCCCCGGTCCGGCCCCCTCTGCCCCCCTCCCCCCCCGCGGCGGCCGCCCCGCCCCCCCGGGGCCCCGCCGCCCGGGGTCTTCGGCCGCCGGGGTGGCCGGCGTTGGGTTTGCCGGGGGCCCGCGCCGCCCCCGCGGGGGGCCCCCGCCCCGGGCGCCTTCCGTCCCCGCTGGGGCCGGGGCCCCCCGCGTTCCCCCTGGCCTCTTTTGCCCCCGGCCCCGGCCCTGTGGTGCACGCCCCGCGGCCCCGCGGTCCCCGGTGCCGGCCTGGCCCCGCCGGCCGCCCCCCGGGCCTGGCCTTTCGGGGTCTGTCCCCCGCCGGTGGTCGCCCCGGTCCCCCGGCGTCCGCCGCCGAGCGCCCGCTGTTCTTGCCGTGTCGCCGCCACGCCCGCCGGTCCCGGTTCGCCCGCGGCCCTCCGGTCGGACAGGCCTGCAGCGCCAGCGAACGAACTGGAATCGCGTATCAACGTGTCGGGGGTTCCATCGCATTTGCCGGTGCTGTAGCCGGGTGCTTGCGAAAGATGGCAATCGTGCCGAACATCGTGACCGCGATGGCGCCCAGCAGCGCATAGTTCTGCACGAAGCTCGTGTACTCCGCCAGGCTGCCGAATATCTTCGAGCCTGCGGAATGGCCGAGGTTGGCCATCGACATGTAGACCGCGAACTGAGTGGCCGAGATGCGGGTGGAGCAGATGCTCATGGCGAGAGCGATGACGCAGACCATCGTGACAGGCTGCATCAGGACGTACGCCGACAGCATGAACAGCACGTAGCTGCTGTTGGTCCACAGGTGCTGCGTTCCGGCCAGCAGGAACGTGTGCGCACATACCACGCCGATGGTCAGCAGCAGCATGGTCCGGGCGCCGAAGCGATCGATCAGCGGCCCGAGCGCGAGTGCCGCAAAGGCGCCGGTGAGCCCCATCATGGCCACGAGCTGTGACCACTCGGTCGTCGTGAAAGAAAATAGCTTGACTGCCGCGATCGGCATCAGGGCCTCGCCGTACCCGGTGACCACTCCGTCGAAGAACATGATCAACGGAGACGACGAGGCTGGTGCGCGTCCAGAGCACCCCGTTCAGGTCTTGCAGGACGTTCTTGAACGAGCTTGCGGCACCGCGTTGATTCACGGCCTCGCCCTGCGTCCAGGGCAGCAGGCGCTCGCCCTCGCGCTCCCGCACAAAGAAGAACGCAATGAGGACCAGGCCCGCCCCGGCCGCGGCGACCACTCCGGTGACGGCGAGGCCATACTTGACCAGCAGCGTGCCCGAGAGGGCGGCCGTCACCGCCCACCCGACGGCTTTGCCACAGCTCATGAACGCATTGATCCGGCCGTGCTCGGACTCGGGCACGAGGTCGATCGCCATCCCGTCCACGGCCACGTCCTGTGTGGCGGTGAACGTATTGATGATGACGCCGAGCGTCGTCAGCAGCCCGATCTGCGCAATGGGATCATGGATTGCAGCCAGGCTCAGCAGGCTCAAGACCAGCCCGAACTGGGCGCCGAGCACCCATGGGCGGCGACCACCCATCGGTCGGTAAGCGAATCGATCCATGAGCGGGCCGGTGACCAGCTTGAAAGCCCATGGCAGCACGATGATGGCGAGGTAGGTGGCGATTGCTCCGGTGCCGACCCCCTGGCTCGCCAACCAGGCCGGCATCGCGATATGCAGGAGGCCCTTTGGAATGCCCTGTGCAAAGTAGAGCCCCGCGCCACTTGCGTAGCGCACGGCCGGGCTCCCCGACATGTAGAGCGTCGAAGCCATCGTGCTGTCCCCCTGCCATGGGGATCATGACAGATAACGAATGCGGGACGTCGCGGCAGCCCTGCCGTCAGCGCCGACGCAATCTCATCGTTCAGCCTGCAACCACCTGGCGCACGGCGGCGAAGACTGCCAGCGTGCTCGCGCGGAATTTCGCTTTCTTGTCGGGTTCAAAAAGCTGCCAGGCGTCGCTGTCGGCCAGCATCAGGCCCTCCAGCAGTGGCACCAGGTCCGGCCGAATGCACTCGGGCACTTGTGACTCGGTCAGGCTGCCAGGGTTCGGCCATTCCGGTACGACGTTCAAGGACTGATGGAGCAGGGCCGCCTGTACGATCAGTGCGGCAGCAGTTCCGGCGCCGAACAGCTGCTCAATTCCCTGCAGGATTTCCGGCAGCGCGCGATTGTCCTGCATTGATCCCTTGCCGTCGGGTGTCGCAACGGAGGCACTGAGGACCAACCGGCTCCAGGGTTCGAGCGTCGTCGGGTAGGCTGCGCTGGTCTGGAATCCCAAGCGAGGCAGCGTACGCGCCGCCATCGTCCCTGAGCGAAAGGCATGCAGGGCGTCGCGCTGGCCGGCGATGACCTGCTTGCCCAGGTCGTGGTACAGCACGCTCCATTCCATCAAGGCTTGCAGGTACCGCGAAGCCTGCCGGTACTCCGGCAGCAGTTGCAGCGCGATCAGGACCTGGGTGACGTGGTGCAGGGTGGTGCCGTCGGCATAGGCAGCCATTTCCTTCCAGCCCGGGGCAACGTTTTCGATGGCGGCCGTCTGTTCCGCCGTGTAGAAATCGCGGATTCGCGCGCCGAGCGCATCGCCATCCTGGATTTCACCAGCCTCGATCTGCCTGGCGAGAGTGCGGACAAATTCCAGCAGCTGCGGAAGTAGCTCCTCGAGTCGCGGGATGGTCGCTGCCATTGGCGTCGTGTAGGTGTTGTCCACGGGACGGAAGTTATAGCATGGCATGATATAAAAACCGCTCTTCGTCATACCTTGCCCATCGCGTGCTTACCAGGAAACAGCTTGTCGCCCTGTCAGAGTTCCGCTACCAGATCGCGCGCTTCCAGCGCTTCAGCGTGGCTGCCTCGCGGGCGGGCGGGCTGACCCAGACGCAATACCTGATCTTGCTGCACATCGTCGGGTATCCTGAGCGTGACTGGGCCACCGTTGGCGAACTGGCGCATCGGCTGCAGGCAAGCCCGCACGGTACCGCCGCGCTCGTCAATCGCTGCATCGCGTTGCGGCTCGTCGCGAAGCACCGCAGCGCGGCAGACGGTCGAAATGTCGAGGTGCATCTGACGGAACGAGGGCGACGTGCGGTGCACGGGGTCGCCCAGCGTCACCGCGACGAATTGCAGTCGCTGCGACAGGTGTTCCGCGTCGTCGACGTCAACGAGGCTGCGCCGGCCGGTGGCAGGGAGGCGGCCCAGCGATGAATGACCTCGGCCGCAGCCGCGCCCGGTGCAGTCGGGTCGTCATGACGATCCTGTATTTCACGCTCGCGGCCATCGTCCTTTACATGGGGTGCGATCGCCTGCTCGACGTGCTCGAGCGCCGCGCCGGGCGGCGGTTCGAGCATCGTTCGTTGATATTCTTCGGGCTGCTGCTGGGTGGCAGCCTGGTGACGTTTGCGGCGGTTCGCCGCTTCGTCGGCGTGGAGTAGCGTGCCGGTGCGGAGGCGAGGGATCAGGGAGGGTCGGCACTTTCTTTTTGCAGTGCACTTGATTTATATCAAGGACGAATGCCGATTTAGCGTTTAACAGTCTATTTCCGTACGCCGGGCCACGCGAGTGTCCCGGGTATGGTCAATAACGAATGATTTACAGGGGGCTACATGTCCGGACCACAGTCCAACGAACCTGGTCAGCCAGAACGCACGCCTTTCTTCCAGCGCGTGCTCGACAATCCGTTCCTGCTGCTGTTCCTCGGGGTCACCATCCCGACGGTCGTCTATCTCATCTGGGGAATCATGGAGATCATCCAGATTCCTCTCGCTTCACCCTGACCGGAGACCGCAGTCATGGGAATCGCATCGCCGAGAGCGGGCTGGTGGAAAGAGCCCATCCACAAAGTCGAGCTGATCTGGATCATCGTCGCGTTCCTGTGGGGACTCGGCATGTTCTTCATGATGATCTACTGGCACGGTGTCGGTAATCAGAACCTCTCGAACGAGGCGTACCGGATTACGCCGGCAGCCTACGCGGCCAAGGTCGACAAGATGACCGAGGAGTACACGGTGCGCCAGGAGGGCGCGTTTCCGGTCGTGCGCCCCCCGCCCGGCAGCGACGTCTACATGATGGGCCGCGTCTACATGTGGTGGCCGATGCTCGAACTCGTGAAGGGCGAAACCTACCGCCTGCACCTGTCGTCCATCGACCTGCAGCACGGCTTCTCCCTGCAGCCGGTCAACATCAATCTCCAGGTGCACCCGGGATACGAGTCGGTCGTGACGATGACGCCGAACCAGACGGGCCAGTTCGGCATCGTCTGCAACGAGTACTGCGGTTTCGGGCATCACACGATGACCGGCCGCATCTACGTCGTCGATAACAAATAAGGGGCCCGTCATGACAGCTGCAACCCACTTTCGCACCTGCCCGACGACTGGTCTGAAGATCGACCGGTCCGCGGAAAACCTGATCAAGGCGAACGCCGTCGTGGCCGTGGTGTTCCTGCTCATCGGCGGCCTGTTCGGGCTCTCGATCGCGCTCACCCGCTGGCCCGCCGTGCACCTGCTCCCGGCCGACTGGTTCTACCTTGCGTTGACGGCGCATGGCTTCGACGTCCTGCTGGCCTGGATCATCTTCTTCGAGATGGCGGTGCTGTATTTCGCATCCGCCATACTGCTCAATTCGCGCATCGCTGCGCCTCGCTGGGGCTGGGCCCAGTTCTGGCTCATGCTGGTCGGCGCGCTGATGACCAACGTCGCCGTGCTGCAGGGCAACTCGTCCGTGATGTTCACGTCCTACCCACCCCTGGTGGCGGCCCCGCACTTCTACCTCGGCCTGGTGCTGTTCGCCGTGGGCGCCCTGATCGGCTGCGCGGTGTTCTTCGGCACGCTGGTCGTGGCCAGGGACGAGAAGACCTACCAGGGCTCGGTACCGCTGGTCACCTTCGGCGCCATCACCGCGGCGATCATCGCCGTCTTCACGCTGGCCTGTGGCGCGATCATCCTCATCCCGACTTTCCTGTGGTCGATAGGCATCATCAGCGGCGTCGACCCGTTGATGTACAAGCTGGTCTGGTGGGGCATGGGCCATTCCTCGCAGCAGATCAACGTCGCTGCACACGTCGCCGTCTGGTATGCCATCGGAGCCATGGTGCTTGGCGCCAAGCCGATCTCCGAGAAAGTCAGCCGCATGGCGTTCCTCATGTACATCCTGTTCCTGCAGCTCGCCAGCGCGCACCACCTGCTGGTCGAGCCTGGCGTGAGCTCGAGCTGGAAGATCTTCAACACCAGCTACGCGATGTACCTGGCCGTCCTCGGCAGCATGATCCACGGCATGACCGTGCCGGGCGCGATCGAAGCTGCGCAGCGCGCCAAGGGCTTCAACAAGGGCTTGTTCGAGTGGTTGCGCAAGGCGCCCTGGGGCAACCCGGCCTTCGCCGGCATGTTCCTGTCGCTGGTGATGTTCGGCTTCCTTGGCGGCATCTCCGGTGTCGTGATGGGCACCGAGCAGATCAACCTGATCATCCACAACACGATCTATGTGCCGGGGCACTTCCATGCGACCGTGGTCGCCGGGACGACGCTGGCGTTCATGGCGATCACTTATCTCCTCGTGCCGCTGATCTTCCGTCGGGAGGTCATGTTCAAGAAGGTCGCCCAGTGGCAGCCGTACGTGTTCGGGCTGGGTATCGCCGGGATTTCGCTGTTCATGATGGGTGCGGGAACCCTCGGGGTGCCGCGCAGGCACTGGGACATTACGTTCGCGGATGCGCTGTCCCAGTTCCAGTTCTCGCCGGCCGCGTTCCTGATGCTCGCACTCAACGGACTTTCGGCGATCGTGGCCGCGATCGGCGGCGCGATGTACATCATCGTCGTCGTCTGCTCGGTCTTCCTGGGCCGCAAGATCGGCGACAACGAAGTGGTGCAGCTCGGGCCGGTCTCGGGCGCGGCATCGGCGGCAGCCGTGGCTCGCTACGGCAACGAGGGAACGCTCAAGATCCCCGGCACGGTCGTGCTGGTCGCCGTGTTCTTCGTGTCGTTCGTCCTGTACTACTTCGTGAACTGGAAATACCTCGCCGAGGTCTGGCCACTGAAGTAGGAGCGAACATGCGGGATGCTGTCGCCCAGGATGCGGTTTTCGCCGGGAAGCGGGCTTCCTGGCAGAGCGCGATCGAGGTCTTCAAGCCGCGTATCGGGCTGGAGATCATGTTCGCCGGCATCGCCGGTGTAGCGATGGCACAGGGGGCAGGGCTGCCGCTGCCGCAGTTGCTGGTGCTGGCGACTGCGGTCTTCCTGGCCGCTGCCAGCGCCGGGGCGCTCAACCACCTGGTCGAGCGCGACCTCGACGCCCGCATGTCCCGCACTCGCGGACGTCCGTTCGTCACCGGCAAGCTCGCCGGTGGATCGCTCTGGATCGCAGTGATCGGCTTGCTGCTGGCGTTTGCGGTCGTGTCGGCCGGGCTGGCGACGAACTGGCTGGCTGCGACGTTCGTGTTCCTCGGGGCCTTCACCTACGGAGTCGTCTACACCCTGTGGCTGAAGCGGCGGACGTGGCTGAACATCGTCGTCGGTGGCCTGGCGGGCAGTTTCGCCGTGCTCGCCGGTGCCGCGGCGGTGAACCCGGATCTCGGGCCGGCGGCGTGGACGTTTGCGGTCGTGCTGTTTCTCTGGACTCCGCCGCACTTCTGGAGCCTCGCCATGTATTACCGCCAGGATTACGCTGATGCGGGCGTACCTATGCTGCCGGTGGTGTTCGGTGACCGGATCGCCGCCCGTGTGATCCTCGGACACACGGTTCCGCTGGTGCTCCTGACGCTGTTGCCCGTCGCCTGGGGTGCGGGGATATTCTACCTTGCCTGCGCCGTGGCGGGCGGCGCGTATTTCCTTTATCGCAGCGTCCTCCTGGTGCGCGAGCCGACGCAGAAGAATGCAATCCGCAATTTCCTGGCGTCCCTGCTGCAGTTGACCTTGCTGTTGGTCGGGGCCATCGTCGATGGAGCCGTGGCAGGCCGCCTGGTCGCCTACTGAGCCATGCGCGCGCACCTTCGAAGGCAAACGCCGCTAGGCGGGCTCCTGGCAATTGTCGCGTGCGTGGCAAGTGCCGGGGTGTTTGCGCAGACTGCGGCCTCTGACGATGACGCCGCGCTGGCGACCAGCCAGGCGGCGATCACCCGGCAACTCGGCGATTACCAGTTCGTCGACCAGCGCGGCCAGGCGTTCCGACTGTCGGATCTCGGCGGCAAGCCGGTCGTGCTCAGCCTCGTCTACACCAGCTGCTACCACGTCTGTTCGGGCCTGACCGTGCACCTGCGCGACGTCAGCAAGGTGGCGTGGAAGGCGCTCGGCCCGGACAGCTTCACCGTGCTGACGGTCGGGTTCGACACCCCGAACGACACCCCGGAACGGATGCGGCTGTTTGCGCAGGATCGTGGCGCGGACATGCCGGGGTGGTATTTCGCCAGCACGGACGCCGCGACGCTGGAGCGGCTCACGCGCGACGTTGGCTTCACTTACCGGGCCTCGCCCAAGGGCTTCGACCACATCACGCAGACGACGGTCATCGACCGCGCCGGACGCGTGGTGCTGCAGGTGTACGGCCAGGATTTCAATCCGCCAAATCTCGTCGAGCCGCTGAAGCGACTCATCCGCGGCCAGGAGATCGAGCGCGGGACGCTGGCCGGTATGATTCGCTCGGTGAAGCTTTTCTGCACGATCTATGATCCGTCCAGCGGCCGCTACCGCTTCGACTACTCGATCGTCGCCGACGCGATCGCGGGCATCCTCGCCCTCGGCATGGTGGCAATCGCGATCGCGATCTCATGGCGGAACTCGCATTGACCGGGTCGGCATCCGCTGCCTGCAGACAGGATCGAATGGCGTGAAGTTGCTCAAATCGGGATTGCGCGCGCTGTTCCTGCGGCTGGAGCAGGTCTGCGAGAAGTTCTTCGGGCCGGGCCTGAATCCGTTGGTGCACCTCGGTTCGCTCGGCTGGTTCCTGTTCTGGATCGTCACCGTCACCGGCATCTACATCTACGTGTTCTTCGACACGGGCGTGACGCAGGCTTACGCGTCCCTCGAGTACCTCTCGCGCGAGCAGTGGTACCTCGGCGGGATCATGCGCAGCCTGCATCGCTATGCCTCGGACGCGATGGTCGTGGTCGTCATGCTGCACCTGCTGCGCGAATTCGCGATGGATCGCATGCGCGGCAACCGCTGGTTCCCGTGGGTCACCGGCGTGCCGCTGCTGTGGTTCCTGTACGCATGCGGCATTACCGGCTACTGGCTGGTGTGGGACCAGCTGGCCCAGTACGTGGCGATCGCCACGACGGAATGGCTCGACAGCATCGGCATCTTTGCGGAACCCATCGCGCGGAACTTCCTCGACAGCTCGCACCTGGCCGGGCGGTTCTTCACGCTGATGGCCTACATCCACATCGCCGTGCCGCTGATCATGCTGCTGTTCATGTGGGTGCACATCCAGCGCCACGCCCATGCCAGGGTGAACCCACCGCGCAACTTGGGCATTGCCGTACTCGGGGCCCTCCTTGCACTCTCGCTGGTCGTGCCGGCCATGAGCCAGGCGCCGGCGGACCTGGATCGCGCCCCGTTCGAGGTCGGTCTCGACTGGTTCTACCTCACGGCGTACCCGCTGCTCGACGTCGTGAGCGGCCGCACGCTCTGGGCAGTGCTGGTCGGTGGCAGCGTGTTCCTCACGTTGCTGCCGTGGCTGCCGCCGCTGCGCAAGGCGCCGCCTGCCGTGGTCAACCTCGAAAACTGCAATGGCTGCGGAAGGTGTTTCGCCGACTGTCCGTTCGGTGCGATCACGATGGTCGGACGAACGGACGGCGCCGAGTTCGACCAGGAGGCCCGCGTCGACGGCGACATGTGCATGAGCTGCGGAATCTGCGTCGGTGCCTGCCCGACCGCCACGCCATTCCGCCGTGCCAGCGCACTGGTGCCCGGCATCGAACTGCCGGCGGATCCGATTGCCGGCCTGCGCGACCAGGTAGTCGCCGCGACGGCGAAGCTGCAGGGTAACGACCGCGTGGTCGTCGTCCGGTGCGCGCACGCCGGCAACCTCGACGCACTGGCGGATCCGGGTATCGCCGTCCTCGCCATGCCCTGCGTCGGCATGTTGCCGCCGTCCTTCATCGACCTCGTGATCTCGCGCAAGCACGCCGACGGCGTGCTGATTGCCGGTTGCGCCGAGGAAGATTGCTTCGAAAGGCTCGGTGATCGCTGGACGGAAGAGCGCATCGGCAGCCAGAGGGACCCGTACCTGCGTGATCGGGTGGACCGCGACCGGGTGGCCGTGTCGTGGGCGTCGCCCGTGCAGCAGCATCGGACTCGGGAAGCCCTGGCGCAATTCCGACAGCACCTGCAGGACCTCGCCGCGTCAGCGCGGCCGGCGCGCACCGGCGTGGCCTGGCGGGCGCGGATGAAGCAGTTGCCCTTGCCGCTGCGCTTCGCCGGCCAGGTGGTTGTGCTCGGGGCCGTCGCGGTACTGGTGGGGTGGTTCGCCACGCGACCGACCTACGCCTACCTGAATCACGATCAAGCCCTGCTCAAGCTGAGCTTCAGTCATGCCGCCCGGTCGTTGAAGGAGTGTCGTCACTACAGTCCGCAGGAACTCGCGAACCTGCCGTTCGCAGAACGGACTGCCACGACGTGCGAGCGCGGACGATGGCCCGTCGACCTGGAACTCCTCCTCAATGGACGGACGATACATCGCGCCACCCACCAGCCGGCAGGGTTGTGGGATGACGGGCCTTCCACGGTCTACGCAAGCTTCCGCGTGCCTGCAGGCACGCACCAGCTCACGGCGCGCCTCCGCGACAGTGGCCGCACGACGGGATTCGACTACGAAAGTTCGACGACGGTCACGCTCAGTCCCGGCCAGAATTACGTCATCGACTTTCGCGGTACGGAAGGGGGCTTTCAGTTCGGCCGCGCGCCAGCGCATGGTCTGTCTACGCAGGAGACCCCGCCATGACCCTGCTCGAATGGCGTGACGACTTCCGCATCGGCATCGCCGAAGTCGATCATGAACATCAGCTGTTGATCGGCCTCATCAACAAGGTGCATGCCGCCCTGGAGGCGGACCGCTCCTCCGAGCGCATCGAGGAATTCCTGGGCGAAATCCACTCCGGCATCTCGGCGCACTTCGCGCTCGAGGAAAAAGACATGAGGTCGCGCAAGTACACGGAGTTCAGCCTGCACAAGGCGGATCACGAGCGATTGCTCGACGATATCCGCGACATCATGGATGAGTACAGCGTGCATGGGGTGCTTGACGACCAGGCGCTCTCGAACCGCCTGGCCAGCTGGTTCGGTGACCATTTCAAGACCTACGACGCGCGGCTGCACAGGTTCCTGCTGGATTAGCGCGAGACGCTGCGAGGTCGTCATGAGGAATTCTGCCGCCGCAGTGCGCGCGAACCCGGCCAGGGTGATTTGCCGGGTCCATCGGCCGTGAATCCCCGCCTGCTCCGCACCCTGCTGCTGGCGACAGCGGCGTTCCTCGCGGCGCTGCTTGGCGCGCGCGCATTGCTGCCCGACCGCCCCGCGCCGCCTGTGCTCGAGCGCGCGGTCTGGTTGCCCGACGGCTTGCCGCTGCCCGACCTGGCGTTTGTCGACGAATCCGGCGCGCCGTTCGATGCACGACGCCTGCAGGGCCGCTGGACGTATGTGTTCTTCGGCTTCGCCTCGTGCCCCGACATCTGTCCGACGACGCTGGCCACGCTCGCCACCGTGCGCAGCACGTTGCGCGACCTGCCGACCGAACTGCGCCCTGACGTGCTGCTCGTGACGGTAGACCCGTCGCGGGACGATCCAACGAGGCTGGCGCCCTACGTACGTCATTTCGACCCCGCTTTCCACGCAGTGACGGGCGACGAGGCCAGTCTTGCCCGATTGGCCAGCGCGCTCGGCGCCGCGTATGCGCGTGTGCCCCTGGCAGGCGGCGGGTACACGATGGACCACACGTCCAGACTGTTCCTGATCGGTCCCGACGGCAGGCTCGTCGCGACATCGGGCGCGCCGCACGACGCGGAGGTTATTGCGCGTGACCATCGTGTGCTCGTGGCGCGCGGCACAGACAACTGAACTGGGTTAACGCCAGCGCGCAACCAATCCAGGCAAGCGGACGTTCCGGGTAGCCGATCGTCGAGTGTAGGCGGCGGCGCCAGGCCCGACGCTGACCCGTTTTGTCGACCGATTACGCCTTAGGGGAGTAAGATCAAATTTGATAATCAAAATCAGGCAGGGAGAATAACAATGAGCGCTATTCAATCGAGTGCCAGGAGAGCACTGGTCTGTTCCGTCGTTTCGATCCTGGGATACGCTGTCAGCGCGGCAGCGGTCGCGCAGCAGCCCACGATCGCAAGGGCCGGCACCGTGACCATCGCGACATTTCCTGTGGCGTCTCATGCGGCGACCGATCCGATTGACTACGTCAATGCCAAGCCAATGCCGCTTCCCATCGCCACCAATTTCTCCGAGTCACTGGTGCTGGCGGACATGATCGGCATGTTGGCCACTCCCGCCGCGACTCCGACCAGTAAACCTGTGTTCGTGGGCGGAAGTGTGGGCGACGGCCAGACACGCCCGGTGTTCCTGGGCAAGCCGGCACCGAATTCCATGGGCGATGAGTATACGTCGCAGGAAGCCGGCACGACCAACCACGCCTTTAGCACCGCGCGTGCCGACGGCTTCACGGGCAGCACCAACAAGATCTACCCGTATCGTGCCTCAGGAAAAGTGTTCTTCAACAAGCCGGGCGAGACGGGCTCCTTCATCTGCTCCGCCTCCCTGATCAAGAAGGGTGTCGTCGTCACGGCCGCGCACTGTGTTTCGGAATTCGGCAAGAACAAGTTCTGGACGAACTGGCGGTTCGTTCCTGGCTACAAGAGCGGCAGCGCCCCCTATGGCAACTGGTCGGCCAAGAGCACGCTCGTGTTGACCGCGTACCTCAACGGATCAGATCCGTGCTCGACGAGCACCGCACCAAACGGTGTAATCTGCCGTGACGACGTGGCCGTGGTCGTACTCAACCCACAGGGTGGTAGTCTTCCGGGCACCAATACCGGCTGGTATGGCTTTGCATATGACAACGCCGGGTTCACGCCGAGCGGCCGGGTGCACCTCACCCAGATCGGCTACCCGGGCTGCCTCGACAACGGTGAGATCATGGAGCGCAATGACTCGGAGGGCTTCAAGTCGTCCTCCCATGCAAACAACACTTTGCTTGGTTCCCTGATGTGTGGCGGCTCGAGTGGCGGGCCGTGGTTGATCAATTTCGGCAAGCGTCCTGCCCTCACGGGCACTACCTCGGGCAGTTCCGCGCAAATCAACACCGTGGTCGGCGTTACGAGCTGGGGATCAACCAGTTCCGGGCCGAAACAGCAAGGCGCGAGCCCGTTTCTGAACACGAACATCCAGAGCATGGTGAACGCAGCCTGCAGCGCCAACGCAGCTCACTGCGCCAACTAGCTGAGTTCCACCAGGGCTCGTGCCGCTGCACGCCGGGGCCGCCAGGCCCCGGCAGTCGCGTGCGTGCGGCAGGCCCGCGGGGTACTCTTGCACGATGCAAGCTGCTGCCCGACCCGCGGATTTAGAACTCGCCGCGCTGACCCTGTTCACCGCGGCGATGGATCGCGAGGGTGAGGCGCGTGAGAGGTGGTTGATAGCGGCGTGCGATTCGAACGTCGCCTTGCTTGAGCGAGTGCGCGAGCTCATCGCCGCCGATGCGGCCAACGCTTCAGTTTGGGACGATGGCATCGGCTCATTGCAGTACGCCCCACCGGTGCCGCCAACGCAAGTCGGCGTCTATCGCCTGGAAGAGTTGATTGGCGCCGGCGGCATGGGATCGGTGTACCGCGCGCGCCGTAACGACGGTCTTTTCGATCAAACCGTTGCGATCAAGTTCATCCGCCAGCTCGATGGAGTGGCCGAGGCGCTGATCGATGCCGAACGCAAACTGCTTGCGCGTATGGAGCATCCGGGTATCGCGCGCATCATCGATGGCGGTTCGACTGCCAACGGACTGCACTTCCTGGTAATTGAGTTCGTCAGCGGCGTGGCGCTGGACCACTACGCCAACGCGCATGAACTCAACACTCGCGCGCGCGTGGTGCTCATGCGCGAGGTTTGCGCCGGTGTCGCGCATGCGCATCAGCATCTGGTGGTTCACTGCGATATCAAGCCGGCCAATGTTCTCGTGACCGACGAGGGGCACCCCAAGCTCATCGACTTCGGCGTGGCGCGCATTCCGGACGTGACCGATGCGCGGCCCGAGGGCTTTACTCGCGCGTATACCAGCCCGCAACGCCTGGCAGGCGCGCCTGCCGCAGTGACGGACGATGTATATTCACTGGGTGTGACGCTCTGCGAGCTTCTGGCAGTCAAGCCGCAAGGCGATCTCGCCGCAATTGGTCGCAAAGCTACGGCGGCTCAACCCGAAGAGCGTTACGCAAGCGTAGGCGCGCTTGACGATGACCTGCGCCGCTGGCTTGAATGCCGCCCGGTGGATGCCGCGGTTGGCGGCTGGCGATATCGCACGCTCAAGATGGTTGCACGGCATCCCTGGCGAGTGGCCGCCGCGTCGTCTGCCGTCCTGGGTTTGATGGTCTCGCTTGCCGTGATTGCGACTCTCTTTGCGCGCGCAAACGCCGCGCGGCAGGATGCCGAGCGGCGCTTCGGCGAAGTGAGGGCACTCGCCAACTACATGCTGTTCGATCTCGACAGGCAACTGGAAGCAACGCCCGGCACCACTCAAACACGGCGCGAAATGGTCGGTCGCGGCCAACAATATCTCGATGCGTTGGCTGCAACGGCGGGCGGCAACGCGGAACTGCAGCGCGAAGTGGCAGTGGGCCTGGCGCGCCTCGCGGAAGTGCAAGGGGTACCCGGCAAAGCGCACGTCGGCGAACCCGCCTCCGCAAAAGCCAACCTCGAGCGCGCCGAACTCATACTGGTGTCGCTGACCGCGCGCGCGCCTCAGGAGATGGGCTGGCGGCGCGATCTGGGTCGCGTGCGATATCTGCTCGCGCTGGTCTATGGCGCGCAGGACAATAATGGTACCCGCCAGCTGCAAAAGGCCCGACAGGCTGAAGCAAATCTTCTAACCGCTCTCGCCGCGGCCGATAAGTGGCTGCCTTCGCCTGCGGATCTTGCGGAGACGCACTCCTTGCTCACCAGTTCACGCCTCACGCAGGCTGACGTATTCAAATGGCGAGAGCAGTACGCCGCTGCGGCCAGCCTGCAGGAGCAAGAAGAGGCGCGCCTGATGGCGCTGCCCGCGACGGTCCGCCAGGCCATGGAATTTGAATACCAAAGTGGCCGGCCAGCCATGATGCTCGGGGACTCATTGTTTTATCTGGGGCGACTCGAAGAAGCCCTGGCCGCCTATCGCCGCGCCACCGCGCGCTTCGAGCAGGGTCTCGTCAAGGCTCCGCGCCATCGGCGTCTCATGGATGGTGTGCTGATTGGTTACTGGTCCATTGCGGGGACGCTGGATGAAATGGGCCATCATGAGCATGCGCTAGTCGCCGACGACCGTGCCGTTGCAATGGGCGAGCGACTCGTCGACCTTGATCCTGAGAACGTCGAAGCATGGCGTATGCGCGATATGGCGCGCGGCCAGCGCGCTCTCACACTAGCCAGCCTCGGGCGTCAACAGGAGGCCATCCGGTTGATCGAAGACAGCGTGCACGAACGGCAGGAGCGGGCACGGCAATTGCCAGGCGATGCGGAACGCGCGCGTGACGCCGCGGTGCCGCTACGTAACCTGGCGCAAATCTATTGGGACAACGGCGATCGGGCAGGTTCGTGCCGCGCGCTACGGCAGGCGCTCGACAGTTGGACGCAAATCGAGCACCACTGGGGTTTGACGGAGTTCGACCGAAAAAATGAACTCGCTGCCGTCAAGGTGCAACTGACTCGCTGCCCCGCTATTTAAGTGAGCGCATCGTGCAGCCACGCACGCGCGGCACGCCAGCTGCGTTTGACCGTCGCGACCGAGGTGCCTTGCACCACCGCGATCTCTTCCAGGGTGAGCCCGCCAAAATAACGCAACTCGACCAAATGAGCGTGCTCCTGCGACACTACGGCGAGCCGCTCGAGCGCCTCATGCAAGGCTTCGACGTCGACGTCCGTGCGCGCTTCCTCGGCTATCTGCGACACAAGCGTGACTTTGGGTGCGCCGCGTTTGAGTGAGCGTTCGTGGCGTACGTGGTCGATCAATACCTGGTGCATCACGTGCGCAGCATAGGAAAGAAAATGCGCGCGGTCCCGCGCCGACAGATCGGCCTGTGCGAAGAGTTTCAGGGCCGTGCCGTTCGCAAGCTCGGTTGGTGCCAGCATGTGGCGCGCTCGATCACCGGCCAGGAGTCGACGTGCGAGAGTTCGCATTTCCTCATATACCGCGGAAATCAACTGGCCCCGCGCGTGCGCGTCTCCGCCTACTGCAGCCTGCAGCAGTTCCGTGATGGCCGTGGGCGCCCCTGTTGGCATTGTGGGTCCATCTCGCCGGTCAGTTCCCAAGGGGATCAATAATGTACACGAGCCGGGGTCTGGTCGACGACCCTCCGATCTTGAGCGAGCGGACGGTTTGGAGTCCTGACCTTGTGACATATGCCGTCGATCGCCTCGGCTGGTCGGCCCGGCCCCTGTCGCGATCTGGCCCGGACTGGCATTCCTGCGTGCATCCCGCCAGTATCTTCTTCCATGAACCGTACCATCCCCTCCCGGCTGTCTGTCGGCTTGCTTCTCTTCCTCACTGCTGTGTACCTGTCCGCCGCATCCGCAGAGAGTCCGAGTGAGCTCACGACCATCGCCGAGCGATCCGCATTCACACGTACCGGGCGCTATGACGAGGTGGAAAAGCTGTGTGCCGCATTTGCCGCACGCTGGCCCGACAGGGCGCGATGCTTCGAGTTCGGGCGCTCGCCCGAGGACCGGCCGCTGCTCGCTGTCGCCGTATCGGACGATGGCGTCCTCGACCCGGAGTCCGTCCGTGCGCATCAGCGACCGGTCGTGCTCTTTCAGGGTGGCATTCATGCGGGCGAGATCGACGGCAAGGACGCGGGTTTCATCGCGCTGCGCGAACTGCTCGAAGGACACGAAAATCGCGGCGCACTGGCGCGTGCGACGGTTCTGTTCGTGCCGGTGTTCAACGTCGATGGCCACGAGAGGTTCGGCGCGTGGAACCGGCCCAACCAGCGCGGTCCGGAGGCGATGGGATGGCGCGTGACTGCGCAGAACCTGAACCTCAACCGCGATTACGCCAAGGCCGAAGCGCCCGAAATGCGCGCCCTGCTCGCACTCCTGAACGCCTGGGACCCGATTCTGTACGCGGACCTGCACGTCACCGACGGTGCAGAGCTGCGCGAGGATCTGTCAGTCGAGGTCGAGCCAGGCCACGGCTGGGATCTTGAACTTGGCCGCAGCGGACACGCGCTGCGGGATGACGTGCTGGCTCGGCTGCAGCGCAAGGGCTTCCATGCACTGCCGTTCTACCCTTCGTTCGTCGGTGCCGATGATCCGGACTCCGGACTGGCCGTGGGTGTGGGCTCACCTCGCTACAGCACCAGCTATTGGGCCGCCCGTAACCGCTTCGGCGCCCTGGTTGAGACGCACTCGTGGCAGGAGTATCCGCGACGCGTCGCCGCCACGCGCGAGACCATTCATGCCATGGTCGAGCTCGCTGCGCGCGACGGCGAGGAGTGGCTCGAGGCGGCGCACGCTGCGGATGAGCGAGCGCGCCTGCTCGGTGGCAAGCCGGTGCCACTGAGTTTCAAGAATACGGACGCTGTGCAGACCGTCGATCTCCGCGGCTACAAGTACACGCGTGAAGCGTCCGCAGTCTCGGGCCAAACATGGATTCGCTACGACTCCACGAAGCCCACGGTCTGGCGGCTGCCGTTGAAATATCACGTGCAGCCTGCGCTGACTGTGACGGCACCGGCCACCGGCTATGTCGTGCCTCGTGCGCACGCCGCGTGGTTGTCGGCAAAGCTGGCTCTGCACGGCATAGAGTTTCAGCGTGTCGCCGCTTCCCATCCGGCCAGCGCCGTGCAGACCTTTCGTGCCGACAAAGCTACGGTTGCGGCGGGAACCTTCGAGGGGCGGTCGGTCACGACGGTCGAAGGCGTCTGGCGCTATGACAAGCGCGACATCGACGTCGGCGCGCTGTTCGTGCCGATCGCGCAGCCGAAGGCGCGGCTGGCGATGTCGCTGCTGGAGCCGCAGGCACCCGATTCGTTTGTCTCCTGGAGCTACTTCAGCACGGCCTTCGAGCGCAAGGAATACATGGAGAACTACGTCACCGAGGCCGTGGCGCGACAGATGCTGTCGCAGGACGCGGCGCTCAAAGAGGACTTCGAGCGGCGGCTGCGCGAGGACGCGGATTTTGCGGCCAGCCCCGACGCGCGTCTCGAGTTTTTCTACCGTCGCCATCCGTCCTGGGACGAGCGCTACGGTCTGTACCCCGTCTATCGTAAGTGACCCGGATAGACTCTACTGCTGCAGCGGTTGCAGGCCGAGAATCACGTTCAGCACCGTGCCAAGCAGCGAATCTGAACCGTTGACATTGGTGCCATAGGTGCGACGCTCGTAGTAGCCATCCTCGTAGCCCCGCTGGAATCCTTCGCGGAAGTAGTAGTTGTAGTCGTCCTGACGCACATAGCGGCCGTCAAAGCCATAGTTGGCGTCCTGGTAGGCGAAGGATCCCCGGTAGTCGAAGCGCCAGTTGTCCTGCTTGTCCGCGCGCCCGGCCTGGTAGCCTTTCTGGTAGCCAGTGTTCGAGGCTTGTCGCAGCTGGTCGGCGCCGTACTGGTTGGTCTGGTAGCTGTTGTCGCCCCGGCGGTACTGGTAAGTCGGCGGCGTGTAGTAGAACGGGTCGTTGTCGTAGTCGTAGCGGTCCTGCTCGAGGCGTGCCTGCTGCTGGCGCAGTTGCTCGTAGTACGCCTGCTGGTAGCGGTAGTGAGCCAGTCGCTTCTGCTTTTCCAGCTGCTGCGCGTTGCGCAGGGCGATTGCCTGCTGCTGCGCGATACGCTGGTTGTACTCCGCGATGAGCTTCTTCTGCTGGCGAATGCGCTCCTGTTGCTCCTGCGGCGAGAGCCGATGCTTCTGCTGTTCCTTCGCCTCTTTCCTGTCGTCCTTCTGCTCCTGCTTGTCTTGTTTGTCCTGCTGCGCCGCGGCCTTGTGCGGGGCCGACACGTCCTGCCCGTGTTGGGCGTGGCTGGCGAAACTCATCGTCGCTAGCGCTGCGCTCATCGCGAGCGTCAGTCCAAGTCGAGTCAGGGTGCTGGTCTTCATCTCATTTCTCCGCAATGGGTCCGACCGATCTGTCGGCAGTGATGGCGGGTTGTACTGAGCCCGTGTTGTCAGGGTACGCCCCGGAGTCCGGACCCATCTGTACGGTACGACACAGTCGGGAATTCGCTACGACGCCGAAATGACATCGACAGGTGCCAGGGCTGTGCACCTGTTCACAGTCCGGTATTGTTTCTGCTGACTTATCGCGAGCCATACCTAACATGGGACGAACACGAGAGTCCGGGCGTCGGGCCATCCTGGCTTCGAACGACCCCATCAGGAGTGAACATCCATGAAACGCTTGCTTGTCGCCCTCATTGCATCAGGTGTCGCTGTTCCAGCTCTCGGCACTGACGTCAGCGCCTCGATCGGGATCAGCCAGCCCGGTTTGTACGGGCAGATCAACATTGGCGACTTCCCGCGACCGGCTGTGATCTACGCCCAGCCGGTCTGGGTCCAGCGACCGGTGCAAGTGGTCCAGGTGCAGCCGGTCTACCTGCGCGTGCCACCGGGCCACGAAAAGCACTGGAGCAAACATTGCGGCAAGTATGGCGCGTGCGGTCAGCCGGTCTATTTCGTGCGCGAGGACTGGTACCAGGCCCAGTACGTGCCGCGCTACGCGAAGCAGGAGCAGTACGCTCGCGGCGAAAGCGACGATCACGGCTCGAAGCACGGACAAGGCAAGGGTAAAGGCAAGGATAAATAGGGCGGCGACGGTTGATCGCCTCTGGCGTTGAGCTGCAGGACCAGACAAATGTCCAAACATTGGCAGGAAAACCCCGCCCGTGTGCTGGCCACAGGCGTCGCCAATGCCCGGCTGCGTGAGTCTTCTCGAGCTGGCTAGCTGGCCGACGGCGAAGTCGGGCGACTGCTCAAGTCACGCAGCATTTCGATGAAGGCGGGGTCGTCGCGCAGGGGGACCAGGTCCGGGTCGTTCTGCATCCAGCCGAAATTGGTGTAACCCGCCTCGACGGCCTGGCGCAGCGCGTCGATGGCTCGAATCGACTCGCCAAGACCGACGTACATGCACGCGGCGTTGTAGAGCATGACCGGATCGCCGGGACTGAGCACGAGCGCTTTGGTGCCCTCGCGGATCGCTTCCTCCTTGCGGCCGGCCCAGCCGAGCTTGCTCGCGTAGATCAATCGTGCGCGTGCATCGTCGGGATTCTGCAGCAGGTAATTCGGCATGATCTCGAGCAGGCGACGATAGACCAATGCCGCTTCCTCGTCCCGCCCGAGGCCGGTGCATGTCTGCGCCACGTCGAGGTGGCCCGCATAGAAGCTCGGCTTGATCTCAGCCACGCGCCGGAAGAGGTCGAGCGCCTGTTCGAGCTTGCCCTCGGTGAAGTAGATCCGCCCGAGCGTCCAGTGCGCGATGAAGTCGTCGGGATCGATTTCGATCGCCTTGGTGCACGAGGCAGTGGCCTCGTTCAGCTTGCCCCAGAGGAAATAGGACAGTCCCATCGCCCGGTACGCTTCCGACAGGTTGTTGTCGTACATCAGCGCCTTGAAACTGAGTTCCTGCGCCAGTTCGCGATAACGCTCCTCGCGCGCGATCAGCTGGTACATCTGGCCGTAGGCGCTGGAGCAACCGGCATACGCGGATGCGTAACGCGAGTCGAGTTCGATGGCCTTCTCGAACAGCTGGATCGCGTATTCGACACTGCGCTTGGTCAGCCGGTAGAGCTGGTCCTGGCCGCGCAGGTAAAGGTCGTACGCTTCCGCATTGAGGGTCTGCCGCTTGGTGAGCGATAGTCGTTCCGAGAAAGTGAGCTTGAGCTTCAGTGCCTCGACGATCTGTTGCGCGACTTGCTCCTGGATGTCGAAGATGTCATCGAGCTTGCCCTTGTAGGTGTTGCCCCAGAGCTGCAGGTTGGTTACGACGTCGACGAGCTGCACGGTGATGCGCACCGAATCCTGGAACCGGCGGACACCGCCACCGACGATGTAGCGTGCGCCAAGCGCATTGCCGATCGCGAGCACGTCCTGGCCGCGCCCCTTGTACTGCATCGAGGCCCAGCGCGAAATCAGGTTGATCTCGCTCACGAGCGACAGCCTCGCGATCAGTTCCTCGGTCAACCCGTCGCTGAAGTAGTCGGTCTCGGGATCGGGGCTGATGTTGTCGAACGGCAGCACCGCCACCGCCCCGCGCTCCGGGAGGGATTCGGCCGCATGCGCGGCAGCGGCAGCGACAGTTCGCGTTTCCGCGTCGGCGCTCGCAGCAGGCTGCGGGCGCGTGATGGTGACGCCCAGGCCGGCCAGCGAGCGCAGGACCGCCTGCAGGTTTTCATCTGGATCGCCGTGGTAGAACTCGATGTGCTGGATGCCGGCGAGCGGGTACTTCAGGCTGAGCGGAATCGTGGTCGGTTCGAGGTGAACGGGCAGGATATTTCCCTTGCGTTCGCTCGTCAGCATCACTTCCTTCGCCACGTTGTGGGAGCTGACGGCTGACGGCGAGACCATCAGCAGCAGCACTTTGGCCCCCTCGAGCGCGCGCACGATGGACTCGCCCCAGAGCGCTGCTCCGTCGATGCCGCCCTGGTCGATCCAGATATTCACGCCGGCGGCCCGCAGCACGCCAGCGAACTCGAGTACCCGCGCCTTGTCTTCGCGCGAATAGCTCAGGAAAACATCTGCGGTTTGAGCCAAGTTTTTGCCCTGGTGCGTCCAATGTCCTGTGGAGCGGGCAGGTCGGCGACGAGGCCTCTTCGACTCCCAAGGCTAGCGGATACGCGGCGGTGTGAGAAGGAGCGGGCGGATCGCTGCTGTTCGATGGAACGCCGTACGTTTCTAACGTATTGAATAAATTAAGATTTCTAGCCTGAAGACGACGCTGCTCGAAGTCCGCGGCCAGCGCAATCGACGGCGGCAGCGTCGTCTGGCCGCCCGCTGCCGCAGGGCTGGCCGATCAGGTCACCCTGCGGCCGAACGCGGCCAGAGTTCCGCTGCGCGAAAGCGCCCGGTCGCGGTAAGGTCGGCCTGTGCAGCGCGCTCCGCCGCCCGCAGGTCGGCGCGGCGTGCCATGAACGGTGTCTGCGACACGACATCGAGCAGGCTCGAACTTGCAAACAGGAATCCCTGGCCCGCGACGCAGCCCAGGTCGAGCAGGGTCGCCACCTGGCCTTCGTTTTCGATGCCCTCAGCGACCGTCTCGAGGCCGAGCGTCGTCGCGAGCATCACGACTGCGCGGGCCAGTTCCGGACCGCCGTCGTGTTCGGTCAGCCGGCTCACGAACGCGCGATCGATCTTCAGGATGTCGATCGGGAACCGGTGCAGGTACGAAAGCGACGAGTACCCCATGCCGAAGTCGTCGATCGCCAGACGCACGCCGAGCGCCTTCAACTCACGGAAGCGTTCCAGGTTGACCTCGGTGTTCTGCATGATCGTGCTCTCGGTCAGCTCGATCACGAGATCGCCGGCGTCGAGGCCCGAAACCTCGAGTGCGTGACGTACGTCAGCGACCAGGTCACCCTGCTGCAGGTGGCGCCCCGAGATGTTGACCGCCACACGCAGGCCGGTGCCGGCCTCGACGGAATCGCTCCACGCGCGGATCTGCGTGCATGCGTCGACCAGAACGCGACGACCCAGTTCGACGATCCGGCCGGATTCCTCGGCAATCGATATGAACGAGCCCGGCATGACGATGCCCCGCTGCGGGTGATTCCACCGCACCAGGGCCTCCACGCCGAGCAGTTCGCGACTCGTCAGGTCGACCACGGGCTGGAACTCAAGGAAGAACTCGTTGCGCGCAAAGGCCAGGTCGATGTCCTGCTCCAGTCGCAGGCGGTCGTGCAACTGTTCCTGCATGTGCGGCTGGAACAGCACGCAGCGCGCCTTGCCGGCGGACTTCGCGTTGTACATGGCGATGTCGGCCTTGCGCAGCAACTGCTCTGCGTCGTCACCGGGTTGCGAACAGGCTGCACCGATGCTTGCCGTGGCGTCGGTTTCCCTGCCGTCCACCAGCAAGGGCCGGTTGAACGCCTCGGTGATCGGCACGGCGATGCGCTCGACGTCCGTGTCGCTGCGAATGCCCTCGAGCAGGATCGCGAACTCATCGCCACCGAGGCGAGCCACGGTGTCCGACGGCCGGGTCGACTTGACCAGCCGTTGCGCCGCCGCCTGCAGCAGGCGATCGCCGGCATCGTGGCCGAGCGAGTCGTTGACGTTCTTGAAGTTGTCGAGGTCGAGGAACATGACGGCGACTCGCCGCTGCGACCGTTGCGCCAGCGTCAGCGCGTGCTCGACCCGGTTCCAGAACAGGCTGCGATTGGCGAGCAGCGTCAGCGGGTCGTGGAATGCCAGCTTGCGCAGCTGCTCTTCCAGTGTCTTGCGCTCCGTGACGTCGCGGAAGTTCAGGGCCAGCCCGGCAATGGCCGGGTCGTCCATGAGGTTGCTGCCAACGCACTCGAGGGTGCTGCGCCGTTCACCGGACTCGACGATCAGCTCGATCGGTCCTACGACCCGGCCATGCGTCACCGACACCTCGGCCAGGAATTCAGCCAGGCGCTCGCTGTCGCCATCAACCCAGCGATCGAGGAGATTTCGCCCCACCATGTCGTCCGGGTGGGTCGCGAAGGTGCGCTCAGCCGCCGGCGAGGCGAATTGCAGCACTCCCTCGGCGTTGGTGATCATGATCACGTCTGATGCGTTCTTGATCAGGGACGCGTAACGGGCCTCGACGAGGTCGGCGGCGCGCCGTTCGCGCAGCAGCGCGTCGTCGCGCGAAAGCACGCCCTGGCGCACCATGACCAGCGAAGTCAGCACGAAGATGATGACGGTCATCGTGTTCACGGGGCTGACGGCCGTGCTGCGCTCGACGTACACCAGCACCAGGAAGGACACCATCATGGCGATGTACGGCATGCCCTCGATCAGTGCGACGCTGAATGCACTGGGGGCGCGGCGCGCGCCAGGCCTGCGACGCAGCTGCTCGCGCGCGGCGGCTGCAAGCCAGATGTAGCAGGACAGGTAGATGACGTCCGAGACGCTGCCCGGAATGTAGCTGCCGTCCACCTTGGACATGGCCCAGACGATGTCGGCAACGGACATCGACGAGAAGCCGAGCGTGAGCAGCATCAGGGCCCGGCGCCGTATGGGCGTGGCGCCCGAGTGCATCAGCAGCACGCCGCAAGCCAGCAGCATGAGGCAATTGAGGGCGATGTAGCTCTGCGCCAGTACGTACTTGAGCGCGTTCGGGTCACGCTGGGCGTCCGCTGTCGGCGAAATGACGAGGAACCAGAAGAAGGCGCCGAACCCCAGCAGCAGGATCGCCGTGTCGAGCCCCAGCCGGACCCATTGCACACGAACGGCGGCAGTGCGGATCACGGTCAGTACCGCGGCGAGGACCAGCGGATAGAACCCCAGGAAGAACACGTCGCCGATCGAAGGGAAAGGGTCGATCCCGTACAGCCAGTACGTCGAATGCAGCAGGTTGCCCGTGCTGTAGGTGGCCAGTGCGGCGGTGAGCAGCCACCAGGTGCGGCGTGCTGCCGGCTCTGCCGAGCCTCGCGCGGCAGCCCCTGTCAGGACGGCCACGCCGATGCTCGCCACCGAATCGGAATACAGGTTGAAGAGTTCGAGCCACGGCCAGGCACGGCCGTCGACCAGGATCAGTGCGATGGCGAGTGCAATGTAGACGATCAGGCCCACGGCAACAGCGCCGGTCCAGCCAGAACTGAACCGGTCACGCTTCGTTACGACATCGCTCGTCGGCCACTGTGGGGACATAGTGTTCGGTCCGCGTCTCCCATACGCGGCAGCCTGTTAGATTCGTTACATCTAGCCTTAGCGGTTCAGGAGTGGTCTGTGACGGCCGTACGAATATGTCAGCCCCGCTTGTGACGCGGTTCACAAACCGAGCTGCCCTGGTACAGCGTCGGTCACCAACGATGCCTGTCGTGCTCATAAATGCAGGAGTGATGCGGCGGTGAGTCCCGCGGAAAGTCACCATGTCGGTCCGAAATGTGAAGCTGTTGCAAGTCTTGCGCAGGACGCTATGTCACATTCCTTGCGGATTGTGGCAGGCTACCGGCCGCCTCGGCACGCGCCCGCGGGGTGAGCGTGCGACCCGGGGCAGCGAAACTCGCGCAGGAGCGATGGACGACATGCTTTATCGGCTTGGATTCTGGAGTTTGACGACGCTGACGGGCTTCATGCTGGCCGTGTGCGCGCCCTTGGCGGCGCTGGCTGCCACGCATGGGTCCATGGCGCCGAAGACGATCCCGGAAGTTCGCTCCCACGCCTACTACATCCTCGATGAGTCGGCCGCATCGGTGCTCGCGGCGCGCAACGAGCGCACTGCCGTTCCGATCGCTTCCATCACCAAGCTGATGACGGCCCTGGTCGTGCTCGAGGCCGGTCAGCCCATGGGACAGGTGGTGACCATCAATGCCGATGACGTACACGGGACCGCCGGCAGCGGCTCACGCCTCGCGCCCGGTTACAAGCTGAGCCGGCAGGACCTGCTGCATCTGGCGCTGATGTCGTCCGAGAACCGTGCCGCCTATGCGCTGTGCCGATCCTATCCCCGCGGACTGCGTGCCTGCGTCGAGGCCATGAACAAGAAGGCCGTTGCGCTCGGCATGAGTACGGCGCACTTCGTCGAGCCCACGGGTTTGTCGAGCCGCAATGTGGCGAGCCCCGAGGACCTGGCCAAGCTGGTGCTGGCGGCTGCAGACAACGGCACAATCAGCGATACTCTACGTCTGCCCGTCACACAGTGACGATCAGCCGCAAAGCGCTCGAGTTCCGTAATACCAACCTGCTGGTCGCCAATCCGGCCTGGCAGGTCGACGTGCAGAAGACCGGCTACATCCAGGAAGCCGGACGCTGTCTGGTGATGCAGGCCGTAATCGATGGCCGTCCGGTCGTAATGGTCCTGCTCAATTCCTTTGGCAAGTACACGCGGATCGCGGACGCCAAGCGGGTCCGGACCTGGCTCGAGTCGCGGAGCCGGGTCGCCGCTCTCTAGGCATGGCCTCGCGGACGAACGACTCGCCGAACTGAAGCTGGACGTCCCTGCGTCATGAGGCAGCGGGACTTTCACCCTGCGGGGCGGCCATCCATGCGGCGCGCACATTCGCTGCCGTCGGTCCTGAGCCATCGGGCCGCCAGCCGGGCGGGCCGAAAATACAGCCCCCGATTTCGCGCAGGCTCCTTGCACGTCCAACATCACGGAACATCGCGGCCCATTCATGGAATGCGATCTTGATCGGGTTGAACGTGTCGATGTCGTGGATCAAACCGTACTGCGGCGGGTCATCGTCGCGTTCGGCCACGAACGTGCCGAACATCCGGTCCCACACCATGAAGATGCCCGCATAGTTGCGGTCGACGTAGCGGGGGTTCGACGCGTGGTGTACCCGATGGTGTGAAGGCGTGTTGAACAGGTACTCGAACCACGCAGGCATCCGGCGAATGGCCTCGGTGTGGATCCAGAACTGATACAGCAGGTTGAGGCCACTCTGCAGGAAGATCATCTCCGGCGGGAAGCCGATCAGCAGCAGCACGAACCACGGCGCCCAGGTGCCGACCAGCACGCCGGTCCAGGGCTGCCGGATCGCCGTAGAAAGGTTGTACTCCTGCGACGAATGATGATTGACGTGAGCCGCCCACCAGAAGCGGCACTCGTGGCTGATGCGATGGAACCAGTAGTACGCCAGGTCGTCGAGCACGACAATCGCCGCCCAGGCCCAGGGCGAACTCATCGAGATGTCGTAGACCCGGAACTGGTAGATCCATGTAAACACCACGACCGTTGCACCCGCCAGCGCGACGTTGGTTGCGTAGTTGCCGGCACGCATACCAATCGATGCGAGAGTGTCTTTCAGTGTGTAGCGCCCGTGGACGAGGTGAGCGCGAATCAACGCCATCTCGAGCAGCATCAAGGCGAAGCGCGCCAGCACCAGCACTTGCGCCGTGGTCAGGGCTTTCATGGCGTGGTCGGCCTGCGTCGGTAGCCGGAGTCACGGAAGAATAGCACCGCGGGCACCAGCGCGAGCAACGTCAGCACCGCGGCCGAGGCGAAGACGGCGCCGTAGCCGAACCGGTCGGTGAACAGGCCACCGGTCATCGCGGCTACGCCCGTGACCATCACCATCAACGAGGCTTGCAGCGAGTAATCGGTGCCCGGCGCATGGACTCGACAGCGGTCCATCATGAGCGTGAACAAGGCGACGGTGGACAGGCCGTCCGCGAACTGTTCGAAATACAC
This sequence comes from Pseudomonadota bacterium, assembly GCA_016704655.1. GTDB lineage: Bacteria > Pseudomonadota > Gammaproteobacteria > Steroidobacterales > Steroidobacteraceae > RPQJ01. The sequence continues at coordinate 229,230 of JADIZR010000005.1, read as the reverse complement.
GATAGCCCCGATTGCATAGAGGTCGCGAACGCCACCGACGACCAGCAGGTAGCCCGCGAGCCCCAGCGCCTGCAGTACGCCGAACGCCAGCAATGCCTCGCGGTGACCGATCCGCAGCAGCGTCGTGCCGCCGACGAACGCACCGAAGACTCCGGCCGTAGCGCCCGCGACGCCCGTGATCACGCCGATTTGCGCCAGCGTGAAGCCGCTGTCGGTCAGCAGCGGTCCCGTCATGCGCGAGGCGAGCGAATCGCCGAACTTGTACAACGCGATGGTGGCAAGCCACCAGCCGAGCCCCGGTCGCGCGACAAAGCCGCGGAACAGCCAGGCGTAGCCGCGCAGGCCGTGCCACTCGGTGTGCGTCGCGGACTGCTGGATCGGCGTGCGGGCGTCTTCCATGAACAGGACCGGCACGATCACGAGCAGCATCATGCACGCCAGGCTGCGGTAGCTCGCCTGCCAGCCGTACCTCGAAACCAGCCACAGCAAGCCGCCGCTGCCCATCACCATGCCGAGCTTGTAGCCGACGACCTGGATGCTGTTGCCTAGACCGCGCCATTCCGGCCGCAACTCGGTGATCGCGTAAAACGCCAGTCGATGGCGACTGGCCGGGCTGGCCGCAGTGTGCTGGCGGACCCCGTCCCCTCAGGCGCGCGCCCGAGCTTGCTAGCCATCGACTGGTCGCGTGACGAGATCCGCCTTCACGACCTTGCCGGAGGCATTGCGCGGCAGCGCAGCGACGAACTCGACGTGGCGCGGCTTCTTGTAGCCGGCGATGTGTGCGCCGACCCAGTCCGCGATTGCGGCGCGCGTCAGTTCGCGTCCCGGCTTGAGGACGATGAATGCCTTCACGGCCTCGCCCCAGCGTTCATCCGGGATGCCGATCACCGCCGCGTCGGCGACGGCTTCGTGCCGCAGCAGCACCTGTTCGACTTCCTGCGGGTAGACGTTCTCGCCGCCAGTCTTGATCAGGTATTTCTTGCGGTCGACCATTTTCACCTGGCCGTTGGCGAGCTGCACGAACAGGTCGCCGGTATGGTGCCAATCGTTCTTCAGCGTCTCCGCCGTGGCTGCGGGGTGATTCCAGTAGCCCAGCATGACGGTGCTGCTGCGCACGCACAGTTCGCCGATCGCTCCCGGCGGCACGTCGTGGTCGTCGTTATCGGCCAGCATGTAGTCGCAGAAGGGCATGACGTGGCCGTAGGTGGTTGGATCGTCGCGCAGCATGCGTGAGTCGGCCCAGGTCACCTTGCCGCCGGCTTCTGTCTGGCCGTAGATGCCGTAGTACTTCGCGCCCAGCTGCGCCTCGACCGCGTCGACCAATTCGAGCTTTTCCACCCCGGCGCCGCTGATGAAGGTCCTGAGCGAGGACGTGTCAGTGGCTGCACGCGACTCGTCGGCGATGAAGGCCGCGGAGATGCCCGGCACGAGGAACACGATGCTGACGCGATGCTCTGCGATCAGCCGATAGAAGAGCTTTGGATCTGCCAGCGGCGCCGTGACGATCGTGCCGCCGAGGATGAGCTGGGAGAGCGCCGTGCCAAAGCCGGCGACGTGGAAATACGGCAGGAAGGCCAGGTAGACGTCCGTCTCGCCCATCCCGAAGCAGGCAGCCATGTTGGCTGCATAGCCCGTCCAGGTGCGCTGCGGAATCATGCAGCCCTTGGGCTTGCCCGTCGTGCCGCTGGTGTACAGCAGCATGAACAGGGATTCACCGCTGACCGACGGCTCCATCCCGCGCGCCGGGTTGCCCGCAGCAGTGAGGTTGCTGAAGTCGGTCCATCCTTCACGTGACGGGCCATGCAGGATCTTCAGCTGAACCGTCGCGTTGCCGTCCAGCGCTGCTTCGGCGAGCGGCGCCAGCTGGCCGCAGGAAAAGCAGGCCCGTGCGCCGGCATCCTCGATGATGAATCGCAGCTCCGACGCTGCATGCCGGATGTTCAGCGGCACGAGCACGGCGCCGATCGACGCAAGTGCCAGGAAGAACTCGGTGTAGGCCTTGCTGTTCAATGCCAGGCACGCCACGCGGTCGCCGGTGACGATGCCATGGCTCGCCAGCCAGCCAGCCATGCGCATGACGCGCTCGTGGAGTTCGCCGTAACTGATCGCCTCGCCAGTGACGCCGTCGATGACGGCAGTCTTGCCCGCGCGCTCGAGTGCGTGACGCTTGAGCAGGTAACGGCAGGGGACTGACGTCAGCAGGGGCTGTGCGGTAGATGGCATGACAGACCTCTGTTGCGAGGACAGTGTTCGCTTACGGGCTATCGTCCTGGTGTGCCGGGAGATCGGGATAGTCCGGTTGTCGCTTCTCCAGCCAGGCCTGTACCCCTTCCAGGTAATCCCGGTACGGAATGAGACCCGCCCAGTAGTCGCGCTCGAGCGCCAGCGCTCGCTCGAGGGGCAGGTCCAGCCCCTCGTCGACGCAGCGCTTGATGTGCCTGACGGCGATCGGACTGTTGCCGGCGATTTCGCGGGCCATCGCCATCGAATCCGCCAGCAACTGCTCCGGTGCCGACACGTGCTCCACCAGGCCGAAGTTGAGCGCCTGGTCAGCAGTCAACTGCCGACCCGTGTACATCAACAGCTTGGCCCGACCCGGTCCGACCAGGCGGGCCAGGCGTTGCGTACCTCCCGCACCGGCCAGGATGCCGTACCGCGCCTCTGGCAGTCCCAGGATGGCGCTGCTCGACGCCATGCGAACGTCGCAGGCCAGAGCAATTTCCAGTCCACCCCCGAGTGCGTAGCCGTTGATCGCGGCGATGGTCGGGTAGGGCGTTGCCGCAATGGTGTTCATGAAGCCCTGCGCCAGTTCGACGAAGGCCCTGGCGTCTGCCAGCGTCTTCAGGGTCAGGAAGCGATTCATGTCGCCACCTGCCTGGAAGTACCTGCCCGTGCCGGTGATGATCGCGACCCGTACTGACTGCCCGGCCAGCGTCGCCAGGGTGGAGCAAAAGTCGTCGTGCAGAGCGTCGGTGAAGGCATTCACCGGCGGACTGTCCATGGTGATGACGGCGATGCCGTCGTTCAGCGTGAAATCAACGTGCTTTTTCATGTCTGGCCCGGCATGAGGCGGATGTCTCGTCGTGAACGGGTGAGTCGCCGTCTTTACCGTGGCTCCATGTTCAGCTGCCAGAGTTCCCGCACGTGCTGCACGACGGCGCCCTGGGCGGCGACGCGCAAGTCGAACTTCGAGCCCTCGAAGGCAGGCGTTTCGACGACGATCACGGTGTGGGCCGCAGGACCGCGGACTTTGCTGCCGTCGACGATCACCTCAGTCGCTGCGAGCAGCTCGTCGATCGAGCCGTCGCGGATCGGACGACCCTTGTCGTCACGGCTGATCACGCCGGCGACGATCGTTTCGCCAAAGCGAGTCTGACCGGACTGACGCAACGGAATGCCTGTGGCCTGCAGCAGCCGGACGATCTCCGCTCCGACGGGATTGCCCTCGGGTTGTGTGCCCTGCGAATAGATGTACCCGCCCTCCGTCGAGAGTTCGTCCTCGTGCAGGTCGAGCACCATGCGGGGCGGATACTGCTGTGCGAGGCGCAGGACGTACTGCGTCAGCGCCGCGGTCTCCGGTCCCGGCGCTTTGTCCGCGCGGGGTCTGGTTCCCGCGTCGAGATCCGGCAGCAGGTACTCGGCATCGCCGACGCTGTAGCCGCCGCCTTTCTTCCAGTCGCGTTCGGGTGTGTTCGGGTAGCGCCAGTTGTGCCGATAAGCCTTCGGGTTGGCGAGCGGGATGACGACGATGGGCACGCCGGCGTCGGCGAGTTGCGTGAGGCTCTTGAGATTGGCGGCAATGGCGTTCGGCCCGGCCGGCTCCTCGCCGTGAATGCCCGACAGGATCCACAAGGCCTCACCCCGATGCGGCGTGCGCCAGGACTTGATTACGATTTCCGGGGTGTCGGGATAGTCATGGATCGTCTCGGAGGTCCAGCCATGTTCAGCCGACAAGGCGTCGAATCGGCCCATGATGGTACCGAGCGGGAGCCGGCCGTCGGCTGTGTAGTCGACGGTTGCAGCCGCAGCCTGCGGCGCGACCGGGTCATCGGCGCGCAGGACGGGCACAGTCGCGACGCAGAGCGCCGCAGCAAGCGTGATGGCGATTCTCATGGCAACTCCGATGCCCGGCGTCGGCGCATGAACCAATAGAGCGGCAGGCCGGCAGCGCCGAGCACGAGCGACCAGACGAACGGTTCGCGACCGAGCCCGACGAACGCGAAGACGACGTAGACGGTGCCGAAAATGCCGAGCACGAACAGGCTGCCCGGCAGTTTGCGCGTGCCGCGGCGTGTCAGCACCACGAGCGCGATCGCGCACAGCAGGTACAACGGCAGGTTGGCGGCCGTCACCACCTGTGACAGGAACGTGAAGCCGTCCACCATCGACTTGCTGTAGTTCATCAGCACCATCGCGGTGGCGAGTACTGCGGTCAACGCCAGGGCGATCCACGGCGCGCCGCGAGAATTGAGCCGGCGGACGGCTTGCGGCAGGAAGCCATGGCGTCCCATCGAGGCCGTGAGTTCGCTGACCAGCAGCGTCCAGCCGTTCAGCGCACCGAGGCCGCTGATTACCACGAAGACCGACAGCAGGCGGCCATTGCCTGCACCGACGAACTGGTCGAGCAGGTCGGCGAACGGCGCCGACGACTGCGCCAGTTGTTCCTGCTCCAGCAGCAGCATCGCCATCGCCGAAACGCCGATATAGATGACGGCCATCAGCAACGTGCCGAAAATCGTTGAACGCGGGATGTTCTTCTCCGGATCGCGGACGCGACCGGCCGGTACCGCCGCAGACTCGATGCCGAGCATGGCGAACAGTGCGATCGTGGATGCTGCCATCAGGGCTTCCAGCGTGATCGGAGTCGTGGGCGGGTGGCGCGTGTAGACCGACGGCTCGGTGAGCAGCAGCCACGCACCGAGGCCGAGGATGAAGAGCATCGGCAGCAGTTTCAGCCCGGTCGTGACGATCTGCACGCCGCCGCCGGTGCGCACCCCGAGCAGGTTGACGCCGACGAACAGCCAGATCAGCGCAGTGGCGAGCAAGACCGGCGACACTGCATCGAGTCCCGGCAGCACCTTGCCCAGATAGCCAACGAGGCCGATCGCGAGCGCAGCGTTCGTGATCCAGCAGGAGACCCAATAGCACCAGATCGCGATGTAGGCAGGCAGCTTGCCAGTGGTCTGCTCGATGTAGGTGTAAGGGCCGTCGGCCGCAGGAAACTCACGCGCGAGTTGCGCGAACACGCGCGCGAGCATGGTCATGCCCAGCACCGTGACGCCCCAGCCCAGCATGGCATTGAAGCCGTAGGGTGCCAGCGACGCCGGCAACACGAAGATGCCCATGCCGATGGTGTTGCCGACCACGAGGGCCGTGCACATCCAGAATCCGAGTTCCTTCGGCTGGTGCATCTCGTCTCACGCGCCCTTGCCCTGCAGCGCCTCGTCGAGCGAGTTGCGCAACAAGCCGATCGCTTCGTCGACTCTCGGCGATGGTCGTCGAGAGTGGCGGCATGAACCGCAGCGTGCTGACGCCCGCACGCAAGCAGCAGCAGGCCGTTGTGGTAGCCGCGGGTCACGAGGCGGTCGCACAACGCCCGGGCGGGTGTCCGTTCGGCATCGTTCTCGACCAATTCCATCCCGATCATGAGCCCCCTGCCACGGACTTCGCCGATGCACGGGTAGTCGCGTTGCATCTCGCGCAAGCGCCCCATGAAATGCTCGCCTACGCGCGCGGCGTTGGCCGCGTACTCGGACTGGACGAGGTCCAGCGTCGCGATCGCCGCAGCACAACTCAGCGGATTGCCGCCGAACGTGTTGCCGTGCGCACCGCGCTTCCAGTGCTCCATGATCTGCTTCTTCGCGATGATCGCGCCGATCGGCATGCCGGAGCCGAGTCCCTTGGCGCTGGTCATGATGTCGGGCTTCACGCCCGAGTGCTCGCACGCCCACATCCTGCCGGTGCGGCCGACTCCGGACTGCACTTCGTCGAAGATCAGCAGGATGCCGTGCTCGTCGCAGAGCGTGCGCAGGCCGGCCAGGAAGCCCTCGGGTGGCCACAGGTAACCGCCCTCACCCTGCAGGGGCTCGATGAGGATCGCGGCGACTTCGGAGGCCGGCACGTTGCGCTCGAACAGCATGCGGATGTAATCGAGCACCGCCTTGCCCTGGTCCGCGCCGGCAAACAGGGGCCGGTATGGATTCGGATAAGGCACGTGCGTCACGCCGGGCATCGTCGGCGCGAAGCCCTTCTGCTGCGTGTACTTGCTCGACGTGAACGCGAGCGACCCCATCGTACGGCCGTGGAAGCTGCCGAGGAAGCCGATGAATCGCGGACGGCCGGTCACGTAGCGCGCGAGCTTGATCGCGCCTTCGACCGATTCCGTGCCGGACTGGCACAGGAAGCTCATGACGGGTTCGCCCATCGGCGCCAGTTCGGCCAGGCGCTCGGTCAGGCGCGTCATGTTCTCGTGCCAGTAGTCACTCGAGACGTGCAGGAATTTGTCCGCCGCGGTCTTGATGGCATCGACCACCTTCGGATGGGCATGTCCCGTCGAGCAAACGGCGATGCCGGCGACGAAATCGAGGAAGCGATTGCCGTCGACGTCCCAGACCTCGGTGCCGCGCCCGTGCGACATCACGAACGGGTAATCGCGCGGATAGGAAGGCGAAGCGACGGACAGGTCGCGCGCGAGCATGGCCCGGGCGTTCGGGCCGGGGAGGGGGGTCTTGATATGCGGGTTCGTCACGGTAGGCTCCTGGAGGGAATCCCGCCTCAGGCGGAAGTCGCACGGGCGGCGATGCGCCTCGCGGGTGCGCGCTTGCAAGGCGCGCAGGGTTTCGAGTTCGATGGGCGTCGGCGGCGTAATCGCATCGACCGACGCGGCAACCTTGAGCGGCCAGCCGGTTGCAGCGCGGGCCTCTTCGACGGTCACACCGTCGAAGAGAGCCGACAAGTGCAGTTCATCCGTCTGCGGGAGCGGCTTGAGCACACCGAAGTCGGTGATCACGGTCCGCGGGCCCGCGCCACGCATCGTCGTTCTGGCGCGAGCGCCATTGCCTTCGAGAAACCCTGCGCTGGTGCGGAAATCGAGTTGTGCGACCAGGCTGCGCGGCGTGGCCTTGAGCATCACGAACGTCTGTCGGGCATGGGCCGCGATCTCCGTGGCGCCGCCCGCGCCGGGCAAGCGGGTCTTTGGTGCGTCGTACGGACCGATCACGGTGCTGTTCAGGTTGCCGTACCTGTCTACCTGCGCAGCGCCAAGAAAACCCACGTCCACGCGACCGGCCTGCAGCAGGTAACTGAAAACCTCCGGCAGCGGGATGACGCAGGCCGCGGTATCGGCGAGTTCGCCGTCGCCGATCGACAGTGGCAACACGTCCGGCCGTGTCCCGAGCGTGCCGGATTCGTAGACCAAGACGACATCGGGCGCGTGCGTGAGGCGCGCGAGATTGCACGCGGCACTGGGCAGGCCGATGCCGACGAAACAGACGCAACCGTCCCACAGCTGGCGTGCTGCGGCGACGGTCATCATTTCTTCGCGTGTCCAGTCGCTCACGCGACCTCCCGCAGGCTGGCCAGGAACGCCGCGTGATCGCGGCTCGCCAGGACGTGCCTGTTCATCCAGGCCAGGAAGCCATTGCGCTCGCGCGCGATCGTATCCCAGCGTTGATAGAAGCCGTTGTCGCGCGCGTAATGATCGTGGACGTACGATGGATACGCGCCGCCCCGACACGGCGCCACGGCACTAACGATCCAGTGCGGCAGCACGATGCCATTCATGGCGGGCGGCAGCTCGTCGACGATCTCCTCGACGGTTACGATCAACGCGCGGGCGGCGAACGCGGCCTCGCGCTGTGCGCCGACGATGCCGTGCATCGCCACGTTGCCACGGCGGTCTGCGCGCTGTGCATGCAGGATCGTGACGTCGGGATTGAGCGCGGGCACGGCGGCCAGCCGTTCGCCCGTGAACGGACAGTCGACGCTGCGGATGCGCGGATTGACGGACGGCAGGTCGGTGCCGAGGTAGCCGCGCAGCGTGGCGAACGGCAGCCCGGCGGCGCCCGCGCTGTAGGCTGCGGCCACGCCCGCGTGGGTGTGCTCGTCGAGCGCGAGGGGCGCCGGCCACTGGTGTTCGACGGCATCACGCAGTCGGTGCAGAGAGCCAACGCCGGGATTGCCGCCCCAGGAGAACGTGAGCTTGCTCGCGCAGCCCATGCCGATCATCTGGTCGTAGATCAGGTCCGGCGTCATGCGCACCAGGTGCAGGTTGCGGCGGCCCTGCCGGATGATCTCGTGTCCTGCCGCGAACGGGATCAGGTGCGTGAAGCCTTCGAGTGCAACGCAGGCGCCATCGCGCACGTGCGTCGCGATCGCATCGCCCAGCGGCCTGACCTTCGACGTCACGGTTCGACCACCGTACGCGATTGTTCGCGCTGGTACTGCGCCAGGTAGTAGAACGACGCGATGGCCTTGCCAGTGGAACCGGAGCCTTTCCAGCCGCCGAAAGGCTGGTAGCCTGGCCACGCGCCCGTCGTGGCACCCTGGCATCGATTCGCATAGGTGACTCCGGCTTCGATGTTCTCGTGAAACCACGGTACTTCTTCGGCGTCGCCGTAGAAACCTGCCGTGAGCCCAAGGTTGGTGTCGTTTGCCAGCTGCATGGCCTCGTCGCGACTCTCGACCCGATGCAGCATGAGGATCGGCAGGAACATTTCGTGCCGCCACAGCGGATGCGTGAGCGGTGCCTCGGCGAGCACGGGTTGCACGTAGTGACCGCGTGCGAATTCTGCCGCATCCAGCAAGCCCGCAGCCGTGATCACCGTGGCGCCGCCAGCGCGGAGTTCACGTACGTAGCGCGCGTAATTCGCCGTTGCGTTCGCATTGATGACCGGGCCCAACCAGTTGTCGCGGCAGCATGGATCGCCGATCCGGACCGCGTCGATCTGCGCGCGCATGCCTGCGATCAGCTCGTCGGCCACCGTATGGTCGACATACAGACGTGACAGGGCGGAGCATTTCTGGCCACCCATGCCGTACGCCGATCGGACGATGCCGGCGGCGGCGTCGTCGAGATTGGCTCGCGCCGTGACGATGCAGGGATTCTTGCCCCCCATCTCGGCAATGCACGGACGTGGCCAGGGTCCCGACGCCATGCGCTGCAGCAGCTGCGTCCCGACGGCAACGGAACCGGTGAACGTGATGCCGGCCGTTGCGGGATGCGCCGACAGGGCTTCGCCGACCTCGCGGCCCGATCCCGAGAGGTACTGAAAAACGCCGGGTGGCAGTCCCGCATCACGGATGCAGTCGGCGAGCAGGCGTCCTGCCCAGGGTGTGTCCGTCGCGCCTTTGACCACGACGGTGTTGCCGGTGACGAGCGCGGCGGCCGTCGGACCGCCGGCGAGCGCCAGCGGAAAATTGAATGGCGCAATGACTACCCACGCGCCATACGGGCGCATGACGCTGCGATTGCGCGAGACGACGTTCGGCAACGGGTCGTTCGGTAACTCGTGCTCGTAGCCGCCATGCTGTTCGAAGTCGTCGGCGTAGTGCCGGAAGAAATCGACCGTCTCCTGCGCCTCGCCGAGCGCTTCCATCCGGTTCTTGCCGACCTCGAGGGCGAGCGCCGCCGCGATTTCGTACACGCGCGTCGCCATGATGTCCGCGACACGGCGCAGCAGGCGCACTCGTTCGCCGCCAGGCGTAGCACGCCACGCGGGGAACGCCTTGTGCGCGGATTCCATGGCGGCGTACGCGTCCTGCTCGGTCGCCAACGCAAACTCACCGAGCCGGATGTCGCTGTCGATCGGGCTGCTGCGCGCAACGTAGCTCTTTGCGTCGGCGTCCGCTCCGTTCAGGAACAGCGGGTAACGGCCGCCGAGCGTGGAACGCACGGTGACCAGAGCCGCATCGAAGCGCTCGTGCATCTCCGGCGGCGGGTCGAACATCGTGGCGTAGGTGAGGCGGAAGCTCATGGCAGGCTCGATGCGATTGGGTTCAGGTGGGAAAAAAGCGCGCCAGCAGGCGATCCAGCAGCGCCAGCGCATTGGCGAGGTCGCTCTCGTCGACGACGAGCGGCGGTGCGACCAGGATCAGGTTGCCGCGCGCGCCGAAAGACACGCCCTCGTCGAGTGCGGCCCGCAGCAAGGCAGCCAGTGGCGGCGGCGTCTGGGGCCAGGGCGCCAGCGGCTCGCGCGTGTCGCGATCGACGACGAATTCGAGCACGGCAAACAGTCCGTGGCCACCGCGGACGTCGCCGATGACCGGATGCCGGTCGGCCAGCCGACAAAGTTCACGCGCCAGTCCTGCGCCCAGGTGGCGCGAGCGCTCGATCAGGCCCTCATCGCGGTACGCATCGATGGCAGCCACGCCCGCGGCGCAGGACAATGGGTGGCCGCAGTAGGTCAGGCCGGTGACGAGCACCTGGTTTGCGAGTCGTGCGGCAATCTCATGCGATATCACCACGGCACCCAGCGGCAGCATCGCACCCGTGAGGCCTTTCGCGAGCGTCATGACGTCGGGCCGGCCAGCATCGCCGTAACGCTGCCAGGCGAACCACTCACCGCAGCGGCCGAAGCCGCTCATCACTTCGTCAGCGATCAGCGGTATGCCACGCTGCCGCACGACGCGGCGCACGGCCGGCCAGTAACTGTCCGGCGCGACGATGCCGTTGGAGCCCGCGTTCGGTTCCACGATCACGGCAGCGACGCGATCGGCGCCAAAAAGATCGATGCGTTGCCCGATTGCAGCCGCCGCCAGCTCGCCGCATTCCGCCGGGTTCCGGCTGCCGAAAGGGCAACGGTAGGTATCGGGCGGTTCGACGTGGGTGACACCCATCGCGTCGGGGTCGACCATGGCGCGCGTGCGGGTGTCGCCGGAGAGGGCCATCGCCAGGTGCGTCGAGCCGTGGTACGAGCGATCGCGCGCCACCACGACGCCCTGCGGCATGCCGAGCGCCTGCCGCACGATCTTGACGGCGTGCTCGTTGGCGTCGGCACCGCCCAGCGTGAAAAACACGCGGCCGCCCTCGAATCCGCTCAGTTCGAGCAGGCGAGCCGCCAGGTCGGCGCGCGACTTTGCGCCCCAGGCGTTGGTCACGAAACACAGCTGTTCCGCCTGCGCGCGGATCGCTGCAACGACGCGCGGATGCTGATGTCCGAGGTTACTGCACTCCGCGAGGCTGCTCATGTCGAGTACACGACGCCCATCCTCGAGGTGCAGCCAGGCGCCGGCGCCACCCACGACGGTCGGCGCGTTCCAGGAGGACTGCGCGCACCAGCTGTGCAGGACGGTATCGCGCTCCGCAGTCATGCAATGCCAGCAGGAGAGGAAATCATGGGTTGTGCGCCCCGCTGCGCTTGATCTGCTCGAGCAATGCGTCGGGTGACAGGGGCCGGCCGAGCAGGTCCTGCAACAATCTCTGCGTGTCGCGTTCGGAGCCGTACCGCAGCAGCTGCCCGCTCAACCAGCCGTACCAGCGCGGATTGCCGGTATCGAACGGGCCGATCTCCGCTGCGGTGCGCGCGCGCATCTCCGCCGTCAGCAGGGCACCCAGCCCGTAATTGACCATGTAACCCGGATTGCCAGCGAGCTGTACGCGCATTGCCCACCATGGGACTTCCGGATGCGGGACCACATGCAGGTACTCGTGCGTGATGTCGGTCCACACTGCATTGGGATCCAGGGCCGGATCGCGCAGCAGGCGCAGTTCGAACAAGGACCAGGCAACGTCCAGAATCACGTTGGCAAACAAGGCGCGCATTGAGGCGGCTTCGCCAACGGCAGCCCCCAGGTAGCGTTGCTGCCAGGCCGGTTCGTGCACGCTCCACGAGGGGACGTCGGCAAACGCCTCGGTGAACAGCGTGTCGGGCCAGTCCATGAAGGCGGGTCGTGTGTGTATCGCGCTCACGTGCACGGCATGACCGTTCTCGTGCACCAGTTCGTTGAGCGAGAACAGGCCACCGGCCGGGTACGTTCCGAGCACTCGCGCAATGGGGCGATGCCATTGCGTCTGCACCATGCGGCCGCGTACGAGAAAGTCGGAGTAGGCGAGTGGCGATTTGTCCGGGCGCGGTTCGAGATCGAACACGACGCCGAGTTGCGTAAGGTCGGCCCCAAGGTCACTGTAAAAGCGCTGATTCACCGGCAACAGCTCGGCAGCGGGAATGCGGGCCTGCAACTCGCGGTTGGCTGCACCGTTGACGTAGCGGAAGTCCCAAGGCTCGATGGGATCGGCGGGACTTGCGTCGCGCCAGGCGGCGAGCACCTGCAAGAGCCAGTGCTCGACGTCCGTCGACTGGACCCCGATGGCGCGAGCGGCTGCATCGATCTGCGAGCCGTTCCTGCGCGCGTCGTCGGCCGCCATCGCGATCATGCGTCGATACGGACTGTCGGCCTCGTTCCGGCCATTGAGCGCCGTCCAGAGCGGCCCGAAGGCTTCAAACAGGCTTTTCCGCCTGGCGCGGTCGTCGACGACGTGCAGCAATTGCAGCGCGGTGCCGCGATCGATCGTGCCGCCGTCGTACCGCAGGCGATTGCCGTGCTCGACGTAGCAACTGACCAGCGCTGCACGCAGCGAGGAGTAGTCGAGGTCACGGCGCTGAGCATCGGCGCACGTGCGGAGCGGAACACCCGCATTGGTGTCGTCGGCTGCCAGGTCGGTCACCGATTTGCGCATCGATGCAAGGGCGTCACGGTCGGCGGCGTCGATCGTGCCGGGCTCGATGCGCGACATGGCTGCGTCGAACTGCTTGCGCTGTGCGTCGAGCCGCATCGTCCACGCGGCAAGGTCCCTGCCGCCAAACGACTTTGCACCGCCGGATTCGATGAAGCCGACGGCGCCCACGGCATCGAGGTAGTCGAGGAAGGCCGTTTCCGCCGTCGCAACGGCTACCTGCGGAGGGGCATCCGCTGGCGCCGCAGAAAAGACGGCGCCGAGAGCGAGCAAAACAAGGGCCCTGCCGGGGATCTGCATGGCCGAATCATAGCCATGCCACCCGCGAAGAGCGATCCCGTGTCGGGTGTGATCCGGGCACCCCGATTCAGCGTGACATCACCGCGAGCACGAGCAGGACGGCACCGATGCCGACGAGCACCGCAAGCATCCGGCCCCAGCGACCTGCCCTGACCAGAGGTTGCGAGGTAGCCCGAGCCAGGGGCGCCACGGCTTCCATCCCGGCGGGGAAGAAACGCGCCCGCACGACCGGAATGGGGCTGCGCCCCGAGCTGCGAACGCGAACGATGTGCGTGCTGTAGTGGCTCCCGGGCTGCAGCAGCGGAACGATCTGCCGGGCCTCGGCAGCAGGGACAAATCCGATCTGGGCGCCGCCTGGCAGCCGCACTGCGACCGCTGCGCCAGAATGTGAGCCGGTCGTGGCAAGTTCGAGCGTCACTGCCAGTCCCGCAGACGCGTGCTGCTCGATCAGTGCCGGCCGACCGTCCTGTCGCACGCCAGCGACCATGAACGTGACGTCCAGGATCGGCGCCAGATCGATCTGAGCCGCCCCTGTGGGGGCTGGCGCACGTGCCGGCAGATCGGAGGTTTCCGCGTGCTGGCGTGCCGCGTGCGCCTGCTGCCGGGCCTCGAACGGCAGCACCGCTTCAACCGCGCGATAGACTTCGTCGTACTCGTCCGCCGTAATCCTGCCGTCGGCGAGCACGTGCTCGATGACGCCGCGCAGGAAGCGTGCGGCCTGCATTTCGGCCGCTGCGGCATCGCCCAGCCATTGCCGCAGCCCCGCGATCTCTTCCGGCGCCAGCCGGCCGTCGGCCGTCACGGACTGGCACAACGACAGCAGTTCCGCGCCGAGCTCGGTCGCGAGTTGCGGCCTGGTCAGCGCGAACTGGCGGTTGAGGTACGTCGGCAGGCCGGTCCCGGTCATGCGCGCGCCTCGACCGGTGTCGCGGTGATCGCCGTTGCTCGCGTCATGCCTGTTCCCCCGGTCAGCGCCGAACCTTGATCTGCAATTCGTTACGGCGGTAATCGATCACCAGTGTATCGAGCGCGCCGAGAACGTCCATGCCGATGATCAGCGCCGGCTTCGAGACCAGCTGCCAGTGCTCGAAGATGTGCAGGTCGCTGAACATGATTTCGGCGTTCTTCACCAGCAGGTCGCCCGCAACGATGCTCGGAATCCGTACCCGGACCGCCTGCTGGACGTCCTCGGTGACGCCGATGATCGCATCGTCGTACTGGTCTGGCGCGCCGCGCCGGCGGGCGAGAGCCTCGCGCAGTGCGAGGTTGCCGACGGTCACCTGCGCGCCCGAGTCGATCAGGGCCGTCGTGCGAACCGGGCCGACCATGGCCTCGACGCGCAGCCCGCGGTTCACGCCGTATTTGAACGGCACCGTCGAGAATCCGGCAGGAGCGGCAGCACCGTGTGAGCGAACGATGCTGATCCGGTCCTTGAGGAACTCGATGTGGATACGCTTGTTCTTCATGCCATCGCCGCCGAGCACGCCGTCGGCACCACCGAAGACGTCGGCGACGACAGGCAGGGTCGCGTTCTCGATCACCAGTTCGCCGAACTCGAGCGTGTCGGCCAGGACGGCGGGCACGATGGCGGAGCCAGTCACGCCGCGCAGTCGCACTGGCTTGGCGCGCACCGGCAGACCGGCATCGTCGACCACCCGCTGGATGACCGCCGAGCGGGTGGCGCCGGTGTCCAGCACCAGCCGGTAAGGGCCCTTGCCGTTGATCAGGACAGGTGCCCAGATGCGGCCGATCCGGTCGCGCGTCGTGGGCGCGACGTAACGCGGTTCGGGTGCGCTGACGACGATTTCTTCGATGCGCTGGGAGTCGGGTGCCCCGGCCAGGGCCAGGGCATGGGACGAGGGCAGGGGGGCGGCGGCGACCCAGACAGCGAATGCAAGCGTGGGCGCCGCAGGCCGCCAGATGGCGCTGAATGGGACGGTCATGCCAAAGCTATATCACCTCGCGGGGGTTGCTGCGAGCAAGGTCCACGGCTTTCCGCTAGTATCTCGGGCCTTGGAATGGAGAGAGCCGTCCTGATTCCTTCCCGTTGCCGCTGGCTGGCCGCCTTCGCGCTGATCGCGTTCCTGTTCGCGCAATCGGCGGCGTTGCTGCATGAGCTGAGTCATGCCGCCAACGGTCCAGACCAGCAGCTTCCGGCCGGCGAGCGCACGTCTCTGTGCAAGGAATGCGTCTCGCACGCGCCGTTGCTGGCCATGGCCGGCGGCGCTTCTGTCGTGTTTTTCCTCGCCCTCCAGTTTGCGGGCACGCTGCGACCCCGTCGCTTCGAGGCCCCGGCGCTGCGCGCTGCGCGCACCGCCTTTCTCGCCCGCGCTCCTCCTCGCTGAACGATCGATCCGCTCGATCACGCCGGCCGCGATGCGACCGGTCTCCCTGCATTCAACGAGGATCCTCCAATGGGACACGTTTCCCGCATCATCGGGCCTGTGGCTGTTGCCGCCCTGGTCACCCCTGTCACCGGTCAGACCGCTGACGACGTCGACGCCCTTCGTGCCGAGATTGCCGCACTCAAGGCCGAGTACGCCCAGCGTGTAACGGCGCTCGAAACCCGCATCGATCAACTCGAGACAACTGCAACAGTGGCCGCTGCCGCGCCGGTCGAGTCACCACCTCCGGCGCCGTCGGCACCCGCCCGCAAGTCCTCCGCATTCAATCCTTCGATCTCGGTGATTCTGGCCGGCAACTACGCCGACCTGTCGCAGGACCCTGGCGACTTCAACTTCGCCGGCTTCATGCCGAGCGGAGGCGAGATCGGACCGGGCGATCGCAGTTTCAACCTCGGCGAGTCCGAGGTCACGTTCGCGGCGAGTGTCGACCCGTATTTCACCGCCGCGCTGACCTTGGCCCTGTCGCCCGAAGGTGAACTCGGTGTCGAAGAGGCCTTCGCTCGCACCACGTCGTTGCCGGCAGGGCTCTCGGTGAAGGGCGGACGCTTCTTCTCCGGCTTCGGTTACCTCAACGAAATCCACGCGCACGCCTGGGACTTCGTCGACCAGCCGCTCGTGTACCAGGCCTTCTATGGCGGGCAGTTCGGCCAGGACGGCGTGCAGGTGAAGTGGCTCGCGCCGACGGACCTGTTCCTCGAGTTCGGCGCGGAAACGGGCAACGGGGGTGAGTTCCCGGGTACCCGCCTGGGACGCAACGGGCTCAACGGCGCGACTTTGTTCACGCACGTGGGTGGTGATCTCGGCGACTCGATCGGGTGGCGCGCCGGAGTGTCGTGGATGGACATGGACGCCGAGGACCGTGCCTACGAGGACGTGGACAGCCTTGGCAATGCCGTCGTGAACTCGTTTACCGGCAGTTCCGAGACGTGGGTCGTCGACGCGACGTTCAAGTGGACGCCGGCGTCCAGCACCCGTCGGCAGGCCTTCAAGCTGCAGGCGGAGTTCATGCGTCGCACCGAAGACGGGTCGCTTGCCTACGACATCGAAGGCGCGGGCCTCAGCGACGCGTACCGCAGCGAGCAGGACGGGTGGTATGTGCAGGGCGTGTATCAGTTCAATCCGCGCTGGCGCTTCGGCCTGCGCTACGACGAACTCGACGCGGGCTCCACGCGCATCGGGCTGGTCCAGAGTGGTGACCTGCTCGCCAGCGACTTCCCGCTGCTGCTGCCGGCTTCGCCGAGCCGGATCACGACGATGATCGACTTCAGTCCGAGCGAGTTTTCGCGCCTGCGCGCGCAGTACGCGTGGGACGACTCACGCGACGCCGAGACCGACCGGCAGCTACTCCTGCAATACATCTACGCCATCGGTGCGCACGGCGCACACAAGTTCTAGGAGATCGACATGAATGCATTCATACGCGGTCTGGGCCTTGCCTGCGCGCTGATCGTCGCGCTGCCGGCAAACGCCGCCATCAAGGTGCTGGCCACCACGTCCGACTGGGGCTCGCTGGTGACGGAGCTCGGCGGCGACAAGGTGAACGTCTACACGGCGACTAATCCGCTACAGGACGTGCACCGCGTCGATGCCAAGCCCAGCCTGGTGGCCCGCGCACGTACGGCCGACCTCATAGTCGCCACGGGCGCCGAGCTCGAGATTGGCTGGCTGCCCGTGCTGCTGCAGGAATCCGGCAACCCGAGAGTCCAGCCGGGTGCACCCGGGTATTTCGAAGTCACGTCGGCGCTGCGGCTGCTCGACGTCCCGACGACAGTCGACCGCTCGATGGGTGACGTGCATGCGCTTGGCAATCCGCACGTGCAGCTCGATCCGCGCAACATCGCCGCCGCCGCCAAGGCGCTGTCGGTGCGACTGGCGCAAGTCGACCCACCCAACGCGGCTTTTTATCAGCAGAGAGGCGCGGATTTTCAGGCGCGGTGGCAGCAGGCGATGGCGCGCTGGACAGCACAGGCTGCGACGCTCAAGGAGGTTCCGGTCGTCGTCATCCACAGGGACCAGACCTATCTGGTCCACTGGATCGGCATGAAGGAGCTCGCCGCCATCGAGCCCAAGCCTGGTGTGCCTCCGAGCGCAGGGTATCTCGCGGGACTGGTGGCGAAGCTCGGCACCTCGCCACCCAGGATGATCCTGCGCAATGCCTACAACGATCCGAAGGCCTCCGACTGGCTGGCAGAGCGGGTCAAGGCGCCGGTGGTGCTGCTGCCTTTCTCGGTAGGCGGGACGCCGGAAGCGAAGGATCTGTTCGGCCTGTTCGACGACACGCTCCGCCGGCTGCAGGCGGCCGCCAAATGAGCGATCTCACCGGGGATTTCAGCATCCTGTGGCCGGCCCTCGTGGCCGGCATCCTCGTCGTGCTGTCGCACGTGCCGCTGGGGCAGCAGGTGCTCAGGCGCGGCATCGTCTTCATCGACCTCGCGATCGCGCAGGTGGCGGGTCTCGGTGTCATCGCCGCGCAATCGTTCGGCACGGAGTTGCAGGGTTGGACGACGCAGGCAGCCGCCGTGGTCGCGGCGCTGCTGGGCGCGCTGCTGCTGACCTGGACCGAGCGCAAGCGTCCCGAAGTGCAGGAGGCCTTGATCGGTGTGCTGTTCGTGCTCGCGTCGACCGCGCAGATCCTGCTGCTGGCCAACAACCCGCATGGCGGCGAAGAACTGAAGGACCTGCTGGCCGGGCAGATTCTCTGGGTCTCGACCGACCAGCTGGTGCGCGCGGCGGTGCTCACCGCGGCCTTCCTGGTCGTCTGGTTTCGCTGGCGCGAGCGCATCGGCAAGATCGGCTTCTACGTGCTGTTCGCGTTGATGGTCACGATGTCCGTGCAGCTCGTGGGTGTCTATCTGGTGTTCACCACGCTGATCGTGCCCGCGCTGGCGACGTACCGGCACGCGCGCAACCGACAGCTGCTGCTGGGGTACGCAGTCGCGTTCGCGAGTTATGTCGTGGGACTCGCCGTCTCGCTGTTTACGGACCTCCCGTCGAGCCCGGTGATTGTCTGGGCGATGGCCGTGCTCGGGATCCTGTTGCACCTGACAGCCCGCGGCAACGGCGAACAAATGCGCGACGACGAACAGTGAGGCACTGCCGGCTCTGCTTGCCAGTCGCCGGCGATCACGCGCCGCGCGGCTTGCGGAAACCGTAGTACGAACCCACGACGACTGCGAGCGTCAACAAGCTGAAGTAGAACTGGCTCGCAAGCTCGGGCGTCACTGCCATCGCGATCAGTACCGCGACCATGGCGCCGATCGTCACGTAGCTGAGCCAGGGAAACAGCCACACGCGCACGGCCTTTGTTTCAGTTTCGGGATGTCGGTGGCGCAGCCGGATGTGCGCGACGGCGGTCATCAGGTACACGAACAGGATCACCGTGCCCGTCGTGCTGATCAGGAACGCGAAGACCCGGTTTGGCGAGACGATCGCAATGACGACGCCAATCACGCCGACCAGCGAGCCCAGCAGGATCGAGCGCGCCGGGACGCGCTGCGAATTCACCTCCGCCAGCCAGCGCGGCGCGTCGCCACGGTCCGCCATCACGTGCAGCACGCGCGAGCAGACGTACACGGCCGAATTCAGGCACGAGAGTACTGCCGTCAGGATGATGAAACTCATCACCGCGCTGCCCCATTTGAACCCCATGACGTTGAGCGCCAGCGTGAACGGCGACTCACCCGGCTTGACCATCGGCCAGGCGACGACGCAGACGATCAGCCCCAGCGACACCACGTAGAACAGCAGGATGCGCCACGTGATCGTCGTCGCCATGCGCACCACGGCTTTCTCCGGATCCTTCGATTCGGCCGCTGCGACGGTCGTGATCTCGGCGCCCACGAGCGAGAAAAACACCGTCGTTACGGTAGCCACCACTGGCACCCAGCCCTTGGGGCGAAACCGCCATGGTCCGTCAGGTTCGCGAACGTCGCGCCGTCAGGTGAAGTGAGGCCGAACGCGAAAGCGGCCGCGACGAGAATGAAGGCGATGATCGCCGCCACCTTGATCGACGAGAACCAGAACTCGAATTCGCCGTAGGAGCGCGCCGACAGCAGGTTGACCGCCGTCATCACGGCCATCAACCCAAGGCCGAGCTGCCACATCGGCAAGTTGATCCACTGCTGCAGGATCTGGGCGCCTGCGATCGCTTCGATGGGCACCACGACGATCCAGAAGTACCAGTAGAGCCACCCGGCAATGAAGCCGGCCGCGTCGCCCAGTCCCGCGCGCGAAAACTCGGTGAAGGTCCGCACGCCCGGATGCGTGATGGCCATCTCGCCGAGCATGCGCATCACGATGAAGACGATCGTTCCCGCCAGGATGTAGGACAGCAGGGCTGCCGGACCGGCCGCTGCGATAGCGGCACTGCTGCCGACGAACAGGCCGGCGCCGATGACGCCGCCGATCGTGATCATCGTGATGTGGCGCGGCAGCAGGGTCCGGCTCAGCTCATGCGATTTGGCCACGTGGGGAAGCTCCAGGAACAGCAAAGTGGCGCGCACCGTCCTATGGCAGGTCAGTGGTGTCAAGTGATCCGCGTTCTGGCGCGGGTACGTTGCCACGCGCGTGCTGCTATCGTGGCGGCCGTCAGCAGGCATCGTCCAGTGAGGATTCGCGCGTGAAACGCAGGTCGTTACTCAAGGCCGCCGTACTCGGCAGCGGCGCCGCCTTTGCCGCGCCGGCCATCTCGAAGGGACTGCTGGAATGGCGCATGGTCACCAGCTGGCCCAGGGGGCTGCCGGGACTCGGGACGGGCGCCGAGCGCCTCGCGGCGAACATCACCGCCATGAGCGGAGGCCGCCTGACGATCAAGGTGTACTCGGCCGGCGAACTCGTGCCGGCGCTCGAATGCCTTGGCGCGGTCGCGAACGGCACGGCGCAGATGGGGCACGACGCTGCCTACTACCACGCGGGCAAGTCGGAAGGCTGCGCGTTTTTCACCGCCTTCCCGTTTGGATTCACGATGGGCGAAATGGCGGCGTGGATCAAGCACGGCAACGGGCAGAAACTCTGGGACGAACTCTACGCGCCGTTCGGTATCCGCGGGTTCCAGGCGGGCAGCACGGGCACGCAGATGTTCGGCTGGTTCCGGCGTGAAATCCGCTCGCTCGCGGACCTGGACGGCCTGAAGTTCCGCACGCCGGGCAACCAGGGCCGCGTCCTGCAGAAGCTCGGTGTCACCCCTGTCTCGCTGCCGGGGGGTGAGATATTCCCGGCGCTGCAATCGGGGGCGATCGATGGCGCCGAATGGGTCGGTCCGTACAACGACCTGGCGCTGGGTTTCTACCAGGTGTGCCGCTACTACTACTCGCCCGGCTACCACGAGCCGGGTCCTGCGCTGCAACTGACTGTCAACGAGCAGGCCTGGCGTTCGCTGCCAGCCGACCTGCAGGCGATCGTGCGCGCGGCCGCGGATGCGGCGACGACCGACATGTATGCGGAGTACACCGCGCAGTCGGGCCCCGCGCTGCGGACACTCGTGCAGAAGCACGGCGTGATCGTGCGCAGCCTGCCGGAAGACGTGCTGATCGCGTGCGGCGAGAAGTCGAACGAAGTCCTGAACGAGATCCATGCCGGTGATACCTCGCCGAACCGCATCGTCCGCCGCATCATCGAAGACTTCCTGGCGTTCCGGCAAGACGTCATACCGTGGACGCGCGTTGGCGAGCAGGCGTTCGTCAACGCACGACGGCTGCCTTTCGAATTCAAGCTGAATTAGAGCGGGGGCGACGGCGCTCGCCCGCCGCTGCACGGCGTGGGGTACCTCTTCAGCGGCCTTCAGGCGTGCCCTGTCTGTTCGCGTCGCCGTCATCCGGCGGAAAGAGATCCTGCAGGTCGTCCTGGTAGGGTCGCGGACGATCCGGCGCGGGCTCGTCGAACAGGTCGCTGAAATCGTCCGCCACCGGCGAGCCGGACGGCGTCTTCCGGATGCTCGGGCCGCGTGCGTCCTCCTGCAATGGCGCTGCGTCCGCGAACAGCCTGTCAGGCAGGTACGTCGCGAGAGCCGGCATTGCCCAGAGCAGGCAGATCCCGATCACCTGCAGCGCGACGAAAGGCACCACGCCCTTGTAGATGTCGAGCGTCGTGAGCATCCTCCCGGCCACGCCGCGCAGGTAAAACAGCGCGAAACCGAAGGGTGGCGTCAGGAAGCTCGTCTGCAGGTTCACGCCGATCATCACGCCAAGCCAGACCGGGTCGACTCCCATCTTGATCAGTGCCGGCGCCGCGATCGGCACGACGACGAAGATGATTTCGAAGGTGTCGAGGAAGAAACCCAGGAAGAAGATCACCAGCATCACGGCGAGCACCGCCGTGAAAGCGCCGCCCGGCAATGACGACAGCGCTGCGTGCACCAGGTTCTCGCCACCGAGCCCGCGGAACACGAGGCTGAACACGCTCGCGCCGAGCAGGATCACGAACACCATCGAACTGATCGAAAGCGTCGTCCGCATCACCTCGCGCAGGATCGACAGGCTGAAGCTGCGGTTGGCTGCGGAGAGCACCATCGCGCCGACTGCGCCCACGGAAGCCGATTCCGTCGGTGTCGCGATGCCCGCCAGGATGGAGCCGAGCACGGACAGGATCAGCAGCAGCGGCGGTGCCAGCGCCTTGACGACGCGGCCAGCGAGCCCGGCGCGCTGGACGTCGTTCATTTCCAGGGGCGGGCACGATTTCGGATCGAAGATCGATTTTGCCATGATCCACAGCAGGTAAAGACCCACCAGCACCAGGCCCGGCAGCATGGCGCCGGCAAACAACTGCCCGACCGAAATTGGATCCGGGGACAGGTTGCCGAGTTCGAGTTGCGCCTGCTGATTGGCACCCTGCAGGATGTCGCCGACGAAGATCAGCACCGTCGATGGCGGAATGATCTGTCCCAGCGTGCCCGCCGCACAGATCGTGCCCGCGGCGAGTTTCGGCTCGTAGCCCGCGCGCATCATCGCGGGCAGCGACAACAATCCCATCGTCACGACGGTGGCGCCGACGATGCCCGTCGACGCCGCGAGCAGCGCGCCCACGATCACCACGGAATACCCGAGGCCGCCGCGCAGCGATCCGAACAGCTCGCCCATGGTGGTGAGCAAGGCTTCGGCGATCTTCGAGCGCTCGAGCATCACGCCCATGAACACGAAGAGCGGCACGGCCACCAGCGTCTCGTTGGTCATCGTGCCGAAGTAGCGTCCGACCAGGGCAGAAAGGATCGCGACGTCGAACACGCCGAGCACGATTCCAAGCGTCGCGAACATCAGTCCGACGCCGGCGAGCGTGAATGCCACCGGATAGCCCAGCAGCACGGCGCCGATCGTGGTCACGAACATCGCGACGGCGAGCACCTCCCCGATCAGCACGGTGCTCATCGCGTATCCCTGCCGACGCTGCGCTTACAGGCGCTCATCGGTCACCTTGTCTTCGTCGTGATCGACGATGCCGTGGCCCGCGAGGTACAGCGAGCGCCGTGCGATCAGTGCGAGACCCTGTACGAACAGCAGCGCGCACAGTACCCACAGCAGCGACTTCAGCAGGTACAAGCCGGGCATCCCGTCTGCCGTGGCCGAGGATTCGCGAATACCCCAGGAGGACAGCACGAACGGCGCCGACGTAACGGCCAGGATCGCGAGCCAGGGAAACAGGAAGAACAGGGTGCCGAGGATGTCGATCCAGGCCCTGCCCCGGCCACGGAGCCTGCCGTACAGCACGTCGACGTTGACGTGCCCGCGGTGCAACATCGTGTAGCCGGCCCCGGCCATGAAGACTGCGGCGTGCTGCCAGACGTACAGTTCCTGCATCCATGGGAAGCCGACATTGAATGCATAGCGCAGTACGACGACGGTGAAGCACGTGAGCACGCACCCGAGCGTCAGCCAGGCGACGGTGCGACCGACCCAGTCGTTTACGACGTCGACGCCCTTGATGAATCGGTGGAGGAAATTCATCCTAGAACAGACCCAGCCCCAGGCCGGCCGCCAGCGTTGCGCCGAGTTCCTCGCAACGCTGCTGATCCGCAGGCTCTATGACTTTGGTCCGCAGGATGTCGGCTGGAGCCTGCGCATGGGTGATGACGAGCACAGGCGGCGAGACTGGCTTGAGCCGCCAGCCGAGCGCGATGCGTTCGAGCTGCCGGATCGCGCCCTGGCCGTCACTGCCCGCGCAGACCATTACCGCATAGGGCCTGCCGTTGATCCGATCGAGCGCGGCATAATAGGTGCGGTCGAAAAAGTCCTTCAGCAGGCCGCTCATCGAGGCCAGGTTCTCGGGCGTGGCGAAAAGGTAGCCGTCGGCACCGAGGACGTCGTCCGGCTGCGCGTCCTGCGCGCGGAGCAGCACCGTGCGCACCGCGGGTTCCACCGCCGCACCTCGAACCGCGGCCTCGGCCATCTGCCGCGTGCCGCCCGTCATCGAGTGGTAGACGATCAAGAGTGTCTTCAAGGCGGGTCCCCGGGTCCGAAACGAAACTGCGGCCGACGGACCTGCGTCGTACCGGCTGTCGGCTCATTCTAGCGAGGCCGGCGTTGATCAAGGCGGGAGCCGCCGGGATCAGTCCAGTCCCGTGCAGTTGGCGTAGAAAGTAGTCGTGGCGGGCCAGTCGCTGAACACGGCGCGCACGCCGACCTGCCGTGCCAGCACGTCGAGCACGGGCAGTACGTCGCTATCACGGTGCAGGGCGGCGTCGATGGTCTGGTAATACCAGCCGTTCTGACCGGCACCGAGCGTGCCGGAGCGCTCGAGGCTCCACGTGACCAGTTCGAGACCAGCCGCCCGTGCATCGCGCGCGCTTGGCGACGGGACGATCGCTCCGCTGTCGTCGAGCGCAAGCAGGGCGAACAGCGGCGGCGCCCAGATACGGACGCCCTGCGCATGCAGTCGTTCGAACTCGGCAGCGACGGGCAACTCGGCGGCGCTTTCGGCATCCTCGAGATAGACCGCCTGCCGGCCGAACTCGGGTTCGCGTTCGATCCAGTACAGGATGTCGGCGAGGTTGAACGACTGCGGCCACACTGCGCCGGGCGGCACGCCGGCCGTTCTGTAATCGTCGATCAGGCGCTGCGCGAACTGCTGCTGGCTCATGCCGTCGTACGGCATGGTGACCACGGGTTGCTTCAGTTCGGGGACCATCTGCACGCCCAACTGCCGGAACAGCGCGATGCTCTCCGCGTGCGACAGCAGCAAGCCGGTGCCGGGGCCCAGGGGATCAGGCGCGGCCTTGCCGCCCCAGACGTAATCCTCGACGGTGCGCGCACGCGGCTCGAACCCGTCGCGCTTGCCGCGCAGCGTGCGGAACTCGGCGAGCGTGATGTCGCTCGTGCGGCACTCCGCGGCAGCGGGCGCGAGCAGCGCGCCCTGGGCATCGAACCGTGCCGGGCGAAAAGGCTGCTTACAGCGCGCAGCGAGTGGCGTCAGCAGGATGTCCGTCGTCGTGTGCAGGTCGTCCTGCGCGTGCCGGCAGACGAGCTGCTTGTCGCGAGTGAACGTCACGTCGCATTCGATGACTCCCGCACCCATCGCGGCAGCGGCGACGTACGATTCGCGCGTGTGCTCGGGGTAGTGCAGCGGCGCGCCGCGATGACCGAGCGAGAACGACGTGCGGCGGACCGGATCGTCGGTGCAGGCCGCCAGCTCCCGTTTCAGCGGGCCGTCTTCGAGGCCGGCGACGAGAGCGACCGGTCGTGGATCCGGGCGCGGCGCGACTACGTCCACGGCGCTTGCGGAAAGCGCGGCCAATGCGGCGATGAGCAAGGTCGCATAGCGATGCATGGCTGCTGTCCCTCGACCGGATGCTCCATGGTCTCATGACCGGCCGCGGAAAGCCCCGGCTCCCGGCGGCACCCGGTCTCGTTTAATCTGCGGACCACACAGTGACAGGGCGGCAGGCATGGCAAAGGCAGTGTTGGGGATCATTGGCGGCTCGGGCGTCTACGATCTGCCCGGTATCGAGGACGTGCGCGAACAGCCCGTCTCGACGCCCTGGGGCGAGCCGTCCAACGCCTTGCGTGTCGGACGAGTCGGGGCGACCGAAGTCGTGTTTCTGCCTCGGCACGGCCGCGGACATCGTATCCCGCCCCACGAGATCAATTACCGCGCCAATATCGATGCCATGAAGCAGCTCGGCGTGACGGACCTGGTGTCGTTCTCGGCCTGCGGTTCGTACAGGGAGGCACTGAGCCCGGGAACGTTCGTCCTGGTCGACAACTTCGTCGACCGCACGGTGCATCGCGCCAGCACTTTCTTCGGCACGGGCTGCGTGGCGCACGTGTCATTCGCACATCCGGTTGGGCCGGCGCTGCAGGACCGCGTCGAGCGCGCTGTCCGGGCCGAGGGTATCCCCTATCAGCGCGGCGGCGTGGCCGTCTGCATGGAAGGCCCGCAGTTTTCGACGCTGCCGGAGTCGCTGACGTACCAGCGCCTCGGCTACGACATCGTCCACATGACCTCCATGCCGGAAGCCAAGCTCGCGCGCGAAGCCGAAATCACCTATGCGGTGATTGCCATGGTGACCGATTATGACTGCTGGCACGAAGTGCATGGCGCCGTCGACGTCGCGAGCCTGCTGCGCGTGATGGCGGAGAACAGCGGCAAGGCGCAGCGTGTGTTCGCGCGGCTGGCGCGGGACTTTCCGGCGGAGCGTGTGCCCTGTCCGGTGGGTTCCGACCGTGCGCTCGACGGCGCGATCCTCACGCACCCCGACGTGCGCGATCCTGCGCTGGTCGCGAAATTGCAGACGGTCGCCGGCCGCGTGCTGCGCCAAGCCTGAACGGAACCGTCGCATGCGGGTCAACGGGCAGTCTTTCCGCACGATCTGGCAGGCCGATGCCGGTGGCGACGTGGCTGTCATCGACCAGACGCTGTTGCCGTTCGCGTTCGAAGTGCGGACGCTGCGCCACGTCGAGGATGCTGCAACCGCCATCCGCGACATGGTGGTGCGCGGCGCGCCGTTGATCGGCGTGACGGCGGCCTACGGCGTGGCGCTGGCCCTGCGCGAACATCCAGGCGACGACAGCCTCGCCGCCGCCATCGAGACGCTGGTCGCGACGCGACCGACCGCGGTCAACCTGCGTTGGGCGGCGGAGCGCATGCGGCGCGCTGTGGCAACGTTGCCGCCCCCTGAACGGGCCGCGCGCGCGTACGCCGAGGCCGCCGCGATCGCCGAGGAAGACGTCGCGTCGTGCGCGGCGATCGGACGTCACGGGCTCAGCCTGCTGCGTGATCTGGCGCACGACCAGGGCCGCGAGCGCATCAGCGTCCTCACGCATTGCAACGCCGGCTGGCTCGCCTGCGTCGACTGGGGCACCGCGCTCGCACCTGTGTATGCGGCGCACGAAGCCGGCCTGCCCGTGCACGTCTATGTCGACGAAACGCGGCCGCGCAGCCAGGGTGCCTTCCTGACTGCATTCGAGCTCGGCGCGCATGGCGTGCCGTATACGGTGATCACCGACAATGCCGGCGGTCACCTGCTGCAGCAGGGCGAGGTCGACGTCTGTATCGTCGGCAGTGACCGGACGACGGCGACGGGCGACGTCGCCAACAAGATCGGCACGTACCTCAAGGCGCTCGCTGCCCGTGACAACGGCGTGCCGTTCTATGCAGCGCTGCCGTTCTCGACGATCGACTGGACGCTCGTCGACGGCGCGCGCCAGGTGCCGATCGAGGAACGATCCGCGCGTGAAGTCACTCACGTGCGCGGGCGCGCAGCTGACGGCAACCTCGTGGAAGTGGAGGTCGTCGCGCCCGGCAGTCAGGTACGAAATCCGGGATTCGACGTCACGCCCGCGCGGCTGGTCACCGGGATCATCACGGAGCGCGGCGTGGCGCCTGCGAGCAGGGCGGGCCTGGCGGCGCTGTATGCCGAGCACGAAAGACACTGAGGACGGAGCGCATGCGTGACCCTCGCGAAGAGATCATTGCCGTCACGCACGCGCTCGACGACGCGGGCATGGTGCCGAACAAGTCGGGCAACGTGTCCTGCCGGGTGGAGGACGGCTTCGCGATCACGCCCGCCGGCATCCCGTATCGTGAGCTGATGACTTCGCATATCGTCACGTTGCCGCTTGCTGCGTCAGAGGTTGCCACGGAGCCACGACCTTCGTCCGAATGGCGCATGCACGCCGCCATTTATCGCGCCCGCCCGGACGTCTGTGCGATCGTCCACACGCACAGCCCACGCGCGACGGCGCTGGCGGCCGCCGGTCGGGGCATCCCGCCATTCCATTACATGATCGCGCTGGTGGGTGGCGACGTGCGCTGCACGCCGTATGCCACGTTCGGCACGGCCGAACTGGCGGAATCAGCAGTCCGCGGTCTTCATGACCGGCGTGCCTGCCTGCTTGGCAATCACGGGGTCATGGCGATCGGCAGCACCCTGGGTCGCGCGCATGCGGTGGCCGTGGAGGTCGAGAATCTTGCGGGCGAATA
Source organism: Pseudomonadota bacterium (assembly GCA_016704655.1). Classification (GTDB taxonomy): domain Bacteria; phylum Pseudomonadota; class Gammaproteobacteria; order Steroidobacterales; family Steroidobacteraceae; genus RPQJ01. The sequence continues at coordinate 201,444 of JADIZR010000005.1, read as the reverse complement.
CCTGTCGATGCTGTCCGCTGGGCTGCTGCCACAATTGCTCGACGACGCTGAAATTCAGAAGGTGGTCGCCCTGTTTGCCGATTACGGCAGGTTGGGCTGAGCCCCGCGCCGCCGGCGCAGCCAGCTGCCGGCGAACTGGCCGCCGAAGTAAGCGGCGACGAAGAACGGCAACATCTTCCAGCGGAACGGCAATCCGAGCGCGAACCGCAGCGCAATCACCATCGGCACGGCCGCGTGCACCGCCACGAACCATTGCGGCGAAAACTTGCGCACACCTGCCCGCCAGTAACCGCACGGCAGGTTGATGGCGAACGTGACGGCGAGGGCAGCCAGATAGGCGGCGGCGTCAGTCATGCGCGCGGGTCAATGTCCCTTGCGTGACGCGTTGACGCCGAGTGACATGATGCGATCTGTCCAGGCGATGCCGAGCGCGGAAAGTATGAAAACCGAGTGGATGATGGTCTGCCACAGGACACCTTCGGAAGTGACCTGGGTGCAGCCCTTGCCGACGGATCCGGCCGCGCTCAAGGCCTGCGCAGTCGCGATGGCGGCACTGGTTCCGCACAATGGCATGGCGCCGAGCGCGCCGACCTCGATGAACGTCTTGAGCAGGTGGATCGAGCTGATGCCGATGATCGCCATCGCCAGCTTGACCTTCAGCACGCTCGCGTTGACGTGGCTGAGCCACTCGGGCTGGTCGGGGTGGCCTTCGAGGTTGAGCCGCGACACGAAGGTCTCGTAGCCGCCGACGATCACCATGACGAGCAGGTTGGAGATCATCACCACGTCGATCAGGCCGAGCACGATCAGCATGATCGACTGCTCGGTCAGCGTCGGCGCCGAGTGGATCAGGTGCCACAGTTCCTTGAGGAACAGGAAGACATAGACGCCCTGCGCGACGATGAGGCCGAGATAGAGCGGCAGCTGCAGCCAGCGCGAGCTGAAGATCAGGGCCGGCAGGGGGCCCAGCGGTTTGCGGTCGACGGTGCTCATGGGCGTTGCGGCAGGGTGGCTGAAAGGCCCGCCAGAGTAGGGGGCGGCGACCTGCCTGCCAAGCCCGGCTCGGGCGGTCGGCAATACGCCGACACGGCAGGAGCGGACGCCGCCTCTCCGGCGCCCGACCTCCTTCGCTTGAAAGTGCCGGCCCGTTCCGGGATAGACTCAGTCCACTTTGTGTGACCGACCAGTGGACTGGCCTATGTTGGCCGGTCGGGTCATCGGGGAGGGGGTTCGCATGGCTGGCAATTGGAATTCGTCGCGGATCGCAGCAGCGGTGGCGGCTGCGCTTGGCCTTGCGGCGCCCGTGGGGGCCGCCTTCGCTGAAGCCGTGGCTGCAGATGGCACGGTGCTCGAGGAAATCATCGTCACGGCGACCCGCCGCGAGGTCAACGTACAGGATGTTCCCTTCAACATGGTTGCTCTCGGGCCGGAGTCGCTTGAGAAATTGCGCATCAATAACCTGGCCGAGTTCACCCGGGCCGTACCCGGACTTCACGTACCGGACCAGGGACCGCGTTCCAGCAACCTGATCACGGTCCGCGGCCTGAACGTGAGTTCGCTGTCCGACACGATTGCCATCGGCAATGGCACGGGCGGCACGGTCGCAACCTACCTGGGCGACATTCCGCTGTTCGTCGACCTGCAGATGATCGACGTCGAGCGGGTCGAAGCGTTGCTCGGCCCACAAGGCACCCTGTATGGCGTCGGCACTCTCGCAGGGGCCATTCGCTACCTGCCCAATCGGCCGGATCCCGCGGGATTCGAAGCCTCCGCGGGCGGCCGTCTTTACTCGATCAACGAAAGCGACGGCATGGGCACGGACGTCTGGGGCGTCGTGAACGTGCCGCTGGTCGAAGATCGGCTGGCCCTGCGCGTCGCCGCGGGCTACGTCAACGATCCCGGCTTCATCGACTACGACTACATCGTGCGCGAGCCGGGCGTCTCCAATCCGGATCCCGATTTTGACGACGCGGACGACGTCGCGGCCAACCTGCGCAAGCAGGAGGACGTCGACACCGAGGAGACATTCACCGGCAGGCTCGGCCTGTTCTGGCAGGTGACCGATGCCGTCGATGCCAACCTGACGTATTACTACCAGGACCAGCAGGTCGGCGGGCGTACGGTCAACCATGACCAGGCGTTCGGGACGGGCCGCTACGTGTCGGCAAGCCGCTTCCTCGAGCCGAACGACAAGACCAACCACCTCTTGGCGCTCGAGCTGACGTGGGATCTTGGCTTCGCCGAACTGACGTCGGCCACGGGAGCCTCGAAGTTCGAGTCTTTCGGCCAGCGCGACCAGACCGACTTCCTGATGGACCTCGATTACGGGTACGAGGACTTTCCCCAGTTCGCCGCCTACGCGACCGACGAACTCGACGAAGAGACGTTCAACCAGGAACTGCGCCTGGTCTCGCAGGGCACGGGCAAGTGGAACTGGATCGTGGGCGCCTTTTTCAACCGCTACGAGGGCGACGGAGTCGCGTCGGAGTACACGCCCGGCATTCCGGAATGGTTTGGACTGCCTGACGGATTTCCCGACCTGGAGTACCAAGCCGTCTCCAGCCGCACCTTTGAAGAAATGGCGTTGTTCGGCGAGCTGGGTTACCAGTTGACCGAGCGCTGGCAGGTGACGGTGGGGTCGCGCTGGTTCGATTACGACGACCAGCTCGCGCTCGAAACCTCGTTTCCGTTCTTCGACACCGTGCTGAACGACAGCAACCAGACCGGGGACAACGACGTCATCTTCAAGTTCAATACGTCGTTCAAGTTCACGCCGGACGTGATGGGTTACCTGACGGTCAGCGAGGGCTACCGCCAGGGCGGCCTCAACTCGGGCCCGCCGTGCCAGAATCCCATCCCCGACGAGCAGTCGTTCTGCCTGAAAGAGGAAGAAGTCCTGATCAAGCCGGACACGACGACCAACTACGAGGTCGGACTTCGCAGCCTGTGGCTCGACGGCCGGCTGATCGTCAATGCCGCCGTGTACCAGATCGACTGGAACGACATCCAGGTGGCCGGAACCAGCGACGTTGGCGAGGTTCCGATCACTGTCAACGGTGGCACTGCCGAGACCCGTGGCATCGAATTGTCGACCCAATGGGCGATCACGGACTCCCTGCAGCTCATGGCGAGCATCGCGCTCAACGATGCCCAGCTCACCAGGGATGCCCCGGGACTCGTCGACGGCGAGGACGCGTTCGACGGGGACCGCCTCTCGGGTTCGCCGGAACAGCAGGGCACGCTGCTGCTCGACTACACGCGACCGCTCGACAACGGCTGGACCCTGAACGCCAATTACTCGTTCACTGCGGTCAGCGACGTGTACACGAAGGTGGGGTTGCGCAACAACGGCGAAGCCCTGCCCGGGTATGCGATCCACGGCGCCTCGATCGGGATGGGCGTGGGTCCGTGGGCAGCGAGCCTGTATGTCGACAATCTGTTCGACAAGTATGCGATCACGTCGGTACGCCGCGATCCCAGCTACATCCGGCAGATCGAGCGCGTTGACCTGGCGCCGATCGATTCACGCATGTATTTCCAGAGCATGCTGCGGCCGCGGACCATGGGCCTGGAAATCACGTACCGCTTCGATCTCTGAGGCGGGCTTGGCGACCGGGCAACGGGCGTCGTCGATTCTCGAGCGCGGCGTCCTTGCGGCCGAGCGTGGCCGCATTACCGAAGGGCTCGCGCAGATCCGTGAGGCCTGCGCGCTCGATCCGGGCAATGCCGAGCCGCAGGCGCAACTGGCACGCTGGCTTTCCAGGCTCAACCGTAACGACGAAGCGCTGGCATCTGTCGCGCGAGCGCTCGCGCTCGTACCGCAATCGGCGCCATGCTGGGACACCATCGGCGTTGTGCTGAGCCGCGCTGGTCGCCATGAGCAGGCCGTCGCGTGTTTCGAGCGTGCGGTCGAACTGGGCCCGGAGCGCGCCGGCCTGCATTTCAATCATGCGGCTTCGCTCAAGTTCCTGGGACGCTTTGCCGAGGCCGAGGCGGCGTATGAGGCGTGCGTGCGCTGCGACCCACACTTCTGGCGCGCGCACTCGGCGCTCGCGGCGACCCGACGACAAACGTCAGAGCGTAACCACGTCGCGCGGCTCGAACGGCTGCTCACGACCGGTCCGCTCGATCCCGACGCCGAGTTGCATCTGCGTCACGCGCTCGCCAAGGAACTGGAGGACCTGGGGCGGGACGACGAGGCGTTTGCACATCTGCTCTCCGGCAATGCACGCAAGCATGCGGCCACAGGGTATCGCTTCGAGCGGGACCAAAGCCTGTTCGATGCGGTCATGCGTCTCTTCCCGTATGTTCTGCCGGCTCCTGCCCACGTGGACCTGGCCAGCGACGAGCTCGCTCGCGCACCGATCTTCGTAGTGGGTATGCCGCGCACCGGCACGACGCTCGTCGAACGGATTCTTTCCAGCCACTCGCAGGTGGCGTCCGCGGGGGAGTCGCAGAATTTCGGGGTGCTGCTGAAGCGGGCGTGCCGGACGCCGTCGTCACAGGTGCTCGACGAAGCCATGCTGACGCAATCGTTGCACGTCGACCTGCAGGCGCTGGGTCGCGATTACGTCGAGCGCACGCGACCCCCGGGCCAGGCGCAACCGCGCTTCGTCGACAAGCTGCCGCTCAACTTCTTCTACCTGGGGCACATCGCTCGTGCGCTGCCTGCCGCGAGCATCGTCGTCCTGCGCCGTCATGCGCTCGATACCGGGCTCAGTAATTTCCGCCAGTTGTTCGCCACTGGATTTTCGTACTACGAATACGCGCGCGACTTGCGCGACATCGGCCGGTACTACGCGCAGTTCGACCGGCTCATCGCGCACTGGCGGGCCACGCTGCCGGGGCGGGTGCACGAAGTTCGGTATGAGGCGCTCGTCGCCGATCAGCGTGCCGAGACCGGACGGCTGCTCGTGCATTGCCGCTTGCCCTGGGAGGAGGCGTGCCTCCATTTCGAACGCAATGAGCGTGCCGTGGCGACGGCGAGTGCCGTGCAGGTCCGGCAGCCGCTTTATGTCAGCAGCGTTGGCCGCTGGCGTCGGTTCGAGCGCCACTTGCAGCCGCTGATCGACGAGTTGCTGGCGGCCGGCGTGCCGATGACGGACTGAACTGGATTCCGGGTGCATGCGAGCGGGCCTGGGATCATGGCGTGGCAGCGGCGAGGGGGGCGGCCGCACGGCGTTCGGGACGAGCCCTCGCAACCCCGGTCCGCTAGAATGGCCGCACAGGCTGCAACGGGCAGCCGCAATGGGGCCTGCCCTTGAAGACCGCCCAGGATATCTACCGCGACCTGCAATCGAGCCTGGGGGACGTCCTGCCGGACGCCGAACTGTTCATCAAGGCGGAGGTCGCCGCCGAAGTGCTCCGCCTCAAGGTGGAGCGGGACGCCGTGATCCTCGGGCACAACTACATGGAACCCGCGTTGTTCCATACGGTGCCAGACTTCCAGGGCGATTCGCTCGAACTCAGCCGTCGAGCCGCCGAGACCGACAAGTCGGTCATCGTGTTCTGCGGCGTGCGGTTCATGGCCGAGACGGCGAAGATCCTCAACCCGACCAAGACGGTGCTGCTGCCGACGGAGAAAGGCGGCTGCTCGCTGGCGGAGAGCATCACCGCGGCCGACGTGCGTGTCTTGCGCGAAGCCTATCCTGGCGTGCCGATCGTCACGTACATCAACACCTACGCCGACGTGAAAGCCGAGTGCGACATCTGCTGCACCTCGAGCAACGCGGCCGCAGTCGTCGAGTCGCTGAAGTCCGACACGGTGATCTTCCTGCCCGACGAGTTCCTCGCCCGCAACGTGGCGCGCGAGACGGGTCGCCACGTCATCGTGCCGTCGGTGCTGCGCAAGGGCGCTGTGGCAGCCAATGGCGACGACACCACGGTCGAACACACGATGATCGCGTGGCAGGGTCGCTGCGAAGTGCACGAGTTGTTCACGCCCGAAGACGTCGACGTGGTCCGCAAGCAGTATCCGGACGTGATGATCCTGGCGCATCCCGAATGCAGCCCGGAAGTCACCGCGAAGGCGGATTTCTCCGGCAGCACGACGGCCATGATCAGGGCTGTCGAGAGATCGAAGGCAAAGCGTTTCCTGCTGCTCACCGAATGCTCGATGGGCGACAACATCGTTGCCGCCAATCCCGGCAAGGAATTGCTGCGCCTCTGCAGCCATCGTTGCCCGCACATGCACGAGATCACGCTCGAGCAGACGCGCGACTCGCTGCAGTTCATGCGCTGGGAAATCGACGTGCCCGAGCACATCCGCGTGCGCGCGCTGCGTGCCGTCGAACGCATGCTGGCCGTCGGGCCGAAAATCGATTGAGCGAGATGCTGCGCAGCGACGTCCTGGTCATCGGCTGCGGCATTGCCGGCGGCACGGCTGCGCTCGAGCTCGCGGAGTCGGGTCTCGACGTCACCGTGATCACGCGCGCGGACCGCGCCGGCGAGTCGAACACGTACTGGGCGCAGGGCGGTATCATTTTCCGCGGCGAGAACGATTCGACCGAGGCGCTGGCGCAGGACATCGTCAACGCCGGTGCGGGCCTGTGTCATGAGCAGGCAGTTCGTACGCTTGCCAGCGAGGGACCGTCACTCGTCCAGTCGATCCTGATCGACAAGCTCGGCGTGCCGTTCGATCGCACGCCTGACGGTACGCTCGCCCTCGGCCGGGAAGGCGGGCACTCGATTGCCCGCATCGTGCACGCCACCGACGCCACCGGCCGCGCCATCGAAGACAAGCTTGTCGAGGCGCTGCGTGAGCATCCGCGCGTTCGACTGCTCACGCATCACACTGCCGTCGATCTCCTGACGCCTGCGCACCAGGGCCGCGACCGGCGTGCCGTGTACGATCCTCTCTCGTGCGTCGGCGCCTACGTCTACGACCAGCAGACAGGCAGGATCGACCGCTGTTTCGCCCGGGCCACCGTGCTGGCGACCGGCGGTCTGGGCCAGATCTTCCTCCGCACCACGAATCCGGCCGGCTCCCGCGGCGATGGACTCGCAATGGCTTACCGCGCCGGCGCGCGCGTGATCAACACCGAATATGTGCAGTTCCATCCGACGGCGTTTTATCACCGCAACGCACCGTGCTTCCTGATCACCGAAGCCGTGCGGGGCGCGGGCGCGCGCCTCGTCGACGAGCAGCGGCAGCCGTTCATGGACCGCTATGACGCAAAGTGGAGGGACCTTGCTCCGCGCGACGTCGTCGCGCGCAGCATCCACTCCGAGATGCTGCGGCAGGGCGTGCCCAACGTCTACCTCGACGTCGCCAACTACGTCCCGGCCGAGCGCATCCGCGCTGAGTTCCCCGAGATGTATCGCAGCTGTCTCGAGTACGGTATAGACATCACGCGCGATCCGCTGCCGGTCGTGCCGGCCGCGCACTACTCGTGTGGCGGCGTGTGGATCGACCTCGACGGCACGACGACGGTCGGACGGCTGTACGCCATCGGCGAGGTAGCCTGCTCCGGCCTGCACGGAGCCAACCGGCTCGCGAGCACGTCGCTGCTCGAGGGCCTGGTCTGGGGTCACCGCTCGGCAAAGCGCATCGTGAGTCAGCTGGCCGCGAGCAACGGCATGCGCTTCGACGACATTCCACCGTGGCAGGACACCGGCACGGAAGCACCCGATCCGGCGCTCATCGCGCAGGACATGAGCTCGCTGCGGCACATCATGTGGAACTACGTCGGCCTGGTGCGCACGACGCGCCGGCTGCTGCGTGCGATCGAGGCGCTGCGGAACCTCGAAATGGAGGTCGAGCGCTTCTATCGCGCGGCCGCGATGACAGACGACCTGATCGGCCTGCGCAACGCCGTGCGCGTGGCGCTCATCGTGACACTGGCCGCATGGGCGAACCCTGAGAGCCTAGGCTGCCATTACCGCGAGTGACGCTGTAAGTACTGGCGGACTCGCAATCCTCAGCGACGGGTCAGAGGCGGTCGGTTGCCTGGATGAAACCGACGAGATCGTCGCGGAACTTCCGCATCGACGGTTCGTGCAGGTACATCATGTGGCCCGCGTCGTAATGTTCGACCTGGATGCGCTTGCGTGCTTCGGGGGTGATATTCAGGTGCTCGAGATCCATCTTGGTGGCGAGGAACGGCGTCGCCAGGTCGTACCAACCCTGCTGCACGAGCACGTACATGCCTGGATTCATCGTCATCGCCGCCGCGAGATCCGGCACGGTCGTCGGCACGGGCGACATCCAGCCCCCCTTGCCGGGCACCTTGTGCTTCCAGCTCCAGTCGATGTCAAATGCAGAGACCATGTACTCCTCGTCGCGACCGAACTTGAGTTCGTCGTGCAGGTAACCGAGGAACGCTGACGTGTAGGCCGGCCCGACCGAAGGGAAGAACGGGTCGTAATCCATCTCCTCGCCGAGCGGATTCATGGCGGGGCCGACGAAGCGCGAGTCGATGCGGCCGGCAATGAGGCGATCGTTACGCTTCAGTTCCTGCAGGAACTGCGGATGGCTCACGCGCAGGTCGGCACGCTCCCAGTACTCGGGGCGGGTGCCCGTGTAGCGCGCCAGCTTTGCTGCCATCGCTTTCTTCTCCGCTTCCGGGATGACGTAGCCCTTGGCGAGTGCCGGCGCGTATTCGTCGCGCGCGAACTGTTCGACTTCGCGCATGTATTCCTGCACGGTGGCCGGCCTGTCCGGGACCAGGCCGTGGTACCACGCCGTCGCCGCGAGCGTCGGGAAGTACGTGACCTGACCGAGGTCCATGCCCTCGCCGTCGATGCCGGTGGCGCCGTTCAGGAAGGGCGAGACCAGGATGAGCCCGTTCAGGTTCATGCCCATGTTCGACTGCAGGTAGTAGGCGAGTCCCGCGCCGCGCATGCCGCCGTAACTTTCGCCGAGCACGTACTTCGGCGAGCCCCAGCGCCCGTTCTCGGACACGTAACGCTTGATGAACTGCGCGACGGATCGGATGTCCTCGTCCACGCCGTGGAAATCGGCGGGCTTGGCGTCACCGAGCGGCTTGCTGAAACCGGTGCCCACCGGAGCGATCATCACGATGTCGGTGACGTCGAGCGGGAAAACGGATTGTCGACGACCTGCGAGGGCGGCGGAGGCGCATAGCCACCATCGTTCACCACCACGCGCCGCGGACCCATGATGCCCATGTGCAGCCAGATCGATGACGAGCCGGGCCCACCGTTGAACGCGAACGTGACCGGTCGCTGCGTCAGGTTCTTCACGCCGTCCAGCGTGTAGGCGGTGTAGCCGAAGCGCGCGATCGGGTTGTCCTTCGGGTCCTTGAGAATGAACCAGCCGACGGTCGCGGTGTACTTGACCGCCTTGCCGTCGATGATCGCCTGATGCCTCGTCACGGAGGAGGCGGGGACGGCTGGCTTCGCGTCCGTTGCCGGCTGCGTTTTCTCCGCCGGGTCGGTCGCCGTCTCGTCCTTGCTCCAGGTCGTTGCGGGCGCGACACCGACCAGAACTGCCAGGATCAAGGTAGCAATCGAACCACGCATCAGGATTCTCCAGGAAACGACACGGCGCATAAACGAACTCGAAGATCGGGTGTCTGCCAACGGCGGGCCCCGGACCCGTCAACCCAGGACGCGAAGCAATTCCCGCACCGTCATGCAGACCAGCAGCAGCGACCCGAAAGCAAAGATCACAAACCGCACGACCACTTTGTTGATCGTCGACTGCACCACCGAGTGCAGGACGCGGCTACCCACGTAGCCCCAGGCCAGGCTCAGCGTGCCTGCCGTAGCTCCGCCGGTCAGCACGATGAAGAACATCAGCGCGTAGAAGACCGTGGGCTGCTCGTGCAGGTGGTTGTAATTGTCAGCGACGGACCGGGCGTGTTCAGGCATCCGGTGACCGTACGTGCCCGGGTGCGCCGCTTCCTGCGGGTCGATGCCTGCGCGCTTCATCGCGGGGATTCGCGTGGCATACAGCCAGAACCACATCACGAGCGTCCAGGACACGAGTGCCAGGACAGGCAACAGGAAATCAGTAGTGGTCGGCATCGGACGTTCTCCCTTGGTGCAGCTGTTGACTGGTTGCTTACTTGTCGAGCACTTCCGAACGTAAGCCCGGAGTGAGCCTGCAGCCGTTCGATGATGCGGTCACCGAAGGCGGTCGCGGGCGTCCAGAACCCACCCGCCACCTGCTTTTTCGAAATGTCGCTCGCGAGGCAGGCCGCCGCCTGTCCCAGCATCTTCGCCGTCGAGCCGTAACCAGGATCCCGGTCGCCCGTGACGCGCGTGCGGAGGACTTCGTCCTGTTGGGTGCGGCCATGAAAACGCAGGTCGAAGCCGCCCTTGAGTTGCGCTGCAGGACTCGGGCCCTCGCCCGGCGCCGGCAGCACGTATTGCTCGAGCAGTGAGCGCACGGTGCCGATCGAACCCGCGACCATGAATGCGCCGAGTCCGGCACTCGTCGCCGTGGCGGTCAGGCGACCCCGCAAACCGCGCCCCGTCAGCACGGCCTCGTCGTACCGGAATTCCGGGCCGTAGGCGTCGTGCAGCAGCGCATTGGTTCGATGCACGACGCGCGTATTGATCGCGCTCATGACGAACGGTGCGATCCATGCGCTGAAGTCGGGGTCGTATTCAGCGAATCCCACGTTCTTCTGCCGGAGTCGCTTGCCGCTGCCCGGGGGGCAGAGCGAATAGGGATCGGCGAGCTCTTTGCGCAACGCCGGATTCGCCTTGACCTCCTGCAGCACGTTCAGCACTGAGGCCACGGTGCCGCCAGAGAAGCTGCCACGCATGGCGCGGACGCGCATCTTTACGGTGGTGCAGGGCTGGCCGAAACGTTCCCGCGCCTGCTGCTGCAGGTAATGCACGCCGAGATCAGAGGGGATCGAATCGAACCCGCAGTTATGCACGATGCGTGCGCCCGAGGCCTGCGCGACCTTCTCGTACTTGTGGATCATCCGCCGCATCCACTGCACCTCGCCGGTGAGGTCGCAGTAGTCGGTGCCGGCCTCGGCACAGACGCGCACGAGCGGTTCGCCGTACAAGGCATACGGGCCCACCGTGGACACGACGACCCGGGCGCTCCTGCACAACTTCCGCAGCGAAACTTCGTCGCCGGCATCGGCCTGGATGAGCGCCAGCTTGCCGGCGCCTTTGCCAAGCGATCCGCGGACCGCCTCCAGCTTCGGGAGCGACCGGCCAGCCGCAGCCCAGCGCAGCTTGCCGTCCAGGCTGAACTCCTCGAACAGGTAGCGGGTGAGGATCTGGCCCACGAAGCTCGTGGCGCCGAAGACGACGACGTCGCAGGGCTGGGTGGTCATAGGCTGGCCATATTAGACCAATGTCTCAGTTCCGCCGCGGGTTGTCCTTGTTAGATTGCCCGCCAGTGCCCGTCGAACAGGGGGAGAGCTTCATGACTGCACCGCCGACGATCGACTGGAACGCCGTCATCAACGACCCGCGTTTCCAGGCGCTGCACCGCAAGAAGCAGGGGTTCCTGACGGGCCTCATGATCTTCTCGGTGGTCTTCTATTTCCTGTTGCCGATCGGCGCCGCCTATTTCCAGGACCTGTACAAGATCAAGGTCTGGGGCGTCGTCAACTTCGGCCTGGTGTTCGCACTGATCCAGTTCATCGTCGCCTGGGGAGTTGCGTTCTACTACTCGCGCCGGGCGGGGTCCGAATTCGATCGTCTCGCTCGCGAGATCGCCGCGGACTACGAGAAAGGGAAGGTGGCGACATGAACCTCCAGAACCGCAAGGCGCTTGCCTGGGGACTCGTCGGCCTGGTGCCGGTCGTGTGCACGACAGCCTACGCGCAAGGCGCAGTCACCCCGGAGTACCGCTGGCTCACTTTCACGGTGTTTGCGGCCATCATCGCGCTCACGATGTACGTCACGTACGTGGCGTCGAAGCGCGTGAAGTCGGCCTCGGACTTCTACACCGCGGGCGGTGGCGTCACCGGCCTGCAGAACGGCTGGGCGATTGCGGGCGACTACCTGTCGGCCGCGTCCTTCCTCGGCATTGCCGGACTCATCTCCCAGTACGGCTACGATGGGTTCATGTACTCGGTCGGCTGGCTCGTGGCTTACATCACGGTGCTGCTGGTGATCGCCGAGCCGTGCCGCAACATCGGCCGCTACACGCTCTCCGACATCCTCGCGTACCGAAACAACCCGAGGGCGATGCGCATCGTCGGCGCGTTGTCGGTCATCACCGTCTCGACGTTCTACCTGACGGCACAGATGGTCGGCGGCGGGGTGCTGGTGAAGACGCTGATCGGCATCGATTACGAGGTGTCGGTCATCGCGGTCGGCGTGCTGATGCTCGCCTACGTGCTGTTCGGCGGCATGGTCGCGACGACCTGGGTGCAGATCATCAAGGCCATCCTGCTGGTGATCGCGTCGCTGGTGCTGGTGGTCCTGGTGTGGTTGCCGTACGGCTTCTCGCTGCCCGGGTTCCTGCAGGACGTCGTGGCCGATCCGAAGGTGCAGGCCAAGGTGGCGACGCTGATCGGCGACCCGGCCAGGACGATGACTGCGGCCGAACTCGGCCAGCGCTTCCTCGAGCCCGGGCTGTACTTCAAGGCGCCAATCGACCAGATTTCGCTCGGCATGGCGCTCGTCTTCGGCACGGCGGGCCTGCCGCACATCCTGATGCGGTTCTTCACCGTGCCGACCGCGCAGCAGGCGCGCAAGTCGGTCGTGTGGGCGATGGCGATCATCGGCGGTTTCTACATCCTGACTTTGTTCCTCGGCTTCGGTGCGGCGAAGTTCGTCGGCCCCGCGGCGATCGCATCGGTGGATGCCGGCGGAAACATGGCGGCGCCGCTGCTCGCGCAATATCTCGGTGGCGGCGCGAATTCGTTCCTCGGCAACTTCATGCTGGCGTTCGTGTCGGCCGTGGCCTTTGCCACGATCGTCGCGGTGGTGGCGGGGCTCGTGCTCGCAGCGGCGTCGGCGATTGCGCACGACCTGTACGTGGGCGTGTATCACGGCGGAGATACCGTGCCGCCGCAGCAGCAGGTCCGGGCGGCGCGCATCGCGACGGTCATCGTTGGCGCGATGGCCATCACGATCGGCATCGCGGCCAAGGGCCAGAACGTCGCGCACCTCGTGGCGCTCGCGTTCGCGGTCGCCGCGTCGGCCAATTTCCCCTGCGTGCTGCTCACGCTGTACTGGAAGCGATGCAGCACGGGCGGCATCGTCGCCGGCATGATCATCGGTACGGTCGTGGCAGTTGGCCTGACGCTGGTCTCGCCGAACGTCACCTACCCGAAGGCAGTGCGCGCTGCGTCGCAGAAGGTGTTCGACGGCGAGGCGGCCAAGCGGTCCGCGATCGAGCAGGCGTTGCTCTCGACCGATGCGGAGGCCGTCAGCCAGGCGAAGATCAATCTCACCGCTCTCGACAAGGCCGTCGCCAAGGCGAGGGATGACGTGGCCAAGGTCGCGGGCAAGGAGCGGTCGTTCCTGGGCCTCGAGGAGCCGCTGTTCACGCTCAAGAATCCCGGCATCATCTCGATCCCGCTCGGGTTCCTCGCCGTCCTGCTCGGTTCCCTGCTGTTCCGGGACCGGCGTTCGGAGGAGCTCTGGCCAGAGGTCTACGCGCGCCAGAACACTGGCATCCTGGCGTCGAAGGCGTCGGCGCACTGACGCTGGCGCGGCCCTCCCGCGTGAGCGGGAGGGGAGGAAGGGGAGGGGAGGAAGGAAGGCGAGGAAGGCGAGGAAGGCGAGGAAGGCGAGGAAGGCGAGGAAGGCGAGGAAGGACAGGAAGGACAGGAAGGACAGGAAGGCGCAAAGGGTTTAGCGCGTTTGCGATCTTGGTCGGTGGGTCATCTTGTCATCGGATCAGGCTAATGTTGAGGCTACACTTCCGTTTAATCCTTTCCTGTCCTTCCTGTCCTTCCTGTCCTTCCTGCCCTTCCTGCCCTTCCTCCCCTTCCCTTGCCCACCCCACCCCTGATCGTCGAATCGACGATTAACTTCCTGCAAGCCCACCTGCCGTTCTCGCGGATGGCGCGTTGCGATCTCGAGTTCATCGCGGCGCGCGCACGACTGGGGTACTTCCCGGTGGGCAGCACGATCGTCGATCCCGCCGGCGGCATCGCCGGGCATCTGTACATCATTCAGCGTGGGCACGTGCGTGTGCGCAACCCGAATGCGGCCCTCGACGACGAAGTGCGCGGGGTCGGCGAATGCTTTCCGGTCGCGGCGCTCGCAGCCGGCGCGGCCGGTACACGCACTTTCGAGGCCACCGAAGACGTCTTTTCGCTGCTGCTGCCGCGGGCTGATTTCGACGCGCTGCGTGAGCGTTCCCCCGAGTTCGCGCACTTCTGCACCGAAGCGCTGGCCACGCTGGTCCAGCATTCACTGGGCCAGTTGCGCAACCACTTTTCTCAACGCGCGACGGACCAGCAGACACTGCTCGAACCGCTCAAGGCGCTCGTGCGGCGCGAGCCCGTGCACTGCACTGCCGAGGCCACGGTGCGCGAAGCGCTGGAGCGCATGAGCGAGGAAGGCGTGCGCATGATCGCAGTCGTCGACGGCCAGCGTCGCCCGCTCGGTATCTTCACGCTGCTCGACCTGATGGAGCGCGTCGTGCTTCCAGGAGTCTCGCTGACGACCAACGTGCAACAGGTGATGACTACGGGGCCCGCGATGCTCGACGAATTGAGCAGTGCGCAGGAAGGACTGGCGTTGATGGCCAGCCGCGGGTTTCACCAGTTGCTCGTGGTGCGCGACGGCGAGCTGTCGGGCATCGTCACGGAGCGGGACCTCTTCGGTCTGCAGCGCGTGACGATGCGCAGCATCACACAGGCTGTGCGGCAGGCGCGCGACGTGACGGCATTGCGGTGTATCGTGGCCGACATTGCAGCGCTGACGGATAACCTCGTCGCGCAAGGCGCGGCCGCCGAGCCTCTCACGCACACCATCACCGCGCTCAACGATTCGCTCACCCAGCGACTGTTCGAGCTGCTGCTGCCAGAATTCCAGTTCGACGATGTGGCGTGGTGCTGGCTCGCTGTCGGCAGTGAAGGCCGCCGCGAACAGACGGTCGCGACGGACCAGGACAACGCGATCGTCTTCGAGTGCGACGAGCGCGACGTGCCGGGCACGCGCGAGCGATTGCTGCGGTTCGCGAGGGAAGCGAACGAGCGCCTGGCCGGGCTGGGTTTCCCGCTTTGCACCGGCAACATCATGGCCAGCAACCCCGAATGCTGCCTGACAGTCGATGAGTGGCGCGGGCGCTTTGCGGGATGGATGCGCGAGCCGACGCCGGAAGCACTGCTCGCTGCCAACATTTTCTTCGATTTCCGCCCGTTGGCCGGTGATCTCACGCTGGCCGAGCGATTGCGTGGCTGGCTCGATGCCACGAGCAGCGAGAACAAGCTGTTCCTGCGCATGCTCGTCGCGAATGCGCTGCAGGCGGAGCCGCCGCTCGGTTGGATACGGACGTTCCGCACGGACGAAGGCGAGTTCGCCGGCACAATCGACCTCAAGACCCACGGCACGCGCATCTTCGTGGACGCGGCGAGGGCATTCGCGCTCGCGCTCGGCATCGGTAACACCAACACTTCGCAGCGGATCCGCGCAGCGGGTCGTCGGCTCAACCGCGACGAGCGCGAGATCGCGGCGTCGGTCGATGCCTACCATTTCCTGCAGCTGTTGCGCCTGCGCGCGCAGCGCGGCGGCCTCGAGCATCCGGCGACCGAGCCGGGCGGTGGCGCGCAACGTCCGCGACAGGCGTTGAACCGCCTGGATCCCTACGCACTCAACGAAATCGACCAGCGCATGCTGCGTGAGGCTTTTCGCCAGGCGCGCGTACTGCAGACGCACCTCGACCAGGCCGTAGGCCACTGAGTACGCGATGATCACCTGGCCGCTGTCCCCGGCGGAGGCGTGGCGGGCCCGCAAGGTCCGGCGCAGCCTCGCACCGCCCGTGCGCGCAAGGCTGGCCAGCGTTCGGCGGGGATTTCTTGAGCGTCCGGGACTGGCGCAACCGCTGGCGCTGGCGCGCTTCGTGGTACTCGACCTCGAGACCACCGGGCCGCGCATGTACGAGGACCGCATCATCTCCATCGGCGCCGTGGCGGTCACGGAGCACACCGTGCGTCACGACGACGCCTTCGAGGCGCTGTTGCGGCAGGATCGATCGAGCGCGGTCGACAACATCCTGATCCACCAGATTGGCGGCCAGCAGCAACTGGCCGGCATGGATCCAGTCGAAGGCCTGGTCGCGTGCCTCGAATTCATCGCGGAATCGCGCGTCGTGGCGTTTCGCGCCGAATTCGACGCGACGGTGTTCGGGCGCGAGGTCCGCAGCCTGCTGGGATTTCACGCCTGGCCGCGCTTCATCGACCTGGCAACGGTCCTGCCGGCGCTGTTTCCCGCGACCGAGAACGACTCGCTGGATGACTGGGTGGCCCACTTCGGGTTGCCGCCGATCGGGCGTCACCACGCGATCGCGGATGCGTACGCAACCGCACAGTTGCTGATGATCGTGCTCGAAGCGGCGCCCCGATTCGGCATCGAGACTGCGGCCGACCTGCGCGATGCAGAAGTGGCGCAACGCTGGTTGGGACGTCGCCGCTGACTGGGCCATCGCAGGGCAGCTTTACGTGGGCCCGGCGCAGCGGCAACATCGGGGGTCATGACACAAGTCAACGGGCGATCGGGGGCGGCGGCGACAAGCGCCGTGATCATGGGTCTGGTCCTGGCCGCGTTGAGCGGTTGCGCCAGGCAGGAGTCCGCCACGCCGGCGACCACGGAGGCGGCGAAACCCGTGGCACCGACGCGCGAGCAGTTGCTGGGCGCGACGGTGACTGGAGTGTTTGGCGCTCCAGTCACGATGACCTCGGGCCTCTACGAAGGGCCGCCAGCGGAGGCGGGTGCGGCGTCGAGGCCGACGCTGAAGCTCTGGGACTCGACGATCCAGTTCGTCGACATCGACGGCGTCCCGCCAGAGGAAGGTGTCGCGTTACTTACGTCGGGCGAGGGGGGCACTGGCACGTACTCGCATCTCGGCGTGTTCAGTGTGCAGGACGGCAACGCCGCCACTCTGGGTGCCGTGCCGCTGGGTGACCGGGTACAACTCTTCCGCATCTGGCACGAACCGGGCAAGGTGTTGCTCGACCTCGTCGAGTCCGGCCCCGGCGATCCGTCCTGCTGTCCGACCCACCTGTCGCGCAAGGCCGTCGGCTGGAAGGACGGCAAGCTGCAGCTGCTCGCGAGTGATGTCGTCGGCGGGCTCTCGATCAACCTGCTGGCCGCCACCGACTGGATGCTGGTCGAGTTGGACGGACAACCGCTCCCGGCCGGTCTGGTGCCGCCGACCGCGTTGGTGCAATACGGCAAGGCCGCGGGATTCTCGGGCTGCAATCGGTACACGGGGCCCATCACGGAATCGGCGCCGGGCAAGGTGAAGATCGGGGAACTCGCTGTGACGCGGAAGGCTTGCGATGCCGCTGCCAACGAAATCGAAGCGGCCTTCCTCGACCGGATGCGCGCAACGACCTCGTACGCATTGCAGGCGGGCCGGTTGCTACTGGTCGCGCCGCAGGATGGCGAGTCGCCGCGCACCTTGCTGTTTTCGCGCTGAGCCGACCGCGGCCTGATGGTCAAAGGCGATCCGCCGGGCGCGGACGGATTCGACTGCAACGGACTGACGATTGAACGGTACTGAGGAGCAACCCATGAGCACACAGCACTCGATTTCCCGCGTGGCCGGCCGGACGCAGGCATGGACCCTGGCCTGCCTCGCCCTGACGGCCTGGAGCACGTCTGCGGACACGCAGACAGTCGACTGGGTGGCCATCGCCAAGTCCGACCGCACCGAGGTGTTCGCGAATCCGGCGACGCTCGGCGTTTCGCCCGCATCCTGGGTGATCGTTCGGACCAAGCAGAATTTCGTCGAGCCGCAGCCGTCGGCGAAGAAAGGCAAGTCGTACCTGTCGGCACGCAACGAATACCGCATCGACTGCGCACAGCGGCGACTCGCCTACCGCGAGATGGAGGCCTATGCGCAGCTCGACCTGCAGGGCGACCGGGTGCAGCGGACCAGGATCGGCGAGAAGAACCTGAAGTGGATGGATGCGCCCTCCGGCACGGTGTTTGGAGAGATCATCGACTACGCCTGCAAGAACGTGCCGGCCGGCTTGCCGCCTGCGACGGAATAGGGCACTGCCTGCGGTCCGGGGCCCCGGGCGAGTCCACGTCGCCACAGGGATTGGAATTGCATGCTGCATCGTGAATTTACGGCGGCCGGCATTGGCGGTATCGACCTGTATGCCCAGGCATGGCTACCCGGGGTCGCGCCGCGGGCTGTCATCGTGGTGTCGCACGGCCTCGCCGAGCACGGCGGTCGCTACGAGACGCTCGCTGGTGAGCTGGTCCAGCGCGGCTATGCCGTGTATGCCGTCGATCATCGCGGCCACGGTCGGTCGTCCGGGCCGCGCGCCAACATCGAGCGCTTCGCGCACGTCGTCGCGGATTTCTGCGCGTTCACGGAACGGTGTGCCGGCGAGCATCCCGCTACGCCAGTGTTCATGCTGGGCCACAGCATGGGCGGCGCGGTCGCATTCGCCAGCGCGCTGCGACTGCAGCACATGCTGCGCGGGTTGGTATTGTCGGCCCCGGCGCTCGCAACGGACCAGCCCGTGCCGCGATTGCAGGAGATGTTCGTGCGGCTTCTGTCGGTCGTCGCACCAGGCACGGGTGCGCTCGCGCTGCCGCCTGGCGCCGTCAGCCGCGATCCGTCCGTCGTGGCGCGGTACGCTGCTGACCCGCTCGTGCATCACGAGGCGATCCCGGCGCGCACGCTCGTCGAGCTGCTCGGGGCGATGCAGGGGTTTCCGGCAAGCGCGCCCGGTCTCCGGCTGCCGACGCTGGTCCTGCACGGCACCGCTGACCAGTTGGTGCCGCTCGCGGCGAACCGGCGGGTCTACCAGGCCTTCGGCACGCGCGACTGCGTCGTGAAGCTCTACGACGGCCTTTACCACGAGGTATTCAACGAGCCCGAGCGTGAAAGGGTGACGGCTGACCTGTTTTGCTGGCTCGAGCGCTGAGCTGCCGGTCACAGATTCGCAAAAAAGCCTGAGCGTTGCGTCCATGAGCGACTAAGGCGCGTAACTTCCCGACGCATGACCCTTCTGTCTCGGCACGTTCCACGATCGGTCGCCGCCGCAGCCTGCCTTGCGCTGTGTTGGAGCGCAATCGTATGCGCCGAACCGCCGGCCAGCCTGGCACGATCGGATGTGGCGCAACCTGCGCCGCCGCCGGTCGCCGAAGTCGCCTGGTGGCGCGAGGGCGTTGGGCTGCTCGGGTCGCTGTGGGACGACACACGAACGCGCCTGCGCGACGACCTTCCGGAATGGTTGCATCACGAACGCAGGGGACGCGCGCGGCAGCAGCCCGAGCGCGATGCGGGTGCCGCCTATGTGGTGCTGCAGGATGATCGTCCGGACGGCATGGACCTGGTCACGCTGCGGTACGCCCTGGTGCGTCAGGGCGCACTACAGGCTTACGCCGGCGCCGGTCTCAACCATGCGCAGTTTTACGTCGAAGACGCCGCCACCGGGTCCTCGATGCTTACGCGCCGCAACCGGCACGCCGCCGTAGGACCGGCGGCCGAGCTCGGTGCCGAGCTTGCATTGAATGCACGGGTGAGCGTGAGCGCCGACGTCCGCTGGTGCGATCTGGACGAGCGAGCCAATCTTCTGCGCGCGTCGTATGGCCCGGTCGCCGCGGATCCGGTAACCCTCGGCGTCACCGTCGGATATCGGTTTCGTTGAGGCGCGCGCTCAGGCGGACGGAATGAAGTCCTCATCGCCCTGCTGGATGCGCTCGAACTGCAGGAACTCGTAGTAACCGCAGGTGCGGTCTTCCGGATAGATGCGGCAGACGGACGGCCGCGCCTCGTACACAGTGCAGCGGCGCTGGTCCTGGTCGAAAAACGTGCACGTCGACTTGAAGACGTGGTCCTTGCGATGGCGCAGCAGCTGCTCGTCGAGTTCCTGCGTCTGGTAGCGGTAAGTGAACTTCAGCCGGGCGGCGGTCTTGCTGATCCCGAAATGCCGGGCGAGCCGCTCGATGTCGAAATCCTTGATGGCGATGCGCGCGTAGCTGCAGCAGTAGCCGGGACACTTCGCGCAGTCATAGCGCGGTTTCAGGACTCTTTTCTTCATGCGGGTCGCGGGGCCTCGTTGCGGGACGCGGCAGTGTAGCGGGGTGGCTCCGCGGCCGCACCGCTAGGTAGTACCGCGGATTCGCCCGCGTCGGCGCGGCCGGACAATCGAGCCGAGGTCCGCTCGATGGACGTTACCCCCTTGACCGCAGACGAGCGCCGGTCGCCGCCTCCGCTGGGCTGGCACACGATGTCGCCCGAGTCGGCGATGAGTGCCGTCCAGACAGAGGCGACCCGCGGCCTGAGCGAGGCCGCGGCGGCGTCGCGCCTGCAACGCGACGGTCCCAACGATCTACCCGCCCCGCAGACGGCGCATCCCGTCGTCATCTTCCTGCGTCAGTTCCGCAGCCCGCTCGTGTATGTCCTGCTGGCCGCAGCCGTGCTTTCCCTCGGCCTCAGGCATCTGACGGACGCCGGATTCATCGGCTTCGTGCTGGTAGTGAACGCCTTGCTCGGCGCATGGCAGGAACTGCAGGCGGAACGGCAGAGTGCGAACCTGCGGGGCCTGCTGCGCGTGCGGGCAACGGTCCTGCGCGACGCCGTCACGCGCGAAATCGACGCATCGCAACTTGTACGCGGCGACATCGTTGTGCTTGCCAGCGGCGACCGCGTGCCCGCCGACCTGCGCTTGTGCGAAACGCAGGCCCTGGAAGTGGATGCGTCCATGCTCACGGGCGAATCGTCGCCCGTTGCGCACGATGCCGCACTGGCCTGCGAGGAACACACGCCGGTTGCCGATCGCACCAACTGCGCACTTGCCGGCACGCTCGTCGTCCGCGGCCGGGCGCGAGGCGTGGTCGTCGCCACCGGTTCCGCGACCGAAGTGGGACGCATCGCGAGCAGGATGGCCGCCACGGCGGCAGGCAAACCGCCGCTGACGGTCCGCATGGAGCGATTCAGTCACGCCGTGGCGATCGTCGTCCTGTCAGCCGCGGTGTTGATCGGCTGTGTCGCAGTGTTGGTGCACGACCAGTCAATCTTCACGATGTTCACCTTCGGCGTCGCGCTCGCCGTGTCCGCCATTCCCGAAGGTTTGCCGGTGGCCGTGACCATCGCGCTGGCGATCGCCGCGCGGCGGATGGCGAGTCGCGGCGCCATCGTGCGCCAGTTGCCCGCCGTCGAAGGGCTCGGCAGTTGTTCGCTCGTCGCCAGCGACAAGACCGGGACGCTCACCTGCAACGAGCTCACCGCGGTCGAGTTGCGGCTGGACGACAACGCTCGCTGGCAGGTGACCGGTGCAGGCTATCGACCGGTCGGCGAGATCAGGCGAGTCGATGACGGGGCCAGGGTGGACAAATCGACATTGGTCGCTGCGATGCACATCGCGGTCGCCTGCAACGAAGCGGAGTTGATCGCCGTCGACGGTGCATGGCGGACTCGGGGCGATCCCACCGACCTGGCACTGCTGGTGCTCGCGGCAAAGGCTGGTATCGAGCGCGACCACGTCCTCGCTCAGTGGCCTGTCGTCGCGCAGATCGCGTATGAGCCCGAGCGTCGATTCGCCGCCTCGTTCCACCGGCGTGATGGATCTGGCTGGGTCGCAGTCAAAGGTGCACCCGAGCGCGTATTCGACATGTGCGTGCTCGATGCCGGTCAGCGCGAATCGCGCGAGCGCGACGTCAGCGCGATGGCGCAGCTGGGTCAGCGCGTGCTTGCGCTCGCCGAGGGGAAGTTCGACGCGGAGTCGGACCCGGCGAGCCTGCGCCTTGATCCCGTTGGCCTGCAGTTCCGTGCGTTGGTCGGGTTGATCGATCCGCTGCGCGAAGGCGCCGCCGCGGCAGTGCGTCGATGCCATGAGGCCGGCATACGCGTCGTCATGGTCACGGGTGACCACCCGGTCACGGCCCTGGCTATCGCCGACGAACTCGGTATCGCCGCCGGTCCAGACGAGGTGATGCAGGGTTCGCAAGTGCAGCTGGCGTCGCCAGCGCAGCTGACCGAGGCCATCGGCAGGGTCAGGGTCTTTGCCCGCGTCACCCCGGAGCAGAAACTCGCCATCGTCGAAGCGGCGCAATCGGCTGGACATTTCGTCGCCGTGACGGGTGACGGTGTCAACGATGCGCCGGCGCTCCGCCGCGCCAACATCGGTGTCGCCATGGGTCGCAGCGGCACCGACGTGGCGCGTGACGCGGCCGATCTCGTACTCAGTGACGACAATTTCACGACGATTGTGGCGGGGGTGGAAGAGGGCCGCATCGCCTATCGCAACATCCGCAACGTCGTGTACCTGCTGACAGCCGCCGGCATCGCGGAGGTGGTCACGGTCGGGCTCGCCGTGCTCGCAGGATTGCCGCTGCCCTTGCTGCCTGTGCAGTTGCTCTGGCTGAACCTCGTGACCAACGGCGTCCAGGACGTCGGCCTGGCGTTCGAGCGCGGTACCGGCGATGAGTTGCGCGCGCCGCCGCGGCCGAGTCACGAGCCGATCTTCAACCGGTTGATGATCCAGCGCGGCGTGCTTGCGGGTCTCTGGATGTCCGCACTCGGGCTCGGCCTGTTCGTCTGGCTGCTGGACGCGGGACGACCACTCGACGAGGCGCGCAATGCATTGCTGTTGCTGATGGTCCTGATGCAGAACGTCGATGCGATCAACGCGCGCTCCGAGACGATTTCCGTCCTGCGGCTGCCCTTGCGCAACAATCCAGTGCTGCTGGCCGGTGTCGGCGTGGCGCTCGGACTGCATTTGGCAGCCATGTACCTGCCCTGGTTGCAGCAAGTGCTGGCAGTGCGGCCGCCGTCGGCCATCGATTGGTGGTTGCTGCCCGCCCTCGCCGTTTCGCTGCTCGTGCTGATGGAGGCGCAGAAACGCTGGCGGCACTCGCGCGCTCAGTCGACCTGAGCGTCGGGCCAGCGCGCGATGCGCAGGCGGCCACCTGCCAGCTTCCCGGGTGCTGACGTCGTCAACACGAGCGCCGTCCTGCCGCGGTCGAGTTCGACGTCGCCGAGCCAGATCCAGCGCCGCCCCCACGTGGAAAGGTCGAGCAATGCGATTTCGTCCCGCCGGCCCGGCGTCTCCAGGATCGCGTGCGCTGCATGAGTATTGCCGGGATCGGCCTCGTGCCAGAGCGCGAGCTGGTAACGACCGGGCTGTCGCACGCGCCATTGCCAGCTGACCGTGCCGTCCCCGGCGGGCGAGGCATCGACGTAGCGGGGTTCGCGTCCAGCGGCGCCGTCCAGCCGCAGTTTCTGCAGCAGGCGCGCCGTGAAGTCGCCGAGTTTCGCGACATCCCAGGGCTCGGGCTCCTGCGAGTCCCAGCCGTTCGTGAACGCCGCAACGACCAGCCGTCGGCCGCCCGGCAGCTCGGCGTACATCACGTCCTGCAGCGTGTCGAAGGCGCTGCCGATCTTGTTCTCGTGCTTGGAACCTGGCGGCAGCCCACCGCCGAGACTGCTGTGGCCTGAGGAAGCAGGTCGACGCAGCAAAGAGCGCATGTAGTCCGTGGCCTGGGGTTCGAGCGTGCCCACCGACACGTTGAGCATCATCGCTGCGGCGAGGTTCGTGGTCATCGCGTTGCGACCGAGCCGCTGCCAGGCGAGCCGCTCCAGTTCGGCAGGCTCTTCGCCTGAATTCGTCGGGTAGGTCTTGGTGAACAGTCGCTGCGATCCAAGCAGGCCCGCCGACTCGAGCACGCGTTCCGTATAGCGACGACGCTCGATCCAGGCGTCGGCGTCGTTGCCGGCAGCGGGGGCATTCGGGTCACCGCTGATGCGGTCGACGACTTCGCCGGTTGCGACGTTGTCGGAGTCGACGATCATCGGCCGCACGAATTCGTCGAGGCAATCCGGTGCCCTGTCCTGTTCGTGGCACCAGTGCACCGCGCCGACGAGAAAGCCGAGCTTCACGCTGCTTGCCGGATACGCAAGCTGATCGCCTTCGACGGCGCCCCGCCGCCAGTGGCCGTCGCGGTCCTGCAGCAGCACGGTCACGTGCATGCGATCGAACGACTGCAGCGCCAGGAAATCGGCCCGCGCGAGTTCAACGGCGTATTGCACTCGCGCGTCGTCAACGATCACCGGGGCGATCGGCGGTGGCGCAGCGCGAGCTGTCGCGGCTGACGCGCCGGTCGCGAAGATCGCCATGCCGACAAGGGCGATTTCTGCCGCAATCGCACGGCTCATGCGCAGACGCGACTGCATGACCGCGCCCGTCAGCCACAACACGGCAACCACCGCGACAGCTCCCGCGACCAGGGGCAGCGGCGGGAGCACCTCGGCATACCAGAGCAGCAGCATCGAGCCGAGGATGGCCATTGCGATCTGGGCGAGGGCAAACGCGCGCACGGGACGTGCCATCGGCGGGTCGTACGTCTGCACCTGCGACACGTCGAAATGCGGCTTATGCCGGGCCGAGCCGTTGGCCGCGGCCGGTTGCCAGCCGGGAGGCTTCAGCCAGACGCGAACGCGGTCGCTCCAGCGCTCGCATTGCATCGACTTGCGCGCGAGGTCCGCGTACACCTCGAGGTTGGCCCACAGCGGATCCCACGAGTTGAGCGGGGTACGCGTGCCGTACACGCAGCGTTCGGACTCGTCGACGAACGTGCCGAAGAGGTGATCCCACGCCATGAAGATGCCGCCATAGTTGCGGTCGATGTAGCGGTCGTTCACGGCGTGGTGCACACGGTGGTTCGATGGCGAGGCGAACCAGCGGTCGAACCAGCCGAGCTTGCCGATGACTTCGGTGTGGATCCAGTACTGGTAGAGCAGGTCGACGATCGCCGCCACCGCGAACATTGCGGGTGGCACGCCCGCGACCGCCATCGGCAGGTAGAAGATCCAGCCGAGAAACGCGCCGCTGCTGGTCTGCCGCAGCGCCGTCGACAGGTTGTAGCGCTGGCTCTGGTGATGCACGACGTGCGAGGCCCAGAACACCGCGCTCTCGTGACCAAGCCGGTGATTCCAGTAATAACAGAAGTCGTAAAAGACGATGGCCAGCGCCCACGCCCACCACTCGCCGGGCCAGTTGCCGAGCGCCACGTGCTCGAAGACCAGCACGTAGACGCCATAGTTGAAAACCCGCACGAACAGCCCGACCACCTGGCTCATCACGCCCAGGCTCAGACTGTTGACCGCGTCATTCAGCCGGTAGGCACCCGCCATGCCGCGGGCGCGCGCCACCAGCAGTTCCAGCGCGATCAGCAGGAAGAACACCGGAGTGGCGAATGCGATGGCCTTGCCCATGCGGCGATACTAGCTCTCGACGTGCCAGCCGCGCGATCGATCCACGGCCTGCGCCCATCGAGCCAGCCGGGCGTTCGCCTCGTCGCGCGACATCTGCGGCTCGAACCGCCGCTCGGCCCGCCAGTTCGCTGCGACCTCCAACGGTGACGACCAGAAACCCGTGCCCAATCCGGCGAGGTACGCGGCACCCAGCGCCGTCGTCTCCGTGACCTGCGGCCGCACGACCGGCACGCCGAGCAGGTCGGCCTGGAACTGCATCAGCAGGTCGTTGCTCGTGGCGCCGCCGTCCACCCGCAGCTCGATCAGCGGATGGTGAGCGTCGCGTTGCATGGCCAGCAGCACTTCGGCGCTCTGGAAGGCGATGGCTTCCAGCGCGGCGCGGGCGATGTGCGCCCGTGTCGTTCCACGCGACAGCCCGACCATCGTTCCGCGTGCGTACGCATCCCAGTGCGGGCTGCCGAGTCCGGTGAAGGCGGGCACAAGATAGACCCCGCCGGCATCCGGGACGCTCGCTGCCAGCGCTTCGATGTCGGCCGAGCGCTCGATGATGCCGAGCCCGTCCCGCAGCCACTGCACGACCGCGCCACCGACGAACACGGCGCCTTCAAGCGCATAGCGCAGATCCGTCGTCTGCCAGGCAATGGTGGTCAGCAGTCGATTACTGGAGGGGAGCGGCGTCGTACCGGTGTTCATCAGCAGGAAACAACCCGTGCCGTAGGTGTTCTTGGCCATGCCAGGTTCGAAGCACGCCTGGCCGAACAGCGCGGCCTGCTGGTCGCCGGCGATGCCAGCAATCGGCACCGAGAGGGTGCCGAGCGTGGCGACTGGCGCGTTCCGCGTGAGCGACGAGGCCACGACTTGCGGCAGCACGGCGCGCGGAATGCGCAAACTTTCGAGCATGAAGTCATCCCACTCGGCGCTTGCAACGTTGAGCAGCAGCGTACGGCTGGCATTGGATACGTCGGTCACGTGTCGCGCGCCGTTCGACAGCTTCCACACCAGCCAGCTGTCGATCGTGCCGAAGGCGAGATCGCCGTTTTCCGCGCGCTGACGTGCTCCCGGCACGTGATCGAGCAGCCACGCCAGCTTGGTGCCCGAAAAATACGGATCGAGCAGCAGTCCAGTGCGCCGGGCGACTTCGGGTTCCAGGCCGTCGGCCTGCAGTTGCTGGCACAGGGCGGCCGTGCGTCGATCCTGCCAGACGATGGCCGGCGCAACGGGCTGGCCGGTGCTGCGGTCCCACAGCACGGTCGTCTCACGCTGGTTGGTGATGCCGATGGCGGCCACGTCCGCCGGCGTTGCGCGCGCTCGCACGAGCACCTCCGTGATCGTCGCTGCCTGCGTCGCCCAGATCTCTTCCGCATCGTGCTCGACCCAGCCGGAGCGTGGAAAGTGCTGCGTGAATTCGCGCTGTGCCGTCGCCACCGGCGTGCCGGCGGCGTCGAACAGGATCGACCGCGAACTGGTGGTGCCCTGGTCGAGCGCGAGGATGAACTGCGGCATGTGGGTACCTGCGGAGACGCACCCGGATTCTAGAGCAGCAGGCTCTAGCATTGCGCCCTGCGCCAGTGTTACGCGATGATCCGGCGATGACACAGGCCGAAGGCGTCGCGGAGTTCACCCTCAAGGCCATCGTCGTCGGCGTCGTGCTCGGCATCGTGTTCGGCGCCGCCAACGCCTACCTTGGCCTGCGGGTGGGCATGACCGTGTCGGCGTCGATCCCCGCCGCCGTGATGACCGTCGCGGTTTTTCGCCTGTTGCGCTTGCGCGGTACGATTCTCGAAGCCAACCTCTCGCAGACGGTCGCTTCGGCCTCCACCGCGCTGGCGACGGGCACGATCTTCACGATTCCAGCGCTGTTCCTGTGGGGCGCTACGCCGCCGTACCTGCAGGTCGTGGCGCTCGCGTTCCTGGGCGCGCTGCTGGGCATCGCCGCGATGGTGCCGCTGCGGCGGCTGTTGATCGTCAAGGCACACGACGAGCTGCCATACCCCGAAGGCACGGCCTGCGCCGAAGTGTTGCGCGCCACGGTGCACGAATCCAGCGGCGCGGCGAATGCCAGCGCATGGATCTTCCGCGGCATGGCGGCCGGCGCCGCGGTGAAGGTCGTCATCTCGCTGGCTTACCTGTTGCCCGGCGAAATCGGCTTCGCCCTGCCGGTGTTGCCGAAAGCGGAACTCGCGCTCGAGATCGCACCGGCGCTGCTCGGCGTCGGCTATATCCTCGGCTACCGGCAGGCTGCTGTCTGCGTGGCGGGCGCGCTGATCTCGGCGGTCGTGATCACGCCACTCATCGCCTGGATGGGCGCGGCGATGACGCAGCCGCTCTATCCGGAAACGCAGCGGCTCATCGTCGACATGGACGCCGGCGACATCTGGTCGCGCTACGTTCGTTACATCGGCGCCGGTGCGGTGGCTACGGCAGGCATCCTTACGGTGCTGCGCGGTCTGCCGACGATGCTGGATGCGTTCACGTCCGTTGCGCGCGGCATGCAGGACAGCGACGCACGTGGCGGTGGCGCAACGGCGCGGACCGATCGGGACCTGCCCGGCAGCTTCGTGTTCGGTGGCGTGGCGCTCGTGGTATTGACCTCGGGTCTCGTGCCCGGCGTGTTCGCGGGCGAGATGGCGCCGCTGCAGCGCGCGATCCTCGCGTGCGGCGTCGGTGTGTTTGGCGTGCTGTTCGTCGCGGTGGCGGCCCGCATCGTCGGCATCGTGGGCGTCTCGTCGCAACCCACGTCCGGCATCGCGCTGGTGACGCTGCTCGGCACCGCGTCGGTCTTCGCGGCTGCGGGATGGGTCGACCTCGACGCGCGAGCAGGCGTGCTCACCGTCGGCACGATCGTTGCGGTCGCGGCGAGCAAGGCCGGCGACATCTCGCAGGACCTCAAGACCGGATGGCTGGTCGGCGCCACCCCGGCGCGGCAGCAGCTTGGCCAGCTCATCGGCGCGGCCTTCGCGTGCTGGGCCGTCGCGGCGACCGTGATGCTGCTCGGCAATGCCTACGAATTCGGCTCGAAGGAAATTCCCGCACCGCAGGCGACGCTGATGAAGACGATCATCGAAGGCGTGCTGGCGGGAGCGCTGCCCTGGGACCTGGTGCTGACCGGCGCCGGCCTTGCGATCGCCGCGATGCTTTGCGGCGTGTCGGGGCTCGCATTCTCGATCGGGATCTACCTGCCGCTCGCGACGATGGCGCCCCTGTTCGTCGGCGGTTGCGTGAGGGCGCTGGTTGAACGCAACCGGACGCCGGGTGCAGCGAGCGAAAGCGACACCGGCATCCTGGCGGCTTCGGGCCTTGTCGCCGGCGAAGGACTTGCGGGTGTCGCCATCGCGGGTCTCGTCGCGGCAGGCGTCGCCCCGAAGGCGATCGATCCGCGGCTCGGGGGACTGGTCGGCGAATTCGGCGCGCTGATCGTCGCGCTCGGGGTCTGCTACTTCCTGTTGCGCGGTGGGCGCCAGAGCGCGTCCGTCAACCTCGCCTGAAGCCGTCGCCCGTCGCCCGTCGCGCGGACGCCCGCTGGCGTCAGTGCTGCGCTAGCCACCCGTCCAGGATTTTCTCGCTGTCCGCGGCCAGGTGTACGCCGAGCTTGCTGCGGCGATAGAGGATGTCCTGCGCCGTGCGGGCGAATTCCACAGCGCGCAGATAGTGAACCTCTTGCGCGTACAGGCCGGGCAGCACTTCCTCGCCGAGATCCGTGACCTGCGAGCATCCGGCGAGCAGCCGACCGATGCGCGTGCCGTACGCACGGGCGTAGCGGTGCAGTAAGGTGGGCGCGAGCCAGCCGTGACGAACTCGTGCCTGCGCCAGGAACCCCGCGAAGTCGCCATCGGGCATATCGCCGCCCGGCAGCGGAGTTGCCGCGGTCCACGCAGTCGAGGCATGGCCGAGCGCGGGAGCGAGCAGGTCGACCACCTGCTCCGCGAGCTTGCGGTACGTGGTGAGCTTGCCGCCGTACATGGACAGGAGCGGCGGTCCGGAGCGATCGAAATCAATGACGTAATCGCGCGTGACGCTTTTCGGATCGTCCAGGGAAGCGGCCAGCAGGGGCGCAGGCCGGCAAAGGTCCAGACGACATCGCTCACGCCGAGGTCGCGCTGAAAGTACCGGTTGGCCATGTCGAGCAGGTAAGCCTGCTCGGCCGCGATGATCGCAGGGCGGGCGAGGTCGCCGGTGTATTCGCTTTCTGTCGTGCCGATCAACGTGAAGTCGCCCTCGTAAGGTAAGGCGAACACGATGCGGCCGTCGGGCGCCTGGAAGATGTACGCGAATTCGTGATCGAACAATTTGCGCACGACGATGTGGCTGCCGCGGATCATGCGCGGATGGTGCCGGGCGGGTGTCGGCGTGCAGTGGTCGAGGAACTCAGCGACCCACGGGCCCGCCGCGTTGACCACGATCCGCGTTCGCAGGGTTCGTTCGCGACCGTCGGCCGTGCGTAATGTCGCGATCCATTCCATGCTATCCCGCTGCAGCCTGACGCAGGCAGTGCGAGTCAGCACCTCGGCGCCGCGCTCGAACGCATCGACGGCATTGGCAACGACCAGCCGCGCATCGTCGACCCAGCCATCCGAATATTCGAAGGCCGTGCGGTAACGCGGGTTGAGCGATCGTCCGGCGGGATGCTTGCGCAGGTCGATCTTCCTCGACGCCGGCAGGGTCCTGCGCGTCGCGAGGTGATCGTACAGGAAGAGCCCGGCGCGGATCATCCACGCCGGTCGCAGGTGCGAGTCGTGCGGCAGCACGAAGCGCAGCGGCCACGACAGGTGGGGTGCGGAGGCCAGCACCACCTCGCGCTCCAGCAGCGATTTCCGCACCAGGCCGAAGTCGTAGTATTCGAGGTAGCGCAGTCCGCCATGGACCAGCTTGGTGCTCGCAGAGGACGTGTGCGACGCCAGGTCGTGCTGCTCGCAGAGCACCGTGCGCAGGCCGCGTCCCGCCGCGTCCCGCGCGACACCTGCGCCATTGATACCGCCCCCGACGACCAGGACGTCGCAGGACTCGTGCACTGTGGTCAACGGTAGAGCAGCACGGACGCGCGCTGCTCGTTCCACGCCAGTTCGTCGACGCGCGTGAGGGCTTCGAGATCGCCGGGGAGCGCCGCGCGATCGTCGACCCAAGTGCGCAGCAGTTCACTGCCATTGATCAGGTCGATGGCCAGCCGGTCGTTTTCGTACTCGTAAGGGAAGTCACGCCACAGGTCGTAGCCCGGTTGCAGGTTGCGCAACGCCTTGAACGCCAGTGCCTGCAGGCGCCACGGACGGAAGGCCCTGTGATCGTAAGCGCCGTCGTCGACGTGCGTCTGCAGTCCGGCGCAGAGCAGGCCCTGGTGCTTGTGGAACGTCGGCTCGAACCAGCAGGGACGAAGCCGGCATCCCGCGAGCCACTCGGGCGCCAGGCGGCGCATTTCGGTAACCAGCGCGCTGATGTCCAGGTCGGGTGCGCCGAACAGTTCAAGTGGACGCGTCGTGCCACGGCCTTCCGAGAGGGTGGTGCCTTCCAGCAGCACGGTGCCCGGGTAGCAGCGCGCCATCGCCAGATTCGGTGCGTTGGGGCTCGGGTTGATCCAGGTCCGTTCGCCAAGTGGCCAGCCATATCCCGGTGCGGATTCCGGCTGCCAGCCCGTCATTTCGACGACGCGGTAGTCCACGTCGAGTCCGAGGCGGCGAATGAACCAGCAGCCCATTTCACCGAGCGTGAGTCCGTGCCGCATCGGCATTTCGCCAGCGCCGACGAAACTTTCCCAGCCTGGCCGCAGGCTCAGGCCCTCGACCGGACGTCCGATCGGGTTGGGTCGGTCGAGTACCCACACGCTTTTGCCACGGCGTGCCGCGGCTTCGAGCACGTAACGCAGCGTCGTGATGAAGGTGTAGATGCGGCAACCGAGGTCCTGCAGGTCGACGAGCAGCACGTCGAACGTGTCGAGCATCGCTTCCGTGGGGCGCCGCACTTCGCCGTACAGACTGAAGATCGGCAGGCCAAGTTGCGGATCGTGGAAGTCGGGCGACTCGACCATGTTGTCCTGCTTGTCGCCGCGCAAGCCGTGCTGCGGGCCGAAAGCGGCCGTGAGTCGCACGTCGCCGAGCGCGGCGAGCGCGTCCAGTGAATGTGTGAGATCGGCCGTGACCGAGGCGGGATGGGCGAGCAGCGCCACCCGGCGGCTGCGCAGGTCCTGGCGCAGGGCGGGGTCGGCACAGAGCCGGTCGATGCCGAACTTCACGAGCCCGGGTTCCGCACTGCGTCGCGCAGCAAGTCCGTCGAGCCGGCCGGTTGCTTGCCGACCTGGAGCACGAAGCCCAGCCGGTGATGGAAGTCGGGCAGCGCGGAGGGATGCGTGAGCGCCCAGTACGTCAGCCGTCCGTCCTTTTCTTCGACGACGGCCGCAGCGCCTGCTCGCAACGGCGACCCGGGCTGCGGCATCGGCAGTTCGGCAAGGTAAGTCACGGCCGTGAGTACCAGGCTCCGCTGGGTGGGTCGCACCGCCACACGCGGGGGCCGCCGCACTTCGATCGGCGTCATGCCGCGCCGATAGGCGACGAATCCGTACATTGCCCACTCGGTCGACGGTGAGAAATTGAGTTCACAGTACGCATCGCTGTCGGGGAGGGCGACGAAGACCTCGAAGCACGTGTGCCGCCAGAGTTCGTCGGTGCGTGTGGCGGGACGCAGCTTCGGCAGCACGACCTGCGACATTTCGGCGTCGAGCACAAACCGCACGGCGAGCTTGCCGGCGCCGCCGATGCGCGCGCTCGCGGTGATGCCACGCACCGCGGTGCTCGGGCTGGACGGGTGGCAGGCCAGGGCGACCGTCTGGGGCTGTGTTCTTCGCATCGGACCGATTCTAATGGGACCGGCTCAGATTGGCTCGATCAACGTCGGGTCCGGCCGCTCCATCCAGCCGAGCACCGCAGCGGCGAACCGGCCGCACTCCGCAATGGCCGTTTGCCACGCACGGATCCTGCCCGCGTGGTCGGGCCCGTAGCGATAGAAATCCTGCCGTTCCGGCAGCTTGCCGTGCGGCAGCGTGGCCAGGAAGGCGGGTGAGGGAGCGACGAGCAACATGTCGTCGAGCCACGGATGGGTGCGGGGCGAGCGACGCCACGGCAGGTGCTTGTCCAGCCAGCCCGGGGTCACGAAGTCGTTGAAGTGCGGATAGAAAACGATGCGCCCCGCCGAGCGCAGTCGCTGATACGGCAGCAGCAGGTGGTAGTCGATTAGCGCCCCGTCCCAGTAAATCCCGGGCGGCGCGCCGGCAATGCCACGGACGGGGGAGGCCAGCAGAGGAATGGTGCCCGACGCCAACAAGGCGTCTTCGGCGTTGGCCGCGTCGAGGCTGACGCAGACCAGGCCAAACTCGTCGAACGCGTCGCCGTCGAATACGCTGGGTCCGGGCCCCGCGTGAAACACGACCCGCTCCAGGTAGCTGGCCAGGCGCGAGCGCGAGACGACATTGCTCAGCACGGCCCGGCCGAATGCCAGCTTCGACTCGCGATCGTGCAGCGCGCCGCGCGCACGCGCTGTGACGATGGCAAGCGTCACGCCGGGTCGCCAGCGCAGGTCGCCAGTGCCGCGCGCGGCGGCGGCGATTCGACGGCAGACGGCGCTGACTTCGGCTGGTGTGGGGCGCGCGCTGTAGCTTTGTTCGTGCACGTACGCGTGCTGGACCCGGTCGAGAGCGGCCAATGGATCGTCCTGCGCCAGCGCTGCCATGCGCCACGCACCCACCGATGCGCCGATGAGTTCCACGGGACGCTGTTCGGGCAGCCAGCCCTGTTGCAGCAGCAGTCGGTCGAACGGCAGCAGCGCCAGGCCCTTGGGTCCGCCGGCGGCCGCTGGGATGCACGCGATGTCGCCCGGGGCCAGCCCACGGTCGAGCACATGGCGCAGGGCCCGCGGGCCGGCACGCAGGGTGAATGGGCGGGAACGATCGCTCATCGGGGGAGCGATGCTAGCAGCTCGCACGACGGGCCCGCAGCGCTGCGCTACGATTCAGGAACGGGCGCAGGCCACCGACTGGGAGCGGGCATTGGACTCGACTGCATCGATCGTCATCTGCGTGGCAGCCGTTGCCGCACTGCTGGTCGCCGAGCGGCGCAATTCACAGGTTGGCAAGTGGTTCACGAAGCCGGTCGCTTCGGCGGCGTTCATCGCGGTCGCCGCGATCTCGGGCGCGCTCGACTCGGACTACGGGCGGCTGATCCTGCTCGGCCTCGGTCTCTGCCTGCTCGGTGACGTCCTGTTGATCCCCGAGGGTCGCCTCGCGGTGTTCCGGGCAGGTGTGTTTGCGTTCCTCGCCGGGCACGTCGCCTTTGCGGCTGCCTTCCTGACGCAGCCGCGCAGCCTGCCCTGGTTGGCCGTCGCGGCAGTGACGCTGGTGCTGGCGCTGTCGGGCGTGTGGCGCTGGCTCAGTCCAAGATTGCCGGTAGACATGCGTCGGCCGGTGCAGGCCTACTTCCTGGTCATCGGTGTCATGACGGCATTGGCCTGCGCAGTCAGCGGGGCAGGCGGTCCGCCGATCATTGCTGCGGGTGCGATCGCCTTCACGGCCTCCGACGTTGCGGTGGCGCGTGATCGCTTCGTCCACCAGGAGTTCGCCAATCGCGCGTGGGGGTTGCCGCTCTATTACTTCGCGCAGGTGCTGCTGGCGCTGAGTCCGTCCGTGATCAGTCGCGGCTGAGTCGATGCTGGCTTCCAACGAGTCCCCGCCTGAGGTGCCGCGCTTTCCTGCGCCGTGGTCGCTGCGCGGACACGCGTGGATGGTGGCGCTGCGGTTGCCCGCCGGTGATCCAGCAAGGACGGCTTTCGTCCCCGCCGATCTCTGTGCCACGGTGAAATCGGCGTTTGCCGTGCTGATGTGCGTCGTTTACGACGAGGCGCCCTGCGGTCCTTACCGCGAGCTGCTCTTCATTCCGGGCACGATGCATTTCGGCGACGCGCGCCATCCCTCCATCAGCCGCATCCTGGTGTCGACCTGGGAAAGCGTCGTCAACGGACGCAACAACTGGGGCATTCCGAAAGATCGGGCCGACTTCGACTGGACCCGCAGCGAAACAGGCGACCACTGGCGCGTGACCAGCGAAGGCAGGGAAGTGTGCTCGCTCGAATTCACCGAGCCGACGGGTGTGCGGCTGCCGCTCAGCACAGCCTGGGTCCCGCGCAGACTCGGTACCCTCGCACAGCGGCGCGATGGCAGGACCTGTTATTACCGGCCCGAAGCCACGGGCAGCCTGCGACTTTGCCGGCTGCGCCGGTGGTGCTTCGACCCGGAATTGTTCCCGGACCTGTCGCGCGCAACCGTGCTTACGGCGGCGCGTATCGAAGGCTTCGAGATGGTATTTCCGGTGGCTCGGGTCGTCGGCTAGCTGGCGCGCCGCTCGAGACAAGGCGGGTCACTTCCTTGTGACTCCGCCCTGCATCGATGACCTTCCTGATCGCTCAACCCACGTTCTGCGAGTCGCCCATCGCGTGCAGCGCCTGCAGTTCGCGGCTGCCGACCTTGTCGACCGCCCGGTTCAGTGCGCTGTCGTAGCACGCGCGGTACTGCATCCGACGCTGCAAGTCCCTTGCATGCGGATCGTTGCCGCAGGCGCGTTCTGCCGCCGCCGACAGTCTCGCATACAGCACCTTGTTGCCGGCGACGCCGTTGAGGTCGAGGTCCGAGTACTGCACCACGACGCTGTCGTAGTGGGCCTTGGTCCTGGCTGAGTCGCCGGCCCGTGCCGTGGTGACGAATCCAGCCGTCGCCGCGCAGGCGA
Organism: Pseudomonadota bacterium; assembly: GCA_016704655.1. GTDB lineage: Bacteria > Pseudomonadota > Gammaproteobacteria > Steroidobacterales > Steroidobacteraceae > RPQJ01. The sequence goes on along the minus strand of JADIZR010000005.1, from coordinate 166,392 downwards.
TCATCGTGACGAGCATCCGGGTTCGCTGTGTGTTCGTTTGCATGACGTTCTCTCCTGAGTGTGTCGATCGATGCGCTTCCATTCACCGCGCATTGAGTTTGACTCCGCTGCCGCGCGTTTTGCCGTCGCTTGGTCGCGCCGTGCAGGCGACTCGTCGCACTTCGTCTGCTAAGGTGGCCGGCGCCGCCTCCGCGGCCGGTGCCGGGCCATGCTCACGTTCAAGATCGCATACACGGCATTCGTCCTGCTCGTGGTCGCGATCTGGTGGCGCCACTACAGCTGGCGCAACTTCCTGTGGTTCTCCGACATCGCGTTCATCGGCGCGGTGCCGGCACTCTGGCTGCAGAGTTCAGCGCTGGCGAGCGTGCTGGCCGTCGCGGTGCTGGTGCCCGAGATTCTCTGGAACGTGGACTTCGTGGCGCGCTTGACGTTGCGTCGCCGCATCACAGGCCTGACGGATTACATGTTCGAGCCCGAGCGTCCGCGACTGCTGCGTGGCCTGTCGCTGTTTCACGTGCCGTTGCCTCTGGTACTGCTGTGGATGGTGCGCGAGTACGGGTACGACGCGCGGGCGGGCCTGGCGGGCGCCGTTGTGCTGGCTGCGGTCGTACTGCCGTGGAGCCGCGCGGTCAGCACGCCTGAACGCAACATCAACTGGACCCACGGCTTCGGTGCGCGCCGGTCGTCGTTGTCGCCCGCGACCTACGTGACGCTGCTCTTCCTCGCTTTCGTTGCGTTCGTCTTCGTGCCGACGCATGCGCTGCTGCAGGCGCTGTACGGCGTGCAACCCTGAGGCGGATGCAGGCGCGCCGCCGGCAACTGCGGATAGTCCGGACCTTTACGGCGGCGACTGCTCGGCTATAATCCGCCCCAGCATCAAGACAGGGCGTTTTCCGCGCCCAGGCCAACCTGCCTTCCCGGGCAAGGTGGCTCGCACCGCAAGGTGCGGATGCGGCCGGCAGGCAACGAAGCGGGTGCAAACTCACTGGACCCTCCGGCGCGTCATGCGGTGGAGGGTTTTTCGTTTGCGAACCTCCCCTCGATGACACGCCGCGAGTTACGCCTCGTCCTTCCGGCCAGTTGGCAACGCCCTCGGGCCAGGAGGTTTTGAACATGTCGATCCAGTCTCAGCACGCCGTGGCTACGCGCTCGGCACCGCAGCCGGAACGCGCCGATGTCCCGGCGCATCGCGCACTGCTGCGCGCATTGATTCTTGCGGGCGCTCGCGGCGCCACGCCAGCGGCTGTCACCGCTGCACTCATGCGCTATTGGCAGGAGTTACGGTCGGCCAGCGTGACGCAGCGAAGCCGGGTCGTCGCAGAGTTGCGCGGGGCTGTGCGACGCGACGAGACCACGTCCCGCGCCTGGCTGACCGTCGCGCTCGGCGAAACGGATCCGGGGCTGGTCCGCGAAGCCGTGCTGGGCTACCTCGGCGGAACGCCGGTCAGCATCGAGCGCCGTGAACTGGTGGCAGGCGACGCGCTGGACTGGATTCGCCGCGGACTGGCGTTGAACCGGGTCGCCGTTTTCGTCGCGCTACTGCAACTGGGGGACGTCACGATCAACGAGCGGCTGGCCGGTTTGCGGGGACGACTGAACGCGGCGGAAGCAGCAGCGGTCTGGTGCGTGTTTGCCGATTGCGACGGCACGCCCAGCGGTGATTTCATCGCCGAATGGCGGGCCTGCGCCTGATTCGGACGGTGCTCACTGCGATGCGGTCATGGCCACGGCCGTCGACGCTGCAGGACGCACGGCACGCTGCCAGTCGTTCACTTCGCGCGGCTTGCGGTCCGCGAGCCACGCGAACACCAGCGCATGCCATGCCACGCGTTGCACGTAGGCGCGAGTTTCGTTGAACGGGATGTTCTCGACCCAGACGTCGAGATCCATCGGTGCAGCAGGTCGCCAGCGCCGGGCAGCGTTGGGCCCGGCGTTGTAACCGGCGGCGGCCAACGCCGTCTCGCCTTCGAAGCGCTGGACCAGGCTCGCCAGGAACTCGGATCCCAGCGGGATGTTCACGGTGGGCTTGGTGAGCTGAGCTCGCGTCGGCTCGGGCAAGCCGGCGCGTCGCGCGGTCAGTCGCGCCGTCTCGGGCAGCAACTGCATCAGCCCGATCGCGCCGGCACTCGACGCCGCGTCGGCGCGAAACAGGCTCTCCTGCCGGATGATCGCGTAGATCAGTTCCTTGGGCAGTCCCGTGCGCCGGCTGGCGCTGCGTACCTCAGCGTCGAACGGCCGCGGGTACAGCAGGTCGTAATCGTTGAACAGCTTCTGGCGTGCCGCGGTGGCGATGGCCTGGTCGTGCCAGCCCCAGCGGGACGCGAGACCCACGGCCTGCACCTGCCGCGACGGTGGCAACTCGTCGTACGCGGCGCGCCATTCCGCCGTCGCCTCGGCGCCCATGTCGCAGAGCAGGAGCTCGCGCGTGCGGACGAAGGCGGCTTCGGCCGCCAGCGCATCGACCTCGGCGTCGTTGAGCGCGAGCGGTTCGAGTCGCGGCGTGAACTTGCGGTCCAATCGGGCGGCCGCGTGCGCGGCATACCAGTTGTCGGTCGGGACGACGGCGGCATACAGCTCGCGTGCCTGGGCAATATCGCCGAGCTGCTCGCTCGCCCGCGCCGACCAGTAGCGCCAGCGTGGCTGGTCACGCATGTCACCGGGCATCGCGGCGGTTGCCGCCGCCACTTCGCGCCAGTCACCGGCCCAGAGCGCGGCGCGGGCGTGCCACTCGTGGGCGCGCTCGTCGAAGTCGTCGGCGTGCGCCAGGCGGAAGAACTCGAGCGCGCGCGGATGACGACTCCACGACAGCGCGAGGGCGACGGACAGGGCGTAAGGCCCAGCAGCGCGCCGGTCGAGCCCGCGGGATTGCGCCAATGCCGGGAACGCGGCCGCTGCCGCCTCGGCGTCCGCACGCGCGTAGCGCGACCAGCCGTCCGCGAGCGCTTGTGGCTCGACATCTTTCACAGGTTGTGCGATCAGCGCCGGAATCTCACGCCCGGGTTGCTCGATCAGGGCAGCCCATTGCAGCAGTGGAGCCGCGCGTGCAGCGGGCAGCGACTTTGCAAGGAACCGCGCGAGCCCGGCTTCACCCGCTTCGAGCGCCAGGCGGGCACGCCGTTCGACCAGGACGTCACCCGGTCCGCCCCGTGCGCGCCACCAGGCGAGCGCCGGATCGCAGGCGTCGGGCAGGCTCCTGGCAGTGAGCCACGTGTCGGTCAGCTCTGCCTCCAACCCATCGGTCTGGCCCAGTGCGACGCGCGCGGCGAGCCAATGGCAGCGCAACGTGGATTGCGTGTCCCGGTCCTCGCGGTACTGCGCGAGGTATGTCGGCCAGGCCTGTCGCTCAGCGAGATGGGCCAGCCACGCCGATCGCAGTTTCCGTGCTACTGGCCGATCCTCCTGTTGTGCGAGAAACGCGGCGATCTCGTCGTCGAGCGGGAGTCGCGGGTCGCCGCCCGGCTGCGCCGCAACGGGGCGTATCAGCGCCAGCTGTCCACTCAGTCGCGCCGCCAGCAGGTAGGAGTAGAGCGGATAGCGCTGCAGGGCCTCGGAATCGCCGCCGGCCGGGACGAAGGGGGCGGCAGTCACGGCAGCCATGGCCGCAACGAAAGCCTCGCGCACGTGCTTCGGGGTGGTGGCGTCGTTCGCGCGCGCGGATGAGCCCAACGCGAGAAGGGTGAAGAACAGCAGCGTAATGAGGCGCGGTGCGGTCTGCATGAGGGTCCATCCGGGGCGCCACGGCAAGTTACCGCATTGCAAGAAGAATTTCGCCGCCATTTTGGTCGTTGCCATTCTCATCCAGCTGTACGGCGCTGGGTACTTTGTCGTCCAGTACGGAGCGCAAGACTTTCGGGTTCGGGCGCACCTGCGGAAGACCGGCCGTCTGTTCTGCACAACTTCCAGCTGCTGTTCCAAGGATCCAAAGGCGCCGCACTCCAACGCGACGTCGGACTCAAGATTGCTGACTGACCTGAGCTGGCGAATGGAGCTAAGTGGCGGAAACTACTAATCTATTTTCCGACTGGGCGAGGGTGGCTGAGGTGGAGCCGCTGCGTCCTCACCCCCTCGTGGTGAGAGAGATGCCGATGCCCGGTCGACGATAAGAATGTCCCCCCATTACAAATTGTTTTGCAGTGCCGCAAACTTGCGCGGTCAGGCCGCACCCGCTTCCCCGGGGCGCTGGCCGGCTTATCGGAACCAGATGTAGGGAGAGACTCATGCTGTACACGGGACCCGCCTTCAGCGCCGCGGCACTGGGCGATGGCATCGTCGAACTCAAGTTCGACCTCGCCGGCGAATCGGTCAACAAGCTCAACCAGGTCGCGCTGCGGGACTTCGCGGCGGCGACGCAGGCGATCGCGAAAGACGGCAGCGTGAAGGGCGTCGTCGTTACGTCGGGCAAGGCGGTGTTCATCGTCGGCGCCGACATCACCGAGTTTGGCGCGATGTTCGAGGCCGGCGAGGCAGCTATCGCCAGGTACCTGCTCGAACTGAATCGCAATTTCAGCGCGTTCGAGGACCTGCCGGTTCCGACGGTCGTCGCCATCAACGGCGTGTGCCTCGGCGGCGGTCTCGAGCTGGCGCTTTGTGCCGACTACCGTGTGATGTCGACGGCCGCCTCGGTCGGCTTCCCGGAAGTGAAGCTGGGCATCTTCCCGGGCTTCGGCGGATCGGTGCGCATGCCGCGCATCGTCGGCGTCGACAACGCCGTGGAGTGGATCTGCTCCGGTGCCGACAAGAAGGCCGATGCCGCACTGAAGGACGGCGCGGTCGACGCCGTCGTCGCTCCCGAGCAGCTGCGTGACGCGGCGGTCTCGATGCTGCAGCAGTGCATCGCGGGCAAGCTCGACTGGCAGGGCCGTCGCGCGGCCAAGCTGGCGCCGCTCAAGCTCAACAAGATGGAACTGACGATGGCCTTTACGTCGTCGATGGCCGTGGTGGGCGCGCAGGCCGGTCACAACTACCCGGCGCCGATGCTTGCGCTCAAGAACATGCAGGAAGCGGCCACGCTCGGTCGCGACGCCGCGCTCGAAGTCGAGGCGAAGTATTTCGCCAAGGCGGCATTGACCCCGCAGGCCAACGCGCTGATCGGTGTCTTCCTTGCGGACCAGGGCGTCAAGAGGGCGGCCGGCGCCTGGGAGAAGAAAAGCAAGCGCGAGATCAAGCAGGCGGCCGTGCTCGGCGCCGGCATCATGGGTGGCGGCATCGCCTACCAGGCGGCCTACAAGGGGCTGCCGATCGTGATGAAGGACATCCGCGACGACGCGCTCGCGCTCGGCATGAACGAAGCCGGCAAGCTGCTCGCGAAGCAGGTCGAGAAGGGCCGGATGACTCCTGCCAAAATGAGCGAGACGCTCGGCCGCATCCGGCCGACGCTGAACTACGGCGATTTCGGCAACGTCGACATCATCATCGAGGCAGTCGTCGAGAATCCCAAGGTGAAGAAGGCCGTGTTCGCCGAGGTCGAAGGACTCGTGCGCGAGGACACGATCATCGCGTCGAACACGTCGACGATCTCGATCAGCCTGCTGGCCGAAGGCCTCAAGCGACCGCAGAACTTCGTCGGCATGCACTTTTTCAACCCGGTGAACATGATGCCGCTGGTGGAAGTGATTCGCGGCAAGCAGTCCTCGGAAGAAGCCGTGGCTGCGACGGTCAAACTCGCGAGCAAGATGGGCAAGACGCCCGTCGTCGTGAACGACTGCCCGGGATTCTTCGTCAACCGCGTGCTGTTCCCGTACTTCGCCGGCTTCCACATGCTGCTGCGCGACGGCGCCGACTTCCAGGCCATCGACAAGGCGATGGAGCGATTCGGCTGGCCGATGGGTCCCGCGTACCTCATGGACGTCGTCGGCATGGACACCGGCGTGCACGCCGCGGAAGTCATGGCCCAGGGTTTCCCGGACCGCATGCGCCATGAGTGGCGGAACGCGACGCAGGTGCTGGTCGACAACCAGCGCTACGGCCAGAAGAATGGCAAGGGCTATTACGTCTATGCGCCCGACAAGAAGGGCAAGCCGAAGAAGGCGGTAGACCCGGCGACCTATGACCTGATCAAGGGCGTGGTCGCGGAGCGCAAGGAGTTCGCGCCCGAGGAGATCGTCGCGCGCTGCATGGTGCCGATGGTCAACGAAGTGGCGCGCTGCCTCGAGGAGAAGATCGTCGCCTCGCCGCAGGAGGCCGACATGTCGCTGCTCTACGGGGTGGGCTTCCCGCCGTTCCGTGGCGGCGCCTGCCGGTACGTCGACCAGACCGGCGCGGCGAACTACGTCGCGGCTGCGGACAAGCTGGCGTCCCTCGGCAAGGTCTACGAGGTACCGCAGCTGCTGCGCGACATGGCCGCCTCCGGCAAGAAGTTCTTCGGCTGACCGCGGCCTTCACGGATTACACGGAGAGATCAAGATGAGTCTCAATCCCCGCGATGTCGTCATCGTCGATGGCGTCCGCACTGCGATGGGCCGCTCGAAGGGCGGCATGTTCCGCCACGTCCGCGCCGAGGCACTCTCGGCCGAGCTGATCAAGGCGCTGTTCCGCCGCAACCCCGGGCCTCGACATGAATGAAGTCGAGGACGTGATCTGGGGCTGCGTGAACCAGACGCTCGAACAGGGCATGAATATCGGCCGCAACGCGCTGTTGCTCGCCGGCCTGCCGCACACGGTGCCCGGGCAGACGGTCAACCGCCTGTGCGGTTCGTCGATGCAGGCGCTGCACACGGCGGCTGCCCAGATCATGACCGGCCAGGGCGACGTGTTCGTGATCGGCGGCGTCGAGCACATGGGTCATGTCGGCATGATGCACGGCATCGATCTGAACCCGGCGGCGTCCACGCAGTACGCGAAGGCGTCGAACATGATGGGCCTGACCGCCGAAATGCTGGGCCGCATGCACGGGATCACGCGCGAAATGCAGGACAAGTTCGCCGCGCGGTCGCATGCCAAGGCCTGGGAAGCGACCCAGACAGGCCGGTTCAAGAATGAGATCGTCGGTATCGAGGGGCACGACGCCGTCGGCGCGCGCGTGCTGTGCGAGATCGATGAAGTGATCCGGCCAGAGACGACCGTGGCGGCGCTGGCTGCGCTGCCGCCCGCGTTCGACCCGAAAGGCGGCACCGTCACGGCGGGTTCGTCGTCGGCGATTTCGGACGGCGCCTCGGCGATGCTGGTCATGAGCTACGAGCGTGCCAAGGCGCTCGGCCTCAAGCCGCGCGCGAAAATCCGCGCGATGGCCGTGGCGGGCTGCGACCCGGCGATCATGGGTTACGGCCCGGTGCCGGCGACGAAAAAGGCGCTCAAGCGCGCTGGCCTGACGATGGAAGACATCCAGATCGCCGAACTGAACGAAGCCTTTGCGGCGCAGTCGTTACCCGTCATCAAGGATCTCGGGCTGATGGACACCTTCGACGAGAAAGTGAACCTTAATGGCGGCGCGATTGCACTGGGTCATCCGCTCGGTTGTTCCGGCGCGCGCATCACGACTTCGCTCGTCAACGTGATGGAGCAGAAGGGCGCTACGCTCGGAATCTCCACCATGTGCATCGGCCTGGGCCAGGGCATCACCACGGTTCTCGAGCGCACCTGACCTCTCACTTCCGCCCTTCCTGCCCCTCTCCCGCATTGAGTGGGAGAGAGGCGGGCTGGCAGCCCTGGCCCCGGCGGCCCGGTTGCGTAGCTTCCGCACTTGCCATGGCCCAGGCCTGCGCATAAGCCCCGATAGTCGCGGGCGCCGTCCGGAGCGAGATTCCGACCGCTGATCTTCAGGGCGGAGGGCATATGGACACGAAGGCGCGGGACGTCGCAATGGAACTGGCGGAGGACGCCCGCCAGGCGGAGTGGGAGAACGTCAGTTTCACGGCCGAGGTCTTCAAGGGCAGCTTCCGCTGGGACCTCGTGCATCCGTTCCCGGCGCAGTCGCCGGAGGACCGGAAGATCGGCGACGAGTACCTCGTCAAGGTGCGTGAGGTGCTCGAGCGGCACGTCGATCCCTATAAGATCGACGAGCAGGGCGAGTATCCGGCCGCCGCGCTGGAGGCGATGGCTGAAATCGGACTCTTCGGCATGAAGATCCCGAGGGAATACGGTGGCCTCGGCTTCTCCATCACCAATTACGCGCGCGTGCTGGGCATGATCGGGAGCTATTGTTCCAACACGGTCACATACCTTTCGGCGCACCAGAGCATCGGCGTGCCGCAGCCGTTACGCGAGTTCGGTACCGAGGAGCAGAAGCGCAAGTACCTGCCACGCCTCGCGCAGGGCGAGATTTCCGCGTTTGCTCTGACCGAGCCCGACGTTGGCTCCGACCCGGCGCGCATGGGTACCGTGGCCACGCCCACCGAGGACGGCAAGGCGTTCATCCTGAACGGCGACAAGCAGTGGTGCACGAATGTCACGGATCCGAAGACGACGTTGATTGCCGTGCTGGCGCGCACCCCGGACAAGGTACTGCCGAACGGCAAGGAGATTCCGCAGATTTCGTGCTTCGTCGTCGAGACCGCGTGGCCGGGCGTGGAGCGGGTGCGGCGGTCGACATTCATGGGACTGCGAGGTATCGCCAATGGCTCGGTCACGTTCAAGAACGTCCGGGTGCCCGCGGAGAACATCATCGGCAAGCCCGGGGAAGGCCTGAAGATCGCGCTGGCCACCCTCAACGTCGGCCGGTTGGGCTTGCCCGCCGCCGCCATCGGCGTCGGCATGGCCTTCGTCGACGACGCTCGCTGGTGGGTCACCACGCGGCAGCAGTGGGGCCAGCCGGTCGGCAAGCACCAGGCCATCGCCAGGATGGTCTCGAGTTATGCCGCGCACCTGTTCGCGATGAAGAGCATGGTGTACCTGACCTGCGCGCTGGCCGACCGCAAGAACGTCGACATCAGGCTGGAGGCCGCGGCGGCCAAGTATTTTTGTTCCGAGACGCTCTATCGAATCCTCGACGACTACCTGCAGGTGCGCGGCGGTCGCGGGTATGAGCGCGCAACTTCGCTCTACGAGCGCGGGGAGCGACCGACCAGTGTCGAGATGGCGATCCGCGACATGCGCGTCGGGCGCATCTTCGAGGGCTCGTCGCAGGTCATGCACCTGATCATGGCGCGCGAGGCGCTCGATACCCATTTCAAGCTGGTGATGCCGATTCTCCAGCCCAAGCCCGGCCAGAAGATCGGCAAGGGCGAGGCGATGATGAAGGCCGCCGGGTTCTACTCGACGTGGCTGCCGAAGCTGTTCATGCCCGAGACCGGCCATCACTTCGAGGCCAGGCACCTCAGCGAGGTGAACCGCAAGCACCTCGCCTACGCGGGCAAGACCAGCAAGCTGCTGGCCCGGCGGCTGTTCGCCACCATGGCCAGGTTCGGCCCGAAGCTCGAGAAGGAGCAGTTGATCCTCGGCAATTTCGTCGATGTAGGCGTCGACCTGTTCGTCATGTCGACCACGCTGTCGTACGCGGACCACCTGCTCGGGGAGAACGCGACGGACCAGAGTCCCCAGGAACTGGCGGACCTCTTCTGTCGCGAGGCGCGGCGACGCATCGAGGCGAATTTCCGTGCCGTGAAGTCGAACAACAACCGCTCCTATCGCAAAGTCGCCGGGCTGTTCATGGACGGCAGCCTGGGCTGGCTCGCCGATGGCTCGATGAACCCGATTCCGCCGCAGTACCGCGACTGGGAGAAGAACGACTACGAGCACCCGGCGCGGGACCTGGCTGCGCGCAAGGCTGAGGAGCGAAAGACGCCGCAACGCGACGAAGCGGCTTGAGGAAGGTGGCGACCGGAGGCTTCCCGCCGATTGCGGCGCCAGACGCGCGCGTCCTGATCCTCGGTTCACTGCCTGGTGTGGCCTCGCTCGCGGCAGGTCAGTATTACGCGCAGCCGCACAACGCCTTCTGGCGCATCATGGGCGAACTCTTCGTTGCGGGACCCGGCGTTCCCTATGCTGAGCGGGCCGATCGACTGCGCGCGAGTGGGATTGCGCTGTGGGACGTGTGCCAGGAAGCGGTGCGTCCCGGCAGTCTCGATGCCGCGATCGACCTGAAGACCGTCGTGACCAACGACTTCAAGCGCTTTTTCCGCGAGCATCCCCGTATCGCCCACGTCTGTGTCAACGGCGGTACGGCCCATCGACTGTATGTGCGCAGGGTGCGACCCATCCTGCCCGAACCGCTGTCGTCGCTGCCCCTGCATCTGCTGCCATCGACGAGTCCGGCACACGCGTCGCTGCGATTTGCGCAGAAGCTGCAACGCTGGCGCTTGCTCGAAGGGCTGCTGACGGGTTGAAGGCACGCCGCCGCGAACGACACCGGGCTACGGTGCCTGGCCAGTCCCCGAACGATTTCATCCGTTCCCTGGCGCCTCGCGCGCGATGCGAACGACCTCTTCTGCCGTCTCCGCGAGACGCAAGAGCCCGAGCTCGTCGCGCGTGATGGTTCCTGCGCCGACCAGCGTCTGATCGAGGAACCGCTGCATCTCGCCCCAGAAGTCCCTCCCTACCGCGATCAGCGGAAAGCGCTCGATCTTGCCATTCTGCACCAGCGTGGCGAGTTCGAACGCTTCGTCGAGCGTGCCATAGCCGCCCGGCATCACGACGAACGCGCACGAGTACTTGACGAGCATCACCTTGCGCACGAAGAAATGCTCGAAGCCGATGAAGCGGTCGAGGTAGTCGTTGGGCTTCTGCTCGCGCGGCAGCCGGATGTTGCAGCCGAGGCTCAAGGCGCCGGCCTCGCGCGCGCCACGATTGGCGGCCTCCATGATTCCCGATCCACCGCCCGTCATCACGGCGAAGCCGGCTTTGCCCAGCTCGAACCCGACCTCACGCGCCAGCTGGTAGTAGCGATGGTCTTCGCGAAAGCGTGCTGAACCGAAAACCGTGACGCACCGCTGCTGGAATTCGAAGCTTTCGAAGCCGTGCAGGAATTCCAGGAAGAAGCGCACGGCGCTTTCGAGGTCGGCGGCGCGGTTGCGCCGACCGGACAAGAAGAGTTTCTCGGCGCCCTCGACCTGCTGCAGCAGCGAAGTTTCGTGCTTTCCTTCGGACCCGTTCGTCACGCACACTCTCCCGGGCTGCGACCGTCCATGCCGGACGCGCCGATACCCGAATGATACCGAAGGGAGCGCACACCAATGATCGGATATGTCACGCTGGGCTCGAACGACATCCTCGCGGCCTCTACGACAGCTGCTGGGCCGGCCGGTTCAGGAGTCCAGACCATGGTGGCGTGGGCCGTGTCCCTCGACAAGCCTGCGCTGGGTGTCATCAAGCCGTATGACGGCAGGCCGGCCTCGTGCGGCAACGGCGTGATGGTCGCGCTGGTCGTCGACAGCAACGCGAAAGTGGACGAAGTCCATCAACAGGCAATCGCACTCGGCGGGAAGGACGAAGGCGCCCCGGGTCCGCGCGGCACCGACGGGTTTTACGCGGGTTATTTCCGGGACCTCGATGGTCACAAGCTCAACTGCTACTGCTGGAAGACCGGCTGACCGATCCGCGGGACGCTCCGTCGGATGATGAAGCGCGCATTTGTCTCCGGCCGTACCAGTGCTGCGCTCGTCGCAGTGCTGGTACTCGCCGGTTGTATCGCAACCACCCGGCCACCGGTGTCGTCGGCCGTGCCTGCGATGCCGACGGACGGCCTGCAGGTCTACGCCGTCGGCGATATCGCCGACTGCAAGCACCGTGCACCTGCGGATTCGATGGCTGAGCGTACGTCGCAGCTCGTGCCCGACGGCGCGCTGGTGCTCGGTCTCGGCGACATGGCTTATCCACTGGCCGACGCGCATGCGCTCGCCTCGTGCTACGAGCCGACGTGGGGGCGACACCGTGCGATGACGCTGGCTACTCCCGGCAACCATGATTACGTGCGCGGCAACGCCGGTGATTTCAGCGAGTACTTCGGTGCCGACGTCCTGCGCGACGGCGGCTTCATCGCGTACAGCCGCGCGTTGACCGAGGACTGGCGGCTGATCGCGCTCGACAGCAATGTCGACGGCAGCGCGTTGCGGGCGCAGTTCGAGTGGCTGGATCGGCTCTTCGCTGAAGATGCGCAAGCGGCTGCGCGGACGCCAGGCTGCCTGCTCGTCATGTGGCATGCGCCGTTGTACTCGTCGGGCTTCCATCGGGGTTCGGGTGACAAGATGCGACCCTTCTGGCAACTGATCGACCGCCATGGCGCCGACCTGGTGCTGAGCGGACACGAGCATTTCTACGAGCGCTTCGATCCACTCGACGCGGCAGGGCAGCCGCCGGGCGACGGCCAGGCGCCGCGGCAATTCGTCGTCGGCACTGGAGGCGCAACGCTTTACGGCTTCTGGAAGCCGCCGTACCGCAGCCAGGCACGCGTGCTCGAGCACGGCGTGCTGCAACTGTCGCTCGAGCGCGGGAGCTACTCGTGGCGCTTCATCGACGTCGAGGGGCGCGTGCAGGACGCCGGCGTGGCGCGCTGTCGCGCGACGGTGAACTGAGGTAACGTGCGGCACGCCAGGACGGCGGCGACCGTCCGGGAATTTCGCGCACAGGGGAGTTCATGACAACGTTCACCGACTGGATCAACACCCTCGACTCGTTCGTCTGGGGCCCGGCCATGCTGGTGCTGATCCTCGGCACGGGTTTGTATCTGCAGGTGCGGCTCGGCGGCATGCCGGTGCGCAAGATCGCTGCCGGCCTGCGGCTGGTATGGAGCGGCCGGGGCGGTGACGAAGCCCACGGCGAGGTCAGCCCGTACGCGGCGCTGATGACATGCCTTGCCGCGACCATCGGTGTCGGCAACATCGCGGGCGTGGCCACGGCTGTCGCGCTCGGCGGCCCCGGCGCGGTGTTCTGGATGTGGATGACGGCGCTCGTCGGCATGGCCACCAAGTACGCCGAGGTGCTGCTGGCCGTGCACTTCCGCGAGCGTGACGCGAAGGGACGTTTCGTCGGTGGCCCGATGTACGCCATTCGCAACGGACTCGGCCCGCGCTGGGCCTGGCTTGGCGCCACGTTTGCGCTGTTCGGCGGCCTGGCCGGGTTCGGTATCGGCAACATGGTGCAGTCGAACAGCATCGCGGCCGCAATGCAGGGTTCGTTCAACATCACCCCGCTGGTCACCGGCGTCGTGCTGACCGTCGTCACGGGTGCGGTCATCCTCGGCGGCATCAAGCGCATCGCGGCGGTCGCGAACTGGCTCGTCCCGTTCATGGCGATCGGGTACATGGTCGCGGCGACGATCGTTCTGGTCTTCCATTGGCAGTCAATCCCGGCTGCCTTTGCGCTCATTTTCGCAACGGCTTTCACGGGCACTGCCGCGGTCGGCGGCTTCGCCGGCGCGGCGATGATAGCGGCCATCCGCTACGGCGTGGCGCGCGGCATTTTCTCGAACGAAGCCGGTCTCGGCACGGCCGGCATCGCCCAGGCGGCGGGCATGAGCAACGATCCCGTGCGCAGCGGCCTGATCGGCATGATGGGCACGTTTCTCGACACCCTCGTGGTCTGCACGATGACGGGACTTGCGATCGTGGTCTCGGGCGCCTGGCAGTCCGGCAAGACGGGCGCCGCACTCACGCAAGCCGCGTTCCAGTCGGCGATGCCCGGCATCGGCGGCGAACTCGTCGCGGTCGCGCTGGGTATTTTCGCGCTCACGACCATCCTCGGCTGGGCGTACTACGGCGAGCGCTGCTGGCAGTACCTGGTGGGCGACTGGTCGATCATGCCGTACCGCATCGTGTGGACGATCATGGTGTTCTTCGGTGCGGTCACGCAGCTCGACCTCGCGTGGACCATCGCCGACACGCTCAACGCGCTGATGGCGATTCCGAACCTGATCGCGCTGCTGGCACTGTCGCCGGTCGTGGTGCAATTGACGCGCGCAGGTCTCGCCAGGGCCCTGCAGGACTGACGGCTATTGCGGCTTCCAGACTCCCTCGCGTCGCGGATCGGCACCCGTCTCGAACGCCGGCGGATTGCCGCGCACGGCCACGCCGTGCAGGCCGGATTCTTCGCCTCGCCCCGACTTGAGCGCGACGCCCCTGGCCGCCAGCTGCGCCGACAGTTCGGCAGAAATGCGCGGCATCTCGCCGTAAAAATCGGCGCCGCGCGCGATCAGGTTGGGAAGGTTGATCGCGTCCTGCAGCGGCAGGTCCCAGGCCAGCAGTCCGATCAGCACCTTGGCGTTGTAGGCGAGGATGGCCGAGCCGCCCGGCGAACCGACCGCGGCCACGAACGCGCCGTCCGCCTTGCGCAGCACGATCGCCGGCGACATCGAAGACCGAGGCCGCTTGCCGCCAGCGACGGCATTCGCCACGGGGCGACCGGCGGCGTCGACGGCCGTGAACGAGAAGTCAGTGAGCTGGTTGTTCAGGAAAAATCCGCCGACTGCGCGTCCCGAGCCGAACAGCGACTCCACCGAGGTGGTCATCGAGATCACGTCGCCCTGGTCGTCGACGATGACGAAGTGGCTTGTGCCGGGCACCTCGTTCGTCGCGTCGAAGCCTGAGCGCGTCATCACGGCACCGGGCGGAGTGCCTGCCTCGGGAGCGCCAGCAGTAGCGCGGTCACCGATCAGTTGCGCGCGGCTGTCGAGATAGCCCTGGTCGAGCATGCCTTCGACGGGGACGGCGACGAACCGCGGATCGGCCACGTAACGATCGCGATCGGCATACATCAGCCGGCTCGCCTCGGCGAACAGCAGCCACGCCTGCGGATCCATCGGTCCACGCGACGCAATGTCCGTGCGTTCGAGCAATCCCAGCACTTCGAGCACGCCGACACCGCTCGATGGTGGCGGTGGCACGCAGACCACGTAGATGCGGAACGTGCGGCACAAGGGCTGCACTTCGGCGGGTTGAAAGGCCGCGAGCGTCAACGTACCGGGGCGAGGCTCGGCCTGCGTGCGCGCGACGATCTGTTCCGCGAGCGGGCCCTCGAGCAATGCACGAGGTCCGCGCGTGGCGATCGTACGCAGTGTTTCCGCGTAGGCCGGGTTGCGCAGCGTGTCGCCCGCCTGCACGATCGTGCCGTCGGGCCTGGAGAACAGCGCGCGTGCGTCCGGCAGCGTCGCCTGCGCGAACGTGCTGTTGGCGAATCGTCCCAGTCGCTGCGGCACCACGAAGCCCTGCTCGGCCGCGCGTATCGGTGCGTCGAACAATGACTGCCACGGCAACCGGCCGTGCTTTGAGTGCACGAGGCCCAGCATCGCGACGGCGCCCGGCACGCCCGTCGAGCGTCCGCTCGTGACTGCATCCTGATACGAAAGCGGTGCGCCATTGTCGTCCAGAAACATGCCGGGGGTCGCAGCGGCCGGGGCAGTCTCACGTCCGTCGAACGCGGTAATCGCACCGGTTTGCGCATCGTAATAGAGCAGGAAGGCACCGCCGCCCAGGCCCGAGCTCTGTGGCTCGACGAGTCCCAGCGCCGCCTGTACGGCAACCGCGGCATCGGCAGCCCCGCCACCGGCGCGCAGGACTTCGAGCCCCGCCTCGACGGCAAGCGGATTCGCGGCGGCCACGCCCGGTGTCAGCTTGACGTGCGGAGCCGGGATCGCGTGCGAGGCAGGCGGCTTGCTTACCGCGGCGGAGTCAGCGGAGGCTGGCGCATGGCGGCACCCGGCAGCGCCCAATGTGAGCAGGGCGAACAGGGCGAACAGGGCGACAGGCGCGCCCCGGGCGTGGCAGCGGTCGAGGATGGGCATGTTCGGCAGGGCATGGACGTTGCGAGGGCATCGACAATAGACTGTCCGGCCTCCAGCCGTCGAGACTGCCTGTGCACCACACGTCGACCCCGCTTCGCACCCTGTTTACCGCCTTGCTTGCTGTAGCGGCGGCGGGATCTGCCTGGGCGGCCGATCCGCCACCTGCGAATGCGGTTCGAGGCGCCAAGACGACGCCGCAGACCATCGTCGTGGTCCATGCCGGGCGACTGCTCGATCACCCGGGCAAGGCGCCACGTGGGCCGAGCACGATCGTCATCCGTGACGGGCGTATAAGCGACGTGCTCGATGGATTCATCGACGTGCCGGGCAGTCAGCGCGTCGTCGACCAGCGCTCGCGCTTCGTGCTGCCGGGACTGATCGACAGTCACGTGCACCTGGTTTCGGATACGGGCGGGCAGATGGGACAGCTCGAGGACGTGCAGGCGGAGGATGCCGAGCTCGCGTACAACGCGCTTGCCAATGCGCACAAGACGCTGCGCGCAGGCTTCACCACGGTCCGCAACCTCGGCGACGGCAACGGCGTCACGCTCGCATTGCGGGACGCGATCCGCGCGGGCAAGGTGGTGGGGCCGAACATCGTCGACGCGGGACGGTCGATCTCGACGACCTCAGGGCACATGGACGCAGCGCTCGGCTACCGCGAGGACTTTCGTGAGGTGCTGCACGCGCACGACAACCTGTGCGACAGCGTGGAGTCCTGTCGCCGCGCCGTGCGGATCCAGGTGGGCCGCGGCGTGGACGTGATCAAGATCGCCACGACCGGTGGCGTCAACAGCCAGGTCGGCGCGGGTCTCGGCCAGCAGATGTTCGACGACGAGGCGCGAGCGATCGTGGAAACCGCAAGGCTCTATGGCAAGAAAGTCGCGGTGCATGCGCACGGCGCGGACGGCATCAAGGTCGCGCTCATGGCCGGCGTCGATTCCATCGAGCATGGCACGATGCTCGATGATGAACGCATTGCGCTGATGGTGAAGGCGGGCACCTACTATGTGCCGACGCTCTCCACCGTGAACGGTTACATCGAGCGGCTGGCCGCGAACCCCGAGGCGTATTCGCCGCAGGTGCGGGCGAAAGTCGAATGGCGCATCAGGGTGACCGGCGAATCGTTGCGCAAGTCCGTGCCCAGGGGCGTCAAGATCGCCTTTGGCACCGACGCCGGCGTAAGCAAGCACGGTCGCAACGCCGACGAATTCGAATTGATGATCAAGCACGGCATGACGCCGACCGCGGCGCTGCAGGCGGCCACCGTCCATGCGGCGGACCTGCTCGGCCTGCAGGCCGACGTGGGAACGATCGAACCTGGCAAGCGGGCCGACCTCATCGCCGTCGACGGCGACCCGCTCAGCGACGTCACCGTGCTGAAGCGCGTGCCCTTCGTCATGAAGGACGGCGTTGAGTTCAAGGACGGTCCGGGCTGACACGCGGCTATGGGTAAGCGCTCGCCTTCGTTCGTGCAGCCTTTGCCTTTTTCGGAGGCGTGCGAGCGCAACAAGGCGCCGATCCTGGACGTGCTGCAACGCTGGCTGGCGCACCAGGCCGGCGTGGTGCTCGAGATCGGCGCGGGCACGGGCCAGCACGCGGTCCACTTCGCGCGTCACCTGCCGCGACTCAGCTGGCAGCCAACCGAGCAGCTCGAGCACCTGGCGGCGCTCACGGCGCGCATCGAAGTGGAAGGTTCGTGCAACCTGCTCGCTCCGCTGGAACTCGACGTCGAGCAAGGGAGCTGGCCGTGCGACGCGGACAGCGTCGACGCGGTCTACACCGCCAACACGCTGCACATCGTGTCGTGGCCGCAGGTGCAGGCCATGTTCCGCGGTGTCGGTCGCGTGCTGCGCGACGACGGCTTGCTGGTCGTCTACGGTCCTTTCCGTTACGGCGGGCAGTTCACGTCGCACAGCAACGTGGCTTTCGACGAGTCGTTACGCCGGCGCGACCCGTTGAGCGGAATCCGCGATTTCGAGGCGGTCGACGCGCTGGCGGCGGCCCAGGGCCTGGGCCTGGTCGAGGACTGCGCCATGCCCGCGAACAACCAGACGCTGGTCTGGCGACGCTCCCGTACCTGAGCACTGCGCCAGGTCGGGCCCGGAAAACAGGCGGAGGCGCCTTGCGACGCCCCCGCCCGGTCACCGGACTCTGCCGTCAGAACCGGTAGGTCAACTTGCCGTAGATGAACTGGCCGCGCGGATCGTGCATGCCGGACACGTACCCGTAGAGGTCCGTGTCGCCGTCACCGATCGCGAACGGCGGCTCCTCGTCGAGCGCGTTGTCGATGCCGACGGCGATGGTCAGCCCGTCAAAGCCGGTGTAGCGGCCCTGCAGGTTGAGCGTCGTGAAGGAACCGACGGTGCGTGAGTTGTTGGAGTCGAAATCGAGCACGCCGTCGAAGTCGATGTCCGGCGTGTCCTCGAACGAGCCGGTGTAATTCACCGTGGCCCGCACACCCCAGACGTCGAAGCCCCAGTCGCCCGTCAGCACGAAGCGGTCTTCCGGGTACTCGTACTCGCCCGTCAGGTCACGCGTGACGAAGCTCGTGCCGTCCGAGCTCAGTTCGCGCTTCTTGAATTCCAGCATGCGCGAGTAGTCGAGGCCGACGAACAGCTCGCCGCCCATGACCGAGTCGCGGAAGTGCACGCTCACGTCCACGCCGTTGGTCGTCTGCTCGCCGATGTTGATGAAGCTCGAGTTGACCGACTGCAGCGGGCCGAGCGTGTCGCCCGGCAGCGGCGTGCCGCGGACGCAGACGTCGCTGTCCTGTACGCCGCAGAACTGCTGGAACAGGTAGCCGAAGTTGACCTCGTCGATCTTGTTTTCCTGCTTGATGTCCCAGTAGTCCACTGCGAACAGCCACGAATCGGTCGGCTTCCACGCCACGCCGATGTTGAAGTTCTCCGATTCCTCGGCATCCAGGTCCGGATTGCCCGCGAACACGATGGTGTAGTCCGTCGCTGCGCAGTAGGTCGGGTTGTCCGCGCAGCCGAAGGTGTCGACGAAGAACTGCGACTCCTGCGAGGGGCCGAGGCCGATCTGCGCCAGCGACGGAGCGCGGAAACCCGTGCCCCACGATGTGCGGAACGCCAGCGATTCGAGCGGCTCCCAGCGGGCGGAAATCTTCGGATTGAACGTATCGCCGAAATCGCTGTAGTCGTCGTAGCGGGCAGCGACGTTGACCTCGAGGGACTCGATCACCGGCACCGAGAACTCGACGAAGGCCGACCAGTTGTCGCGCGACGCCTGTGCCGAAACCGCTTCGGTGCCGAAGATCAGTCCGCGCTGGAACTGCTCGTCGGGAACGTCGCTCACGTCTTCTTCGCGATACTCGATGCCCGTCGCCATCGCGACCTTGCCGGCCGGCAGGTCGAACAGCTCACCCGAGATCTGGGCGTCGTAAGCCGTCAGGTTCGACGTGCCCTGGCGCACGAGACTGGTCGTAATCGCGTCGATCGTCGACTGCGCGTTGAAGGTACCCCCGAACGGGTTGTAACGGCCGGCGTTGATTTCCTGCTGCAGGTAGTCGGTGCGGACCCAGCCCTGCGAACGGCTGCCAGTCTGCTCCGATTCACTGCGCGCTCGCTGCGCCGCTACTTCCCAGTCCCAGCGGTCCAGCAACTTGCCGCGCAGGCCGAAGACGCCGCGGATGTTGTCGGTCTGAATGTTCCACCCGCGCGGTCCCGCGTCGACCGTACGGAAGCGGCCGATGTCGAGGCTCGTGGCGCCGGTGTAGGGATTGTTCGGGTGCGTAACGGGCACCGTGAGTCCCGCGCCCTCATCGAGCGGCGTCGGCGCACCCTGCGCGATCGAGGTGTTGTGTTGTGCCGCGATCTCGGTGAAGAACTCGACGTCGCCGAAACGCTTGTTGCCGAGCAGCATCAGGCCGGTGCGCTCGGCTTCCGGCGTCAGCAGGTTCCAGGGGCCGTAGTCATAGACGCAGGTCTGGCCCGCCGTTCGATCGGGGGGGCAGGCCGGGTCGATCGTGGTGACGCCGTCCACGATGAAGCGGCCGGGGAAGCCGCGCGACGAACGGAAGTCCTCGCCGCCGCGGCTCGACTGGTCCGCAGTCCCGAGCGAGCCGCGCTCCGAGTTCGCGAGCGTGCTGTTCCTGAAGTAGTCGAGCACCAGCGTGACGTTGGAGTCTTCGCCGTTGATGCCCCAGATGGCGGAGGCGTTGTATTCATCGTAGCCGTCCGCGAAGCCGCCGCCGCCGGAAACCTCGAAGCCCTCGAAGTCCTTCTTCAGGATGACGTTGACGACGCCCGCGACTGCGTCGGCGCCGTACACGGCCGATGCGCCGTCCTTCAGCACTTCGAGACGCTCGATCGCCGCCACTGGGATCGTGTTGATGTCGACGAAATTGGTCGTGATGGATTCGGCAAACGAACTGATCGCGACGCGACGGCTGTTGACTAGAACCAGCGTCGCGTCGGCGCCGAGACCGCGCAAGCTGATCGAGGCCGCGCCGTTGGCCGTCGAGTCCTGGTTGTTGCCGCGCGTCGAGAACGTGCAGTTGCCGACGAACGGCTGGTCTTCGAGCAGCTGCTGCAGGTTGGAGTAGCCCGACTTGGCGATGTCGTCGGACGAGAACGTGACGACCGGAGCCGGATTCTCGAAGTCCGACGCGCGCGCGATGCGCGAGCCCGTCACATACACGGTTTCGAGATCCTTGCCCGGGTCCGTCGCTGTCTGTGCGAATGCAGGCAGCGCTGCCAGTCCCGAAGCCAGGCCCAGCGCGCCGCCTAACGCCACGCGAATTGCGCGCGTCAGTCGTGGAGTTTCTTTGCTCATTATGTCCACCCGTGCAGATTGGAAGAACGGCGGCCATTCTGCGCGCCTGTTGTCAAATTACAAATAGGGCGACATTCATTGCGATTACTCGTTGTTTTTTGCGACGGCGACGACTGGCCGGGTCCGAGCAGCGGGGGGGGGCCGGCGGCGCGGCCGCGGGCCCGCCCCCCCCCCCCCGCAGACACCGGGGCCGACGGATTCAGCGAGATCCATGCGGGCGGCGACGCGTCGCGGCGCTGCCGGCGGCCGTCCGCCGGCCTTGCCATCCCCGGCAAGCTGGGTTTCGTGATGAAGGCCGGCGTGAAGTCCGCCTTCGGCCCCCGGCCGGGCGCGCGCCCCGGGGGGGCGGGGGGGGGGGGGGGGGGGGGGGGGGGGGCCCGGCGGGGGGGGCCGGGGCCGCGCGGCGGCGGGGGGCGGGGCGCCCCGGGCGGGGGCGGGCCCGCCGGGGCGGCGGGCCGCGGGGGGGGGGGGGGTGGGCGGCAGCCCGCCCTGAGCCGAGCGCCGGCAGCGGTCTCCGTGCGGAGGGCGGCTCGCGTCAGTAGCGCGGGTCGTACATCTCCGCGCGGATTGCCTGCTCGAGGTCTTCGGGCCGCTCGATCGCAGCGAGCCCGTCGCGCAGGGCGATCTCCGCGACGTCCACGGCGATGCGCGTCGACACGTCGCGCACCGTGCTGAGCGGCGGGAACAGGCTGCCCTGGTCCAGGTCGGCCTGCGTCGTGCACCGCGCCAGCGCGCGCGCGGCGGCCAGGAACATCGTGTCGGTGACACGGGTTGCGCCGACGACCACGAGTGCGAGACCCAATCCCGGAAAAATGTACGAATTGTTGCCTTGCCGTGGGACGAAGTGCCGTCCGTCCGGCATAGTCACCGGGTCGAACGGACTGCCCGAGGCAAAGAGCGCGCGGCCGTCCGACCACGCATAGGCCTGCTGCGCCGTGCATTCGGCCTTCGAGGTCGGGTTCGACAATGCGAAAATGACGGGTCGCTCGTTGATGCGCGACATCTCGCGCACCACTGCTTCGGTGAACGTGCCCGGCACGGCGCCGACGCCGATGATGACCGTCGGCCGCAGCGATTTCACGGCGCCGATGAAGTCGCTGACCGGCGCATGTGCGTGTGCATAGGGTCGCTTGTGCTCCGCAAGCTCGCCGCGGCTCGCCACCACGAGCCCTTTCGAATCAACCATCCAGCAGCGCGCGCGTGCGGCGGCTGCGTCGATCCCGTCCTCGATCATGGCGTTCACGAGCAGGTCCGAGATGCCCGTCGCCGCTTCGCCGGCGCCGAGGCACAGGAACGTCTGCTCGGACATCGTCCTGCCGGTGACGCGCAGTGCGGAAAGGATGCCGGCGACGGCCACCGCAGCCGTGCCCTGGATGTCGTCGTTGAAGCAGCTCACCCGGTCGCGGTAACGGCGCAGCAGGCGGAACGCGTTGTGATTGGCGAAGTCCTCGAACTGCACGATGACGCCAGGAAACACTTCCTGCGTGGCGACGATGAACTCCTCGACCAGTTCGTCGTAGGCTGCGCCAGTGAGGCGGCGCTGGCGCAGGCCGAGGTACAGGGGATCTTCGAGCAGCGCTGCGTTGTTGGTGCCGACGTCGAGCATGATCGGCAGGCACTTCCACGGATGCAGGCCCGCGCAGCCCGTGTACAGCGAAAGCTTGCCGATAGGGATACCCATGCCGTTCGCGCCGAGGTCGCCGAGGCCCAGGATGCGTTCACCGTCCGTGACGACGATCATCGCCGCCTCCCGGTGCGGCCAGTTGCGCATGACCTGCGAGATACGCCCGCGATCGGCGGCGGAGATGAAGAGTCCGCGCGGCCTCCGGTAGATGTGGCCGAACTGCTGGCAGGCGAGGCCGACCGTCGGCGTGTAGATGATGGGCATCATCGTGTCGGCGTGTTCCATCACCACGCGGAAGAATAGCGCTTCATTGCGGTCGAGCAGGCTCGACAACATGATGTACTTGGATAGCGGCGTCTTGAGCCGGTGAAAGTTTTCGAGCACGCGCGCGACCTGCTCGTCCTGGGTGGCCACGTGGGGCGGTAACAGGCCGCGCAGGCCGAGCACGTCGCGCTCATGGTCGCTGAAGGCGGTGCCCTTGTTGAGGGTCGGGTCGCGCAGCAGCGCGGTGCCGCGCGGGTACCATTCAGGCAGGGGTGGGAGTGAGCGTTTCGGCATCGGCGTGTCCGTGGTTCAGACACGCGCGATGCTAGTGGGCGCGCCGCGCCCGTCAACGCGGAAAAGTCCCTAGAGGGTTCGCCTCAGGACGCGCCCTTCATCTGCGACTGGCAGTAATTCGGCAGGCCGACGCGGTCGATCAACTCCAATTGGGTCTCGAGGAAGTCGATGTGCTCCTCCTCCGATTCGAGGATGTCCTCGAGCAGCTCGCGGCTGACGTAATCGCCGACCTTCTCGCAGTGGACGATCGCCGCCTTGAGGTCCGGGTGGGCGATCAGCTCGAGCTTGAGGTCGCACTCGAGGACTTCGCGCACATCCTCGCCGATCATCAGCTTGCCCAGGTTCTGCAGGTTCGGCAGCCCCTCGAGGAACAGGATGCGTTCGATGAGCTTGTCGGCATGCTTCATCTCGTCGAGCGACTCGTGGTGCGAGTGGTCGCCAAGCTGGTCGAGGCCCCAGTTCTTCAGCATGCGCGCATGCAGGAAATACTGGTTGATTGCGGTCAGTTCGTTCTTGAGGATCTTGTTGAGATGAGCAATGACTTCGACGTCGCCCTGCATGACACCGGCTCCAAAGACAGGCTTGAGGATACCGCTTGCGCGGCGCGCTTTTATGTTCAGGAAGCCTGAGGGGCAGGGGCGCGGGAAGCAAGCGTTTCGGTGTCGAGCATCTCTCGCGCGCAGGGCTCGCAGGCGCCACAGCACGTTGCCACGCCGGTGCACGACTGCAGTTGCTCGAAAGAGCGCGCGCCTTCGTGGATGGCCTGTTGCAGCCGGGTTTCTGAGATGCCGTGGCAGAGACAGACGTACATGAACTGGTACCTCGCCGTGGTCAGGATCTTAGGCCAGAAACCGGCTCAAATGCAAACGATTCGCATTTAGGTATATTCCACAACCACGTAGCAGCGCGCCGAAATCCCGCTCGCAGCAAGGACGCCGTCCGGCCGGTTATGCGCAAGCGGGAGAGCTGGACAGTTAAACTGCCCGGATGAACGACTCGAGCCCCAGCTGCCCGCCTGCTGTGCAGGACGGCAGCCACGACGTTGCGCAGCAGCAGACGGCCCAGCCGTCGTTGCAGCGTGCCTTCATGGACCGCGCGCGTCGCGCAGTCGAGCGCGAGCATGAGAAATCTCCGCGTCGACTCGGCCAGCATGTCGTGTCGCTGGTGGCTGCGTTCGCATTGACGTTCGGCATCCTCTACGTCTTTGACGCCTTCCTCACCAGCATGCAGAAGGTGATGCGCATGATCGACGAGCAGGAAGAGCGCCAGCAGCAGGAGGAGGCGGACAGGAAGGCCAAGGAACCGATTCCCGCTTACGTCGTGCCGCCGTCGGACTGACGCGCTCCGCGGTCGCGCAGCCAGTACACCATGCACATTCAGGAGCGGTGATGCAGATCTTCCGCAAGGCCTGCCTGGGCCTGCTCCGGCTGTTCGGCTGGCGCACGTCGCTGACGTGGCCCCCGGAGCCTCGGGGCCTGATCATGGTCTATCCGCACACCTCCAACTGGGACTTCCCGCTCGGCGTGCTGTTCAAGCTGGGCCACGATCTTCCAGCCCACTGGATGGGCAAGGACCAGATGTTCCGCTGGCCGTTCCGCCGCCTGCTGATCGCGATCGGCGGCTTGCCCATCAATCGTCGCGAGCGAACTGGTTTCGTGACGGCGATGGCCGAAGTAATGCGCCGGCGCGACTGGCTGTGGATCGCGGTGGCGCCCGAAGGCACGCGTGCGCATGGCGAATACCTGAAGTCCGGCTTCTATCAGCTGGCCCTCGCGGCCGACGTGCCGATCGGGCTGGGCTACATCGATTACGGGCGCAAGCAGGTCGGCATCGACCGCTATGTGCGCATGACGGGGCACGAAGAGCAGGACCTGCAGGTGCTGCGCGATTTCTACGCCACGATCCAACCCAGGAAGCCCGGGAACGCGGGTGGCCTGAAGTTTCGTCAGCGGGAGCCCTAAGGGGCATTACGAATGGGCGGCGTCGCACGACGGCCCAACAATGATGCTCCGAGGGTCAGGGGTCCGCGGCGTGACCGCGACGAGGGAGAAACCGGCAAGGGCAACCGTTGACGCGAAAAGCGCCAACCGGTTCGCGTTCGTCCTGCATCCGCTGACGATCGACTACCTCGCGCATCACCCGCGTTATCGCTGGACTCGCCATTTGCCGCGCGCGCTGGTCGAGGCGGCCGCCGCGCACATGCCGGCCTCGCGCGTCGGTCGGGTCGAAGGCGGCGTTTCGCCGACCACGGGCCAGCCGATCAAGGGACTCATCTACGCGCTCGGCGCGACACCGCGCCAGATGCTGAGCCGTCCGCCTGAATTCACGTATCGCAGACTCGATCAAGCCGTGCGCGACGCCGCTGCACAGGGCGCACAGATCGTCGGTCTCGGCGCGTTCACGAAAGTGGTGGGCGATGCGGGCGTCACGGTTGCGCGTCGCGCGTCGATCCCGGTCACGACCGGCAACAGTCTCACGATCGCAGCCACGCTCGAGACGGCCAAGCTCACGGCGCGGCGAATGGGGTGGGCCGACCTGTCGCACGCCAAGGCCATGGTCGTCGGAGCGACGGGCTCGATTGGCTCTGTCTGCTCACGCCTGCTCGCGGCAGCCGTGCGCGACGTGGTGCTCGTGTCGATCGAGCCGGACCGGCTGGCTGCGCTCAAGCAGAAGATCGTGGAGGAGACACCCGGCGCTCATGTCGAACTCGGCACGACGACGAAGCGCTGGGTGGGTGATTGCGACCTGATCGTGACGGCGACGTCGGCATTCGGCCAGCGCGTGCTCGACGTCAGCCAATGCAAGCCTGGCGCGGTCATCCTCGACGTGGCGCTGCCGCCGGACATTTCCGCGGAGGAGGCTGCGACGCGCCCGGACGTGCTCGTGGTCGAGAGTGGTGAGGTGCTGATTCCGGGTCCCGTTGAGTTCAGTTTCGACATCGGACTGCCCCCGGGAGTCGCCTACGCCTGCCTCGCGGAGGCTGCGTTGCTGGCAATGGAGGGGCGCTTCGAATCCTTCACGCTCGGGCGCGACGTGCAGCCAGGGAAGGTCAAGGAAATCTATCGGCTGTTCCGCAAGCACGGCTTCCAGATCGCACCCTTGCGCACGTTCGGCGCGCTGCTGAGCGATGCCCTCGTGGCAGAAAAAAATGCGCGCGCCGAGGAGTTGCGGCGCGATCGCGCCCTGCTGCGGCGGGTCAAGGCTGAGGCCGCCGCCCGCATCGCGAAAATCCCGCCGCGTGCGAAGGGCGTGGCCGCACCGTCGACTTCGCAACCCTGAATCGCGCGTGGGGATGGCATGCCAGGCCGGGCATGTGTATACGAAGCCATTGAATTTCAGGAACCCACCTTTATGCGTGCATTATTTCATGCCCGGAACCTCGTGCTCGTCGCCATCGCGGTCATCGCGGGGTGCGTCGGCGTCCCGGAGGGCATCGAGCCGGTGACTGGCTTCCAGGTCGAGCGGTACATGGGTCGCTGGTACGAGGTGGCCCGGCTCGATCACCGTTTCGAGCGCGGCATGGAGCAGATCACAGCGACTTACGAACTGCGGCCGGACGGCACGGTGGCCGTCCTGAACCGCGGTTACCGCGCGGACAAGGGCGAGTGGGGCGAGGCCAGCGGCAAGGCGAAGTTCCTCGGCGCGCCGGACGTGGCCGCACTCAAGGTTTCGTTCTTCGGTCCGTTCTACGGCGGCTACAACGTGGTCGACCTCGATCCCGGTTACCAGCACGCGCTGGTCGCGGGTTCGAACCGCTCCTACCTGTGGATCCTCTCGCGCACGCCGACACCGCCCAGGGCCGAAGTCGAGCGGCTCGTGGCGAAGGCGAAGGCACTCGGCTTCGACACCTCGCAGTTGATCTACGTGAAGCACTGAGGTCGTGGTCGCCATTCACCCGCGCGAGAGGTCGTCCTGCCCGTGAGCATTGCACTGCTGATTTTCGTCGTGACGATCGTCGTGAGCCTCGTGGCGCTCTATGCCGCGCCGAAACTGATGGATCGCCTCATTTTCCGGCCGTACGAAACGCAGCGCCGGGGCGTCTATTACACGGTCATCACGCACGGCTTCGTGCATGGCGACCTGATGCACCTTATCTTCAACATGATGACGTTCTGGTTCTTCGCGTTCCTGCTCGAACGCCGGATCGGCGGCGTCGCCTTCGGCCTGCTGTACTTCGGCAGCCTCGTGCTGGCGGTGAGTACGACGTACTTCAAGCACCGCAAGGATCCGCAGTACGCGACGCTCGGCGCGTCCGGGGCGATCGCGGCCGTGCTGTTCGCGGCGATCGTGTACTTCCCGTCGATGAAGCTGTTCATCCTGCCGATTCCGGTGCCGATTCCCGCGCCTCTGTTTGCCGTCGCGTACGTCGCTTACTCCTGGTACGCGAAGGAGGGCGGCCACTTTTCCAGCGGCATGGCGGGACAGAAGATCAATCACGACGCCCACCTCATCGGTGCGCTGGTCGGCCTGGTGTTCGTCCTGGTGACGGACCCGGGCGCTTATGCGCAACTGCTGCGCACGGTCTTCGGCTGAGCGCCAAACCGAGAACTGCGTCCCCTTGTGCGGCAGAATGCCACGTACCATGCGCGCAAGCGCCTGGGTGCGCGATATCGTGTGTGTCTGCGTGAGTCTCCGGAGGGGTAATATGCGGAACAGAATTTTCGTTTATGCACTGTGCCTGGCGATGCTGAACTTCGCGTCGCCGCAGGCTGCGCAGGCCGCGCTCGTCGGCACGCTGCAGGCCGTGGAAGCCTCGAGCACGCGCGCGCAGGACATGGCGATCGTGAACACGGCGCTCGCGCGCGAGCAGGTGCGCGGACAGATGGCAGCCATGGGCGTGGACCCGTCGGCGGTCGATGCGCGTGTCGCGCGTCTCACGGACTCCGAACTGCGCTCGCTGGCCGATCGCATGGAGCAGATGCCGGCGGGCGGCGATGCCCTTGCGGTCATCGGCATCGTCTTCGTGATCCTGATCATCCTCGAACTCGTCGGCGTGATCGACATCTTCAAGAAGGCCTGACCCACCGTCCCGGCACGGCTGCAGTGCCCGTCTCGACCGTGAGTCGTGGACGCGCGTGGGCCGTGCTCGCGCTCCTGCTGGCGTTGCTGCTGCTCGTCGGCTGCGCTGGGCCGTCACGGCTCGAGCAGTTGCCTGCAGAGTTGCCAGAGCGGGTTGAGCTTACGGCGACGCCCTTTCATCCGCAAACCGAGCATCAGTGTGGTCCTGCGGCGCTGGCGACTGTTCTCGGTGCGGTGGGGCGCAACGTCGATCCAGCAGCGTTGGCAACCGAGGTCTACCTGCCGGGCCGCCAGGGTTCGTTGCAATCCGAACTTGCCGCGGCAGCGCGGGCGCGTGAACTGGTCGCCTACGAAACGGGGCCGTCGCTGTCAGATCTGCTGGCAGAGGTTGCTGCGGGACGACCGGCCCTCGTGCTGCAGCAACTCGGCGCGGGTCCGTGGCCGTATTGGCACTACGCCGTCGTCATCGGTTACGACAAGCCACGCGGGAAGCTGCTGCTCCGCTCGGGTACCGATGAGCACCTGGCCCTGCGCGCGTCAATGTTCGAAGCGACGTGGGACCGGGGCGGGAACTGGGGACTCGTCCTGCTCGAACCCGGCACGCTGCCGGCGCAGCCGGATCCGGTGCGTTACATGAGTGCAGCGGCAGCACTCGAGACCGCAGGGAATCCTGACGCTGCCAAGGCCGCGTACGCAGCCGCAGCGAGCTTCTGGCCCAAAGCGCCGCTCCCGCGCCTCGGTCTCGGCAACCTCGCCGCTGCCGCAAGCGACTGGGTCGAAGCGGAACGCTGGTACGGCGAAGTCCTCGCCGACGATCCGGCGCAAGCCGCGGCGCTCAATAATCGCGCCGAGGCCCTGGTGCGTCTGGGTTGTCCCGATGCAGCTCGAATGCTTTTGCAGCAGGGCACGGTCCACGTGGCGGCTGACGATCCGCTGCAGCCCGTGTTGCAGCAGACTGTCCGCGACTTGTCGACCGACGTGGCGGCGACTCCGGCCGGCGTAGCGGCGGACTGCACGCAGTTCACGGTCCGCTGAGTCCGGTTGCGGAATTCACCTGCGGGCCGGTTTAGACTTCGGCCCATGACGCTGCGTGAGCGAGTCGAGGAACTCTTCCCGGACTGGGCCCATTGGTACCCGAGTCTGTTCGATGCCGCCGTGGATCTCGGCGTCATCCGCGCGCGCGTGTGCGATCCCGCGTCGCTGCTGCTCTCGAATCGACACGCTGGCGTGCGTGCCGCAGCGGAACTCGAGCACCGCAAGCGCTGGAGCGCCGAAGAGAACGAACCGGAAGAGTGAACCCCGGCGGGGTCACTCGAAGGCGGTCAGGCCGGGCGGCGGGCCCGTTCTTCCCGGTACAGTCGCAGGATGAACTGGCCGGATGGCCGCGCCCGCAATTCCTCGACCTCGGCGCGCCAGCGCGGGTCGCGGATGTCCGTTGCCGCCATGCGGCGGCCGCCGAGGCGATTGCCCGGGTATTCCGGCGGCAAGACCGCCAGTGCACCGAGGCTCGCAAAGGTGATGTCGGCGAAAGTCAGCGTCTCGCCGGTCAGGTAACGCCGGCCGTCGGCGAGCAACTGGTCCATCTCGCCGAAGGCTTCGCGCGTGCGCGCCCAGGCCCGGTCCGCGCGGCCAGGCGTTACGCCGAGCATCCGCCGCACGGCGAAGGCCAGGACAGGTCGCTTCACCCAGAGCAGGGCGCGTTGCCAGCGTGGAATGGCGGGCTCGTCGATGCCCCACGAACGGAAACTCAGGTCGGTTTGGCGCAGCAGGTGATGGTAGAGCCAGACACGCACGTCGTTGCCGAGCCGTCGGTCCAGCTTCGCCTCGAGTTCGAGCGCGGCCGGCGTCGGTTCGAGAAACCACGTGCGGGTGCCGGGTAACCGTCCAGCGTATTCGCCCCACAGGTAACGCAGGATGCGCGACGAATCGCTGATGCGCGTAAGTCCGGGTGGAACTTCGAGCCACGGCACGGTGCGGCCCGTGAGCAGGACGCCGAGCACGCCGACGTTCGGCACTTCTTCATACGGCACGCCCAGCCGATCGAGGCACCAGCGGGCTTTCTCTGCGTAGTGCGAAAACGTGATCGTGTGCAGGCGCAGCGGCCGCTCCGGTTGCCGCAGCGCGCGCAGCGAAACAAACAACCGCGCAGCAACGCCGAGCAGAAATGCAGCCACGGCAGCACCGACAGCCGCCGGCACGCCCCAGCCGGCTGCGGACACGACAACCGGTAGTGCGTAGAGGGCGAGCAGGTGAATGACGCGGGGATCGCGGAGGCGCATGCGAGTATTCTACGGGCGACCTGCCGCGTCCGCGACGCGACAGTTCTCGGCGACGTGCGCGTGGATGATTTCCACGAGACGGCGCGTGCCGGGGCCTGCTGCCATGCGATCTGCATACACCAGGTATAGCGTGGCGAAACGCTCCGCACCTTCCGTCAGCGGCAGTCGCTCGAGCGAGCCGCTCTGCAGTTCTTCGCGAATGTTCTCCTCCGCGTACCAGGCAAAACCGAGGCCCATGCACGCCGCGCGGATCGACGTCGCCTTGTTCGAGACGGTCCAGCGCCGCTCGTTGAGCCAGCCGCCTGAGCGGCTGCGGCGCATGCCCGAGTCGCGCACGACGAGGTGACGATGGGCGCGCAGGTCTTCGATCTCCACGGGTCGGCCGAGTCGATGCAGCGGATGCGTCGGCGCGGCGGCGCACACGAAGCGCACCTGCATCAGCGCATCGCCGATGAAGCCGCCAGGCACGAGCGTGCCGATGATGAAGTCGACGCGACCCTCGGTGAGCGCTTCCTCGACGCCGCCGAGCACGGCCTCGATGAGGTCCACACGGATGTCCGGATGCTCGTTCCCGAACTCGGCGAGTGCGCGCAGCAGCAACCACGTTGGAAAGATGGCTTCGACCGCCAACCGTACTTCCGCCTCCCAGCCCTGCGCGAGCCCCGAGGCCGAGCGCTCGAGACGGGTCGCGTCGTCGAGCAGCGACTTGCCGCGGCGATACAGCACCTGACCGGCCGGCGTCAGAGCGGCGCGCCGACCCTGACGCGCGAACACCTTCAGCCCGAGCTGATCCTCAAGTCGCTTGATCGTGTAAGTGACGGTCGACTGGGTGCGGTGCAGGCGCTCGGACGCCGGCCCGTAACCTCCTTGTTCCACGACCGCGACGAGGGCGGCCCATTGGTCCAAGGTGATACGGGGTGTCGTCATAGATCGATTATATCGATTAGTTTAAGCGAAATAACCGTCTTTTTAATTCAAAACATAGATGCAAACTACCGTCCATCGATTTCACCACCGAACACGGCCTGCACGACCATGAAAACTTATCTCCAGTTGAACTCCAGCCTCCACGGGACCGAGTCCCATTCCTCGCGACTGGCCCGCCAGTTCATCGCGACCCTGGTCCGGACCGATCGCAGCGCCGACATGTCCGCAGTGTCGACGCGCGTAGTCGTCCGCGACCTCGCCAACCAGCCCCTGCCGCACCTCACGGCCGAGCGCTTTACCGCATTCGTCACCGCGCCGGAGCAGCGCACGGCAGACCAGTCGCGCATCGTCGCCGAGTCGGACGCGCTCGTGGCCGAGCTCGCCGCGGCGGACGTCATTGTCATCGGACTGCCCATGTACAACTTCGGCGTCCCTTCGACGCTCAAGGCGTACTTCGATCACGTAGCGCGCGCGGGCGTTACCTTTCGCTATACGGCCAACGGCCCCGAAGGCCTGTTGCACGGCAAGCGTGCTTTCGTCATCGCGACGCGCGGCGGCAAATACGCGGGCACGCCCAGCGACCTGCAGACCGCCTATGTCCGGCAGTGCCTCGGTTTCATCGGCATCACGGACGTCGAGTTCATTTACGCCGAGGGCCTAGCGATGGGCGAGGAAAGCCGTACCGCGGCGATCGCCGAAGCCGCCAGGCGCATCGAACAACTCGCGGCCTGATGCACCGGACGATCCGGCGCGGCTGCAGTGTCATGGCAAGCAGCTACCTTGAATTTTCATGCGAGGATAGAACGATGAAGACCTGGGAAAATTCGACCGACCTAATCGGTCGTGTCCTGATCGCAGCGATGTTCCTGTTTGCCGGCATCGGCAAGATTTCGGGGTACGCCGGCACGCAGGGTTACATGCAGTCGATGGGAGTTCCGGGCGCGCTGCTGCCGCTGGTCATTGCGCTGGAAGTCCTGGGTGCGATCGCAATCATGGTTGCCGGTGGGTTCCTGTTCCTCGTCGCACGCGGCGCAGGCGGCTGGTCGCTCGATGCGCGGCGTGAACGCCTGACCTCGCGACAGGAGCAATCATGACCACTTCGCGCAAGTTGCAGGCCGTGATCGAGGCCGTGGCCGCCTCCGACGGCGCCGGCGTCAAGCTGCGCCGCAGCCTCGGCAGTCGCCAGAACCAGCGGTTCGACCCGTTCCTGATGCTCGACGAATTCTTCTCCGACGACCCGGACGACTACCTGGCGGGTTTCCCCTCGCACCCGCACCGCGGGTTCGAGACCGTCACCTACATGCTCGACGGGCACATGCGTCACGAGGACAGCTTTGGCAATCGGGGCGACCTCGGCCCCGGCGACGTGCAGTGGATGACGGCGGCGCGCGGCATCATTCATTCCGAGATGCCGCAACAGACCGCAGGCCGCATGCGCGGGTTCCAGTTGTGGATCAACCTGCCGTCGCGCGAGAAAATGAAGCCGGCGGCCTACCGCGACATTCCGTCGCGCGAGATTCCGACGGTCGCGCTCGCGGGCGGCGGCGAATTGCGCGTCATCGCCGGTGAGTTCGAGCAGGGCGGGACGAAGACCGCGGGGCCGATCGGCGGACTGAGCACCGCGCCGCTGTACTACGACCTGCGCCTGCCGCACGGCAGTGAAGCCACGATCCCGACGCCGATTTCTCACAACACGTTCCTGTACGTGTACGAAGGCGACGCCGTGGTCGGCGAAGACGCGAAACCGCTGCCGTTCCGTGCGGCTGGACTGCTTACGCCTGGGGGCTCCGTGCGGATCCGGGCGGGCGAGCAGGGCGTACGGCTGCTGCTGCTCGCCGGCAAGCCGATCGGTGAGCCGGTGGTCCAGTACGGCCCGTTCGTGATGAACTCACCGGAGGAAATCCAGCAGGCCGTGATCGACTACCAGCGCGGCCAGCTGGCCGTGGCGAGCTGAGCGCGCCTGCGGGGCGAAATGATCGTGCGGCGAACCGCAACCGTAGCGCGGAGCGTTTGGACTATGCTCACGCTGCGGTAGTGGTCTCGCCGCGCGGAGGTGTCCATGAGCCACAAGCACGAGAACCTGCTGCGCACGATCTTCCAGGACCCGATCAGCGCCAACATCCACTGGCGCGAAATCGAGTCCCTGCTGCATCACCTCGCGGCCGAAATCGAGCCGCTGTCCGGCGCGCGGCTGCGCGTGAAGCTCAACGGTGTCGAGGGCATCCTGCACCGGCCGCACCACGGCAACACGCTCGACAAGAGCGCGATGCGTCACCTGCGCGAATACCTCGCGCACGCCCGCTGCACGCCATCGCAGTACGAGCAGGGTCACTCCTGAGTCGCGTCAGTGGCGGTGCCAGCACCGCCACTGACGCGATTCAGGCTGACTCTGCGAGTCGCCGGATGTCCTGCGGTTCGATGTCCATCGCGCGACCAAAGGGCCCGCGCGACATCGAATCAACGAGCCAGTCGGTGCATCAATATCGCCGCGCGCTTCACCTGCAGCGGCAGCGAGTCGAGCAGCACGTACTCACCCGGCGCGTGGTCGTTCTCGCCGTCCGTGCCGAGACCATCGAGGCAGGCGAGGCGTCCGTCGCCGCACACGAAAGCGATGTCACCCGCGCCGCGCTCGATCGGCGGCTGCGCGACGATGGGGCCCGCGCCAAGATCGCGGCTCACGGAATCGAGGACACCGAGGATGCGTTCGCTGCCGGGTTAGGCGCCATCGAGGGATACTCGTTCTCGACGACGATTTCTGCCGACGTCTGCGGCAGGTTCGCGGCGACGATCGCCTGCATCCTGGCGCGGGCCGATTCGAACTGGGCGGCGCCGAGGTAGCGGAGATCGCCTTCGACGCGGACTTCGCGCGGAATCACGTTGGTCTTGCCGAGCGCGGTGCCGCTCTTGGTCGCCGTGTCGTAGCTGACGTTAGTGCCGCCCACGATCGCCGACGGGTTGTACGTCAGGTTGGGTTCGCGCAATTCGGTCCGGAACTGGTCGAGGATGCGTGCAGCTTCAAAAATCGCACCGTAGCCGCGCGCCTCGCCGAAGATGCCGGACGAGTGGCCCTGCACTCCGGTGACGTGCAGCCGCCACGCAGCGATGCCGCGGCGGCCGATGACGCCCTTGCCGGGCGCCGATCCCTCGAAGGCCAGGGCGATGTCGGCGTCCGCGGCCGCTGCCAGCAGCGATTCGCGCGTCACGAGCTGCGGCGAGCCCGGGTCTTCTTCATCGCCGGTGAAGACGACCGTGACGTTCATTGCGCGGAGTTCGCCGGTCGCGTGCAGTGCGCGCAGGGCTTCGAGCGCGACCAGGTTGCCGCCCTTCATGTCGGATGAGCCCGAGCCGTAGGCCCGGTTGCCGTCGCGTCGGAAGGGCTCACCCTGCAGGACCGTGTCGAGATGACCGATCAACAGCAGACGTGGACCATTGCGCTGGCCACGGTGGGTCGCCACCAGATGCCCCGCGCGCCTCATCTCGGCCGGCACGTCGACCCAGCGTGTCTCGAAGCCGAGCGCGCGAAATTCGCGAGCGTAGATCTCACCCACCGCGCGTACGCCGGGGAGGTTTTCGGTGGCACTCTGCACGTTCACCGTCTCGGCCAGCAGTTCGAGCGCCGCGTCGGCGCGCCGATCGACGGCAGCTGCAATCCGCTTTTCCAGGGCGGACGGAGCCGCGAGCGCGGTGCTGACCGCAAGCAGTGCCAGTACCAACAGTGACAGGGACCAGGGTCGCACGGTGTGGGGCGCCGACGCGCGTGCCGGTCAGTGCGGCAGCATCGGCGGCACGCCGAAGAAGCGCTGGTGCGCCCAGAGGATGAACACCGCGTACAGCGCGAGGCCGCCGACGACCGCCAGCACGTCGTTCATTCGTGACGGTGCTCCCATGACCATGGGCTTGCGCTGCACGACACGCTTGCCGACCGCGACGCGGTCCGCCACGGCCCACGCGAGGAAGCCGCCGAACAGCAGCACGTCCGCGAGATTGCCATTGACGAGCAGGTGCGCCAGCGCCCAGGCCTTGATCGCCGTCAGCATCGGGTGCTTCACGGCGGTCTTGATGCGGCCGGACAGGTACGTGGCCAGCAGTAACGGAAACACCGGCAGCATGAGCAACGCGGCCAGGTGACGCATCCACACCGGCGGCGTGTAGAGCACCGTCGGCTCCGCGCGCGCCAGGCCGTACCCGTGCACGAGCATCACGAAGCCGATGACCGAGACCAATGCGTAGAGCGCTTTCCACGGCGCATCGCCGAGCCTCGCGGCGATGCTGTCCCGCCACGCCGGCGCAATGATGGCGATCGAGTGCACGCCGAGAAACAGCAGCAGGCCGGCAACGAGGTAGGTCATGTGGGTCGGGTTCCCCTGGGTTTTACGCGAGTCTAGCGGACAAGCGGGGCGGAGGAGGCAGCGGCGACAGGGTTCGGCAGGCGGGACGGCTGCTTGATCCAGCGGCGGACTACCTCGTTCCAGCGCAGCAGCAGGTCCGCGGCGAAATCCGAGAACACGCGAACCTTGGCCAACTGGTGTCCCGCAGACGGGTAGACGAGGGAGATGGGCGGGCCGGGCACCACGAAGTCCTCGAGGATCAGCTTCAGTTCGCCGCGCCCGACGTACTCGGCCACGAGCAGGTCGCCCGTGTGCGCGATGCCGAGACCCGCGGTCGCCGCGATGATCGGCGCCTCGGCCGAGTTGAACAGCATCGAGAATTTCAGCCCGAGTCGCTTTGGCGTGTACGGCGGAGGAAATGTCCACTCCGGCGGCGCTCCGGAAGGCGAAGTGAGGCCCACGAGCTTGTGCTCGCGCAGCTCGTCCGGTGTCTTTGGTTCGCCGTGGTCCTGCAGGTACGCAGGTGCCGCACACGTGACGATGTTCACCTGCGACACCCGCCGCGCGGCGAGGCCGGCCTGACGGATCGGCCCGACGCGCAACGCCACGTCCACGCGTTCGGCCACGAGGTCGACGATGCGATCGTTGAGGCGCAGGTCCAGTTCGATCAGCGGATAGCGCCGGGTGAATTCGGGCAGGGCAGGCAGCAACAGGTAGCGCCCGAAGGCAACGGGCACGTCCACGCGCAACTTGCCTTGTGGCTTGGAGCGCGTGTCGCGCACCGTCTCCTCCGCGTCATGCAGTTCTTCGAGAATGCGGCGCGTGCGGCGCAGGAATTCGGTGCCTTCGGCCGTGAGCGACACCCGGCGCGTCGTCCGGTTGAGCAGGCGTGCGCCGAGGTGCTTTTCGAGGGCGGCGACGTGTGAGCTGGCCGCCGGTCGTGAAATTTCCAGCTCATCGGCGGCCTGGCCGAACGAGCCTCGTTCGGCGACGCGGGCAAAGACCTTCATTGCGAGCAGCTGGTCCATGACACGATTGTTCTGAAAAACGAAATAGAGTGCAACGGTTATTCGGATTTATCGGCGCAAATCCCGGGCGTACCTTGTGCCTCACAACAGCAGGAGGCTCCCCATGTTCAACCGCAAGCAGTCCCAGGTTTCGTTCTTCCAGATCGCCATCGGCTCCAGCCTGGTCGTGTCCGTCGCCTTCGTCGTGACGATCCTGGTCGAGGCGGTGGCGGGTATGCAGAGTTACCTCTGAGTCATGGGAAAACCCTGCCGGAATCGTCCGCCCTAGACAATTCCGGCGGGCTTCAAGCGTAATAAGTTCAATAAAAACATAAAATTATAGTCTTGCTGCGGCGCAGCAAGACTTGTGCTACCTTAAGCCTCGATCGCCCGGTCGTGAGTCGGCCCACCGCCTCGCTCGACCCCTCCCCCCTCTCCAGCGGGGCAGCACCGACTCCGACCTCGCGATCCTTGCAGGAGGTCGTATGGAAAAACTCCCTGTTGCATATCCCTGGATACTGGCCCTCTGGCTGGCCGCCGCCGCGGCGACTGCCTTCCTGATCCTTGCGCACGCCCTGCAACACAGCACCGTCACACTGACCTGAAGCGCCCGCCGACTGGCTCCGGCGACCGCTCGTAGTAGGCTGCGCCCGGGCGGACCTTCCGCACCGCCAATGCAGGGCGCACCCGATGAACAATCCACCCGTCGAAGAATCCCTCGACCCGGCCGACTGGGAGGCTTTGCGCCGTCTGGCGCATCAGGCGATCGACGACGGCTTCGATCACCTGCAGGGTGTCCGGGACCGTCCCGTCTGGCAGCCGGTACCCGAGGCGATCGTCGCGCGGCTAAGGCAGCCTGCGCCGAGGCTGCCGCAGGGAGCGGAGTCCGCCTACCGGGAGTTCAAGGAAATCGTGATGCCTTATTCGATGGGCAACACGCATCCGCGCTTCTGGTCGTGGTTCATGGGCAACGGCACGCCGTTTGCCGCCGTCGGTGACTTCCTGGCCGCGGTGCTCAACCCGAACATGGGCGGGGGCAACCACGTTCCCAACCACGTCGAAGCGCAGGTGATCGACTGGTGCAAGGAGATCGTCGGATTTCCCGCCGAGTCGAGTGGCCTGCTCGTGAGCGGCGGCTCAATGGCGAACTTCGTCGGCCTGGCGGTGGCGCGCAACTCACGCGCGGGTATCGACGTCCGCGCCGAGGGCGTCGCCGCGATTCCCCGTACGCTCGTCACGTACGCGTCGGTCGAAGTGCATAGCTGCGTGCAGAAGGCGATCGAGTCGCTGGGCCTCGGTGCGCGTTCGCTGCGCAAGGTGCCGGTCAATGCTGATTTTGAAATCGACGTCGGCGCGCTCGAACGCATGATTGCTGAGGACCGTGCCGCGGGACGGCAACCGTTCTGCGTCATTGGCAACGCGGCTACGATCAACACCGGAGCGACGGACGACCTCGACGCGCTCGCCACGCTCTGCGATCGCGAGCAGCTCTGGTTCCACGTTGACGGCGCGATTGGTGCGTTGCTCGCGCTGGCGCCCGCGCATCGGCACCTGGTGCACGGTATGGAGCGCGCCGACTCCGTCACGCTCGACCTGCACAAGTGGCTGCACATTCCTTTCGAAGCTGCCTGCGTGCTGGTGCGCGACCGCAGGGCCCATCGCGAGGCGTTCGCCCTGACGCCGGAGTACCTCGAGAAGACTGAGCGCGGTCTCGCGAGCGGGGCGCTGTGGTTCAGCGAATACGGGCTGCAATTGTCGCGCGGCTTTCGCGCGCTGAAGGTCTGGCTTTCGATCAAGGAACACGGCCTGGATCGATTCGGCCGGCTGATCGACCGCAACATCGCGCAGGCGCACGAACTCGCCGCTCTGGTGCAGGCGGAGCCTGGCCTCGAGCTGCTGGCTCCCGTTGCGACCAACATCGTCTGCTTCCGCTACAACCCGGGCGGATTGAGTGACGAGCAGCTCAATGCGCTGAACGAGGAACTGCTGATCCGCCTGCACGAAAGCGGGATCGCCGCGCCCTCCTATACGACGCTGCGCGGCCGTTACTGCCTGCGCGCCGCGATCGTCAATTTCCGGACGACGAGCGCCGACCTGCCGGTGCTTGTGAGTGCCGTCAGGGATATCGGGGCGTCACTCCCGCAGTCTTGAGCGGCAGGACGCCGAAGGCGTCGGCGTGCAGGCTCTGCACGTAGAGCACGCCATCGCGCTCAGTTGCGCCGCTCGTCTCAGGCAGTTTCCCCGTCGGATCCTGCAGGTCGAGCAGGACCTGGCCGCTTTCGTCGAATGCAATGACGTGGCCGTACGCGGCTGGCACGGGCCAGAGCGTCCTCGGCAGTCGCAGAGTGAGGGAGCGCAGCCACGGCTTGCCCGACATGCCGTCGATCGCAGCGCTGCGCGGCTTGGTGAAACCCGTCCAGAAGCGCCCATCTGCGCCGCGCGTGACGTTGTCCGGGAAGCCGGGAAGGTTGTCGAGCAGGACGGCGACACCCGTCGAGCGATCGCGCACGGCCTTGCCGGCGTCGATCGCATTCGAGCCGCGATCGATCTTCAGTACGCGGTACCTGCCGGTCTCCGCGACGATCAGCGACTGCTCGTCGGCGGTCAGTGCGACGCCGTTCGGAAAGCAGAGGCCGGTGGCGACGATGCGGGTCGAGCCGGCCGCCGGATCGAACTCCAGCACGCGCCCCGTGCACGACTGCTCGATGATGTCGAACAGTGCCGCGTCGAACGTGCCGTATTCCTGCGGCGACATCCGCTGCGTGGCATCGGTGAACACCATGCGGCCGTCCGCAGCGACCACGACGGCATCGGCATAGCGAATGGGGTCGCCGCCCACGCTGTTGGTCAGCACACGAACGCTGCCGTCGGTTTCCAGGGCCAGCAAGCCGCGCAGCGCGTCGGCGATGATCAGTCGGCCATTCGCGTCGAAGTCGAGGCCGAGTGGCCGGCCACCCGTGTTGGCCACGGTCTCGATCGAGCTGCCATCGGCATTCATTCTCAGCACGGCGCCCGACAGCATTGCCGTGTACAGCTTGCCGTCCGGACCAAAGGCGATGTGTTCGGGCCCGACCTCGGGCGTCACCTTGATCAATTGCACGCGCGCCAGGCGTTCGTTGCGCGCGTGCGCCCCGCCGTAGCCGGCCGACTCTGGCGCGCTCCAGGCCACGGGTTCGACGGGAACGGGCCACGCGAACAGGTAGATCACGGCTGCCGCAACGACGGCGCCGGCAATTAACAGACCCTTGCGCATCGAACCTCCCTTCAGTCGACGCCCGTAGTGATCAGGCAGTGAGGTGCAGCATCTTGCGCGCTTCAGCCGGCGTCGCGCACTCGCGTCCTGCTGCGCGCGCCATCCCGACGACGGCGTCGATCAGTTCGCCATTGCTGCGCGCCTTGCGTCCATCCGGCAGATAGAACGTATCCTCGAGACCGGTGCGCAGGTTGCCGCCGAGTTCTGCGGTGCGCTGGTGCAGCGGCCAGACGTTCTCGCGGCCGATGGCGGTGACCTGCCAGGTGGCGTTGGCCGGCAGCAGTCCGATCAGTATCGGCAGCAGCGCCGGGTCGGCCGGCATGCCCGACTCGACGCCCATGACGAAGTTGAGATCCGGGTGGCCGCGATACAGTCCGGAGCGCAGGAACATGTCGACGCTGCGCACGATGCCGACGTCGAAGCACTCGAATTCGGGCAACGCATCGGTCTCCTGCATCACCTGCAGGAAGGCCGCGACTTTCTCCACCGGGTTGTCGAAGAGCATCGGCGGCCAGGCCCAGCGACCGTCGCTGCGCACCTTCAGGTAATTCAGCGAGCCCGCGTTGGCGGCTGCAATCTCCGGCTTCACGGCCCGGATGCAGGCGACCGGACCCGAAATATCCGGACCCACGATGCCGGTGGACTGGTTGAAGATGATGCCCGGACAGGCTTCGCGGATCGCCTGCGCGATTTCGACGGCGAGTGCCGGCTCCCAGCTTGGCAGGTGACCTTTGCCCGCGGCTTGCTGCCGGTAATGAACGTGCACGACGCTGGCGCCCGCGTCGAAGGCCGCCCGTGCCTCGCGCGCCATTTCGTCCGGCGTCACCGGCACATTGTGCTGCGCGGGATCTGTCAGCACGCCCGTCAGGGCGCAGGTCACGACGACTTTGGCGGTCATGCAGTCTCTCCTTCGTACCTGACGAGCACCTGGCCGGGGACGACCTGGTCGCCTGCCTTGACGGCAACGTCCGCGATCCGGCCCGCGCGTGCAGCGTGGATTTCGTGTTCCATTTTCATGGCCTCGAGCACGACGAGCCGATCGCCTCTGGCGACCTGCAGGCCGATCGCAGCGGCAACGTCGACCACCCGGCCGTTGATGGCCGCACGAACTTCCATCGCGGCCGCGCTATCCGCCTCGCTCGAGCGCGCCGCTTCGCGCCGCCGGCAGTCGAAGGCGAAATCGCCCTGCAATGTGTGCAGCCACAGCGTCGCACCCGACCACGCATAACGATAGTCAACGTGCTCGCCGTCGATGTCGGCTCTCGCTTGCACTCCGGTCGTGACCGGCACCGCCTGCAGCTGGATCTGGCCCCCGGCGTGTTCCACCTTTGCGCTGCAGGGCGTCAGGTAAAGACGTCCCCGCATCTCGGTGGTTGCGCCCGCCAGGGCTGCCGGTGCGTGCCAGCGCAGTCGCCACGGCTGCGGCAGCGGTCGACTGGTGCTCCAGTTGCGCCACGCCGACGGCGTGCATTCGGCTTCCGGAGCTCCGGCAACGGAGATCCAGGCGGCCAATGCCCACAGTTTCGCGTCGGGTTGCGGCTGGCGGGTCTCGGCTGCTCCAAACTGCTTGTCGATGAAAGCCGTTGACACGTCGAGTCCCGCGCGAAAGCTCTCATGACGGAGCAGGCGCCCGAGAAACGCACGATTACTCTGCAGACCGAGCAGCACGGTGCGATCGACTGCCGCCGCGAGTTGGTCGATGCATTGCTCGCGCGTCGGCGCATGCGCGATGAGCTTGGCGACCATCGAGTCGTACCAGGCCGGGACCTCGGCGCCGGCGCGCAACGCGTGATCACAGCGGACGCCCGTGGGGGGTGACCAGTCCACGATCGTGCCGCTGCCAGGCAGGAAGTCATCGGTCGGAGATTCGGCACACAGCCGCACTTCGATGGCGTGGCCGCGCAGCTGAACTTCGTCCTGCCGCAAGGGCAACGGCTCGCCACGCGCCACGCGCAGTTGCCATTCGACCAGGTCGAGACCCGTGACGCATTCGGTCACCGGGTGTTCGACCTGGAGTCGAGTATTCATCTCCATGAAGTAGAAGTGGCCCGCGCGGTCGTGCAGGAATTCGACCGTGCCGGCGCCGACGTAGCCGATCTCGCGCGCAACGGCTACGGCAGCGGCTCCCATGCGCACGCGCAGCTCGGCGTTCACGGCCGGCGAGGGGGATTCCTCGATGACTTTCTGGTGCCTGCGCTGCACGGAGCAGTCGCGTTCGCCGAGGTGCAGGACGTTGCCGTGCGCATCCGCAAACACCTGGATTTCCACGTGACGGGGTTCGACCACGGCACGTTCGAGGATCAGCCGGCCGTCGCCGAAAGACTTGGCCGCTTCCGCGGCCGCCGAGCGGAGGGCGTCCGGCAGGTCCGGCGCGCTCTGCACCAGGCGCATGCCGCGACCGCCGCCGCCAGCGGCGGCCTTGACCATCACCGGGTAGCCGATGCGATCCGCTTCGTGCTGGAGGATGGCGGGATCCTGATCGTCGCCGTCGTAGCCGGGCACGACAGCGATGCCAGCGGCGGCCATGCGCTGCCGCGCACGAGCCTTGTCACCCATTGCATCGATCGCCGCGGCTGGTGGACCGACGAAGACGAGACCGGCGGCGGTCACTGCGCTGGCAAACGCAGCATTCTCGGAAAGAAAGCCGTAACCCGGATGAATCGCATCCGCGCCCGACGAGCGTGCCGCCGCGAGCAGCTTATCGATCCGCAAGTAGCTGTCTGCCGCCGCGAGGCCGCCGAGCGCCACGGCGTCGTCGCAAGCGGCAACGTGCACGCTGTCCCGGTCGGCGTCGGAGTAGACGGCGACAGTCGCAATTCCCATCCGCTGAGCGGTGCGGGCGATGCGTGTGACGATCTCGCCGCGGTTGGCAATGAGCAGACAATGCACCGGCATCAGTCGAACTCCGGCAAGGCGGGTACTTCGGTATGCCACGCGGGCCGACGACGCTCGCGACTGGCGGCGATGCCTTCGCGCGCCGATCCGGAGCGAAGCAGCTCGGCAAAATCCCGGGCAGCCGCATCGAGCGTCGCCGTCAGAGGCGTCTCGAGGTTGCGCAGGGCGAGACGCTTCGTCGCGCGCAGTGCGGCGGGTTCGGTCAGCGCCAGCAGGCCGAGTTCAGCTGCGACGGTGTCCTTGAGGACAGACATGGGCACCACGACGTCGACGAACCCGTCGGCATGTGCTGCGTCTGCATCGAGTCGTGCCGCCGCCAGCATGCGCCAGCGAGCTCGTGTCGCACCGATGCGCCGCGCGACGAAGGGTGCGATCTGCGCGGGAGCGACTCCGAGCGTGACCTCGGGCATGGCGTACACCGCGTCGTCCGTCGCAATGACGCGATCGAGCACGGAGGCGAGGCCGACGCCGCCTCCCATCGCTGCGCCACGAATGACTCCGAGCGTGGGAACCGGCAGCGCCGCCATACGCTCGAGCAGCGTGCCGAACCTGCGGTTGTGCGCAATGATCGGATCCGGGCCAGCAGGCGCCGGCGCGGCCATCAGCTCCAGGAAACCGCCGAAGTCGGCGCCTGCGCAGAAGCTGCCGCCGGCTCCCCACAGCACCAGTGTGTGAGCGTCGGCATCGGCTTCGACGCGATCGCACAGCGCCAGCAATTCATCCATCAACGGCTCGGAGAGTGCGTTGCGCTTGTCGGGCCGGTTCAGGCGCGCGAACCAGAACGCACCGCGGCGCTCGACCTGCACCAGTGCGTCACCTGCCAGGCTCATGCGCCCGGCCTCGACAGCGTGCCGGTGAGCTTGCAGATGATCGAGAGCATCACCTCGTCGGCGCCGCCGCCGATGGAGCCCAGCCTCCCGTCGCGCAGCAGGCGCGATACGCGGTTCTCCCACGTGTACCCCATGCCGCCCCAGAACTGCAGGCACTTGTCCGCGACCTCGCGGGACAGCCGGCCGGCCTTGAGCTTGGCCATCGACGCGAGTTGCGTGACGTCCTGCCCGGCGACGAAGAGTTCCGTCGCGCGGTACACGAGCGCGCGCAGTGCCTCGACCTCGGTCTGCAGCTCGGCGAGCGTGTAGTGCACGACCTGGTGGTCGAGCACGCTGCGGCCGAAGATCTGGCGGCTGCGCGTGTATTCGATGGTGTCCGCGATCGCGTGATCGAGCCCGCCCAGTGCATTGGCGGCACCCCACAAACGTTCTTCCTGGAACTGCTGCATCTGGTAGGTGAAACCCATGCCCTCGTCGCCGATGCGGTAGCGCTGCGGCACGCGCACATCGTCGAAGTGAATCTGCGCGGTGTCGGAGGAGTGCATGCCGAGCTTGCGGATCTTGCGCGCCACCGTGACGCCGGGGGTCTTCATCGGCACGACGATCAGCGACTTGTTGCGGTGCGGGCTGCCTTCCGACGTATTCGCGAGGCAGCACATCCAGTCGGCTTGCGCGCCGTTGGTGATCCAGAGTTTGCCGCCGTTGATGACGTAGTCGCCGCCGTCCTTGCGGGCCGTCGTGCGGATCGCGGC
This sequence comes from Pseudomonadota bacterium, assembly GCA_016704655.1. Taxonomy (GTDB): domain Bacteria; phylum Pseudomonadota; class Gammaproteobacteria; order Steroidobacterales; family Steroidobacteraceae; genus RPQJ01. Next base: position 122,474 of record JADIZR010000005.1, on the reverse strand, counting down.
GACGTCGGACCCGGCGCCGGGCTCGGAGACGCCGATGCACGCCACCATTTCGCCCGCGACCGCAGGCACGAGGAATTCACGCTGCAACTCGGGGTTGCCGATCCGCGCGAGCGCGGGTGTCGCCATGTCCGTCTGCACGCCGATCGCGAGCGGCACGCCACCACACGTGCAGGCGCCCAGCGCTTCGGCCAGCACGACGGCGTAGCTGTAATCGAGCGCCGCGCCACCGGCAGCCTCGGGTTTGGTGAGCCCGAGCATCCCGAGCTGCCCGAGCTTGCGAAAGACCTCGTGCGCGGGGAACGCGCCCGCATCCTCCCAGGCATCGACGTGCGGATTGAGTTCTTCGCGGCAGAACCGCTCGACGGTGCGGCGCAGCTCTGCGTGTTCGTGGGTAAATAGCATGAGAGCCTCGGAATCAGGGGCGGGCGACGCCGAAGGTGAGCGGGCGCAGTTGCAGGCCGTCCGCGCGCCGGAAGAGTTGCAGGACCTGCGTCAGCACGCCGCGGGTGTCGCGCGGGTCGATGATGCCGTCATCGAGCAGCCGGCCAGATGTGTAGAACGCCGACGTCTGGCGGTCGAAAGTCTCGACGATCTTGGCGCGCATGCCGTCGATCTGCGCGCGGTCGGGCTCCAGACCGCGGTCGCGGGCCGAAGCCTCCATCACGATCGCCATCGTCCCTGCCGCCTGCTCGGCGCCCATGACGGCGGTGCGCGCGTTTGGCCATGAGAACAGGAAGCGCGGGGCGAAGCCGCGACCGCACATGCCGTAGTTGCCGGCGCCGTAGGACGCCCCGCACTGGATCGTCACCTGCGGCACGGTCGCGTTCGCGACGGCCTGGATCATCTTGGAGCCGTGCTTGATCATTCCCGCGCGCTCGGACTCCTTGCCGACGATGTACCCGGTCGTGTTCTGCAGGTAGATGAGCGGCAGCCCGGACTGGCAGCACTGCTGGATGAAATGCGTCGCTTTGTTCGAGCCCGCGGGATCGAGGGGACCGTTGTTGCTGAGGATGCCCACCGCAAACCCGCCGATCGACGCGTGCGCGCAGACGGTGGCAGGACCGTAGGCGGGCTGGAACTCCATGAAGTCCGAGTCGTCGCAGAGCCGGGCAATGATCTCGCGCATGTCGACGGGTTTGCGGCCATCGACGGGCATGATGCTCAGCAGTTCGTCGGTAGCGAAGCGCGGCCCGAGCGCTGGCGGCAGGCTCGATTCATGACGGTGCCAGGCGAGGCGTCGCAGGTGTTCCCGCAGCGCGCGGATCGCATCGGCGTCGTCCTCGGCGAGGTATTCGGCGAGCCCCGAGACGGATGCGTGCATCACTGCGCCGCCTAGCTCTTCTTCCGTTGCGATCTCGCCGGTCGCTGCCTTGAGCAGCGGCGGACCGGCGAGGAAGGCGCGCGCGCGGTCGCGCACCATCACGACGAAGTCCGACATGCCTGGCATGTAGGCCCCGCCGGCGGTGGCGCTGCCATGCACGATGGTCAGCACGGGAATGCCCGCGGCCGACATTCGCGCAAGTCGCGCGTAATGCGAGCCGCCGAAAATGAAATCCTCGACGCGATAGCGCAGCAGGTTGGCGCCCGCGGACTCGACCAGGTGCACGAACGGCAGGCCGTTCTCGAGCGACAGTTGCTGCGCCCGCTGAAATTTCTCCAGCCCCATCGGCTGCAATGCGCCGGCTTCGATGCCGGAATCGTCGACGACGATCACGCAGCGGGCGCCGCTGACCTGGCCGATGCCCGCCAGCAATCCGCCGCCCGGCGTTGACTTTTCGGGGTCCGGGTTGTCGAGCAGGTAACCCGCGCACGCCGCGAGTTCGAGGTAGGGCGCACCCGCATCCAGCAGCAGCCCCAGTCGCTCGCGTGGCAACAACTGGCCGCGTCTGGCGAACCGGGGCCCCGCGCGACCCGACGCCGCCGCCGAGCGATCGCGCAATTCGTCGTGGCGCGCGACCAGAGCCAGCATGTGGGCGCGGTTGTCCGCGCAGGCGGCGCCCGCCATGTCCAGGGACGATTTGAAGACCGGCATGCCTCACACCTTGGCGACTCGACCCGGGGATCGTAAAGCAAGCGCTTGCTTGAATAAAGAGGTGGCCCTAGGATTGTTGCATGGAGCCCCTCCGGCTGAACCCTGCCCGCCTGACACCCGAACACGTGGCGTTCCGGGAGACGGTCCGTCGCTTCGTGGTCCGCGAGCTGGAGCCATACGTGGCGGGTTGGGACGAGGCGGGTGGATTTCCGCGCGACCTTTACCCCCGTGCCGCAGCAGCCGGCCTGTTCGGGCTGCGGCTGCCGGAAGAATTCGGCGGCGTGCCCGACGCCGACTTCCGGCACACGCTGGTCTCCTGCGTCGAACTGGCCCAGTGTGGCTCTGGCGGGGTGCTCGCCTCGCTGATGTCGCATTCGATCGCCGCGCCGCCGATCGCTGCGCTCGGTTCGCCGGAGCTGCAGCGCCGCACGCTGCCGCGCATCCTGTCGGGCGAATGGATCGCGGCACTGGCGATCACCGAGCCGACCGGCGGCTCCGACGTGGCTGCGCTGCAGACGACCGCACGGCGTGAAGGCGATTGTTACGTCGTGAACGGCGAGAAGACGTTCATCACCTCCGGCATGCGTGCCGACGTCTACACGGTCGCGGTGCGCACCGACCCCGACGCAAAAGGCGCGCGTGGGATCTCGCTGCTGGTGATCGAACGCGATGCTCCCGGCTGCACGCGGACGCCGTTGCAGAAGATGGGCTGGTGGGCGTCCGATACTGCGCACCTGCGGTTCGATGACGTGCGCGTGCCGGCAGGGAACCTGCTCGGTGCCGAGGGCGAGGGCTTTCGCGCGATCATGCACAATTTCACGGCCGAGCGATTCTCGATGGCCGCGCTGGCGCTGGGATTCGCGTGGGCGTGTTATGGCGAAGCTCTGGAGTGGGCGCGGCAGCGGCGCACGTTCGGCCAGCGGCTGGTCGATCACCAGGTCGTCCGGCACCGTTTCGTCGACATGCTGGCGCAGATCGAAGCGACGCGGGCGCTGCTCGAGGACGTGGCCTGGCGGCTCGATCACGAGGGCAGTGCGGATCCCGGTGTCGTTGCGTCCGTCTGCATGGCCAAGAACACGGCGACGCGCGCGATGCAGTTCTGCGCGGATGCGGCGGTGCAGACGCTCGGCGGCATGGGCTACATGCGCGGGTCCAAGTCCGAGCGCATCTATCGCGAAGTGAAGGTCAACATGATCGGCGGTGGCGCGGAAGAAATCATGAAGGACCTGGCCGCGCGCCAGCTGGGCCTGTGAGCGCGGCGTCGAAAGTCAAGGTCCCGCGCAAACGTAACGTGCCCGACGTCGATACCAGCCGTCGCCAGCAGCTGCTGCGCGCATCCGCGCGCCTGTTTCGCGAGAAGGGCTATGACGGCACGTCGGTGCGCGACATCGCGCAGGCGACGGGCATGCAATCGGGCAGCTGGGTGTACCACTTCGCCACCAAGCACGACATGCTCGAAGCTGTCATGCAAGAAGGCCTGGTCGACGCGCTGGCACGCATCGAGGCGATAGCCGCGCTGGGCCTGCCGCCGCGGCAGCAGTTCGACCAGCTCGTGCGCACGCATCTCGATACGCTGCTCGGCGCCGGCCAGGATTTCATCCCCGTCGTGCTGTACGAGTGGCGCTCACTCGAGCCAGCGGCCAGGCGCCGGGTGTCGGTGCTGCTGAAGCGCTACGAAGCGGTCTGGGAGCAAGCCCTTGCGCAACTGCGGGCGGCCGGCGACTGGTCCGGCACCACACGGATCGACGCGTTGCTGCTCTTCGGGGCGCTGAACTGGGTCGCACGCTGGTATGACCCGCGCGGGACGCTCGACGTCCAGGGGCTGGCAGACGAGTGCATCCGGTTCTTCCTGCGCACACCACCCGCATCAGACCGCCGATCAAAGTCGTCGGGCCGAGCGCAACGCGCCGCGAGGTGACGCAATCGACGTGGACGACACGTTGGCGGCGCAGTATCGTGCAGGCGGGGGCGGGGGAGACATCGAATGCGGCAATTGTCCGGGACGGACAGCCTTTTCCTGCGCCTCGAGCGTGGCAACCAGTACATGCACGTGGCCGGGCTGGGCATCTATGACCCGTCCACCGCACCCGCAGGCCGGGTCCGCTTCAAGGATGTGCTGCGCTTTTTCCAGGCACGGCTCGACTCGCTCCCGCTGTTTCGTCGCCGGCTGGTCACGGTGCCCCTCGGGCTCGACCGGCCCTACTGGATTGAAGATCCGGACATCGACGTCGAATTCCACGTGCGGCACATCGCGCTGCCGCAACCCGGCGACTGGCGTCAGCTCTGTATCCAGGTCGCGCGCATCCATTCGCGTCCGCTCGATCGCAGCAAGCCGTTGTGGGAGGCCTACGTCATCGAAGGTCTCGATCACATTCCGGGACTGCCGGCGGGCAGCTTCGCGCTGTACCTGAAGATCCACCATTGTGCCGTCGACGGGGAGGCCGGCACGGAGCTGATCCGCGCCATCCATTCGACGCTGGCGGAGGATTTCAGCGAGCCTGCCGCCAGGGTCCGGCGCTACAAGGACCGGATGCCGACGGCACCTGAGTTGTACCTGCGCGCGGTGGCCCGCGGAGTAAGCCGTGTCCCGGGTCTCGTGTGGCTCTCGGCCGAAACGGCCGCGCGCGTGGCGGGCGCGGGCACGGCGGTTCCAGGTGGGCTGTCATCCCTGCTCGGTCAACAGGAGGGGCCGACCGTTGCCCGGCTCGCCGAGGCGCTGCGCAAACCTCCGGCAACGCGTTTTACCGGCAACGTGTCCGCGCATCGGGTCGTCGAAGTCGTGGATCTCCCGCTCGCCGGCTTCAAGACGATCCGCGCGTCGATTCCCGAGGCGACGATCAACGACCTGTTCATGACCACGGTCGGTGGTGCCCTGCGGCGCTACCTCGCCGACAAGGGCGAACTGCCGGCAGCGACCCTCACCTGCATGGTGCCGATGTCGTTCCGCGGACCCGATAAAGCCGCCGACGTGGGTAACCAGATCGGCATGGCGGTGATGCCGCTGCACACCGAGTTGCACGACCCGGTCGACCGCTTGCAGGAGATTCGCCGCGGTGCAGCAAAAGCCAAGGCGTTCAATGAAGTCGTCGGCCGCGACCTGGCTGCGCGCCTGTTCGAGGTGCTGCCCGATGCCGCCAGCGAACTCGCCACGCGCCGGCTGGTGCTCCCCCAGATGAGCGTCGTGGTCTCGAACGTGCGCGGGCCAGACGTCCCCTTGTTCATGGCTGGCGCCCGGCTGGTGAGCTTCGCGCCGGTCAGCATCGCCTTCGACGGCCTGGGCCTCAACGTGACCGGATTCAGCTACCACGGGACGCTCTGGATCTGCGCGGTTGCCTGCCGCGACATGCTGCCGGACCCGGCTTTTTTCGCAGAATGCCTGCGCGTGAGCTTCACGGAACTTGAGCGGGCAGCTGCGGCGGCGGCGACGACGAATGCTGCGGCAAGCACCCAATTTGCGCCGCCGAAGGCGGTCCGCAGGCGCTCGCGCGGTGCCAGTAACGCCCCTTCGACTCGTCGCCGACGGGCGACCTGACTTTTGCATGGCAAAAACGCAACGCGTACTCGGGTTGTCTTGCGGCTGAGGCACTGGCAACCTTGCACAACGGGGATTCTGGATAGTGGTATTTCGGATACTCACGACTGTGACCGTGGAAGGTCAGGGCTAGCCTTAGTCAGTCGTGCGGGACCAGACAGGGGATCCCGAGAGAATCTGCAACTGAGTGGGCTCACAGGCAACTGGGGGATTTCTAATGACGAGTGCAACGATGAATCCGGATCGCCGCAGCGCGCAGCTGGCCGCAGTGATCGGCACGGTGCTGGCGTGCTATGCCGGCAGCGCCACCGCGATCGAATTCGAGTTCGAGAACGGCGGCAAGCTGAACTGGAACACCACCGTATCGGTGGGGGCGAGCTGGCGCGCCGAGCATCCGAGCGAGCAGCTCTTTACGCGCGCGGACGGTTCACTCATCGGTCTCTACTCGAGCCCGCTGATCCCGGGCACGGCGGTAGGCCCCAATGACGGCCTCGCGGGCAATCACGCCGCGGGCGACGGCAACCTGAACTACGCCAAGAACGACCGGTTCTCGACGCCGTTCAAGGTCATTACGGATATCGAATACAAGAAGGGCCGCTTTGGCGCCTTGCTGCGGGCCAAGTACTGGTACGACCAGGCCTTGAACCAGGAAAACGTGCTCGTCGGCAGCCAGGCCAACAATTACAACGGCGTTCGCCCCGGGCTGGGTCCGATTCCCGGTTACACCATTTGCACCGCACAGACGCCGCCCGGTGCGCCGTGCCTGCCGGTGTCCCCGCCCGGACAGAACCTGTGGCCCAAGGGCAAGTTGAGCGACCGCGGCTTCGAGGCCGAACAGCAGTTCGAAAACGTCCTGCTGCTCGATGCCTATGTCTATGGTTCGTTCGCCGTCGGCAACTCCGACCTGCAACTGCGCCTCGGCAACCAGGTGATCAACTGGGGCGAAAGCATCTTCATCCAGGGCGTCAACCAGATCAATCCGATCGACGTTCCTGCCGCCCGCCGCGCGGGTGCGGAACTCAAGGAAATCCTGCTGCCGGTGTGGGCCGTCTACGCCAACTGGGGTTTCGACTTCGGCTCGCTCGAGGCGTTCTACCAGCTGAAGTGGAACAACACTTCAGTGGACGGTTGCGGCACCTATTTCACGGCGACCAGTACGCTGATCTCCGCCAACCCGGGAGCGTGCGACAGCATCACTGTCGTCGGCGGCCAGCTCGGCAACATCGCGCCGGGCACGGCGTCACCGATCGTCGCGCAACTGGGTTCGCAACCCTTCCAGCAGGGAGCTGCCGGCACCTATGTCCCGGCCATCCAGGGTCGTGAGCCGAGCGACTCCGGCCAGTTCGGCCTGGCCTTCCGTTTCCCGGTCGAAAAGATCGACACGGAAATCGGCCTGTACGCGATGAACATCCACAGCCGGCTGCCGGTGGCTGCGAGCATCACCGGCACCAACTGGAAGGACCTCCCGGCCGCGCAGCAGGCGGCATTGACAGCTGCGGGCCTGATCGGCACCGACGCTTACGGCAATTACTGGACGTCCAGTCGGCTGCGCAGCCTGATGCCGGGCGCCGAGGCCGCGATCGAAGGCTATCTGGCCGCAGTCGGTCTCCCGACCAACCTGGAATCCGGCAAGGGCTTCTGGGAATACCCCGAGGACATCCAGATCTACGGCATCAGCGCCGCGACCAACCTGCTGGGCTGGTCGACGTCCGCCGAACTAAGCTATCAGGTCGACGTGCCGGTCATGGTCAACGGCAACGACCTGATCGGCGCGGGTGTGCTCGGCATCGGGCCTTATCGCGAGATTGCGCGCCAGGTGCAGGCACAGAGCGAGGGCACCTACCTGATCGGTCACAGCCTGTTCAACAAGACCCAGTTCCAGGTCAACGCGGTCAAGACTTTCAGCAACGTCCTCGGCGCCGAGAACATGCTGGTCGTTGGCGAGATCGGTTCGCAGTGGAACAACGTGCCCGACTACACCAAGGGCGGGATCCGCTACGGACGCGGCTTCATGTATGGCACGGGCTCGGGTCCGGGTTATGCCGCGGATCCAACCTCGCCTGAAGGCCAGCCTGGCCTCGGCCAGGCGAGTGCGGGCGACATGTGTTCCCCGACATTCTCGGGACTGCCGGTCCCGGTCGCAAATCGCCTCTACAACCCGCAACCGAACGGCTGCCGGAACGATGGCTACGTGACCGACGTGGCCTGGGGCTACCGCCTGCGTGTCTCAATGGACTACAACAACGTCATGAACAGCGGTGTGACCGTCACTCCGAACGTGTTCTGGGCGCACGACGTGGAAGGCGTCTCGATGGACCCGACGTTCATCGAGGATCGCATGACGCTGGGACTCGGCGTCAAGTTCAACTACAACAAGAAGTACGTGCTGGACCTCAACTACGTGAGCTATGACAACGACAACTTCGATCCGCTGTTCGATCGCGACTACTACTCGGCCGCCGTCAGCGTGACCTTCTAATCGGATCCAGGAGACGAACCAGATGAAGACTTTGAACAGGATCCTCACCACCGCGCTTGCGGCGGCAGGTCTGCTGGGCACTGCGCTGCCGGCGCACGCGAAACTCACAGCCGACGAGGCCGCCCGGCTCGGCGCCGACCTGACGCCGATGGGCGCCGAGAAGGCCGGCAACAAGGACGGCACGATTCCCGCGTGGACTGGCGGCCTGTGCGCGCCACCTGCGGGCTGGACGGCCGCCAAGGGCTACGTCGATCCGTTTGCGAGCGACAAGGTGCAGTTCACCATCACCAAGGCGAACGTCGGGCAGTACAAGGACAAGCTGACGCCCGGCATGCAGGCCATGCTCGACAAGTACCCTGAGTTCAAGATGAACGTGTACCAGACGCGGCGCACGGCCTGCCTGCCGCAGGAGGCCTACGACGTCATCAAGTCGAACGCACCGAAGCTCGAACTGCGGGGTTTTGGTATCGTGGGCGGTGTTCGCGATGTGCCGTTCCCGATCCCGAAGAACGGCTTGGAGGCGATCTGGAACCACGCCCCCCGCTACCTGGGAGGTGGCGTCAAGCGTCAGTACAACAGCTTCCCGGTGCGCTCCAATGGTGACCACTACAGGATCTCCACCGAGGAGCGGCGGATTTTCAACCTGAACCTGGACCAGCCGCAGGACAACCTGCTGCTCGCGTTCCTGTCTTACTTCACGGCGCCCGCGACACTCGAAGGCACCGTGTTCCTGGTCCACGAGCCGGTGGACCAGGTCAAGCAGACCCGCTCGGCGTGGATCTACAACGCTGGCCAGCGCCGCGTGCGCCGCGCACCCGATCTTGCCTACGACAACATCAATGACGGCACGGAGGGCCTGCGCACGACCGACCAGTTCGACGCGTGGAACGGCGCGCCGGACCGCTACGACTGGAAGCTGTTGGGCAAGAAGGAGATGTACGTCCCTTACAACGCCTTCAAGCTCTCCAGCAAAGCCCTGAAGTACGAGAACGACATCATCCGCAAGGATTCGGTCAACTCGGACCTGATGCGCTACGAGTTGCATCGAGTCTGGGTGGTCGAGGCCAACCTGAAGGCCGGGCAGCAAGCACATCTACGGCAAGCGCGTGTTCTACCTTGACGAGGATACGTGGACGGTCGTGTACGAGGACGCCTACGACACGCGCAAGCAGCTCTGGCGTATCGGCGTCCATCCGATGAACCAGTTCTACGACGCGAAGATGCCGTGGTTCCGCGCCAACATCTGGCACGACCTGAACAACCGCGCGTACCTGCTGTCCGGCCTGGACAACGAGATCAAGGCGCCGTGGGTTTTCGGCGAGAAGGGTACGTTTGCCGAATTCCAGCCCGACGCGCTGCGCCGCCTGGGCACGAAGTAGGCAGGGATCCAGGGGGCGTCGATGCCTCGTTTGAGCTGACGATGGTCGGCCCCGGTGTTGCCGGGGCCGGCCGTTTTGCGGCAGGGGGTGACCCGCCGCGGGGGAATGTTGCATGAAACATCGGGCGGGAATTGCCTGCGCCTTGCTGGGCGCGAGCCTGTGCCTCGCGGCGCCGGCCTACGGCGAGGAAAAGACAGAGGCGGCCAAGCCGACGCCAGCGCAGCGTGCTGTGGTCGACCTGCGCAGTGACCGGATCCTGCTGCTCGACATCGCGCAGGTCGACAACCGGATCACCGCGGTCGGCGAGCGTGGCTTCACACTCGCTTCCGACGACGGTGGCCGGACCTGGAAAGGCTTGCCGACGCCGGTGACCCGTACGCTGACGGGAGTGGCTTTCAAGGACGCCAAGGTGGGCGTCGCCGTGGGTCACGGTGGGTCGTTCGTGCATACCGAGGACGGCGGCGCCACCTGGTCGGAGGTGACAGTGGACGAGGCCGGGCCGGATTCGCTGCTCGGCGTCACGCACGTCGCTGGCGATCACTTCATCGCCTACGGTGCGTTCGGCCTCTATTTCGACTCGCAGGACGCGGGCAAGACCTGGCAGCGCGTGACCGTGCTGTCGGAGGACTTCGACCGCCACATTTCGCAGATCATCGTCGTCGGCAATTCGCTGCTGCTCGTGGCGGAGTCCGGCACCTTGGCTCGTTCTGACGACGCAGGCGCCACCTGGACCGCGCTGACCTCGCCGTACCAGGGTTCGTACTTCGGCGCGCTCGCGGTGCAGGACGGCAGCGTTCTCGCGTTCGGCATGCGCGGCAACGTCTTCCGCTCGCTCGACATCGGCACGACCTGGCAGAAGATCGAAACCGGCACGACCACGTCCTTCATGTCGGGTCTGCAACTCGCCGACGGGCGCGTGATGCTCGTCGGCAACTCCGGCCTGATTGCCGAGAGCGCCGACGGCGGGCAGAGTTTCGTGTTGCACACGGCGACGCCCGGCAAGGGCTTCGCCGCGCTCGTGGAAAAGCCGGGCGGCGGCATCCTCTTCGCGGGCGAAAGCGGCGTCACGCCACTCGACCCGGCCTGGCTCAAGAGCCGGTAACGGCACCGGCCAAGGAAAATGAACATGGCGAATGACGTGAAGCCCGGCATGAGTGCCGACGATGCCGCGATCGAGAAGATCCAGTTCACACCAGACTGGGTCGGCAAGATTTCCTACTGGATCTTCCACTACCGCAAGCCGCTGCTGATCCTGTTCGTGCTGATCACGATCCTGCTGGGGGCGATGGCCAGTCAGCTGCGGGTGCAGGCGGCGTTTACCAAGATGATCCCGCTCAAGCACCCTTACATGGCGACCTTCCTGGAGTACCAGTCGGACTTCGGCGGCGCCAACAAGGTGCTGGTCGCGCTGCAGAACAAGAAAGGCTCCATCTACGACAAGCAGTTCATGGAATCGCTGCGCAAGGTGACGGAAGAGGTCTTCTACGTCCCGGGCGTCGAGCGCAGCTCCGTGTCCTCGCTCTTCACCTCGAACGTGCGCTACAACGAAGTCGTCGAGGACGGCTTCCGCGGCGGCAACGTGGTGTCCGCCGATTTCGCCGGCACCCCGGAACAGATGGTGAAGGTGCAGGAGAACCTGCTCAAGTCCGACTGGGTCGGGCGCCTGGTCTCGAACGACCAGACCGCGGCGATGGTTGTGGCGACCCTGATGGAGAACGACCCGGAGACGGGCGAACGCCTCGACCTGCAGGCCGTTGCCGCCCAGCTCGAGCAGATCCGTGCCAAGTACGAAAATGAGAATACCGGCGTCCACATCATCGGCTTCGCCAAGGCGGTGGGCGACATCGCAAAGGGCGCGGCCGGGGTGCTCATGTTCTTCGGCATCGCGTTCGTCATCACGGCGCTGCTGCTGTACTGGTACTCGGGCTCGGTGATGATCACGGCGCTCGCGCTCATCTGCGCGATCGTGCCGGTGATCTGGCTGCTGGGGTTGTTGCCGGTCTTCGGGCTCGGGCTCGACCCGATGTCGATCCTGGTGCCGTTCCTGATCTTCTCCATCGCGGTCTCGCACGCGGTGCAGATGACCAACGCGTGGCGGCTCGAGACGCTGCACGGGGCCGACGGCATCACGGCATCGACGCATTCGTTCCAGAAGCTGTTCATTCCGGGCGCGATGGCGCTGCTGGCGAACGCGCTCGGCTTCATGGTGATCGCCTTCGTCGAGATCGAGATCGTGAGAGAACTCGCCTTCACGGCGACGATCGGCGTCACGGTGATGATCATCACCAACAAAATGCTGCTGCCGATCCTGCTCTCGTACTACAAGTTCACGCCCGAGCAGGCCTCGAAGCTGGCCGGCAAGGAAACGGCGGGCGACTGGTTCTGGGAGCGCATCGGTCCGCTGGCGACGAAGAAGGTCGCCTGGGTGCCGATCCTGATCGGCCTCGGCCTGCTGGCGTTCGGCCTGTCGCAGGCCCGGCACCTGCACATCGGCGACCTCGGCCAGGGCGTGCCCGAACTGCGGCCCGACTCGCGCTACAACCAGGACGTCGGGATGATCACCAGCCACTTTGCGATCGGCGTGGACCTGCTGCAGGTCATCGCCGAGGCGAAACCCGAGAACGACGACGACTCGCCCTGCGTCGATCGCGACGTAATGGACAAGATCGAGGACTTCGAATTCCAGATGCGGCAGGTCGAAGGCGTGGCGACCGTGCGCAGCCTCGCGGGCTTCGTCAAGTCGATGACGCAGTCGTTCGCCGAGACGTTTATCAAGTGGCGCATGCTGCCCGAGAGCCGCGCCCAGATTGCGCAGGGCGTCGGTTACGCGACGCGCCTCGGCAACGAGTTCATGAACTCGCGTTGCACGGCGATGCCGATCAGCATCTACACCACCGACCACCAGGCGCAGACGATCGAGCACATCGTCAAGGTCGTGAAGGACTTCAAGGCGGCCGGCGGCGACACCGAGCGCGTCACCTTCCGCCTCGCCAGCGGCAACGTCGGCGTGATGGCGGCCACGAACGAGGCGGTAGAGGCCGCCGACAAGTGGGTCAACCTGGCGCTGTTCGCGTCCGTGATGCTGCTCTGCCTGATCACTTTCCGCTCGTTCCCGATCACGCTCTGCATCATCCTGCCGCTTGCCCTGGTGACGATCCTCTGCAACGCGCTGATGGCCATCCTCGGGATCGGCGTGAAGGTGAATACGCTGCCGGTCGTAGCACTCGGCGTCGGCGTCGGCGTCGACTACGGCATCTACCTCTTCGAGCGCATGAAGCACGAGATGGAAGACGGCGGCCTCAAGCTCAAGGACGCCTTCGTCGAGGCGCTCAAGCAGCGCGGGACGGCGTCGGTGTTCACGGCCGTGACGATGACGATCTCGGTGGCAACGTGGACGTTCTCGGACCTGAAATTCCAGGCCGACATGGGCATCCTGCTGTGCTTCATGTTCCTGGTGAACATGTTCGGCGCGATCCTGCTGCTGCCGGCACTCGCGGCGTACCTGGTGGGCGATCGCAAGACGTCCGCCAAGGCGCAGGTCAAGGCGGCGTAAACGCAGACCGGGCCTTGCGGCCCGGTCGTCAGGATGGCGGGACCTGGAGCCGGGAGTGCCGGCTCCGGGCGGCTCAGCGGGTGCGACGTTCCTGGATGAGCTGGTCGAGACGCTCGATGAACATGCGCTCTTTCTCGCTCACGAGTTCGCCGCCGATGCCCAGCAGGTCGCCTTCGCGAGCCGCGCGTGCGACGCGCGTGGCCAGTGACAGCACGAACTCACCGTAATGCATCAGGTCTTCCGCGCTGCCGTGCGTGCCGAGCGCCTCGAGCGCATGGCGTGCCGTTTCCAGCGCTTTTTCCTGCAGCCTGTCCGGCGTGCGGTGGCCTTCGTCGAGCGTGTAGAACCACTTACGGACGTCGTCCTGCGCATGCATGATGTGCGTGCTGCCGGCAATCTCGCTCACCAGCGGATGCGTGCTGTTGATGGCATCGACGATGCCCTGCAGGCCGGCAGAGCGCTCGAGCATCTCGTCGAAGGCGCTGCCGCCCGAGGACGACACTGCGATGATCACGTGATGCGGCGTATTGCGCACTGCCTGCCACTGCACAATCGTCAGCTTTTCCCTGGTCAGCATCGGCGAAACCTCCACCCTGTTCTCGTTGGCGCCGCGCGGGTCGTCACGGCGCCTGCGCATTTGATCGAACGATCATACCCCGCAATCGGGAGCGGTTAAACGATGGACGTCCTGACTCAGCCCCTGCAGTTGCCCTGCGGCGCGTCCCTGCCGAACCGGTTGGCCAAGGCGGCCATGACTGAAGGGCTGGCCGACAGCTGGTTGCGTGCTACGCCCGCGCTCGAGCGCCTGTACCGCACGTGGAGCGAGGGCGGGAGCGGATTGCTGCTAACCGGCAACGTGCAGGTCGATCGGTTTGACCTCGAACGGCCCGGTAACGTCGCCATCGACCAGTCGGAACCCCAGACTTTTGACGCCACGGCCCGTGCGCGGCTTGCCGCGTGGGCAAAGGCAGGGACGGCCAGCGGTAACCAGCTCTGGGTGCAGATTGCACACGCAGGACGGCAGTCGCCTCGTTATGTCACGGGTCGCCCGCTCGCCCCGTCGGCGGTGCAACTCGATCTGCTCGGCAATTACGCGCGGCCGCGGGCCCTGACGGAGGGCGAAATCGTCGGTCTCATCGGCCGGTTTGCGCACGCGGCGCAGGTCGTGCGCGAGTGCGGATTCACCGGCGTGCAGGTGCACGGGGCCCATGGCTACCTCATCAGCTCGTTCCTGTCCCCGATCACGAACCAGCGCACGGATGCCTGGGGCGGAACGCTGGCGAACCGCGCCCGTTTTCTGCTCGAAACGCTGCGTGCCGTGCGCAAGGCCGTGGGCCGGGACTTTCCCGTGGCGCTGAAGCTGAATTCGGACGACTTCCGCAAGGGCGGGTTCTCGCACGAGGAGTGCCTGCAGGTCGTCGCGTGGCTGAACGACGAAAGCGTGGATCTGCTCGAGGTCTCGGGCGGCACGTACGAGCAGCCGCGACTGATCGGTTTCGAAGGCCGGTCCGAAGACGCGATGCCGGTCCGTCGCAGCACGCGGGCGCGTGAAGCCTATTTCCTCGAGTACGCGACGGCGATCCGCCGCGTGGCCCGCATGCCGTTGATGGTCACCGGCGGTTTCCGTACGCGTGCTGGCATGTCTTCCGCGCTCGGCGCTGCGCCGGGCGAGGGCGACTGCGACGTGATCGGGCTTGGCAGGCCGCTCTGCTGGATGCCTGATTTCCCGCGCCAGCTGCTGACTGGGGCAAGGGACGGCATCGAAGACCTCGACGATCGCCTGCGATTGCGGGATCGCGGATGGCTTTCACCACAGGGCTCGAGCGTCGCCGCCAGGGCGCTCAACGCCTTCGCCGCACAGGCCTGGTACTACTGCCAGCTCTTCCGGCTGGCGGAGGGCAGCCCCGCCGATCTCACGCAGCGTGTTCTCGACGATGCGTGAATACCTCGGCGCCGAGTTGAAGGCGGCTTATGCGACGCGACGGGTCTATCCGAGAAGGGGATAGGGGTTAGCCGGAGGTGCCGTCATCGGGAAGATCGACCCAGGACGGGCGGTCGGTGCGGGAACCGCCCAGGCGTTCGTTCCGGGTCTTCCCCGGACCGTGGAAGGCCGACCGCGCAACGCGCCAATTGCCGGCGGGTCGGTCCGGTGCCTTGCCCCGGCTTGGACCCCGGCGACCCCCCCCGGCCCCCCCCCCCGCCCCCCCGGGCCACCGCCACGAACGCCGAGCGAACGCGCTCCGGGAGCAAGGCCCGGACTGGATACGGCCGAGTTGCGACGCGCACGCACCCGCGCCTGACCGGTTGGGAGAGCGAACTCGTCAAGCCCGAGAATTCGTACAGCGCGTGCAACGTCGATGCGGTCCACATCAACGACCGTCGGTCGCAGTCGGCTGCGCGCCGCGCGCGAGCGTGCTGCATTGCCTTGTCGAGCCGCGGCTGAAGTGCCACCGGCCGGATCTTTCCCGGCGCACCACGCCCAAGTACCGGCCCAACTCGTTCAACTACCGCAAGATTCCTCTGGAGGACGGTGTCGTGTGCCACCTGCGCACGCAACCAGTAACCGCTCGACAAGCCAAAGAACCGACACAGGCGCAAGTCGGTATCGGCGGTGATGGCACGCCTTCCAGCGACGATCTCGCTGATACGCTGCGCCGGTACGTCGATCTCCTTGGCCAGTCGGTACCGAGTAATACCCATAGGGGTAAGGAACTCCTCCAACGCCGACTTCCCCCGGGTGTGATGTGCTCGCAGCCGGCCGCGGGGGGGGGGGGGGGTGTTCATAGTCCTTGCCGCCAAGTGATGGTTGGCGATCTCGACGTCGTCGGCACCTGCATCGACCAGGGCAGGCGCACGCGCCACTGCTAATTAATGAGTCAAACCGATGAATCGCAAGTTCGCACCGCTCTTCCGACTAACCGCTATTCCCCAACCCCCAACCCCCAACCCCCAACCCCCAACCCCTAACCCCTTCCGCTAGTGCTGCGCGAACCACTGCAGCGCGAGTTCCGCGACGCGGTCCGGCTGCTCCAGCGGCAACCAGTGTCCCGCGCGTTCGATGCGCTCGTAGCGCCAGGGCGCCTGCATGCGCTGGTGCGAATCCCGCATCTGGTCTTCGGCGAGGAAGTGATCGCCGCTGCTCCAGACGCCGAGCGTCGGCACGGCGCATTTTTCCCACGGCCCGAACAGCACGCGGCGCAGGTTGGCGCGATACCAGTTGAGGCCGGCCGTCAGGCGACCCGGCCGCGACAGGTCCTTCACGCAATCGTCGATTCGCGGATGCTGTCGCCCCCAGCCACGCAGTCCCGCGTAGCCGCGTTGTGCGAGCCAACGTTCCGCAGCTCCCGGCACCTGCCAGGCAACGGTGTAGAGGCCCTTCAGCTTCTGCTCGAGCCCCGCCACGGCGTACTGGCGGGGATGCCCGACCGAAAGCGCAACCTGCGACCGAACGAGCTGTGGGTGTTCCAGCGCGAGGCACCAGCCCGCGACGGCGCCCCAGTCGTGGCCGATCACGCGCACGGGCGTGTCGCCCGCGAGTCGTGCGATCAGTACGCGCAGATCCGCCACGACGTGCCCCAGCGCGTAGCCGCCTACCGACGCCGGTGCATCGGAACTACCGAAACCGCGCAGGTCGGGCGCGATGACGCGATAGCCCGCCGCCACGAGCATTGGCGTTACGTCATGCCAGAGTTCGCCCGAATCAGGGAAGCCGTGCAGCAGCAGGACGACTGGGCCGCTTCCTGCCTGGCGCACGTGGAGGACGACGCCGCTGGCGGACAATCGGGCATGGGTTGGCCGCGACATCTCTGCCTCCAGGCGCGCAACGGGCTGCGCCGTAAGCTGAGCTTACCTCACTGCGAACCGTGTTGTACCCGCACGGTCTTTCTACCTGCCGCGCGGCGAGGCATTATCCGTTCCCGACCACCATTCCAGCCTCGTGCCGCAGGTAAGGGTTCCAGGATGAACTGCCGTAAGTCATTGTTCGCCGCTGCGCTCGTGCTGCTCGTCGCTGCCTGCGCGACCAGCCCCACTGGGCGCAAGCAGCTGATGCTCGTATCGGAGGAGACGGCGATCAGCTCGTCGCGCCAGGCGTACGCGCAGGAGATGGGCAGGTACCAGAAAGAGGGCAAGCTCGTCACCGATCCGCGCACACTCAAGCGCGTGAGTGTGATCACCGAGCGACTCGTGGCACAAGCCGTCAAGATGCGCCCCGACAGCGCGAAGTGGCAATGGAGCGTGCAGGTCATCGACGATCCGAAGACCGTCAACGCCTGGTGCATGGCGGGCGGGCGCATGGCGCTCTACACGGGCCTGATCATGAAGGTCGATCCGACCGATGACGAACTCGCGCAGGTCATGGGCCACGAGATCGCGCACGCGCTGGCAAACCACACTGCAGAGCGCATGTCGACCGCGATGGCAGCCAATGCCGGCATCCTGGCGGCAGGCATCCTGTCGGACAATCCAGGCCAGGCGATGGCCATGACTGCAGCTGGCTGCGACCGTCGCGATCAAGCTGCCGAACAGCCGCACGGCGGAAAACGAAGCCGACCAGATCGGCATCGAACTCGCTGCCCGTGCAGGCTACGACCCGCGCGCCGCCGTCACGTTGTGGCAGAAGATGGGGAAGGTCGGCGGCAGCTCACCGCCCGAATTCCTGAGCACCCACCCGAGCGATGCCACGCGACAGCAGCGCCTCGGTGCGCTCGCGCCGAAGATGCTGCCGTACTACCAGGCGGGGGGAGCGCGTCCGACGTATCCGGTGCGCATGGGGCCAGCGGGCGTTTGACCCGCTACCCATGAACCAGGGACCGCTCTCGCCGCCGGTTGCCGCGATCCGGCCACACGAGGTCCATTCGCCGCACGGTGTCCGGGTTGACGACTAC
This sequence comes from Pseudomonadota bacterium, assembly GCA_016704655.1. GTDB lineage: Bacteria > Pseudomonadota > Gammaproteobacteria > Steroidobacterales > Steroidobacteraceae > RPQJ01. The sequence goes on along the minus strand of JADIZR010000005.1, from coordinate 104,613 downwards.
TACTGGCTGCGCGACGACACGCGCACGGCGCCCGACGTTCTCGAGTACCTGCACGCCGAGGACGCCTACCGCGTTGCGATGACCGCGGCGTGGAAGCCGCTCGAAGACCAGTTGTACCGGGAGATCGTCGGGCGCATCCGCCAGGACGATTCGAGCGTGCCGTACCGCGACAACGGCTGGTGGTACCTGCACCGCTACGACACCGGCGACGAATACCCCGTCTACGCCCGCCGCGCGGGCAGTGCCGACGGCCCCGAGCAGGTTCTGCTCGACCTGCGCGAGCACGCGCGCGGTCTCGAGTATTACGACGTCGGCTCGATCGAGGTCAGCCACGACAACCGCCTGCTCGCATTCACCGAAGACGTCGTGGGCCGTCGCCAGTACAGGCTGCGCTTCAAGTCGCTGGAGACGGGTGAGCTGCTGCCCGATGTCGTGCCTGACGTCGAGGAAGGCGTGGTCTGGGCGGCAGACAACCGTCGCGTGTTGTACGTCGAAAAAGACCCGGTCACGCTGCTGGGATTGCGCGTGCGCGTGCACGAGCTGGGCACCGATCCCGCGCACGACCCGGTCGTGCACGAGGAGTCTGACGAGGCGTTCTACACGTCCGTTGGCTTGACGAAGGACCGGCGGTACCTGCTGATCGATTCGAGCAGCACCGTCACGACCGAAGTCCGTTACGCACCCCTCGACGATCCTGCGCTGGTCTTCAACGTGTTCCTGCCGCGCAACCGCGGGCACGAGTATTCGGTGGACCACGTCGGCGAACGCTGGGTGATCCGCAGCAACTGGCAGGCCGTGAATTTCCGGCTGCTCGAGGCCTCGGCGGAGGACACCGGGCGACGCGAACGCTGGCGCGAACTCGTGGCGCACCGGGACGACGTGCTGGTGGCGGGATTTGACGTGTTCGACAATTTTCTCGCGATCGAGGAGCGAGTCGCGGGCCTGCGCAAGGTCCGCATCCGGCCGTGGGCCGGGGCGCGTGAATTCCACATCGACTCGGACGAGCCCGCGTACCGTATGGCGCTGGATGCGAACGAAGAGGTGGACAGCGAGATCGTGCGCTACACGTACACGTCGCTGACGACGCCCCGCACCACGTATGACTACGACACGCGGACTGGCGAGCGGGTGTTGCTGAAGCGCGAGCCGGTGCTTGGCGACTTTGATCCTGCGCAGTACGAGACCGAATACCTGCGGGTGCCCGCGCGGGACGGCGAATGCGTGCCCGTCGCGATCGTTTACCGTCGCAGCCTGTTCCGTCGCGACGGCAGCGCGCCGCTCCTGCAGTATGGCTACGGGGCGTACGGCATCTCGTCCGACCCGCTGTTCTCGTCGAGTGTGCTGTCGTTGCTCGACCGCGGCTTCGTCTACGCGATTGCGCAGGTAAGGGGAGGGCAGGAGCGTGGTCGCCGCTGGTACGATGCGGGTAGGCTGCTCGAGAAGCAACATTCGTTCGAGGATTTCATCGACGCAACCCGCTGGCTGGTCGCGGAGGGTTACGCAGATGCGAAGCGGGTCTTTGCGCGCGGTGGCAGCGCCGGGGGCTTGCTCGTCGCAGCGGCTGCGAACATGGCGCCCGGGCTTTACCGTGGCATCGTCGCGCACGTGCCGTTCGTCGACATCGTGACCACTATGCTCGACGAGAGCATTCCGCTGACGACCAACGAGTACGACGAGTGGGGCGACCCGAACGAACGCGCGTTTTACGACTACATGCTCAGTTACTCGCCGTACGACAACGTGACTGCGCAGGAGTATCCGGCGCTGTACGTCACGACAGGTCTCTGGGACAGCCAGGTGCAGTACTACGAGCCCGCCAAGTGGGTCGCGAAGCTGCGGCGTCTCAAGACGGACGACCGGCTGCTGGTGATGCGCGTCAATATGGAGGCCGGCCACGGCGGCAAGTCGGGCCGGTTCGAGCATCTGCACGAGGTAGCGGAGGAGTACGCGTTCATCCTCGACCAGGCGCAGCCTGGTCGGAAATGAACGCCAAAGGGGGCAGGGGTTAGGGGTTGGTCGGAAGCGCAGCCGGCGGCGGCACTGGAAAGCCGCGCTTGCGCATCAGTGCTGCGATGCCCGGATCGCGACCGCGGAACTGGCGGTAGGCGATTGCCGGGTCGATCGTGTTGCCCACGCCGAAGACGTTGTCGCGCAGCCGCTTGGCCACGTCCTTGTCCCACGGGCCACCCGCTTCGGTGAAGGCTTCCCATGCGTCCGCCGTGATCGTGTCCGACCACAGGTAGCTGTAGTAGCCGGCGGAGTAGCTGTCGCCCGAGAACACGTGGTTGAACTGCGGCGTGCGGTGGCGCATCACGATCTCGGCGGGCATGCCGAGCGCAGCGAGCGTCTCGCGCTCAAACTTGTCGGGGTCGATCTTCTGGCCGCCCGCAAGGTGCAGCTTCATGTCGACGAGCGCGCTCGAGAGGTATTCCACCGTCTTGAAGCCCTGGTTGAACTTCTCGGCCGCATCGATCCTGGCCACCAGTTCAGCCGGGATCGGTTTGCCGGTCTGGTAGTGCAGGGCATAGCGGTTGAGGATCTCCGGCGTCGACAGCCAGTGCTCGAGCAGCTGCGACGGGAACTCGACGTAGTCACGCGCGACGGCGGTGCCCGCCACGGACGGATAGTTCACGTTCGAGCTCAAGCCGTGCAGCGCATGCCCGAATTCGTGGAACAGCGTCTTCGCGTCTTCCCAGCTGATCAGGACCGGCTCGCCGGGCTTGCCCTTCACGAAGTTCGAGTTGTTCGAGACGATCGTCTTGACGTCGCCGTCGAACCGCTCCTGGGTGCGGTACGCGTTCATCCAGGCACCCGAGCGCTTGCCCTTGCGCGCGTAAGGATCGAAATACCAGAGTCCTACCAGCTCGCCCCTCGGATTGGTCACTTCCCAGACGCGCACGTCGGGGTGGTACACCGGCACCTTGCTCGCGTCGACCGGCTTGAAGTTGAAGCCGAACAGCTCCTTCGCCATGTGGAACATGCCTTCGCGCAGGTTCTCGAGCTGCATGTACGGCGTGACCTCGCTCTCGTCCAGGTCGTACTTCGCCTTGCGCACCTTTTCGGCGTAGTAGCGGTAGTCCCACGGCTCGATCTTGATGCCCGCCTTGTCGGCGTCGGCGATCTTCTGCATGTCGGCGACTTCCTCGTGCACGCGCGCGACGGCAGGCGTCCACACGGCTTCCATCAGCTCCATGGCCCGCTCGGGCGTCTTCGCCATCGTGTTCTCGAGGCGCCAGTGCGCGTGCGTCGGGAAGCCCAGCAGCTTCGCGCGCTCGGCCCGCAGCTGCAGGATCTGCGCGATGGTCGCGTTGTTGTCGGTTGCGCCGCCGTTGTCGCCGCGGTTCACGAACATGCGCCAGGCCTTTTCCCGCAGCGCGCGATCATCCGCATAGGTGAGGAACGGCTCGACGCTCGAGCGCGTGTTGGCGATCGCCCACTTGCCCTTCTGGCCGCGGCCTTCCGCGCCCTGCGCCATGCCGTCGCGCACGCCCTGGGGCAGCCCGGCAAGATCGGACTCCTTGTCGAGGTAGATCACGCCTTCGTTTTCGTCCTTGAGCACGTTCTGGCCGAAAGTCGTGAACAGCCGGGCGAGTTCCTGGTTGATCTCCGCCGTGCGCTTCTTGCCCGCCGCATCCAGCCTGGCGCCGGCACGCACGAAGTTCGTGTAGTACACCCAGGTCAGTCGCTGCTGCTCGGGGGTGAGTCCCGACGTCTCGCGCGTCTCGTAGACCCTGGCGATGCGCTCGAACAGCTGCGGGTTCTGCGTGATCTGGTCGCTGAACGCAGCCAGCTTCGGCGCCATCTCGCGTTCGACGGCCTGCACGGCCTCGTCGTTCAGCGTCGAGCTGTAGACGCCGTAGACCGTGCCGACGCGATCGAGCGTGCGGCCGGCGCGTTCCATCGCTGCGATCGTGTTCTCGAAGGTCGGTGCGGCCGGGTCGTTCGCGATGCGGTCGATTTCGGCGAGCTGCTGGGCCATGCCGGTTTCGAGTCCCGGCTTCAGGTCGACGACCTTGACCTGGTCGAACGGCGGCACGCCACCGTACGGGCCGACCCAGGGCGCAAGCAGGGGGATACGGCGTCGGCGGCGGGCTTCATGTCGGCAGCGTTCGTCATGGCGGTGGTGAGCAGCGCAAAGGCGCCAGCGGTGGCCAGCAGGGTCTTCATAGACGCGTCGGTCCTCGAGAAGTGGGGGTCGTGCCGGGCACGGGTCCACAAGGTTACCTGACGGAAGTGGCGACCCCAACCCGGGCCGGCGATCGTTTCACCGCAAACCGGGCACGGTTCAGCGCGCAGCGGGCTCAGCTGCAGGTTTGGCGGGCAACCGGAAATATGCACGCAGGACCGGGTGCTGGAACGCGAGGGCCGCGAGCGCTGTGAACAGGCTGACCGACCCCAGGATCGCGGCCAGCCGTAGATAGGGTTCATCGTGACGCAGGCGCAGCTGCGCGAGTCCCACCGTGGTCAGGATCCACTCGATTACCGCGACGGCGAGGATGACCTGCAGCGTCCGCGAGGCCCAGGGCCGCCGCACGGCCAGCAGGCCCACGAGCAGGATCGCGAGCGCCGCCAACGGCATCAGGCCGGCATGGGCGAGGTGCGCGGCGAGCAGGAGGAGGGCGAGCGCCGGCAGCGCGAGCAGGGCCGCGAGAAGCATGCAGTGGCCTCAGGCCTTTTCCCAGAGCAGGTCGGACTGCTGCCGGATCGCCGTGTCGAGCATGTCGAGCAGTGGCACGGCACGCAGGCGCAGCTTGATGGGCCGCTCGCGCGGTTCCTCTTTCTCTTCCCAGCCAGCTCCCGGCTCCTTGACCGGCGGTGGTGGCGACTCCTGGTCGCCCTGCAGTTCGAGGCCAGCCTGCAGTTTGCCCAGGAATCCCGGCAGCTCCGCCGCCAGCACGGCGCTCGGGACCGTGCCCGAGTGACCACCCAGCTTGATGAGCGCCACCGCTGGTTCACCCTGCATCAGGAGCTGGCCGAAACTGGTCGAAAACTTGACGAGCATGACTGCAATGTCCTCTCGAGGATTGGCAGGGACGAGGGGCCCCGAGCCTGTTGAAAGCATAGCCTGCCTGCGGAATTCTCTGCTTGATTCGTCCCCCGCACCCTGTAGATTTTCACCTATGAGACCAGCGGCAGCAGCCATGATAAAGGTTCCGCGTGGCGCCATTGGCATGGCGCTGGCGCTGGCTGTTGCCCCGCCCTGGCAGCCGAACAGGCGGCTCCCGCACCGAGTTCGCCCCAGCGCACGATGAGCGAAGTCCTGGCGGCGACCACGCCTGCCGATTGGCGCACCCTGGACCCCGAAAACACGCTGTACCTGCAGCTGCCGCAGGGCCGGGTGGTGATCGAACTCGCCCCCGCCTTCGCGCCGCAACACGCGGACAATCTGCGCACGCTCGCGCGCGGGAAATATTTCGATGGCCTTGCCATCGTTCGTTCCCAGGACAATTTCGTCGTGCAGTGGGGCGACCCGGACGGCAAGCGCAGCCTGGGCAGGGCCCGCGATAAACTGCCGCCTGAGTTCACGGTCAAGATGACTCATGCGCTGCCCTTCGAGCCGCTGCCGGACCGCGACGGCTACGCCCCGGAGGTCGGGTTCAGCCAGGGTTTCCCCGTCGGGCGCGACCCCGCCAAGGGCGAAGCATGGCTGGCCCATTGTTACGGGATGGTAGGTGCCGGCCGTGGCAACGAGGCCGACAGTGGCAGCGGCGCGGAACTGTACGTGGTCACGGGCCATGCTCCGCGCCAGCTCGATCGCAATATTGCGCTGGTTGGGCGAGTCGTAAAAGGCATGGAAGTCCTGGCCACGCAGCCGCGCGGATCCGGTCCGATGGGTTTCTACGAGTCGGCCGAGCGGTACGTGCCGATCAAGAGTGTTCTCGTCGCGGCGGACGTACCGGTAGCGGAGCGCGAGAACCTCGAAATCCTGCGCACCGACACCGAACGTTTTCGCCAGCTGGTCGAGGCGCGGCGCAACCGTCGCGACGACTGGTACCTCGTGCCGGCCGGCTACATCGATCTTTGCAACGTACCGATCGTCGCGCGGCCCCGCACTTAGCCGTCCCGACGATCGTCAGCTTCGGGGGAAGCAGTGATGGAAAGAATCTGGCTCAAGCACTATCCGCCCGGCGTCCCGCACGACGTCGACCTCTCGCAGTACTCCTCGCTCGTCGACCTGATCGACCACGGCTTCCGCGAGCACGCGTCGCGCAACGCGTACGCGTACATGGACCGGTTCTTCACCTTCGGCGAAATCGATCGCTACTCTGCGGCCTTCGCGTCCTGGCTGCAGTCGCAGGGCCTCGCCAGGGGCGCGCGCGTCGCGATCATGATGCCGAACGTGGTGCAGTATCCGATCGCGGTGGCGGGTGTGCTGCGCGCCGGCTATGTCGTCGTCAACGTCAATCCGCTGTACACGCCGCGCGAGCTGGAGCACCAGCTCAAGGACTCCGGCGCCGAGGCGATCGTGATCCTCGAGAACTTCGCCGCGACCCTGCAGCAGGTGATCGCGCGCACGGCGGTCAAGAAGGTCATCATTGCTTCCCTCGGCGAAATGCTTGGTTTCCCGAAGAGCGCGATCGTCGATTTCGCGGTGCGCCGCCTGAAGAAGCTGGTGCCCGGGTATTCGCTGCCAGGGCACGTCAAATTCACCGAGACGCTCGATGCCGGCGCGCGCCGCAAGCTCGAGCCCGTCGCCGTCACGCAGCGGGACATCGCATTCCTGCAGTACACGGGCGGGACCACAGGGGTGTCGAAGGGGGCAGCCCTTACGCACGGCAACCTCGTCGCCAACGTGCTGCAGATGGAAGCCTGGATCGTGCCGGCGCTGCAGGACACTTCGCGCGGACCGGTGCCCAGCCAGTTCGTCTACATCTGCGCGCTGCCGCTATATCACGTGTTCGCGCTGGTCGTGAACTGTCTCTTTGGCATGCGCATCGGCACGCTCAACGTGCTAGTCCCCAATCCGCGGGACATCGCAGGCTTCGTCAAAGAGCTGGGCAAGTACAAGTTCAACGTGCTGCCAGGCGTCAACACGCTCTACAACGCGCTGCTCGGGAGCGAGGACTTCCGCAAGCTCGATTTCGCGAGCCTGCGTGTTGCGAACGGCGGCGGCATGGCCGTGCAGAAGGCGACGAGCGAGAAGTGGCTGGCGCTCACCGGCGTGCCCATCATCGAGGGCTACGGCCTGTCGGAGACGTCGCCGGTCGCCACCTGCAATCCGATCCTCAACCGTGAATACAACGGCACGATCGGCCTGCCGTTCCCCAACACGGAGATCCAGATTCTCGACGATGCGGGACAGGTCGTGCCGCTCGGCCAGCCGGGCGAGATCGCGATTCGCGGCCCGCAGGTGATGGCGGGTTACTGGAACCGTCCGGACGAGACCGCGAAGGTGATGACCCCCGACGGGTTCTTCAAGTCGGGCGACATCGGCATCATGGACGAGCGCGGCTACATCAGGATCGTGGACCGCAAGAAGGACATGATCCTGGTGTCGGGCTTCAACGTGTACCCGAACGAAATCGAGCAGGTGATCACGACGCATCCTGGCGTCGTGGAGTGCGCCGCGATCGGGGTGCCCGACGAGCGGTCCGGCGAGGCGGTCAAGGTGTTCGTCGTGCGCAAGGATCCCGCGCTCACCGTCGAGCAGCTCATGGAGTTCTGCAAGGAGAACTTCACCGGCTACAAGAAGCCGAAGTACATCGAGTTCCGGGACGAGCTGCCGAAGAGCAACGTCGGCAAGATCCTGCGGCGCGAGCTGCGGGACGCGGCGGTTGCCGCTGCTCAGGCGCGCAGTGCCTGAGGGCGGAAGGGGAGGAAGGGGAGGAAGGGGAGGAAGGGCAGGAAGGGTGAGGAACGGCGAAGGTCAGGCTTCTCCGGCCACCTTCCTGCCTTCCTGCCTTCCTGCACTTCCTCCCCTTCCTCCCTTCCTCCCCTTCCTGGCTACTGCCCGCGGAACACCGGCGGTCGCCGCTGCATGAACGCCTGCATCGCCTCGCCGAGGTCCTCGGAGTGCAGGAACGCGGCGTTCCACACGGCGACGTAATCGAGATTGGCGTCCACTTCGCGGCGCGACGCAAACCCCAGCACGTGCTTCGAACCCTGCACGGCGAGCGGTGAATTCGCTGCAATGGTCGCAGCCAGTTCACGCGCGCGCGCCATCAGCGCCGCCGGATCCGGCAGCACGTCGTTGAGCAGCTGTACGTCGCGCGCACGCTGCGCGCTGTAATCGCTGCCGGTGAAAATCCATTCGCGCGCGGCGCCGTCGCCGATCACGCGCGGCAGTCGCTGCAGCGAGCCGACGTCGGCTACCATCGCGATGCGCGTTTCCCGCACCGAGAACGTCGCCTCCGCCGAAGCCAGCCGGATGTCGCACGCGGTGATCAGGTCCATGCCTGCGCCGATGCACGCGCCGTGCACGGCCGCGATGACGGGTTTGTTCGTGTTGGCGAAGCTCGAGCACGTGTCCTGGTACGCGCGAATGTCGTCATACAACTGCCGACGCTTAGCGACCGCCGAGCCTTCGCCGCCCGTCAGCGAACCGCCGCCGAGACCTTGCGCGTGGTCCATCAGGTCGATGCCGGCGCAGAACGCCTTGCCCTTGCCGGCGAGGACGATCACGCGCACTTCCGGATCGGCATCGAGTGCCGCGACGGCTGCGGGAATGCTGTGCCACAGCGCGCGATGCAGCGCATTCAGCTTTTCAGGACGGTCGAGGAACAGCGTGGCGACGCCGCCATCACGTTCGATGGCGAGGTTGGCAAAAGTCTCGGTCATGGTCGGTCTACTTTATGAGGCGGAGAGGGGGTAGGAAGGGCAGGAAGGTCAGGAAGGTCAGGAAGGGTAGGAAGGGTAGGAAGGGTAGGAAGGACAGGAAGGGAGCGCGAATCAGTTCGTGCGTCGTCGCGTCGAGCGACGGGCCAGGCCCATCGCGCCGCGCACCAGGACGTCGGTGGCGCCTGGGGCGAGTGCGCCCAGCTTTTCGAGCAGCGCGCCACCCGGCGGCACCGCCACTTCAGCCAGCTTGAGGCGGACAGCCGCGAAGACGGCCCAGACGACCCATGCGGTCGGCATGGTGAGCGATTTCGGCCAGAACCCCTCGGTTGTCGGGTCCAGCGCTGCCGCCTCGGCCATCGGCGTGTCGATGACACCCGGCAGCACGAGCGACACGCCAACGTTGCTGCCCATCAGTTCCGTGCGCAACGCTTCGGTCAGTCCGACGAGTGCGAACTTGCTCGCGCAGTAACCGCCGAGCGGCGAGAAGCCGCGACGTCCCGCGAGCGACGCGACGTTGACGACGTGGCCGCCCGAATCCTGTTTCTGCATCTGCTTCACGGCTGCCTGCAGCACGTGCAGCGCGCCGAAGAGATTGACGTCGAGCATGCGCTGGAGGTCGGCGGGATCCAGGTCGACGACCTTCGCCGGCAGCAGCACGCCCGCGTTGTTGACGACGATATCGACGCTGCCGAAGCGCTGCACGGCCTTGCGGAAGCACGTGGCGACGGCGGTTGGGTTGGTGACGTCGGTTGCGACCGCAAGGGCTTCGACGCCGGCCGCGCGCGCCTGGCTCGCCACCCTGGCAAGTGCCGCGGCCCGGCGGGCGACCAGCACGACGTTGGCGCCGGCACCGGCGAAGGCGAGCGCCGTTTCGCGGCCGATACCGCTCGAGGCGCCTGTGACGAGGACGGTCTTGCCGTCGAAGCGCAGGGCTGGGAGTTTCATGACCGAAGCCTAGCGGAAATAGGGGACGCTCACCGATTTCGGGCCCGAAATCGGTGAATGTCCCCTATTTCCCTAGGCTCGGTCCGGGTCGGGTCTGCCCCTGTTTACTGCAGGACCGTGGCGACCGGGACGTGCGTGTAGCCCAGTTCCTTCGCCACGGCCGCATTCGTGATCTGGCCCTCGTGCACGTTCAGTCCGTTCGCGAGGTGCGGGTCGGCGCGCAGCGCCGCCTTCCAGCCCAGGTCCGCCAGCTTGCGCGCGAATGGCAGCGTAGCGTTGTTGAGCGCAAACGTGGACGTCCGCGGCACCGCACCCGGCATGTTGGCTACGCAGTAGTGAATCACGTCGTCGATGACGTACGTGGGATCGGCATGCGTCGTCGCCTTGCTGGTCTCGAAGCAGCCGCCCTGGTCGATCGAGATGTCGACCAGCACCGAGCCCGCCTTCATGCGGCGAACCATGTCGCGCGTGACGAGCTTGGGCGCCGCCGCGCCGGCGATCAACACCGCGCCGACCACCAGGTCCGCTTCCATCACCAGCGTGTCGATGTGTTCCTGCGTCGAGTACTCGGTACGCAGCGTCGCGCCGAAGATCGACGACAGTTCGCGCAGGCGCTTCACCGAACGATCGACCACCGTGACGTCAGCACGCAGGCCCACGGCCATCTCGGCCGCATGCGTGCCCGACACGCCGCCGCCGAGGATCACGACCTTGGCGGGCGCCACGCCCGGCACGCCGCCGAGCAGGATGCCGCGGCCGCCGTTCGCCTTCTGCAGGCAGTACGCGCCGACCTGGATCGACATGCGGCCCGCGACTTCGCTCATCGGCGTGAGCAGCGGCAACGAGCCGTCCGGCGCGGTGACTGTTTCGTACGCGATGCACGTCGCGCCCGATTTCACGAGCGCCTCGGTCTGCTTGGGATCCGGCGCGAGGTGCAGGTAGGTGTACAGGATCTGTCCCTTGCGCAGCATTGCGCATTCCTGCGGCTGCGGTTCCTTCACCTTCACGATCATGTCGCTCGCAGCAAAGATCTCTGCAGCCGTGGCGGCGATCTTCGCGCCGACGCGCAGGTAATCCGCATCCGAGAAACCGATGCCATCCGCCGCACCGGTCTGCACCAGCACCTCGTGCCCGGCCTCGACCAGTTCGCGAGCTGCTGCCGGCACCAGGCCGACCCGGTATTCGTGGACCTTGATTTCCTTCGGCACGCCGATGCGCATGACTGTCTCCCCGCCTTGATTCGTTGTGTAGTGCGCCATCAGGAGGCGCATCGAGGAAGCATAGGGGTCGGCGAGTCGTGGAATCGTGCGAAGTCGGGCTCAGGTGAGGCTATCCCAGCAAGTTACTGCTTTATATTCGACAAAAATCAACAGATACTGCGAAAATGAAACTCGACCGTGTCGACAACCAGATCCTCGCCGCCCTGCAGCGGGCCGGCCGCCTCAGCAACCGCGAGCTGGCCGAGCAGGTGCACCTGAGCGAATCGGCCTGCCTGCGCCGGATGCGTGCGCTGGAGGAGGCGGGCGTCATCGACCGGTACGTTGCGCTGGACTACCTGCTGCGCGTCGTGGTGTCTGACCCGGCCGACTTCGAGCGCCTGCACAGCCAGCACCTCACGCGCCTGCCGGGCGTTGCGCGCGTGCAATCGAGTTTCGCCCTGCGCACGGTGCGCAAGGGCAACGAACTGCCGTTGCGCGATTGACTGGATCCCGCCGAAACAACGAGGCAGGATAGCGGTCAACTGGTCGTTTCCTGGAGCTTACATGCGTGTTCCAACACTTGTTCTCGTGATTGCCCTGACTGCCGGATGCGCCTCGCAACCCGCGGCTCCGACGGTGCCTGCCCCTGCTGCTGTGGCCGCCGCTGCGAAGCCAGTGGCCCCTGCCGCGACGGAAGCGACGGCCAAAGCTGATGTCCAGCCCGCAGTGCTGTCCGGCTACAAGCCGAAGACCCGTAATGGCGAGACCGTCTACTGCAAGAAAATCGCGCGCATCGGTTCGAACTTCGCAACAGAGACGTGCATGACGGCTGCTGAGGCCGAGGAGTTGGAGCGCAGGACAGATTTTGAACGGCAGGAGTTCCGCAGGAATCAGGCCGTCTGTGGCACCGCTAATTGCGGCGCCCGTTGATTCCTGCGGCGAATTCTGTGCGCGAGCCACGCGTTTTCGTTGCGACTTCGCGCTGACAGCGGACGCACATGGATCTGGCGCACAGAGTGGCGCGGGGGCCTGCGAGGCGGATGGCACGGATCGAAAATGTATTGTTCGGCTTCATCGCGAACTTTTTCGACACGCTCGGCATCGGCTCGTTTGCGTCGACCACCGCCTGGATCAAGTTCCGCAACCTGATCCCCGACGAACTGATTCCGGGCACGCTGAACGTCGGCCACTCGCTGCCGACCATCACGCAGGCCATCATCTTCACGACCGCGATCGCCGTGGCGCCGCTCACGCTCGTGTCGATGGTCGCTGCGGCCGTGGCCGGCGGCTATCTGGGGGCGGGCATCGTGTCGAGGCTGCCGCGCCGCACGATCCAGATCGGCATGGGAGTCGCGCTGCTCATTGCCGCGGCGCTGTTCGTGATGAAGATCGTCGGCGTGCTGCCGGCTGGCGGCAACGCGCTCGGGCTCAGTGGCGGCGTGCTGGTCTTCGCAGTTGTCGTCAACTTCATGCTCGGTGCACTGATGCAGCTGGGTATCGGCCTGTACGCGCCGTGCCTGATCCTCGTGAGCCTTCTCGGCATGAATCCGATTGCGGCGTTCCCGATCATGATGGCGTCGTGCGCGTGCCTGATGCCGGTCGGCAGCCTCAAGTTCATCCGCGAGCACAGATACGACAAGCGTACGGCAATCGGCCTTGCCATCGGCGGCATCCCCGGCGTGCTGCTCGCGGCGTTCGTCGTGAAGTCGCTGCCGCTGCAGTGGTTGTACTGGCTGGTCGTGATCGTCGTGCTCTATGCCGCGATCCTGATGCTGCGCTCGGCCCTGCAACCCCATTCGTCCCTTGCAGGAGACAACGCATGACTCGACCCGCCCGACTCGACGTCGTTGCTGCCAGGGCGCTCGAGGCGTCCGTGCCTGGTTGGGCACTCGCTGCTGATGGCAAGTCCATCTCGCGTCGATTCAAGTTCCCGGATTTCGAAGCGACCATGTCGTACGTTAACCGGCTGGCGGGCGTGGCCAGCCGGCATGACCATCACCCGGACTTCAAGGTTGGCTACAACTACTGCGAGGTGCTGTTCACGACGCACGACGCGGACGGCTTGACTGAACTGGATGCGACGTGCGTGCGTGCGGCCCAGCAGCTGACCGATGCAGCGGCCACGCCGCGACAGGTCCGCAAGTACGCGTGGACCGACGTGACCTCCGAGCAACTCAATCCATCGGTGCGGCGCCGGATGGTGCACGGAGACCGGATCCTGGTCGCGGACATGCAGTTGCAGGACGGCTTCGTCGTGCCGCTGCACCATCACGACAACGAGCAGGTGACGATGGTCAAGTCCGGTGTCATCCGGTTTCGACTGGACGCGGACCGCAGCCAGGTCATCGACGTGCATCCGGGCGAAGTGCTGATCATTCCGGCGAATGTGCCGCATGAAGCCGAGATGATCGGCGACGTCGAGGAGATGGACGTATTCACGCCGCTGCGCGAGGACTGGCTGGGCGGCACTGACGACTACCTGCGACGCTGAATGATTCGGCGGGCTCCTGCACGATGGAGCGAGGCAGAGTCCCGGACCAGGTCGACCGCGTCGTCGCAACGTGAATCGGCCATTCAGGGCTTGTGTATATGGGATATATGACGCAACCGCCGTGGAATCACAGATGCACCTGGCTTGACCACGACAGGGGCACTTTCGCGTTGAGCCGTTGAACCTTGGCTCGTCGCGCGAAGTCCTACAAGGCATGAGTGCGCTTCGCGCTGTCGCGCCGACCCTGTTGCTTGGCTGCATAGCCGGCCTGGTGTGCGCGGCCAACGCCCAGCCTGCAGCGCAGGCACAGCTTGCACCCAGCGACGACCAGGGCCCTCGATACGCGGAGCCGACCCGACTTGATCGCGCCGGCCGCATCCTGGCGCGCGTCGAGATCAACGGCCGCGGCCCGTACCGCTTCATCATCGACACCGGCGCGAATCGTTCGGCCGTTGCTCCGCATGTGATCAGTGGGCTGAGCCTGCAGACCTATGTTGATCAAGAAACACAGCTGCACGGCGTCACCGGGTCTGCGGTGCTGCCCTGGGTGGACGTCGATTCGCTCCGTGCCGGGGGTATCCTGCTCGAGCCGCGACCGATGCCGGTGCTGGACGGCGCCGTGTTTGCAGACGCGGATGGCATCCTCGGCATCGAGGGGTTCCAGAACGCAAGGATCGCGGTGGACTTCGTCAGGGATCGGGTCGAGATCTCGGAGTCAGCCAAACAGCGGGCGCCGCAGGGTGCATTGCGCGTACGGATCCGACTGAAGTACGGAGGCCTGCTCGTGGCCGACGGCAAGGTCGCGGGAATACCCGTGCACGTCATCATCGACACCGGGGCCGAGCATTCCCTCGGCAACGCTGCCCTGCATGCAGCCCTCGTGCAGAAGGCGCTGCGGCATGGGGCGGGAAGCCAGCGGACCATCATTGGCGCCACGGCCGAGACGACGAGCGGGCTTGCGGTCACAGTGCCTTCGGTGAAAATCGGTGAGGCGAGCTTGCACAACCTCTCGGTGACGTTCGGCGACCTGCACGTATTCCGGATCTGGGGCCTGGAGGACGAGCCTGCGATTCTCGTCGGCATGGACCTGATCGGGACATTGCAGCGGTTCGTCATAGACTACAAGCGCCAGGAAATTTACCTGCAGGCACGCAAGCAGGCGCGCTCGACGACCGTGCGGAAATGCGGCCCCGGGCAGTGCCAGACCCGAATCCCGGTGCGCGGCGGCTGACAGGCCCCGTGGCTGGCCAGTGCTACAATCGCCGCGTCCGCGCGCCGTCAAACCAAAGTCTCAGGCGTGCTTGTCGCGGCCTTCGCCGCAGGAGCCTCGAATGCAAACCGATGCGGCGGCACGCCTGCAGTCGCTGGTCCAGGATGCGATGCGCGCGAAGGCGGCGGGCGACGTCGCTGCGGCGGTGGCGATCGCGGAGCAAGCCGCACAGGAGCGGCTCGGGCACCCCGCGTTACTGCGAATCCGTGCCGAAGCTCTGCTCGATGCGGGACGCATCGAGGAAGCCGGCAAACTGCTGAACCGTGCCCTGGCGCTCGCGCCGCGCGACTCGGCCACAATTCTCGACGTGGGTCGGCTGCTGATCGCCGAGGATCGTACGGAGGAGGCAATCCTGGCATTCCGGGCGGCGACCGAGGCGCAGCCGGACCTTGTCGATGCCTGGAATGCGCTGGGAGCCGCCCATGCAGCGGTCGGCCAGTTGCCGCAGGCTCGTGTTGCTTTCGGCCGGGCAGTCGAGCTTGCACCGCAAGATCCGGATCCGCGTGCGAACTTCGCGTTCATGGAGGCTCGCGCGGGTCGGCATGATTCGGCCCGCGCCCTGGCCGGCCAGGCTCTGCACCTGCAGCCGGGACACGTACTTGCAACGCTCGCGCTCGCGCGGGCCGACGTCGACCAGGAGCTGTTCGAATCGGCGCGCAGCCATCTCGAGCCGCTGCTGATGACGAACCAGCTCAATGTGACCCAGCGCCAGATTGCGCGTGGCCTGCTGGCCGATACACTGGACGCGCTGGACCGCGTGCCCGACGCCTTTGCGATGTACACGCAGGTTAAGCAAGCGTTTGCCGCGAGGCATGCAGCACGCTTCGGTGAAGGTGGACCGGTCGAAAACCACCTTGCCTTCATGCAGCGACTGACCGCGTGGTTCGAGCGCCAGGACCCGCAGTCATGGTCTTCCACCCCGACGTACGATTACGCCGGTCCGCCGATCCGCCAGCATGTCTTTCTGCTCGGGTACCTGCGTTCCGGAGTCACGCTGGTCGAGAGCATCCTGGCTTCGTTGGATGACACCCGCGTGCTGGAGGAGGGGTCAACGCTCGTCGCCGGCGACGCGCTCTTCCTCAAGAACAGCGAATCACTCGCGCGGCTGAACCCGCTCGATCCGCGACTCGCCAGTCAGGCACGCGACGCGTACTGGCGACGGGTCCGCGAGGCCGTGCCCGACGTCGAAGGCAAAGTGTTCGTCGACATGTCGCCGCTCTATGGCATCAAGCTGCCGATGATTGCGCGGCTGTTTCCTTCCGCGCGCGTCATCGTGTGTCGCCGCGATCCGCGTGACGTGGTGCTGAGCTGCTTTCGACGCAGCTTCAGTCCGAATGCCTGACCTACCAGCTCACCAGCCTCGAGCGCATCGCGCGTCACTACGATGCGGCGATGCGGCTGACGGAAGCACACCTTGCTGCGTTGCCGCTGCCCGTGCACGTGGTCGAGTATTCCACGCTGGTCGGCAGTTTCGATGCCACGACCCGCACCCTGGCAGACTTCGTCGGCGCGGCGTGGAGCGAGAACGTGCGGCACTTCAACCGCACGGCGGCCGGACGCCAGATCAGCACGCCGAGCGGCCCGCAGGTGCGTCGCCGGCTCTATGATGGCAGCGGCCAGTGGCGAAGGTATCGCGCACAGCTCGAGCCGGTGCTGCCTGTGCTGCAGCCCTGGGTGAGCAGGTACGGCTACCTGCCATGAGGGCTCCCGCGAAGCCTCAGGGAGCGGGGGCGTCGGGATAGGTCGCGAGCAGCGGTCCCAGCACTGCCTTGAGCGGTCCGGAGCCAGGCTCGTAATGGCGCCACTGGTCGACGCCGTCGCGAAAGATCGGCTGTCGGACCTGCTCCGAACTCGGCGTGCGTACAGCGCGCTCGGTCTCATAGAAGCGCAGGCACGACTCCTCGAACGGCAGTTCGCAGTAATCGAGGAGCCGTCGTACCTCGGACTCGGTGTCCTCGACCATGCGCTCGTAGACCACGCGATGCACGCGTCCGGGCAGCACGGTCTCGAAGTGTGCCATGAGCTCGACGTAGTCCCGGTAATAGCGCGCGAGGTCGTCGAAGCTGTAGGCAAACTGCTGGCCGCGCGCGTACAACTGCTTGAAATTCGAGAAGCAACAGCTCACTGGATGGCGCCGCGTGTCGATGATTCGCGCATTCGGCAGGATCAAGTGGATGAATCCCGCGTGCATCCAGTTGTTCGGCATCTTGTCGATGAAGTGCGGCACCCCTGCCTTGCGGTGTATCCGGGTTTGCTGCACGTAGTGTTCGCCGAGTGCGCGGAATTCCGTGTGCATCACGTTCTGCAGGACCTCGGGGAACAGCAGGCGCGGCGTGTTCCGCGGGTCATCGACGATCGATCGCGCGACCTGAGCCATGTCCGGCAGTTCCATCGTGCCTTCCACGCGGGAATGGCTCGAGAGAATCTGTTCGACGAGCGTCGAGCCCGAACGCGGCATCCCAATCACGAAGATCGGAGCGTCGTCGGGGCAGCCGAACCCCTGGTGCTCGCGCAGGAATTGCGTCGAGAACAACAATTTGCTGCGCTCGACGAATCGCGTGGTGTCGTCGGCCGAGTACTGCAGGCTCGCCCGTCGCACGCGATTTCCGGCGGCGTACTGGTCGAACGAATGCTCGAAATCGTGCGCGTCCTCCAGCGCCTTGCCCAGCGCGAAATGGAAGTGCACGCGGTCCTCTTCTCCGAGTTCGCTGCGGGCGAGCTGTCGTCGCATGGCATCGAGATCGCCCGGCTCGAAGCGGAACGTCTTCATGTTGGCGAGACTCCAGTACGACTCGCCCAGCGTCGGTGCGAGTTGGATGCTGCGCCGGTAGGCGCCGACACTGTCCGCGCGGCGTCCTGCAGTACGCAAAGCATGACCGTACGCCAGCCAGATCCTGGCGTTGCTCGGGTAGTCGGCGAGCACGGCCTCAAAATCGGCAATCGCGCGCTCGTACTCGCCGATGCCGGTGAGCGCATTGGCACGCAGGTTCAGGTACGTCGGGTTGCGCGGGTCTTCGGCCAGCAGCGTGGCGGTCTCGGCCAGGCTCTCGAGCGGCCGCCCCAGGACTTTCAGCACCGAGGCCCTGTTGTAGCGTGCGACGGCGAGGTTCGGCGCGACTTCGAGGCACTGGCCCAGGACGCGCTCGGCATCTTCGTAACGCCCGGCGCGCGCGAGCACTTCCGCCATCATCCGCAGGGCGGCGACGTCCGTCGGGTGGCTGTCCAGGTGAGCGATCAGCAGCGCCTCGGCGTCGACCAGGCGATCCTCGCAGAGCGCGGCCGCTGGCTGGCGCAGGGCAGGTGTGCTCGATGACATCGCCACGTGGTTCGCGAAGGCCCGGTCGGCGCCGGATGGATCGCCCAGGGCGAGCAGGAGGTCGGCGATGAGGCGCCAGGCCTCGCCGATGTCCGGCTTGATGCGGACCGCATTGCGCAAGGCGGTCAGCGCCTCGACGGGTCTGCCAGCCTGGCCGAGCGACAAGCCCAGTTCGAAGTGCGGCGGCGACCAGTCGGGTCGCAGCTGTGTCAGCGGCTGCAGCGTCCGCACGGAATCGGCGATCGCACCGAGCTGGCGCTGTGCAACGCCGAGCAGCAGGGTCGCCCGCTGGTGCTGCGGGCGACGGACAGTATCTGCCTTGCCTTGCCTGCGGCGACCTGCGGTTGCGATGCAAGCACCTGAACGCCGGCAGCGAGCAGTGCCTCGAGTTCAGGTACAGGCTGCCCCGGCTGAGTCACAGCGGAGGCTCCGCGCGTCGCAGTACGCCAGACTTCACCAGGGCATCGACCATCGGACCCAGGTGTCGTTCGTATCGCTTCCACGCCCCGATCCCTGACGGGTTCAAGGGTTTGCGGACCTGCAACTGGCTCGACGTAAGCACGGCATCGCTGCGCTCGTGGAACGCGCGCCAGTTCTCGGGTCGCTCCAGGCCGAGGAAACCGAAGACGCGAGCCGTCTCTGTGTCCGGATCGAGGACGAGGTGCTCGTAGTCGATGGCAAGAATCCGCTCTGGCAGCGCATTCTTCCAGAACATGCCTATTTCGGCGTAGCCGCGCATGAACGCTGCGATCGATTCAAAATTGTAGCTCCAGGCGAGGCCGTCATGGAACCGCCGCCGGTAGCAGGACCATGCGACATCGAGCGGATTCCGTCGCACGTGGATGAACTTCGCCTGCGGCAGCGCAAGTGCGAGTGCTCCCACGTAGAGATAATTCACCAGGCCCTTGTCGACGACGTTGTCCGCGCGTCCAAAGCGCGCCGTGAGTTTGCGCACGTAGGTGTCTGCGACCAGCTGCCATGCGGATGTTTCCCCGCCCGCACTGGCAACGAAGGTGTCCACGGCAGCAGGCGAGGGAGGTGAGAAGCCGAGGCAGGCCAGCCGCAGCATCTTGAGTTCCCCACCGCTCGCGATGTCTGGACTCGTGGCGAGCATTCGTTCGAGCAGCGTCGTGCCGGAGCGCGGACAGCCGATGATCAGGATCGGGCGTTCGGTGCGGGTCGTGGCGTTGCCGGGCACCAGTCGCGTGGTGGCAAATGCGGAGCGGACCGCCTCTATCTGCGCGAAAAAACTGTCCATGCGGGGCGCCCGGCCCCCGAGCATCATGGCCGCACCGCGCTCGTAGAACGTGAAGGCACGGTCGACATCGCCCAGGTCGTCGTAGGCCTTTGCCAGTGCGTAGGCGAAGGGCGCCGCCTGCACCGGGTCCTTGATGGCCGCCGCGGCTTGTTCCAGGCGCTCCAGGTCGGCATCGCCTGGGGCGAACGTCTGCAGTCCTGCCAGCATTTCCCAGGCCAGGCCAGACGTCGGCGCCAGGCGGACCGCCCGGTGCAGTGAACGCACCGCCTCGTCTTCGCGTCCGGTGCGCGCCAGGTGTGTCGCTACCGCCAGCGGCCAGCGGGCATCCGTGGGGTGGTCCGACTCCAGACTCCGGGCGATCGTGAGTGCATCGCGAACATGGCCCGTTTCGCCGAGGTAATGCATCAGCGCGGCCTTGACGTTGTCGTTCCGCGTCGCCAGGGCGCGTAACTTGCGTGCAGCTGCCAGCGCCAGCTCATCGTCGCCGAGCCGCCCGGCCGTGGCCATGACTCCCTGCCAGTGCTCAGCGTCTGCTGCAGGGATCGCCGCAGCGCGTTCCAGCAGAGGCAGCGCTGCGCCGATTCTGCCCTCATTGAGTGCCGACATGGCGCCGACGAGGTCTGGATTGAGTATCACGTGAGGGTCACCGGAAAACAAACAGTGCCAAGGTATGCCGCGGGGACCCAAAAGAATACACAACGGAGCGCCTGCGCGGCGCTGATATAGTCATGCGCCCACGGCCGGGCCCGGCCGAACTGCAGCGCCGGAGTCCCCGATGATCGATCGCAAGTTGCTGCCCGTTTTGATCTCGCTTGGCTTCGGCACGCCGCTCAGCGGCGTTGCGGCGGAGCCGTCCCACCCTTGTTCAGCAATCGACGATGCACCCCAGCGACTCGTCTGCTACGACGCGGCTTTTGGCCGGCCCGCAGGAGCCACGACGGTTGCGATCACACCCAAGCCGGCACTGGCGCCTGCGGCGACTGCGACCGCAACGGCCACCGCGGCCGTTGATCCAGTGGCGCAGCAGCGCGCAGAGTTTGGATTGTCGGACGCCGCGAAGAAGGCCCGCGATCCACAGCAGGCCGCGCAGGCGGAAAGCATCACGGACACGCTGGCTAAGCTTGGCCAGCGCCCGACCGGCGAGCTGGTGTTCAACCTGCAGAACGGCCAGGTGTGGCTGCAGATCGAATCGGACACGCACGCGCGTGAAGGCGGGCGATACGGTCACCATTCGCAAGGGCGCGCTTGGCTCCTTCCTGCTGGTCGGGCCGGATCGCGTGTCGGTCCGCGTGCGCCGCGCCAGATAGGCCCCGCAAAAAAAACGGCGGGCCGAAGCCCGCCGTCGAGTGGAACCGAAGTTCCGTTTCTATTGTTGAGTCAGGTCAGAACTTCGCAGTCAGGCCCATGAACACGTAGCGGCCGAGCGTGTCGTACACCTGCGGATAGGTGTTGCCGTTGCCGAACGGCGCACCCGTCACGGCGACAGGCGGATCCTCGTCCGGTCACGTTGTTGATGCCGAACCGCACCGAGTACGACTCGAGGAAGGTCCACGAAGCCGCGATGTCGATGTAGTTCTGCGCGTCCAGCTTCTCGTTGGCCGACGCAAATGCGCCGTTCAGCAACGGGTTGCTGTCCTTCAGGTCGATCTCAACGTCGCCAAAGTAACGCCAGGCCAGTGACACATCCACGTTCCACGGCATCTGCCAGGTGATGCGCGCGTTGTGGCGCCATTCCGGGTTAGGCGTGCCGCAGGTCGAACCGTAGAGACCCACGCAGTCGTAATCGCCGACCGAGCCGGTGCCCGCGATGGGTTCCGTGACCAGTTCTTCGAGCAACGTGCCGTTCAGGCGGAAGGCCAGCGAGCCCATGTCGCCGATCGGCAGGCTGTAGTTCACGTCGAGATCCCAGCCGGAGGTCGACAGACCGCCGATGTTCAGGTTGATCGACTCGATGAACCCGTGCGGCGAGGACCAGAGGCTGCCCTGGGCGTCACGGGTGATCTTGTCGCAGAACACCGGATTACCCGTGTTGATGCACTCGCTCAGCGTGATGGTCGGCGGAATCGTCGAGATGACGTCTTCCACGTCGATGCTCCAGTAGTCGACCGTCAAGCTGAAGCCCGGGAGGACCGCCGGCTGCAGCACGAAGCCCACCGTGTACGAATCGGCCGTTTCCGGCTGCAACGCTTCGTTGCCGCCGAAGAAGCCGTTGTACTGGCCAGCCGAGCTGTTTTCCACGTCGCCCGTGCCATACAAAGCCGGGTCGAGGTTCGTGCTGACGCACTGCGCAAGCGTTGCCACCGGCGTCGTACCGGAGCAGGGATCCGTCAGCATGTTGAACAGGCCAAGGCTCTGTGCCGCGTAAAGCTCGATGATGCTCGGGGCACGCACGGCACGCTGATAGCTGCCGCGGAGCTTGAGCATCTCGATGGGCGCCCATTCGAGGCCGATACCGTAAGTGTTGGTCTCGTCGTCGATCGGAGCGCTGTAGTCGGACAGGCGATAGCTCGCGTTCAGCAACAGGCTGTCGGCCATGACCATGTCCTGGATCAATGGCACACGCACTTCGGCGAACAGTTCAGTGGCGTTGTAACCGCCGGACTGGCCGATGTTCGGACCGCCCTGGCCTGCACCGTCGCCGGACGCGTAGTTCGCGTCGGTCTGGTAGTCGAGGCTTTGCTCGGTGTAGCCGGCGCCGAACGCCACGCCAATGCCGTCATTGGCCGTTGGAAGCTTCAGGCCGTATTCGCCGAGGTCCGCAGCCAGGGTGGCCGTGACTGTCTTCAGCTCCGTGTCGCCCTTGGCGAACAGCGGGATCTGCAGGTAGGCGAGGGCTTCCGGGGTCACGCCGCCGATGCGCCAGATGTCATACGGAACGCAGTTCGGATCGGTGCCATCGACCGCCGAGCGGCAGGCCGGGAGACCGGACGTCGGGTCGACGATGACGTCCATCGCCCTTGCGGTGCGGACCGTCGAGAAGTCGTTCAGGTACGTGTCGGTCATGATGACCGTGCTGTACGAGGCCGAAACGTCGTAGTTCCAGTTGCTCCAGACGTCGCCCTTGACGCCGATGACACCGCGGTACGAGGTGTGACGCAGGTCGTTCTGGCGACCACCGCCTTCCACGTTACGACGCGCGATGCCGACGTTAGCGATGTCGCCGGTGCCCAGCGGGTCCGGACGGTTGAAGCACAGTTCGTTCAGCATGGGTGCCGAGACGAGCGGGTTGCTGCCGTCGCAAGGCACGGTGTACTCGCCGTACGCGAAGATGCCCGACGGGGCGATCTGCGACGTGGTGCGGTCGTCATGGAACATGAACTCCGCATACGCCTCAGCCGAGTCGCTGATTTCGTAGTGCATGAACGCCGATGCGGACCAACGCTCGGCCGGACGCTGCCAGTAGTTCAGCGGACCGAAGTTGTAAAAGTCTGCGCCCGTCACGGGACGAGGTTGCCCTGCTCGTCGGCGATCGTCCAGCTCGGATCCGCGCCCTGGATGCGGGGACGGAAACGACCCGGGTAACCGGCCGATGAGCCGCCGCAGTAGAAACCGCCGTCGTAGTACGACGGGTGCGCGCCGAGGGAGCAGGCCGAGAAATCGCGCTCGGACTGCAGCAGCGAGTCAACCTTGCGCCAACCGACGAATAAGGTTGCGTTGCCCTTGCCGTCGGCGAAATTCGAGCCCATCAGCAAGCTGATTTCGGTCGAACCGCCGTCGTGGCCGATGTAATTCGGCGCCGGATCGAAGCCCCAGTATTCAACGACGTCAGCAACGGCGTTGCCGTTCTGGTGGTTGTAGAAGGAGTGATCGACGCTCAGTTCGATGCCTTCGTAATTGTCCTTCATGATGAAGTTGACGACACCGGCCACGGCGTCCGAGCCGTACACCGCGGACGCGCCGCCGGTGAGCACTTCGACGCGCTCGATCAGCGGTGCCGGGATCTGGTTGAGGTCAGGCGCTTCGGGACCACCCGGGCTGCCAGCGACCATGCGGCGGCCGTTGATGAGCACCATCGTGCGCGCGCTGCCGAGTCCACGCAGGTTGACCGTTGCGGTGCCCGAGGCGCCGTTCGAGACACTGCCACCCTGGCCAGCGAACACCTGCGGCAGGTTGTTGATCAGGTCTTCGACCTGCTGCACGCCCCGGAACTTGATTTCCTCCGCGCCGACCACGGACACCGGGCTGGTGCCTTCGAGGTTCGGCTGGGGAATGCGCGAACCGGTGACGATCACCTGTTCGAGTTCCGCATCCTGTGCAACGGACACAGTGCCGTACAAGGCACTGCCAGCGCTCGCCGCGAGCAACGCGACGCGCACTGCGCGCTTGAGATTGGGATTGGCCATCAGTTGACTCCTGAGAGTTCTTGGACTCATGAAGGAAAAATTGCAGCGGCCGTCCCTTCAACCCGGTGGTTGCTCGACCGCCACACGAACTATCGGATCATTTCCGTGCTCTTGCAGGCCACGGTCCAGATCGCGAGTGCGTGGATCATACCAATGCTGCGAGCCGTTCGGAAAGCTCATTGTACGATCCGGGCAACGCTGTCGGTCCCATGCTTTTCCGCATTCGGATGAGGTTTGGTATTAGACGGAATCCGCCTGTGGCGCTACGGCAACGTTGGCGGCCGGAAATTTGTTGCGTCCCAGCAACGATCGAGTCAGCCTTCTTCCTGGTAGTAGTTCCTGACCCCGTTCATCAAACCCGCCACAAGTTCGCATTCGGCGGGCGAAAGCGCAGGGTTCCAGACGTCGAAAATCAGCACGGCGCGCAGTTCTCCGCTGTCGTTGCGGGCTTCGTGCTCGATTGAATCGTCGAAAACAAAGGCTTCGCCATACTTCCACTCGCGAATCTCGTGGCCGACGCGGAACGAGCAGGCGGGCGGAATTATCAAGGGCAGATGCACAATGAGGCGGGTGTTGGTCTCGCCGGTGTGCGGTGGGATCAGGGTCCGGGGTTCGAGGCAGGAGAACATTGCTGTCGGCGAAAAGTTGGGCAGGCGCGCCATGGGCACGATGGACTCGAGGGCCGCCGCCGTCTGCGGGCAGCGCTCACAATGGGCGGCGTTGCGCTGGCCGTTCTCCCAGAGGAAGTACGTGCTCCAGCGCGGCGAATAGTTGAGCTCGGCCCACTGGTTGACCGGTGCCCCTGCCGGGTACTGGATGTACGGTCGGAAATCGGTCCGGCTTTCGGCCAGAACCTGAATGAGCTCGTCGCGGATGGCATCGGACCGCGCTTCGAGTTCGGGCAGCCACGGGAACAGTTCGCGGTCGTAGAACTGGATCGGAGCCAGGTCGGCGTAATGCAGCGCAATCGGTTCCGGGTGATACATCTTCTTCTTGCCGAGCAGCACATCCACGGATCGTTCGAAACGGTCCACGCGGCCCCCGTGTTGCCGCCGCAGGCCGCCGAGCACGCTCTCGAGGTGCTGCTCCAGCGACTGTCGGTTCTGCGCGACGCTGGCCTCCGCATGCTGCACCGCCGACTTGAACGCATCGTTCAGGCGCTCGCGCGGCGGCATGGTCTTGAGAACGTCGCGGAAGACCTTCGCCGCGCTGCGGTGCTTGCCGAGCCGCTCGAGCAACATGCCCTTGTGCAGAAGCGCCGGAAAGAAATAAGGATCGAGGTCGAGTGCCCTGGTGACCGCCGCCACTTCTGCGTCGCTGTTGCCGAGCTGCTTCTGGGCCAGCGCGATGTACAGCTCCTGCATCGGGTTGCGTCCGGCGGAGCTCTGCAGAATCTCGACAGCGCGCGCGGGATCGCCACGGGTGATCGACGCCATGCCGAGAGCCAGCACGGCCTCGGGATGACCCGGCGCCTGCTCGAGCACGCGGCGCCACATCGCCTCGGCGTCGGCAGGGCGGCCCGCCTTGGCCATTTCACGCGCGCTTTGAATCAAGGCCTCGAGGGCCGGATTGCCTGGGGTGCTCATCGCCGCGATCTCCCGATCTTCCTGACTGGCGCTGCCGTCCGGCGCCATCGATCGGGCATCGTAGCGAAATCAGCGTGGCGCGGTACAGGCGACCTCGTCTGCTGGCCAGCCCGCATCGAGCCGCAGCACGCGATCGCCGACCGCGATGTCCTGCGCAGCGACCGTCCCGGCCTTCAGTTCCACGACGAGCACCACGGGCACGCGCGACACGATCTGCGCAAGCGAGCCGGGCTTCGCGTTCTGCTTGATCGTGACGACGCAGCCGCGCTGGTCCACGAACAACATGTCCAGTGGCAGCAGCGTGTTCTTCATCCACATCGCCACGTACTCGGGTGGGTCGTAGACGAAGATCATCGCCTGGTCGGGGCGCACAGCGCTGTCCTCGACGAACATGAAACCCTGCTCACGCGTCTGCGGTGTTTCCGCGCGCCAGGCTTCGAACAGGTGACGGCGGAAACTGGCGCGGGTTTCGACCGCGATGCGTTCGCGCGGGAATGCGCTGAGAGGCACGGTGCCTGCGGGCGCGGCGCCCAACGTGAGCGGCAGAACGGCACAGAGCGTGCACAACAGGCGGGCGGGGAGGCGGGCGGTCACGAATCAGTCCTGTGGGTAATCGACGAGTGCGGAGACGTCGAAACGCGTGACCAGCACCGCGCCCGCGTCGCTCGCACCGAGCGCGCGCGCCGGTTGCGTGCAGTAGCCGCGTGCCGACACCCGGTATCGACCAGCGCGACCGTCGACAGGTTCCTGGCGCACCTCGTCCAGCGCGCACTTGTCGTCGCCCTGCGTGGAATAGAACGAGCCGGCACCCTCGCGCACCAGCGTCACGTTGGCCGCGACGTTGCGCGCCGACGTGCCGGGCAGGAGGTTGGCGACGCCGATCACGATCAGCAGCGGGGCGTCGTCGACCTCGCCCTTGAAGACCAGTCGCACGCCGTCGCCGCCCGGTCTTGGGCCACCGAGGCATTGCGCGACCACAGGTGCCGACCAGTCGATCTCGGCATCGATCGAGCCCTGCAGGCGCGCGCGCAGGAATCCTTCGGGGGCGGGCGCACAGAAGATTTCTGCCTGTGATGCAGGCGCGGCCGTACCGCTCGGAGTATCGGCGTGGCCGCACCCTGCGACGAGCAGGGCGCAGCACGCGGCTGCCGCAACGCGCGGCGACGGTTCAAGCGACAGCGGGCTCGTCCGCCGTGCGTGGCGCGCGGACGAGCAGCGATTTAGCCAACTGGCCATGGAGATAGCCGATGCCTCGTGAGATGCAGCGTGACGGTGAGCAGCACTATCCCCAAGATCGAAACCAGAGGCAACAACGCCGGGTGCGGAGACTCGACGGTGCCGTCGATCGAGATCACGCCGGCGTGGAACAGCAGCACGACGATCGGTGCGATCGTGAGCGCGAGCGAGCAGACGACGCCCACGATCACGAACGTGAAGTAGAACAGGCCAAGCGGCAGCATCAGCAGCAGGTACAGCAGCGTCCCCCAGGTGCGCGGATCTTTCAGCATTTCCAGCACGCGCTGCATCCAGCCCATGGGCGGACCGGGATGCACTGGCCTGCGCGGCATGCGGGTGCCGAGCAGTGTTTCCACGATGCGGCCTTCGGCCAGCGCCAGCACGCGCGTCGTGCCGATGAAGAGCAGGAAAAACGGGATGCCGATGATCAGGATCGCGAAGCCGGCCGAGAGCGACAAGCCCGTCACCGCGAACGTGAAGTAGAAGATGCCAGTGGCGAGCGCGAGCAGCATGTAAGCCATGCCCAGGTAGGCGCGCGGATCGGAGTACACGCCGAAGAAGCGGCCGAGCGTCGTGTGCTTCGGCTTTGGCGGCGGCGTGCGCAACGCGGCCTGCACCCGGGTTTCGTTCGAACGATAGGCGTCGGCGACTTCGCTCGGTGCGCCGTAACTCGCCACGATCCGGCCCAGCATGGTTGCGTCCGTTTCTTCCGGATGCTGCGCGAGTTCCGCGCGCAGGTGTTCCTCCGCGTCATACAGCGCGTCCTGGACCAGCGCGCGATCGGCGCCCTGCAATTCGGCTCGAAGCAGGTCGAGGTATTCCTCGACGGTGCGGGGTGTCGCGGCCGTCATGACGGCATCTCCTGTGCGGCGGACGTGGAACGCTGGACGATCGAGTCGACGAAGGCGCGTGTGCCGAGCCAGGTCTCGCGCCAGGCGGCGAGGACCTCGCGCCCGAGCGGCGTGATGCGGTAGTAGCGGCGCGGCGGTCCGGAGTAGGAGGGGACCACGCGGCTCGACAGCAGTCCAGCGCCGCTCATGTTGCGCAGCACCGGATAGAGGGCGCCTTGCTTGAAGGGAGCCGTTGGCGCTTCGTCCGAGGTGAGCCTTGCGGGCAATCTCGTAGCCGTAAAGATCCGTGTCCGCGTCGGCGAGCACGGACAGCAGCACCAGCGAGGTCAGGCCGGCACTCAGTTCGCGCTGGAACTTGCGGGCCTGCGCCTCGGCCGGCGTCTCGTCGCCCGGCGAGGGGGCAGTGATTTCGTCGTCGTCCCGCGGCATGGCGGTCCGTCTCCTTGGTAAGTGAACCATAGTAAGCATCAAGTACTAGTATGAAGTCAACACTATAGTTTGATGCGTTATACTGATGCACCGCAGCAACGATCCAACGGCGTTTCTACTCTGTAACATCCTGAAAAAGGCCTGTACTCGTCGGAGAGCTGTCGGATGTCGACCGAACAACAACGCGTTGGTGCGCCACGTCGATACCTGAGCCGCCTGACCCGCGGCACGCTTGCCGTGATCATGGCGGGCGGTCGAGGGGAGCGGCTGAAGCAACTCACTGAAGACCGCTGCAAGCCTGCCGCACCTTTCGGCGGCAAGTTCCGCATCATCGATTTCGTGCTGTCGAACTGCCTCAATTCAGGCATCCGGCAGATCTCGGTGCTGACGCAGTACAAGGCTCACTCGCTGATCCAGCACATCGGCAAGGGCTGGGGTTTCCTGCGCGGCGAGTTCGGTGAGTTCATCGAGATCATCCCCGCACAGCAGCGCCGCGGCCCCGAGTGGTACCAGGGCACCGCGGACGCGCTGTGGCAGAACATGGAACTGATTCGCGCGCACCGCCCGCTGCACGTGCTCGTGCTCGCCGGCGATCACATCTACAAGATGGACTACGGCCCGATGATCGGCTTCCACGTCGAGAAGGAAGCGGACATTACCGTCGGCGTGGTCGAGGTGCCGCTCGAGCGTGCGCGCGAGTTCGGCGTGCTGGGCATCGACGAATCGAACCGCGTGCTGAGTTTCCTGGAAAAGCCGAGGAATCCGCCACCCATGCCGGGACGGCCCGACGTGGCACTCGGGTCGATGGGTATCTACGTCTTCAACCCGCGGTTGCTCGAGCGCCTGCTGCGCGCCGACGCCGAGGATCCCGGCTCCGCGCACGACTTCGGCAAGAACATCATTCCGCAGGCGATTGCAAACCTGCGCGTATTTGCTTATCCGTTCGAGGACGTGCGCAGCAAGGCGCAGCATTACTGGCGCGACGTCGGCACGATCGACGCGTACTACGAGGCGAACATGGAGCTCGTGCGCGTCTCGCCCGAACTCAACATCTACGACGAGCAGTGGCCGATCTGGACGTACCAGGAGCAGCTGCCTCCCGCCAAGTTCGTGTTCGACGACACAGACCGCCGTGGCTGCGCGATCGACTCGATGGTGTCGGGCGGCTGCATCATCTCGGGCTCGCGCGTGTCGAACTCGCTGCTGTTCTCGCAGGTGCGCGTGCACGACTACTCGACGGTGGACCGCTCGGTGATCCTGCCGCGAGTGCACATCGGCGAGCACTGCGTGATCCGCAACGCGATCATCGACGAGGGCGCAGTCGTGCCGGACGGCACGATGATCGGAGTGGACCCGGTGCAGGACCGCGAGCGCTTCTACGTGAGCGAGAACGGCGTTACGCTCGTCACGGCGTCGATGCTGCGGGCTCCGGCGCGCAGTGGCGGCGGCTGACGACGGTCGGGCCGTCATTGCACCACACGATTTTTTCGCGAGGGATATCGACGATGCTGCTGCGAAATGCGCTGTTGCGGATGGCCGGACTGTGCGCCGTGCTGGTCGCGCTGGCGGGCTGCTCGACCTTCAACCAGAAACTCGAATCGCCGGAGCTGAGTCTTCTCGGCATCCAGATGCTGTCCACCGACATGTTCGCGCAGAAGTTCAAGGTGCGAGTGCTGGTCAAGAATCCGAACGACCTCGAGATCCCGGTTCGCGGGATCGACTACACGATCATCCTGATGGGTGACAGTTTCGCCGAGGGCGTCAGCAACGACCAGTTCCTGCTGCCGGCAAAAGGCGAGGCCGAATTCGACATGCTGGTGACGACCAATTTCGTGAGCAGCTTCGGCCGCCTGCTGAGCCGCGTCGGTGGCGGCAAGCTGCAGGACCTGCACTATGAAATTGCGGGTGAAGTGCTGGTCGACAAGGGGATCATTCGCAAGATCCCGTTCAGCCACCAGGGGACCGTCGACATCTCCCGGGCGCAGGGGCAGCCGAAGAGCGGCGAAACCTGAAGGAGGGGAGGTTAGGGGGGGTTGGGAGCTGCCCCTTGCCCGGAATCCGGGACCGCCCTCCACCACTCCCTAACCCCTTGCGAGCTGCTCGTAGAGCAGTTCGTACTCGCCGATGCGGGCGTCCCACGAGAAGTCCTGCTGCATGCCGTTCTGCACGAGCCGGTGCCACACGCTGGGCCAGCCGTACCACTCGAGCGCGGTCTGCAGCGCCCAACGCAGGCCGCCGGCGTCGAAATCGTTGAACACGACTCCCGTGCCCTGGCCGGTCGTGGGATCGAAATGCTGCACGCTGTCGGCAAGTCCGCCGGTACGACGCACGACGGGCACCGTCCCGTACTTGAGGCTGTACAACTGGTTCAGGCCACACGGCTCGTACAGTGACGGCATCAGGAAGATGTCTGCCGCGGCTTCGATGAAGTGCGCGAGTTCTTCGCTGTAGCCGCTGTAGAACACGACGCGCCCGGGGAAGCGCTGCTGCAGATCGTGCATGAAGCGCTCGTATTGCGCCTCGCCGCTGCCGAGCGCGACGAAACGAACGTCGCGTTCCTGCAGCAGTTTCGGCAACACGTCGGGCAGCAGGTCGATGCCTTTCTGGCGCGTGAGTCGCGTCACCATGCCGATGAGCGGCACCGAGGCCGCCGCGTGGATACGCAGCAGGTCGAACAGGGCGGCCTTGTTACGCGCCTTCCCGGTGAGATCGCTCGCGTCGTAGTGGAAGGGCAGGTAGCGATCGATCGCCGGATTCCAGTCGTCGTAATCGACGCCATTCAGGATGCCGCTGACGGAGTCGCGGCGGGCGCGCAGGTCCGCGTCGAGACCGTAACCGCCCTCGGGTGTCCGAATCTCCTGGGCATACGTCGGGCTGACCGTCGTCACCGCATCCGCGTAGAGAATGCCGTGCCGCATCGGGTTGATGCGACCGTGACCGAGATCCGCCTGGTGCAGGGCCTCGATGCTCACGCCCGGCCCCACGTCGGCAGCGGCACTGGCCGAGAACACGCCCTGGTAGCCGATGTTGTGGATCGTGAACACGCTGCGGGTCGCGCCGAAGATCTGCGTGTCCCACGCGTAGGCCGTGCGCAGCAGCAGCGGCGCGAACGCCGTGTGCCAGTCATTGCAATGCACGATGTCCGGCGCGAAGCCGAGTCGCTGGCAGCATTCGAGCGCCGCGCGAGTCAGCATCAGGTAACGCAGGTGCTCGTCGTGCGCGTCCGAATAGATGAAGGGACGGTCGAACACGGCTGGGCAGTCCACGAGCTGCACCCAGAGGTCCGAACCCGGAAGCCGCGCTTCCTGGACGTCGTACCGGTATTCGTTGGTGCCGACCCGCACGGACAGGCCCTGCAGCGCCGCGACCGGGCGCTGTTCGCAACCCTGCAGGTCCGAGAGCGCGTGCAGCGGCACGAAGACCCGGACGTCGTGCCCACGCAGCAGCAAATGGCGCGTAAGCGCGGCCGCAACGTCACCGAGCCCGCCGGTCTTGGCGAACGGCGAGATCTCCGCGGTCAGGAAGCAGATGCGTTGGCGGGGCATGCGTCGCTTAGTTTGCCACAGCGCACCGTCGCCTCAGCACGATCCGGGTGGATGGCACGCGTGGCGTCGGTATCCTTACGCCATGAAAGCAATCGTTGCTGACGGCCCCGCCCCCGAATTCCGGCGTATCGCGCGCGCGATCGAATTCGTCGCCGCGAATGCCCGGCAGCAGCCGTCGCTGGCTGACATGGCGGCGGCCGCGAACTGGAGTGAGTATCACTTCGCACGTGAATTCCGCCGCTGGACGGGCATTTCGCCGAAGCAGTGGTTGCAGCAGCTGTCGCTGACGGCGGCGAAGCAGGCGCTCGACGATGAGCGTTCCGTGCTGCAGGCGGCCATCGATGCCGGTCTCTCGGGTCCAGGCCGGCTGCACGACCTGTTCGTGACGCTCGAAGCCGTGACGCCCGGCCAATACAAGTCGCGGGGCCGCGGCCTGACGCTGTGGTTCGGGACGGCGCAATCGCCTTTCGGCGAGGCACTGATCGTCCGCTCGAGGCGCGGGATCGCGTTCCTCGCGTTTGCCGACGAAAAAGGCGTGTTCGATGGCTTCGACGATTTCCGCGCGACCTGGTGCGATGCGGACTGGGAGCAGGACGACGCCGGGGCGAGGCAGATCGCGGACACGATCTGGCGGGCTGCCCGGCGCGTCGACCGCAAGCTCACGCTCTGGGTGCATGGCAGCAATTTCCAGCTGCAGGTGTGGCGCGCGCTGCTCGCGGTTGGCCAGGACCGGACGCTGAGTTATGCGTCGCTCGCGGCATCGATCGGTCGCGGATCCGCGTGCCGCGCCGTAGGCTCAGCCGTCGGTGCGAACCCAGTGGCCTGGCTCATTCCATGCCACCACGTACTGCGGGCCAATGGCGCGCTGGGGGGGTATCGCTGGGGACTCGAGCGCAAGCGGGCGATGCTCGCGTGGGAACTGGCCCGCTCGGTCAGGAACGCTTCTCGTCGTCGTCCTTCGACTTCTCTCGTTTCGGCAGGATCGCGCTGAGCATCGATTCCTGCATCTTCGCCAGCGCCTCGATGTTCTGGCGCGTGAGGTCAGCCACGGTGGCGAGCGGCGTGCTCGCGACGATCTTCGAGATCTGCGCCTGCAGCGATTCCTGCTGGTGCAGGAACGTTTCCACGCTCTTCTCGAGGAAACCCGCGAGGAAGCCCTGCAGCGGGTTGCCGTAGAAGCGGATGATGGACTCGAGCACTGTCGTGCTCAGGATCGGCCGGCCGAACTGCTCCTGCTCGGCGATGACCTGCAGCAGGATGTGACGGGTGATGTCGTGTCCCGTCTTGTCCTCGACGACACGGATCTTTTCGCCCTTCACGATCAGCCCGCGGATGTCGTCCAGCGTGATGTGGCGGCTCTGCGAGGCGTCGTAAAGACGGCGGTTCGCGTACTTCTTGATCAGGCGTTCCTGGCTCATGGACGCGAGTGTACCTGAGCCATTGTGCGGTGCATGAAATGCGGTGCAAAAAGGCGCTGCAGA
The DNA here is from genome assembly GCA_016704655.1 of Pseudomonadota bacterium. GTDB lineage: Bacteria > Pseudomonadota > Gammaproteobacteria > Steroidobacterales > Steroidobacteraceae > RPQJ01. The sequence continues at coordinate 71,885 of JADIZR010000005.1, read as the reverse complement.
ATGGCGGGGCGGGCGATAACCCCGCAGGGAGTCATCGCCGCGGTTGGACGCCCGCGATCAGGCTGCCTTGCCGCTCGCCAGGGACGTCGCATCCTCGACCCAGCGGGCAAAACCGGCCTGCGACTCGGTCGCCATCTCGGCCAGCGCCTGCTGCCGGGTTGTCGCCTTTTCGGCGAACTTCGTCGCGATTTCACGCTGCTTCGACAGCAGCGTCGGCAGGTCCTTCGCCTTGACCGTGGCATTCATCTGGTCGAGCGCGAACTGCATCAGGTCGCCCGCCAGTTCGTACTGGAAGCGGGCGACGCGCTCGATGTTGCCGACCATGACCTCGTTGAAGCGAGTCGCGGGGGTGACAGCGCGCTTGGCAAAATCCGTGTAGTCCGTCGTTTTCCTGGTGGCGGTCATGGTGCGTCCTCGGTAACAGGTGGGTCGGCTCTGGGAAGGCATCGTAACAGCGGGCATTTTGCACTGCAAGAGAAAATATACCGCTGTTTTCATAAGAAATGTGCTGAAAATTTTTGCAGCGCAAACGAGGATGAACGGAGCGGTGCCGGGCACTGCCGCCTGGGCGATACTCTCGATCGCGAGCGGCACACCAATCGACACACGGGGCACACCATGAGCGAACAGTCGTCGATGCAGCGGGTCCTGGCGGACCTGCAGCCGAAAATCGGCCAGGAAATTCACTGCAGCGACTGGCTGCTGATGTCCCAGCAGCGGATCAACGAGTTCGCGCAGGCGACCAGCGATCACCAGTGGATTCACACGGACCCGGTCCGGGCCGCGCGCGAGTCGCCTTGGAAAACGACGATCGCCCACGGCTACCTGACGTTATCGCTGTACCCGATACTCCGCGGGCTGGTCGATGCCGACAAGCCGCTGTTTCCGGGCGTCACGCGTGTCATCAATTACGGCCTCGACAAGCTGCGGTTTCCCAATGCCGTGAAGTCGGGGAGCCGCGTGCGTGCCCGTTGTGTGCTGCTCAAGCTTGAAGAGGTGACGGGCGGTCTGCAGTTGACCGAGCAGTACACGGTCGAGATCGAGGGTGAGTCGAAGCCCGCCTGCGTTGCCGAAGCGATCATGCGGGCGTATTTCTGACGGAAACAGGTGCGGAAACAGGTGAGCGTCCCCTAATTCCGCTTCTGCCGAGATTCCCGCGCGGCATGACGTCTGGCCGCCCGGGTTGGCTATAGTCGCGAGCAATGCCCGTGGGGCGAAGGATCCAGCCATGATTTACGACAGCATCCTGCACACCATCGGCCGCACGCCCATCGTGCGCGTCAACCACATTGCGCCGAAGCACGTGGACATCTACGTGAAGTGCGAGTTCTTCAATCCCGCCAGTTCGGTCAAGGACCGCCTCGCGATCGCGATCATCGAGGACGCGGAGAGGAGCGGTGCATTGCAGCCCGGGCAGACCGTGGTCGAGGCGACGTCGGGCAACACCGGCATCGCGCTGGCGATGGTCTGCGCCGCGAAGGGGTACCCGTTCGTCGCGGTCATGGTCGAGACGTTCTCGATCGAGCGGCGCAAGATCATGCGCATGCTCGGCGCCAAGGTGATCCTGACGCCCGCCGCCGAACGCGGCAGCGGCATGGTGCGCAAAGCGGAAGAGCTGGCGCAGAAGAACGGCTGGTTTCTCGCACGGCAGTTCGAGAATCCCGCGAACCCGGCGTATCACCGCCAGACGACCGGACCGGAAATCCTGAGCGATTTCGCGGGCCGTCGACTCGATTTCTTCGTGACGGGCTGGGGCACTGGCGGCACACTTACCGGCGCGGGCGAAATGATCCGCCTCGCGCGACCCGAAGTTCGCATCGTCGCGACCGAGCCTGCGGGGGCCGCGCTGCTGTCCGGGGCCGAGTTCAAGCCGCACAAGATCCAGGGCTGGACGCCCGACTTCGTGCCGAAGGTGCTCAACCGCTCGGTCCCGCACGAAATCGTCACGGTCACCGACGACGAAGCGATCGCCGCTTCGCGCGCGCTCGCCAGCAAGGAAGGCATCTTCTGTGGCATCTCGTCGGGCGGAAACTTCGCGGCGGCCCTGAAGGTCGCCGAGAAGGCGCCCGAGGGCTCCGTGATCCTGACCGTGTTGGCCGACACCGCCGAGCGGTACCTGTCAACGGTGCTGTTCGAGGGCATTGCCGAGGGCTCCGACCAGGAGCCTTGAGCAGCAACACGGCAGGGCGCGCAGCGCCGACATCCGCGAGCGGCAGACGTGCGAATCAGGGATAATCCAGCGCTCCCCCTGATTCGCGCTGCCGCGCCAACACAACCCGATGCCTGATTCCCTGCGAAAGGTGCTGTTCGGCACCCTGATCGGCGCCTTGATCGTCGGCTTTGCCTGGCATATCGCCGGCGAGCGGGCCAAGCGCGCGCCTGCCTCGATGGGCAGTCCACCCGGTGCCTCGATAGCCGGGGGCAAACCCGGTGCGTCTGCAGGCAAGCCGGGTGGTGGTGGCACAGACGGCGGCCCTGTCATCCCGGTCGTGGCGACTCCGTCGCGCATCGAGCACCTCTCGCTCGAAGTCGAAGCGCTCGGCACGGCACGTGCCAGTGAATCCATCGACGTCACTGCCAAGGTTTCCAACTTGGTGACGGCAATCCGCTTCACCGAGGGCCAGCAGGTCCGCAAGGGCGACGTCCTCGTCGAACTCGACGGTGCGCAGGCCCGCGCCGATCTGGCGGTGGCCGACGCCGCGCTGAAGGAAAGCGCGAGCCAGTTGCAGCGCAGCCGTGAGTTGTATGAGACCAAGGTACTTTCCGACCAGCAGATCGAGCAGATCGAATCGGCATACTCGGCCAACGTGGCGCGCGTCGCCGCGGCGCGCTCACGCCTGAGCGACACGATCATCCGCGCGCCGTTCGATGGCCGGGTCGGCCTGCGCCGCGCCAGCGTGGGCGGCCTCGTTGCGCCGGGCACCGTCATCACCACGCTCGATGACACCAGCACGATCAAGCTCGACTTCACCGTGCCCGAGCGGGTCGTGGCGGCGATGAAGCCCGGCCTTACGCTCGAGGCCAGGAGCGTCGCTTACCCGGACCGGGTGTTCGAAGGCAAGGTCGCGAGCGTCGACTCGCGCGTCGATCCCAACACACGTTCCGTCATCGTGCGCGCGCTGGTGCCGAACGGCGAGGGCCTGCTGAAGCCGGGCATGTTCCTGAACGTGCACCTTTCGCGCGGCACGGCCGACGTGCTGGTGGTGCCGGAGGAATCGCTGGTGCCGGAGCAGGGCGACGTGTTCGTTTACGTCGTGCAGGACGGCAAGGCGTCGAAGCGCAGGATCCAGACGGGCCAGCGCGCCGTCGGCACCGTGCAGGTCACGGACGGACTGCAGGCCGGCGAAATCGTAGTCACCGAAGGCACGCAGAAACTGCGTGACGGCGTCAGCGTCAGCGTGACCGAACCAACCGCGGCACCTGCACGAGCCGACGCGGCCAGCGAAGGTGGCGGACCCGCGCAATGAAAATTTCAGCAGTCTCCGTCAAGCGTCCGGTCTTTGCCGCGGTCATCAGCCTGATGCTGGTCATTCTCGGTTTGTTGTCGGCCTCGCGGCTGGCGGTGCGCGAGCTTCCCGACGTCGAAGCCGCGATCGTGTCGATCGACACCAATTACCTCGGCGCGGCGGCCGACGTCGTCGAGACCAAGATCACGCAGGTGATCGAAGAACGCGTGGCGGGCCTCGAGGGCATCACCAAGATCACCTCGCAGAGCACCGACGGCCGCTCGAGCATCAATCTCGAATTCGATCCGGGCCGCTCGGTCGACGAAGCCGCCAACGACGTGCGCGATCGCGTGGCGCGGGTCGCCGACGACCTGCCGCCCGAGGCCGACCCGCCCGAGGTCGGCAAGGTTGACTTCGGCGCCGACCCGATCATCTGGCTGGCGCTGTCGAGCGACACGATGAATGTGCTCGAACTCACCGACTATGCCGAGCGCGAACTCGTCGATCGCTTCAGTGTGCTGCCCGGCGTCGCGCGCGTGCGCATGGGCGGCGCCCGTCGCTTCGCGATGCGTGTCTGGATCGACCGCGAAGCGCTTGCCGCGCGCCAGCTTACGGTCGCCGACGTCGAAGCATCGCTGCGCCGCGAAAACGTGCAGCTGCCGGCCGGCCGCCTCGAATCTTCGCAGCGCGAACTCACGCTGCGCACCGAAACCGGCCTCAACACCGAGCAGGAATTCCGCGACCTGGTCATCGGCCGCGGCGAGGGCGGTTACCTGGTTCGCCTGGGTGAAGTTGCCGACGTTCGTCTCGCCGCCGAGAACGAGCGCACGATCTCGCGCACCAACGGTATCCCTGGCATCAGCATCGGCATTGAGCAGATCTCCAAGGCAAATACGCTCGAAGTCGCCAGGGCGGTCCGAGCCGAGCGCGAGCGCATCGTTTCCGACCTGCCGGCAGGTACCCGGCTCGAGGTCAACCTCGACCGTTCCGTCTACATCGAAGCGTCGATGATGGAGGTCGTCAAGGCGCTGCTGATCGCGATGGCCCTCGTGATCGCCGTCATCTACCTCTTCCTCGGCAACCTGCGCGCCACGCTCGTGCCCGCAGTGACGATCCCGGTGTCGATCATCGCAGCCTTCATCGTCATGGGTGCGCTGGGTTTCTCGATCAACACGCTGACGTTGCTCGGCCTGGTGCTCGCCATCGGCCTCGTCGTCGACGACGCAATCGTAGTGCTCGAAAACATTTACCGGCGCATGGAAAACGGCGAGCCCGCCCTGATCGCGTCGGTCGACGGCTCGCGCGAAATCGGCTTCGCCGTGGTTGCGACGACGATGGTGCTCGTCGCGGTGTTCCTGCCGATGTCGTTCCTCTCGGGAAACGTCGGCAAGCTGTTCCGCGAGTTCGGTTTCACCATCGCGGCAGCGGTCGCGTTCTCGTCACTCGTTGCGCTAACGCTGACGCCGATGATGACGTCGAAGCTGTTCGCCGGCGGCGCGCATCGTTCGCGCATGGCCGTGGCCGTCGATGATTTCTTCCAGCGCCTGTCCGCCTGGTACGACCGCAACCTGCGGCGCGCCATGCGCCGGCCCTGGCTCGTCATCGGTGGCACGATCGTGGCGACAGCAATCGCCGCGGTGCTGCTCAAGGTGCTGCCGAGCGAGCTCGCCCCGGTGGAAGACCGCGGCTTCGTCTTCATCGGCATGAACGGTCCGGAGGGCTCCTCGCTCGAATACATGGATCGCCACGTGCGCATCCTCGAAGGTATGGCGACGAAGCAGATGGAGACGGGCGACGTGGTACGCGTCAGCGCGCGCGTGCCGGGCGGCTTCGGCGGCGCGGGCAGCCAGGTGAACGAAGCGCGCGGCTTCCTGCTGCTGGCGCCCTGGGGTGAGCGCGAGCGCACGGCGGACCAGATCGCGCAGGCTCTGCGCGGGCCGCTCAATGCGGTGCCGGGGGTGCGCGGCTTCGTGACGGTGCCGGGCGGGTTCGGCGGCGGCGGCGCGCCGGTGCAGGTCGTGCTGCAGGGAACCGAGTACGCGGATCTCGTGCAATGGCGCGACCTCCTGATGCAACGCATGGGCGAAAACCCGGGTCTCACCAACATCCAGTCGAACTACGAAGAGCGCAAGCCGCAACTCAGCGTCGCGGTGGATCGAAATCGCGCGGCCGATCTCGGCGTCTCGTTGCAGACGGTGTCGCGCACGCTCGAAACCGTGCTCGGCTCGCGCATCGTCACGACGTTCATCGACCGTGACCGCGAATACAATGTCATCCTGCAGGGCCGCGCCGAAGACCGTGCGACGCCCACCGATCTCGACAACCTGTACGTGCGCTCCGATCGTACGGGCGAACTCGTCCCGCTCTCCAATCTGGTCAAGTTGACCGAGCTGGCGGGGCCGACGCGCCTCAACCGGTTCGACCGGCTGCGCTCGATCACGGTCAGCGCCGCGCTCACGCCGGGTTACCCGCTCGGCGACGGCTTGCAGTTCGTGGAGAACGTCATCGAGAAGGAGATGCCACCCTCGGTCAAGCTCGCGTTCGACGGCCCGTCGCGAGAGTTCAAGCAGTCGGGCTCGCAGCTGTACTGGATGTTCCTGCTGACGCTGGTGGTCGTGTTCCTGGTGCTGGCAGCGCTGTTCGAGAGCTTCCTGCATCCGTTCATCATCATCACCACCGTGCCGCTCGCCATCATCGGCGCGCTCGTCGGACTGTGGATGTATGGCATGTCGATCAACGTCTACAGCCAGATCGCGGCGATCATGCTGGTGGGGCTCGCCGCGAAAAACGGCATCCTCATCGTCGAGTTCGCCAACCAGTTGCGCGACCGGGGGGTGGAGTACACCGAGGCCGTGATCGAGGCCGCGGCGATCCGCTTGCGTCCCGTGCTCATGACCAGCTTCTGCACGGCCTTCGGCGCATTGCCGCTGATGCTCGCGGCCGGCGCGGGTGCGGGTTCGCTGCAGTCGATCGGCGTGGTCGTCTTCTACGGCGTGTTGATTTCAGTGCTGATGACCCTGATCGTCGTCCCGGTGGTCTATGCGCTGGTCGCGCGCAACACCGGATCCCCGGAGGACGTGGCGCACCGGCTCGAGCAGTTGCGCCAGAAGTTCACCAGTGGCGGTCCGGCGGACGGAAGGCAACCGGCTGAATAATAAGTAAAAAGCGGCATTTTTTCGGGTCTGGCCCGCGGCTGGCCCGGCGGCTTGCTACAATCCCTGCCCGACCCTGGGCAACTTCACCCGCGCGATGCGCGGCCTCTTCCGCAGTTGCGGGGGAGCGGCAGAACGTTCTCGACCGGCCATGGCACAGAGTCCTTACCAGCAGCTCGAGCAGGAATTCCGCCGCCTCCACGCGTTCCAGGGCGCGGCGAGCCTGCTGCGCTGGGATTCGGCCGTGATGATGCCGCGGGGCAGCGCTGACGTCCGCGGCGAACAGCTCGCCGTCCTCGATTCCGAATGCCACACGTTGCTCACGTCGCCGAAAGTGTCGCGCCTGATCGAGCGGGCACAGGCCAACCAGGCGCAGCTCGAGGACTGGCAACTCGCCAACCTGCGTGAGATGCGCCGCGAACGCGACCACGCGATCGCCACGCCCCTCACGCTGATCACCCGCCTGGCGCGCGCCACGTCGCTCGCCGAAGTGCGCTGGCTCGAAGCACGCCAGGAGAACAACTTCGAGCTTTTCGCACCGCATCTCGAAGAAGTGGTCGCGCTGACTCGCGACAAGGCACAGGTGCTGTCGCAGTCACTCGGGCTCGCGCCGTACGACTCGCTGATCGACGGCTTCAGCCCCGGCTTCCTGAGCGCGGACATCGACCAGCTGTTCAAGGTCATGATCCGGCGCCTGCCGAACCTGATCCGGGAGGCCATCGAACTGCAGGCGCAACGACCGCCGCTGCCGATCGTCGGCAAGGTGAGCCTGTCGAAGCAGCGCGCGCTGGCGCACGAGGTGATGCGCGTCATCGGCTTCCCGTTCGACCGCGGCCGCCTCGACGAGAGCAGCCGTGCATTCACGGAAGGCGTGTGGGGTGACGTGCGCATCGCCACCCGCTACGACGTCAACGAACCGTTCACGGGCCTGATGGGCGTGCTGCACGAAGTCGGGCAGGCGATGTACGACCTCGGGCTGCCCGCTGCATGGCGCGACCAGCCGGTGGGTCGCGACCGCGGCATGGCGCTCGAGGAAAGCCAGTCGCTGCTGCTCGAGATGATCATTGGCCGCAGCCGGCCGTTCCTCACCTGGTTGCGGCCGCTGCTCGAGAAGCACTTCGGGTGCACCGGTTCCGAGTGGGATGTCGAGAATCTCTACCGCACGCTCACCCGCGTGCGCCGCAGTGCGATCCGCACCGACGCGGACGAACTCACGTATCCCGTCCACATCATGCTGCGCTACGACCTGGAAAAGCAGATCTTCGACGGGACGATGCCGGTGCGCAACCTGCCCGAGGCGTGGCGCGCCGGCTTCGACCGTCGCCTCGGCCTGCGCCCGTCAAACGATACCGAAGGCTGCCTGCAGGACCCGCACTGGGCCCTGGGGCAGTTCGGGTATTTCCCGTCGTATGCGCTGGGCTCCTTCATTGCCGCGCAGCTGCACGAAACCCTGCGGACGCAGAGCGAGCACTTCGACGCGGAGATCGCGGACGGCCGCTTCGGCGGGCTGTTCGAGTGGCTGCGGCAGAACGTGCACGGTCGCGGCGCGAGCGTCGGCGCGCAGGAGCTGATCAAGGACGCAACGGGCCGCACGCTGTCCGCGGCGCCCTGGCTGCGATACGTCGAAGCGAAGTACCTCGAGGAGGTCGCGTCGTGATGTCTTGCTCGAGTCCTGGAACTTCACGGCAAGTCGGCGGTTCGTAGCGCGGGACTGACTTCGATCTTCGAGGCTTCCAGCTCGATCGCAATCGCGGCCGCCCGACCTTGCGCGAGCACGGCAGCACCGCCAGCCTCCAGCCAGTCCGCGAAGTCGCGGGCCTTGAGTGGTGGCGAGATGTAATGCCCCTGGACCTCGTCGCAGCCCAGGCAGCACACGATCTCGAGCGACTCCGGGTCCTCGATGCCCTGGGCCACCGAGCGAATCCGCAGGGTCCTCGTCATGGCCAGGACCGCCGCCGTGACACCCTGGGCGCCGACGTCCGTGTACAGGTCGGCCATCAGCGACCGGTCCAGTTTCACGCAGTCGAGCGGCAATCGCCGAATCTGCCCGAACGCGGAATTGCCAGTCCCGAAATTATCCATGGCGATCCGGACACCCTCGCGTCGCAGCGTTTCGAGCATGCGGCGGATCTCCGGCGGGGCGTGCACGACGCTCGACTCGGCGATCTCGATCTCGAGTGCCTCGGCCGGCAGCCGGTGCTTGTTGAGCGCCGCCTTGATTCGGGTGGCGAAGGTCGGCTGGCGCAGCTGACGGGCGGCCATGTTGATCGACACGAAAAAGTCGTCCTCGAAGCGGCTGCGCCACGTGGCGAGCTGCCGGCAGGCTTCATCGATGACCCAGTCGCCGATCTGGTCGATGAGACCCGTTTCCTCGGCGATCGGTATGAATTCGTCGGGTCCGACGGGGCCAAGTTGCGCATGCTCCCAGCGCAGCAGGCATTCGACGCCCGTGATGTCGAGCGTATCGCTCGCCACGCGGGGCTGGTACACGAGGTGCAGTTCGCCAGCTGCGACCGCCCGCCGCAGCGCCGTCTCGATCGCCAGCCGCCGGCGCGAGCGAGCCAGTGGCACCGGTGTGAACCGTTCGCAGGACCGCGGTTCCCGCGCCTGTTCGGACGCCGCCTGTGCGTTGGTCAACAACTGCTCGGCGCCGGTCGTGTCGCCATCGAGCAGCGCCAGGCCGGCACTGATTGCGGGCAGGTACTCGGTCCCGAGATTCGTTGGTTGACCGCTGACGTGGGTGAGCGCCGTGCAGATCAGGTCCGGCAGGTGCTCGACCGGCTCGCGACTGTGGATCAGCATTGCGAGACCGGCCTCGGAAGTACGACACACCCTGGCGGTGTTGGCCTGCTTGAGCAGGGTGCCCCCGGTGCCGGCCTCCGCCAGGTGCTCGCCGATCTGCCGGGCCGCTTCGGACAGGAGTTTGTCCGCGAGTTCGGCGCCTTGCGCCTGCGCAATGCGGTCGAGTCCGTGTACGCGGAATGCGGCCACGCACAGGGCGATCTCGGGCTTGCGGTCCTTGAGCGCGATCGACAGTTGCTCGAGCAGGTGGCGGCGGTTCGGCAGGCCCGTGGCACTGTCGAAATAGGACAGGGTTTGCACCGCGTCCTCAGCCCGGCGCAGGCGGGTGAGGTCCTGCAGCGTGACCAGGACCGTGTGTGCGTGTGCTGAGCCGGCGGCCTGGACGAGTTCCGCTTCCTGGTGGATGTAGAGATCCTTGCCGGCGGCTGTTCGCAGTCGGTGTTCAGAGCTGAACCGGCTGTTGTCGATGGCACAGGCGATGAAAGCCTGTCGCGCCTGGACCTGCTCGGCAGGGTCGAGCATCGCGACGAACGATTCATAGCGGTCCATGGGCTGTGAATCGCATTCGAGGATCTGGCCCACCACGGGCGACATATCCAGGGTCCTGCCATCGAGCGTGAGTTCCCAGTGACTGACCCGCGCGATGCGCTGGGCCAGCAGCAGCCTGGAGCGACTCGACCAGAGATTGTCCTGCATGGCGCGGTCGCGCAGCAGGAAACGCACTCGCTCGACCAGCAGGCGCGGGTTCATGCCCTTCTGGGCGAAGTCACTCGCTCCGGCGGCAAAGGCGTCGCTGATCGACACGATGTCGTTGCGTCCAGTCAGCATCAGGATTGGCAGGAGCCGCCCGTCGGCGTGCTCACGGATTCGACGGCAGACTTCGATTCCGGTCATCTTCGGCATGTTGACGTCGAGAATGACGCAATCGGGCTGCGTGGGCTCGAACTGTCGCACCGCCTCTTCACCGTCGTTGGCGGTATGCACTACGAACCCCGCGCCGCCGAGGGCGGCCTCGGCCAGCAGCAGGTGCGAGGGGTCGTCGTCCGCGATCAGGATCGTGGTGATGTGGGTCGGATCCATGCGTGCAAAATCTCCATGCGGACCGGGCAATCGGTCCGGTCCATCATCCAAGTTACGTCCCGGTGCTGCGCTCGGCCTGGCTCCGGAGAGCCGTCTCGAGCTGCGCGTATGCCTGCTTGAGGCCGGACGCCGCGCGACGCGCAGCCTGCGGGTCCGCTTGCTCGCGGACCGCGTTCTCGAACACGTCGAGCTGCTCGGCGAGCCGGCGCCCGCCGAGGTTACTGACGGCAGACTTGAGCGAATGTGCCGCTGCCCCAGCTGCTTCGAACTCGCCGGCCTCGAGCGCCGCGCCGATCCTGCGCAGCGCCTCCGGCGCAGAGGCGAACAACATGTCGCACAGACGCTCGAAGATCTGCGGCCGACCCAGTCCGCGGATCGCCTGTACCTGTTCCTGGTCGAGGACCGGAACGCCGGGCGCAATGACCTCTTCAAACAAGACGGAGTCGAGCAGCGTGATGGTTGCAGTCGCAGTCAGGTCAGGAGCGTCCTCTGTGGATACTGCGTCGATGGACGTTGCTGCACTGGCTTCCGGACCAGTGGGCGGTTCGACCGCCGCAGTGCGGCGGGGCGGCAGCAGGGTGCCGCGCGCTGCGGCGATCGGCCGGAGAATCTGCTCGAGCTGGGCCTGCGTAAACGGCTTGGCCAGGAAGGAATCCATCCCCGCCGCCAGGCAACGCTCCCGGTCCCGTGTCAGCGCGTTGGCGGTCAGTGCGATGATCGTCGTCGGGGATGATCCCCGTGTGGTCTCCTCGTGCCGGATCGCGGCGGTTGCCGCGTAGCCGTCCATGACCGGCATGTGGCAATCCATGAGGATGACGTCGAAACGGCTCGTGTTTCCATGCTCGACAGCTGCGCGCCCGTCCTCCGCGATGACGACGGAACAGCAGAGCTGCTCGAGCATGGCGGTCGCCACTTCGCGGTTGATCGCGTTGTCGTCGGCAACGAGCACATTGAGCCCGAGACCCGACAGATTCTGGTCAGAACGAGTGGCGGGCGCCTCGGACGTATCCGCGTCAGTCCCGTCGCGTGCCGCGCACACCGTCCGCAGCAGGTTGCGCAGCTGCTGCTGCCGCACGGGTTTCGCGATGCAGACGTCCGGCCGTACCGCCCGGTTGCCGACCTGGCGGGGTTCGAAGTCGAACGCACTCAACAGTGCGACATAGGTATCAGGCGCGGTGGAGTCCAGCCGTATTGCCCGCAGCAGATCCTCGGTTGTGGCGTCGGGCAAGGCATGGTCGAGCAGGATCACGTCGAACGGATGCCCGAGCCGCGCCGCGCTGCTGACCTGGTTGTCGATCGCGTGTCCTCTCGTGGCCACGGTAACCGCGACGCCCCAGCTGGCCAGCACCTCCTGCAGGGCCATGTAGCTCGTCGCCATGTCGTCGACGATCAGGGCGCGCAGTCCGCGGAATTCGGTGTTGTCCGCCACGGGAGCGGACTCCGCGATCGCGAACGGCAGCGCGAACGAGAACGCGCTGCCATGTCCTACCTGGCTATGCAGGTCGATACGCTCGCCACCCAGCAGGCGCACCAGACCGGTCGCGATCGAGAGCCCGAGGCCCGTTCCGCCGACGCGGCTCCCGTTTTCGAGCTGGGTGAAGGCCTCGAAAACCGTCGCGTGATGGCTGGGCGCAATGCCGGGACCCGTGTCCGAAACGCGGAAGTGCAGGCGGCACTGGCTCGCCTGCGCAAGGTCGTCGACCCCGACGCGGACCTGGATTTCGCCGTGCTCGGTGTACTTGACCGCATTGGAAAGCAGGTTGCCGAGCACCTGCCGCAGGCGCAGCGCGTCGCCGATCACGACCGCAGGCACGCCCGGCTCCACCTGGCAGCTCAGCTCGATCTTCCTGGTTTCGGCGCGCCCCGCGAAAAGCTGCGCGGCCTGCTCGACCAGGTCGCGGACTTCGAACGGCTCGCACACCAGGTCCATCTTGCCCGCCTCGATCTTCGAGTCGTCGAGGATGTCGTTGATGATCTGCATCATCGTGCCGGCGGCCTCGCGCATCGAGTCGACGAAGCGACGCTGGCGTTTGTCGAGCGTCGTGTCCGCGAGCAGCTCGGTCATGCCGAGCACGCCGTTCATCGGCGTGCGTATCTCGTGGCTCATGTTGGCCAGGAATTCGTCCTTGGACCGCATCATGGTCTCTGCCTTGTGCAGTCGCAGCTCGAGATCGCGGGTGCGTTCGAGGATTTCCTGGCGCGCGGCGAGGCGGACGTTACGCATGTCGCGTTCGTTCCCGGCGAGCCGGTCGGTGAGTGCGCTGAAGTTATCGGCGATCCGTGTCAGCTCGTTGCTGCGCCGACCGGACGCTGTCGGAGCCCGTTCCTGCGTGCCTTCGACGTGAGTGGTCTGCGCGAGTTGCGAGAGCGGTTCGACGACCTGTCGTATGAGACGGCGGGCCGCGAACAGCGCCAGCGCCCAGCCGAACGCCAGTATGAACGGCGCCAGCAGGAGATGGCGTTGGGCGACGCGCCACGTAGACGGGGTGGCCACCAGCAGGCTGAGCTCGGCCGGGTAATTGGCAGCTTGCGACGTCGACGTGGCGATGTACGTCAATTTCTGGTGCAAGTCCGGGTCGAGCCGATGGTCGTCGTACCAGGCGACCTGGCTTTCAGTCAGGGCTCGCGTGCTGTCGTAGGAGACAGCGGCGGCCCGGTCGGGCGCGTTCCGATCGAAGGTCCAGAGCACGTCGCCTGCCGGCAGGCGCAAGGTCGCTGCGATGACGCTGGGATGGGCCTGCACGCCAGCGAGGATGGCGCTGCTGCTGAGCGTCGCGTCGGACTGCAGAATGGAGGTCGAAACCTGGGCCACGTGGTCGCGCGACTCGCGATAGTTCGCGACGATCTCGTAGGAAGCAACGGCGAGCTGGACCAGCAGCATCGTCAGCGTGACGACTGCGATCAAGACGAACCTGAACTGGCTCGCCAGCGCCATGGAATCCCAGGTCTCGCGCCATATCTCGTGCGGCCGCCGCCGGCTCGCATGCGATACCATGCCGGGTGAGCCCGAGGTGTTATCGTTGGTTTGCTTCATGGTGCCGCTGGCTCGAAATCTTTCCGCAGTGGTCCGATCGGGCAGTTGACAGAATACGGACCGGCCCCAGGGTGAAAACAGAACCGGCACAAGAATCTGAGGCTCGATCCCGTCTCTGCCCCGGCGGCAACGGACCCGGCGACAGCAGATGCCCCTGGACATCGAGTCTCCCAGCCCAGCACGTCAAAAACCTTCAAGCGGCTGCAAGCGCGCCTGCGTGGTCTCGTGGGCAAGGCCATCGAAGACTTCCGCATGATCGAGGAGGGCGACCGCGTGATGGTCTGTCTCTCGGGCGGCAAGGATTCGTACACACTGCTCGACGTGCTGCTCTCGCTGCAGCGGAGTGCGCCTGTGCGCTTCGAGCTCGTCGCGGTCAACCTCGACCAGAAGCAGCCGGGCTTTCCCCAACATGTGCTGCCCGACTACCTGACGGCGCTCGGCGTGCCGTTCCACGTCATCGAGCAGGACACGTACCGTGTGGTGAAGCGCGTGATTCCCGAGGGCCGCACGATGTGCGGACTGTGCTCCCGCCTGCGGCGCGGTGCGCTGTATCGCTATGCGTCGGAGAACGGCATCACGAAGGTAGCGCTCGGTCACCATCGCGATGACATCGTCGAGACCCTGTTCCTGAACATGTTCTTCGGCGGTCGCTTGAAGACGATGCCGCCCAAGCTGCTCTCGGAAGACGGCAGGCATATCGTGATCCGGCCCATGGCCTACGTGCCGGAGCGCGAGATCGAACGCTATGCGCGCGCCCGGCAGTTTCCGATCATTCCGTGCACGCTCTGCGGGTCGCAACAGCACCTGCAGCGCGGCATCGTGAAAAAGATGCTGACGGACTGGGAGCGCGAGTTTCCGGGACGCACCGAGGCGATCTTCTCGTCACTGAGCAACGTCACGACCTCGCATCTTGCGGATCCGCAGGCGTTCGATTTCGGGGGGCTCGAGGCGCGTCGCGCAGCGACACTTGCCGCCCAGCAGCCGGCTGCGGCCGCAGGCGCCGAGGACAAGGTCGCGAACGCGATCCCGATTTCGTCGGGGCGTGAACCCTGGGAAGAGCTGTAGCGCTGCGACTTCCGCCGTCGCTTTCCTTGCGCAGCGCAGCTTTGCGCGATGAGCGCAGCGAGCCAGGAGAATTGCTCCCTGGCGGCCGACCCGGTCGTTCTTCTCGAGCGCGGAAAGGCAGACACGCGCTCGAGAAGAACGACCGGGTCGGCCGCCTGATACGCGGCGCCTCAGCTCGTTTTCGACGCGCCGAAAACTTCGCACCGCGCGAGTGAATTCGAGGCGCGGAAACCGCAGCGTCAGATGACATCTGTTGGAACTTCCAGGCGAGTGGCGGCTTTCGTGAGCCCGGTCAACGACTGGTGCGTTGCTGCGTGGTAACTAGATAACTGCCCGGCGCCATCCATCGGAGAAATCATCGTTATGTTCAATATTCGCTTGCGACGGACGGTCCTCGCATCGCTGGCCGTCGTCATGCTGGCAAGCGCCTGTGGAGGCGACGGTGGTTCGTCCGCTACGAGCAGCGTTCAGGTCAGCCTGACGGATACGCCGATCGAAGACGCGGACAGCGTGGTCGTGTCCGTCAGCGGCGTCGCCTTCAAGCCCGAGGGATCGGCGCCGGAAGTCGTCGAGAACTTTGCCCCGCGCTCCATCGACCTGCTGCAGTACCAGAACGGCAGGACGGCGATCCTGCTGCAGGACACGCCAATGCAAGCGGGCCGCTACCAGTGGCTGCGCTTGATCATCGACACCCAGCCGGTCGTCAGGGATTCGTACATCGTCATCAATGGCAACGAGTGCGAACTGAACGTGCCGAGCGGCGCGGAAACCGGCCTCAAGATGAATCGTCCGATCGACGTGCCGGCCGACGGCAGCCTGGCGCTGACCATTGACTTCGACCTGCGCAAGTCGGTTCACGCTCCGCCCGGACAGGCGAGCGGCGCCTGCACGACAGGCTACGTCCTGCGCCCTACGCTGAGGCTCGTCAACGACGCGAATGTCGGCGCCATCGACGGCACCGTCAGCTTCGAAGCAGGTGCGGCACCAGACGGCTGTAAGCCGAACGTTTACGTCTACGAAGGCACCGTCACACCGGACGACATGGAGGAGACTACGGCTGCGTCGCCAGACGTCGATCCGCTGGTCGTAGTCGGCGTCACGATTCTGGACGGGTCGACCAGCGGTACCTATCGCGCGGCCTTCATTCCTGCTGGCAGCTACACGGCAGCGTTCACCTGCGACGACGACACGATCGATGATCAGTCGCTTGCGTTCGTTCCACCCGCAGGTGTTGCGGTAGCCGTGCAGAATAACGTCATCTCGACCGTCAACTTCACCGTTCCGGTTCCTGCTCCCTGACATCGACGCTGCTTGCGCCGTGCAATTTTCCCGCGTGCCGGGAAATTGCTCAGGCGCCGCCCCGCAAGCGACCGACCCGGTTGTTCTTCCCGAGCGCGTGTCTGCCTTTCCGCGCTCGGGAAGAAAAACTGGGTCGACCGCCTGTAACTATCGCGTGTCTGCCTTTCCGCTCGCGGGAAAGAAAGCCGGATCAAACGCCCGATACCGCCCCTCACGCAACCCCCCAACACGCCCGAACGCAGCAAGGCGCCCAGCAGCGACGAACGGCCGCCGCTGGACGCTCCAGGCGCGCAGCTCAGGCCTGCTGCCGGATCCGCGAATGCTTGTAGCCGTACAGGAAGTAGATGAGGAAGCCGATCCCCGTCCACACCGCCAGCCGGATCCACGTGTCGTGCGGCAGGAAGAGCGTCATGGCGAGGCAGATGGCCACCCCGGCCACACCAGTGAACGTGGCGAACGGCACGCGGAACGGTCGCGGCGTGTCAGGCTGCGTGTGACGCAGGATGACGACTCCGGCACACACCGCGGTGAACGCCAGAAGGATGCCGATGGAGATCAGTTCGCCGAGCACGTCGAGCGGAAAGACACCGGCGAAGAACGCAGCCACGAGGCCGGTGATGATCGTCGCGACGTGCGGCGTGCGGTACTTGGGATGCACCTTCTGCATCGACGGCGGCAGCAGGCCATCGCGCGACATCGCCATGAAAATGCGCGGCTGGCCGAGCAGCGACATCAGGATCACCGAGGTGAGGCCGACGATCGCACCGATCTTGACCGGCAGGCCGAGCCACTTCAGCTCCGGGTGCGCGTCGAGCGCGACCGCGACCGGTGCGGCGACGTTGAGTTCCGTGTACGACACCATGCCGGTCATCACGGCAGACATCAGGACATAGAGCGCCGTCGAGATCAGCAGTGCCGCAATGATGCCCCACGGTACGTCGCGCTGCGGATTGCGGGCTTCCTGCGCCGTCGTCGCGGCCTGGTCAAAGCCGATGTAGGCGAAGAAGATGATCGCGGCACCCTGCATGATGCCACTGAAGCCGAAGTGTCCCGAGGTGCCCGTGTTGGCGGGAAGGTAGGGCTGCCAGAGGTCGGGTGTGACGTATTTGATGCCGACCGCGATGAACAGGATGATGATCAGGATCTTGATGATCACCATCACGTTGTTGACGCGCGTCGACTGCTTCACGCCGACGTAGCACACCCAGGTGAGCAGCGCGACGATGAGCACCGCCGGTACGTTGACCAGGGCGCCCGTCGTCACCAGGTGGTTGTCCGCACCTTTGCCAAGCGGTGCATTGGTGAGCGCGTCGGGCAGATGGAGGCCGAACTCGGCGAGCAGGTTGACGACGTAGCCTGACCATCCGACCGCGACGGCCGCGCCCGACATGACGTATTCCAGCGCGAGGTTCCAGCCGACGAACCAGGCGACGCCCTCGCCGAGCGTCGCGTACGTGTAGCTGTAAGCGCTGCCGGATATCGGGATCATCGAGGCCAGTTCGGCGTAGCAGAGCGCGGCCAGGCCGCAGCCGATGGCGGCCACGAGGAAGGCGAGCGTGACGGCGGGACCCGTGTGCTGGGCGGCCACGGTGCCCGTCAGCACGAAGATGCCGCTGCCGATCATCGACCCCAGGCCGACGGAGGTCAGCGCCCGGCGGTCCAGTACGCGGTTCAGCTTGGGCCCGGATTCGATTTCGCGAGTCATCGCAGCCACCGATTTGCGGGCTGCCAGCTGTTTCAGCACGAAGTTCTCCCCCTTGCGAATTTGGCCCAAGTCTCTCACAGCCGCACGGGCAGCCGCACCCCGTTGCCTTATCATGGAGGCAATGACGCCGAAGACGCCAGAAGTCAGCGCCACACCCGACTGGACCAGGCTACGGCCCATCGACACTACGTATTGGGTCGTGCCGGGCCGCTTCCTCGTGGGCGAACACCCGGGCTCGCGGTCACGCGCCCGGTCGATGGATCGCTTGCGCCGGTTCCTGGAGGCCGGCATCACGTGCTTCATCGACCTGACCGAGCTGGATGAAAGCCCGGGCTACGACAGGCACCTGCCGTTCGAATCGCCGTCGGGGCGGCGCATCGACTATCTGCGCCAGCCAATTCCTGATCACGGTGTACCGGCCGACCGCGCGACCATGGACCGTATCCTGGCGATGCTGGACGACGCCCTCGAGTCCGGCCACGGCGTGTACCTGCACTGCCGGGCCGGCATTGGTCGCAGCGCGATGGTCGCCGGCTGCTGGCTCGCCGAACGCAATCCGGGCGGGGGTGAGGCAGCGCTCACCGAGCTGGGTGATTACTGGCAACAGTGCCGGCAATCGAGGTCGTGGCCGCAGGTGCCGGAGACAAGTGAGCAGGAGGATTTCGTACGCACGTGGCGAAGGTTGCGGGGAGTAGGGCAGGGCGTCGCAAAGTCATCCGGGCCGGTCAGGGGTCCTGCGCTGGAGCAACGCATGCGCGGGGGTTGGTTCGGGCTCGCGCTGGGCGACGCGCTCGGCGCAACGAGCGCAACCGAGGCAGTGAAGTCCTCGCCGCTGACATGGACACAGCCTACGGCGCTCGCGCTCTGCCTCGCCGAAAGCCTGGATGCCCTCGGGCGCAGCGATGCGCGTGACCAGATCGAGCGCTACTGGCGCTGGTTCAAGGACGGACACCTGTCGGCCACGGACCAGCCCGGCGAAGGTCACGCGTCGCCCGATGTCGCGAAAGCGCTGGCCACCTTCCGCTGGCGCGGCTTGCCGGTCGCTGGCTCACACGATCCGAAGGACGCCGCGGCGACGAGCTTGCCGCGCGTTCTGGCCGCCGCACTGTTTGCGGGTAACGATCCCGCAGCCGCCATCGCACTTGCCGCCGAGTGTTCGCGCACCACGCATCAGTCGCCCTGATCCTCGACTCCTGCCGCGCCTACTCGGCGATGTTGCTTTGCGCGTTGCGCGGCCAGCCGGCGCAGGACTGGCTGCAGGCCGTCCCCGAACCCGGTGCCCGGTTGCTGGGCAGCCAGGCCGCTACGCAAAGACGTGCGGGCCGCGGTTGCCACTGCGCCGGCTGCTGCAGACGCCACGGCGGCCGGTGGCAGGATCGACGTGCTGCAGGCGCTCGCACTGGCACGGCGTATCACCGGCGACGCGAAGGATTTCAAGGCCGCCATCGCCGCAGCGAAACGCAGCGTCCACGACGATGCGCCACTGGTCGCCGGGCTCGTCGGCACAATGTTCGGCCTGCAGCACGGTTTCGATGCGCTGCCCGCGGATGCCATCGGTCGGCTCGCGGGCCGCCAGCACCTCGACGTCGCGGTCGAGCATTGCCTTGCGCGCATGACGGCGACGGGCGGAGCGACGACGTGAAGGCTCGCCGGTGCCGGTTGCGCGAACCCGCGTGGACGCGGCTCGACGATGAAGCGCTGCTCGACATCCGCCTCTGCGACCTGCGTTTGTCACTTGCGCGGTCGGGCCTCGACCAGGCAGTGCTGCGCCTGTACGAGGAATTGCGGCTCAAGGGCATCCTCTTCCGTCCGCACGTGTGGCTGTCCGAAGAATGGTTCTCGCCGGACGGAATTCCCGGGATCGCCATGCCGTTCTACCTGGCGCACCCGCGGTTGCAGCGCCTCGAGCGGCGCTTCATGCACGAGGTCGAGGGTGGCAACGACAAGTGGCTGATGCGCATCCTGCGTCACGAAACCGGGCACGCGATCGACACGGCCTTCGGCCTGCGCCGGCGCAAGACCTGGCGCGACACCTTCGGCAAGGCCTCGCGGCGCTATCCGTCGCGGTATTCCCCGCGACCGGCCAGCCGCCGGTTCGTGCTGCACCTCGGCCACTGGTACGCGCAGAGTCATCCCACGGAAGACTTCGCCGAGACGTTCGCCGTCTGGCTGCCGCGCAATTCGCGCTGGCGCAGTCAGTACACCGGCTGGCCCGCGCTGCGCAAACTCCAATACGTCGATGCGACGATGCGCAACCTGCATGGCAAGCGTGCGCTCTGCCTGAATCGCGAAGTCATCGAGCCGCTGGCCGACAACACCCGCACGTTACGCGAGCACTACCGGCGCAAACAGCGCCGTTACGAACTCAACACCGCGCGCACCTACGATCGTCGTCTGCTGCGCGTGTTCGGCACCGCGGAGGATCATCCGGCCAGCCCGCAGGCCAGCCGCTTCCTGCGCAAGGTGCAGCCGCAGGTCGAGCGCCTGATGATCCGCCGTGCGAGAATGCACCCGTACCTGGTCCAGCACGTCCTGAAAATAGCGACCCAGCGCGCACGTCTCATGAACCTGCGGCTCAGTCACAACCAGCGCGACACCAAGCGCGCGGTGCTGGTGATGCTCGAACGCATCATGCTCGAGATGCTGTTGCGGGACCGCGAGAACTACGCCCTATGACCAAGAAACCCCTGCGCGTGCTCGTGCTCGTGCACGAAACGCTGGTGCCGCCCGAGTCCACCGACGGCTACTCTCCGCAGGAGATCGACGAGTGGCGCACCGAGTACGACGTGACCTCGTCGCTGAAGGCGATGGGGCACGAGGTGAGGGCGCTTGGCATGGGCGACAACCTGGCCGAACTGCGCTCCACCATCATGGAGTGGAAGCCTGACGTTGCCTTCAACCTGCTCGAGGAGTTCCAGGGCATCGTCACGTACGACCAGTACGTGGTGGCCTTTCTGGAGCTGATGCGGCTGCCGTACACCGGCTGCAACCCGCGCGGCATGATGATCTCGCGCGACAAGGTGCTGTCGAAGCAGATTCTCGCCTACCACCGCATTCCCACCGCGCGCTACGCGTTGCTGCCGCGCAAGCGCCGCTACGTCGAGCCGCGCAAGCTCAAGTTCCCGCTGTTCGTGAAGTCGGCCACCGAAGACGCCTCGCTCGGCATCTCGCAGGCCTCGATCGTCTACGACGGCCAGAAGCTGCGCGAGCGTGTCGAGTTCATCCACGAGCAAACGAGTTCGGATGCACTGGTCGAGGAGTACATCGAAGGCCGCGAGCTCTACATCGGCGTGATGGGCAACGAGAGGCTTACGACCTTGCCGGTGTGGGAACTCAATTTCGGCACCTTGCCGGACGTGATGTCGATCGCGACGCGCAAGGTGAAGTGGGACCGCAAGTACCAGGTGCGGCACGGCATCGGCACGGGTCCCGCCCATGACCTGCCGGCCGGCCTGTCGCCGCGGCTGGCCACGCTGGTGCGGCGCATCTATCGCGCGCTGTCGCTCAGCGGGTACGCGCGCATCGACCTGCGACTGCGGCCGGACGGCGCGGTGTACGTGCTGGAGGCGAACTCGAATCCCAACCTGGCCCAGATCGAGGACTTCGCGACGTCAGCACTCGCTTGCGGCATGGGGTACGAAGCCGTGCTGGAGCGGATCATGCAGTACGGGCAGAACTACGACGCGGCGTGGCGGCAGTCCTGACTACGCGCCGATGTCCGAGGCGTGCGATCCGGCGCCTTTCCCCGAGCGCGTGTCTGCCTTTCCAAGCTCGGGGAAAGGCGCCGGATCGCACGCCTGGACAGTCAGAGCGTGTGGCCAGTCTTCTGGAAGTGCGTGCGCTCGAAGATCGTCTGGCAATCGATGCAGCGTAAAGCCTGCGGCGTGAGGTTCAGCCGCCTTATGTCGATCGGCCTGTCGCAGGCTTCGCAGACGCCGTAGCTGCCTTCCGCCATTCGCAGCAGCGCTGCGTCGATCGCGCGCAGCTCGTCGAGGTCGCGATCGATTTCGGCGAGACCGACGTCCACGATCAGGTCGGCGAACGATTCGTCCTCCAGTTCCCGCACCGAGTCGGCGATCTGCAGATAATGCTCCGAATCGCTCTTGATCAGGGCCTGGCGGATTTCTTCGCGCAGCTGCGTCTGCCGCGCACGCATGGCCGCTTGCAGCGACTCGAGCTGCTTGTTCTGGAGGTTGCGGGTCATCGCCATCTTCCCTGGGACACTGCCCAAGCATCGGACGCGATCCGCGCCACATAAATAGGGGAGATGCGCAATTCGTTGCGCCAAATGCGGTAGGTCCTGCGGGTGGCCGAGTCAGTCGGGCGGCAGAGCGCTGCGGTCCGGGAACAGTTCGTCTTCGAAGCCGAACGAGCGCAGGTCGGCGACCCGCATCGGATAGAGGATGCCGTCGAGATGATCCGCCTCGTGCTGGACGACGCGCGCATGGAAGCCTGTCACGGTGCGGTCGATCGGCCGGCCGTCCAGGTCGAAGCCGCGGTAGCGCAGTTTCGTGTGCCGAGCGACTATGCCCCGCAAGCCAGGCACCGACAGGCACCCTTCCAGGCCGTCGCCTCGCCGGCGGCCCGCCCGGGGGCGCCCCCCCGGCCTGGCTGGCCTGCGGATCCGGGGCGTGACCTCGAAGATCACGGCCCGCAACGACACGCCAATCTGCGGTGCCGCGATCCCCGCGCCGTTCAGGACGCGCATGGTGTCATCCATGTCGGCCACGAGCTGGCGTAATTCGGCGGTACCGAAGCGCTCAACGGGGGCGGCAACCTGCAGCAGCAGCGGATGACCCATGCGGAGAACGGTGCGGACGGCCATGCGGGATTCCACGGAGCGGGAACGCAAGCGTAATCGACTGTGGCCGATTGACAAGGCCGGGAGGGGAGCGTAGCTAAGGCGCGATCCGAACACTCCCGAGAGTGACCGATGGACAATGGTTTGCGCTGCTGGAAATGCGGGGCATCGCTCGCCGACTATTCGCTGCCGCTGCGGCGACTGGAGGAGTGCCGGGCATGCCATGCGGAACTGCATGTCTGCCGCATGTGCGAGTTCTACGACACGGGCAAGGCCAAGCACTGCCGTGAGACCATCGCCGAGGAGGTCAAGGACAAGCAGGC
This sequence comes from Pseudomonadota bacterium, assembly GCA_016704655.1. Taxonomy (GTDB): domain Bacteria; phylum Pseudomonadota; class Gammaproteobacteria; order Steroidobacterales; family Steroidobacteraceae; genus RPQJ01. The sequence goes on along the minus strand of JADIZR010000005.1, from coordinate 49,178 downwards.
AGCGAATTTCTGTGACTACTTCCGGCCGACGCCCGCGGCCTACCGACCCGAGGCCTTGAGCGCGGCCGACAAGGCCCGGGCCGAACTCGAAGCGCTGTTCGGCCGCAAATGACGACCAGGAGACGACCGTGATGATGATTCGACAGGCGGTGCTGACAGGCATCGCGACCATGACGCTGTTGGCAGGCGTGGCAGATGCTGGAGAAAAGGTCGCCCAGGACGCAGCGGAGGCAGCGCCAGCGATGACGGCCGTGCGGCCCGAGATCTATGCACCGGTGACGCTGGCCGTGGACCTGTCGTCCCTGAGCGCCAGCGAGCGACAGATGCTGGGCTTGTTCATCGAGGCCGGCGAAATCATGGATGAACTCTACTGGCGGCAGACGTACGGCGATCGCGATGCGTTGCTGAAAGGCATCGCCGATCCGCGTACCCGCGAATTCGTCGCGCTGAACTATGGCCCCTGGGACCGGTTGGCGGACAACGCTCCGTTCGTGCCCGGTGTCGGCGTCAAGCCGGAAGGCGCTGAGTTCTATCCGCATGACATGACACGCGAGGAGTTCGAGAAGGCGAACCTGCCGCTGTCGCGCAGCGAATACACACTGCTGCGGCGTGACGCCAAAGGGGCGTTGCAGGTCGTGCCTTACCACGTCGAGTACCGCGAGGCGCTCGCAAGAGCCGCGCTCAAGCTCGAACAGGCGGCCGCGCTGGCCGAAGACCCAGGCCTGAAGCAGTACCTGTCGCTGCGTGCGCAGGCGCTGCGTACCGACGACTACCGCGCCAGTGATCGCGCGTGGCTTGACATGAAGTCGAACCGCATCGACCTGGTGATCGGCCCGATCGAAACCTACGAGGACGCGCTGTTCGGCTACAAGGCCGCCTACGAGGCCTACGTGCTGGTCAAGGACATGGAGTGGAGCAAGCGCCTCGAGCGCTATGCCGCCATGCTGCCGGAACTGCAGCGCGGCCTGCCGGTCCCGGACGCCTACAAGGCCGAGCAGCCCGGCACCGATTCCGACCTCAACGCTTACGACGTCGTTTATTACGCGGGTCACAATAACGCGGCTTCGAAGACCATCGCCATCAACCTGCCGAACGACGAGCAGGTGCAGCTCGAGAAGGGCACGCGCCGGCTGCAGCTCAAGAACGCGATGCGCGCCAAGTTCGACAAGATCATGCTGCCGATCGCCGACGAGCTGATCGTGCCGGAGCAGCGCAAGCACGTGACGTTCGACGCGTTCTTCGCCGACACCATGTTCCACGAAGTGGCGCACGGCTTAGGCGTCAAGAACACGCTCGACGGCAAGGGCACGGTGCGTGAAGCGCTCAAGGAACAGGCGAGCTGGCTCGAGGAAGGCAAGGCCGACATCCTCGGGCTGTACATGGTCACGAGGCTGCACGAGAAGGGCGAACTCGGCGGTTCGCTCGAGGACTACTACGTGACGTTCCTGACCGGCATCTTCCGCTCGGTGCGCTGGGGCGCCGCCGAAGCCCACGGCCAGGCCAACATGGTCCGCTTCAACTACTTCGCCGATCGCGGTGCGTTCAGCCGCGATGCCAACGGTCACTACCGCGTCGACATGGCGAAGATGCGCAAGGCGATGGATGAATTGTCGGCCGACATCCTCAAGCTGCAGGGCGACGGCAACCACGCGGGCGTCAAGGAGCTGCTCGCCCAGCTCGGCGTGCTGAAGCCCCAGTTGTCTGCCGATCTCGCGCGCCTCGGCGCCCGCAACATTCCGGTCGATGTCCGCTTCGAGCAGGGCAAGGCCGTGCTGGGCCTGAAGTAGGCGCGGTCGTGTCGAGCCTGGTCGAATGCGTCATCGAACCGCGGCCGCGCGACCTTGGCGATTTCGCCGTGCGTCGCGTGCTGCCCGCGGCGGGTCTGCAGACCGTTGGTCCCTTCATTTTCTTCGATCACATGGGACCGGCCGAGTTCGGGCCGGGGCAGGGCGTCAACGTGCGGCCGCACCCGCACATCGGCCTCGCGACCGTGACGTACCTGTTCGAGGGCGCGTTCATGCACCGCGACAGCCTCGGCACGGCGCAGTTGATCCGTCCGGGCGACGTCAACTGGATGGTGGCCGGTCGGGGCATCGTGCATTCGGAGCGCACGCCACCGGAGGTACGCGACGCGACAGGCCGCACGCGTGTGCACGGCATCCAGACGTGGATCGCACTGCCGCGTGCGGAGGAAGAGCGGGAGCCGTCCTTTGCGCATCATGGTGCTGCCAGCTTGCCGCGCATCGAGCGACCTGGCGCGATCCTCACCGTGATTGCCGGAACAGCGTACGGCAAGCGGTCACCGGTCGACGTGTTTTCGCCGACGCTGTACGTGGATGCGCAGCTGGCCGATGGGGCTGCGATCGAGGTGCCGGACGAGCACCAGCAGCGGGCGTGTTACGTTGCGCAGGGCCGGATCGAGATCGCGGGCCAGGCCTATGGCGAAGGCCAGTTCATCGTGCTTGCATCCGCTGCCGGTCCAGTGTCGATCACTGCGCTTCAGGCCTCGCGCGTGATGCTGGCCGGTGGCGCCGCGCTCGACGGACCACGACACATCTACTGGAACTTCGTTTCGAGCACGCGCGAGCGCATTGAAGCGGCCAGCCGCGACTGGCGTGAGCACCGGTTCGCGCCGGTGCCGGGCGATGCGGAAAGGATTCCCCTGCCCGACGAGTGACGACGCGCCCGTGGGCGCGGCGCGATTCGCGTCAACCTGCGTTCAGGCGAGTTCCGCAGCCGCGCAAGGTCTGCCCACCCGATTCCACGGTCACGACGTGGTCGAATTCCACGTCGCCATCGTCCACGCAGCGCTCGGCCTTGACCGTTGCCTTGATCGCGACAGCCTCGTTCTGCGCTGTGTACACCGTCGTACCGTCAGGTGCGGTGGCTGCCTGGGCCTGCTCGAAGTCGTAGCGGTCCTGGCCGAAATTGGTGGTCCAGCTCATTCTGGTCGCAGGACCGATTTCCAGGACCCAGCCCGGTTCGTTGCCGAGTGCGCGATAAACCACGCCACGCACACGGGCGTCTTCGCGCAGGGAGGCGGCTCGGCGTTCCTCGCATTGCACGATCGGCGCGCCCTGTCGCTCGAGCGTTGCCGTGCCGCCCTTGGTCCAGAACACGACCACGTTGTCGGCGTAGCGCGCGCCCGAGGCGCTGACAGTCTGGTCGAGCCGCCGCGTGCCGTCGTGAAAGTCGATGGCAATCGCCTTTTCACGCAAGAGATTGCGCATGACCAGCGTCTGGCCGTCCGCGCACTGCCACACGTAGGCGCGCAGCACGCCGTCGGGGACTTCGTCGGCCGCGGCCATCGGTGCCGGTGCGGCCGCAGGGACGGAATCCGCCGGCTTCGCGTCCGCGGCGGCCTCGACCGCCGGCGCTTCCTTGCGCTGGCAACCGGCGGCTGCAATCAGCGCGACGCCCGCGCAAGTGACGAGCAACAGGCGGGAGGACAGCGTGGGCGAAGTCGTCATGCGGGTCACCTGGCAGGCGGGGAGGCCTGATTTTACACAGGATGTCTCAACAGTTCGCTTCGCGCAGGCGGACCTTCGCTTCACGCCAGCGTTCCCACAGTCTGCCCGCCTCGCGCGCCGAGTAGCCGGTCCGCATGCGCGAATCGAGGCTGTCGAGCGTCGCCTGCAGATTCTGGCAGGTCGCCGCGTCCTCGGTTCCCCCACCGTCGGGATCTGCATTCTCACGCCCGGGCGCATTCCGGCGGCTCGCTGCCGCGGGCTCCCTGGCCTTGCCGAGCTCCGGTGCCGCTCCAGCCGCTGCGGGTGCAGGCGTACTCACCTTCAGTTCGCGCACTTCCGGCAGGGGACCGCACGGTCGGTCGGAGAACGTGACGAGGCCTGGCGCCACGCAACTGTAGACGAGCCGGCTCGTCGGCTGCGCGCGCGGCTTGACCGGCTCGAGCACGACGGAGCCGCCACCTCCCGCCGGACTGTCGACGGTCGGCAACAGCAGCGTGTTGGCGGCGTGCATTGACGTGGGCAGCAAGAGCATCGCCTGCGTGGCGAGGAGCAGGCGTACGGCATGACGTGTCACGGCGAACCCTCCATGGACCGGTAGGCCATGTTCGGGTCAGCGCTCGGGGATGTCGTGCGCGATTCGTCGCGCGTGCGCGCAATTAAGCGCTGGGGTTTGTCCTGGTCACCGACCTGTCACACGTACGAACGGAGCTCAGGCACGTCCAACGTTCGAGTCGGTGGGCGCGTGGAAGTACTGGCTCTCGGCCGAGAACTGTTCGACCAGCCGGCGCAACTCGGACATGCGGGCTTCGGCGGTGCCGATCGCCAGGCAGTCCTCGCAGCGGGGGTCGCCGCAGGGCTGTCGCGTGTAGAGCCAGTACTGCACGGCTCCCGCAAGCAGGCCATCCGCGATGTCCCACAAGTCGGCTTTGTCGTCGCCGTCCGCGATCTGGTTGCCGAGGTCGACGGCACGACTGAAGGCCTGGTCGAACGGTTCGAAGTCTTCGATTTGCGTGTTGGCGGTCACGTTGGGAAAGGCAGTCAGGGGACCAGGCGCAATGATACCAGACCCACCCGCCGGAACGCTGTCTAAATGTACAAAAACTGCTTATAAATCAGTTGATTCTGACGCATCAGATGCCGGCCTTGGCGAGCGCGTCGACGAAGGCGCGGACGGCGCCGGCGAGGCCCGGGTGTTCCGTTTCGAGGCGCACCGCCGCGCTTTCCAGGGCGTCGGCCGGCGCGAGGTCCGGGACGGAGCCGGCGGCCTCGCCTTGCGGCGCCAGTGCACGCTGGATGTCCGCCAGGGCCCCTTCCAGGAGCGCACGCTGCTGCGGGTCGAGTTGCGGGACGTCGGCCAACTCGCGGTGCAGGTCGCGCAGCGTCTGTTGCAGGTCGTTCATTGTATTTCTCCGCCAAGGCGTTGCGACGAGTGTAGCAGCGGCCGGTGCCGCCCCGGCTGTGGAAAGACCGGACGCCGCTACGTCGCGTCCCACTAGAATGGGGGTTTCGAAGACACGGAGCGCCGCATGAATTCGTCCACCAGATTGTCTTGGGTACCGCTGCTCGCAATGGCCACGCTGTTCGCCGCGCCGCTGGCGGCGCAGGCCGACTCGCCACGCTTTGAATTCACGCCGTTCGTCGGCGGTCGAATGGGCGGTGGTTTCGACGTCACGGCCGCGGACAGCACCAGCAGTTCCGTCGACCTCGATGCCGGCGTGAGCTTCGGTCTCGATCTCGGGCTGTACCGTGACGACCGGTCTTTCTACGAACTGCTCTATTCGACGCAGACGACGAGCTTCGACTCGACGGACCCGTCGCTCGGCCGGGTCGATCTGCGCGTCGACTACCTGCAGTTCGGCGGCACCGCCTTCTTTCCGCAGGACAGCGATCACTTCATGCCGTACCTGTCGCTCACGATCGGCGCGACGATGATGAAGCCGGACAGCGGTGCCTACGACTCCGAGACCAGGTTTTCGGGCAGCATCGGCGGCGGCTTCCGCATTCCGTTCAACGACAACGTCTCGCTCAACCTCGGTGTGCGTGGCTACCTGACGCTGATCGATTCCGATTCGAGCTTGTTCTGCGTCAGCGATTCCGGGGAGGCCGGCTGCCTGCTGCGATCGTCGGGCAGCACTTTCTTCCAGGCGGAAGGCCTGCTCGGGCTCAGCGTCCGGTTCTGAGTCTGGCCCCGCCGGGCTCAAAGCGCGGGGACCGAGCTTGCATCCTCGAACTCGGGTGGCGATTGCGTGAACAGCACGCGCAGGCGCACGCCCACCTGCTCGTGCGGCGTGAGTCCGCTGCGGTCGCGCATGACGCTCACCAGCGCAGCCGGATCGTCGGTGATGATGTTGTCCACGTCGCGCTCGATCATGCGCAGCATCACCTCGGGCTTGTTCACGGTCCACACGTGGACCTTCTTGCCTGCAGCCCTGGCCTGGCCCACGAGGCTCGCGGTCGCGCGTGCGGAGCTCAGGCTCACGAAGTCGGTATCGGTCTTGAGGACGTTGCCGACAGCCGCCGTCACGATCAGGCCGGTCTCGAGGCCCGGTTGCAACTGCTCGACCTGCTGCAGCGACGCATGGTCGAGTGACGTGATCACGACCTGGTCCAGGAACTGCTTCTCGCGCAGCAACGCCACGACCGTCGCCGACAGCTGCGGGTCCGGGACGTTGTATTTGAGTTCGATGTTGATACGGAACCTGCCGCGCGCAAAATCGATCACTTCGGCCAGCGTCGGCACGCGCTCACCTGCATATTGCGGCCCGCGCTTGCTGCCGATGTCGATCGTACCAATCTCGGCGAGCGTCAGGTCCCGCACCTTGCGCGGGTCGCTGCCCATGCGCATCAGGTCGCCGTCGTGGATCACCACGATCGCGCCGTCGCGCGTGCGCTGCACGTCGAGTTCGACGTAGTGGGTTCCAGCCTCGTACGCCTCGCGGAACGCGGCCAGCGAATTCTCCGGCGCCCGCATCGAGGCGCCCCGATGGGCCGTCACGGCGACGTCCTCGCTCACGTCCAGGCGCTGCAGCAGGAATACCAGGGCGAGTCCGGCCGGCGCCGCGACGACCAGCACGGCGAGCAGGAGCGGCCGACCCGCGCGCGCCCCGGTTGCAGCGGCGACCGAGTCTTCCTGTGCCTGGAGCAGGATTGGTGCTGCACGCCGCTCGGCGTACATGCGGGTCGCAAGGAACTGGTGACCCGCGAACTGCAGCGTCGCGTAGACGAAGCTGAAAGCGATGGTCACGGCCATGAAGAGCGCGACCAGCGGCAGGAGGCGCTGCGGCTCGACGCCGGCCCAGCTCATCGCAAAGTCGGTGAGGTAACGGCCGGCGCGCAAGCAGAGGGCGGCGAGCGACGCCAGGCACAGCCACCACAGCAGCAGCGGCGTGATCGACTGCAGCAGCCGTCCCTCGAGCATGCGCTCGCTCGCGAGCAGCACGTCGGCGGGCTTCAGGGCGTGGAACATCGCGATCGGCATTGCGAAGATCCAGCGCGCGAACTGCGCCAGCAGCACGAACGCGAACCCCGCGCCGGCGATGCCCGCCGCCAGCAACGCGCGGCGCCATTCCGGCGGCGTTTCGGACAGGTAGTAGTTGACGTCACGCCCCGCAAGCGTCGTAAACCAGACGATCGCGATGATCGCGAGGAACGGCAATGCCAGCAGCACCACGCGCGCGAACATGCGGCCGCCCAGCAGCACGAGCAATCGCAGCTTGTCCGTGACGGCGCCGATGGTTCCCCACAGCGTGACGGGGCGTTGCCCGATCGCGTGTCCGGAGATCCAGGCATAGCCGGCGAGTTGTGCAATCTGGAAGCTGATTGCTGCGCCCGCCGCGAGCAGCACGAAGACGATGCCAGGCGGTGACAGCACGAAGCGGGCTATGTCGAAATTGCTGATCACGTCGGACCCGGAACGGGCGACGATCCGGTCGGCGAGCCAGCCGGCGAGCGGGGCGAGCACAATGAACCCGAGCAGCTGCACGAACAGCTGCCAGGTGATCACGACTCCCCAGCGCCGTCGGAAATCAACGCGGGTGCGGTCGAAGAGTCCAGGCCAGTTCATGCGCAGCGCCCGTTGTCGTCATGTACGTCGCAGCGCCCGGCTCCGTCCTCGTCAGACGAGGACCCGTTCGATGCCGCCCGCGTTGGCCCGTTGTACGTAGGTTTCGAGCCAGGCGGGGCCCAGCAGGTGCCGCGCCATCTCGACCACGATGTAGTCGGCGCCGGTGCCTGCGTCGTCATCGTACCGCGACAGGCCCTGCAGGCACGACGGGCAGGAGGTCAGCACCTTCACTTCCCCGCGGAAGCCATCGCCACGCAGCTTCGCTGCGCCCAGCTCCATCTCGCGCTGCTTGCGGAACCGCACCTGGGTGGCGATGTCCGGCCGTGCGACCGCGAAAGTACCTGATTCGCCGCAGCAGCGGTCGTTCTTCTCGATCCTGCCGTTCGTCCCGGCGGCCAGCAGCGCGTTGACGACCGTGAGTGAGTCGTGCGTCTTCATCGGTGAGTGACACGGTTCGTGATACATGTAACGCGCGCCCGTGGCGTGCTCGAGCCGGATGCCCTTCTCGAGCAGGAACTCGTGGATGTCGAGGATGCGCGAGCCCGGGAAGATCTGGTCAAACTCGTAGCCCTGCAGCTGGTCATGGCAGGTGCCGCAGCTCACCACGACGGTCTTGATGTCGAGGTAGTTGAGCGTGTTCGCCACGCGATGGAACAGGACGCGGTTGTCCGTGATGATCTTCTCGGCCTGGTCGAACTGCCCGGCGCCGCGCTGCGGATAGCCGCAGCAGAGGTAGCCCGGCGGCAGCACCGTCTGCACGCCGGCGTGCCAGAGCATGGCCTGCGTTGCGAGTCCCACCTGCGAGAAGAGGCGTTCCGACCCGCAACCCGGGAAATAGAACACGGCCTCCGAATCACTGGTCGTGCCCGCTGGATCGCGGATGATCGGCACGTAGTTGCGATCCTCGACGTCGAGCAGCGCGCGCGCCGTCTGCTTCGGCAGCCCGCCAGGCATCTTCTTGTTGATGAAGTGGATCACCTGCTCGCGCACGGGCGGCCGTCCACCGGTCGTAGCCGGCGGGCGCCTCGTCTGCGCGGAGCCGAGCTTGCCAAGGGTCCGATGGCCAAGGCGCTGCGCCTTGTAGCCCCAGTCGATCATGAGCTTGCGCGTCAATTTGATCGTGCCCGGGTCGTTCGTGTTCAGGAAGAACATGGCAGCCGACTTCGCGGGATTGGGGCTCTGGTTGCCGAGGCGTCGCAGCACGTCGCGCATGGCCATCGACACGTCACCGAAGTCGATGTCGACGGGGCAGGGCGTTTCGCATTTGTGGCAGACCGTGCAGTGCTCGGCGACGTCGCCGAACGCGTCCCAGTGCTGGATCGAAATGCCACGACGCGTCTGTTCCTCGTATAGGAACGCCTCGATCAGCATCGAGGTGGCGAGGATCTTGTTGCGCGGCGAATAGAGCAGGTTCGCGCCCGGCACGTGGGTGCTGCAGACCGGCTTGCACTTGCCGCAGCGCAGGCAGTCCTTGATCGCGTCGCTGATCCCGGCGATGTCCGACTGCTGCATGATCAGCGATTCATGGCCGAGCAGGTTGAAGCTCGGCGTATACGCGTTGCGCAGGTCCGCGCCAGGCAGCAGCTTGCCGGCGTTGAAGCGGCCTGCCGGATCGACGCGCCGCTTGTACTCCTGGAAGCCGCGCATCTCGTCGGCAGTCAGGTATTCGAGCTTGGTGATGCCGATGCCGTGCTCGCCGGAAATCACGCCCCCGAGTTCGCGGGCTACCCGCATGATGCGGCCGACGGCACGATTGGCGGCCTGCAGCATCTCGTAGTCGTCGGAGTTGACCGGAATGTTGGTGTGGACGTTGCCGTCGCCCGCGTGCATGTGCAGCGCGACGAACACGCGCCCGTGCAGCACGCGCTGGTGGATGGCCTCGAGCTCGGCCAGCAGCGGTACGAACGGCCCGCCGGCGAAAATGCGTGTGAACTGGCTGCGCAGCTCCTGCTTCCAGGAGACGCGGATCGTCCTGTCCTGCAGCAGGTCGAACACCTTCAGGTCGGGCTCGCCGCCGAGGCGGCGGCCGGACGCATCCGCAATCTCATCGAGTCCGAGCCGGCGCAGGTCCGCGAGCGCGTCAGGAAGCGGTCGGTCCATGTTCTTCGCGTACCAGGACCAGCGCGCACGAACCTGTGCGATGGCGTCGCGGGCCTGCCCGAGCCGGGTGCCCAGCACTTCTTCGCGCGGCATGCGGTCGATGTCGGCGTCGCCGGTCTTGCCTAGCTTCGGTTCACCAAGCAGGTACGCCTCGAGCGCATCGAGCAGCTGCAGCTTGTTGGCCCGTCTTCGTTGATCTTGAAGGCGTTGGTGTGGCGGGCGATTGCGGCGGTCTTCGCGCGGTCGCGCCAGAAGGCCCTGCGTGCCTCCGCGCTGGCGGCGATGAAGCCTTCGCCGTGACGTGCATTGGCGAGACGGATCACGTCGGACGCGCAGCGCGACACCGCGACGTCGTCGTCGCCGACGATGTCGCCGAGCAGCACCATCTTGGGCAGCGCGCCGCGCTTCGATTTGGTCGTGTAGCCGACCGCCTTCAGGTAACGCTCGTCGAGATGCTCGAGGCCCGCCAGTTGCACGCCGCCCGCGCGTCCCTGCCGCGTGAGTTCGTCGCGAATCTCGACGATCGCGGGAATCGCCTCGCGTGCCTGGCCGAAGAACTCGAGGCACACCGTGCGGATGTGCGCGGGCATGCGGTGCACCACCCAGCGCGCGGAGGTGATGATGCCGTCGCAGCCTTCTTTCTGGATGCCGGGCAGACCGCCGAGGAATTTGTCGGTGACGTCCTTGCCGAGGCCGGCCTTGCGGAAGGTCGATCCGGGGACTTCCAGCCGTTCGGTGCGCAGCACCCTGGCGGCGCCGGGCGGATGGCGGCCGTCCTTCCAGGTCAGTTCGAACGTGGCGACCGGCACGTCGTGGATCTTGCCGCGGTTGTGACCGATCCGCGTCACCTCGAGCCAGTTGCCCTCGGGGTCGACCATGCGCCACCACGCGAGGTTGTCCAGCGCAGTGCCCCACAGCACGGCCTTCTTGCCGCCGGCATTCATCGCGATGTTGCCGCCGACGACAGACGCATCGGCGGAGGTGGGGTCGACGGCGAACACGAAGCCCGCACGCTGCGCAGCTTCCTCGACGCGACGGGTCACGACGCCTGCTTCGGTGAGGAGGGTCGGCACATGGCCCTCGACTCCCGGCAGCAACTGCGGTTCGACGTTGCCGATACGCTCGAGCTTTTCGGTGTTGATGACGGCCGCGAACGGCGTGAGCGGAACGGCGCTGCCGGTGTAGCCAGTACCGCCGCCGCGCGGAATGACGGTCAGGCCGGACTCGATGCAGGCGCGCACGAGTCCCGGGATCTCGTCTTCGGTGTCGGGGGCAAGCACGACGAACGGTATTTCGACCCGCCAGTCGGTCGCGTCGGTCGCGTGCGCAACGCGGGCATAGGCGTCGAAGCAGACGTTATCGTCGTGGGTGTGCGAGGCGAACGCCTTGCGCGCCCGGCGCCGCAGCGCGTCGACTTTGGCGAACGAACCCGCGAAATCGAGGACGGCGGCGCGCGCAAATTCGAGCAGCTTGCCGACCTTGGCGTCGCGCACAGCGTCGCTGGTGTCGCGGCGCTTTTCGATATCGGCGAGCCGGTGATGCAGCGCCTCGATCAGCAGGTCACGCCGCTTCGGGTTGTCGAGCAGGTCCTGCTCGAGGTACGGGTTGCGCCTGACGACCCAGATGTCGCCGAGCACTTCGTACAGCATGCGTGCCGAGCGCCCGGTGCGACGCTCGGCGCGGAGATCGTCGAGCAGTGCCCAGCCCGTGGCGCCGAGCAGGCGGATCACTATCTCGCGGTCAGAGAAGGACGTGTAGTTGTACGGAATTTCGCGCAGCCGCGGCGGCGGATCGAGGTCTGCTGGGTGCGGCGCAGTCGCGGGGTCGGTCTGGAGGTGGGGGTAGGTGGTGAGTGAGTTCACTTAGCGGAGTCGAGCTTGGCCGTGGCCGGCAGGGCACCGCCATTGTTACGCGCCAGCGACCCGACGGGTAGCGTGGATGTACCGGTTGCGACGGCATCCAGGCCGGGTTCAGCGGCGACGGCGGTTGCGTCGAACACAGGATCGCGCGCTTCGCCGATCCAGTCGCCACGCAGCTGCAGGCTGCTGACCAGCGAAACGAGGACGGCAGCCGCGTACGGAATGGATTGCACGAGCAGCACGGCGACCCAGACCGTCAGGTCAGGGCTGCCGACGAGTCCCGGCTGGTCGCCGTCCATTTGCGGAATGCTGCTCACCGCAAACGCGGCGATCCACAATCCGCACATCAGGACCGCTTCCTCGCGCGCTGCCGCCAGCGACTGCAGCCAGGCGTGGCGCGTCGTCCGCTTCGGGGTCCGGAAGAACGGACGGTCCTTGTTGACGAAGCCGCTCAGCATCGCGGAGCCGACCGTGTGCGACAGGCCGAGCCCGGCGATGGCTGCGGCGATGGTCTGCGTGAACGTAGCGCCCACCCGCGCCCGGTACAGGTGCAGCAGCTTGACGAGCTTGAACAGGAACAGCGACAGCGGCAGCACCGAGAACAGCATCAGCGGCGGCTCGATGTGGCGCGGGAACAGCACCATCACCAGGGACCAGGCGAGCGCGGCCAGGTTCACCAGCAGGTTGAAGCCGTCCGCGAGCCAGGGCAGCCAGCCTGCCACGAAGTGGTAGCGCTGGCCCGAGGTCAGGCCTGTGTCGCGGCCATGGATCAGCGCATCGAAGTGACGGCGCAGGATCTGCATGGCACCGAACGCCCAGCGCGAACGCTGCTTCTTGAAATCGAGGAACGTGTCCGGCATCAGCCCGCGACCGTAGCTGCGAGCGATGTACGTCGTCGCGTAACCCTCGTCCAGGATGCGCAGGCCGAGTTCGGCGTCCTCGGTGATGCACCACTCGGACCAGCCGATGCGCTGCAGCAGTTCGCGGCGCACCATCGTCATCGTGCCGTGCTGGATGATGGCGTTGCGCTGGTTGCGCGTGACCATGCCGATGTGGAAAAAGCCGCGGTACTCCGCGTGGCACATCGCCTTGAAGGCGCTCTCGGCCGCGTCGCGGTAATCCTGCGGCGCCTGCACCACGCCCGTGCGCGGATTGGCGAAAGCGGGCGCGAGGTCACGCAACCACTCCTTCCGCACCACGTAGTCGGCATCGATCACGGCGACCACGGTGGCGTCCGGCGACGTGTGGCGCAGCGCGAAATTGAGCGCGCCTGCCTTGAAGCCGTCGAGCGGCGCGACGTGGAAGAAACGGAAACGGGCGCCGAGCTTCGCGCAGTGCGCCTCGACGGGCCGCCACACGGACTCGTCCCGCGTGTTGTTGTCGATGACCAGGACCTCGAAGTCCGGGTAATCGAGGGCAGCGAGCGAGTCCAGCGTCTCGATCAGCATGTCCGGCGGTTCGTTGTAGGCCGGAACGTGAATGGAGATTCGCGGCAATTCGGCGTCCGCGACGCGGACCGGTCGCAGCAGGCGGTCATGCGTCGTCACCCAGCGTGCTTCGGCCCATTCGTGCGCTTCGGCGAACAGCACGGCGACGACGCCGAGCATGCCGACCATCAGCACGGCGCCGACCAGCACGCTGCTTACCGTCAGGTACTGCTGCGAGAAGTCGTAGATCGTCCACACGAGCAGCGTCGCCGTGGAATACACCACGACGGCCAGGAAGCTGCGGCCCCGGTTGCGCAGGGTGTGGCTGTGGAAATAGAACAGCCACAGCATGAACGCCGCCGCCAGGACCGACGCGGCAGCGAGCACGTGCCAGTGCGGCACGCGCACGATCGGCGCGCGGAATTCGAACTTCTGCTGGCGATCCGCGTCGTACACGCCCCAGTACGCGCCCACCTTGCCTTCGGCCGCCGCTTTCCACGGCTGATCGAACGCTTCCATGACGAAGTACTCGAGCCGCTGCTGTTCGGCGTAGGCAAGGAACCGGCGCAGGAACAGCGCCTCGTTCGCCGTGGTCGCGACGGCGGATTCGCGCGTGCGGCCCTCGCTCGGCCAACCCACTTCGCCGATCACGATCGGCTTGCCGGGAAACGCGCCGCGGACTTCGCCGAGCTTGGCGACGACGTAACCGACGGCGGCCTCGACTTCGACGCCTTCCCAGTAGGGCAGCATGTGCACGGTGATGAAATCGACGTGCGCCACGAGCTCCGGATGCTTGATCCAGACGTGCCAGGGCTCGGCGGTGCTCACCGGCTGCTTCGTGGCGGCCCGCACGCGGTCGAGGTGCGCCATGAGATCCTCGACCGGCAGGTCGCCACGCAGGACGACTTCGTTGCCGATGAGGATGCGCGTGACGTTGCGATTGGTATTGGCGAGCCGGATCGCCGCTTCGACTTCGCGGTCGTTCCGATCGCGATCCGAGTCGATCCAGCTGCCGAGCATTACCTTCAGCCCGTGCTTGCGGGCAAGCGCCGGGATCTCTCCCAGGGTGCCGATCGAGCTGTATGTGCGGACGGCGCGAGTCGTGCCGGCCAGCAGCTTCAGGTCCGCGTCGATCTGGGCAGACGTTGGATCCTCGCCTGCGATCGCGTCCTGGTCCTTCTGGTACGGCTGGAATGCGAACCCATGGATGACGCGCGGCAGGGCCGGCTCGGCTGTCGGCCGATTGGCATAGCCCCATGCGGCCACGGTCACCATGGCGAACAGGACGACGATCAGGAAACCCGACAGCTTTTTCATGCACCACCCGCGCGAAGAGCCGCGATTCTAGGTGCAGCGCAACAGGGCGTGCGGGTCGCCGGGTGTCGGGTATTGGCGACAATCGGACGATTGCGCCCGTTGCCGCACCCCAGGGGCGCATTTTCTCCCGGAATCAATACGTTGCGCCGAGGCCGGGACGCGGGAATACTCATCGGTCGGACCATCAAAAAGGCACTCGGCCCTGGTTGCAACGCGTCACAGGCAGCACGCCACTCCATACCATGGACCGGACCGGCGCCCGTGGTCGCCAACGCGCCGCTGTCGGCGCACGTGGCCGGCACTGTGCGCACTCGCGCTCGCCGCCTGCGCAGTCGGTACAGCGCGCGCGGAGCCGGGTCCGGGTGCGATTGACGGGCGGGTAGGACGACTGCTCGGCCAGATGACTCTCGCCGAGAAAATTGGCCAGCTGACGCTGGTGAATGTCGGGCCAGGCGTGCTCCCTGGCGACTTGCGCGCGGCCGTCCGGGCAGGCAAGGCAGGTGCCGTGCTCGATGTGGTCGACGTCGCAACGGTCAACGAGTTGCAGCGCATCGCGGCGCATGACAGTCGCCTCGGCATTCCGCTGCTGGTGGGGCGCGACGTCATTCACGGCTTCAAGACCGTGTTGCCGATTCCGCTCGGCCAGGCCGCGGCCTGGAATCCGGAACTGGTGCAGCAGGGCGCGCGCATGGCAGCGCTCGAGGCAGCAGCCTCCGGGGTGAACTGGACCTTTGCGCCGATGATCGACATCGCACGTGATCCGCGCTGGGGTCGCATCGCCGAGAGTTTCGGCGAGGATCCCCACCTGGCTGCGGTGCTCGGCGTGGCTGCGATCCGCGGCTTCCAGGGCGACGGCCTGTCGCTGCCGGGTGCGATCGCGGCTTGCGCCAAGCATTTCGTCGGTTACGGGGCGAGCGAAGGCGGGCGCGACTACGGCTACGTCGGGATCCCCGAAGTCGACTTGCGAAACGTTTACATGCCGCCATTTCGGGCAGCTGCAGATGCAGGTGTTGCCACCTTCATGGCCGCGTTCAGCGACGTCAACGGCGTCCCCGCGTCAGGCAATCGCTTCCTGACGCGGACCGTGCTGCGGGATGAATGGCGGTTCCCAGGATTCGTCGTGAGCGACTGGGATTCAATCGTCGACATGGTGCCCGCACCCGTCGCCAATGACAAGGCGCGCTCGCCGCTGAGCCCGGGGATGGAGATGGTGAGCACGACCTACCGTGATCACCTGCCCGGGCTGCTAGCCGCAAAGCGCGTCGACCCGCGGCTGCTGGACGATGCCGTGCGCAACGTGCTGCGAGTGAAAATGCAGCTTGGGCTGTTCGAGCGACCGGTTACGGATCCCGCCGTGTATCCGGGCGTGGCGAGCGCCGCCAATCTTGCGCTTGCGCGCGAACTGGCGACGCAGAGCCTGGTGCTGCTGCAGAACCGCAATGGCGTGTTGCCGCTCGCGTCGAAAAGGCTGCATTCGCTCGCCGTGATCGGCCCGCTGGCCGACGACGCCTACGAGCAGCTTGGCACGTGGGCTCCCGACGGCGACCCGGCGCTGAGCCGGACTCCGCTGCAGGCAATCCGTGAGACCGTGGGAGCACGCGTTACCGTCCAGCACGTACGCGCGATGTCGACGACCCGCACCATGACGACGGCCGGATTCTCCGAGGCTGTCGCGGCTGCAAGTGGATCCGATGCAGCCGTGGTGTTCCTCGGGGAGGAATCGATCCTGTCGGGCGAATCGCGCTCGCGTGCCAGCATCGACCTGCCCGGCAACCAGATGGACCTCTTGCGGGCCGTGAAGCGCGCCGGCAAGCCAGTCATCGTTGTGATCCTTGCCGGTCGGCCGCTGACGATCGAACCAATCCTCGCGGATGCCGACGCGGTCCTGTACGCGTGGCACCCCGGTGTCATGGCGGGCCCAGCGATCGCCGATATCCTGTTCGGCGTCGAATCGCCTTCCGGCAAGTTGCCGGTGACGTTTCCGCGCGTGGTCGGTCAAGTGCCGCTGTACTACGCCCACCGCAACATGGGCAAGCCGGCGTCACAGGCGAGTTTCCTGCACATCGACGACATTGCGGCGCGGACGCCGCAGACGGGATTGAAAAACGCGTCGCAGTACCTGGATGCGGGTTACGCGCCGCTGTATGAGTTTGGTTACGGACTGTCATACACGAGCTACGCGTACTCCGGCATTTCAGTCGAGCCGTCCCGCGCGCGCGCTGGCTTACCCATCACTGTGCGCGCCGTCGTAAAGAACGTGGGCCAGGTCGCCGGGGACGAGGTGGCGCAGTTGTACGTCCGGGACCTCGTGGGCAGTGTCACGCGACCGGTGCGGGAGCTGAAGGGCTTCCAGCGCATCCATCTCGCCGGGCGAAAGCCGGGAGGTTTCGTTTCAATTGTCGACTGACGACCTGGCGTTCTACGGCCGCGAAATGACGCGCGTTAGCGAGCCGGGCGCGTTCCACGCGTGGATCGGTGGTAGTTCCACGGCAGAACTGCGTGCAGACTTCGAGTTGACCGCAGACTGATGGACAACGTTATCACTGCTTTCGTCGGATTGGATGTGCGCACGGAGTCGAATCCGGCAGAGGTCGACGAGGCGGGGCCGTGCGGTTACGGTCTGCAGGTGACCCAGCCAACGGTCGCGGTGGCAGTCACGCCATGAACACGTCCGAGATCTTCCCGGTCGCGATGGTGCTGATCTTCGCGCTGCCGTACCTCGTCTGGAGACTCGGCCCGGTCGTCGTCACGGTTCGTGCCCCGGCGGCTTTCCCGAGTACTACCGCTTCGTCTTCAACCCTGCGGTGGTGCAGTCCCTGAACGGCCTCGCCTGGTGGGCCGTGATGTGCTTCGTGCTGCTGGCGGGCATCGAGCTCGACCTGAAGCACGCATGGGAGCATCGGCGGGAGAGCAGCACTGCCGCCGGGCTAGCACTCGGCGTCCCGTTGTTGACGGGCAGCGTCGTAGCAGCGGTCCTGGCCCTGTTTCCCGGCTGGATCGGTCCGCAGGCCCACACCTGGCAATTCATCGTTGGCGTGGGCATGGCCTGCGCGGTGACCGCGCTGCCAATCCTGGTGCTGTTCCTCGAAAAGCTCGGGTGCTGCCCCCCCCCCCCCCCCCCCTCCTGGTTACGCGGCTGGACGACATCGCCATCTGGGGTGTGCTCGCGCTGATCCTCATGGACTGGAACCGGGTGGGCAGACAGGCTGGATTCCTCGTCGCCTTCGTCGCCGTGGCATTCGTTTTCCGCCAGCTGATGCTGCGGCTGGAGGAGCGCGACCGCTGGTACGTCGCGCTGATCTGGCTGGCGCTGTGTGGGCTGGGCGCCGACTGGTCAGGTCTGCATTACATGGTCGGGGCGTTCCTGGCGGGTGCAGCCATCGACCGCGACTGGTTCGACCAGGACCGGCTCGATTCGATCCGGCACAACATCCTGCTGGTCATGATGCCCGTGTTCTTCCTCAGCACCGGATTGCGCACGGAATGGCAGGTGGGCGGCGCCCAGGTCTTCCTGGCGGCGGCGATGCTGCTGGCGGCATCCATCTGCGGCAAGCTCATCGGGACGAGCATCATGATCATCTTCGCCAACATTCTGCTGGACAAGGCCGTGATTACCGCTTCGACCTTCACGGCACTGCTGCTGATGGCCGTGGGCAGCACGATGCTGACCATTCCCGTCGTGACGCCAAAGCTGGGCCGGCTGGGTCACCTCATCGGGAAGACCGATTGAGCAGCCTCGCGCTGCAATTGGATCAATCGACTGGCCTGGCCTGACATGCGGACGCCAAACCCGCGGACCTGGACTCAGAATTTCCAGACAAGGTTCAATTGCAGCGTGTCGAACGACGGCGTGCCGGTAGCGTTCTCGAAATCCATCCAACGCATCCAGTACGCACCGTCGGCCGCCAGCGAATTGCTGAAGTTGTAACGCATGCCGATGCCGACCTCATAGGCGAGGCCGTCGACCGTTCGCGTGTCCTGCCAGGACGTGCAGATGTAGCCCCACCAGGGGTGCCACCAGCACCCGACCTCGGGTGGCGCGGAGGCGATATTGGTGTCGACCCAGGCCCAACCCACCCCGCCAACGACGTAAGGCGTGAACGGGCCGGTCAGGAAGGTATACGCGGCATCGAACATCAACGACATCGTGTCGAGGCTGCCGTCCGTCGTGAACGATTCGCCCGGCGTGTCACCCACGACCTCGGCGCTGTAATCCTTGCTGTCGTACGTGAAGGTCGAACCAACCCGCAGGCGGTCGGTGAAGTGATAGCCGGCTCCCGCCATGAAACCGAAACCGCTGTCGATGGCGGCCGTCGTGCCGCCGTCAAAGTCGACGTCGTTCGAATTGGAGGCGATGACGCCGACGGTGGCTTCCCATTGCCCGGCCTGCGGCGGCGCGCCTCCGAGCTGCCATCCACCCCCGCTGTCGCCCGCGGTTCCCGCTGCAGCGGTCCCACCGGCCGCGGTGCCGCCGAGGGCCATCTGATCGGGAGCAGTGTAGGCGTTGGCTGTGCGGACGTTGTCCGCGACCTGCGCCAGGTCGTCGAGCTCCAGCCTGCGGTACGCAGCCGCAAGGATCTTCAGTGCGTCGTCCACGGCCGGCGCGCCGTCGTAGCCTGTGATGACGCCCTTGGCGCGATTGGCTGCACCCACGTAGGCGCCACGCTTGAGGTAGAAGCGCGCCACCGCGATCTCGTAATCAGCCAGCCGGTTGCGCAGGAAAATCATGCGCTGGCGGGCATCGGCCGCGTACGGGCTCTTCGGGTACTGCTGCACGAGCATCTGGAAGGCCTGGAACGACTTGCTTGCTTCGTGCGGCGGGCGCTTGGCGATGTCGGCCTTGAACTTGCGTTCGAGCCAGTTGGCTCCCGACTCAAAATACACCAGGCCGCGGACGTAATAGGCGTAGTCGACTCGCGGATGCGTCGGGTTTTCGCGGATGAACTGATCCGCCTGGTCGATCGCCGCGTCGGCCGACCGGTTCTTGTAGTAGGCGTAGATCAGGTCCAGCTGGCCCTGCTTGGCCTGCTCACTGAACGGGTAGCGGGCCTCGAGCATTTCGTACCGCTGGATCGCCGCAGGGTAGTTGGTGTTCTTGATGTCCTGGATGGCGTCCCGGTAGAGCTGCTCCGGCGAGCCCTCGATGATCTTGTCCCCCTTGTCCTTGTCCCAGAACTTGAGGCTGCTGCAGCCGCTGGTGCCCAGCAGGGCCAACGCGAGCAGGACCGCAGCGAGTGAACGTCGGGAAAAGGCAGCAGCCATGGGGGATCCTGGGTCGAGCCCTGCGGAAGGGCGTGAAGTATATAGAATTCGACCCCATGCCGACCTCAACCGTTCAACTCAGCCTGCAGATTCCCGACACCGAGGCGGGCCAACGTCTCGACCAGGTGCTTGCCCGCCTGTTGCCCGACTACTCCCGCAGCCGCCTGAAGACGTGGATCGAGGCCGGCGAAGTGCTGGTCGATGGGGCCGTTCGCCGCCCCCGTGACAAGGTCAACGGCGGTGAGAGGGTTGCAGTTGCCGGCACCGTGATCGAGGAATCGAGCGCGGCCGCGCAGGCCATCCCGCTGCTGATGGCGTACGAGGACAAGCACGTTTTCATCGTCGACAAGCCCGCCGGGCTGGTCGTGCATCCGGGCGCCGGCAACCCCGACCAGACGCTGCAGAACGCGCTGCTGTCGCGCGACCCCGAACTCGGCAAGTTGCCTCGCGCCGGCATCGTGCACCGGCTCGACAAGGACACGAGCGGATTGCTGATCGTGGCCCGCACGCTCAAGGCGCATACCGCGCTGGTGCGGATGCTCGAAGCGCGTGAGATCCACCGCGAATACGAAACCATCTGCCGGGGCGTGATGACGGCGGGCGGCACGATCGACGCGCCGATCGACCGGCACCCGACGGACCGCGTGCGCATGGCGATCCGCGACGGCGGTCGCGATGCCGTCACGCATTACCGCGTGATCCGGCGTTTCCGTGCACACACGCACGTCCGCGTGCAGCTCGAAACGGGTCGCACGCACCAGATCCGCGTGCACCTCGCGCACGTCAATTACCCGATCGTCGGTGACCGCGTGTACGGCGGTCGGCTCGCGCTGCCGAAAGGCGCGACCGAAGAGTTGCGCACCGCGTTGCGTGAATTCCCGCGACAGGCGCTGCACGCTGCGAGGCTGCAATTGGAGCATCCCGTGACGGGCAAGCCGCTCGAAGCGCAGGCGCCGTTGCCCGGGGACATGCTGGGACTCCTTGCAGTGCTGGCTGCGGACCTCGCCGCCGCCAAGGCATGACGCAAGGCGTGTCCTCTCCGCAGGGTTCCTGGCTGACGCCCGATTGGGACGTCGAGCCGAACGTGCACGCGCTCTCGACGCTGCGCGGCGGTGGCCTGAGCGCGCACGCCTACGCGAGTTTCAACCTCGCGCAACACGTCGGCGACGATCCGGAACACGTGCGGGCGAATCGAGCGTTGCTGCGAGCCGCCGCGAAGCTGCCGTCGGACCCGCTCTGGCTCGAGCAGGAGCACGGCATCCACGTCGTCGAACATCCCGGGCCTGCTGCTACCGGTGCCGCGCAACCGCGTGCGGATGCGTGCGTCGCGTTCGAGCCCGGCCGCGTCTGCGTGGTAATGACGGCCGATTGCCTGCCGGTCGTGTTCGCGGATCGCGCGGGTACACGAATCGGTGTGGCGCATGCGGGCTGGCGCGGACTCGTGGGCGGCGTGCTCGAAGCCACCGTGGCAGCGCTGCAGGCGGATCCCGCACAGCTCGTTGCGTGGCTCGGGCCGGCGATCGGGCCCGCTGCGTTTGAAGTCGGGGCCGAGGTGCGTGACGCGTTCGTCGCACGTGACGCTGCGAACGACGACGCGCTCATGCGCAACGCGACTGGCCGCTTCCAGGCCGACCTGTACCGCCTGGCGCGCCGCGCGCTTGCCCGTGTCGGCGTCCATCGCGTCAGTGGCGGCGGGCGCTGCACGCAGCGCGAGGCCGCGGAATTCTTTTCCTTCCGGCGCGACGGCGGCCGGACCGGCCGCATGGCGACGCTGGCCTGGCTTACGCCCAGCGCCCGCACCGATTCCCACGCAGTGCGCGTGCTAACCTGACCCGCATTCCCGGCCCCGCACGCGGCAGTACGACCCTTGAGTAGCCTGGCCCTGATCGTCGTGTTCACGGCGCTGAGCGGTGCGTTGAGCGCCCTCGCGGCCGGCGTGTTCCTGGCGCTCGATGCGCGCTGGCGCACGGCCATGCTGCCTCACCTCGTCAGCTTTGCTACCGGCACGCTGCTCGGCGCGGCGTTCCTGGGGCTGATTCCACATGCCCTCGAGGTGGCCGGTGCCGGGTCGGGTCATCGGATCGGCCTCGCGCTGCTGGTCGGTATCCTGCTGTTTTTCCTGCTCGAGAAGTTCGTGCTCTGGCGACATTGCCACGACGATCCCTGCGAGATGCACTCGCCTGGCCACGACGCGCGCGACCGGGCGTCGGCCAACCTGATTCTCGCTGGCGACACGTTCCACAACCTGCTGGATGGCGTGCTCGTGGCGGCGGCGTTCATGACGAACCCGCAGCTCGGCATCGTCACGGCGCTTGCTGTATTCGCCCATGAAATCCCGCAGGAAGTGGGCGACCTGGCGATCCTGCTGCAGGGCGGATTCAGCCGCGCCCGGGCGATGACGTTGAACCTGGTATCGAGCCTCACGTCCGTGGTGGGCGGCGTCGTCGCGTATTACGCGCTCAATACGGCGATGGAGCTGCTGCCCTACGCGCTGGCCCTTGCTGCCTCCAGCTTCATCTACGTGGCCGTGGCCGATCTCATTCCCGGACTGCACCGCCGCGTGGACCTGCGCGCGAGCCTGGGCCAGGTGCTGTTTATCGCCCTGGGGGTGGGGCTGGTGTATCTGACGCACCAGGGCATGCATTAGGAAGGGGGGGGAGGGGGGGGGAAGGGGGGAAGGGGAGGAAGGGCAGGAAGGATAGGAAGGGCAGGAAGGGTAGGAGTACGGAAAGGTCCAGGCTCTGACGTCCGGCACTTCCATGCCTTCCGGGCCTTCCTGACCTTCCGGGCCTTCCTGACCTTCCGGGTCTTCCTCCCCTTCCGGGTCTTCCTCCCCTTCCTGCCCTTCCTGCCCTTCCTCCCCTTCCTCCCCCTTTTTTCTCGCGGGTCCGGCCCCAAATCTGGGCGCATACCGTCCCACGGACAGAGCCCCCATGCGCCAAGACAAATTCACGACCAAGCTGCAGGCCGCGCTGCAGGAATCGCAATCGCTCGCCCCTGGGCCGCGACCACCAGATCATCGAGCCCGTGCACCTGATGCAGGCCCTGCTGGACCAGCAGGGCGGCACCGTGCGGCCGTTGCTCGACAAGTGCGGTGCCAACATCAACACGCTGCGCGCGCAGCTGCGTGAAGCGCTCGACCGGCTGCCCAAGGTGGAGGGTACCGGCGGCGAGGTGCACCTTTCGAACGATCTCGCGCGGCTGCTGAACCTCACCGACAAGGTCGCGCAGAAGCGCGGCGACCAGTACATCACCAGCGAACTCTTCATCCTCGCCGCCCTCGAGGACAAGGGCCCGCTCGCCAGGATCCTCAAGGATGCGGGCGTGCAGAAGGCCGCGATCGAGCGTGCGATCGACGAGATCCGCGGCGGCGCCAAGGTCGACGACCCCAACGTCGAGGAGCAGCGGGGCGCCCTCGAGAAATACACGATCGATCTCACCGAACGCGCGGAGCAGGGCAAGCTCGATCCGGTCATCGGCCGCGACGACGAAATCCGCCGCACGATCCAGGTGCTGCAGCGTCGCACCAAGAACAACCCCGTGCTGATCGGCGAGCCGGGCGTCGGCAAGACCGCCATCGTCGAAGGCCTGGCGCTGCGCATCATCAACAAGGAAGTCCCCGAAAGCCTGCGTGACAAGCGCATCCTCTCGCTCGACATGGGCGCGCTGATCGCCGGCTCGAAGTTCCGCGGCGAATTCGAAGAGCGCCTCAAGGGCGTGCTGAACGATCTCGCCAAGCAGGAAGGCCGGGTCATCCTGTTCATCGACGAACTGCACACGATGGTCGGCGCCGGCAAGGCCGAAGGCTCGATGGATGCCGGCAACATGCTGAAGCCCGCGCTCGCGCGCGGCGAGCTGCATTGCGTCGGCGCCACCACGCTCGACGAGTACCGCAAGTACGTCGAGAAGGACGCCGCGCTCGAGCGCCGCTTCCAGAAAGTCCTGGTCGACGAGCCGTCGGTCGAAGACACGATCGCCATCCTGCGCGGCCTGAAGGAACGCTACGCGGTCCACCACAAGGTCGAGATCACGGACCCGGCGATCGTCGCTGCGGCCACGCTCTCGCATCGCTACATCACGGATCGGCAGCTGCCCGACAAGGCGATCGACCTGATCGACGAGGCGGCGTCGCGCATCCGCATGGAGATGGACTCCAAGCCGGAGGAAATGGACCGGCTCGATCGCCGCATCATCCAGCTCAAGATGGAGCGCGAGGCGCTCAAGAAGGAGAAGGACGAGGCGTCGAAGAAGCGTCTCGAGGCGCTCGACGAGCAGTTGGGCGAGCTCGGCAAGGAGTACGCCGACCTCGAGGAAATCTGGAAAGCGGAGAAGGCATCGGCGCAGGGTGCCGCACAGATCACGCAGGAACTCGAAGACGCGCGACAGGCGTTCGAGACCGCGCGTCGCGCCGGTGACCTCGCCCGCATGTCCGAACTCCAGTACGGCAGGATTCCGGAACTCGAGAAGCGCCTGAAGTCGGCGCAGGAAGGCGAGACGAAGGCGCCGACGCTCGTCCGCAACAAGGTGACCGAAGAGGAAATCGCCGAAGTCGTCTCGAAGTGGACCGGCATTCCGGTCTCGAAGATGCTCGAGGGCGAGCGCGAAAAGCTGCTGCGCATGGAAGAGGCGCTGGCGAAGCGCGTCGTCGGCCAGGACGAGGCGGTCAAGGCCGTCTCCGACGCGATCCGTCGTTCGCGCGCCGGTCTGTCCGATCCGAACCGGCCGAACGGCTCGTTCCTGTTCCTCGGTCCGACCGGTGTCGGCAAGACCGAGCTGTGCAAGGCGCTCGCCGAATTCCTGTTCGACACCGACGAGGCGATGGTGCGCATCGACATGTCGGAGTTCATGGAGAAGCATTCCGTCGCCCGCCTGATCGGCGCGCCGCCGGGCTACGTGGGTTACGAAGAAGGAGGTTACCTGACGGAGGCCGTGCGTCGCCGTCCGTACGCGGTGATCCTGCTCGACGAAGTCGAGAAGGCGCACCCTGACGTGTTCAACGTGCTGCTGCAGGTGCTCGACGACGGCCGACTCACGGACGGCCAGGGTCGCACCGTGGACTTCCGCAACACCGTCGTGATCATGACCTCGAACCTCGGCTCGAATGTCATCCAGGAGCTGGCGGGCGAGACGAATTACGCACGCATGAAGTCGGCCGTGATGGAGATCGTCGGCCAGCATTTCCGCCCCGAGTTCATCAACCGCGTCGACGAGGTCGTCGTGTTCCACCCGCTGGGCAAGGAGCACATCCGCGAGATCGTCGACATCCAGTTGAGCTACCTGCGCCGGCGCCTGGCCGACCGCGACCTGGGGCTGGAACTGGACGATGCCGCCCGCGACCTGCTCGGCGAGGCGGGTTTCGACCCGGTGTACGGGGCGCGGCCGCTCAAGCGCGCAATCCAGCACCAGCTCGAGAATCCGCTGGCACAGCGCATCCTGCGGGGCGACTTCGAGCCGGGCGACGCGATCCGGGTGGCGGTCAAGGAGGGCGAACTCGCGTTCGAGCGCATTGTCGTCCCGGTATAATCCGCAGCCGTTTCGACTACCCTAGACCACGTTGCACCGCGCCGGACCGACCATGCCGATTTACGAATACCAGTGTCAGAAGTGCCACCACCACCTGGAGGCGCTGCAGAAGATTTCCGACAAGCCGCTGCGGGAGTGCCCCGAATGCGGCAAGCACACGCTGCAGCGCCTGATGTCGGCGCCGATGTTCCGCCTCGTGGGCAGCGGCTGGTACGAGACCGATTTCAAGTCGGACAAGGAGAACAAGCGCAACCTGGCCGGCAAGGACGAAGCTCCCCCGGCCGAGAGTCCTGCCGTGGTCAAGTCCGAGCAGAGCGACAAGGCTGACAACAAGGTCGAGACGAAGGCGGAACCTGCCTCGACCAAGAAGAGCGTCGCAGTCAAGAAGCCCGCCGCGAAGCCGGTCGCCCGATCCAGGCCGGCCGCGAAGAAATCCGCGCCAGGAAAAGCCGTCCGCAAGCGCTGAATCGAGCCGGGCAGGTGGCCCGCGCCGGAGTGAACCCATTGGCTGATCCGACTTCGACTGACCGCGACCCCGACGTCGATGACGCGGGCGACGGCAAAGGGGGTCGCCGCAGCTTCGCGCGCCGATTGCGCAATCACCTGATCGCGGGGCTCCTGATCTGGATCCCCGTGATGGTGACCGTCTGGGTCATCCGCTTCCTGTCCCGCATCCTCGACCAGTCCCTGGTGCTGTTGCCGCCGCCCTGGCGGCCCGAGGCGCTGGTGGGCCAATACGTCCCCGGCGTCGGCATCATCCTGTCATTCATCCTGCTGGTGGTGACCGGCGTCGTGGTCCGCAACCTGTTCGGCGGCCAGATCGTCGCGGGCTTCGAGAACCTGGTGCGGCGAATCCCGGTGATCGGCTCGGTCTACGGCGGTGCCAAGACCTTCAGCGAGACCGTGCTCACCGACAAGGGCAAGTCGTTCAAGCAGGTCGTGATGGTCGAATTCCCGCGCAAGGGCATCTTCAGCGTGGGGTTCATCACGTCCGAAGAACTGGAAGAAGTCCAGGCCAAGACGGCGCAGGACGTCGTCTGCGTCTTCGTACCCACGACGCCGAACCCGACCACGGGATTCATCGTCCTAGTGCCCCGCGACGAGGTCGTTCGCCTCGACATGACCGTGGACGAGGCCTTCAAGATGCTGCTGACGCTGGGAGTCGTCGTACCCAAGTGGAGCAACAAGCCTGTCGCGGCCGATCTTGCGCCGCAGCAACCCCCTCCGTAACATTCCCCGGCTGAGCGTCGCAAACCGGCCCCAGGACGTTCGCCGCGCACCTTTTTACGGGATTTTCCCAATGTCCATGCGTACCCATTACTGTGGCCAGGTCAATGAGAACCTCGTCGGATCCACGGTCGAAGTGGCCGGCTGGGTCCATCGTCGTCGCGACCACGGCGGCGTCATTTTCGTCGACCTGCGCGACCGCGACGGCCTGCTGCAGGTCGTCTTCGATCCGGACGCAGCCGAGGTCTTCGCCGAGGCCGAGCGTCTCCGCGGCGAATGGGTGATCAAGGTGACCGGCACGGTGCGTCCGCGGCCCGCCGGCACGGCCAACGCGAACCTCGCTTCCGGCCAGGTCGAACTGCTCGCGCGCGGTATCGAAGTGCTGAACCGCTCGGAGCCGATCCCGTTCCAGCTCGACGAGGACGTGAAGGAAGAGACGCGGCTCAAGTACCGGTACATCGACCTGCGCCGCGACGTGATGCAGAAGCGCCTGCGCCAGCGTCACGCGATCACGCGCTCGATGCGCGAGTACCTCGACGGCAACGGCTTCATCGACGTCGAGACGCCGATGCTGACCAAGGCCACGCCGGAAGGCGCGCGCGACTACCTCGTGCCGAGCCGCACGCAGCCGGGCAAGTTCTTCGCGTTGCCGCAGTCGCCGCAGATCTTCAAGCAGCTGCTGATGATGTCGGGCTTCGACCGCTACTACCAGATCGTGCGCTGCTTCCGCGACGAGGACCTGCGCGCCGACCGCCAGCCGGAATTCACGCAGCTCGACATCGAGACGTCGTTCCTCACGCGCGACGAGATCATGGCCCTCATGGAGAGCCTGGTTCGCAAGCTCTTCAAGGACGTGCTCGGCCAGCCGTTGCCCGAGCCGTTCCCGCGGATGACGTACGCCGAGGCGATGCGCCGCTACGGCTCCGACAAGCCGGACCTGCCCATCGCGCTGGAGCTTGTCGACGTCGCCGACCTGGTCAAGGACTGCGAGTTCAAGGTGTTCTCGGGTCCGTCTGCGGATCCGGAGGGCCGTGTCGCAGCGCTGCGCGTGCCGCAGGGCGGCGAAAAGTTGTCGCGCAAGCAGATCGACGACTACGCCGCGTTCGTCGCGCGCTACGGCGCGAAGGGCCTGGCATACGTGAAGGTCAACGACGCGGCGAAGGGCCGCGAAGGCCTGCAGTCGCCGATCCTCAAGTTCCTGTCGGATGCCGCGGTGACGGGCCTCATGCAGCGCACGGGCGCGCAGACTGGCGACCTGATCTTCTTCGGTGCGGACAAGGCCCGGGTCGTCAACGACGCGATCGGCGCGCTGCGCATCAAGGTCGGCCAGGATCTCGGCCTCGTGGCCGAGGGCTGGGCGCCGCTCTGGGTCATCGACTTCCCGATGTTCGAGTGGGATCCCGACTCGAAGCGCTGGGCCGCGATGCATCACCCGTTCACATCGCCGGTCAACGACGAGCCGGCGGCGCTCAAGGCCAGCCCGGGCCAGGCACTTGCCCGTGCGTATGACATGGTGCTGAACGGTTCGGAAATCGGCGGCGGCTCGGTGCGTATCCACCGCAACGAGATGCAGTCGACCGTGTTCGAGATGCTCGGCATCGGCGCCGAGGAGGCCGGGAAGAAATTCGGCTTCCTGCTCGACGCGCTGAAGTTCGGCGCGCCGCCGCACGGCGGTATCGCGTTCGGGCTCGACCGTCTGGCCATGCTGATGGCGGGCGCCGACTCGATCCGCGACGTCATCGCCTTCCCGAAAACGCAGACCGCTACCTGCCCGCTGACCGACGCGCCCACCGAGGTCGCGGAGCAGCAGCTGCGCGACCTGCACATTCGCGTCAAGCTGCCCATCAAGGAGTGATGGCCGACACACGCGATCCGGTCATCCTCGTTCACGGCCTGTGGATGACCGGGCTGGAGTTCGGGGTGCTGCGGCAGCGCCTGCAGACACGGCACGGCTTCGACGTGCACGTGTTCTCGTACCCGTCCATGCACGGCAACGTCGACGAGATCGTCGCCGAGCTTGCTGCATTTGCCCGTGAGCGCGCGGCCAGCACCGGCCGCGTTCACCTCGTCGGACACAGCCTCGGCGGCGCGGTCGTGTATCGCGCGCTGGAGCAGGGCATGCGTGACCTGCCCGGCAATGCGGTCCTGCTCGGTTCACCCTTGAACGGCAGTCGTGCCGCGAGTGGCGTGGGGCGCATCTCCATGCTGCGGCCGCTGATCGGACCCAACGCGTTCCATGAACTGGCTGAACCCTGCGGTCGATGCTGGCCCGCGGATTGCGGGCGCTCGCTCGGCGCCATCGCCGGTACCCGCCCACTGGGTACCGGCCAGTTTTTCGCGCACTTCGACGAAGCAAACGACGGCACCGTCGCGGTCAGCGAGACCG
Organism: Pseudomonadota bacterium; assembly: GCA_016704655.1. Classification (GTDB taxonomy): domain Bacteria; phylum Pseudomonadota; class Gammaproteobacteria; order Steroidobacterales; family Steroidobacteraceae; genus RPQJ01. The sequence continues at coordinate 20,544 of JADIZR010000005.1, read as the reverse complement.
TGATCCCCGGACTCAACGACCATGTCGCGTTGCCCCACAGCCATGTGGGCATGCTGTTTGCGAACGACGTTGCCGCGCAGGTGGGGTATTTCCTGCGGCATGGGCGCTTCGAGCAGGGGCGGGGGGTAGGGCCCTCCGGCGCCGCCCCCCCCCCCCATCTGCCGCCGAGGATTCGGTCGGACCCGGCGCGGCTTGCCCGGCTCTGGATTACAATTAGCGACCCCGATATCTTAATTCCATAACCCGCGAGGAACGATGTGAGTCAAGCGCAGCAAGACCTTCAATTGAAAGTTTGGAAAGAGCTCGCCAGGCGCTCGGCGTCCAGCACTTCGAGATAGCTCACGACACCGGCCTTGTAGCGCCGCTTCTGCAGGTCGAGCAGCCGCAGGGCCGCATCGCGCCGTATGACCGTCTCTGAAATGATCCCGCGCGTCTTGTCCGTGACGACGAGCGCGTCGGCCGTTTCGCGGTACGCCTGCAGCACGCCGCGGCGGTAGGCCAGCTCCGACTGCTGCAGCTGGGCCTTCGACACTTCGACCGTGCCGGTGCCGAAGCCGGACTGGTAGATCGGCATGCTCACGAACGGACCGATCGAGAACAGGTCCTGTGCGGGGTCCTTGCCATTGAGCAGGTTGCCCAGCTCCGGGCTGATCACTCCGAAAAACGACGTCAGGCCGATCGACAGGTACGGGAACCGGCTGGCCTCGGCGATGCCCACGTTCGCCGTGGCGGCGTGCAGTTCGTTCTCGAGCTGGCGCAGGTCGGGTCGACGCGCGAGCAGTTGTGCCGGCAGGCCGACTGGAATGTCGTCGGGGATCGTGAAGGCAAACGGCTGGCCGGTGCGTGCCACCGGGCCCGGGGAGTCGCCCAGCAGCAGACGCAGCAGGTTCTCGGTCTGTACGCGCGTGAGTTCCGCCTGCGGCAGCTGCGAGCGTGTCGCGGCCAGCTGTGACAGCGCCTGCATCTCCTCGGTCGCCGAGGCGACTCCGTTCCGTTTCAGTGAGCGCACGAGTTCAAGCGACGCTGACTGGCTCTCGATCGTGCGCTGGATGATCGCGATTTCCTCGTCGATCTCGCGCAGGCGGAACCACGTCGTCGCCACGTCCGCTACGAGGGCATTGATCACGCCGCGCTGGAAGTCCTCGGTCGCGAGCAACTGGGCGCGTGCCACTTCGTTCGCACGCCGCAGGCGCCCGAACAGGTCGATCTCCCAGTTGAGCGTCAGGCCGAGCGAGTAGCTGCTGTCGTCCGGTGTGCCGGGCGACGGCGTCGTATTTCCACCCAGGCTCAGGTTGGGTCCGAGGTAGCTGCGGGCCACGCGCGCACGACCCCGGAATTCCTCGACACGCGCTGCCGCGATCTTCACGTCGAGGTTGTTCGCGAGCGCGGTCTCGATCACCTGCTGCAACTCGGGGTCGTGAAACACCTCGGCCCAGTGCTGGTTGGCGAACGACGTAGCTTGCTGCGGAGACAGCACGCCGCGGAACTCGACGGGCGCCGGCAACTCCGGCCGCTCGTAGTCGGGACCGATCGCGCACCCCGTCAGCGCAACGAGCACGCCGGCGGCAAGCAGGTGACGTGCGCTCATGCCGATGTCCCGGTGGCGACCGCTGGTTTGATCGGAGCCGACGTGCGCGCAGTGGGCGGACCGCTGCCAAACCGCTCCGCGAGGCCCTGGATCAGCACGTAGAACGCAGGCACCGCCAGCGTGGTGAGCAGCGTGGCAGCGATCATGCCGCCGAATACCGCGGTGCCGACGGACTGCTTCGAGGCCGCGCCCGCACCCGATGCGATCATCAGCGGCACGACGCCGAGGATGAACGCGAACGACGTCATCAGGATCGGCCGCAGGCGCAGCTTGGCCGCCTCGACTGCCGACTCGAAAATCGGCATGCCTTTTTCGTAATTCAGTTTCGCGAACTCGACGATGAGGATCGCGTTCTTGGCCGACAGCCCGACCAGCGTCACCAGGCCGATCTGGCCGTAGACGTTGAAGTCGATACCGCCGGCCTTGAGCGCGAGCAGCGCACCGAGGAATCCGAACGGCGTTGCGAGCAGCACCGCGAACGGCACGGCCCAGCTTTCATAGAGCGCCGCCAGGAACAGGAACACGACGACGATCGACAGGCCCAGCACGACGGTCGAGGCGTTCCCGGCTTCGATTTCCTGCTTGCTCTGGCCCGACCATTCGAAGCCATAGCCTTCGGGCAGGACTTCGGCAGCCACTTCCTCGAGCGCGCGCAACGCATCGCCGGAACTCGCGCCGGGCGCAGGGGGAGCCGCTGAACGCAGCCGTGCGATACAGGTTGTACCGCTGCAGGAAGCGGGCGCCCGTACCCCTCTGCCACGACGTCAGCGTGTCGAGCGGCACCATGCCGCCCTCCTTGTTGCGGACGAAGAGCCGCGAGATGTCGGTGATTTCCTGGCGAAAGTCGGACTCGGCCTGCATCGTGACCTTGTAGTTGCGGCCGAAACGCGAGAAATCGTTGACCTGGTAGCCGCCGAGAAACGTCTGCAGCGTGGTGAAGACATCGTTGATCGGCACGCCAAGCTTCTTGGCCTTCTCACGGTCGACCTGCAGCTGGTAGTTCGGCGTGCTTGCGCTGAAGGTCGTCGAGATGCGGCCGATCTCGGGTCGTTGCATCGCCCGGCCGATGAATTCCTGCGCGACGGCCGAGAGCTCGGCGGGTGTCTGGTTCGACCGGGCCTGCAGCATGAACGAGAAGCCGGACACCGAGCCCATGCCGGGGAGGGCGGGCGGGTTGAATGGCATCACGATCGCCTCGGGAATGCCTTGCATCGCGAAGTAAAGCTTGCCGACGATCGCCTTCGCCTGCTGGTCCGCGGCTGTGCGTTCGTCCCAGGGCTTCAGCTTCACGATCACCAGCGCGCCGTTCGACGCGGCCGTGCCCGAGATCAGGTCGAACCCAGAAATGCTGACCACCGCATCCACGCCGGGCACCGCTTTCGTGATCTGCTCGACCCGGCGCAGGACGGCTTCGGTGCGCTCCTGCGAAGCCGCATCGGGCAGCACCACCTGCATGAACACGGCGCCCTTGTCTTCGTCCGGTACGAATCCGGTCGGAACGCTGCGGAAGAGGCCGCCCGTGGCGAGCACGAGGACGCCCAGCGTAAGCAGCACCAGCAGCGTGCGGCGGGCGAGGAGGGCTGCCGCGCTGCCGTACTTTCCTGTCAGCCAGTCGCAGCCCGTATTGAAGCGCTTGAAGAACGCAGCCAGCGGGCCGTGCTTCTCGGTGTGCGGTTTCAGCAGCATCAGGCACAGGGCCGGCGTCAATGTCAGCGCGACGAGTGCCGAGAACATCGTCGAGACGGCGACCGTCACCGCGAACTGCTTGTACAGCTGACCCGTCACGCCGGGAATGAAACCCATCGGGATGAACACGGCGGCCAGGATCAAGGCGATGGCGACGACCGGGCCCTGGACTTCCTCCATGGCCTTGATCGTCGCGTCGCGTACCGCCAGGCCCTGGCTCATCTTGTGCTCGACCGCCTCGACCACGACGATCGCGTCGTCGACGACGATGCCGATCGCCAGCACCATGCCGAACAGCGACAGTGTGTTGATCGTGAAGCCGAGCAGCGGGAAGGCGGCGAAGGTGGCGATCAGCGACACCGGCACGGCGAGCATCGGGATCAGCGTGGTGCGCCAGTTCTGCAGGAACAGGAAGACCACGATCAGCACCAGCACCAGCGCCTCGACGAAGGTGTGCAGCACTTCTTCGACCGACGCTTCGACGAAAGCCGATGAGTCGTAGACGATCCTGTAGTCCAGGCCCTTAGGGAACTCGCCGGCCAGGCGCGTGAGCTGGCTCTTCACCAGGTCCGCCGTTTCGAGCGCATTGGCGCCCGGCACCAGCGCGATCGAAATGGCGGCCGCCGGCAGGCCGTCGAGCGTCGAGACGTTGCTGTAGGTTTTGGCCCCGAGCTCGATGCGGGCGATGTCCTTGAGCCGGATGAACGAGCCATCGGGCTTGGAGCCGATGATGATGTTGCCGAATTCCTCCGCCTTGACCAGGCGGCCCTGCACGCGCAGGGAATACTGGTAGCTCTGGCCACGCGTCGCGGGCGGCTGGCCGACCTGGCCCGCCGGCACCTGCACGTTCTGTTCGCGGATCGACTGGGCCACGTCCGCGGCAGTGATGCCGAGGCTGGCCATGCGGTCTGGCTTGAGCCAGACGCGCATGCCGAAATCCGAGCCGAACACGCGCACGTCGCCAACGCCCTTCACGCGCTTCAGTTCGTCGACGACGTAGACGAAGCCGTAGTTGCTGATGAAGAGCGGATCGTAGGTCGAATCCGGCGAGTAGAGAGCGAAGTACAGCAGGGTATCGGGCGACTGCTTGCGCACAGTCACACCCGGCGTTGATCACGTCCGAGGGCAGTTGCGAGTTCGCCTGCGACACACGGTTCTGCACCTCGACCGCGGCGAGGTCGGGGTCGCGTTCGAGATCGAACGTGACCGTGATGGCCGAGCTGCCGTCATCGCCGCTGACGCCGTTGATGTAGAGCATGTCGGTGGCGCCGTTGACCTGCTGGTCGATCGGCGCCGTGACGGATTCCTCGACGACGTCGGAGCTGGCGCCGAGGTAGTTGGCGTTCACCTGCACGGTCGGCAGGGCGATGTTGGGAAATTCGCCGACCGGCAGCTGCAGCAGCGACAGCGTGCCGATCAGCAGCAGGAACAGCGACAGGACGATCGCGAGGACCGGGCGGTCGATGAAAAAACGCGCCATCGTGCGGCTCCGGTCAGGTCGTGCCGGCGGGCCTGGCCGCGGTCCCGGCTGCGGCATCAACGGCGGGCCGGTCAAATTCCTCGAGCTTGACGGGCACTACTTTCAGCGGTGTGCCAGGGCGGGCCTTCTGGATGCCTTCGACCACCACGCGATCGCCGGCCGCGAGACCCGACAGGATTACCTGGCGGTTGCCGAAGCGCTGGCCGAGCGCCACGGGGCGCATTTCGGCTTTGTCGCCTTCGCCGACCACGGTCAGGAAGTAACGACCGAGCTGTTCCTATCGTGAAATAGACCCACGCCGGATCGTCGGACGAGATCGTCGCCAGCACGGTCTGGCCGGCCGTCACCAGACCGCCCGGGAAGACCTGCGCCGCACCGATGCGACCGTGCATCGGAGCCCGCACCTCGGCGTAGTCGAGACCCAGTTGCGACTCCTGCAGGGCGGCCCGGCTGGCATCCACCTGTGCCTGCGCCTGGCTCGCGGCGGCAACGGCGTTGTCGTAGACCTGCCGGGCGATGGCCTCGTCCGCGAGCAATGGCTTGTAACGCGCCACGTCCTGCAGGGCACGGTAGAGGTTCGCCTCAGCCGAGGCGACCTGGGCACGGGCATTATTGACCTGCGCGCGATACTCGCGGGCGTCGATCGAGAACAGCAACTGGCCTTCCTGCACCAGCGCGCCGTCCTCGAAGTGCGTCTTGAGCAGGATGCCGCTCACGCGCGCGCAGGTCGACCTCCTGCGAACCACGCACTTCGCCCACCTTGTCGGCATAGGTGATGGTGGAGCTGGGTTCGACGGTGACGGCCTTCACCTCGACCGCCATCTGCGGCATCGCCGGCGGGGCTTGCTGCTGCAGGCGGCGAGCATGCTCAGCGCTGACAGGGCAAGGATGGCTCGGAGCGGGTGATGGGGCCACGAAATACGCAGTCTTGAATGCACCGGGAGCCTCGCAAAACATCGGCACGACAGGGTGCGGAGTGTAGCCGTTGTCCTGCCGGGTCGTCAGGGCAGGGCCGCTCATTCCGCGGGGATCGACTGCCCATTTTGGGCACGGGCGGCGCACCTGACTGATTGACCCGGACCGGCCCGCGGACGCCGACCCACGCTTGACCGCGTAGGGCCGCCGCGGCCTAGACTGGCTGATTCGACGGGGGAGGGTAAGGATGATCGATCGTGAGCTGCTCTTGCAGCGGCGCCGTGAGTTGTCGTACGTCTCGGGGCGCTTCATGACGGAGCACCTGATCCGCGTGCATCAACTGTTCGAGGGTGACCTGACGGCGGCCGTTGTGCTTGCCACGGTCGCACAGCATGGCGTGCAGCGTTACTACGAAGAAGTCGCACGGCACTCCACCGCAGGCTTCGATCAGCTCGTAGCCGACGGCGCGCACGTGGACCATCTGCGACCCTGCAATGCGCTCTCGGTGAGCAACGCAACGGGCATTCCACGTGAAACGGTCCGCCGCAAGGTCCGCTGGCTCCAGCGGCGGGGATGGCTCGAGATCGGGACGAGGGGTCGATTGTCGGTGGTGCCGCGGAGGGCGGATGACTTTGCAGAATTCGACCTGGAGACGATCGAACGACTGCACGCCTGTTCCGCGGCGATGCAGCGCGTACTGCACGCGCCCACTGGACCGACCGCGGCGACGTGATTTGCAACGCGGGCGGATTGCCTTACTGCGGCTCGCCCAGCAACTCTTTCAACCGATACAACACGTCGAGCGCGGCACGCGGACTCAGTGATTCCGGGTCGACGCCTTCGAGCATCCGGCGCAGCAGGGATTCCGTTTCGTTCGCCGGCATCGACAATGCAAGCTCCTGCTGCGGTGTCGGCGGCCGGGTCGCGTGCTCCCGCTGTTCCAGCTCGTGCAGGTACCGGCGGGCTTCGCCGATGACGGTCTTCGGCACGCCGGCCAGGCGCGACCTGCAGGCCGTAGCTCTGGTTGGCCGGTCCCTCTCGGACGGCGTGCAGGAAGACGAGCTGGTCCCCGTGCTCCGTGGCATCCAGATGGACGTTGGCGCAGGCAGGCAGCTCGTCCGCGAGCGCGGTCAGCTCGAAGTAGTGCGTTGCGAACAGCGTGAACGCACCGATTTCGCGTCCCAGGTGCCTGGCGCAAGCCCACGCCAGCGACAGGCCGTCGAAAGTGCTGGTGCCGCGACCGATCTCGTCCATCAGCACCAGGCTGTTGCGCGTGGCGTTGTTCAGGATGTTCGCGGCCTCGGTCATCTCGACCATGAACGTCGAACGGCCTCCCGCGAGATCGTCGGCCGCGCCGATGCGCGTGAAGACGCGATCGACCGGTCCGATGCGCGCGGACTCCGCCGGCACGTAACTCCCGATGCCGGCAAGGATGACGATCAACGCCGCCTGGCGCATGTACGTCGACTTGCCGCCCATGTTCGGGCCCGTGACGATCAGCATGCGGCGACCGTCGCGCAGCTCCAGGTCGTTCGGCACGAACGGCCCGTCGATGTGTTGCTCGACCACCAGGTGGCGGCCGCCGCGGATGTCGATGCGTGATTCTTCGCCGAGTTCGGGCCGCGCCAGTCGCAGCGTGATTGCGCGCTCGGCGAGATTGCCGAGTACGTCGAGCGCCGCGAGCGCGGCGGCCATCGCCTGCAAGACAGGCAACGTGTCGGTCAGCGTGTCGAGCAATCCCTCGTAGAGTTCGCGTTCGCGCGCCATCGCGCGATCGCGTGCGCCGAGTACCTTGTCTTCGAACGACTTCAATTCGCTCGTGATGTAGCGTTCGGCGTTCTTGACCGTCTGTCGCCGCACCCAGTCGGCCGGCACGCGGTCGGCCTGGCTGCGACTCACTTCGATGAAGTAGCCCTGCACGCGGTTGTAGCCGAAGCGCAGGTTCTGGAAGCCGGTGCGTTCGCGTTCACGGGCCTCGAGGTCGAGCAGCGCCTCGTCGCTGTGTTCGCTGATGCGGCGCAGTTCGTCGAGGGCAGCGTCGAAGCCGGTGGCAAAGATTCCGCCTTCCCGCAGCAGTGCGGGCGGAGTCTCGACCAGTGCCTTCGACAGGTGCTCGTGGATGGCCGGGTGCGTACCGACGCCTGCGGCAAGTCGCTGCAGCAGCGGGGCATCCAGCGTCGCCAGCTGCGCCTGCAGTTCGGGCAGGCACCCCAGGGCCTCGCGCAGTTGCGACAGGTCGCGCGGTCGTGCGGAGCGCAGCGCCACGCGCGCGAGGATCCGCTCGACGTCGCCGACCTTGCGCAGCAGTGCGTGCAACGAGGAATGAGAACCCGCGTCGATCAGCGTCTCGATCGCCTGCAGCCGCAGCGACCGCGGTTCGACGCCACGCAGCGGGCGCTGGATCCAGCGCCGCAGTTCGCGTCCGCCCATCGCGGTGGCGGTGCGATCGAGCACGCCGATCAACGTGCTGTCGCTGCGGCCGGACAGGCTGCTGTCGAGCTCGAGGTTGCGTCGGGTCGCCGCGTCGAGCAACAGGCTGTCTTCGCGCAGCTCCGTGCGAATGCCGCGCAGGTGGGGCAGCGCGGACTTCTGTGTCTCGCGCAGGTAGTGCAGCAGGCAACCCGCCGCACCAATCGCGAGTGATTGTCCGGCGAGGCCGAAACCGGCCAGGTCGCGCGTGCCGAACTGCTCGCACAATTGCCGCTCGGCGCTGCCGGCTTCGAAGTGCCACGGCGGGCGCTGCCGCACGCAGATGTCGCTGCGACCCTGCAGCGTCTGCAGCGCGTTTTCCGGAACGAGCAGTTCCGCCGGGCGGAGCCGTTCCAGCTCTGCGGCGAGCGCTTCCTCGCCCGAAGCCTGCAGCGCATGAAAACGGCCGCTCGAGAGCTCCAGCCAGGCGAGGCCAAAGCCGTCGGCGCCGGGCGCGATCGCCGCCAGCAGCGTGTCGCGACGTTCTTCCAGCAGCGAGTCGTCGGTGACGGTGCCGGGCGTGACGACACGCACCACCTGCCGTTCGACCGGGCCTTTCGCCTTGGCGGGGTCGCCGATCTGTTCGCAGATCGCGACCGATTCGCCCTTGCGCACGGCGCGAGCCAGGTAGTTGTCGAGCGTCTGCACCGGCACGCCTGCCATCGGAATCGGCTCGCCACCGGAAGTGCCGCGGGCCGTCAGCGTGATGTCGAGCAGCCGTGAGGCCTTGCGGGCGTCGTCGAAGAACAGCTCGTAGAAGTCCCCCATGCGATAGAACAGGAGCACGTCCGGGTACTGCGCCTTGATGCGCAGGTACTGGGTCATGACGGGGGTGTTGGGCGGAGATTTGAGCTGTTCTGTCACGCTGCGGGATTCTAGCCTTTTGCCCTGTCGGCCAGCGAACGCGCCGGGCACACGCGCACGCGCTTCATAGGCGCGGCTCGAATCGGTCAAACTAGGATGGCCGGCCGGTCGGGCCCGCGAGGATTCCGCATGCGCAAGACGATCGACTTCCTGCTCAACGACTGGCTCGACGTGGCCGCGCTCGCCGCGCGCGAGCGGTACAGCGAGCACAGCCGCGAAACCTTTGCGTCGGTACTCGATGCCTGCCAGCGCATCGCGGCTGAAAAGTTCGCGCCGTTCAATCGACTCGTCGACGTAGAGGAACCGCGCCTCGAAAACGGGGTCGTCGTCCTGCCGCAGTGTGCGTATGACGCGGCACGTGCCTACGTCGACTCGGGCATGCTCGCGGCAACGCAGGACTACGACGTCGGCGGCATGCAGTTGCCCTACGTCGTCGAACTGGCCGCCAATGCCTTTTTCGCCAAGGCGGGGATCGGCCTCGGCGGCGGTGGCATGCTCACGGTCGGCAACGCCAACCTGTTGCTGGCGCATGGGACGCCGCGGCAGAAAGCCGTATTTGCGCAGCAGGAAATCGACGGCAAGTGGTTCGGCACCATGTGTCTCTCGGAGCCGCAGGCAGGCTCGAGCCTGTCCGACATCCTGACCCGCGCGACTCCCGACGGCGACGATTCTGCGCAGGACGAACTCGGCCCGCGTTACCGGCTCACCGGCAACAAGATGTGGATCAGCAACGGCGAGCACGACCTGTCCGAGAACATCGTGCACCTCGTGCTGGCCAAGATTCCCGCGGTGGACGGCAAGCTCGTCCCCGGCGTGCGGGGCATTTCGCTGTTCATCGTGCCGAAGCTGCTCGTCAACCCTGCGGGCGAGCTCACGGGCGAACGCAACGACGTCGCGCTCGCGGGCCTCAATCACAAGATGGGTTTCCGTGGCATACCGAACACGCTGCTCAATTTCGGCGAAGGCAAGTTCCCGGTGCGCGGTCGGCCGGGTGCGATCGGCTACCTCGTAGGCCTCCCCGGTGACGGCCTCAAGTGCATGTTCCACATGATGAACGAGGCCCGCATTGGCGTCGGGCTCGGGGCCGTGGGAATCGGCTATGCGGGCTACGAGGCGAGCCTCGACTATGCCCGCAATCGCAAGCAGGGGCGTCCGTCGACGCCAGCCGGCAAGGATCCGGCGTCGCCCCCCGTGAGCATCATCGAGCACGCCGACGTGAAGCGAATGCTGCTGGCCCAGAAGGCGTACGTCGAAGGCGGGCTGGCGCTCGAGCTCTATTGCGGCCGGCTGGTCGACGAAGCAAGGACAGGATCCGCCGAGAGCGTGCCAGCGATCAAGGCCTTGCTCGAGATCCTGACGCCCATCGCGAAGAGCTGGCCGAGCGAGTGGTGCCTGGAGGCGAACAGCCTGGCCATCCAGGTGCACGGCGGCTACGGCTACACGCGCGACTTTCCGGTCGAGCAGTACTGGCGCGACAACCGTCTCAACATGATTCACGAAGGCACGCACGGCATCCAGGGCCTGGACCTGCTGGGGCGCAAGGTGCTGATGGACGACGGCCGCGCGCTCGATCTGCTGGCGCAGCGCATCGGCCAGACCGTGCAGCAGGCGCGTGGGCATGCGGAGTTGCAAGCCGAGTCCGCTGCGGTCGCCCAGGGATTGCAGACGCTGCTGGATGCGACCCGCGCCGCGTGGAGCACTCGCCAGCCGGATGAAGCACTGGCCAACGCGACCCCCTACCTGCAGGCGTTTGGCCACGTCGTCGTGGCCTGGTTGTGGCTCGACGTCGCTCGTGTCGCGGTCGCCGCGGCTGCGGGCAAGGACGACGCCTTCCTGCGCGGCAAGCTGCAGGCAGCTCGCTATTTCTTCGATTTCGAGCTGCCGAAGATCGATGCCTGGCTGGCGGTCGTGGCGGCCCGCAATCCGACCTGTCGCGAGATGCAGGATGCGTGGTTCGAGAGTTGATCAGGTCCCCGCCGCATAGCGCTGCGGGCGATCGCAATGACCCGTGTCGCTTAAAGAAAAGCCGCAGCGCGCTGGCGAGGTTAGAATTACGGGCTGAAAACCCGACGCCGCCCGGACCCCGCTGAGGTTCCGTCGTGCGTTGTCCACGATTTTTACCTCCTGGAGCAATTCAACGATGAATCTCGTCAAGCTTTCGATCGCGGCCCTCTGCCTGGCATGGGCCTCGGGCTGCAGCACTCCTGAAGCGGCTGCACCCGCGGCCGCTCCGGCACCAGCACCAGCACCGCGCCGGCCGCGGCGCCAAGGGGCGAGACTGTTGTTGCGACCGTCGAAGTGACGGCGACCGTGACGGCGATCAATCAGGCGACGCGTGAAGTCACGCTGAAGAAGGACGACGGCACCGAGGTCACTTTCGTCGCCAGCGAAGACGTCAAGAATCTCCCCCAGGTGAAGGTGGGCGACGTGCTGCACGTGGTGTACGCCGAAGCGCTCGCGTACGAAGTCAGGAAGGGCGGCACGACCGCCGCGCCGGCGACGGCGATTGCCGGCGGCGCAGCCGAACTGGGTCAGAGACCGGCCGGTGCGCTGGCGCGCCAGACCACTGCGACGGTCGCGATCACGGCGATCGATCGGGCGGTGCCCTCGGTGACGTTCCAGGGGCCTGCGGGCAACACGCGCACGATCAAGGTGCTGCATCCCGAAAGACTCGAAGGCGTGAGCGTGGGTGACACGGTCGACCTGACCTTCACCGAGGCGGTCGCCATCAAGGTCGTCGAAGCGTCCGCCAAATAGGCCAGTTGCCCCGGCCTGCAGCCCGCTCGGTGCGCAACGCATCGAGCGGGTGCGGCGGGCTCGACATCAGCGGAACGTGTACACCCACGAGGCCGCGATCCGGTCCACGTTCGTCTCGCCCGTCGTACTGGAATCACCGAGCCCGTCGAAGTGCTGGTAGTCGAGTCGCACGCTCCAGGTGCCCGAGTACCGGTACGACGCGCCGACGCCGTAGAGCATGTCCTGGGTATCTTCCGAGACGTTGTCCCGGAACGAGAGCGAGCTGTTGCGCGCGTGTGCCGTCAGCGTCGTGGTCGCGAAGATCACGCCCAGCCGCGCGTAGACATCCCATGTCCGATTGATCGGCCAGATGCCGAGAGCGGAGGCGGATACGCCTTTCGAGTCCGTCTCTGCATCGAACGCAATGGTATCGGTGGCCGTGCCGTCGGTCACGTCGCCGCGTGCTTCATACTTGCCGGTACCGAGCGTGAGCCATTCCGCCTCGACGGCCAGGTACGGCAGGATCCGGTAGCCGGCGAACGCGCCGAGCGAGGCGTCGTTCTCGCTCGAACTCGACGTCGCCGTCAGCGCAGTGAGCCCGCCCTGCGACAACGCATCGGACAGCGCGGCATCGTACGCGTTCTTGTCGATGTCCAGCTTGGTCGCGCCGACGTTCACGCCGACGTAGAAGCCCCGGTTGTCATCTGCCTGCGCAACGGCGCCGCCGAGGGCGAGAGCGGTTGCGACGGTAAGGCCAAGCATGCGATTCATTGCCAACTCCGTTTGCGAGGTGAAATCTGTCGTCACATTATCCTGCCCGGCCCGGTCGCGCGAGCCGCGGTGAATAAAGACCGGTCCATTTCACATATTCGCCGCCTGCAGCCAGAAAAAAGGCCGGACCAGGGGGTCCGGCCTGATCCCGCCCCGCACGTGGCGGAGCAACGACTGCTACTTCTTCTCGACCGGCGCGACGGGGGCCGACTGGCCTGCGACGAACGGGTACTTGGCGAAAATTGCCGCGACCGCGTTGTTCAGGGTGCCCTCCTTGTCCTGCATCATCTTGGACGTGACGACGTCCTCGAGGCCGCCCTGGAACACGGCCTGGCGCTTTTCACGGTCGATGACGTCCATGACCAGCGTGCCGACGTTGTAGCGGCGCGTCGTCACTTCCGTGCCGCCGTAACCGTAGGCCCCGTAAGGTGCGCCGTACCAGCCGCGATACCCGTACGACGGGCCGTAGTACGGCGCCGGCGTCGACTGGATGTCGGTCTTTTCCTCGAGCTTGCCCTTGAAGTTGAGCAGCAGGTCAGGGTTGTCGGACCTGGTGTAGCCGCGCGCTTCCATTTCGCGCGCCGCGGCCTGCTGCATCATCTGCTGCGTGATCGACTGGAACTCGGCAGGGTTGCCGCCGGCGCCGCCAGAGAAATTGTAGGTCTTGTACTTGCCGAAGTCGACGGCACGGTCGTAGTCCCCGCGGACGTCGGGACCGCTGGCGCAACCACCGGCGAGCGCTGCCGCCGCCACGAGGGCAGCGACGAACGGCATGCGGGTCAAACGTAGATTGAACATGAATGGTTACCTCGCGGATTACTTGGCGAGCGGAATGGCCTGGATGCCCGGCAGGCGGAGCAGCGTGTTGAGCTTGTTCTCGACCTGCACGAAACGCAGCACCTTGGCCGTCGGCAGGACCTTGTCCAGCCGCTTGGCCGTGCCCTTGATCAGCGCATGCTCGTCCTCCTGCAGCTTGAACCAGTCCTTCAGCAGGCCCTTGGCGGCGTCGTCGGTCATGGAGTCGTAGTTGGAGGAGTAGGCATTGACGAGATCGACGCCGCGCTGCATCAGTTGCTTGCGGTCGGCCTGGTAGGCGTCGTAGATCGGCGTGAACGCAGTGAGCTGCGCATCGTCCAGGGCCATGGCCTTGAGCACCACCGCGCGCTTGTCGGCCTGGATCTGCGCGAGCAGCTGCTGCGTGTCGTCGTAGCTCGACTGCGCCTGCGCAGCGAACGGCGCCGCGACGGACAGCAGTGCAGTGGCGGCAAGGGCGATCTTGAAATTCTTCATGCAGGGGACTCCGTGGATTCCAGGTTTGATCATTGTGCGAGCGGGATCAGGCCGTAGACCTCGCGCCGCAGCATGTTGTCGAGACGGGTCTCGATCTGCGCGTATCGCAGCGCCTTCACCGGCGGCAGCACCTTGGCGACCTTCTTCGTGTAGGTCTGCTTGAGGGCCTCGCGGTCCTTCTCGATCTGCATCTTCGTCTTGAGCATCGCCGTGGCGTCGGCATCGGTCATCGCGCCGTACTTGGCGGCGTAGTCGTCGACCAGCTTCAGGAACTGGTCATTGAGCTTCTTGGCCTTGCCTTCGTACTCGTCGTAGATCGGCCAGAAGACGTGGCTCTCCGCATCCGTCAGCTGCAGGTTCTGCGCGTAGACCGCCCGCTTGTCGGTCATGACCTGCTTGAGAATGATCTGCTCGTCCGCCTTGACGCTCTGCGTCGCAGGAGCGGCCTGCGCGTGGGTCAAGACGGGAAAGGCAGCGACGGCGAGCGCCACTGCAAGCGAAGCGATTTTCATGGGTTCCTGCCTGTTTGTTGGTCTGTCCAAGCCTCGGCTTGCACGATAGCGACAGCGTGCCGCGACTCGCAAGGGGCCGGTAGAATTGTCGCATGACGGCCCCCTCCGATGTCGACCTGCAGCAACTGGCCCGGTCCGTGGGCGACCATTTGCTGCCCCGGGCCGGGACGCTCGTCACGGCCGAATCCTGTACCGGCGGCTGGATCGCCAAGGCGTGCACGGACGTGGCGGGCAGCTCGCGTTGGTTCCAGGGCGGGGTGGTTGCCTACTCAAACTTCCTCAAGGTCGCGTTCCTGGACGTGCCGGAGGGCCTGCTGGCGCAGTACGGTGCCGTGAGCGAGCCGGTCGTGCGGGCGATGGCGGCGGGAGTCCTGGCTCGCACCGGCAGCACCGTGGCCGTCGCCGTGAGCGGCGTGGCAGGGCCGGACGGGGGCACGATCGATAAACCCGCAGGGACGGTCTGGCTGGCCTGGGCGTGGCGCGAACCGGACGGTTCAGTGCGAACCGAAACGCGCCGCGAACGGTTCCCGGGCGGGCGCGACGAGGTGCGGCGCTGGACGGTCCGCTGCGCGCTGGAGCGGCTGCTCGCTGCATGAGCGACCGGCTCTTTTTTGCGCTCTGGCCCGATCCCTCCCTGCTGCAGGCGTTGCGGGCACGCGTCGGCGAGATCACGGCGTCGGTCGGGGGCAAGTTGCAGCATCCCGACCAGTGGCACGTCACGCTCGAATTCCTGGGACAGGTTCCCCATGAGCGTCAGCCAGCGTTGCGAGCCGCCGCCGACCGCACGTGCAGGTCGGTAGTCGCGATCGAGTTCGATCGGGTCGAGTACTGGCGCAAGCCGCAGGTCGTGTGTCTGGTGGCGAGTCGTGTGCCAACGGGGCTCGCAGCGCTCGTCACTCAGTTGCGTGCGGAGCTCGCCGCGGAGGGCTTTGCTCTCGAGTCGAGACCGTTCCGCCCGCACGTGACGCTCGCCCGCAAAGTACGATCTGCCGCCGATTCGTTGCTCGATCCAGCGTTCCTGTGGCGAACCGACGGCTTTGCGCTCGTGCGCTCCGTGACCGATCCGGCAGGCTCACGCTATGAGCCCCTGGACTGGTGGAATCATGCGGTCGAAGGCGGCTGAGAAACCGGTGCTTCCGGGCAATTTTTCGGGCCGTTCGCGGGCAGGGCTGTGGAATAATGCAGCCATTCCGCTGATCTCCTTTCTCGAGCCGGGCCAGCCCGGCTCCCACGCCTGACTCATGAGCAACGCAATGGAAGAAAACCGCAAGAAGGCCCTGGTCGCAGCGCTCGGCCAGATCGAAAAGCAGTTCGGCAAGGGCTCGGTCATGCGCCTTGGCGACTCCAACAGCTACGACGTCGAAGTCGTCTCCACGGGCTCGCTCGGGCTCGACATCGCGCTCGGCGTCGGTGGCCTGCCGAAAGGTCGCGTCATCGAAATCTACGGGCCGGAATCCTCCGGCAAGACCACGCTCGCGCTTACCGTCGTTGCGCAAGTGCAGCGCAGTGGTGGCACAGCCGCCTTCGTCGATGCCGAGCACGCGCTCGATCCGGCCTACGCCGAAAAGCTCGGCGTGGACGTCAACGAACTGCTGGTCTCGCAGCCGGACAACGGCGAGCAGGCGCTCGAGATCACCGACATGCTGGTCCGCTCGAACGCAGTCGACATCGTCGTCGTCGACTCGGTTGCCGCGCTCACGCCCAAGGCCGAAATCGAAGGCGAGATGGGCGACATGCAGATGGGCGCGCAGGCCCGCCTCATGTCGCAGGCGCTGCGCAAGCTCACCGGCAACATCAAGCGCTCGAACACGATCGTGATCTTCATCAACCAGATCCGCATGAAGATCGGCGTGATGTTCGGCAACCCCGAGACCACCACCGGCGGCAACGCGCTCAAGTTCTACGCGTCCGTCCGTCTCGACATCCGCCGCATCGGCGCGATCAAGCAGGGCGAGGAAGTCGTCGGCAACCAGACGCGCGTCAAGGTCGTGAAAAACAAGGTCGCGCCGCCGTTCCGCGAGGCCGAGTTCGAGATCATGTACGGCGTCGGCATCTCGCGCGAAGGCGAGATCATCGAACTCGGCGTCGTGCAGGGGATCATCGAGAAGTCGGGCTCCTGGTACGCCTACAAGGGCGAGCGCATCGGCCAGGGCAAGGACAACGCCCGCACATACCTCACCCAGCACCCGGACACTGCGCGCGAAATCGAAACCGCCGTCCGGGCCAGGTTGCTGGTGCCGAAGAAGGGCGAGGCGGCCGCAGGTGAGGCGTCGGAGGCCTGAGCCAGGGGCGGCGGCGGAGGCGGATCAACGCACCGTCCAGACCGCCGCCTACGCCCTGCTCGCGGGGCGTGACTTCAGCCGCCACGAACTGACCGAGCGCCTGCTCCGCAAGGGCTATGGCGCGGCGGTCGTCGAGGCGGCGGTGGTCGTGATCGTGCAGGAAGGGTTCCTGCGCGAAGAGAGGTTTGCAGAGCAGTTCGTAACCCAGCGGGCGGGGCGTGGCCACGGGCCGCTGCGTGTTCGCATGGGGCTGCGCGACAAGGGCGTCGAGCCCGAAACGATCGATCAGGCGCTCGACACGACGGAGACGGACTGGGTCCAGGCAGCCCGCGAAGCCCGTCGCCGCAAGTTCGGATTGTCGCCTCCAGCCGACTACCGTGAACGTGCAAAACAGGCACGCTTCCTCCAATATCGCGGGTTTTCTTCGGACCAGATCCGGGCCGCTCTCGGCCCCGGCGACGACGACCCAGATTTATGACAAGCACGCCTCCGGCCCCGGCCAAGTTCATGACCAGCGCGCAGCTGCGCGCGGCGTTTCTCGACTTCTTCAAGGACCGCGGTCACGCCGTCGTGCCGTCGAGCTCGCTCGTGCCCGGCAACGACCCGACGCTGCTCTTCACCAATGCGGGCATGGTCCAGTTCAAGGACCTGTTCCTCGGCAAGGAGAAGCGCAGCTACGTCCGCGCCGCCACCTCGCAGCGCTGCGTGCGTGCCGGCGGCAAGCACAACGATCTCGAAAACGTCGGCTACACGTCGCGGCACCACACGTTCTTCGAGATGCTGGGCAACTTCAGCTTCGGCGACTACTTCAAGCAGGACGCGATCCGCTTCGCCTGGGACTTCATCACCGGCACGCTCGGCATTCCGCCGTCGAAGCTCTGGGTCACCGTGTTCGAGGAAGACGACGGCGCCGCAGAGATCTGGCTGCAGGAGATCGGCGTCGACCCCGCGCGCCTCACGCGCATGGGCGCCAAGTCGAATTTCTGGGCGATGGGCGACACGGGCCCGTGCGGTCCCTGCACCGAAATTTTCTACGACCACGGTCCCGACGTGGCCGGCGGTCCGCCGGGTTCGCCCGACGAGGACGGCGATCGTTACGTCGAGATCTGGAACCTCGTGTTCATGCAGTTCGACCGCTCGGCCGACGGCACGCTGACGCCGCTGCCGAAGCCGTCCGTGGACACGGGCATGGGTCTCGAGCGTGTCGCCGCCGTGATGCAGGGCGTGCACAGCAATTACGAAATCGACTTGTTCCGCAATCTGATCGCGGCGGCGGCGAAGGCCACGGCTACCGGCGATCTCGCGTCGAACTCGCTGCGCGTGATTGCGGACCATGTGCGTGCCACGTCGTTCCTCATTGCGGACGGCGTGCTGCCGTCGAACGAAGGCCGCGGCTATGTGCTGCGCCGGATCATGCGTCGTGCGATCCGCCATGGTTTCATGCTCGGCCAGCGCCAGCCGTTCTTCCACACGCTCGTGCGGACGCTCGAGCAGGAAATGGGCGCCGCCTATCCCGAGCTGACCGCGCAGCGTGCGCACATCGAGAAAGTCATCCTGCAGGAAGAGGAGCGTTTCGCCGAAACGCTGGCGCAGGGCATGGCCTTGCTCGACACCGCCATCGGCACGCTCGGCGGCAAGCAGGAAATTCCGGGCGAGACAGTGTTCCGTCTCTACGACACGTACGGCTTCCCGGTCGACCTCACCAACGACATCGCGCGCGAACGCGGCCTCTCGATCGACGAGCCGGGGTTCGAGGTTGCGATGAATGCGCAACGCGCGATGTCGCGTGCCGCCAGCAAGTTCAACGTCGACCTGCGTGGCGACCTGAGCGTCGACAGCCAGACTGCGTTCGTCGGCTACGAGGACGAGACCGGCCAGGGTCGTGTCGTCGCGATGTTCCGCGGCAAGGACGCGGTCGCCGAACTGAAGGCAGGCGAGGAGGGCCAGGTGGTCCTCGACGTCACGCCGTTCTACGCCGAAAGCGGCGGCCAGGTCGGCGACACCGGCGAACTCTCGACGTCCACTGCTCGATTCGTGGTCACCGACACGCAGAAGCTCGGCAAGGCACACGTGCACGTCGGCAAGCTCGCGGCCGGCGCGCTCAAGGTCGGCGAAACGGTGGCTGCGGCGGTGGATGGGATGCGCCGCGACGCTACCCGCGCGAATCACTCCGCCACGCACCTGCTGCACGCGGCGTTGCGCGAGGTCCTGGGGACGCACGTCACGCAGAAAGGCTCGCTGGTCGCGCCCGACCGCCTGCGTTTCGATTTCTCGCATTATTCGGGCGTCACGCCCGACGAGTTGCAGCGGATCGAGGCGATCGTGAATACGGAAGTGCGCAAGAACGCCGAAGCCGAAACCAGGGTCATGGATTTCGACGCAGCGGTCGCCGCGGGAGCGATGGCGCTGTTCGGCGAGAAGTACGAGGACAAGGTGCGCGTACTGCGCATCGGTGCATATTCGACCGAACTCTGCGGCGGCACCCACGTGCGCCGCGCTGGCGACATCGGCCTGTTCAAGATCGTGAGCGAAGGCGGCGTTGCGGCCGGCGTGCGACGCATCGAAGCGGTCACGGGCCAGGGCGCCTACCAGTATGTGGTCGAAACGGACCATAAGTTGCGCGACGTGGCTGGGCTCGTTCGTGGCTCGCGCGACGACGTCGAGGACAAGGTCAGGCAGCTTCTCGATCGCGCACGCCGCATGGAAAAAGAGATCGCGCAGCTCAAGGAGAAGCTTGCGAGCGGCAGCGGTCGCGACCTGGCAGCCGAGGCGTTGACGATCGGTGCGGGCGTGAAGCTCGTCGCTGCGACCATCGATGGCGCGGACGCCGCCGCGCTGCGTACAACCGTGGATCAGCTTAAAAACAAGCTCGGCAGCGCAATCATCGTGCTGGGCTCACCGGCGGGCGATGACAAGGTGGCGCTCATCGCCGGAGTCACTGACGACCTCACTGCGCGCGTGAAGGCGGGCGACATCGTCAATCACGTGGCGAAGCAGGTCGGTGGCAAAGGCGGCGGTCGTGCGGATCTCGCGCAGGCCGGCGGGACGCAGCCAGGCAACCTGGCCGCTGCGCTTGGCGGCCTTGCTGCGTGGCTTGCCCCACAGGTGTCCTGACCGCCTGATGCCTCGGCTCGCACGGAATAAGTCCGTGCGTTCGAGCAGCTGGAATCAGACCAGACTGGATGCATCGGATGTCGGCACTTACTGACTTTTGGTCGCGCGCGCGCTATTGTTCGTCCCCGGAAATGGTGCGCATATTCATGCGCATAAAAGTTTCCGGGGAGACTGACGGAAATCTGGCGAATTTGCCTGCAGATGCCAACGGCTCAGTGAGTGAGGGACCGCTCCAGACCGGATGCACGCAGAAGGATTGAACGGACTCAAATCCAACGACGTACGAAGTCATGCAGGCCAGGAGAACTTCATGTTGATTCTTACGCGACGCGTAGGTGAAACGGTCATGATCGGCAACGACGTGACCGTCACCGTGCTCGGCGTCAAAGGCAACCAGGTGCGCGTCGGCGTAAACGCGCCGCGCGACGTGGCTGTCCACCGCGAAGAGATTTTCGAGCGTATCAAGCGCGAAGAGCAGGACGGGGGCGGCACGACGTCGACGCGTCCGGCCACTGCTCGCACGAATGGCAACGGCCATGCCACCAACGGCCTGGATAGCGAACCCTTTCCCTGACCCACTGTCTCCTGCAGCCCGGTAACGGGCCATTTTCCGCCCCCAAGCTTTACGGGGCGGCTCCGGACGTTTATCCTTCGCGGCTCTCCTAAAAACGGAGAGATGGCCGAGTGGTCGAAGGCGCGCCCCTGCTAAGGGCGTAAGGGTCAAAAGCCCTTCGAGGGTTCGAATCCCTCTCTCTCCGCCAGGACGTTCATAACGCGCCCGTAGCTCAGTTGGATAGAGCGTCTGGCTACGAACCAGAAGGTCGGGAGTTCGAATCT
>JADIZR010000004.1:177500-232583 GCA_016704655.1 Pseudomonadota bacterium | reverse complement strand
CAACGCCTCGAACGGCATCGAGCTGTTCGCGCATCACTATTTCCGGCAACGTGATCCGCGAGGGCAAGAAGTCGAAGGAAAGATCGACGTCTTCTCGTTCGAGGCTGCTGGCGTACCGCGAGCTGATCAATCCGAACGCGATTCGGGCGGCACCACCGCGGCGGACAAGCTGCCGGACTACTTCACGACGGCGGACGACATCACGCGCCGCGCGAGCACGTTGACATTCAGGCGGCCTCGCAGAAGTGGATCGACTCGTCGATCTCGAAGACCGCGAACGTGCCGACGGACTACAACTACGAAGAATTCAGGGACATCTACCTCTACGCGCACGAGCAGGGCCTCAAGGGCTGCACCACCTTCCGCTTTCAACTTCGAAGCGTTCCAGGGCGTGCTGGTCGGAGGACCCCAAGAACACCACTTACGTGTTCACGCTCGAGGACGGCACCGAGGTCGAAGGTCAAGGGCGACGAGCAGCTGGAGTACGACGGCGAGATGCACACCGCCGCCAACCTCTACGACGCCCTGAAAGAAGGCTACTACGGCAAGTTCTGAGGCCCATTGTCCCGGTCGCCCTGCGTTGCAAAGCGCGGGCGACCCGCCAGGAGTTCAAGCGATGAGCGCGCACAGGATCGAGAAGAAGATCACGAAGGTCCGGGTGGTTAAGCCCGGCGAGAAAGAAAAGGCCGAGGCTGAGGCCGCAGCCGCAGCAAAGGCCAGGGAGCCGGTCGCCGACCCCCGCGGCTCGAACATCATCCGGATGCACGAAAAACTCGAGCGTCCTGAAGAGCTGATCGGCTCCACCTACAAGATCAAGCCGCCGGTGTCGGATCACGCGATGTACGTGACGATCAACGACATCCTGCTGAACGAAGGCACGGTGCACGAATCGCGCCGGCCGTTCGAGATCTTCATCAACTCGAAGAACCTCGACCACTACCAGTGGATCGTCGCGCTCACACGCATCATCTCGGCGGTGTTCCGCAAGGGCGGCGACGTCACGTCATGGTCGAAGAGCTGAAGGCCGTGTTCGACCCGCGCGGCGGCTACTGGCAGGCCGGCGGCAAATTCATGCCTTCGATCATCGCCGAGCTCGGTCACGTGATCGAGAAGCACATGCAGAAGATCGGCCTGCTGCGCAAACCCGAGATGGACGAGCACCGCAAGGCGCTGATCGACCAGAAGCGCAGCGAGTACGAAGCGCAGCAGAAACAGCAGGACGCCTTCGCCAAGGCCGACTACCCGCAGGGCGCGCAGTTGTGCCTGAAGTGCAGCACGGCGGCCGTCGTCATGATGGACGGCTGCATGACCTGCCTGAATTGCGGCGACTCGAAATGCGGCTGAAGCCGGGTCGCCAAAACGGTTGAGTAGAAGAGACTAACCCGACTCCAGGATGGAGCTGACGAGCAAGGGCGGGGACGAAAGTTCTCGCCCTTTTTGCCTGTGAGCGGGTACCCCGGTCTCGTCCGTGGTGGCGCGACTCCTCAGCCATTGCGCCGGCGGCGTGAGAGAACTCACAGCAAAAACGCCCGGAGAGCTATAAAATCGCCGCGCGATGACAGCATTCCCGGTTCGATTGCCCCATTTCCTGTCTGCCCTTGCGCTTGCCACGGCGTTGGCGACACCGTTCGTTGCGACGCACGCACAAGGTTTCAGCTCCCTATCGAGCGGAACGCCCAAGGTCACAGTCGCGCCGCCGCAAGGCGCCGTCGCCGATGCGACCAGCGTCCCGAGCAGTGCGCCGCCGAGGACCGACGCTCCATCCGCGCAGGTCCCGGTCGCGGCCGACAACGTACCGATTCTCGCCAGTGCCGTGCCAGCGCCCCCCGCCTTTGGTGGCACGCTGGCTGCCGCAGCGCCGGCGATGCCCTCGCGACCCACCAGCGCGGGCTCCGTATCGCCGACCGTCCCGACACCTGCCGCTCCCGTGCCGGCTCCAGCTGCACCTGGCGGGACCGCCGGCAGTGCGTTCAGCACGAGCAGTGGGGGGTTCAGTTCGGTGAGCGGCGGTGCGCCGTCGCTGCCGTCGCCGCCGGCCACCAGTGCCAATTACGGCGCGGGCTCGGCGTCAGCCTTCGAAATGGCCGACAAGGTCCTCGTGCTCAAGCACGAGCGTGTGCTGCGCCTGCTCCGCCGCGGCCGCGTGATCGCCGAATACCCGATCAAGCTCGGGCTGAATCCCTACGGCCACAAGCAGCGCGAGGGCGATTTCCGCACGCCCGAGGGCAACTACGACCTCGTTGCGCGCAACCCGAAGAGCGAGTTTTTCCTCTCGATCAAGATTTCGTACCCGAACCGTGAGGACGCAGCGGTTGCGCACGAAAGCGGATTTGCGCCCGGCGGGCTGATCATGATCCATGGCCAGCCGAACGAACCGAAAGCGCTCCCCCGAGCACTACGCGACACGCGACTGGACCGATGGCTGCATCGCACTGAGCAACGCCGACATGGTCGACGTCTGGTTGCGGACGACGACCGGGATCCCGATCGAAATCCGGAAATGATGATGAAGCGGGCCGAGGTCGCCATTCCAGCCGGCCCAGCCGAGGACGACAATTTCGTCGACGCACGCGTCACGCCGACCGGCAGCCTCGAGAACCTGTCGCAGATGGAGGTCGACCGGCTGCTGGACAGCTCGCGTGGCGGCCTCTATCCGCTATATCGCCGCTGCTCGCTCGCGGTCCTGAACAGCGGGGGCGAGACGGACGACGCCCGTGCGATCTTCGACCGCTATGCCGATTTCGACATCGACATCGTGCGGCAGGCCTGGGGCATCAAGCTCGAACTGCACAATGCGCCGGCCGCCGCGTTCGTGGATGGGCGCATGATCCGCGGCATCCAGGAGCACCTGTTCGCGGTGCTGCGCGACATCCTCTACATCCACGGCGAAGTCTACGAACACGGCAGCGTCGAGTTGCGCGAGTCTGCGGGGATTACCAACGCCGTGTACCGCGTGCTGCGCAATGCGGGCCTGCTGCAGCCGCGCGTGCGGCCCGACATCGTCGTCTGCTGGGGCGGACACTCGATCGGCCGCGACGAGTACGACTACACGAAGCTCGTCGGCTACGAACTCGGCCTGCGCGGGCTCAACGTCTGCACTGGTTGCGGACCGGGCGCGATGAAGGGCCCGATGAAGGGCGCGACGATCGGCCATGCCAAGCAGCGCATCCCGTCGGGTCGCTACATCGGCCTGACCGAGCCGGGCATCGTCGCGGCCGAGCCACCGAACGCAATCGTCAACCAGCTCGCCATCCTGCCGGACATCGAGAAGCGCCTCGAAGCGTTCGTCCGCATCGGCCACGGCATCGTCGTGTTTCCGGGCGGTGCCGGCACCGCCGAGGAAATCCTGTACCTGGTCGGCATCCTGCTCGACCCGCAGAACGAGCCACAGCCGTTTCCCGTCGTGTTCACCGGGCCCCGCGGCAGCGAGGAATACTGGCACCAGATTGACGCGTTCCTGGTCGGCACGCTCGGTGAGCGCGTGCGCCAGTGCTATCGCGTCATCGTGGGCGATCAGGCCGAGGTGGCGCGCGAGATGCTGCGTGGCATGGCCGCCGTGCGCGAATACCGCCGCCGCGCGAAGGACGCCTACAATTTCAACTGGCTGTTGCGCATCGCGCACGACCTGCAGCAGCCGTTCGAACCCACGCACGCGGCCATGGCAGGGCTCAAGCTGCATCGCGATTCGCCTCCGCACCAGCTGGCAGCGGAATTGCGGCGGGCGTTCTCGGGCATCGTCGCCGGCAACGTAAAGGAATCCGGGCTGCGGTTGATCGACGAGCATGGCCCGTTCGAGCTGCATGGCGACGCCGAGCTGCTGCGGCCACTTGACGCGCTGCTCGCGTCGTTCGTGCGGCAGCGCCGCATGAAGCTCTCGGGCGAATACCAGCCCTGCTATCGCATCGTCGCCTGATCGTCGCCTCACTCCCCGCCAGCCGGGGACGTCACAGACTGTGACCCAGTACCGGACGCTGACAAGGCGCTTCGGTACCGTGCGGCCATCGTGGCACCAATGAAATACCGCAATGTCTGAGCGCAAGCCGGAACTTCCCGTCGGCACGCGCGCGCCGCCGCGCGAAAAGCCTCGCCCCCCGGAGCGCCCGTTGCAGGCGAACGAGGCCGGCCCGCGTCGTGGCACAACCAAGTTTGGTGCCGCCACGGACGGTTGGGACGCTTACAACGACTGGCTGGGCAGGGTCCGGCAACCAGCACCGCCTTCACGGCAGGCCGTGATCAGTAAGTCCCTTTACAGCATCGCCAGCTACAAGAGCTGGGCCGACAAGGCGCGCGGGGCCTTCGACAAGCCCAAGTAAGCCAGAGCACGCCCGTGCGGCACTGGCCTTGATGATGCAGGACTTCTGGCATCGCAGTAGCTCCGTCATTTCGATTAAAGTCTGCCCCCGGCCCGAATTTCATGGAACGACTGCTCAAGTGGCTCGACGACCTGGACGACCTTACGGACGTCTTTCGCGTGCAGGCGCCGTCAGTGATCATCACCGCGCTGCTCGTCGTGGCGTTCGTCGCGGGCCTCGGCGCGCTGCTGCTGCTCGGACCGCCGGACCTGCTCGCCGCACCCTGACGCGGGGACCCCAGCAATGACTGAGAACGACAAGCACCCGCCGGGTGAGGATGAACTGCGCGCGCGACTGAGCGACGAGCAGTTCCACATTACACAGCACAAGGGCACCGAACGGGCCTTCACCGGCCGCTACCTGCACCACAAGGACCAGGGCGTGTACACGTGCGCCGTGTGCGATGCCGGGCTGTTTGATTCAGAGACGAAGTACGATTCCGGCTCCGGCTGGCCGTCGTTCTGGCTCCCGCTCGCGGGTGATCGGGTCGTTACGCACCACGACGCCAGCCACGGCATGGTGCGGACCGAGGTCACCTGTGCGAACTGCGGCGCACACCTCGGCCACGTGTTCGAGGACGGCCCGCAACCCACGGGGCTGCGCTATTGCGTCAACTCGGCGGCCCTCGAATTCAGGAAGAAGGACTGACCCATGCGCCGGATCTATACCGCACTGTCCCTGCCGGTCGCTGCCGTCGTCCTGGCTTGTGGCACGCTCGCGGGCTGCGCGCGTTCGCAGCTGCCGGCGGTCGCGCCTGCCAACCAGGTGGCTGCGCTCGAAGTCACGGAGCTGGTCGTCGGCCAGGGCGCCGCGGCGACACCTGGTTCGCGGGTCACTGCGCATTACACGGGCTGGATGTACGACCACGCGCACCCGGAAAAGAAGGGCACCGAGTTCGACAGCTCGCGCAAGGGCGGGCAGCCGTTCAGTTTCATGCTGGGCCAGAAGCAGGTCATTGCCGGCTGGGACCAGGGCGTGACCGGCATGCAGGCCGGTGGCCAGCGGCGGCTGGTGATCCCGTCAGCGCTGGCCTATGGCGATCGCGGCGCCGGTGGCGTGATTCCGCCAGGCGCTACGCTCGTGTTCGACGTCGAACTGCTTGCGGTTCAGCCGGCGCGCTGACGCGGCGACCGCGTCACTTCACCGCAGGGTTCAGCGAATACGTGCCGGTGAGCGTGGCCTCGGCCAGCACGTGACGGGCGATGGCGTCCTTCACCTGCTGACCCGTGAATGCACCGTCGACCGGGCAGCGCGCGAGGTCGATCGCGTACAGCGTGAATTGATAGTGATGCAGCAGCGTGTCGTTCCAGGGCGGGCAGGGACCGTCGTAGCCGAAATACTCGCCTGCCATGTCCTTGTCACCGGCAAACCAGAGCGTGTAGTCGTTCAGTCCCTGGCGTGATCCCTTTGGACCGCGTGGTTCGCGCTTGCCGCGCGCAGTTATGCCCTCGCTGGCAGAACCCGCCGGAATTTCGCTGACTGACGGTGGAATGTCCACCAGCACCCAGTGCCAGAAGCTGGTTCGCGGCAGGTCGGCCGGCACGCTGCGGCCCTCCTGGTTGACGTCGTCCGCGCGGGTTGGCACGTCGACGTCGACGCACAGCAGGACCAGCGATCTTGCCGTCGAGGGCACGCCGGTCCAGCGTAAGTGCGGGTTGCGGTTGCCGCTCATGCGGGCGTGTTGTGTCGGATCGGGCGCGCAGAACGCGAACTCTGCGGGGATCCGCTGGCCGTGGACGAAGCTCGAAGACAACAGGTGCACTGCGGGTCGCTCCTTGGCTTGGCTGCGTCCGATTCTGCCATGGCCCGGCGGCGGACCGGCAGCGTTCTGGCACACTGCAGCCCAGTTCTTTTCCACTCGGACGCCGCCGTTGTCCGCCGATTCGACCGCCACCGCTGAACCGTTTCGCCCGCCCGCGCCAGTGGCCGTCCGGATTGTCGGTCCGGCCGGTGCCATCGAAGCGCGCGTCGAAGATCCGCTGCCAGCCGGGGCGACCCGCCGGGTCGTTGGCGTCGTCTGCCACCCGCATCCGCTTTTCGGCGGCACGATGCAGAACAAGGTCGTGCACACCGCTGCGCGGGCCATGCAGGAGGCGGGGGCAGCGACTGTGCGTTTCAATTTTCGTGGCGTGGGTGCCAGCGAAGGCCAGCACGACCGCGGTGTGGGTGAACTCGCGGATGCGCTCGCCGTGATCGACTGGACTCGCCAGCACTTCGACTGCGACGCGCTGTGGCTCGGCGGGTTCTCGTTCGGTGCGGCGACCGCCCTGCAGGCGGCGGCACGCGGCGCACGGCCGGCGAAGCTGGTGACGATCGCGCCGCCGGTCGGCCGCATCATCACCGAACCCGTGCCGCGTCCGGACTGTCCCTGGCTGATCGTGCAGGGCGACCAGGACGAGCTCATCGACATCGCAGCGGTGCGGTCATGGGCGCGCAGCTTTGCACCCGAACCTGAGTTGACGGTGATCGCGGGCGCCGAGCACTTCTTCCACGGCAAGCTCGGCGAGCTGCGCTCGGCCATCCTCGACTTCCTGCGCAAGGCCTGAAAGCATCGCTGCGGCGGCCGCGAAACCGATAAAAAAAGCCGGGGTGCGTGAACACCCCGGCGTCATCAGCGAAAAATCGCTGCGGTCAGCTCGCGCTCAGTTCACGAACCCCTTGAGGTTCTTGAGCGGCATCACGCGGACCTTCTTGCTGGCCGGCTTGGCCTTGAAGACCATCTTTTCGCCGGTGAAGGGGTTCACGCCCTCGCGCGCCTTGGTGGCGGGCTTCTTGACGACCTTCATCTTGGCGAGACCCGGGAGCGTGAAGATGCCGTGGCTCTTCAGGCTCTTCTTGATCACGGTGTTGAGCGATTCGAAAACCGAGCTCACCTGCTTCTTCGACAGGCCCGTGTCCTTCGAGACGTGCGCGAGGATGTCGGACTTGGTCGGAGCAGAGCTCTTCTTGGCTGCCATCTTGATGTATCTCCTAGTTGTGCTGCGGGCCGCTGGCCCTTGGTTAGTCTGTCAGCCCGCGAAAAATACCATGAAAACTAGGCTTGTTAATACGTTGAAGCTGTTTTTTCCCGATTTTTTTAGTGCTGCCGTGAATCAGTCGCTGAAGAATTCGCGCTTGAACTGCACCGAGCGTCGTCCGCCGCCCGCCACCGGCTCGACGTCGATGTTGAAGACGAGAATCTCGTCGCCGCTGATGCCGACCTCGCCGATGAAGTACACGGCCGGTCCTTCCTGTAGGCGCCGCATCGAGAGGCTCTTCAGTTGCCCGTTCAGGTTGTGCGCCGAGGCCGACACCGTGCCATCGACGGGCCTGGCTGCGCCGCCAGGCGTCTTGGTGAGCATCGCTACGTTCAGCAGCACCCGATTCGCACTGCGTTCGATGCCATAGGCGCGGGCCACTTCCGGCGTCAGCTGGTCCGTCCGGATTGCGTTGTAGTGGACTTCGAGGTCGTCGAAATCCTTCTGCGTGTCTTCGGTCGGTCGGGCAGTTTGCGGTTGCCGGTCAACTTCCGCACCGCAGCCCGCCACGAGCAGCAAGCCGGCGGCGGCCAGCAGCACGCTTGCCGCGCAACGGCGACGCGATGAAGAAAAAGAGCTTTGCTTCCCGGTGTCTGGAGTGGACATTGCAGGTTTCTCCCGAACTTCGCGCGAAGATGGCGCAGGGCACTGGCTCGACGCAGTCGAGCGCGACTGACTATAGCGCCGGTTTCGGCGTGAGCGTAGCAGTGCGTGCCAGCCGAACTCCGTCCGCGAAAGTTGCGTCACTCGGCCCGTGCGACCACCAGAACGCTTTGCAGTGCGGCAGGAATCTGGTCCACGCGGTGCAGTCGCACGCGCTTGTCGCGCCCGGTTTGACCGGCATCCAGCGACACACGAGACCTGGGCAGCCCGCATGCTGCGGCAATGAAGGCGAGCAACGCCGTGTTTGCGCGGCCATCCACGGGCGGTGCATTGAGCCGGATCTTGAGACGGTCGCCGAGGCGACCCGCAAACTCGGTGCGCGACGCTCGCGGCTGGACGCGAACGTCGAGCACCCAGTCCGTCCCGTCGCGGCGCAGTGGCTCGGTCATGCAGCCCGGCGCAGTCGAGCTGCTGCGGTACTCACCGCAGCAGGATCTGCAGCGCCTGCAGCGCGATCAGCAGGAAGACCGCCGACAGGTCGAGTCCGCCCAGCGGTGGAACGACGCGGCGAATCGGCGCGAGCAGCGGCTCCACCAGCCTGCTCAGGATCTGCGCAGCCGGGCTGTAGGCCGCGCCCGCGAACCAGCTGAGCAATGCATACAGCAGCACTGCGAAGAAATAGAACTGCAGCACGGTGTGCAGCAGGCCGCGGAGGCCCCCCAGCAGGATCGATTCCAGCCCTAAATGACCGCCCGCCACACCGCGGAGCAGCGCGGTGCCCGCGAACTGCACGATCAGCAGCGCCACCACCGATGACGGATCGAGGCGCTTGCCGGGCGGCATGAACTTGCGCAGCGGCAGCACCAGCGGATTCGTGACCTTCAAGACCGCCTCGCCGAACGGGTTGCGGAAGTCGGCACGCACGAGCGGCAGCAGCACGCGCAACAGGAACGCGACCACGAGCAGCGTGAACAGCGCGGTGAGAATGAAGTGCAGGGCCTGCATGTACGATTCCGGTTCGGGTGGGTGTCAGAGCGTGCCGAATTCCTGCGCGAGCGCGGCGGACCGGCGCGCGCCGGCCGCCACCGCCGCCGCAAAAATACCACGCACGCCGGCCGCTTCGAGCACCTCGAGAGCGGCTGCCGTCGTGCCGCCCTGAGAAGTCACCTGGGCGCGCAGTTCGGCCGGCGACTCGGCGGCCTCGGCGGCCATCCGCCCCGAACCCCGTGCTGTTTCAACCGCGAGCCTGCGTGCCGTCGCTGGATCGAGTCCAAGCTCGATGCCGGCTGCTTCGAGGCATTCGATCAACAGGAAGAAATACGCCGGTCCACTGCCTGACACGGCGGTGACGACGTCGAGCTGCGATTCGTCGGGGACCCAGACCGTCGGGCCGCAGGCGGCGAGGATCGTCTCGGCTGTCTGGCGCGATGCCGCGTCGACTCCAGGCAGGGCATACAGCGCCGTGATGCCCGCGCCGATCAGCGCGGGTCGATTCGGCATCGTGCGAATCAGCGGCACGCCCGGGCCCAGCCAGCGCACGAGGTCCTGCAAGCGGATGCCGGCGGCCACTGAAATGACGAGAGCTCCTGCAGCGGCCACCAGGCCCGCGATCGAGCGGGCGACCTGCGCCATCTGCTGTGGCTTCACGGCGAGCACGACCGTGCGGGCACCGACGACGGCCGCTGGTGCATCGGCCACCGTCGTGACGCCGTAATCGTGCTCGAGGCGCGAGCGCTGCGAGGCCTCCGGATCGGCCACGACGATTGAGGAGGGCGGCGTGCCGCGTGCGATGAGGCCACCGATCAGGCCCGTCGCCATGTTGCCGCCACCCACGAAAGCGATCTGCCTGGTCATGCCGTGATTGCTCCTGCCGCCGCGATCAGCCCGGGCGGCGTCCGAAAATGGCTGTGCCTACGCGCACGATGGTCGCACCTTCGAGCACGGCGGCTTCGAGGTCGTCACTCATGCCCATCGACAAGGTGTCGAGCGCGTGGCCGGCCTCGTTGAGCGACTGCAGCAGTTCACGCAGCTGCCGGAACGGCCGCCGCTGGGCCTCCAGGTCCGTCGCCGGCGGCGGGATGCACATCAGTCCCCGCAACTGGAGCCGCGGCATGGCAGAGACGGCCGCCGCGAGTGCGGGTGCCTCGGCCGGAGCAACCCCGCCTTTGCCGGGTTCGTCCGCCAGCCTGATCTGCAGCAGCACCTGCAGCGGCGCCCCATGGTGCGGTCGCTGGGCGCTCAGGCGCGAGGCAACCCGCTCGCGATCCAGGGTGTGCACCCAGTCGAAGCATACGGCGACTTCGCGTGTCTTGTTGCCCTGCAGTTGCCCGATGAAGTGCCAGGTGAGGCCCGGCGTGCCGGCGAGCGCAGCGATCTTGTCGATTCCTTCCTGGACGTAGTTCTCGCCGAATTCGGCTTGCCCGGCCGCCACCGCGGCCCGCACCAGCGCCGCCGGCTGCTGCTTGCTGACCGCCAGCAGGCGTACCGAATCCGGGTCCCGATCCGCGCTTTCGGCGGCCCGGACGATGCGCGCACGCACTGATTGCAGTGCCGCCGGTGAGAACTGCGGAGCGGTTAACATATTGGGGTCCGAGGGGCTGATCTATACTTTGCCGGCCTGCAAGACCCGTCCGGTTCCGGATTCGGCTCGCAGGCTAGAGGGAGCCGACACGATGGCCGTGGACATTGCCCAGCTGCTGGCATTTGCCGTCAAGAACAAAGCCTCCGACCTGCACCTGTCGTCGGGCGTGCCGCCCATGATCCGCGTCGACGGCGACATGAAGCGGGTCAACATGCCGCCGCTGACGCACAAGGAAGTGCACAGCATGGTGTACGACATCATGAATGACAAGCAACGGAAGGCGTACGAAGAGTTCTACGAGACGGACTTTTCGTTCGAAATACCGAAGCTCGCGCGCTTCCGCGTCAACGCGTTCAACCAGAACCGCGGCGCGGCGGCCGTGTTCCGCAACATTCCTTCGGTGGTGCAGTCGCTCGACGACCTGAACGCGCCGAAGATCTTCAAGGACATCGCGATGCAGCCGCGCGGCCTGGTGCTCGTCACCGGCCCCACCGGCTCGGGCAAGTCGACGACGCTCGCCGCGATGATCAACTACGTCAACGACAACCGCCCGGACCACATCATCACGATCGAGGATCCGATCGAGTTCGTGCACGAGTCGAAGCGTTGCCTCATGAACCAGCGCGAAGTTCACCGCGACACGCTCGGTTTCAGCGAAGCTTTGCGCTCGGCGCTGCGGGAGGACCCGGACGTCATCCTCGTCGGCGAAATGCGCGATCTCGAGACGATCCGCCTGGCGCTGACCGGCGCCGAGACCGGCCACCTCGTGTTCGGCACGCTGCACACGAGTTCGGCCGCCAAGACCATCGACCGCGTCGTGGACGTGTTCCCGGCGGCGGAAAAGGAAATGGTCCGCGCGATGCTGTCCGAATCACTGCGCGCCGTCATCTCGCAGACGTTGCTGAAGCGCATCGGCGGCGGCCGCATCGCGGCCCACGAGATCATGATCGGCACCCCCGCGATCCGTAACCTGATCCGCGAGGGCAAGATCGCGCAGATGTATTCGGCGATCCAGACCGGCCAGCAGAACGGCATGCAGACACTCGACCAGTGCCTGAAGGAGTTGCTGCAGAAAGGCCTGATCACCAAGGAAGAGGCGCGCTTCCGTGCGCAGAACAAGGAGGACTTCTAGACGGCGGCCGTCGTCTGGAATTAAAGAACCATGGATCGTGATACCAGCATCAAGCTCATGCAGGACCTGCTGCGCCGGATGGTCGAGCGCGACGGTTCCGACCTCTTCATCACCGCCGGCTTCCCGCCGGCGATCAAGATCGACGGCGAGATCAAGCCGCAGACCAACCAGCCGCTGACTCCGGAGCAGGCGCAGTTGCTCGTGCGCGCGATCATGAACGACCGCCAGACCAAGGAGTTCGACGCGACGCGCGAATGCAACTTCGCGATCGCGCCGCCGGGCATCGGCCGCTTCCGCGTCAGCGCCTTCGTGCAGATGGGGCTCACCGGCGCGGTGCTGCGCACCATCAACATCAAGGTGCCGACCATCGACGACCTCGAGCTGCCGCCGATATTGAAGGAGATCGTGCTGTCGAAGCGCGGCCTGTGCATCCTGGTCGGCGCGACCGGGTCGGGCAAGTCGACTTCGCTCGCTGCGATGCTGGACTACCGCAACGACAAGACCCGCGGCCACATCATCACGATCGAGGACCCGATCGAGTACGTCCACACCCACCGCAACTGCGTCGTGACGCAGCGTGAAGTGGGCGTCGACACCGAAAGCTGGCACATGGCGCTCAAGAACACTCTGCGCCAGGCGCCCGACGTGATCCTGATCGGCGAAATTCGCGACCGCGAAACGATGGAATACGGCATCCAGTTCGCCGAGACCGGCCACCTGGTGCTCGCGACGCTGCACGCCAACAGCGCCAACCAGGCGATGGACCGCATCATCAACTTCTTCCCGGAAGACCGGCGCGAGCAGTTGCTGATGGACCTTTCGCTGAACATCCGGGCCATGATCGCGCAGCGCCTGATACCGCGCGAGTCGGGCAAGGGGCGCATCGCGGCGATGGAAGTGATGCTGAACACGCCTTTGATCGCCGACCTGATCTTCCGCGGCGAGGTCAGCGCCATCAAGGAAATCATGGCCAAGTCGAACCGGCTCGGCATGAAGACCTTCGACCAGGCATTGTTCGAGCTGTTCGAATCCGGGACCATTTCCTATGAGGAAGCGCTGCGCAACGCCGACTCGAAGAACGAGATCCGGCTGCGCATCAAGCTCGAGAGCAAGCGCGAAAAATCGGCTCACCCGGACGAGTCCGGCTCGCTCAAGATTCTCGAGGAAGAAGAGTGATGGCGACCGAAACCCCCGATCTCGATGCCACCTCACCGCCGCACGAACGGATGCTGAACGACACTGGCATGGTGGGGGCCGACACGGCCCGCAGCTTCGTGCTGAACACCAAGCCGCTGTTCAAGCTGATGGTGGAGAAGAAGGCGTCCGACCTGTTCTTCAGTTCGAATGCCCCGATCAAGATCAAGATCGAGGGCAAGATCGTCCCGGTCAACAAGCAGGTGCTGACGGCAGACCAGGTGCGCCAGGCCGCGTACGGCCTGATGAACCAGGAACAGATCGATTACTTCCAGCAGGAGCTGGAAATCGACTTCGCGATCTCCGAACCGGGTCTCGGGCGTTTCCGCATCGCGGTCTTCCACCAGCGCGGCAACCCCGCAATGGTGTTGCGCTACATCACCGCCGACATGCCTTCGCTCGAAGAGCTCGGCCTGCCGATGATCATGAAGGACCTGGTCATGATCAAGCGCGGGCTGGTGCTCATGGTGGGCGCCACCGGCTCCGGCAAGTCGACTTCGCTCGCGGCCATGCTCAATTACCGCAACGAGACCTCGTCCGACCACATCCTGACGGTCGAGGACCCGATCGAGTTCCTGCACCGGAACAAGAAGTCGATCGTCAACCAGCGCGAGGTGGGACTCGACACCAGGTCGTTCCATCGCGCGCTGCGCAGCGCCATGCGCGCCGCGCCGGACGTGATCCTGATCGGCGAAATCCGTGACCGCGAGTCGATGGAATACGCGCTGACTTTCGCCGGTACCGGTCACCTGTGCCTCGCGACGCTGCATGCCAACAACGCGGCCGAGACGCTCGACCGCATCATCAACATGTTCCCGCGCGACCAGCACTCGCAGATCTTCCTCGACCTGTCGCAGTACCTGAAGGCGATCCTTTCCCAGCGCCTGGTCATGGGCAAAGACGGCAAGCGCTGCGCCGCGCTCGAGGTGTTGCTCAACACGCCGCACGTGCAGGAACTGATCAAGAAGGGCGACGTGATCGGCGTCAAGGAGTCGCTGATCCGCAGCAGCGAGAAGGGCGTGCAGAGCTTCGACATCGCGCTCTACGAGCTGTTCAAGCAGGGCAAGGTCACGCTCGAGGAGGCGATTTCGAACGCCGACTCGCGCACGAACCTCGAGGCGAAGATCAACTTCGGTTGAGTCGCTGGCGCGGCTGGCGATTCGCAGGCAGCGATGGTGTTGAGGGCCTCCGTTCCGGTTCTTCTTCCGGCGAGCGGAAAGGCAGACACGCTCGCCGGAAGAAGAACCGGAACGGAGGCCTGCGAGACCGCGCCTGAGCGACCGGAATCGACGCCGATCATCACCGCAACAGCAGCATCACCGCCGTCGATTCCGCTCGCACGGCGCAGGCGGCGTCAACGTGTTGGCTCCTGCTGCAAGTTCCAGTAGAAAGCATTCACTCGCCGATGTCGCATACTGGCCAACCAGCCGTACGACGTCGGCTCAATGTGGCGGGTGGGCCGCGTCTGCCATCTGTCGCTCGGGCGTGCCTCGACGTGCCGGAATCGGGCAATCCAGAGACCGCCGGCTGGCAATCTCGCTACACTCGAGCGCATCACGGAGGACCGCGTGACCGACGCGAGCGAAGGGGAGAATGAAAGCACCTGGACCAAGCTGCGCCCCCGCAAAGTGGTGCAGTGGGGAATCGTCTACGCGGCCGGCGCCTGGGGCCTGCTCCAGGGTCTCGAGTACGTCACCAGCACGTTCGACTGGCCGCGCCAGATTCAGCAGTTCACGACGCTTGCGCTGCTGATCGGCCTGCCCATCGTCCTGTTGATCGCCTGGTATCACGGCGACCAGGGCCGGCAACGAGTCAGCGCAGCGGAGCTGATCATCATCACGCTGCTTTTCCTCGTCGGTGGCGGGATCTTCTGGCGCTACGACAAGGCGAGCGACGCGCCTTCGCCCGCCACGGCATCGCTCGAGCCACCGGGCGTTGCCGCGAGCGCGGCTGACGACATCCCGGACAACTCGATCGCGGTGCTGCCGTTCGTCAACATGTCCGGCGACCCGGACAACGAATACTTCTCGGACGGCATCTCGGAGGAGATCCTGAACGTGCTCGCCGGCACGCGGGAGCTGCAAGTCGCGGCCCGCACCTCGTCGTTCTCGTTCAAGGGCAAACCGATGGAGGTGCCCGAGATCGCCGCCGCGCTCAACGTGCGCATGGTGCTCGAGGGCAGCGTTCGCCGGCAGGGCGACAAGGTTCGCATCACCGCGCAGCTGATCGACGCACAGAACGGCTTCCATCTCTGGTCGCAGACCTACGACCGCAAGCTCGAAGACATCTTCGCGATCCAGGACGAGATCGCCCGGGCGATCGGTGACGAACTCAAGGTGAAGATCGCCAGCCCCAAGAGTCCGGGTCAAGACTCGGCCGGAACCCGGAATCTCGAGGCGTACGACCTGTACCTGCGCGGCATGGCGCTGTGGCATACGCGGAACGGGGAGAAGCTCTGGCAGGCGGTTGACCTGTTCAACCAGGCGATCGCCGCCGATCCGAAGTTCGCACAGGCCTATGGCGGTCTGGCGCTGGCCTATGCCGTCATCCCGGACTACTCGGCCAGGATCAGCTACGAGAATGCCTTCCGGCTGGTAACCGATGCCGTCGGGATGGCGCTGGGGCTGGACCCGACCCTGCCCGAACCCTATGCGGCTTTGGCGTCGGCGGCCAGTTGGGAGCGGCGTCGGAATACCGCCATCACCCTGTTAGAACGCGCAATCGCGATTCGCCCCTCCTTTGCGACCGCTTACCAGTGGTTGGGCACGGATACGATGATGGCTGGCAATCCGGCAGCCGGACTCGTGGCACTGGATCGTGCGAGTGAACTGGACCCGCGCTCCCTGGTGGTCGCGAACAACCGGGGCTACGTGCTGTTGACCCTGGGACGCGTCGCCGACGCCCGCGCGACCTGCGAGCGCGTGCTGGCGTTTGCGCCGGACTACAGAAGCTGTCAGATCATAGTCGCGTTTGCCGAACTGCTGCGCGGCGACCCCGAAGCGGCGCGACCGTTCCTGCATGCAATCGCCCGAACCGGTGATGGCAGCGCCTCTTCCCTCGTCGACGAGGTCGTCGACGCTTTCGCAGGCCAGGGTGATCGACGGGCAGCGGCGCGGCGCCTCGCGGCCTACACCGGCCGCAGCAGCCTCGATCCGACCAGCGGCAACATCTTCGCAACGGGCGAAACGCCGGCGCTGCTGGTGCTACTGGGTGCGCCGGATCTCGCGCTGGATTACCTCGAGCGCAGCGTCGACCATCCCGAGACTAATGCGACTCCGCCAGAGTGGTCGATGATGCTGCCCGCACTGGATCCGATCCGTTGCACGCCGCGATTCAAGGCGCTGGTCGAGCGACTGAAGACCCGGGATCCGCGCGCCGCGACGGTTTGCGCGGACGGGACGAAGTAGGAAGCGCCGATTTCCCTGAGCTGCGGCATCATCACCGAAATTGTCTTGGTTCAGCCCTACGCTGACTCAGTCAGCGTTCCCGAACGCGGCCGCTCGCGACCGTCTCAGAAGGGTCGATACTCGCCGTCGAGCGACTGCTTGCAGGACGACGTTGGCTTGGGCACCAACACGAGTCGGTGAGAGAGCCTGATTGTTGCTGCGCATTCTGCAGACACCGCAGTGCTCATCCAGACGGCCGAGTTGGAGTTCGGGTCGCGCACCTCCCCTGGCTGGGGATGGTCCGACGCATGATGGTCAGCTTCCACGCAGGGTACTTGCGCCGTGCGAGCTTGCGGGCGCCCCGCGAGCGAGCTCAGGCGCGGCGCATCGAACGCCAGCAATCCTCTTGTGCCAGGCCTCTCTGGCTGCCCAAAGCGCGCTAGGAAACCTGCGGTGGAAACACCGCATTCGCGTCGAACACAGGCCCGTCGACGCACACGCGTTTCATCGCGAGCGAGCCATCGGCCTGCACGACCGGCACGGCGCACCCGGCGCAGCCGCCGACCGCGCAGGCCATGAACTCCTCGAGCGACACCTGGCACGGCACGCCGAACCTGCGCGCCACGCGCGCCGTGGCCTGCAGCATCGGTGTCGGGCCGCATGCAAACATCTCGACCTCGCCCAGCGCTTGTGAGTCGAGCGACGCAAGCCAATGCGCGGCGAGATCGGTCACGTAGCCGTGGAAGCAGCCCGGAAACCCGCCGAAGCTGGCGAGACGGCTCGCAATGCCCCAGTCGTCGAGCAGCGGCATGCAGGCGATCGCCTCGTTCGGCACGCCCGGCACCAGGATCTGCGACGGACGAGCGCGGAACGGAAACTCGATCTCGGACCCCATCAGCACGAGCGGCTGCCAGGGCGTTCCAGCACGGCGCGTCTTCAGCGATTCCGCCAGGAACACCATGGGCGGGATGCCTACGCCGCCGCCGATGAGCAGTGTTCGGGGCCGCTCGGGATGCGCGCTGAAGCCGTTGCCGATCGGTCCAAGCACGCTGATCGTCGCGCCCAGCGGCTGCTGCGACAGAGCCGCGAGGCCGGGTCCCACGATCTTGTAGAGGATTTCGATCCAGCCCGCCTTCGCATCGACGCGCATCAGCGACAGCGGCCGGCGCATCGGGCGTTCAGGGTTGCACGTCAGGTGCGCGAAGCTGCCGGGCACCGCGGCGGCGGCGCACTGCGGCGCCTGGATGCGAATGACGAACTGTTCGCCCGGGTACTGCTGCTGCGAGAGCAACCGGCCGTCCTCGACGAATATCGTGTCGCGATGCACGCGTCGTTCCGGCGGCGCGCCGCGACCGCGTCCCTTTTCGTCGATGCTGCAGGCGGCAGGACCGGGGTTGTTCATTCGCATCAGACCTCGCGCCTGCCGGCCTGCACGTTGCGGACCTGCACGTTGCGCACGATCGTCGCGAGCACCGCCATGCGTACGGCGACGCCGTTGCGGACCTGCTGCTGCACGGCCGATGACGGGCCGTCCGCGATCGCGCTGGTGATCTCGACGCCACGGTTCATCGGGCCCGGATGCAGCACGATCGCGCCCTTGTTCGCATGCAGGATCCTGCGTTCGGTGATGCCCCATTCCTTCAGGAACGCATCGACGTCCGGGATCTGCGACTGGTCCATGCGCTCCTTCTGGATGCGCAGCGCCATGATGACGTCGGCGCCGCGGATCCCGTCCTCGAGCGAAGCGCAGCGCTTCGCGCCTGGGAACTCGTCCGCATCCGGGGCAAGGCTCGCCGGGGACACGAAGCGCAGCTCGCCGACGCCGAGCGTCTGCAGCGCGGTCCCGGTCGAACGGGCGACACGGGAATGGCGGATGTCGCCCACGACCGCGACGCACAGGTTCTGCAGGTCGCCCTTGCGCTGGCGGATGGTCAGCACGTCCAGCAGTCCCTGCGTTGGGTGCGAGACGTGCGCCTCGCCCGCGTTCAGCACGCTGACGTGCGGCTGCACGTGCGCGGCGACGAAGGCCGGCAGGCCGGGTTCCGAATCGCGCATCACGAATACGTCCACCATCATCGCCTGCAGCGTGTAGATGGTGTCGAGCACGGTCTCACCCTTCACGCGCGAGGAGGAGTGCAGGTCCAGGTTGACCACGTCCGCGCCGAGGCGTGTGGCAGCGAGCTCGAAGGAGACGCGCGTGCGCGTGCTCGGCTCGAAGAACAGGTTCGCCACGGTGCGGCCGAGCAGCGCGCCGTCGCGGGCGGGCAGGTCGCCGGGTTCGCGGACGTAGAACTGCGCGAGGTCGAGCAGGTGCACGATCTCGTCGCGCGCAAGGCCTTCGAGCGTGAGCAGGTGGCGCAGGCGGCCGGCATGGTCGCGCTGCAGGTCTCGGCCGGTGTCAGTCTTCAAGATGGACTCCCGTTCCGCAGCCACGTCGTCAGGATCAGCCGTGCCGCGTTCGCATCGATGTCCTCGGGACGGATGCGTCGCGCGCGCGTTCCGGAGCGGCGCTCGCTGCGCAACTCGTCGTAAGCGGCATTGGACGTCAGGCGCTCGTCCACGTAGTCGACCGGCAGTCCTGAGCGCCGCGCGAGTTTTTCGCCGAAGGCACGGCAGGCTGCTGTCGTGGTGGTGTCCGAGTCGTCCATATTATAGGGGAGCCCGACCAGCAGCCGGGTCGGGGCCCACTGGGCAATGCACGTATCGACGGCGGGCCAGTCCGGCGCTCCATTCCGGGCCGGCAGGGCGCCGATCGCAGTGGCCGACCCGGTCATCGTCTGTCCGACGGCGACCCCGATGCGGCGGCTGCCGAAATCGAACGCGAGCACGACCTCGCCCGAGGACGGATGCCCGCTCTGGCCGGCGGGTGGTGGCGGATCGCCTTTGTGGGTCGGAATCAGGCGTGGCCCGCGTCGCTGCTGAGCGAGAGCAGGTCGACGCCCAGCAACCGGGCGGCCGCGCTCCAGCGCTGCTCGATGGGCGTCGCGAACAGCACGCGCTCGTCCGCATCCACCGAGAGCCAGGCATTGCGCGCCATCTCGTCCTCGAGCTGGCCGGCCTCCCAGCCCGCGTAGCCCAGGGCGATGACGGCGTTGCCGGGCCCTTCGCCGGCAGCAAGGGCATCGAGAATGTCGCGCGACGTGGTCAGGTGCATGCGCTCCGAGAACGGCAGCGACGACTCATAGTTGCCCGCCGGCGAGTGCAGCACGAAGCCGCGTTCCGTCTGTACCGGGCCGCCTCGCAGGACAGGCTGGTCGCTGACGCGCGAGCGCGAGCAATCGAGGTCGAGCTGCTGGAAGACCTCGCCGAGTGTCATCGGCAGCGTGCGATTGATGACGATGCCCAGCGCGCCGCGCTCGCTGTGTTCGCACACCAGCGTCACGGTCTGGGCGAAGTTCGGGTCGTCCATGGCGGGCATGGCGATCAGGAACTGGTTGGTGAGGTAGGCGGTCACGGGGAGACAGTATCGCGCTACGGACCCGAGGAGAATACCGCGCCGGCGCCGCCAAGCTGGCCGTTGATGAACTGCCACTCGTAGGCGAAGCGCAGCACGGGGTAACGCTCACGCAACGCGCTCGAGAAGGGTTCGAACGGCGCAGCGAGGCGCACGATGCCGACGGCGGCGTTGTCCAGTTCGCGGTGGCCGCTCGTGCGCCGCACGATCACCGATTCGAGCGTGCCGTTGGCACGGATCGCCACCTCCAGCACGGGATTGCCCGACAGTTGCCGGCGCCTGGCTTCGTTCGGGAAATTGAGGGTACCAACGCGCTCGATCCTGCGTTTCCAGCCGTCCAGGTACGCGGCGATAGCGGATTCGCGCGTATTGGCGAAGAGCTTGCCGTCCACCGACAGCTGGCCGCGCAGGTGCAGATCGCGGTCGGCCACTGCGGCATTCAGGCCGACGGTCGGCGCGGCTGGTGCCGGGCTGGCATAGAACACAGGGGGTTCCTCGCGCGGCTCCGAGCCGGTGGCGAGCCGCTCGGCTTCGAGCGCGCGACGCGCAAGCACTGACACTGCGCCCTCGGGTTCGGGGAGCCTTGCCGGCACTTCCTGGTCCGAGGCGGGAGCTTTCGGCACCGCTGCCTGTTCCGGCCGCGCTTCCGGCAACGAGGCTCGCCCGGCCTCCATGCCGGTACCGGTGCCCTGCTGCGTGCGCTGTGCGATATACGCGGCCTCGAGGTTAGCCTGCGGATCGTCCGGCCCGGTCGGGACCAGCAGGACCTCGAGCGTGGGAAGTGCGCTGTCCGGCACGGGTGGAGCGCTGAAGCGCACGCCCAGAATGACGAGCCCGTGGACCAGGGCCGCCACGAAGATCGCAGTCGCCAGGTGATCCCCGGTGGGATCACGGCCCTTGCGCAGGTTGACCGGCGTCGTCAATGCGGCCCTCCGCGGGCGTCGATACGGTGCCTGATCGCATCCATCAGCGATCCGGCGATGTCGGTGCCGAACTGCTGGTCGAGCTCGCGCACGCCGGTCGGGCTGGTCACGTTGATCTCGGTGACGAAGCCGCCGATCACGTCGAGGCCGACGAACAGCATTCCCCGGTCGCGCAGCGCCGGGCCGATCTCGGCAGCCAGCCAGCGGTCGCGATCGTTGAGCGGGCGGCCAATGCCCGTGGCGCCAGCAGCCAGGTTGCCGCGGTTGTCCGCGTCAGTCGGAATTCGTGCAAGCGCATAGGACACGGGTTCGCCGTCCACCAGGATCACCCTCGAGTCGCCGGTCGTCACGATGTCGGGGATGTAGCGTTGCACGATTGCGTAGCGCGTGCCGTACTCGGTGAGCGTTTCGAAGATCACGTTCGCATTCTTGTCGCCGGCGTCGACCACGAAGATCGAACGGCCGCCCATGCCGTAGAGGGGCTTGCAGACCGCCCGGCCGTGTTCCCTGAGAAATGCGTGCATATCCGCCATGTCGCGTGTGATCAGAGTGGGCGCGCAGCACTGCGGAAACCAGGCCGTGTAGACCTTTTCGTTCATGTCGCGCAGGCCCTGCGGGCGGTTGACGACCAGCGCCCCCTGCACTTCGGCCCGCTCGAGGATGTACGTCGAATAGATGTATTCCGTGTCGAACGGCGGATCCTTGCGCATCAGGATCGCGTCGAATTCGCCAAGCCGGGTCACCACGGCCGCGCCGCGCGTGAACCAGTCGCTGTCATGCTCGCGGACGCCGATCGGGTGCGCGCGACCGAGCGCGACGCCGTCGCGCAGCCAGATACCGGGCAGTTCCAGGTAATGGAGTTCCCAGCCGCGGCGCTGGGCGGCGAGCAGCATCGCCAGTGTCGTGTCCTTGCGGGGCTTGATGTCCTCGATCGGATCCATGACGACGGCGATGCGCAGGGGTTTCAGGGACATGCGGACTCCGCGCGGGCGGCGGCCTCGAGGAAGTTGACTGTGATGGGTGTCATGGTATCGAAAGCCGCCAATGGCAGGGGGGTGGCCAATATGTTAAAACGCCCTCGCGAGCGGCGGCCTCGCGCATAGCGTCGCACTCGCACGCACGCCCACTCGACTCCGAGGTCTCGTCCGTATGGAAAACACGGCTGCCAGCAACAGTCGGCCAAGGCTGGCTGGCCTCAAGGTGCTGGTCATCGACGACAGCAAGACCATCCGGCGCACGGCCGAAACCCTGCTGGCGCGGGAGGGTTGCGAGGTCTTCACCGCCGTGGACGGCTTCGACGCCCTGTCCAAGGTCGCGGACCATCAGCCGGACATCGTGTTCGTGGACATCATGATGCCGCGCCTGGACGGCTACCAGACTTGCTCGCTGATCAAGCACAACAAGGTTTTCAAGAGCATCCCGGTGATCATGCTGTCGAGCAAGGACGGACTCTTTGACCGGGCTCGCGGCCGCATCGTGGGTTCGGAGCACTACCTGACCAAGCCCTTCACGCGCGAAGAACTGCTGAGCGCGATCGAGACTCACGTCCACCGCGCCTGAGCGCGGTTCGCGGAGGAACTGACTGTGGCACTCGTACTGATCGTGGACGATTCACCGACCGACGTTCACGTCATGCAGCAGGCGCTGGAGCAGCACGGCTTCACGACCGCCGCCGCCGCCGATGGCGGCGAGGGCCTGCGACTCGCACGCGAACTGCACCCGGACCTGATCCTGATGGACATCGTGATGCCCGGCGTCAACGGCTTCCAGGCCACGCGCGAACTGGCCAACGATCCGTCCACGCGGACCATCCCGGTCATCATGGTCACCTCCAAGGCGCAGGAATCGGACCGCGTCTGGGGACTGCGCCAGGGTGCGGTCGACTACCTCGTCAAGCCCGTCGCCACGGACCAGTTGGTGCGCAAGGCGCAGGCG
This sequence comes from Pseudomonadota bacterium, assembly GCA_016704655.1. Classification (GTDB taxonomy): domain Bacteria; phylum Pseudomonadota; class Gammaproteobacteria; order Steroidobacterales; family Steroidobacteraceae; genus RPQJ01. The sequence continues at coordinate 210,006 of JADIZR010000004.1, read as the reverse complement.
GCCATTGCCACCTGACATGCAGCCAGGCGTCACGCTCCTTCGCGCGTTGCGCGAACGTCCCTTCGAACTGCTGCGGGAGATCGACCGCCGCGCCCGCGCCGCCGCGCAGGGCCAGCCCGAGTCGATCGCCGCCGGTGCGGAGTGGGTCGGCATCGCGTTTCGCCTCGGTGGCGAAGCGTTCCTGCTCGCACGGGAGGAGACGCGCGAGGTGCTGTCATACCCGGCATCGGTCACCCGCGTGCCGGGCGCCAGACCGTGGATTCGTGGCCTGTCAAACGTTCGTGGTCAGCTGCTGCCGGTCATCGACCTGCGCGCGTTCCTCAGCGCAGGTGCAACTTCAATTACGCGTTCGAGCCGCGTGCTGCTCGCCAACCACCGCGAGATTCCTGCCGGGCTCGTCGTCGACGAGGTCATGGGCTTCCGCCGCTTCTACGAAAGCGAATTCTCGGCCGACCTGCCGCCAACCCTGCTGCGCTGCGAGCGCTACCTGGCTGGCGCGTTCCGGCGCGGGGCCGAGGTCTGGCCGGTGTTCAGCGTGCGGGCGCTGCTCGAGAGCCCGCAGTTCATGCAGGCTGCGGCTTCCTGAGCCGTCGGCCCGATCTGACAAGAATGGTGACGACATGACCAATCGAATCGACGCCGCCCGCCTGCAGCCCCTGCTGCTCGGCGTGGCGATCGTCGCGGCACTGCTGGCCGCGGCAGCCCTGCTGCTTTCGGGCCGCGCGATGCAGCAGCAGGCGCAGCTGCGGGAGCATCTGTCGTCCCTCACGGCAATCGCGCAGAACATTCCATTGCAGGCGGGCGCCGCCGTGCGTGGTTCCGCCCCGGCGTTCGATGCGCTGGCGGCTTCACGCGCCCGGCTGGAGCGCGTGATCGACGAGATCGATGCCGGCAAGTCGGCGGTCGGCCTGTTGTCTTCACCGAGCGCCCGCGTGCTCGGCAGCGAGCGCGGCTGGCCTGCGCTGCTGGAACAGTCGCAGGCCGTGCTGGATGGCCGCGATGCGGCGTTGCAGGCGCAGAAGGCTGCGGCGAGCGTGCGCGAGTCCACGCCCCGGTTGCTGTCCACGGCAGCCGGCGTGCTGAAGGCGATGGGCCCCGGCCGTCCCGATGCCGTGAATCGCAACTTCGAGCGTTTCGAACTGCGCGCGCAGGCGATCGACCAGGATCTCACTGCGCTTGCCGACGGCACGGCTGCGGTCGAGGCGGCGTCGCACCGCCTGACCGACAGCCTTGAATTCATGGCGCAGGTCACGGCTGGCGCGAACGGCCAGGACAACACGCTTGGAATCGCTCCGGCCGTCGGTGATGCGGCTGAGGCTGCGAAGGCGCTGGCGGTTGCGTTCGGCACCGAAGCCGAGCAGGTCCGCGCCGTGATCAAGCTCGCCGACCGGCTCGAACAGATGCAGGCGGCGCGCAATGCGCTGACCGAAACCGGCGCGGGCCTGAGTAGCAGTCTCGCCGGGGTCGAGGCGAAGGCCGCGATCGGCTACGGCCGGCTGTTTGCCAGCCCATGGCTGCCGCTGCTGTTCATCGCGATCACGCTGCTGACGCTCGGCGCTGCCTTCTGGCTGCAGCGCGAACTGGCAGCCCTGCGTGACGCTGCGGAATTCCAGACCCGCCAGAACGAGCGCAACCAGCAGGCAATCCTGCGCCTGCTCGACGAGCTGTCGAGCCTTGCCGACGGCGACCTCACCGTGCAGGCCACGGTCACCGAAGACATCACCGGCGCGATTGCGGACTCGATCAACTACGCCATCGAAGCGCTGCGTGAACTCGTCGTCACGATCAACGATTCGGCAGTCAAGCTCGATGGCGCCACGCGTCAGACGCAGGCGCTCTCCACGCACCTGGCCAAGGCCTCGGCGGCGCAGTCGAAGCAGATCGGGGCCGCATCGGAGTCGATTGCCGCCATGGCTGCCACGACCGAAGAGGTGTCAGGCAACGCCGAACGCTCATCCGACGTCGCGCGTCATTCGGTGGATGTCGCGCACAAGGGCGGCGACGCCGTGCGCCGCACGATCACCGGCATGAACGCGATCCGCGAGAACATCCAGGAGACGTCGAAGCGCATCAAGCGCCTCGGCGAGTCCTCGCAGGAGATCGGCAACATCGTCGAGCTGATCAACGACATCGCCGAGCAGACCAACATCCTCGCGCTCAACGCCTCGATCCAGGCGTCGATGGCGGGTGAAGCGGGTCGCGGCTTTGCGGTCGTGGCCGACGAAGTCCAGCGGCTGGCCGAGCGTGCGGCCACCGCGACCAAGCAGATCGAAGTGCTCGTGCGCACGATCCAGGCCGACACGAACGAGGCCGTCGTGTCGATGGAGCGCACCACGACCGACGTGGTGGGCGGCGCGCTGCTCGCCGAGAACGCGGGAGCCGCGCTCGAGGAGATCGAGCAGGTCTCGAACCAGATCGCGAGCCTCGTGCAGAACATTTCCGCCAGCTCGCGCCAGCAGGCCGGCGTGTCGCAGAGCATCTCGCGCAACATGCAGGTGCTGCGCGAAATCAGCTCGCAGACGGCCGAGAGCACCACGGCCACGTCGGCGTCGATCGGCAAGCTCGCCGAACTCGCGGCCCAGTTGCGCAAGTCGGTGACCGGATTCCGGTTGCCTGGCTCGATGATGACTGGCTTGACCGGCGACTTCCCTGCGCTCAAGCCGGACGAGCCGCCTGCTGCGGCGGAACCTGGCGCGGATCGCATCCGTCGCATCGGCAGCCTCGCGGGCTGATCAACCGGACTGCCCAGCGTGAACCAGGATCCGATGCCGCTCGCCACGGTCGACGAGGCCCACGCCTCGTTGCAGGTGATCTCGCGCGAAATCGCGGCCGAGCTCAACGAGGCGCGAGTGGCTCTCGAAACTTTTGCCGAGCGTCCCGACGACCGGGGCGCGCTGCATCGCTTCGCCGCGCACGTCCATCTGGCGCGCGGTGCGCTGCGTCTCGCCGAGGTCTACGGCGGCGCGTTGCTGGCCGAGGAAATGGAATTCGTCGCCCGTTACGTCGACGCGCATTCCGGCGAGGGCAGGGCAGATGCAGACGGTCTCGACGCGCTGATGCGGGCGATGGAGCAGTTGCCGTCCTACGTGGAACGCGTCGCGACCGGCGCGCGCGACCTGCCACTAGTGCTGCTGCCGCTGCTGAACGACCTGCGCGCCGTCCGCGGCGGCGCATTGCTGTCGGAAGGGACTTTGCTGCTGCTCAACCTGCGTTCGGACGAGCAGCCGCAGCCGTCGTCGCCGTTCGTCGGCGACCGTGAAGTGGCGGAACTCGCCAAGCGGTTGCGTCCGCGCTTCCAGGTCGCGTTGCTCGGCTGGATCCGTGGCGAACAGACTGCGGAAAACCTGCACCATCTCGCTGAAATCGCCATGCAGTTCGAGCGGGCGGCCTCGACGCAGCCGCTGTTCCAGCTGTGGTGGGTCGTCGGTGCGCTGCTCGAAGCGCTGCAGGCCGGCGGGATCGAGCCCAACGTGTCGGTCAAGCGCGTGCTCGGTCACGTCGACCGCGAGCTGAAGCGACTGCAGGAAGGCGAGCAGCGCTACGCCACGTCGCCGCCAGCCGAGGTGCTCAACAACCTGCTGTATTACGTGGCGCAGAGCACGGAGGCCGGCGCGCGCGTTGCCGCGGTGCGCGAGTCTTTCGGTCTGCACGACATGGTGGCCGCCGCCGATGCCATCGCGACCGACGCGGCCGCAGCGCTGTCTGCACCGAGCGTGCGGCTGATGCGTACCGTCGCCGCAGCCATCCGCGAGGACCTGACGCGCGTCAAGGACGTCCTCGACATCTTCGTCCGCAAGGGCGCCACGCACGTGGACGACCTGCAGCCGCAGCTCGAGATGCTGCGCAAGATCAGCGACACGCTCGGCGTGCTTGGGCTGGGAGCGCTGCGCGCGCGCGTCGAGGGCGAACTCGATTCGCTGAAGGCGATCGTCGAGCGCCGCATTCCGCCGGACGACACGGCACTGCTCAGCATCGCAGCGGCGCTGATTGCCGTCGAAGACAGTCTCGACGCGCAGCTGGTGCGGTTGATCCTGCCCGAGGCGGCATCCGCCGATTCGCCGGGCGAGCCGACCGACGAGGAGTTCCGCCTCGTGCAGGAAGCCGTGCTGCGCGAATGCATCGTCAACATGGCGCGGATCAAGGAGGCGGTGACGCATTCCCTGTCGGCGCCCGCCGAGGCGCAGGGACTCGACCAGGTGCCGCAGCTGGTGCGCGGGATCACGGCCGGACTGCTGATGCTGGGCAGGCAGCGTGCGGTCGAGGTGATGGAGCGCGTCGGTCGCGCGCTGGGTACGATCGTGCGTCCCGACGAGCAGTCGCTCAGTCCACCGCGCCTCGAGCGGCTGGCCGATGCAGTGGTTGCCGTCGAGTACTACATGGAGACGCTGCAGGCCGGCCGTGCCGACCAGTGGCAGATGCTGGACGCCGCCGAAGCACGTCTCGCCGAGCTGGAACCCTCGCTCGCGCGAGTGATTCCGTTCCGCGAGTCGCAGCCCGTGGACGAACCAGTGGCCGCACCTGCTGCGGCGATTGAAGCTCCTGCACCTGTCGCGGCGGCCAGACCGTCGTTGCCGTCGCCAGTCGTGATCACCAGCGCGGACCCGGAATTCCTGCAGCTGTTCGTGGAGGAAGCGCGCGAGAACTCGACGCGCCTCGCTGTGCTGTACCCGCAGTGGGAGCAGAATCCGCAGGACGCCGCGGCGCTGCGCGACCTGCGCCGTGCATTCCACACGCTGAAGGGCAGCGGGCGCATGGTCGGCGCGCAACGCATCGGTGAGTTCTCCTGGAGCATCGAGTCGCTGCTGAACCGCGTGATCAGCCAGACGCTGCTGCGTTCGCCGGACATCCTGTCCATCGTGCGCGACGCCGTCGCGGCCATGCCGCAGCTCATCGACGAGATCGACGGCGGTGAACTGGCCAGTATCGACATCGCCGCGATCATGACGCGAGCCGACGCACTGTCGGGCCGGGAAGGGCCGGCGCTGCCAGCTACGGCCGTGCCTGCGCCCCCGCCAGTGTCGGCCGTCGCGGAAGAGCGAGTGGCCGAGGCCGCTCCGCTGGAAGAGCCGGTCATGGATCCGGTGCTGCGCGAAATTTTCCGCAAGGAAACCGCCGGTCATATCCTGATCGTGCGTCAGTTCCTCGAGCGCTGCGCCCGTGGTGTTGCACCGCACCTGGTTTCGGAGGCGCTCTACCGCGCCTGCCATACGCTGAGCGGCATCGCCAAGACCGCCGGGGCGCGCCAGGGCATCAAGGTCGCCGAGCCGATGGAACATTACGTCCGCAAGCTCTTCGACCACGGCCACGGCATGAGCGGCGACGCGCTTGCGTTGCTGCACGACACCGTGCGATTGCTCGAGACGGTGTCCGAGCACGTCGATGAGAACACCGGCTTCTTCCCCGAGCAGACGCACCTGACGGAAGGTTGGGTGGCACTGGACCTGCAGCTGGACGCCGAGCTTGCGCAGCTGGCCGATGCGGCGGAGCGAACACTGGCGCAGTCGGCCGGCCCCGGCCCGGCGGCCGCGCGGCCGGGCGGGGGGCGGCCCGGGGGCGGAGGGGCGCTGCGCAAACCGGACGTCGACCACACGGCTCCAGCCGCGCCGGCCGCTGTCCGTGCCGGAGGACCGGACTGCACGGAGACAACCCGGCTTCGGCGAGGACTTCGACGCGGACATCGCGGCGATCTTCGGCGAGGAAGCGACCGAGCTGCTCGAACAAGCCGAGGCTGCGTTTGGGCGCTGGCGGGCCGATCGCGCGGATTACGCGCAGGTCACCGAGCTCAAGCGCCTGCTGCACACGCTCAAGGGCGGTGCCCGCATGGCCGGCATCCGCGCCATGGGCGACCTCAGTCACGAAGTCGAATCGTTCCTGGCCGCGATCGAAGCGGGCACGTCGGCGGCCGATGCCGCTGCATTCGACGTGCTGCAAGGTTCGCTCGACGAGTTGCACCGGCTGCGCGAGATGGCCAAGTCCGGCCAGCGCCTGCCTTCGGCGCGCGAACTCATCCTGCGGATACGGGCGCTGGCAGGGGTGCCAGCAACTGCGGCACCCATGGAACCGGTGCCGGCGGCGGCGCCCATCGTGCCGCCTGCCGAGCTCACTGAAGCCGCGGTCGTGATACCCGAGGCCATCGAACAGGCCGCAGCCGAACACGACATGGCGGCTGAGCACCCGGTCGAAGAAGTCGTGCTCGAGACGCCGCAGGTCGAGGTGCTTCCAGCCGCGACCGTCATCGAGGCGTCCGCAGAACCGCCACTTGTCGAGGCGACGGTCGAGCCGCCTGTAGAGACTCCGGCGGTTGCCGCGCAGCCTGAGCAGTCCGTCGCCGAACCGACGGCCGCCGTCGAGAGCGGACAGCAGGCCGATTTGCCGGCAGTGGCTGCCGAGGTTGCGGCACCCGAGGTACCTGCGCGATTCGTGGTGCCGACCCCGTCACAGGTGCCCGCCCCGTACGAGGCCGCTGCGACGGCATACACGCCGGTGCTGCCGGGGCGAGAACCCGTTGCGCCGACGGAGCGCGGTGAACTGGCCCGTGTGGACGCGGACCTGCTCGACGACCTGCTGAACAACGCGGGTGAAGTCAGCATCTTCCGCGCTCGCATCGAGCAGCAGATGACCTCGATCGAGTTCAACCTGGCCGAGCTCGACCGCACGGTCACCCGGCTGCGCGAACAGCTGCGCAAGCTCGAGATGGAGACCGAGGCGCAGGTCCTCAACAAGTACAAGACGGACGACCAGGTGCAGCGCACCGATTTCGATCCGCTCGAACTCGATCGGTATTCGAACATCCAGCAGCTGTCGCGTGCCCTGGCCGAGTCCGTCAGTGACGTCGCCAGCATCGAGGGACTGCTTGCCCAGCTCAACCGGGACACGCAGAACCTGCTGCAGCAGCAGGGCCGCGTCGTCACCGAAGTGCAGAACGGCCTGATGCGCACGCGCATGGTGCCGTTCCAGCGGCACGTGCATCGCCTCACCCGGCTGCTGCGGCAGGCCGCGACCGAAGCGGGCAAGAAGGCGGAGCTGATCGTGGAGGGCGCGTCCGGCGAGCTCGACCGGCAGGTGCTCGAGCGCATGCTGCCGCCGTTCGAGCACATGCTGCGCAATGCGGTGGTCCATGGCCTCGAGATGCCGGCGGAACGCGTCGCAGCCGGCAAGCCAGAGACGGGTCAGATCACGCTGAAGGTGCAGCGCGAGGGCGCCGAGGTCGTGATCTCCGTCGAGGACGACGGTGCCGGCCTCAACGTCGCGGCCATCCACGCGAAGGCGCGGCAGATGGGCCTGCTGCAACCCGGAATGGAACTGACCGACGAGGAGTCGCTGCAACTGATCCTCGAGCCTGGCTTCAGCACGGCAGATCGCCTGACGCAACAGGCTGGTCGCGGGGTCGGCATGGACGTCGTCGCGACCGAGATCAAGAAACTCGGCGGCGCGCTGTTCATCGAATCGAAGCCCGGTGCGGGCGCCCGCTTCACGGTCCGCTTGCCGTTCACGCTCGCGATCACGCAGGCACTGATCGTGCGGGTGCATGACGAACTGTTTGCGCTGCCGATGGCCACGGTCGAAGGCGTGGCGCGCCTCACGCGCACCGAAATTCAGCGTCACCTGGACGAAGAGCCAGCCACGTTCGAGTACGGTGGTCACCATTACCGGTTCCAGCACCTGGGTGTGTTCGTCGGCAGCGGGCCCACCATCCTCCCCGAGACAGACGTCGCGCTGCCCGTCATCCTGGTGCGCGCCGGCGAGCATTCGACGGCGCTGGTTCTGGACGAGTTGATCGGCAGCCGCGAAATCGTCGTCAAGCCCGTCGGGCCGCAGATCGCGGGTATCCGCGGCATTTCCGGCGCGACCATCCTCGGCGACGGTCGCATCGTCGTCATTCTCGACATGGGCACGCTGGTCCGTTCGGAGTGGCGAGCCCGCTCGGCCGAATCCGCGCGCTCGGTGCAGGATGACCGTATCTTCGCGATGGTGGTCGACGATTCGATCACGGTGCGTCGCGTCACGCAGCGCCTGCTCGAGCGCAATGGCATGCGCGTGCTCACTGCGAAAGACGGCGTGGAAGCGCTGTCCCTGCTGCAGGAGCACGTGCCCGACGTGATCCTGCTCGACATCGAAATGCCGCGCATGGACGGCTACGAAGTCGCGGCGCACGTGCGCAACGACGCGCGGCTCGCCGACGTGCCGATCATCATGATCACGTCGCGTGTGGGCGAGAAGCACCGCGCCCGGGCGATCGAGCTCGGCGTGGACGATTACCTCGGCAAGCCGTACCAGGAAAGCCAGTTGCTGGACGCGATCGAGCCGCTCGTGCTCGCGCGGCGGAGGCTGCCGTGATGGGGTCGCAGGCGGGGACAGGAGCGTGAGCATGGGGTTCGGCACGGCGACGATGACCAGCCTCGGCGGCGCGGAGCACGAGATCTATTGCCTGCTGGTGCCGCTGGCGGACGATCGCCTGCTGGTGCCCCGCTCCTGCGTCACTGAAGTCATCAACTACCAGGCGCCTACCCCGATGGACGGCGCGCCGCCGTGGTACCTCGGCACGATCGCGTGGGGTGGCCGTCGCGTCCCGCTCGTGTCGTTCGAGGCCACTTGCGGCAAGGCTCTGCCACGCACGAGCGGCCGCACCCGTATCGTCGTCATGCAGGGAATCACGAATCAGGCCGGTGACAATTTCGCCGTACTGACGCAGGGCTTTCCGCAACTCGTACGGCTGACGCCGGAAGTCGTCCATGCCGACGACTCCCGCAGCTTCGGCGAACGTATGCCCGTGATCGGGCAGGTGAAGATGGTCAACGAGACGCCGCTCGTTCCGGACTTCGAGCTGCTCGAAGGCATGATCGCCGAGGAGACCCGCGCCTAGTAGCAGGGACGGCACCAGGATGTACTGGACGCCTTGTGTCACGAATCGGCTGAGTCCGGCTCGCGTCGGCTAGACCAGGTCGCCCCACGTCGCCTGCAGCACCGTCAGCGCGACGATGCCAGCCGTTTCCGTGCGCAGCACACGGGGTCCGAGCCGGACGGGCGCATAGCCCGCAGCGGCCGCACGTTCGAGTTCAGCGTCGTCGAGCCCGCCCTCCGGCCCGATCAGCAATTCGACGCGCGGGCCCACGTTGGTCAGGCCGGCCAGCGAGGCGGGACCGGTGGGGCTCAATACGAAACGTTGTCCTTCGCGGGTGGACGACGCGAGGTAGCGCGACAGTTCCTGGGGCTGGCGGATTTCCGGCACGACGCTGCGCCCGCACTGTTCGCAGGCCCCTGCGACGATGGCCTGCCAGTGCCGCTGCTTCTTCTCCGCCTGCTTGTCGTCGAGTCGCACGACGCTGCGCGCGGAGAGCACGGGCACGATCGTGCGCACGCCGAGTTCAGTCGCCTTCTGCAGCGTCCAGTCCATGCGTTCGCCGCGCGACACGGCCTGCACGAGCGTGATGCGCAGGGGCGACTCGGACAGCCCCGACGACCGCGGCCCCACCCGCACGCGCACCGTATCGCCTTCGACCGCGAGGATTTCGCAGCGGTAGTCGTTGCCGCTGCCGTCGAAAGCCACGATCACCGCACCGGCGCGCAGTCGCAGCACGCGGCCGACGTGGTTGGCCGCAGCAGCAGGCAGGTTCACGTCTGCATCGGGTGCCAGCGGTGAATTGACGAAGACGCGCGTCAATCGCATGTGGCCGCCACGATGCCGTCCCGTGCCGTGAGCACCAGCGCGTCGATCTCGTCGGGCGTGATCACGTAGGGAGGCATGAAGTAGACGACGTTGCCGATCGGACGCAGCAGCGCCTCGTGTTCGAGGCCGTGGCGGTAGACGCGCAAGCCCCGTCGCTCGCGCCAGTCGAACGGGCGGGTGCGATCGGCGCCACGGGCCAGTTCGGCCGCAACGATCATGCCGCACTGGCGAACTTCGGCCACGTGCTCCAGGTCACCGAGCAGTTCGCACGCCCGGCGGCCGAGATGGGCGGCAAGGCCGCGATTGCGCTCGATCACGTTATCGCTGGTAAAAATGTCGAGCGTGGCGAGCGCCGCCGTGCAGGCAAGCGCGTTGCCGGTGTAACTGTGCGAATGCAGGAAGGCGCGTTGCTGCGTGTATTCGGCGTAGAAGGCGTCGTAGACGTCCTCGTTCGTGAGTACCACCGAGAGCGGCAGGTAGCCACCGGTGAGGCCCTTCGACAGGCAGATGAAATCCGGCGTAATGCCGGCCTGTTCGCAGGCGAACAGCGTGCCGGTACGACCGAAGCCGACCGCAATCTCGTCGGCGATCAGGTGCACGCCGTGCCGGTCGCAGGCTTCACGCAGCAGCTGCAGGTACAGCGGCGCATGCATCCGCATGCCGGCCGCGCACTGCACGAGCGGTTCGACGATCACCGCACAGGTTTCATCCGCGTGTCGCGCCAGCAGCTCGTTCATCGCCGCGCTGGCGCGGCGCGCGCAGTCGTCGGCGGTTTCGCCCGCTTCGCGCGCGTACGCATCGGGCGAGGGCGCGATCATGACGTCCATCAGCAGCGGCTGGTAGATCTCCCGGTACAGCTCGACGTGGCCAACGGCCAGCGCGCCGAGCGTCTCGCCGTGATAGCTGTTCGACAGGGTGACGAAGCGCTGCTTGCGCGATCGGCCCTGGTTGCGCCAGTAGTGAAAGCTCATCTTGAGCGCGACTTCGATCGCGCTCGAGCCATTGTCCGCGTAGAAGCAGCGCGTCAGGCCTGGGGGTGCGACGCTGGTCAGCTTTTCGGCCAGCTGCACGGCGGGCTCATGGGTAAATCCCGCCAGGATCACGTGTTCGAGCTTGCCGAGCTGGACGGTGATGGCCGCGTTGATGCGGGGGTTGGCGTGGCCGAACAGGTTGACCCACCAGGAGCTGATGGCATCCAGGTAGCGCCGGCCGTCGTAGCCGTACAGCCAGACCCCTTCGCCCCGCTCGATCGGGGTCAGTGGCAACCACTCGTGGTCCTTCATCTGCGTGCAGGGGTGCCAGACGACGCGCAGATCGCGTTCGGCGAGCGGATGCAGGGGGCGTACGGGTGGGCTGGACGTCATGGAGGGATTTTAGGGCATCATGCGGGTGATGCGACGACAAAGCCCCGCGAATCTGCCGGCCGCACGATTCGCGATCGACACGAATCGCGGCCTGCTCGAGCTGGCCCGCCAGGAGCCTTCGCCGAATTGCGACGAACGGCCGCAGGGCGTCGAGCCTGATCTCATCGTCGTGCACGGCATCAGCCTGCCGCCCGGCGAGTTCGGCGGACCCTGGATCGACCAGTTGTTCACCAACGTACTGCCGCCCGACGTCCATCCGTACTTCCCCGAGGTGGCGAACCTGCGGGTGTCCTCCCACCTGTTGATCCGGCGCAGTGGCGAGATCGTGCAATACGTCCCGTTCCAGCGCCGGGCCTGGCATGCCGGCGTATCGTCGTGGGCCGGACGCGAGCGCTGCAATGATTTTTCGATCGGCATCGAACTCGAAGGCGTCGATCATTCGCCCTACGAGTCAACGCAGTATGCAATGCTCGCCCGGGTGATCGCCGTGCTTTGCCGCAGCTACCCGCACCTCACGCCCGACCGTGTCGTCGGCCACTGTGACATTGCGCCCGGCCGGAAGTCGGATCCCGGTCCGGCCTTCGACTGGCCGCGGCTGCGGTCGCTGGTGCAGTTCGAACTCGAGGTCGCGCCGGCATGAGCCTGCTCGCGCTGCTGTTCGCGCTGGCGTGCGAGCGGGGCCTCACGCACGTGCTGCACCTGCGAGAGTGGCGGTGGCTCGATCCGTATTTCGACCGTGCCGACAGCGCCCTGGCGGGACAGACCGGATTGGCGGTCGTGCTTGCGGCGTGTGCCCTGATCGCGCTGCCCGTACTGCCCGTGCTGCTGCTGGCGCACTGGCTCGATCCGCACCTGCTTGGCCTGCTGCAGTTCGCGTTCGCCGTCTTCGTCCTGCTGTTCGCCTTCGGTCCGCGTGACCTGCAGGACGAGGTCGATGACTACGCTGCGGCCCTCGAGCGCCATGATCGCGACGAAGCCCTGCTTCGCGGCAAGGAACTGCTGGAATCGAGCCCGACGCCGCACGGCCTTGGCGTTCGTGAAGCGGTGGAAGAGGCGATATTCATCCAGGCCAACAACCGTATCTTCGGCGTGATCTTCTGGTTCATGGTGCTCGGGGCCGGCGGCGCGTGGCTCTACCGGGTCAGCGACATGTTGCGGCGGCGCGCGGCGTTCGAAGCTGCGCGCCAGGGTGTGCCGCGAATCCGCGGGGACCTCGGCAGCGTGCTGGCAATCGTCCACGGCGTGCTGTCGTGGTTGCCGGCGCGACTCACGGCGCTGGCGTATGCGCTCGCCGGGAGTTTCGAGGATGCGGTGGGCAACTGGCGCTCGGCAGTCGAGCGCGTGGGCCCGGCGACGGGCGTGCTCGATCGCAGCGAGGATCTGCTGGCGCGAGTGGGCAAGGGTTCATTGCAACCCAGCCTGGCCTCCGTGCACCCGGACTTGCTCGACGTCGCGACGGCGCGTGGCGCCTGGCGGATCGTGCAGCGTTCGCTCTGGATCTGGGTGGCGGTCATCGCGCTCCTCGTCATCACGGGCGCCGCTGTCTGAAGCGCCCGGGTAGAACGCGCATGACCCTGCCTGGCATCGATGCGGCCGCCCTGCGGTCGCATCGACGAAGCTCCCCGCTGTTCGGTGTGGCTCTGTTGCTCGCCGCGGCCGTCCTGCCAGCCCTGTTTGTGCCGCAGGCTGCAGCCGATGATGCGAAGGCGATCGCGCCGCACCGGCCACGCCTGATCAGCCTGGCGCCGAATCTCACCGAGATCGCCTATGCGGCCGGCGCGGGATCCATGCTGGTCGGCACGGTCGAATTCAGCGATTACCCCGAGGCGGCGCAAGCGGTGCCGCGCGTTGGCGATGCGTGGCGCGTGGACCCCGAGCGAGTGCTCGAGCTGCGGCCCGACGTGGTGCTGGTGTGGCCCACGGGGACGCCCGAGACGACTATCTCGCGCCTGCGCTCGCTGGGGCTCAACATCGTCGAAGTGCCGACGCAGAGCCTGGCGGACGTGCCGCGCGCGTTGCGCCAGGTCGGGCGGCTCGCGGGCACCCTGCCGATGGCCGAAAGAGCCGCGCAGGACTTCGAGACCCGAGTGGCGCAACAGCGTGCCCGGTATGCGCAGCGGCCGCCGCTCAGCGTGTTTATTCAGATCGACGACGAGCCGATCTACACCGTGAATGGCCAGCACGTGATCAGCGAGATCGTCATGCTGTGCGGCGGCCGCAACGTGTTTGCAGACCTGCCGCAGCTGGCGCCGCCGATCTCTGCGGAAGCGGTGCTCGCCGCCGACCCGCAGGTGATCCTGAGCACGGACGACACGATCGCGAATCCGCTCGGGCTCTGGAGCCAGTGGCCGCGCATGAAGGCTGTTCGCTCGGCCAACGTCTTCAAGCTGTCGTCGGACCTGGTGACGCGAGCGTCGCCGCGGCTGGCTCAAGGCGTCGAGGTGACCTGCTCGGCGCTCGAGCGGGCTCGCTCACGCCTTTCGTCGGCGCCGCAATCGCCGAACGCTGCGCGCTGACCTCGCTGCAGTCTTTTTGCGCTTCCCGGCCAGGTTCCCAGGAGTTCCGGGAGACACGCCGCAAGTACGTCCCTGTAGGCTTGTACCCTAAAGGGCATAAACGCGCGCCGTCCATGGCGCGCGACAGTCTCCCGAAACTCCTGGGAACCTGACGCGGTAGCGCAGACGCTTCGCGCGGTTAGGCAAGCTGCTACTGCCGCTTTTGCTGCCACTGATTGCGCGGGTGCGACGCTATTGGCTTGCGCGTGCCACTCGGCGCCGACAATAGCATTGAGCGGTGACGCTGGTGAATTGGAGATCGCGGAGTCACGAGGTCGTGATCGCGCCGAATCCTGCTAACGCTGCCGCCCGCGACCTATCGGTGCCGTCGATAGATCAGTCGAAGCTGCATCAGCGGATGTGCTTGTCGAGATGCGAACGGAAGACCGTCGCGCGACATGGACGTCGCGCGCGAGCCTACAGGGACGTATTAACGGCGTGTCTTCCGTTCGCATCTCGGCAAGCGCAGTCGCGGGCCGTTCCGGAGTCAAAGACACCGGCCGCGTTGTGACAGCGCAGTTCAGCAGGTTCGGCGCGCCTACCGCCGCCGCCACAGCACTTCACTCCCGTGCTCATGCCGCGCCAGCACGCGTGCGATAACGAACAACAGGTCCGACAACCGATTGAGGTACTGCGGGACCTCAGGCGCGACGAACTCGGCACGGGCGAGCGCCCACACGCGCCGCTCGGCACGACGCGCGACGGTGCGAGCAAGGTGGCACGCGGCTGCCGCCTGGCCACCGCCCGGCAGGATGAAGTCCTTGAGCGGCGGCAGGTCGTCGTTGTACGAATCGAGCGACTGTTCAAGTCGATCCACGTACGCCGCCGTGATCGCCCGATGACCGGGAATGCAGAGTTCGCCACCGAGGTCGAACAGGTCGTGCTGGATTTCGGTCAGCGTCGCCTGCACGGTATCGGGCAGGCCCGGCACCGCGAGCACCACGCCGATCGCGCTGTTCGCCTCGTCGACCGTGCCATAGGCCTCGACCCGCAGGTGCTCCTTCGGTACCCGCATGCCGTCGCCGAGTCCGGTGCTGCCGTCGTCGCCGGTCCGTGTGTAGATCTTGCTGAGTCGGTGCCCCATGACTGCTACTTGCCTCTGTTGGCCGCCCCAGGGCGTAACGCATCGACACGTACAGACCGCGGTCCGCCGTATTGTACGTGTCGGCGAGCTCGTAATCCTCGTCCAGCAGGTTCTCTACGCGAGCGATCAGCGACAGGCTTGGCGTGACGCGCCATTGGGCGGTCAGGTTCGCGAGCACGTAGCCGTCGAGCGTCGTGTCCTGCGGGAAGCCGTAGTCCTTGCGGTCACCCGTCGCCAGCACGTCGAGACCCACCAGCACCGGGCCGAACACGCGTGTCAGGGCAACGGTGAGGCTTTCCTGCGCACGGCGCAACAGCCGCGAGTCGTCGGCCAGGTCCTGTGGCTCCTGGTAGATCGCTTCCACGCGAGCCTGCCAGAGCGTGCCGGCGTAGACCCACGAGCTCTCGATCCCCCGGATGCGCGCCTCGGCCACATTCTGGTTGATGCCTTCGAACGGGTCGTACGACAGCACGGTGAAGTCGATGAGGTCATCGATGTCGGTGTGGAACGCCGAGATCGTCAGCGACTGCCGCGGCGTAAGCGTGTGCTTCACGCCGACTTCGTAATTCTGCGAGCGCTCCGGCTTCAGGTCGGGATTGCCGCCGTAGCCGAAGCGATCCGTCGCGTCCGGGGCCCGGAAGCCGCTGCCGGCCAGGCCGTAGACGCGCGTGCGCTGAGCGTTGAAGGCGTAGCCGTACTCGGCATTCCACGTGACCTCGGAACCTGCCGTTTCGTGATCGGTGTAGCCGAGCGCCAGCATTGCGAGATGGGGCCCGACCGCGATCCGGTCCTGCACATGGACGTTGACCGTGTCGGTATCCGACTTGAAGCCCTCGCCGTACGATTCGCTGCGCGCACGCTCGCGCGAGTACATCGCGCCGACGCCCAGCCCATGCACCTCCGACAGTTGCCAGTCGTACTGCGCGTCCAGGGAATCTCGATCGGTCTCGAGGAAATCGGGTGACTGGTTCTGCTCGATCTCGTCCTCGAGGTGATTGATCGAGACGCGGGCCTCGCCGTCTGTACCGACCGGCAGGCGAACTTCAGCCGCCGTCGTCGACGTGACGAAGTCCTGGTCGACCGGCGTCAGGAAAAAATCCGAGTACTCCGACGTGCCTGCGGTGCGCCAGTGCCGGACTGTGACTGCGGCTGCGCCAACGTTGGGCGCGCAGTGCTACGTTCGCGCTCAGGTTCTCGTAGCCACGGTCGATGTCGTCGGTGGTGAGGGTCGGGAAACCGTCGCTGTCCGTCCACGAAACGCCGACATCGAGTGCTGCGGACTGCCCTAGGTCGAAACCACCGTTGAGGCTGGCACGTCTGGTGTCGTTGGCGCCGTAACCGGCTTCCGCGATCCAGCCGTCCTGCGAGCCGCGGCGGGTCACGACGTTTACCACGCCGCCAATCGCGTCGCTGCCCCACAGCGCGGAGCGCGGGCCCTTCACGACTTCAATGCGCTCGATCATGTCGGGCCGGATGTTCTGCAATCCGGGCAGGCCGATAGTGCCCGGATTGATGCGGACGCCATCGACCAGCACCAGCGTCTGGTTGCTCTCGGCGCCGCGGATGAACATCGCCGTCGGCTGGCCGGGACCGCCGTTGCTCGCGATGTCGAGACCGGCATGGAACCGCAGCAGCTCTGCGGCATCGCCGGCGTTGCTGCGTTCGATCGTCGCGCGGTCGATCACGACGACCGGCGCCAGCACCTCGTCGGCAGGCGTCGGCACGCGGGTTGCCGTCACGACCACGTTCAGCTCGGGATGGACATCGTCGGCACGACTGGTCGTCGTGATGACTGTCGCCAGCAGAGTCGCGGCGCCCCACAGGCCCTGGAGGGAAATACGAAGAAATCCCGACCGCGTGCGGAACGCGAAATTCGATCTGGACATTGTCTTGCCACACCCCGTGCACGCGTCCTCGCGGACGCAATAAAAAAATCCAGCACGGCGTTGGGGGTCTGACGGATCGGGGGCGGTCGCCGCAGAACGGAGGGTCGCCCGAGTTCCGGCCGCTCGCCCACCGCGACGCTGGTCTCGATCGACGGGCCGGTCTCCGGGCTCTCGAGCGGGCTGGCGGGCCCTGCCTGCATCCCCTTCCCGCGCCTTCGCGCAGTGGGTGCCGGACCTTGCGGACCGGGTGATGTGGCTTTACTCGACTACCGTTGCGGGGGCAGCGCCGGAATCTGACCGGCTTCCCGTTCTCCCTGAGCCTGCGCTCGCGGGATCACCTGTCGGGATACGCACGGTAGGCAAGGCGGGGGGTGATGTCAAGAAAGGCGCGGTACTATGCCGGCTCGTCATCGGGATCGTCGTCATGCCGCATTCTGAGTTCCTTGCCGCAGCACTGGATGCAGCCCGCGCAGCCGACGACGTCGTTCGTCACTATTACCAGCGCAACCTCAAGATCACGATCAAGGCCGACAAGTCGCCGGTGACCGAGGCCGACGTCGAGACTGAAAAAGCGATCCGCTCGCTGCTCGCCGCGAGGTTTCCGGCGCACGGATTCCACGGCGAAGAGACGGGCACCACGGCGCTCGACGCGGACTACGTCTGGTTCGTCGATCCGATCGACGGCACCAAGGCGTTCGTGCGCGAGTATCCAATGTTTTCGACGCAGATCGCGCTGATGCACCAGGGCCGGCTGATCGTCGGCGTGTCCTCGGCGCCGGTTTATGGCGAACTCGCCTACGGCGAGATCGGTGTCGGTGCCTGGCTGAACGAGCAGCCGCTGCGCGTCAGCAGCATCGACACGATCGAAAACGCAGCGCTCTCGACGGGCAACCTGAAGTCGCTGGCGACGGGACCGCGCTGGCCCGCGTTCGGCAGGCTCGTCGGCCGGCTGGGCCGCATTCGCGGGTACGGGGATTTCCTGCACTACCACCTGCTGGCATCGGGCCGCATCGATGCGGTCGTCGAGTCGGACGTCAACATCCTCGACGTCGGCGCCTGCGCCGTGATCGTCGAGGCCGCAGGCGGCCGCTTCACCGACCTGGCGGGGCGACCGCTCACGCCGCAGAGCACCGGCGTGCTCGCGACGAACGGCAGGCTGCATCAATCGATCTACGACGCGATCCATGCCTGATCGCGCAGGACACGGAGGGATGGAAAAATGACAAAAAAGATCATTGCGGTAGCGGGTGCGACTGGTGCGCAGGGCGGCGGACTCGTGCGGTCGATTCTTGCGGATCCCAACGGCGAATTCGCCGTGCGTGCCATCACGCGTGACCCGGATTCGCCGAAGGCGCGCGCACTGGCGGCTGCCGGCGCCGAAGTCGTCGCAGCGGACATCGCCGACGGGGCGGCCGTGGCGCGCGCGTTCGACGGCGCCTATGGCGCGTATTGCGTGACGTTCTTCTGGAATCACTTTTCGCCGGACCAGGAACGGGCCGAAGCCCATGCGCTGGCCGACGCCGCGAAGCAGGCGGGGGTGCAGCACGTGGTCTGGTCGACGCTCGAGGATTCGCGGCGCTTCGTCAAGCTCGAGGACGCGCGCATGCCGACGCTCATGGGCAGGTACAAGGTGCCGCATTTTGACGTGAAGGGCGAGGCGGACGACTACTTCCGTGGGACAGGCGTGCCGACCACGTGCCTGCTGACGTCGTTCTACTGGGACAACCTGATCCATTTCGGCATGGGCCCCAGGACTGGTCCCGACGGCAAGCTGTACTTCGCCTTGCCGATGGGCACCCGGCCTTTGCCGGGCATCGCGGCCGACGACATCGGTCGTTGTGCGCACGGACTATTCAAGCGCAGCGCCGAGTTCGTGGGCCGTACCGTGGGTATCGCGGGAGAACACCTCACTGGTGCGCAGATGGCGGCCGCGCTGACGCGTGCCTTCGGTCGCGAGGTCCTGCACCAGGACGTGCCGTTCGATGTGTATCGCGGCCTGGGATTCCCCGGCGCGGAGGACCTCGGCAACATGTTCCAGTTCAATCATGACTTCAGTGCAGATTTCTGCCGTGCGCGCAGCGTTGAGTTCACGCGCACGATCAACCCGCAGCTGCAGAGTTTTGCCGATTGGCTGGCGCTGCATGGTCGCGCAATCCCCATCACCTGACCGGGCGCCAGGACGCAGGCTGGCAGCGTGATGCGTGCATGGACTTACCTGGGTCTCGCGATCGTCGCCGAGGTAATTGCAACCTCGGCGCTGAAAGCGTCGGCTGGGTTTTCTCGCCCGGGTCCGTCAGCCGTGGTCGTGATCGGCTACGGCATCGCGTTCTATCTCCTGTCGCTCACGCTGCAGACGATCCCGGTCGGCGTGACCTACGCGATCTGGTCGGGCGTGGGCATCGTGCTCATCACGCTCGTCGCGTGGCTGGTCTACGGCCAGTCACTCGACGCGGCGGCGATCGTGGGTCTCGGCCTGATCATCGCCGGGGTCGCCGTGCTCAACGTCTTCTCGAAGTCGGTCGCGCACTGACGAAGCGAGTTCAAGCCGCGACGAACGTACGGCCGTGTTCCCAGCGCAATTCGCGCACGGCGATGCCGTAGAGCTCGCCAATGGAGCGTTCGTTGAGCGCTTCGTCGCAGGGGCCGCATTGCCAGCGGCCATCGCCGAATAACAGCAAGGCCGCATCGGCGAAGCGTGCCGCAAGACCGATGTCGTGCAGGCTCACGACCACGGTTCGGCCAGCGTCCGCAAGCCGCCGGAAAATCCGCAGCACATCCAGCTGATGTTGCGGATCCAGCTGGTGTATCGGTTCGTCGAGCAGGAAGACGGCCGGATCCTGGGCGAGGATCGTGGCGATGGAGAGCCGCCGCCGTTCACCGCCCGACAGTGTCGCAATGTCGCGCTCTTCGAGGCCGGCGAGATCGACTGCTGCCAGGGCACGTTGCGCGGCTGCGCGGTCTTCCGTGCTTTCCCAGGCCCAGAAATCGAGGTGTGGGTGACGCCCGACGAGCACGGCCTCGAGCGCCGTTGCCGGAAACGGATCGTCGACCAGTTGCGGCAGCAAACCCAGTGTGCGTGCGAGTTCACGGCGCGGCCACGAGTCGACGTGCCTGCCGGCTACGAGCACCTGGCCGCGAGCGGGAGCACGCAGGCCCGCGAACGTGTGCAGCGTCGAACTCTTGCCCGAACCGTTGCGGCCCAGCACGACCAGCAACCTGCCGGCCGGCAGGTCGAGCGTCAGGTCGCGCACGAGAGTGCGGCCAGGCACCTCGACAGTGACCGCAGCGCAGGCCAGGGCGGGCCGGCCCGTCATGGCGGCCATCCGATCTCGAGCGCGGTCACGGGGCCGACCAGCATCTGCTCGAGGCTGTCGGCAACGACTGCGTCGCGCGCGCTGGTCGCGATGCGGCCGGCCATGATTTCGCCGAGATCCTGCGGGTACAGCGGCTGCCGGTCCTGCTCGCCGAGTCCCTCGGGCACCAGCGGCTGTCCAGTCGCAAAATCATATTTGTCGGTGGCACCGAGCGTGTGCAGCACCTCGTGGACCAGGACCACCTGGTTGCTGCCGGCGGCAGCCGCGTCGCCATACAGGTGCGTCAACGCGATGAGCCCCTTGCTGAGACCCACCGAATCCGGCATCGCCGTGGAACCCGGCCCGAGCCGCGAATAAAGGGCAAATACCTGAATGTCGGGTGCAGGCAAGGAATCGTTCCAGGCGGTCCGGGCAGCAAAATAACGCAGGCGCAGGCTCCAGAGCGCAATCGTGAGCGGACCGGGCCGATCCGGCAACACCGGCGGCAACTCCCTCGCGGCATGCGAGACACGGATCCGTACGGGCCGCTCGAGCGTGATGCCGTAACCCGACGCCTCGTCGATGAAGAATGATTCCACGTCGGCGAAATCTTCCGCCTGCAATGCCGCTGTGTAGGCGCGGACACCGGGGTCGGTTGAGTGGCTGGCCGGGTACACCGTGACGCGCAGAGTGTTGTCCCAGTCACGGCTGCGCGCGCGGTCGAGCCAGGCGCCGAGCGCGACGAACAGCAGGACCGCGATCAGGATTGCGAGCCGCAGCGTGCCGAGGAAAGTGCGTGCGGCCAACGTGATGACATCCTGACGCCGGCGGAATCAGGGATAGAGTCGCGTGGCTTGCCACGGCCCCGGCGTGAACGCACGGTCGCCTGCAGGCTCTAGCGTACGAGTCCAGCGTGCACGGTCATGGACGCGAAATGCGCCTTCGCACCACAGTTCCACGGCTTGCAACCAGAAGTGGTAGCCGCCCCAGTGCGGCGGGCGCGTCGGCGCCGTACCGTGACGAGCGGCTTCGATTGCGACCCGCTTCAGCAACGTTGCGCGTGAATCGAGCGGCTGGCTCTGCAGGCTGGCCCACGCGCCGATGCGGCTGTCGATCGCGCGCGACGAGAAATACGCATCGCTTTCCTCGGACGGGCAGAACACCACGCGGCCTTCGAGACGGACCTGCCGGCTCATCGAGTCCCAGTGCAGCACGCCGGCGACACGCGGATTCGCCGCCAGTTCCCGACCCTTGCGACTTTCGTAGTTGGTGAAAAAACGACATAGCCCGGGTCCGCGACGACCTTCTTGCACAACACGACGCGTGCCGCGGGCGTGCCGTCCGGCGTGGTGGACGCGAGCACCATCGAGTCCGGGTTGGGTTGCACCTTCTGTTCGCGCGCCTCGCGATACCAGCCCTCGAAGACGGGCATCGGATCCTGGGGCAGGGTCGTGGGCAGCGTTCCGGAATGAGTCATCGTCGGGGTCGTCCAGCGAGCGTGAAAACTCGATTATGCCCCAGCGCCTGTGCGATCTCTTGCGGCGTGAGCCGTCGGACCGGTAAAAGGGACCGTCCACGAGACCGTGAAGCATGCAATCCCTCGAAGAACTCCGCGCCCGACTCGACCTCATCGACCGTGAACTGCTGCTGCTCGTCGCCGAGCGGCAGACGCTCGGCAAACAGATCGCCGAGGTCAAGCGCTCGGCCGGCCAGCCGACACGTGACTTCCGCCGCGAGCGCGAGGTGCTGTTGCAGGCGCGACGGGACGCAGAGGCACTCGGCGTTTCGCCTGCGCTCGCGGAATCGCTGCTGCAGTCGCTGATCCGCGGTTCGCTCACGACACAGGAGCAGGCGCGGGTGGCGTCGCAGGGCCGGGGATCGGGGCGCAGCGCGCTGGTCATCGGCGGACGCGGCAAGATGGGACGCTGGATGGCGGATTTTCTCGCTGCGCAAGGCTTTGCGGTCACGGTGGCCGATCCTTCCGGCGAGGTGGCGGGGTACGACTTCGTCGCCGACTGGAGATCCTCCGACCTGCAGCACGACATCATCGTCGTGGCCACGCCGATCCGGATCGCGAATGAAGTGCTGGCGGAACTGGCCGGGCGGCGGCCGCGCGGCATCGTGTTCGACATCGGTTCGCTCAAGACGCCGCTGCGCTCGGGACTCGAGCAGCTCCGTGCCGCCGGGTGTCACGTGACGTCGGTGCACCCGATGTTCGGGCCCGACACCGAGCTGCTGTCGGGCCGGCACGTGATCTTCGTCGACCTCGGTGATGCCGCGGCGCTCGCAGAAGCGCGCGCCCTGTTCGGTTCGACGATGGCCGATCTCGTCGTGATGGGACTCGATGAGCACGACCGTCTCATTGCTTTCGTGCTCGGTCTCGCGCATGCGCTCAACATCGCGTTCTTCACGGCGCTGGCCGAGAGCGGTGAAGCGGCGCCACGGCTCGCGCGCATGTCGAGCACGACGTTTGACGCGCAGCTCGACGTCGCGACGCGCGTCGCGGCCGAGAACCCCGACCTGTATTTCGAGATCCAGAGCCTGAACGACTACGGCGTGGAATCGCTGAACGCCTTGCAGGCCGCGGTGAATCGCCTGTGCCGCTCGGTCCAGGAGGGTGATGCGGCAACCTTCGTCGCCATGATGCAGCAGGGCAACGAGTACCTGCGCGAGCGGCAGGCGGCGCGCGACGAGGCGAGTCGCTGAGTGATGAGCGACCGCGCCATCCTTTTGCAGCAGGTGCTGGCCTGGTCCAACAGCCTCATGGCCGTGCGCTCGCTCGACCAACTCGCGGCCAGGCTGGCGCAGCCGCCCGCAGCCGACGGCGAATCGCTGACCGGCGTGCTGCTGCTGCTCGATCCTAGGCACGAACTCCGGCGCCTGGCCGCCGGCGAAGGCAAACAGCCCGATTCGCGGCCCGGGCTGCGATTCATCGACAGTCTTGCCGGGGTCGCGCCGGGATACGGCACGCTGCATGCTCCCTGGTCAGGGCCTTACCACCCTGCCGATCACGGACTGCTGATCGCGGCCGAGGCTGGCTGCACGCACCTGACCTTGTTGCCGCTGCCGCGCAGTGGCGGACTCACCGGCGTCTACAACGTGGGCAGCCGCGACGGTCCCGCTGCGCTCGCAGCGCTCGAGCCTGCCTGGCTCGATCACATCGGTGCACAGGCACTGGCCAGCGCCGAGCGGCAGTTGCAGCGCGCGCGCCTGCTGTGCGCCGGCGTCGTGGATCCCCTCACGGGCTGGAACAGCCGGCATTACTTTCTGTCGCGAATGCGGGAGCAGCTGGCGGCCAGTGTGCGGGACTCGGTGCCGGCCACCTGCCTGTTGATCGACGTCGACGGCCTCGGCAGCCTCAACGAAAGGCGCGGAGTCGCTGCGGGCGACGCCGTCCTGTTCGAGGTGGGCAGCATCATCGAAGCGCAGGCGCGGGCGAGCGATTCCTTCGCGCACCTCGGTGACGACGAATTCGCCGTGTTGCTGCCAGCGACGCCGCCTCAGTTCGCGACGCGGCTCGCGGAGCGCATTCTTGCTGCCGTGCGGGCGGCGCCGATCGTCACAACGCCCGGCAAGCTGGAGGAGGTGCGGGTTTCGGTCGGGATCGCCGGGCTGGACCCGGCGGCCCTGGTGGCGGGAATGGATCGCAAGGCGACAGCCGACGAGTGGCTGTCGCGTGCCTATGCGGCGCTGCACCAGGCCAAACGCGCCGGTGGCGATCGTTGCGTCGCCAGCTAGTTTCGCTGGCGCAGCATCAGCAACAGGAAAATCGGCACGCCGACGAGTGCGGTGAGTGCGCCGACCGGCAATTGCCTCGGTGCGAGCAACAGTCGTGACGCGAGGTCTGCCGTCATCAGCACCAGGCCACCGAGCAGTGCGGAGCCGGCGAGCACGATGCGCTGGTCGTTGCCGAGCGCGAGACGCACGAGGTGCGGCGTGACCAGCCCGACGAAGCCGATGCTGCCGGCGGTGCTTACGGCACAACCGGTGAGCAGCGAACTCAGCACGAACACGATGCTGCGCACACGCCGCACGTCGAGCCCGACGGTCGCGGCGATCGTCTCCCCGCGCGCCAGCACGTTCAACGGACGGCCGAGCGCGACGCAGAAGAGGGTCGCGGCGGCGAGCAGGGTCAGCAGCCAGCCCCAGCGGTCACCGCGCGTCAGGTCGCCCAGCAGCCAGAACACCATGCCGCGCAGTCGAGTATCGTCACTCATCGCCAGCAGCAGGCTGACGATGGAGCCCGCACCGGCGGCGACGACGACGCCCGTCAGCAGCAGGCGAGTCGGGGTCCAGCCGCCGCGGCCCTGCGCAAGCGCAAAAACCAGTGCACACGCGGCGAGCGCTCCGGCGCCCGCAGCCGCGTCGACCATGACGGCGGACATGCCGGCCATCAGGGCCAGCAGAGCCGTGACGGATGCGCCACCCGACACGCCGAGCACGTAGGGATCCGCCAGCGGATTGCGCAGCAGGACCTGCAGCAGGCCGCCCGCCAGCCCGAGCAGCCCGCCCACGGCGAAAGCAGTGAGCGCGCGTGGCAGGCGCAGGTCCATGACGACGTCCCGCGCCAGGGAGGGTTCGGAGTTCCAGACAGCGTGCCACACAGCCGCCGGCTCGAGGTGCACGCTGCCGAGCATCAGCGACAGCAGCAGGAGCAGCACGGTCGTGGCGCCGAGCGCGACGAACACCGGGATGAGAGGAAGTCTGTGCAAGCGGCCCCCGCGAGTTTGGGGGAAGGTTAGGGAAGCGGGGGCGGGGCCACAAGCCGAGCGGTGGCCGAGTGATGTTTTTGTGCGGTTGCCGCCAATGTGGAAAAATCAGGCGCAACCGGACTTTGCGCAGGCCATGAGCGATTACATCGACAACCAGGGATTTCGCGCCAACGTCGGCATAGTCCTGATGCGTGACGGTGGTGAACTGTTCCTGGGCGGTCGGCGGGATGGGCGTGGCTGGCAATTTCCCCAGGGCGGCGTCCTGCGCAACGAGCAACCGGAAGCGGCCCTTTATCGCGAACTGCACGAGGAAGTCGGGCTCGAGCGCAGCGACGTTGAACTCGTCGCCAGCACCAGCCACTGGCTCCGCTACCGCTTGCCGCCCCAGTACTTGCGCCGTCGCGGCAACCCGGTCTGCATCGGCCAGAAGCAACGCTGGTTCCTGCTGCGGATGCTGGGGGACGATTCCCGCTTCAATTTCGAGGCGACCGCCGAGCCCGAATTCGACCGGGGGCGCTGGGTTGACTACTGGGCGCCCGTGCGCGAGGTCATCTATTTCAAGCGTGCGGTCTACGTACGCGCGCTGCAGGAGCTGGGCGAGCAGGCGTTCGCCGAAGGTCCGCCGCCGCGTCCCGACTGGCTGACCGACGCCATGCTGCGTGCGCCGCAGCCGCGGTCGCCGCGTCGTCGCCGGCGGACGGACAGTGGCCCGCACTCGTCCGCGAGCGATGAAGCCACGACGGCTGCTGCGGTCGCGGCAGGCGTGCCCGAAGGTTCGGAACAGTGACTGATGTGGCCGGGGTGCCCAAGGCTCGGTTCCGCCGGTTGCTCTACGCCGCGCTCGCATCCGCGTTACTCGCGGCGCTGGCGGGCTGGATCGGCTACGGATTCGGCCAGCGCTCCGTGGGCCACGACTCGGCCGGAGAAGCAGAAAAGCGTGCGGTAGTTGCGGACCACGAACAACGCGTCGAAATCGAGAACAAGCAGCTGCATGCCAGGGTGGCCGAACTCGAAATGGCGCGTCGTCTCGATCGCGACGCCTATGGGCAGGTCGAGACCACGCTCGGTGACTTGCAGTCGCAGCTGGCGCGACAAAGCGACGACCTGGCGTTCTATCGCAGCATCGTCTCGCCGGCCGACGGCATTCAGGGCCTGCGCATCCAGCGCTTCGAGGTTCTGCCGGGTACCGCGCCGCGCGAGGTGCAGCTGAAGCTCACGCTCGTCCAGGCGATGCGGCACGAAAGCATCGTTGCGGGCCTCGCTCAGATCACTCTGCTCGGGGTCAAGGACGACTTGCCGGCCCGCTTTTCCGTCGGCGACCTGCTCGGCAAGCCGCGGGCAGAGCTTCCGTTCTCGTTTCGATATTTCCAGACGATCGAGCAGACTGTCGTCCTGCCGGAGGGTTTCGAGCCGTTCGAGACCGAAGTCCGGGTGCGTTCGAGCAAGCTCCGCGCGCCGGTGCAGCAGACATTTGCCTGGAAAGTCTCAGGCCAGCCGGTCGCCGCGCTATGAGGCGGGGGATTGGTAAGCTAAAATCTGCCCCCAGATTCGACCGCCCGCGACGACGCACGGAGCATCCATGACAGAAGCGACTGCGCTGAACGAGACGGCCGACGCCACCCTGCTGGTCTTTACGGACTCGGCGGCCGCCAAGGTGAGCGAGCTGATCCGCGAGGAGGGCAACCCGAACCTCAAGCTGCGGGTCTTCGTCTCCGGTGGCGGTTGCTCCGGCTTCCAGTACGGATTCACGTTCGACGAGAACGAGGAAGACGGCGATACCTGCGTCGAGAACCAGGGCGTGCGCCTGCTCGTCGACCCCATGAGTTTCCAGTACCTGACGGGCGCCGAAATCGACTATCGCGAAGACCTCGAAGGCGCGCAGTTCGTGATCCGCAATCCGAACGCACAGACCACCTGCGGGTGCGGTTCGTCGTTCTCCGCCTGATGAGCTGAACCGCCGTCGTGCCGCATCGGGTGCCGGACGTCCTCGCGGCGGTGGATCTCGGCTCGAACAGCTTTCACATGATCGTCGCCCGTTACAACCACGGGCAGCTCATCGTGCTCGACCGCCTGCGGGAGATGGTTCGTCTCGCCGCGGGCCTCGACGAACACGGCCGGCTCAGCCGGGAATCGACCCAGCGCGCGCTGCAATGCCTCGAACGCTTCGGCCAGCGCCTGCGCGACATGCGTGCGGAGAGCGTGCGCGTGGTCGGCACCAACACCCTGCGCAAGGCCAAGCGGCGCGGGGTCTTTCTCGAGCGGGCCCGCGATGCGCTCGGTCATCCCATCGAAATCATCTCGGGCGTCGAGGAAGCGCGCCTGATTCATCTCGGCGTCGCGCACACCACGCCGAACGAGGGCGGCCACCGCCTCGTCGTCGACATCGGCGGCGGCAGCACGGAACTCATCATCGGCGAAGGCCTTTCGGCCAAGCGACTCGAGAGCCTGTACATGGGTTGCGTCAGCCTCAGCGCCCGCTTTTTTCCCGACGGCGAGATCACTGAAAAACGCATGAAGCGTGCGCGCACAGCCGCGCAACTGGAACTCGAGCCGGTCATCAGCCGTTTCAGGCATTCTGAGTGGGACATCGCGTATGGCGCCTCCGGCACCTTGCGCGCCGTGGCCGACACGTTGCACGCGCGCGAGCCGGCGGCGGCGCATGTCGACCGGGCGGGCCTCGAGTGGCTGCTGCAGGAAACGCTGCGCGCCGGCCAGACCTCGCGACTCAAGTTGCCGGGACTGCCGCCCGAACGGCAGGAGGTGCTGCCGGGCGGTCTCGCCATCCTGCTCGAGGTGTTCGATCGGCTCGGCATCGAAACGATGCGGGTTGCCGACGGCGCGTTGCGTGAGGGACTGCTGTATGACCTGCTCGGGCGCCTCACCGACGAGGATGCGCGCGTGCGCAGCGTGCGAGCGATGGAAGGGCGTTTCCACGTCGATACCGCGCAGGCGGATCGGGTCGAGGCGACGGCGCTCGCCTTCCTGCGACAGGTGCGTGACGACTGGGGCCTGGACGATCCGCTCGCCGAACCGACGCTCGGCTGGGCGGCGCGCCTGCACGAGGTCGGGCTCGACATCGCGCATTCGCAGTACCAGCGGCACGGCGCCTACCTGCTGCAGCATGCCGACTTGCCCGGCTTTCCGAGCCACGAGCAGCAACTGCTCGCGGCCATCGTCGGTGGCCACCGGCGCAAACTGTTGCTGACTGCGCTCGACGACTTGATGCCGCCCTGGCACCTGAAGGCGCTGTACCTGATCGTGCTGTTGCGGCTCGCCGTGCTGCTGCACCGCGGACGCGGGCCACGTTCGCTGCCCGACATCCGGCTGGCTGCGAAGGGAAAAAGCCTGGAGCTGACGTTTCCGCGTGGCTGGTTCGACGAGCATCCGCTCACCGCCATCGATCTCGAGCAGGAAGCGGAATGCCTGGAAGCCGCGGGGTTCAGGCTGAAAGTCAGTTGAAGAAGTGATTAGTGATTAGTGAATAGTGATTAGTGATTAGTGAGCAGTCGGAGCTGACGGAGCGGTGATTCCGTCGCTTCGATTTGACGCTGCCGACAAGTTGCTCGGGTTCTGTCAGGCCAGTTGGGCAGGAAGCAGACGTTCGCGAATGCGTAAAATCAGCCACATGAGCCGACCTTCAGCACCGGTGCCATGTTCCGCGTCCTGCGCTACCGCTCGTGCGGTCGCGCAGACTACGCGAGCATCTCCAGATTAAGAATTGCACGGACATCGGCCGAAATTTGATGGCCACCGGCAGGTTTTATACCGACATCGGGTGTCTGAACCGACATGCATGTCGTTGAATTCAAAGTCAGGCGTCACAGTCGTGTTCCGTACGTTGAGAGGTAGAGATGATAGACGTCGAAGCCACAAACATCGCGGTCGTCCGCAAGTACTTTGACGGTTGCAACACTGGTAATCTCGAGGATCTGCTGAGCACGCTCGCACCAGACGTTTGTCACTACTTCTTGCCGCCATCGTTTCCACCGATCGCTGGCGCGGAGCACCTCGCCCGATATTGGCGAAAGTACAAACATGCTCTGGACCCGCTCTGGTCGATCGATCGGATCATTGCCAGCGGCGACGAAGTCGTCAACGAGTGGAGTTGCTTGTGGACCCCGCCGGGAAGCAAGCTCCGGCTTATGGCGCGAGGCACCGAGTGGTACGTCATGCGAGACGGCCGTATCGCCGAGGTCCGGGCGTACTTCATCGCGGATTCAGCCGCCAACGCAGAGCTGGCCACGTTCCCGTACGCGCAAAGAGACTATCTGCTCCGCGACGGCGCATGACGCCCTTGGCCAGTCTCCGCCAGCGGCTGAGCTCAAACGTTGCGAGGCCGTTTGTCGACACGGCTGACGACCGCTTCGGGTCGACCGGCGAAGTTCCGGGTCCGTTTTCGGAACCGGTAAGATCGACCAGGAGCGGGTGTTCCGCAGCGGCCGCTTCGGGGTCGTCTGACTTGAGTGGGCGAGCGGTGATTCTGTGAACGTCGTGCCGATGGAGCACTGCCTGAACTGCGGCGGCGAGCTGAAGATCATTGCGGCAATCACTGGGCCAAGGCAAGCCTTGTCATGGTGAGATCGGCAAACAGACAAACAGGAAAACGAAATCGTGGCGAACCTCAGAGAGGCAAAGCATTGGATCGGCGGCGAGTGGAGCACCGCGGGCACCCAGCGCGAGAGCATCGATCCCGCGACTGGCGGGGTCATCGGCCACTACGCCGACGGCAATGCTGAATCCGCCCAGGCCGCGATCGACGCCGCGCAGACTGCCTTCGAAACCGGCCAATGGCGCAATGACCCCTTCATGCGCGCCACTGCGCTGTGCCGCCTGGCTGACGCGTACGAAGCACGAATCGGCGAGATCGTCGAGACGCTGGCCACCGAGAACGGCAAGATGAAATACGAAGCCGGCTTCGAAGCGCATTTCATCGCGCGTGCTTTGCGTTTCGCCGCCAGTTCTGCATGACCGGCAGCCGCATCCTGGTCCGCCGCAGCAAGGCTGACGCCGTGCGCAAGGGCCTGGCCGCTCGCCTCGAAGCCGTGCGCCCTGGTCCAGCCTCGAGCGCCGACAGCACCATGGGCCCCTTGATCGACAAGGCGGCAGTGTCCCGTGTGAACGCTTGCGTGGACGCGGCCATCGCGGCCGGCGCGAAGTCGCTCGTGCGCGGTGGTCCCTCAAAGGATCCGAAACTGGCGGGTGGCGCGTTCTACCACCCCGCGCTGCTCGAAGTGACGGACAGCACCTTGCCCATCGTTCGGGAGGAAACCTTCGGCCCGGTGCAAACACTGCAAGTGTTCGACACCGAGGAAGAAGCGATCCGCATGGCCAACGACAGCGAGTACGGCCTGAGCGCTTGCGTGTGGAGCCGTGACATCGACCGCCCCATCCGCGTGGCGCGCAAGCTTCAAGCCGGCCTGGTCTCGATCAACAGCTGGGCCAATCTGGCGATTGAATTCGGAGAAGGTGGCTTCAAGGCCAGCGGCGTTGGCCGTCTGGGCGGTACGGCTTCGCTCGACGACTTCCTTGAGTACAAGCAGATCACTCAGAACTTCGTGCCCCCGGCTCACCCCTGAGGCACGGCGTGATCACGCGGCCGTGCGCTGCGCCGCCGACAACCGGCGGGCGCTGGACCAACTGTGTCGCTACATCACCCGCCCGGACTTGGCCAACGAGCGCGCGCGCAGACCAACGCCGCCGGACAGGTGGTGCTCAAGCTCAAGACCACCTGGCGCGACGGCACCACGCACCTGGACATGTCGCGGCTGGAGTTCATGCAGCGGCTGGTTGCGCTCTACGACCGCACCCTCCAGTGGCTGCTTCACGGCTGTCAATCTCGGCAATCTGGTGCCCGGTTTGGCTCGTTTGTCCCCGTTGAACGTCCGCTATCGGCGCGCGACCCGCTTAAGCTGGAATCCCCGCAAAGTTATTCGGTGACCGAGCCAAAAAAGAAGGGCCTGCATTGCAGGCCCTTCCGTTCTGACTAATTACTAGTCACTAATCACTAATCACTTTCCTCAGCGGCTCGCCACCCGGGCGATGCCGCCCTGGCCACTGGTGAGCTGCAGCTTCGCGAACTCGGATTCGGCCTGGCGGCTGAACTCGGCCAGGTAACCCGACGGAATCTCGGTGCGAGGCATCGGGATCGTGGCCGGATTCTTGTGCACGCCCTTGATCCGGTATTCGTAGTGCAGGTGCGGGCCCGTGGCCGCGCCGGTCATGCCGACGTAACCGATGATGTCGCCCTGCTTCACCGTGCGGCCGACGCGTGCAGACTTGCCGAAGCGCGACATGTGGCCGTAGACCGTGCTGATGCCCTTGCCGTGATCGATCGTCACGACGTTGCCGTACCCGCCCTTGCGGCCGGCAAACTGGATGCGGCCATCGCCTGCGGCCCAGATGGGTGTGCCCGTCGACGCCGCGTAATCGACGCCCTTGTGGGCGCGGACGACGCCGCTGATCGGGTGCTTGCGGCGCGGATTGAACACCGAGCTCACGCGCGTGAAGTCGAGCGGTGCGCGCAGGAAAGCCTTGCGCATGCCCTTGCCCTCGGGCGTGAAGTAACCCTGCACTTCGCCGTCCTGCGACTGGAACCACACCGCCCGATGCGTCTTGCCCTGGTTGACGAACTCGGCCGCGAGCACGCGCCCGTCGTTCACGTATTCGCCGTCCTGGAACTTCTGCTCGTACAGCACGCTGAATTCGTCGCCTTCGCGGAGGTCGAGCGCAAAGTCGATGTCCCAGCCGAAGATCTGGTTGGCGACCGTCATGATCGTCTCGGCCGACATGCCGGCTTCCTGGCCAGCCGCGAAAAGCGAGGAGGTGATGCGCGCGCTGCGGCCGACGATCTCGGTCTCGAGCGGGTTCTCGACGTAGTTCACGGCAAAGCCATCGCCCGAGCGCGCGACCGACAGCGTCAGCGTGTTGCTGATCTGGCGGTTCAGCGACTGCAGCGCGCCGTCGACGTGGGTGAACGTGATGATGTCGCCCGGCCGCACGATATCAAGTGCGCGGCGGACTTCAGGACGCTGGCGCAGCTCGACGAGCGCGGCCATGTCGATGCCGACGGAACGGAAGATCTGGTCGAGCGTGTCATTGCGCTGAACCGTGTATTCGACGTTTGCGGCGAAGTCTTCGGCGGCGGCCGTCGCGGTCGCAGGCGCCGCCGACTGCGAAGCGACGAGCGCCGTCAGGTCGACTGACGTCGGTGCTTCCTGGCGTGGCCAGGCGGCGAGGGCAAGGATGCCGGCCACGGCGGCTACCAGCGGCAGGCTGGTTCCGGCGAGCCAGCGGCGGCGCGCGGTCCCGGCGCTCCGGTCAGACGCTGGCGCGCGCGCCGGTATTGGAAAATCAGGCGGTTGCAATGGTCACCCCCATTGAGCAATGGCGGGTAAAGTAGTTGCGCGGGCGCTACGAGTCAACTGTCACCCGGTCATTTTTCTCAACTTGTTCAGAGTCTTGCGGAGAAGATGTACGTACTGTGACGGCCCTCACCGTAGCCATGGCGTTGCCTGCGCGAGCGGCAACCCCTACAGTCCCGCGCCTTGCACCGCGATACCGCCCGGAGCGTGCCGATCGATGCTGCCTGCCGACGAACAACTGGCTGAACTGCGCCGCGGCGCAGCAGAGGTGCTGCTGGAAGCCGACCTGCTGAAAAAGCTGGCTCGCGGCCAGCCGCTCCGGGTCAAGGCGGGATTCGACCCGACGGCGCCGGACCTGCACCTGGGCCACACGGTGCTGATCAACCGGATGGCGATGTTTCAGCGCCTCGGCCACGACGTCATCTTCCTGATCGGCGATTTCACGGGGCTCATCGGTGACCCGACCGGGCGCAACGCCACCCGGCCACCCTTGACGCCCGACGAGATCAAGGCGAACGCGGAGACGTACCAGGCACAGATTTTCAAGATCCTGGACCCGGCACTCACCCGTGTGGAATTCAATT